>NZ_CCDL010000002.1 GCF_000724085.1 Oceanobacillus manasiensis
AGGGTATAAGGTATACCTAATAGGGTTCATGAAGGACCTGTAGGTCTGGTAGTAATAGCGGAGAGGTCACACCTGTTCTCATGCCGAACACAGAAGTTAAGTTCTCCAGCGCCGATGGTAGTTGGGGCTTTGCCCCTGCAAGAGTAGGACGCCGCCAGGCAAATTAAAAAGGGTTAAGTACAACTATGTACATAACCCTTTTTTTAGTATGAAAAAATAGCGTGCCTTTTTGGCACGCTATTTTTAACTCATTCCGTAAGGACCGAGTTGCTCGGTATTATTTCCCTCTTGTACCTTGCTATCTCCACTCATCTGTGTAACCAATGGAACCATTTTTTCAATGGTTTGACTGAAATTTTGATTATTTTTCGTCATCGTATAGTACGTTGCAGCACCTACTCCGACGGAAGCCAATAAAGGTAACCACATTCCGTTTTTCTGCATGTCTAACCATCCTTTCTAGAATCCAAATGTGTTATCAGACATACTTAGCTTAAACGTAATACGATAAGTCATACAAGGTAGCAAATACCAAATGAATATTAGTCTGCAGCATTGCTGCCAGCAAGCCGTCCTGTAACTAATGCAGAAGTAATATTATATCCACCTGTATATCCATGAATATCTAATATCTCCCCGCAAAAGAATAACCCATCCATTAACTTAGACTGCATTGTATTGGGAACAATCTCCTTTATAGACACCCCGCCACCTGTAACAAACGCTTTTTCGAGTGGTAAGGATCCATTCACCTTAAATGTAAATTGTTTCATGTCAGAGATTATATTTCTGATACCCTCATGAGGGATATTTGCCCCGTTTTGTTCAGCTGCAATTCCGTTAATTTGTAATAGATAATCTAGAAAGCGTTCGGGTACTAAACCTTTTAATATTGTCTTTATCGAGCGTTTCGGGTGTTCTTTTATTGCCTTTAATGTTTCATCCAATAAGACATGCTCTTTCTTTGTGGGTATTGCATCTAGGTGCATTTCTACTTGGTCACGGCCCTTCATTAGTTCTTTTACCACAAATTGCGAACAGCGAAGAACGGCAGGCCCTGAAACGCCAAAATGGGTGAAAAGCATGTCCATCTGGTGTGTAATGATAGGCTTGCCCTTTTTGTTAAGAACAGAAAGCGAAATATCCCGAAGTGACAATCCTTGTAAAGCTTTATTCTGGATAAACTTTTCCTTAGAAGTAAGGGCCACTTCTGTTGGATAAAGCTCTGTTATAGTATGACCAGCTTTTTTCGCCCAGGCATAACCATCTCCTGTACTTCCTGTATGAGGTACAGCTTTACCTCCGACTGCAATTACCACAGAGCTTGTAGAATAAGCATGTTTGTTTTTTAGAATAACTTGATGAGGCTCCTCAAATGAGAAATGAACAGCTTCCACTTCGGTTTCTAATTTTATGTTTACCTTTAGTTCTTCAAGTTTGTTTATCAATGCATCTACTACTGTTTTCGCAGAATTTGATACAGGAAACATCCGACCGTGATCTTCTTCTTTCAATTCTACTCCTAGCTTTTCAAAAAACGAAATAATATCATAGTTATTAAAGACAGAAAATGCACTATATAAAAACCTTCCGTTACCTGGAATATGTTTTATAACTTCCTCTTCTGGTAAGCGATTCGTCACATTACAACGTCCACCGCCAGAAATCGCCAATTTCTTACCTAATTTCTTACCTTTTTCAATAAGCATGGTTTTAGCACCTTTTTCGGCTGCAGCAATGGCCGCCATTAAACCTGATGGGCCTCCGCCAATTACGATTACATCATATTTCAATTTCTTCATTCCTTTCCTATGTATCATACCACTCGCATAAGATGATCTCAATGAACAAAGTGCGATAGTAAGGTGTTTTCGTGTACAAACATTTTTAGAATTCAGGTCTCTAGAAAATATCGTTATTAGAAACCTACCTATGTATGATAAAATAACAGGTAGAATAGAAATTAGATGCAGGTGAAAAAATGTCGAATATTATCAGAGGCACCATGTTGTTAACAGGTGCTTCCTTTTTATCAAAACTACTTGGCATGCTTTATGTCATTCCATTTAATGCTTTGGTCGGAGAGAGGGGGGGAGCGCTATTTCAATTTGCGTACATACCCTACAGTATATTTATCAGTATTTCAACCATAGGCGTCCCTCTAGCTGTTTCAAAGTTTGTTTCCAAGTATAATTCGGTAGGCGATTATGAAACAGGAATGAGGATGTTCAAAACAGGAATGACTATGATGGCGGTGACAGGGCTGCTTTCTTTTCTAGCTCTGTTTTTTAGTGCGGAATTACTTGCTAATCAAATGATTACAAGCAAGGAGCCTGAGGGTATTACAGTGCAAGATGTGACCTTCGTTATTCGGATGGTCAGTGTTGCGTTAATTGTCATACCTGCGATGAGTATTGTCAGAGGTTTCTTTCAAGGGAATAATTCGATGGGACCAACTGCTGTTTCACAGGTGGTCGAACAAATTGTTCGTATTGTAGTTCTGTTAGGTGGAGCCTTTGTGATTTTGAATTTTTTAAATGGTTCCATTACAACGGCGGTTGGTTTTGCGACATTCGCTGCCTTTATTGGTGCTTTAGCGTCCTGTGTAGTTTTATATATTTACTGGCGAAAGCGAAAGTCACACTTCACAAAGCAAATGGAACAGCAGAAGTTTACGTACGATGTACCGACAAAGGATCTGTTAGCCGAGTTGTTTCGTTATGCAGGGCCATTTGTACTAGTTGGTTTAGCTATCCCCTTATATCAACTAGTTGATTCCTTCACTTTTGAAAGAGCAATGGTTGCATCAGGTAGAAAGGATATATGGGAATTCTCTTTTGCTGTTATTAGTAATTATGGTCATAAGCTTGTTATTATACCGATAACACTGGCTACCGGTTTATCGCTTGCGATCATTCCTGCCATGACCAAATCTTTCACTCAAAAAAATACGGAACTACTGACTAGACAGATTAACCAAACGCTGCAAATTGTAATTGTTATCGTTATTCCTGCTGTCATCGGTCTGTCTTTGCTTTCCGGCGAAGCATATGGTTCATTGTTTGGTGCAATGGGTCAGGTAGATGTCTCAGGCTCTTTATTAGGGCTTTATGCACCAGTTGCACTGTTTTTTGCATTGTACAGTGTAACTTCTGCCATATTACAAAGTGTAAATCAGCAGAATTATGCTGTCATTAGTTTGCTTGTTGGTTTGTTAGTAAAAGTTCTATTTAATATCCAGCTTATTCATATGTTTGGTGCAAAAGGGTCTATTTACGGTACCGCCCTAGCTGCTATAATAGCTGTTGCACTTAATATATATCGTATTAATACATCTATTGATTTTTCATTTAAGCAAACATTCAAGAGAACATTGCTTGTGTTGATTTTTGTGATATTTATGGCCATTACAATCTGGCTGACCAAGCTTATAGCAGGTCCGTTTATTCCTTATGAGGAAACTAGAGCTGGGGCTACCATAATGCTAGCGTTAGGTGTGTTAACTGGTGGTACTGTTTATATGTGGTTTGCTTACCATTCCACTTTACTTGAACGTGTACTGGGGAACCGGGTCCGTGTTTTGGATCGAATTTTCCGTAGATAGGAGAGACAAGGATGCGAGTTGATAAACTTCTTGCGAATAGTGGATACGGTAGCCGTAAGGAAGTGAAAAGCCTGTTGAAAAGTAAACAGGTAACATTAAACGGCGTAACTGTTAAAGATGGAAGTACTCATCTAAATCCAGATACTGACAATCTTGAAGTGAATAACAAAAAAGTAAATTACGAAAAATATATCTATCTCATGATGAATAAACCGCCTGGCTATCTTTCTGCAACAAAAGATGCACGTGATAAAACAATTATTGATTTACTAAATGAGGAAGCAAAAGTATATCAGCCTTTTCCTGTAGGGCGTCTTGACAAAGATACGGAGGGATTGCTTCTCTTAACTAATGATGGCCAGCTTGCACATGATTTAACTTCCCCAAAAAAGAATGTTAAAAAAAAGTATGCTGCTACGATTGATGGGGAAGTACTTGATGAGCATGTTGAGCAATTTCGTGCAGGTATAGTTTTAAAAGATGGGTACCAGGCAAAGCCTGCAGAGTTAGAAATAATCCATGCTGACAAAACATCAGAGATCATTGTTACGATAACAGAAGGAAAATTCCATCAAGTTAAGCGCATGTTTGAGGCGATTGATCAAAAGGTCCTTTACTTGAAGCGTTTAAAGATGGGGGAATTGGAATTAGATAAATCCCTTGAACTTGGCTCGTATCGACCACTTACTGAACAGGAAAAAGCCTATTGCTTGTCCATTAAACGTTAGATGAGGTGTATAGATGGGAAATCATTATTTTATCGCTGTTCCTTTGCCTAATAGCATAAAGGGAGAGTTGGCAAAACTTCAAGAGAGTCTTAAACAAGAACTTACGTATAGGCAATGGCCATACCCTGAAGATTTTCATATAACCCTTAAGTTCTATGGTGATTTACCCGATAATAAAGTACAAGAATTAAAAGATACTCTACAACGAATCCAAAACCTAGAGGCTTTCTCAATAGAAGTGGGCGGTGTTGGCTATTTTGGTAATCCGTCAAAGCCGCGTGTGTTATGGACAGGGGCTCGAAAGACAAATGAACTTCAGACCCTCTATACAAGAGTTGAGGAGATCTCCAAAGAATGTGGTATAGCCAATGAAAATAGACCATACCGTCCTCACATTACGATTGCTAAAAACTGGTTAGGAGAAGCAAAAAAAGAGCAAGTTAATAACCTGGCAAAAATAAAAAATGAAGAAAAGATCTTGACAGTGGATAAAATAGTACTATATCAAATTTTTCCGCAACAGCAACCCAAATACCATCCGGTTGCCAGCTTTGAATTAAAGGGAGATGGTGATACTGGCTCAGTTAATTAAATTGCATGATTATATTACACGCTATGAATGGGACACATTTCGATATCCCAGTCAGTATATTAGGTTAAAACAGGATAATTGGAATAAATTATATGATCGATGGCTTCACCCACATGAAGAGCAGGAAAGTATAGAAATTCAAGAGGAAAGCAGCTCCCGGCTCAATAAACTAAAGTCTTTGCTGAAGAAAGATACCGTAACCACAGAAGAACTGAATCAGAAGCCACAAGAGATACTTCCGGATACTGAGGCAGAATTAAAGCAATACTTTTTAGATGAACTATTTGACTTCCAACTTAAGTGGGCCACTTCTACTGTTACAGAGCGTTCTATTATGAATAAAAAATACAGTGAAGACCCTCTATTAAAATTTTTCCTGCAACGGTTCCCAGATTCTTATTTGCTTCTTTACTTTCCCATTTTCTCGATTAAAAAAGCCCCAATGGACGGAGAGATTCTGCTAGTAGGTCCATTGGGAATTGAGATAATATATTTAGCGGAAACCACAGATGGGGCGACTTTTGTTGCTGGAGAAGAAAGAACTTGGACGATACAAGGAGAAGAAGATAGTAGAAAAATTCTAAACCCATTAATCGCATTGAAACGTACGGAACAAATCGTAAGAAGTATTCTTCGTACCAAGGATATTGATTTCCCCGTACACAAAACGGTACTATCAAGAACAAACTTAATCATAAATCATTATGAGCCGTACCAAACAAGAATGATTGATAAACGAACATTCGAGGAATGGTTTAAAGAAAAACGTAGTCTTTCTTCTCCGCTGAAAAGCCGTCAGCTTAAGGCTGCAAGCACTTTACTAATGCATTGTCGTACAACATCCGTTAAGCGCCCTGAGTGGGAAGAAGAGGCAATAACGTTTCGATTTGCAGATGATGATAAAAAATAGAAATAAAAAGTTGTATTTTTAAATCAATCCCTATAAAATAAGTAGTTGAACGCTATTTTTTGAAAGATGTGAGGAATATATGGTGAACTGGCTGAAGCAAGTTCTAGGAAAAGGCTGGGAAGTAACTCCAGCTGGTGGGCTAACTGGCGACGCATATCTAGCAACAAAAGAAAACAGGCGGTTGTTTCTTAAGCGAAACTCTTCCCCTTTTTTAGCTGTATTATCAGCAGAGGGTATTGTCCCTAAATTAATATGGACAAAACGAATGGAAAACGGCGACGTTATTACAGCCCAGGAATGGCTTGATGGAAGAGAACTGAAACCTGCTGAGATGCAGCGCTACCAGGTAGCTGAGTTGCTTCGTAAAATTCATGATTCCTCTGAATTATTGCATATGTTAATGCGCATTGGTAAAAAACCCGTTTCCTCGGACGAGGGATTTCTTTATATAACAGAACGACTGGAACAATTAGGGATTGCAGAAAAGTATGCATCTGTTGCTACTGCAATGCATTATCTAGAACAAATGCTGCCTGTTACGAGATTCCAACAACAGGTTGTTTGTCATGGTGACTTAAATCATAATAATATTCTTTTAACGAATGAAGGTCACCTTTATTTAATTGATTGGGACAATGCGCTAATTGCTGATCCTGTAATTGATTACGGGATGGTATTAAAATGGTATATACCACAGTCAGAATGGGATAATTGGCTGCATCAATATGGCATATCAATGAATCGAGAGCTTGTTGAGAGAATGTTTTGGTATTTACTTATGGATGCATTGCATTACGTTTGCTGGCATAGCGAGCGAAATGAACAAACTAAAGTTTCAGAAAGACTTAGAAATCTCGATGAGTTAAATAATTATATTGAAACATCTATTTTGCTGTAAATTGGTGAATAGCATTAACCCAATGTTCAATATTTGCTTGGTTCGCGGTTATATGATCAGGGACATTTGGAGAGTTTTCTCCCTGGTTACCATAATTATATATATCAGGTAATAATTGGGTTAGTTCTGTATTTGTAATACGATTGTCTGCTAACATGGATTGAACCAATCTTTTAATTTGTTGGTATTCTGCTACATTTCCGCAACATTCTCCCGATTGTTCGTCTAGAATGTCCAATAGTAGTACTAATTGATGGTTGGTTGTTAAAGACATCATGAATCACCTCTTCACTTATTTTCAGCAATTTTATTATTTCTATACCCATTATAAATAAAGAAAGGTGCTATCTATGCGTCAACGAAACAAGCCTTGGGCAGATACATTTCTACAAGAAAATGAACATTTAGTAATACCACAAGCTCAGCAACATAGGGGTAAGTGGAAAGAACTTTTTGGGAACAATAACCCTGTACACGTAGAGATCGGAACAGGAAAGGGCCAATTTTTAGTTGGAATGGCTGAACAACATCCAGATATTAATTTTATCGGTATAGAGCTTGCTAAAAGTATTGTTGTTACGGCAGCTCAAAAGGTGTTGGATGCTGAACACAAGAATATTTTATTGCTTAACGAAAATGCAGCTGATTTCCGGGAAATTTTTGCAGATGGGGAAATAGCCTGTATCTATCTGAATTTTTCAGATCCATGGCCAAAAAATCGACATGAAAAAAGAAGGCTTACATTCCGTAGCTTTTTAGAACAATATCAAGAAGTTCTGGCTTCAGACGGAGAAGTTATCTTTAAAACGGATAATCGAGGTCTTTTTGAATATTCTCTTGTTAGCTTTTCTCAATTTGGAATGAAATTAGATGAAGTGAGACTAGATCTTCATGAGATCGAGGATCCTTTAAATGTTATGACCGAATACGAAGAGAAATTCTCTGCAAAAGGACAACCAATTTACAGATGTCGTGCTTATTTCTCAGACAATTAAGAACCTCCTAGTAGGTTCTTTTTTTGTTTTTATAAAAATGGTAGCGTTTGCAGGTTTTCTGGGATATTTGGTAAACTTATTACGATAAAGATAGGGGGAAGGGTAATGGAAAAACTACAAGTGGGCAGAGCGACATTGACTTGGTTACATGGCGGAGTGACACATATGGATGGTGGGGCGATGTTTGGTGTCGTGCCTAAAGCTTTATGGAGTAAAAAATACCCCGTCAATCAAAAAAATCAAATAGAGTTGCGTACAGATCCGATACTACTGCAACTTGATGGGAAAAATATTTTAATTGATAGTGGAATTGGAACGGGTAAATTTACTGATAAGCAAAAACGAAACTTTGGTGTGCTTGAAGAATCTTTTATTGAACAGTCGTTTGAAGAATGTAATTTATCAGTCTCAGATATTGATGTGGTTCTTATGACACACTTACATTTTGACCATGCCTGCGGATTGACAATAAAAGAAGGGGACACCTTTACGTCCGTATTTAAAAATGCAGTAATTTATACAACAGAAACAGAATGGAAGGAAATGAAAAACCCTAATATCCGTTCTGTTAACACCTATTGGAAGGAAAACTGGGAGGCAATAACAGAACAAGTTCAGACCTTCTCTAAAGAAGTTGAGATTGTAGAAGGGCTACGAATGATACATACGAGTGGGCATAGTGACGGACATGCTATTATTTATTTTCAAGATGGAAAAGACAGTTTTCTACATATGGCAGATATAATGCCTACACACGCTCATCAAAATAAGCTCTGGGCACTTGCCTATGACGACTATCCTGTCACAAGCGTTCATGAAAAGGAGAAGTGGATGGCCACAGGATATGCCGATAGATCATGGTATACCTTTTACCATGATGCATTATACAGAGCTATAAAGTTTAACGAAGATGGTGAAAAGATTGATTGTGTGGAAAGGGAAAATAGTTAGAGAAGTAATAGAAAAACCAGACAAGTTATTCTACATGTCTGGTTTTGCTATTTTACTATGCAGTTTGTGTTGCTCCTAGAACAGCGCCTGTATCCACGTCAACATGAAACTCATATTGTTTGTTTTCTCCGTCAATGGTACGGGTTACACCACCACGGTACGCATTATAGAGCAAGCCGTCTTTTTCAATTTCTTCTGGTTTCATATAAATCCAGGATCCACTTATAGGGCCTTGCTTTTTAAATGTTTCTTTTGCATGTTTTAGTGCTTTTTCGGGTGTAACCTTTTGATAGTTATCAAATTGTTGTTTTGCCATATAGCCGACAACTGCACCGATTCCAGCGGCAAAGACTACTCGTCTTACACTCATTATTAATCACCTCATGCCAAATTTTGTTTCTTCATCTCGTATATTATTTTCAATTAATAGTATACCTTATCCATTTGAAAATATAAAACAATAAATCTATAAGGTGAATTCTTAACGAAGAGGTATTTCTACTGTTTTGCAATCAAAGGGTGATCCTTTTAACCATTTAGGTGCTAGATAAAAGTGAATAGTGGAAAGAGACCGACATTTTCCGTTATACTAGCTATATTACATATCTAAAGGTGGGGTAAAATGAAACAGGATACACTAGAACTTTTTAGAAACTTGACTGAGTTACAGGGTGCACCAGGAAATGAACATGCTGTAAGGTCTTTTATGAAGCAAGAGCTAACAAAATATTCGGATGAAATTATACAAGATAATCTTGGTGGTGTGTTTGGAGTGAAAAATGGGGATGAGAACGGCCCCAAAGTAATGGTCGCAGGTCACATGGATGAAGTCGGCTTTATGGTCACACAAATAACCAAAAACGGTATGATCCGGTTTCAAACCCTTGGTGGCTGGTGGAGTCAAGTTCTTCTAGCACAGCGAGTTCAGGTTATTACCGAAAATGGTCCAGTAGTGGGAGTTATTGGATCTATTCCACCACATAATCTAACAGATGCACAACGTCAAAAACCGATGGAAATAAAGAACATGCTAATAGACATTGGAGCGGATGACAGGGAAGATGCAGAGAAAATAGGTATTAAGCCTGGACAGCAAATTGTCCCATTGACTCCTTTTACACAGATGGCTAATGAAAAGAAAATACTTGCTAAAGCTTGGGATAATCGCTACGGATGTGGATTATCCATTGAATTACTAAAAGAACTCCAAGGTGAGAAGCTGCCGAACCAACTTTTCTCAGGTGCAACTGTTCAGGAAGAGGTAGGTCTTCGCGGTGCTCAAGTAGCTGCTAATATGATTAACCCAGATATTTTTTACGCACTAGATGCTTCCCCGGCAAATGATGCGTCTGGTGATAAGGAAGAATTTGGACAGTTAGGTCAAGGAGCTTTATTACGTATCTTTGACCGTTCAATGATCACACATCAGGGTATGAAAGACTTTGTACTTGATACAGCAGAGTCCAATAAAATACCATATCAGTATTTTATTTCCCAAGGAGGAACAGATGCTGGACGTGTCCACTTGTCTAACAATGGTGTACCTTCAGCTGTCGTTGGGATATGCTCTCGTTATATTCACACTTCTGCTTCTATAATCCATGTTGATGATTATGCAGCAGCAAAAGAATTGATTGTAAAGCTTGTTAAACAAACGGATGCTAACACAGTAGAGCAGATTAAAAAGGCATAATTATAAACATAAAAGGCTCTGCTCGGATAACGATGCAGAGCTTTTTGACGATGCTATTTTTTTTGAAGGAGTATAATATGAAAATTGTAGTAGGATCAACGAACCCAACAAAAGTAAAAGCAGTTAGGGAAGTATTTACGTCACATGACATAGAACCACAAGCTGTCCCATCACACGTGTCTCCACAGCCAATGTCTGATGTAGAAACTCGCAAGGGAGCAATAAATAGGGCAAGTCAGTGTGTTTTAAGCGAGGGGGCAGATATAGGTATCGGCCTTGAAGGTGGCGTAATGGAAATAGATGGTCAGCTATTTGTATGTAACTGGGGAGCTCTAGTTACGAAGAATCAAAAATTATATACGGCAAGTGGAGCCCGCATCGTTTTACCAATTGAGTTTGCTAAGCAGTTAAAGGCTGGCAAGGAACTTGGAGACTTAATGGACACCTATGCCAGTAGGGAAGGTGTTAGAAAAAAGGAAGGTGCGATAGGTATATTTACAAACGATCATGTTAGTCGTCAGGAGATATTTGAGCATGTCTTAACACTGTTGCGTGGTCAATGGGAGTATTGGTCTTCATAATAAAAGCAGCGGAATTCCGCTGCTTTTTATTTTTCCTGATTAAACTGGAAGTTAAAGCTCAAAAATGAAGTTTCACTTTAGGCATAGATATAGGCAAGTACATCTAGAGCTTGGTCAATCGTCTCGACTGTCACGTTAGCTTTATTGCTTAATTCTTTTAATGGATGGATTAAAGATTCTGGTCTGACGATAATGGTTGGTTTGTTCAGGGCAAGGGCGGTACTGGCATCCATTGCTGTATTCCATTGTTTATATTGCTCTCCAAACAATGCAATAACAACATCTGACTTGTTCATTAGCACTTCAGTACGCAAATTATTAACACTAGAAGCAGCATCGTCTTTGTATAAATTGCTTGGCTGTTTACCTAAAATATCTTCCCCAATATTATCTGATTTCTCATGATTTGTTTGGGGATAGACAAATTGAAGTGGAAGGCTTTTGTCCTCTGCTTTTTGTTTCAATTTGTTTCGCCAATCATCATGAATTTGCCCTGCTAAATAAACGGTTAGTTCCATTACAATCCTCCTCTAATTTTTAAATGTCTTTACTTTTCTTTATCCTAACGAAAATGTTAGCACTTGCAAAGAAATTAGTCCTCGTTTTCTTTAAATAGAGTGAAACTTCATTTTATTCGTTTCTATGATAAGCAGCATCAGACTATATTTTCGATCGAATGTGGCATAGTAGGTAAGAATTATAAATTTGTCTATTATACATAGCCTTGATAATTGAATCTAAAGCAAAAGAAAGATATGATATGTAAGGGAGTTGATATAAATGAAAAATCTTGAAACAGTAGAGCAATTTAATGAATGGAAAAATAAAGAGAATGTTATCATGTATTTTACTGCTGGATGGTGTCCGGACTGTGTAGTAATTGAACCGGTTCTTCCAGAGATAGAGGAAGAATTTCCTGCCTATACGTTTATAAAAATAAACCGGGACAATTTTATTGAAATCTGCCAGGAACATGACGTTTTTGGGATTCCTAGCTTCCTTGCTTTTTCTAATGGGAAAGAGACAGGAAGGTTTGTCAACAAGAATCGTAAAACAAAAGAAGAGATAGTGGAATTTATACAGGGACTTTCGTAAGCAATATACTAAATCTTTCCCTGTCCTAAGATAGAGGAAGTTTGGGCAAAGGAGGATGTAATATGAAAATGACATCTTTGAAACTAAAACAGATCTTGCAAGAACGCTTGTCGAACTCACAATATCACACGTCCTATAATCGGGATAAGGATACTTTTCGAGTAGAGTGGAAAGAATCACGACAGGGTATTACCATTACATTGCCTAGTGTTGTGGCAAAATATAATCAGCGTGGCGAAGAAGCAATCGAAGAACTCGTTGAACATATCACAGAGGCACTAAAAATTATGAATGAGGAACACCATTTAGCTGGAAAGGAAAAAAACATCTTTCCAGTTATTAGAGCGACCTCATTTCCTAGTAAAACAAAAGCTAATAAAGAGCTGATTTACAAGGAACATACTGCAGAAACTCGTATCTACTATGCCTTGGATTTAGGTAAATCCTATCGTCTAATTGACAGGGAATTGCTTGATAGTGAAGGATGGACAGAAGATAGAATTAATGAGATAGCAACATTTAATTTGCGATCTCTTGACTGTGATTATAAAAAAGACACGGTAGCCGATAATGACTTTTATTTTATCGCGAAACAAGATGGCTATGATGCAAGTAGAATATTAAATGAAGCTTTTTTAGAAGAGATGAAAGCAAACTTTACAGGAGAAATGGCTGTGGCTGTTCCTCACCAAGACGTTATGATTATAGCCGATATTCAAAACAAAACAGGCTATGATGTTTTGGCACAAATGAATATGAAGTTTTTCGCAGAAGGGCGAATACCGATCACGTCTCTACCGTTTATTTATGAAGACAAGCAATTAGAGCCGGTATTTATTCTTGCAAAAAATAAACCAGAGAACCAATAGGGAAGGATAGTTGTTAAATGGACGTATTTTATAATCCAGATGGAATTGGTGATATCCTCATCATACCACTAAAAACGGGTAATCGATATGAGCTTACACATGAAAAGACAGGAGATATTACAAGAATAACGGATTCAGAAGGGGAAATATTAGGTTACAATATTTTTCAAGCTTCTAGTCATTTCTCTAAGCTGACAAACGGAAAAAATACTATGACAGAAGATTTGCTAAATGAACTTAAGGATTTATTTTCAAAAGAGAATGTGACAGACTCATTAGACTTTGATCTCTCGCCAAAATTTGTAGTAGGTCATGTCTTAAGTAAAGAACAACATGAAAATGCAGATAAACTTAGTGTTTGTCAAGTAGATGTTGGGACTGAAACATTACAAATAGTCTGTGGGGCACCTAATATTGATAAAGATCAGTATGTAGTGGTTGCAAAGGTCGGTGCTACGATGCCAAGTGGGTTGCAGATTAAACCGACAGAATTACGTGGTGTACCATCGAATGGTATGATATGTTCGCAAAAAGAGTTGGGCCTACCAAATGCTCCAAAAGAGAAAGGAATTTATGTCTTGGAGAAAACTTATAAACCAGGGGATACGTTCACTTTTTAACTGGGAGACTATGTGTCAAAACACATTGGAAAGCCAAACGAGAACAACCTTTGTTAATACATAGGTTGTTTTTCTTTTTGAGATCTACAATCCAAATAAAAACTGTTAGAATGGTATTATACGACTTATGTATGAAATGAGTGATTAAACATGTGGGATCAGTGGAAAAAAAAGATAAAAGCAATCTTTGCAGAAGAGGAAGAGAAGGAACAACCAGAGAATAAACAACAGAACAGGCAAACACAGGATTTGCAGGCAAAGATGATGTATCAATATCCAAATAAACCAGCTTTTCGATTTCCTGTAATCCCAGATCAACGTGACGAATCCGTGTCAGACTCGACTGTTTCCTCAAAACCTGAAGTGAGGAAAAGAGAGGTAAATGTTGAACATAAACGACCTATAAAAAAAGAAGAAAGTAATACAAATTACGGAAACAAAGTCCAAAAGAAAGACATTGACACTCCATTTAAACGGACAGAGGTTCCTTCGCCAATTTATGGGTTTCAACAACGCAAAAAAAATAAACATATTGAAGATGTTCCTGCATTCAAGCGGAAAGAGGAAAGAGATACACCACAATTACCAGTTATAAATGAAGAAGTGGATAAGGCGGAAGAAATACAAAAAACAGAGTTTGAAGATAGAGAAAACGTAGTGGAACAAGTGGCGGCAACTATGGAACAGATTTCACCTGTAGAAAGTGAGCAGAAAAAGGAATCTGCAGATAAGTCGCTTGAGGAATCATTTTCACAACCCAACTCTGTGCGCGAAGAAGATCTGTCGGAATCGTCTTTACCTAAAGAAAAAGAGAGCAGGCGTCGAAACAGTACAGGATCTGGAAATAGAACATCTAGTCAAGGTCCATTTAATGTAATCATGACACCAAGGGATAAGAAGCAACTATTCGAAAAAAGAAAACAACAGGAACAACAAATGAAATTGAAAGCAATGAACAACACTTCTACGACTACAGAACCTGTCGTGGAAGAGAATGTTGGCTCTACCAATGCTTCCATTCCTGTTCACCTTTTAAATGATCCAATTCAAAAAGAAGATTCGGATCATGAGTGGATAGAAGGACAACAACAATTACTTGAACAAACATTAAAGCACTTTAATGTTCGAGCTAAAGTAGTAAATGCTACACAAGGACCTTCTGTTACTCGATTTGAAGTACAACCAGAGCTTGGAGTAAAAGTGAGTAAGGTGAAAAACCTTAGCGATGATCTGAAATTAAATATGGCTGCTAAGGATATCCGAATTGAGGCACCAATACCTGGTAAAAATACTATCGGAATAGAAATTCCTAACCCCAATCCAGAGATGGTTGGATTACAAGGAATATTTGAATCAAAAGCATTTAAAGAAAACGCATCGCCCTTAACCATTGCCCTTGGGTTAAGTATTGAAGGTCACCCGTTAATAACAAACATTCAAAAAATGCCACATGGGTTAATTGCTGGTGCGACAGGTTCTGGAAAAAGTGTCTGTATTAATACTATTTTAATTAGCCTTTTGTATAAAGCCAGCCATGAGGATGTTAAGTTTCTACTTATTGACCCTAAAATGGTGGAATTAGCTCCTTATAACGGGATTCCTCACCTTGTTTCTCCTGTTATTACAGATGTCAAAGCAGCTACTGCTGCCTTAAAGTGGGCGGTTAGTGAAATGGAATCACGTTATGAACGCTTTGTTCAAGAAGGAGTGCGAGATCTTGAGCGGTTCAATCAAAAAGTATTGAAACAGGGAAGACAAGCTGAAAAAATGCCATACATTGTTATTGTTATCGATGAGCTTGCAGATTTAATGATGATGTCTCCACAGGATGTTGAGGAAGCAATTAGTCGTATAGCACAAAAGGCCAGAGCTTGTGGAATTCATTTGCTATTAGCTACACAACGCCCGTCAGTTGATGTTATAACTGGTTTGATTAAATCAAACATTCCAACCCGTATAGCGTTTAGTGTATCTTCTCAAGTGGATTCACGAACAATTCTAGATACAGCTGGCGCAGATAAATTGCTAGGTAAAGGGGATATGCTGTTTATCGAGAATGGGGCAGGGAAAAGCATTCGGCTGCAGGGTCCTTTTGTTTCAGATGAAGAGATTGAGCGGGTTACAAGTTTTGCTAGAGGGTTAGCTGAGCCGAACTATTTATTTGAACAGGAACAGCTCCTGGAGCAGCTTGCAACAGATGAAGAAGAAGATGAACTAACGGAAGAGGCCATCCAGTTTGTCTTAGAACAGAATAGTGCAAGCACTTCACTTCTCCAACGACATTTTAAGATTGGTTATAATCGTGCAGCCCGTCTAATTGACGCGCTTGAAATGAAAGGGATAATATCCGGGCAAAATGGTAGCAAGCCACGAGATGTCTTGGCAACGAAAGCGCAGATTGAGGAATGGCAGCTGAACGATTAGCCTTGTTTCCTATAACCTTTTTCTATATGATAAGAGAAAACAGATTACTAGAAGTAAGGAGAAACAACTAATGAAGGAAATCTCACAGAAATTACAAGGGAAAATCAACCGTTTAACGAATAAAACGTTTAAATTTGATGAACGAATTCGTGAAGGTTGGTTCTCCGCAGTATATTTTTTAAAAACAAAGGAAATAGCAGAAAACAAACTACCGGATAATAGTGTCACAATGCAATTTTTTCAAAAGGAGAACGCAGTATTATGTGGGACGGATGAAGCGATCGCATTGCTACATACTTTTGCAAAAGAACCCGAGACACTAGAAATACATTCTCTTAAAGATGGTGACAAAATCAGTCCATTTGAAACGGTGCTTACAATCACTGGAGCATATCAACAATTTGGTTTTCTGGAAGGAATTATTGATGGAATATTGGCAAGAAGAACATCTGTCGCCACAAATGTATACAATGTCGTAAAAGCAGGCAGAACCTCCGGTAAGCAGAAACCTGTCATCTTTATGGGGGATAGGGATGACCACTATACACAGCAGGCTGGAGACGGTTATGCTGCATTCATTGGCGGATCATCTGCACAGGCTACACATGCTATGAATGAATGGTGGGGAAAAGAAGGGATGGGAACAATGCCGCACGCAATGATTCAGATGTTCCGCGGTGATATTGTTGCAGCCTCAAAAGCCTATCATGAAATGTATCCAAACGATGATCTTGTCGCACTTGTTGATTATAATAACGATGTTATAACTGATTCTTTAAAGGTTGCGCATGAATTTGGCAGGGATCTAAAAGGCGTACGTCTAGATACTTCCAGAACCCTTGTTGATAAGTATTTTTTGAGGAATCACCATGTTATGGGAACCTTTGACCCTCGTGGTGTAAACCCTGAACTTATTTTTGCACTTAGAAAAGCATTAGATGATGAAGGATTTGATTACGTAAAAATTATGGTTAGCGGTGGATTCACTGAAGAACGTATTACCTCTTTTGAAAAAAACGGAGTGCCTGTTGATTTGTATGGAGTTGGTGGCAGCCTATTAAAAATTAACATAGGGTTTACCGGTGATAACGTATTACTAAACGGGACACCTGAGGCAAAAGAAGGTAGGCGCTATCGACCAAATCCCCGACTTGAGAAGGTAGAATTTCAGGAAATATAAGTGTATGGCCGTTGTAGCAACTTATTATTTAATTCCTTCTCTCATTTTGATATAATAACAAAATAGGTGTGAAAATTTATCAGCAAGTTAGTTAAATAATCCTTTTTACGCACAATTTGGAGGTTCTTTTTATGACAACTTACCATTTTATTGGTATAAAGGGGACGGGAATGAGTGCTCTCGCCCAGATTCTTCATGATTCAGGGGAAAGAGTACAGGGCTCCGATGTGGAAAAGCATTTTTTTACACAGGAAGCATTGGAGGCTAAAAACATTCCGATTCTCCCATTTTCAGCAACAAATATTAAAGAAGATTGTACAATAATTGCAGGGAACGCTTTTTCTGATGACCAAATTGAAATTAAAGAAGCAAAAAGACAAGGTTTAACATTCTATAGATATCATGAGTTTCTAGGAGAGTGGCTAAAACAATATACAAGCATAGCTGTTACAGGTGCACATGGTAAAACGTCAACAACTGGGCTACTGGCACATGTTTTAGATGAAACGTTTCCGATATCCTATTTGATTGGTGATGGTACTGGCAAAGGACACGTCGATAGCCGCTATTTTGTTTTTGAAGCGTGCGAATATCGTAGGCATTTTCTTAGATATGAACCTGACTATGCTATTATGACCAACATTGATTTCGATCATCCAGATTATTTCACAAGCATAGATGATGTATTTGAAGCATTTCAATCTATGGCAGATCAGGTGAAAAAGGGAATTATTGCTTGTGGAGACGATGAAGAGCTTCAGAAGATTCAAGCAAAGGTACCGGTTGTTTATTACGGATTTGCTACTACAAATGATTTCCAGGCCCAAAATGTGGTTGAAACGGATGCAGGAACGACATTTGATGTCTTTGTACGAAACACGTATTATGAAACATTTACAATACCGATGTACGGGAACCATAATGTTTTAAATGCACTATCTGTTATCGCGATTTGTCATTATGAAGAGATTAATGCCCAAGATATTAAAAAAATGGCAACTTTTGGTGGTGTTAAACGTAGATTTACGGAGAAAACGTTAGCCAACCAAGTATTGATTGATGATTACGCTCACCATCCAAAAGAAATTACGGCAACCATCGATTCAGCAAGAAAGAAATATCCAAATAAAGAGGTTGTCGCTATCTTTCAACCACATACGTTTACAAGAACAAAAACGTTTTTGGACGAATTTGCTGAGAGCCTTTCACTAGCCGATCATGTGTATTTATGTGATATATTCGGATCTGCAAGGGAAGAAGCGGGTAAATTAACGGTAAATGATTTACAAAAACGAATTGAAGGTAGTTCTGTCCTACAGCTTGACAATACAGATGTATTAGAACAATACGAGGATGGAGTACTTGTTTTCATGGGCGCTGGAGACATACAAAAATTCCAGCAAGCATATGAAGAAAAGAAAAACGTACGTAATTAATTGGGAAATAAAGAATCTGATTTTCAGGTTCTTTTTTCTTTTGGTTAAAAAGAGGAAATAGCAATTATGTTCATAGCATAAACCTGATATACATGTAGATATTAATATTAGCAATGATATTAAAGGATTCGTTACATATTTGTCGAATTAATTGTTATAGACATTTAGTTAAGCATGTTTAGTACTTTTATGTTAGGGTATTTATAATAAAGGATTATTGTTGGTATAATTAATACGATTAATTTATACTTAAATGGCTTAATGGTTTACCTTATTAACTATATCCAGTCCAGTAGCCATACTAATCATGACAGAAGGGGTTGATACTACAAAATGGAAATAATGCTTTATATTGCTGCCTTGATTGCCGCGGTAGCGTTTGCAGTACTTGTAATTTATGCAATTATTACCATGAAAGCAGCAAAACAAACAATGGAAAATGTTCAGAACTCACTGGACGGATTAAATACGCAAATGAAGGGTATTACAGATGAAACAACCCAGCTTTTAACAAAAACAAACAGACTTGCTGATGATGTACAACAGAAGTCTTCTAAGCTAAATGGTGTTTTTGATGGTGCGAAGGGATTAGGGGAGACTGTGAGAGATTTTAACAACTCTTTAAAACAGTTATCTGGAAGTATTTCTCGTACAGCAAATCAAAACCCTGAGAAAGCAGCACAAGCAGTGAAATGGGCTTCTACCCTAATGGAATTTTGGAAAAAGAAAAAATAAATAGATAACTATTACAAGGAGGATATCGCATGGCTGAGAACAACAATATTAACACTAAAGACTTCATCATCGGTACATTAATTGGAAGTATGGTAGGTGCTGCTGCAGCACTATTGTTAGCGCCTAAATCCGGTAAGGAATTGAGAAGTGATATTAATGAAGGAGCGGGCCAGGTAAAAGAACGTGCTTCTGAATGGAAAGATACTGCACAGGAAAAAAGCGCAGGCTGGAAGGATAAGGCATATACTACGAGTGCAGAGCTTAGACAAAAGGCCATGGACACTACCTCACAGCTATCTAAAAGTGCATCAACAAAAACAAAAGAGATGACTAGCTCTGTAAAGACAAAGCTAAACAAAAAAAAATCAAAAGAAGAACAAGCACAACAGGCAGCTGAAGATGTAGCAGACGCAATTCAAGAGGCTACAGAAGAATTAGAAGCAGCAAAGAGACAAGGTTAGTTATAAAAAAATAATAATGTACAAATGCCGAGTGATTTTTTTAGTTTCAAGCTAAAATAACCACTCGGCATTTTATAATTCAAGTATTTAACTGGATAAAACGACTTAAGGATTGAATAGAATGCTAGATTCTACTCATTTTGGTCCAATCACCACGTGATTTGAAGCTGATCACCATCTTTTATTTCCCCATCGAAGGAAGCAGGTCTTTCATTTACATATAGTTTGAAATCCCCGCTGACTTTACTAATATCAATATCAATGTACCGGAAAATATCCTGAAAAATAAAAGCTTCTTCTATCTTAGGCTCCATTTTTATATGATTTTGGTCTTGTAATTCAGTATCTGGTCCAATCTGCTCTCCATTTCTTTTTATCGAATAACAGGGTCTTTCCATCTTGATAAACTGCCCATTAAAGTGCACATGTATAGTTTTTGAAAGTTCTTTACCTAACACGGAAAACAGGTCGGATACTAGTGGCGTAGTAGCTGGTTCTATATTCAATTTATCATTATTATGAAGAAGCTGGGTATCATCTGTTTGGTTATGATTAACAAATATCCTCGTTTTCCCCATAGGGAGTGTCACTTTTTCGTTATTTACATATACCGAAAAAGCGTTAGTCTGTTGGACTTTTTCCTTGCCGGTAATTCGTATTAAATCTTTTACCGTTGTTTCATGTTCATACGTGATGATATCTCGATCTTTTATCTGATAGGTTTTCGCTTGCTTCCTACCATTTACATAGTAATTAGCATAACACTTAATAGGTTGTTTGTTGAAGTAGATGACTTTTGTAGGAAGTTCACCTATAAGCTCTTCCAACGTCATTTGTGCAGGTAAACCGTCTTTTCCTCTCTCGATTTGTACACATTCGTTATTTTGAATCATGTGATCAACAGTTGCCTTTTTCTGATTAACAAACAACTGTGGAGTCTGCCCAAGTTGACCAGGTATCGTAATTTCCTTCCCGTTAACAGTGACCATCATAGCTGTTCCGGGACGACCATACATCTTATGTATGTCTAAACCAGCCTGAATGAGAGTATCCCCTACAGTTAGCTGTTTCATTTCAAACATACGAACTTTTTGTTTATTTACATTTACTGTTACATAATGTACAGGATTTTGTTTGGCTGCAATTGCAATTCCTATTGGTGTTACAAAATCTGGTCCCTTCGGCAATGCTTCAGATGGAACTAGGTTTTGAATCGCATCGATTCCTCTAACTGCCACGCGGTTTTCCGGTAATTTTAATTTATGTGCAAGGAGTTTGGTAATCTCAGGAGTCAGACTACCACCACCAACTAACATGACAGCTTTGGGAGGGGTAGCGTTTAATAAAAGTATTTCTTCAGATATTTTTGATGCAAGGTTTTCTACCTTACTACGTATTTCTTCAACCAAAGAATCATACGTAATGGTCGTTTCAAATCCGAGAATATCTGCAACTATTGCTTCACCTTTATTAACAATATCCCTTTTCGTTTGTTCAGCTAGAGGAAAGTCAAGTAGATACGCGTCACTTATTGCTTCTGTGATTTCATCACCAGCGACTGGGACCATGCCATAAGCAGCAACTGTCCCAGCATTTGTGATTGCTATATCACTTGTACCCGCCCCTATATCAACAAGAGCTACATTGAGCCTCCTCATTGACTCAGGAACGAGGACATGTATAGCTGCAATTGGTTCTAAAGTAAGAGCCTCCATCTCGAGCTCAGCACGTCCTAAAGCTGCCAACAGAGATTCCACTACAATTTTAGGGAGAAACGTGGCAATTATTTCTACCATAGCTTTCTCCCCACTCTGATCAATTAGGGAGCCAATTTTCTCTTCATCAATTTGATAATGTAATATCGAATAGCCAACACAGTAATAATGATGGTATTCCTCAGATTTACTACCATGTGCTAGTTTAACTTGTGCAGCTTGGACGGCACTTAATTCTAAATGCTTTATCGTTTCCTCTTCCATAATCGGCTGTTGATTTAGCTCAATTGTAGCAGTTGCCTGTGTAGTTTTTAGTGCTCTTCCGGCTGCAGCTACACAAACTTTTTGAAGAGTTCCGTGAGTCTGTTCAAGCTTTTTTTTTACCTCACGGATAATATCCGATACGGCTACTACATTATGTATTTGGCCATCCCGCATTGATCTTTCGGTATGCTCCTTTGTATAAAAATCTACTACTTTATAATTGGTATCTTCTTTTTCTAATATAATCCCCGTTACGGAACGTGTACCGATATCTAAAGCAAAAATACGATCGTCCATCATTAAATAACCCTTTCCCTCATAAACTGACTCTATTATAAACTTTTATAAACTTTTTATCGACAAAGAAAAAGATATTAGCTATAATTGTCTCTAATTATTAAAAAACTGCAAATACAAGGGGAGTAGTATATGAGTGAAATGGAACAATTAAGAGAGCAAATGGATAGTGTGAATCTAGAAATCTTGAAGCTTATTAACCAACGTGCTGAGATTGTACAACAAATCGGTCAGGTGAAAGCAAAGCAAAGCATGAATCGGTTTGATCCAGTACGTGAAAGAGATATGCTGAATCAAATTACTAACAAGAATGATGGTCCATTTCAAAAAAGTACAATTGAACACATTTTCAAAGAGATTTTTAAGGCGAGCCTTGAATTGCAGGAGGATGACCATAGTAAAGCATTATTAGTATCAAGGAAGAAAAAGCCTGAGGATACAGTGATTACAATTAATGGAGCGGCTATTGGGGACGGGAACACCCACTATGTGATGGGTCCATGTGCTGTAGAGAGCTACGATCAGGTAGATCAGGTTGCAGAGGCTGTGAAAAACAAAGGCATTAAGCTATTGAGAGGTGGCGCATTTAAACCACGTACATCTCCATATGATTTCCAAGGCCTTGGTATAGAAGGATTACAAATTTTAAGAAAAGCTGCCGATAAGCATGGCTTAGCTGTTGTTAGTGAAATAGTAAATCCTGCACATCTTGAAGAAGCACTTGAATACTTAGATGTGGTTCAAATTGGAGCGAGGAATATGCAAAACTTTGAACTGTTAAAAGCAGCCGGTGATTTAAATAAACCAGTCTTATTAAAACGAGGATTGTCAGCTACGATTTCCGAATTCATTAATGCAGCAGAATACATTATCTCCAGAGGAAATGGAAATATTATTCTATGTGAGCGTGGAATCCGCACATATGAAAAAGCTACACGAAATACACTTGATATCTCAGCAGTGCCTATACTGAAGCAAGAAACACACTTACCAGTAATGGTGGATGTAACCCACTCTACTGGTAGAAGAGACATTTTGCTTCCAGCTGCTAAGGCGGCTATTGCAATAGGGGCTGATGGAGTAATGGCAGAGGTTCATCCAGATCCTGCAGTGGCATTATCGGATTCTGCTCAACAGATGGATATACCAATGTTCAACTCCTTTATGGATGATATTATGAATGTAGCAAGTAAATTTAATCGATAAAGAAAATCAAACTGGGTATCGATTTAAAGGCTGAACCATCACCATGATGATTCAGCCTTTAAATTTTTTGTAATTTTATTCATTGTAGAGTATGATAAAAAAATATAGGATGTATAGTTAATTAGGAGGTAAATGAAATTGAATATTACAATATATGATGTAGCGAGAGAAGCAAACGTCTCTATGGCAACAGTATCTCGTGTCGTAAACGGGAATCCGAATGTGAAACCTACCACAAGGAAAAAAGTGCTTGCAACAATAGAGCGTCTTGGTTACCGTCCAAACGCTGTAGCAAGAGGACTAGCAAGTAAAAAAACAACTACTGTCGGTGCTATTATCCCCGATATTTCAAGTATCTTCTTTGCTGAGCTGGCTCGAGGAATAGAAGATATTGCCACCATGTATAAATATAATATTATATTAAGCAACTCCGATCAAAATAAAGAAAAGGAATTAGGCTTAATTAATACGATGCTAGAGAAACAGGTAGACGGAATTATTTTCATGGGTGGAGATATTTCCGAAGAGCATGTGCAACAATTTAAAACATCTTCTGTACCAGTGGTATTGGCTGCTACCTATGATGAAGGTGGAGAGATTCCATCAGTCAACATTAATTATGAAGAAGCAGCTTATGAAGCAACTAAATACTTGCTTGAACGAGATAGCTTACCTGCTTTTGTTTCAGGCCAAGAAGATTCACATATTAACCTTCTTAAATACACTGGCTACAAGAAGGCCTTAAAAGAAGCATCCGTAGAGTTAGATGAATCGCTCGTGGTAAAAGGAGACTATTCTTATGACTCAGGAATTGATGCCGTTAATCAACTGCTTGCACTGGACAAAAAGCCAACCTCTATTTTTGTAGCTTCCGATGAAATGGCACTTGGTGTCATCCATGGCGCACAAGATAAAGGATACAACGTACCAGAAGATATAGAGGTCTTTGGGTTTGATAATACGAGACTATCTACAATGGTAAGACCAACCTTATCTACAATCGTACAGCCAATGTATGATATTGGGGCTGTAGCAATGCGTTTATTGACGAAGTTTATGAATAAAGAAGAAGTAGAAGATAAAAAAGTTGTGTTGCCACACCGAGTTGAAAAAAGAAACTCAACAAAGTAAAAAAGATGCCGATATAAAGAATAGAGAGAATCTTCATTCCCTTATTCCATAGTGACTTTGAGGAGAGAGAATATGAGAAAACGCGATATATTAACTCCTATCGGCATCACGTTAGGTTTTATCATGATCATGCTTGCAATCATGTCAAAAGGTGGTACAAGCGGCGCTGCATTATTCTTGGATGTTTCGTCTATCTTTATTGTAATCGGCGGTTTAGTTGCGTCCATGCTGATTAATTTTAAAATGGAGGAAATAAAACTTACTAGAAAAATTATTAGTGAGGCCTTTCACAAGAAGGATCAGCGTCTTCATGAATTAATCAATATGTTTATAAGATTATCCGAGCGAGCCCGTCGGGAAGGGATCCTAGCTTTGGAAAATGGACTGGAAGAAGTAGAAGAGCCTTTTGTAAAAAAAGGGGTGCTACTAGCTGTTGATGGGATGGAACCAGAAGTGATCAGCGATATTATGAACGCGGAAATAACGGCAATGGAGGACAGGCACTATAAAGGAAGAAATCTAATAGAAAAAGCTGGGGAGTATGCACCGGCTTGGGGAATGATTGGTACCCTAGTAGGTCTAGTGCTTATGCTAAATAATTTACAAGACCCTGCCAGTCTAGGTCCGAGTATGGCTGTCGCTCTCCTTACAACCTTATATGGTACTGTCTTAGCAAATTTAGTTTTCGTTCCTATGGCAAATAAATTAGAGAGCAAGACAGAAGAAGAAGTTTTTATCAAACAGGTTATTATTGAAGGGGTTATGGGTGTTCAGTCTGGACAAAATCCACGTATTCTCGAAGAAAAACTATCTGCATTTCTTTCCAGTGATATCAAGAACAAGCAGGCAGCTGTTGAAGATCCAGGATTTGTAGGAGAGAGAGTCAATGAAGCGTAGGCAGATAAGACGGAGCAAAAACAAAGGTGCACCGAAATGGATGGTTACATATTCAGACATGGTAACCTTAATCCTTGTGTTTTTTATTCTGCTATTTTCCATGTCGCAAATTGACTCAGTCAAATTTGAAGCGATCTCAGAATCATTTCGCAATCGGATGATATTTGACTTTTATCCCTCTCCCGTTCCTATGGAAAATCCTACAGAACATACACGAGACGAGGAAAGTGGAAAGAATTCCAATGAATTTGAGAATCCCACACAGTTGGAAAATAAAACCGATGATGATGATACAACCCGACAGGATTCCTTAGACAATCTTATGGAAAATGTTGAAAAATACTTAGAAGAAAATGAATTAAACAATGTAATTTCAGCTAACCGTACAGAGCAAGGAGTAGTTCTTGTACTACAAGAAAGTATATTTTTTAATTCAGGAGAAGCAGAAATACTGGAGAGAGGGCAACCTTTTTTAACAAAAATTGCTTCCATGTTAGACAGTCTTCCGAACAATGTTAAAGTAGAAGGACATACAGATGATAGACCGATAGAGAGCTTTAGATATCCATCTAACTGGGAACTTTCTAGTGCAAGGGCAAGCAGTGTTATTCGTTATTTAATAGAAGAATATGACTTCGACGAATCACGCTTTACTTCGGTAGGTTATGGAGATACGAGGCCTATTGTCGATAATACGTCCGAAGAGAACTGGGCAAAAAACCGTCGTGTAGAAATTGTAATATTAGAAGAAAGTAAGGGAGATGATGAATAAGCATCTCCCTATTTCTATGTCAATTAAAGTATTTACATTATCTTTTTTGTATACTTCAACATGCTTTGTAAAAGCTTTTTATTTTTTTCAGTAATTTCTTCCTTACGAGGAATAGATACAATTTCTTTGTCGTCCTGCCAGTATTCTGGAAGGGTGGTAGGTGCTTCTTCACTCCATTGTTTCAACCAGCTACTAGGAAGCTTGCCAGTAAGGTGTTGCCCCTCTTGCATAACATTCCATAGTTGGCCCCATGCTCTCGGTACAACCCGCCACATATCATACCCTCCACCGCCAAGTGCAACCCATTTGCCGCCACAATAGTCATGTGCAATTTCATGCGCTATCTTAGGGATGTATTCAAAAGTCTTCATTGTACTACATAAATGGGTTAATGGGTCGTAACAATGTGCATCAGCTCCGTTTTGTGTCACGATAATATCAGGTCTAAAAAATTCTGCTACTTCTTTGATAGCGCTATCATAAACAGAGATAAAAGAATCGTCCTCTGTAAAAGCGTCCAATGGTAAATTAAATGTATAGCCATGCCCTTGCTTTATTCCGCGTTCATTCACATTTCCGGTTCCGGGAAAAAGGTATCTACCAGTCTCGTGGATGGAAAGGGTGCAAACATTTGGATCATCGTAAAAACCCCATTGTACACCATCACCATGATGAGCATCTGTGTCTACATATAACACTCTTAAATCATATTTTTCACGAAGGTATTTTATTGCCACCGCTCCATCGTTATATATACAAAACCCAGCTGCTTTTCGTTTAAATCCATGATGTAAGCCGCCACCTAAGTGAAGGGCATGCATTGTCTGGTTTTGCATAACTGCATCAACTGCAGTAAGTGTACCGCCTACAACATAACTTGCTGCTTCGTGCATGTTTGAAAAGATTGGTGTATCTTCCGTTCCAAGACCAAATTGTAATGCTTCTGATTCTAAGAGTTGAGACTTGCCCGCTTTTTTAACTGCTTGAATGTATGCTATATCATGAAAAAGTGCGATTTCCTCTTCGGTTGCCATTCGTGGAGATATAATCGATTGTGATGGTAGTAGATTTGCAGCTTCGAGTAGTTCCTTTGTTAGCATAACACGTTTTTGGTTTAGCGGATGATCTTCATGAAAATGGTAGTTTAGTGTATTTTCCGAGAAAACGAAACCTGCAGAACATTTCATTGTTTTGGCCCCGCGATATTATTAGGCCACATTAAATCATAGCCTGCGTCTCTCAAATCCTGAATTACAGGTAAGGGATTCATCGTTTGAATTCGGAAAACAAGTATTTTGTAGCTAGGATCGTCTCTATACGGGTACACTAAAACAGAAACAATATTTACTTTTCTTTTACCAAATATAGAAGTGACTTCAGGAAGAATACCTGGTCTATGGGGCACTCTAACTTCGATATGGGAAGAAGGAACATTTGTGCCGGTAAGCTGAATTAATGTTTGCAGCATATCTTTTTCTGTAACAATGCCAACAAGTCTATTATCCTTTCTTACTACAGGTAGACAAGCAAATTCTTCATCATAAAAGATTCTTGCGATTTCTTCCACAAAGTCAAGTGGATGAACGGTAACTACTGGACTACTCATTATGGTGTGAATCTCATTTTTCAATTCTATTGCTTGTGTACTGTTCTTAAATATGGAGGGAGCTGCATCGCGAATATCCCTGTCAGAGATAATCCCAATTACGTCCTTATTTTTATCTACAATTGGAATATGGCGAATACGGTTCAATTGTATGATGTGCAATGCTTTTTCAATTGTATCTGCCGGTGATAATGTAATCACATCTCTATTCATGATTTCCTCAACTAGCATCTATAGTCCCTCCCTCATATTTCGATATTGATGACGTTGTAAAAACCGAAGTTTATCAAATGTTTCGATGGAGTCTTCCGATACGTTTTGGCCTATTCTTACCATTAAGCAATTTGCCGGATGTGATATAATTTCAGGATCATCTGTTGGAGCAGGAAGAAGTCCGCCTGTAGCCATCATTTTTTCCATCACCTTACGGTAGTCCCAAATACTAAGTTTCGTTCCATCTAAATCCCAGTGCCAATAGTATTCTGTTGATATTATAATATAGTTTTCCATATAGTCATCCATCATGGAAACCTCCAGCAAACCTGAGGCTACCTTAGCGCCTCGATATGATGGCACTACCTCAATGGCTCCAAGCTCAAGGAGATCCTCCATTTTAAATTCAGACCATCGCTCTAAAGGATCAGGATGCAAATAGGTGACATAACCGATAATCGTATCCTCGTTACGAGCGACAATAATTCTTCCTTCAAGAAAATCTGCAATACTTTTTAAAGCTTCAAATTGATTTGGAGCAGGTCTGAATGCAGTGAGATGTTCATGAAAGCGGTAGTTTCCTAGCTCTTCGCTAGATAGGGGACCTTCAATCGTAATCCTTTCCTCCTGACTACTTTCACGGCTTAAAGCATGGTAGGTTTTTGTATGTTCCAACTTAATCACCACCTATTCTGTAAAACTTATACGCTTACATTCATTATACTAGAAAAAGGAACTTTTTTCTCACTTTAACTGGCAGGAAGAACCGCACTAAGTACAGTTTCACATTGTCCCGCTTTGAATTTGAAAAGTGTAAAACTTATTTTTTTGTAATGAAAAAATTAAAATCCCTCGTGCGTAAGCCTACACAGTTATGCATAAAAAAGCTGAGCGAATTCGAATCTCCCAGGGAGTTCCAAACACGCTCAGCTTGTTGATGAAGAGGATTAGCTATCGCTACCGTTTTCTTCTTCCTCGTTCTCATTTTGGTTATTTTCCTCTTCTTCACTGCTTTCATTTTCGTCCTCATTATTGCTATCGTCCTCTTGTTGCTCATCTACATTTTCTTCGTTATCATTACCTTCATTATTTGATTCCTCATTAGTTCGATCGCTTTCTTCATCTGTATCAGGTGTTTCGGGTTCTGGTTCAGAAGTATCACCGACCAGTATTTCCTTTGAGGCTGAGGATTCTCTGCCAAAATAGTCAACAGCTTTTACATGGTAGACAGCAGCGTCATCACCAATGGTATAACTTGTATCAGTAGTACTTCCTATACGGCTAAACTTTCCTCCAGCACCTGTAGCACGATATACCCGATAGCCTACTACATCATTACTCCCGGATTTTTTCCAAGTCAGTTTATTACCAGATTTGCTTAACGAGGTTGGAGCGGAAGGTGCTTTGCCGTCATCCTCGATAGCATCTCCTACTTCTGCTCCTGGGATCCCAATTTTTTCCCATTTTTCTCTCTCCGTTCGAGGGTACAATTGTGTTAGGTCTGAAAGTTTATCATAACCATTTCTTTTTAGAAAATCAGGACTAAACATTAGACCATCCCCTGTTACAAATTCGTCAGGAGTATTTGGACCTGCTAGTACTGCTTTGCCATTTACGATTACAGATGTACCACTCACTAGGCTATCATCTTTTTCAGTAGGCACAAACTTCTCGTTAAATAGATCTGATTTAACCAATCCGGCTTTTTCGCACAGGTCAGATGGAAGCATTCCAGAAATCGCACAATAACTCCGTTGCACGATACCATCTGGACGTTTGAATGTTTCGCTAGGTGTTACTAACTCTGGATTAATTGCAGCTGCACTATTGATCAGTTCAGCCCAAAGTTTAATGTTTCGATGACTATAACTCGTACTACCATTATTAATAGAACGTGGTTGGTCATATCCAATCCAAGTACCAAATGTAACGTTTGGATTTGTTGCAACAAACCAGGCATCTCTGTAATCATTTGATGTTCCCGTTTTACCTGCCCAGTCCACGTTACCGTTTGATAGCTGTGGTTTCAGGTATCCAGCTGTTCCAGAATTAATGACATCGCGCATCATATCTATGGTTAAGTACGTTGTTTGCGGACTGAAAACTTCTACTGGTTCTGCTTCATGCTCATAAACAACATCGCCATCTTGATTTGTTATCTTTTCAATCATATACGCGTCAGCAAATTTGCCGTTATTACCAAAGGTAGCATATGCATTAATATTTTCCTCTATGGTTACATCTGCTGTACCAATTGATAGGGTAGGATAAGCATGCTGTTCTTCAGTTAATGTGCTGATACCCATCTTCTCAAGGTATTTAGTTGCAGGATCCAGGTCGATGATTTTAGAATAAATCTCTGCTGCAGGCACATTATACGAGTGCTGCAAAGCGGTTCTGGCAGAGACGATACCATGATAACCACCACCGTAGTTTCCGGGTTTCCCAGCTGGCCAGCCAGGGATTTGCTTTTTCACATCAGCAAAGGCGCTACCTGGTTGTATTACTCCTTCTTCCATCGCTGGCGCATAATCTAACAGAGGTTTCATTGTACTACCATTGGAACGAACCACATTATCCGATATATAGTTTATATTGTTATTTTCATCATAACCACGTCCACCGACAAAGCTGATGATTCTGCCAGTACTGTTTTCAATAAGCATTCCACCAGTCTGAACTCTTTCCTGTACTTCTTCCATTTCGCCAGTTTCACTATTTTCTCTTCTGACAGTCACTGTAGGGCCATAGTTTTCATATTTTGTAGCAACATCCTGAAAGACCTCATAGATTTCTTTATCGATGGTTGTGTGAATATTGTAACCATTTTTTCGTAAGTTTCTTTCAGCCTTTACTTGATAGTCTTCCTTTAAATCACTATCTTTCTCAAGGTCTTCTTCAGTGTAGCCATCTTTCTCGGCAAGTTGCAGCATAATAACTTCTGTTGCCTTTTTTTCCACTTCGAATGTTAAGTAAGGATATTTCTCAACAGTGGAAGGGGAAGCTTCTCTAAAATCAGCTACAATATCATAATCGATGCTTTCATCATATTCTTCCTGTGTGATATAACCCGATTCAAGCATTCGATTAAGTACAGTTTTCATACGGTTAATTCCTCGCTGCAAGCTGTCTTTGTCTTTTACATCTCCACCATTAAGGAAGGGAGTATATGCTGAGGGACTTTGCGGTAGCCCTGCAAGATATGCAGCCTGTGCAATATTAACATCTTTTGCATTGACCCCAAATATGCCCTGTGCAGCAGTTTGTACACCAGCAATGTTGTTGCCTGAAGCGTCTCTTCCATACGGTACAATGTTTAAGTATGCTTCAAGGATCTCATCCTTTTCAAAAAAACGTTCCAATCGTAAAGCAAGCAGTATTTCTTTTGCTTTTCTTTCGAATGACACTTCGTTAGTCAAGATTTGATTTTTTATTAGCTGTTGTGTCAAGGTACTACCACCGGTTTTTACCTCTGAATTTGTAACCTCCTGCAATACAGCACGTAATATTGCCTTAGGCACAACACCTTGATGTTTTTCGAAGTTTTCATCTTCTGTGGCAATAACGGCGTTGAGTAGGATTGGAGAGATATTTTCTAGAGTTACCTCTTCTCTATGTAAGTCCGACCTAACATCCCCAAAATACTTTTTATCAGCAAAGTATAGCTTGGATGTCTCCTCATAATTATAAATATCCTGTTGCATTGTTTTATAAGGGAGAACAGGCTCATCTTTAACTAATGATGCAAAATACCCTGCAGCTACTCCACCAGCAAAAAACATACCAATAAAGCCAATAATTAAGAAAAATAACAAGACATTCCATCCAACGTCATAGGAAATCCGTGAAGAACGTTGAAGTTTTCCTGATTTCCAAAAAGATTTAATTTTCCCTTTATATTGATGAAGCCGTTGTTTCCAATTCATCGCAAAACCTCCTAAAATACCCTTCTATTATACCATACTAATAGAGGGGGAGTAACGAATTTTTCATTCTTCCATTGCTTTTCTCAAACAAGTATGGTATGAATAGTAATTATATAATTATTTGCCTTGAAGGAACGAAGTAGTCATGCAAATCCCTTTTTTAGAGAACCGACGGTTGGTGAAAGTCGGGAAACATTTGCAGGCAAATTACATTCTGGAGCAATTTTGATTGTTTTTAGCAATCAAAACGGTGACATCATCGTTAACAATCCGAAGTGGCAAATTTTAATTTGCAACAAGGGTGGTACCGCGTTTAGAACTCGTCCCTTTTATAGAGGGAGGGGTTTTTTGTTTTTACACTTTGGAAAGTATAAAATTTTAATTAGGAAGCATTGACAACGAAGTTGAAATTTTGAAAACCGAAGTATAAGAAATACTTACACTTTCGCTTAAAGACGAGTGGATGCGAGTTTTTCTAATCTAGATTATTGATGGAGTGTGACGAATATGGATATTTTGCAGGATTTAGAAACAAGAGGATTAATTCATCAGACAACAGATCGGAAGGCACTTGAAAAGCAGCTAAGCGAAAAGCAAGTGACACTTTATTGCGGGTTTGATCCGACAGCAGATAGTCTGCATATCGGGCATTTGCTACCTATTACCATGCTTAGACGTTTTCAAAAAGCAGGACACCGACCTATCGCGCTAGTAGGTGGTGGAACAGGGATGATTGGAGATCCGAGTGGTAGAACAAGCGAACGCTCTCTTAATGAGAGTTCGGTCGTAAAAGGATACAGCGAAAAAATTAAGCAGCAAATTGCAGGATTGCTTGATTTTGATAAAGGAGAAAATCCTGTTATAGCCAGAAATAACCATGACTGGCTCTCAAACATGACAGTAATTGATTTTCTTCGAGATGCAGGGAAGCATTTTGGAATTAATTATATGCTTGCAAAGGAATCCGTCTCGGCGCGTATTGAGCAGGGGATTACGTTTACAGAATTTAGCTATATGATCTTACAGTCACTTGACTTCTTAAAGCTTTATGAACAGGAAAACTGTACACTACAAATTGGTGGTAGTGATCAGTGGGGGAATATAACAGCTGGAATGGAGCTTATTCGTCGCTCGCGTGAAAACCAGGAAGAAGAGATGAAAGTATTTGGTTTGACTGTACCACTTATTACGAAGGCGGATGGTACCAAGTTCGGAAAAACTGCTGGTGGAGCAGTGTGGCTTGACCCGGAAAAAACGTCTCCATATGAATTTTACCAATTCTGGTTAAATACAGATGACAGAGATGTTATTAAATTCCTTCGCTACTTCACCTTTTTATCTGAAGAAGAAATGGAGCAGCTAGAAAACGAAATAAAAACTCAACCAGAAAAACGGGAAGCACAGAAACGTCTTGCTGAAGAAATGACGATTATCGTTCATAGCCAAGAAGCATTGGAGCAGGCGAAGAAAATTTCCGCATCCTTATTCAGCGGGGATTTAAAGAACCTATCTGCAGCAGAGATTAAACAAGGATTTAAAGATGTACCAACACACGATATATCAAAAGAAGAAGTTGGACTAATCGATTTTTTAGTTCAAGCTAAAATCTCATCTTCAAAAAGACAGGCAAGGGAAGATATTCAAAACGGGGCCATTTACATAAATGGGGAAAGAGTACAAGACTTACAGTACACTGTTGGTCAAGATGACCGTATTGAGGATGAATTTACAATCATACGAAGAGGTAAGAAGAAATATACGTTGATTCGTTACAGTTAATAAGAATATCTTTAAAAATGCACGGAGGTTGCTGACTTATCAGCAGCTTCCTTTTTCTTATGGTGGATAATGATTACTCTCAAGTTAGGATAATATCGATAATAGCGTTGGGAAAACCTTTACTCGAAAAGGAAATGTAAACAAAAAACCCTTGAAAAGTTGATTTAACAACAATTCAAGGGGATTTCTTTTGTTAACCTGTAGACTTAATAGATTAACGAGAATAGAATTCAACGATAAGTGCTTCGTTGATTTCAGCTGGAAGTTCAGAACGCTCAGGGTAGCGAGTGAACGTACCTTCCATTTTATCAGCGTCAAATGTTAAATATTCAGGTACGAAGTTGTTTACTTCCATAGCCTCTTTAACGATATCTAGGTTTTTGGATTTTTCACGTAAACCAACTACTTGACCTGGTTTAAGACGGTATGATGGAATATCAACACGTCCTCCATCTACAGTAACGTGACCATGGTTTACAAGCTGACGAGCTTGTCTGCGAGTACGAGCAAGACCCATACGATAAACGATATTATCAAGACGAGAATCTAGAAGGATCATGAAGTTTTCACCATGAATACCTTTCATTTTCCCAGCTTTAGCAAACATAGTACGGAATTGACGTTCGTTCAATCCATACATAAAGCGAAGTTTTTGCTTCTCTTGTTGTTGCAACCCATATTCTGAGATTTTTCTGCGTTGGTTTGGTCCATGTTGACCAGGAGCGTAAGGACGTTTATCTAATTCCTTACCAGTTCCAGTTAATGAAATGCCAAGACGACGTGATTTTTTCCATACTGATCCAGTAAAACGAGCCATAGGACATTTCCTCCTTTTTATTTTATTTGCATAAAATAAGTGAGCGTGTTCCTGTACGTTGTCCATTTTGTTTTCATGTACCATCGCTCCAGCAGCTAAGAGTTACGCGATACACCTCAAAGTTTGAGGAACAAAATGGGTTCAAGCGTCGGTTCACATAGGCTACTTTATTATTTTACACAAGGAATAGTATATCTTTTCTAAGTATAGAAGTCAACATTTATTTAGAAAATGAAATTCACATACTATTTGATAGGAAAATAGAACTAGTTCGTTTATAATTAAAAAGAGTAAATTAGACTGCAAACTTAACCGAAATTAAGATAATAGGTGATATTATGAAAAAAACAGAGTTGCTTGTGGACAGATTACGTAGTTTGTATTTTGATTTGGTGACAAAGCCCCTCGAGCAAAGTGATGCTATTGTACTCTGTCACATTACTGAATGTATAAGTGAGATCTTACCTATTTCCAATTTAGAGTTTTATATGTTTAACGAGTGGCAGAGAGAATACGAGCTTTGTAATTTTGAAAGAGCTACCAAGGAAGTACCTCTTGATAAACAAAGATTATCAGAAGGCTTTATGTCAGGAGAAACGATTTACCTCAAACTATTACCCGAAAAGCAAGTATCCTTTATAGACCTTGAACCGAAAAATGGTCCGAAAGCGATATTATGTATTGAACATAAGCTCCCTATAATGAAAGAAGCGTTAGAAATGGTTAAAGTGGAGACGGAGAAGTTAATCTCTGTCTTACAATTAGATGGAGTACGTATGACCAGAAACCGAGCGTATTTGTTTGAATTAACTTCCCAGTTACTATCAATGACTTCCAAGGAAAAAATACTAAGTGAGATCATTCATGGGCTTTCCAATCTATATCCAGAACTTTCTTATAATCTATTACTTTCACAGGATACGGAGGTTGATTCGGGACTCCCAGTAAAAAAGATAGAGTACAGTGATGGTGTAACCAAGCGTGTAAGTACAATGGCATTTATAACTGGAGAGGTACAGTTAGAAAAACAATTAGATGATGCGTGTTGTGCTCTGTATGCACCACTTATAGGAAAACAAGGAGTCTACGGTGTTTTACAGGTGATTAGTTACAAAGGAATGTATTTTCCAAAAAAAGAAGTTGATTTTATTTCACAAATCGCAAGTACAGCAGGTAAGGCAATTGAAAATGTAACCCTATATGAAAAATCAAATCTACTTGTGTCAGATCTAAAATTAATTAATGATGCAACACATAAATTAAACTCGAATCTTGAAATGAAAGAAATAATTAGACATGTTAGAGATAAAGTGATGGATGTTTGTCACGCTACCGAAGTTGGATTTATTTATTATAATGAAAAAAACGAAAAAAAGTATGACGTTTTAGGAGGGAGCACAGCATATTTTAATTCCGCCGAAGGAAAGGAATTCGCTGAATACTTGCTAAATTACCCCGTGTGTAGTGGGGAGCCGATTTTTAAAGGTGATTATAATGAAACAGAAGATTTCCCTTACCGATCTCTAATGGTTATTCCAATGAGCCATTCGGGCACGGAACATGGTCTAGTTGTAATTATGCACCAGGAACCGTATTTCTTTTCATTTAGTACGTTTAAACTAATGCAAACACTTATCCAGCATTCAGCCTTAGCACTAACTAATACTATTTTAAAAGAAAAGCTTGAAAAGGCAGTAATAACAGATTTTCTAACTTCGCTATATTCACGCAATTATTTAGAAGAACAAATAATTTGTCATATGGAGACAGGAGAGAAGGGAACCTTAATACTCTTTGATATAGATGACTTTAAATCTATAAATGATACGTATGGTCACCATGTCGGAGACGAAGTTCTCCAGCAGGTCTCAAATCTCATTATTAGTATTGTTAGCAAACAGGATATTGCGGCAAGGTGGGGTGGAGAAGAGTTAGCTGTCTATATGCCGACCCTTGCTATTGATGAAGGTGTACAAGTTGCAGGTATAATTCGAAGTCAAGTAGAGAAATATACACATCCAACTGTAACGCTATCTTGTGGCGTTTCTTCATGGAATTACGAAATAAGCGATACAGTAAGCGAGCTCTTTATCAGGGCTGATAAGGCGCTGTATAAGGCGAAGAACACAGGAAAGAACAGTGTTGTAAAATATAGAAAAACACTGTAAGTTGTCACGAAAAGCCGCACGATCTTATTGATCGAGCGGCTTTATTTATCTTACCGGATTGAAAATAGAAATTCTTATCAAGCTGCTAAATGCTTTTCTAGAACGCTAACAAACTGTTCTAGATATGTTTGATCCAGTTCATCAAAACGATCAAAATTAGGACTATCTATGTCAAGTACGCCATAAATACTATCATTTAGTAGAATGGGAACAACGATCTCCGAGTTGGAAGCACTATCACAAGCAATATGTCCAGGAAAAGCGTGAACATCTGCAATGCGTTGAGTCGCTTTTTCTTTAATAGCCGCACCACATACTCCTTTTCCATACCCGATACGGATACATGCTGGTAAGCCTTGGAAAGGCCCTAATACAAGTTCGTCTTCTTTCCAGACATAGAATCCTACCCAGTTTACATCTGAGAGAAATTGATTCAATAATGCAGAGGCATTTGCGAGTAAAGCAGTAGCATCACGCTCACCTTCACTGAGAGCATCCAACTGTTTAATTAGTAATTGGTAGTCCTTTTCTTTTTTTCCTGAGTATGCTGTTGATTGAAACATATGCACACTCCTTTCATCATAGTTTATTGAATCAGTAAATTCGACATCGTTAATTATTTTGTCGAGCAAAAAATGCAGGATAACCCGTCTCTTTGTCGTAAAGGACATGTAAGGAGTTGAATAGGATGAAACAAAACACATCAAAACAAAAAGTGATTGACGCTGCCTCGTCCCTGTTCTTTCAAAAAGGCTTTCACGGTACATCGGTTCGTGATATTGCAGAGCGTGCTTCTGTTAACGTGTCGCTCATAAGTTACTATTTTAAAGGAAAGCAAGGCCTATTAGAATACGCAGTTTCCCATTACTATGAAGCATATTTGAAAGCGATAGAAGAAGCTTTGCTCGAAACAGAACAGCTATCTGCACTTGATCAATTGAAAGAGTTAATTTCAACTATTATACATTATAAACAATTGCATCATCAATTCTCCTGTTTTATTCATCGAGAGTTATCACTAGATTCCGTATTTGTAAGGGAAATGGCGGTAACATATTTAGCAAAGGAAAACTTCTACGTCAGTAAGACATTTGAAGCTGTAATTCTTGTTAATAAAAGAACAGACCCAGAGGAACGCAGTTTTTTACTAATGCAGTTTAAAGGAATGCTAACCACCCCTTATATATTACATAATGAATGGAAAAATCAAGTCATCGGTCAATACTCTCATAGACAATTTGCTGAAAAATATGTAAAGAGTATTCATCACTGGATCGACTTTGTCGCAAAAGAACCTACTGGCAAGACAACATCTCCCTAAAAACCTGTTTCTTCTATGACAATATGATAAAAAATGAAGCATTATATGTCGAAGCTGCAAATTATTTGTTTTTTTTTAGCCAAAAACACTACTAACATGGTATTATTAGTACTATCATAAAAAATAACGGATTTTATAAAAGCTACCTGTTCTTCAAGAGGCTCTTCAATGTTTCATCCTCTTAAATAGGAATATAGTTAGGAGGCAATTTATGGCATACTTCATAGGAATTGTACTAGTTATCATCACATTAATAATTATCGGTCTTATTCTTAGAAAACGTGTATATGATCTCGTGGACCGCTACGAGGCTTGGAAAATGGACATCATGGGACGGAATATTGCCTCACAGCTGGGAAGAATTAAGACATTAAACTTATCTGGCGAAACACAGGAAAAATTTGAATCCTGGAAGGAACGCTGGGAGCATATCTTAACAAAAGAACTTCCTGATATTGAAGAACATTTATTTGATGCAGAAGAAGCTGCAGACAAGTATCGCTTTTCTAAAGCTAAAAAGACATTAAGTAATGTAGAAGAAATTTTGCAAACGATCGAGTCGAACATCGAAAAGCTGCTTAAAGAAGTAGATAATCTATTAGAATCAGAAGAACAAAGCCGAAAAGAAATGGATGATTTAAGCCCTAAGATAAAAGCAATGAAAAAGTCACTTTCACAAAATCGCTATCAATTTGGGAAGGCTGAACAATATTTTGACAAAGAGCTAGATACACTACAGGAAAAGACTATAGTTTATGAACAATTGACACAGGCTGGCGATTATATGGAAGCTAAACAGATTGTTGATGAGCTTACGATCGAAATTCATTCATTAGAGGAACAATTTGATGCATTTCCTACTTACTTTAAAAAATGTAAACATGAGCTACCAGCACAATTAGATCAATTATTTTCGGGTCTTAAGGAAATGAAGAATGAGGGCTATCATGTTGAGCATTTGGCATTTGAGAAAGAGATACGTACATATCAAGAACGACTCGCAAGTACTGTGGAAGCAATGGAAAAAGGCGAAACAAAAGAAGTCGATAAGATAATGGAAGAAATGGACGAACGTATTAAGGAAATGTATGAATTGCTGGAAAAAGAGGCACTTGCAAAGAGCTATCTTGATACACAGGTTCCGAGTTATCAACAGGCGGTAGAAGATATGAATCAAGCTTTTCTAGAAACGAAATCAGAAGTAGAGCAATTAAGAAAAGCTTATCACTTTGAAGATGGAGATATGGAACGTTATATGTCTCTTGAAAAGTCAATAGGAAAGTTAAGTTCAGAGCTTGAAGAACTATCAGAAAAGCTTACAAATGACAAAACGTCACACTCTGAACTACGAGACCTTGTAGAAGAAGGGTATTCTCAGTTGGAGGGAATGAAAGAAAACCATGAAGCCTTTAAGGTGCGAATCCGAAACCTTCGTAAGGATGAGCTTGAGGCAAAAGAAAAGTTGACGGAAATGCGAAACCAATTGTATGATATACAACGTAAATTAAAGAAGAGCAATGTACCTGGAATACCGACATTTATTTGGAATTCCATGGAGACTGCTTCTGAGAAAAATAATCGTGTTATTAAGACATTGGAAAAGCAACCGTTGGATATGTCAGCAGTACAGCAAGCGTTAAGCGATGCAGCAATCTCCGTCGAGCAAGTAGCAGAACAAACAGATATGATGCTAGAACAAGCTTATCTTACCGAACAAGTTATTCAATATGCAAATCGCTATCGCAGCCAATATCCATTACTGGCCGCAAAGCTCACTGAATCTGAACGTTTATTCCGTTCCTATGAATATGAATTATCATTGGAGCAAGCAGCAAAGGCTATAGAAGAAATTGAGCCTGGTGCATTGAAACGTATAGAAGAATTTCAACTGACTGCAAATTAACAATAAGAAGTTTTAAATAAATATTCATTAAGAAGAAAAGGATATTATAGAAAATATCCTTTTCTTCTGTGTTTAAAAGATTAAACGTACAAAGACTACGACATGTTTCACTGTAAGGAGTATGTAAGATGATTTATTTAGATAATAGTGCAACAACAAAGCCTGACCCTGGGGTGCTAAAAAGTTTTGAACAAATATCAAGCCACTACTTTGCAAATCCCTCTTCTATTCATCCTTTTGGTGGGGAAGCTGAAAAATTGTTAAATATGGCTAAAAAACAAGCAGCGGAACTGCTGAAGGTGAGGCAGGAAGAAGTGGTCTTCACCTCTGGTGGAACTGAGGGGAATAACATGGCCATTAAAGGAATTGCCTTACAGCATCAACAACGGGGGAAGCATGTCATCACAACAGAGATTGAGCATCCCTCTGTATTCGAGGCATGTAAGAGCCTAGAAACACTCGGATTTGATGTTACGTACTTACCAGTTGACCAATCTGGAGTCGTATCTGTAAAAGATATTCAAAAAGCAATTAGAGAAGATACCATCCTAATAAGTGTTATGCATGTGAATAATGAATTAGGTAGTATTCAACCAATAAAGGAAATAGCTGATCTTGCTGCAACCTATCCAAAGATATTTTTCCATGTGGATGATGTACAAGGACTGGGAAAAGTTCCACTTAGTCTATCACATCCAGGCATTAATTTATGTACCATTTCCGGTCATAAAATAAATGGTCTTAAAGGTACAGGGATATTATATGTAGATAATCGAACTACATTATTTCCCCTGTTTCATGGTGGTGAACAAGAGCGTAATCTACGTTCTGGTACCGAAAATGTGGCAGGTAGTGTCTCCATAGTGAAAGCACTTCGTCTCATTAAGGATAAAGAAACATCAATGCTTGACCATTTGTATGAAGTTCAAGCGTTTCTTCTTCATCGTTTGAAGGATATCTCTGAGGTAGACATAAACACTGCGGAAAAAGCAGCTCCACATATTGTTAATTTCTCTGTGCCGGGTATTAAACCAGAAGTAATCATTCATATGCTTGCTGAAAAGGAAATTTTTATTTCCACTAAATCGGCTTGCTCTTCAAAACAGTCAGATGAAAGTAAAATTTTAGCAGCATGTGGTTTCTCGCGCGCTCGAACCATCTCTGCTTTACGAGTAAGTTTATCGTTTGAGACTACTAAAGAAGAGATTCAACACTTTATAGATAATCTAAAAAAGGCAATAAATCAATTTAAAAAGGTAATGGAGTAGATAATAATGGAATATGATCACATATTAATTCGCTATGGCGAAATGGCTTTAAAAGGAAAAAACATCAAAAAATTTACTGTGAAATTACAGGAAAATGTTCAGCAAAAGCTTAAAGCCTTTCCTAAAGTAAAGGTGAAACGTACCCAGGGGAGAATGTTCATTATTCTAAATGGGGAAGAACCCACACCAATTATTGAGAAGTGTAAAGATATATTTGGTATACAAAGTTTAAGCCTTGCAATAAAGGTGAAAAATGAACCTGAAGCAGTGAAAGAAGCAGCTCTTTTTGCTCTGCAAAACAGTGAAGACGTTAAAAAGTTTAAAGTGACAGTTAAACGAATAGACAAGAACTTTCCTATTCGTTCTCAGGACCTAAACCAAGTTCTAGGAGGACATCTTTTATCCAATACGGAAGGATATACTGTGGATGTTCATAATCCTGATTTAGAAATTAAGGTAGAGATTAGACTAGAAGCAACGTATATTACGTCAAGTGTTGTTAAAGGACCTGGAGGCTTGCCTGTAGGAACTTCTGGTAAGTCACTGCTTTTATTATCTGGCGGTATTGACAGCCCTGTTGCCGGGTATTTGGCAATGAAACGTGGAGTTCAATTGGAAGCTATTCATTTTCATTCACCACCCTTTACTAGTGACCGTGCAAAACAGAAGGTAATGGACTTAGCAAAACAGCTAACCGCTTTTGGTGGTTCGATTAATATCCATGTCGTTCCGTTCACAAAATTGCAACAAGAAGTATTCAAGGAAATTCCAGATGGATATGCCATGACAATTATGCGACGTATGATGATGCGGATAAGCGAGAAAGTATGTGAGCAGGAGTCCATTTTATCAATGACGACAGGAGAAAATCTAGGTCAGGTTGCAAGCCAAACGATGGAAAGTATGAATACAATTAATGAAGTGACCAATTATCCTGTTATCCGTCCACTCGTTACGATGGATAAATCAGATATAATAACGATTTCTCAGCAAATTGGCACGTACGACACCTCTATTTTACCTTATGAGGATTGCTGTACTATCTTTGTGCCAAAGGCTCCGAAAACAAAACCCAAAAGGGATAAAGCAAACTACTATGAATCAACAAAGGATTTTTCTTCTCTAATAGAGGAAGCAGTATCAGGAATAGAAAAAGTTAAGATTACTGCTGAAACAACGATAGAACCAACATTTGAAGATTTGTTTTAGGGGAAACTAAATTTCTTCTAAGATATACCAGTAAAAGTCGTGCATGGTTTTCCTTCTAGTAACACATTCTATAGTTACCAAGGGAGGTGAACTAACATGGCAAGTAACAATTCTTCAAATCAATTATTAGTTCCTGGTGTTCAACAAGCGTTGGACCAAATGAAGACTGAAATCGCTAGTGAGTTTGGTGTACAACTTGGTGCTGATACAACTTCTCGTGCCAACGGTTCTGTTGGAGGAGAAATTACAAAACGTCTTGTACAAATGGCTGAACAGCAATTTGGCGGACAGAAATAACAATTAAAATTTTATAATTTATGGTTTGGACTGTCCGGAATCGGGCAGTCCTTAATTTTGGGCGAAATGAAAGAAAGAATAATTTTAAAAATTAGATAGAAAAAGCTATATTACTTGCTAAACTGAAATATTCTTCTTAAAGTAGAACTTAATAAACATATCAAGAGAGGGAGAGCATCTATGGGTGTACTTTGGTTCGGTGGGAACATTTACACAATGGAAAAAGAAGGAACAGCAGTGGAAGCAGTATACACGGAGGAAGGCGTAATTAAGGCTGTTGGAACATATGAAAAGCTATATCATAGCTATTCAGCCTATATAGAACGGGAAGAGAACCTTCAGGGAAAGACAATGCTTCCAGGTCTCGTTGATAGTCATTTACATATTATCGGCCATGGAGAAAAATTACTTCGTTTGGATTTATCTCAAATGAAGTCAGCAGAAGAGGTAGTGGAAGCACTGAATAATCGTACGGCTAATTTAAGTGAAGGTGAATGGCTAATTGGTGAGGGGTGGAACGAAAACCAGTGGCAAGATCCTTCCATTATACATAAAGAAGTACTTGATAGTATCAGTCCTCATAATCCCATGATGTTATCTAGGGTTTGTAGGCATGCCATACTGGCGAATACGAAGGCAATGGAGCTAGCAGGAATAACAGAGGAAACTTCAGATCCACAAGGCGGCATTATTGTAAGGGATGAATTCGGAGAGACCACAGGTTATTTTCTAGATACAGCACAAGAGCTTATAAAGGATGCGATGCCAGGTGTTTCACAAGATTATCTTGAACAGGTTATCAAAATAGCGACAGATGATCTCATGTCTAAAGGGTTAGTAGGAGGGCATAGTGAAGATTTAAATTATTATGGTGGTTTTAATAAAACGTACGGGGCATTCAAAAAGGCTATAGATGGGGAAAATAGAAAATTCAAGGCACATTTACTTGTTCATCATGAAGTGATGGCAGATATGATTGAGGAAGGGCTTGGCTATCTTGGAGGAACAGAATATGTGGAATTAGGTGCTGTTAAAATTTTTTCTGATGGTGCGCTCGGTGGCAGAACAGCCTGGTTAACAGAAGAATATGCTGATGAAAAAGGAAATAAAGGTGTAGCCATTCATAACCACGAAAAGCTAGAGGAAATTGTTAAAGAGGCGCGAAGATATGAACTACCAATTGCCGTCCATGCTATCGGAGATCAAGCTGTTGATGCTATAACAGATGTCATAAAAAAGCATCCATTAACAAACGGAGCAAGAGACAGAATTATACACGGACAAATCTTGAATCAGCATTCTTTAGACATGCTAAAAGAGCTTCCTGTTGTCGTCGACATCCAGCCATCCTTTGTCTCTTCTGATTTCCCTTGGGTGATAGAGAGAATAGGTGATGAACGACTGGCTTTATCCTATGCATGGAAAACCATGATAAGAGAAGGTGTGGAGTGTGCTGGAGGTTCAGATGCACCAATAGAGGAAGTATCTCCATTACTTGGTATAGAGGCAGCTGTAACAAGGAAATCAGGTATAGATCATAAGGTTTATTGCGCTGAGCAATGTTTAAGTGTGTTTGAAGCTGTAAAACTATATACGTTAGGAAGTGCCTACGCCATTAACCAAGAGGAAGCGAGAGGCAAAATTGCCACAGGTTTTAGCGCAGATTTTACAGTGCTTGAAGAAGATATTTTCCAGGTGAATCCAGAAACTATTCATGCAATCACGATAGCTAAGACAGTGATCGATGGAGATATCGTCTACCAAAACAACCCCACTCTGTTATAGGAGAATGGGGTTGTTTTTTTGAATTATTTTGGTGCTAATTTTAGTAAAATATATTACAAGAATGTTCGTTTTACCCGATCCCAATAAGAATTGTTTTTTAGTTTCACTGTTTTTATTGCTTTGTCACTAAGTGTTACGCTCAGATCACGGATATTTCGAATAGAATAGGCTTCATTGTCTAATCCGATAATAGGATAGTCATTTCCATCTTGTATAATCTCTAATGATAATTTCCTATCGCTGTTAAGTACAAAAGAAGATCCAAGTGTCCGATATCGGTTGTTATTTATCGATGCTAGCTCAGATACTTGAAAACAAGGAATTTTAGGGTCAATAACTGCGCCGTTCGTTGACTTGTTATAGCCTGTACTACCTGTTGGCGTGGCAATGATTAGGCCATCCCCCCTGAAGGTTTCAAAATACATATCGTCAATTTTTACATCCATTACAATCGATTTGATTAATGTAGAACGTACACTAAGCTCATTTAGACATTCGAAATATGTTTCGCCATTAACTTCCACATTGATAACTGGGAAACGGCGTACTTCCATTTCTGCATGTCTCATCGTATCTAGCATGTCATCAAAGTTATCCATATTAAAATCGCAATACAGGCCAGACTCGTTAGAGCGAGTGATACCTGTGTAGAGGCAATCATCGCGGAATCCTGTTTTTCGAACGGCTTGTAAGAACATGCCATCTCCGCCAATACTTACAATAATATTTGCATTTTTTGCGTCATCCACAATATTGAAGCCGTTTTCTTTTGCTAGGTCAAATAATGCTTCTAGTTTATTCTGTAGTTCCTCATCCTGTTTGTAGTAAAAAAAGATATTTCTACGCTGCTCCATTTCCTTCCATACCTCCCATGCGGATTAAATACAAATATATCATACCATTTCATAACAAATTAACCAAAAAGAGTGACAGTTTATGAGTAAAATTGGAAAGGTGTAGCAAAATAGTTATAGCTAACCAAATGTGAAATGAGGTTTCTAATGATCTGGGCGATACTTTCTATTATATTATTTATCTTACTAGTGCTAATTACGCGGGTCTACCTAACTGCTAACCTTATCTATACTACGGATCATCATTGGTTAGAGCTGCAGATCCATGTGCTCCATATATGTTTATTTCGCAAAAAAATACCTTTAGACCCAAACTCCTCCCAGGACGCTTCTTCCAATGTTTCCTTTTCCAAAATGAGAGGTATTTTAAAAAATGAATTTTATATTTTTAAGGAACTTGGTAAATCAGCGAAAAAGGTATTGAATCGCATGCACTTTCATAAGCTAGTCTGGCATACAGAGGGAGGGACAAGCGAGGCTGGTAGTACAGGACTCGTAGCGGGTGGAGTATGGTCCATAAAAGGAGTTATTGTTTGTTATTTGATGCAGAACAGTACGATGAAATGCAAGCCAATTATAAAAGTAGTGCCTCATTTTCAGCAGCAATGTTTTTATACAAGGGTAGAATGCATTGCATCTATAAGAATTGGGCAAGCTATTCACGCTCTCGTTCATACATTTAGAAATACAGTAATAAAGGGAGACATCTCATTTCACCCTAAAACAGAGGTATAGGAGGCAACTCAACTATGGAAGAACATCCAATTCAAGGATTAATGACGACTGCAATGGAAAATTTAAAGGACATGATCGAAGTAAACACTATTATTGGAGATCCAGTCGAATCTCCTGATGGGAGTGTCATTATCCCAGTTTCTAAGCTTGGCTTTGGTTTTGCAGCTGGTGGTAGTGAATTTAGTGCTGGAAAATCACAGGGAGATAGTGATGTAGAGTTACCATTTGGTGGTGGTAGTGGTGGTGGTGTTTCCATTACACCGGTAGCATTTTTGATCGTAAGTGAAAGAGGAATCAAAATGGTGCACCTTGACCAGAATACCCACATTTATGAAAAGATGCTTGATTTTGCTCCACAGGTAGTCGAAAAGGTTCAGCAAATTATTAAGGATTCCACGCAAGGAAAGAAACCGAAAGAACAACAGTCAAAAAAGTCAAAAGAGGCCCCGTCACAGTACGACATTTAAATGGTTGGGCTTTCAATTTACAGAGTTAATTGAATGTAATGGTTTTCAGTAATTTATTCTGTTTTTATGGCATAAATTGTTGGACATGACCTGTATTTATATTCATAATACTAGAGGAATACAATTATTTAGGAGGAATGCTTCATATGGCAAATGTTACATTCCATCAAGACCCTGTCACATTAATTGGGAATGAAGTAAAGGTTGGGGACAAGGCACCAGATTTTAGTGTGCTTAACAATGACCTTAATGCTGTATCCCTTGGTGATTATGACGGGAAAGTAAAACTTATCAGCGTCGTTCCTTCGATTGATACAGGGGTATGTGCTGAACAGACAAAAAGGTTTAATGATGAAGCGGATAAGATAGGTAATGTGAAAGTTTTAACAGTAAGCATGGATCTCCCTTTTGCTCAAAAGAGGTGGGTCAACAAGCATGAAATTAACAGCCTCGACACCCTATCTGATCACCGTAAAGCTGATTTCGGTCATAACTATGGTGTATTGATAGAGGAATTGCGATTGTTGGCGAGATCGATTTTTGTTGTAGATTCGAGCAACAACATCACATATGTTGAATATGTCAGTGAAGTTAGTAACCACCCTGACTATGATGCTGCATTGGATGCTGCGCGGAAAGCAAAATAATCGACTCAATCTCTCTCGATCTTATTTGAGAGAGATTTTTACTGTGAAAACTCTTTCAGTAAAAAAACGTTAATTGAAAAGCTGCCACTGCTTTGTACATAACCATTTGTTTTGGTACAATAGAAACGCTTTAGGAACGAATGGAGGATTGTAATGGGGAAATCAAATGTAGAGCTATTATATGAATGGCTGGATCAGACAACGAACCTTATTCAACAACAACGTCATGAACCTTATTTGGACAGCCTGGCACTGACAATGGAACTTTTGTTTTTGCAGGAAATACCAGAGGATCAAGATGACATTAATTCACATAAATTACAGCAGTCCATAGCAGATCTAGATCTTGCCGCTTTTTCAAAGGAAGATATCCGTAAAGCGACACAGCTGGTTATGTTAAAAGGTATGAAGGATTCTACACAGCAGCAACATCTAATGACACCAGAAACGGTTGCATTGCTTGTTGCGTACTTTGCAGAAAAGGTAATGCTTGCAAATGAGAAGGTGCGAGTGTTTGATCCGGCAGGTGGTACAGCTAACTTGCTTACAACAGTTCTCGATCGATTAAATCAACCTGTTGAGGCATTTGCTTCAGAAGTGGATCCAACTTTGATACAGCTTGCTGTAATGAATGCGAATCTGCAAGAAAAGCAAATCGAGTTCTTCCATCAGGACAGCATTCGACCATTTTTACTGGATCCTGTTGATTTGGTAGTGGGAGATCTGCCTGTGGGCTATTACCCAGACGATGTGCAGGCTGCTCAATACGAATTGAAGGCAGAGGAAGGACATTCATATGCCCATCACCTGTTTATTGAACAAGGACTGAATTATACTAAACCAGGCGGTTATATGATATATGTCGTGCCTGATTTCTTGTTTGATAGTGATCAATCGGACAAGCTCCACCGATTTATCCAGGAGTATGCCCACATTATTGGGGTTGCGCGGTTACCGGAAAGTGTCTTTAAATCTGAGAAAAATGTAAAAAGTATTCTCATTCTGCAGAAAAAATCGCAGGACACTCGTCCGCCAAAACAGCCTTTGCTAGTGCAAATCCCATCATTGAAAAACACGAACGCAATGGCAGATATTTTAGGACAAATGAATAATTGGTTCCAAACGTATAATAAGGAGTGAGCAACAATGAGTAATGTATTAGCAATTAATGCTGGTAGTTCATCTTTGAAATTCCAATTGATTAAAATGCCCGAGGAAGAAGTAATGGCAAAAGGGTTAGTAGAACGTATAGGTCTTCCAGAAGCTATTTTCGCTATTGAAGTAAATGATAACGAGGACAAATTTGTCGGTGATATTCCAAACCATGAAGTGGCCGTAAAGAAATTGTTGGCTTCATTAACAGATTCTGGTGTTATTTCGTCACTAGATGAATTAGATGCTATTGGCCATAGAGTAGTGCATGGTGGAGAAAAATTCAGTGATTCTGTTAAGCTAACTGACGAAGTTATAAAAAGTATTGAAGAAGTTTCAGAATTAGCTCCACTGCATAACCCTGCCAACTTGACTGGTATTCATGCATTTAAAGAAATTTTACCGAATGTACCGATGGTAGCAGTATTTGATACAGCATTCCATCAAACAATGCCCGAATCATCTTACCTATACAGTCTTCCATATGATTACTATGAAGACTATGGTATACGTAAATATGGTTTCCATGGTACATCTCATAAGTATGTATCACAGCGTGCTTCGGAACTAATGGGAGTGCCACTTGATCAATTAAGACTTATTTCTTGTCATTTAGGTAATGGAGCAAGTATTGCTGCCATTCAAGGTGGAGAATCTATAGATACATCTATGGGCTTCACACCACTAGCTGGTGTTACGATGGGAACACGTTCTGGTAACATTGATCCGGCCCTTATTCCATATATTATGGAAAAAACTGGTAAGACAGCGGAAGAAGTAATGGACGTATTAAATAAAGAAAGTGGTATGCTTGCATTGTCTGGTTTCTCCAGTGATTTGCGTGATATTGAGCAACAATCAGGAGAAAACAAGCGTGCGGAACTAGCACTTGAAGTATTTGCTGGCCGTATTCACAAATACCTTGGTTCCTATGCTGCTAAAATGTCTGGTGTAGACGCGATTATCTTTACAGCAGGTGTCGGGGAAAATAGTGCAACAATCCGTGAGAAGGTGTTACATGGTCTAGAATTTATGGGGGTATATTGGGACCCTGCATTAAATCAGATTCGTGGAAAGGATCAGTTCATTAACTATCCGCATTCTCCAGTTAAAGTAATTGTTATCTCAACTAATGAAGAAGTTATGATCGCTCGTGACACATTGCGATTAGCTTAAATTTTCTTAAAGGTTTTGCCATCATGTGAGGTGGCAAAACCTTTTTTTATGGTTCGTAATAATTATAAGTCAATTAATCGTTTTTCGATTTTTAGTATCTGTTTAGCGAACAACTAACACGTCACAAGACGCATATCGGGTTATACTTTCAGAAACACTGCCAATTAGAAACCTTTCCACAGCACTCATCCCTGTAGCACCGCAAATAATGAGATCTGCATCAAAATCCTGCGCAATATCTTTTGCAATTTTTATTTTTGGAGAGCCATATGCTATCGAACGTGTAATGTCGGTGAGACCAGCAGTTTGAGCATTTTCTACGTAAGTGTCAAGTAATTCTTTAGCATAGCTGTCAGCTCTTTCGGAAAGGGTGCGATCATAGGCCTCTGCAGAAGCAAAAGTACGGGAATCCACCACATGTGCAAGGATTAAGCTTGCGTGATTGCGTTTTGCAATTTCAAGTGACTTTTTAAAAGCTTTTTCAGACGCTTGAGAGCCATCTACAGCTACCACAATGTTTTTATATTCCATGCTACATATCCCCTTTTTCTTTTAGTATATACCCTTACATTTCGAATCACAATTGAAATCTTCTATGTTGCAATAATTTTCGTTTAATTTTCAAAAGATGAAACAGAGCAAGAAATTGGTGCCTGCGTATTACCTATACATAATTGGGTTTACTGGAAAGAACTATGCAAGATAACATTCCGTAAGGGTGGACACCCTATAAATGGAGGTGATAATCTTGAGCAAACAAAAGAAAGATAATTCTCCAGAAAATATTTTTGAAGACGAAAAGGGCGTAGCAGCTGTGCAAAACCAACTAAATGAAAGTTATCAAAGTGGGGTTGTAGAACAGTTGCATAACAACAAAAATATTCACACCTTTAATAATCGCAGAAGATAACCTTTAACAATAAGTGGGGGAGAACAAAAACCCCCACTTATTAAAGTTTCACTTAATTCTTCTTTCCCTTTGCTAATAAATTTGGTAATGTAGTTTTAGGTACATAATGTAGTATAATCAAAGTGTTGTAAGTGCTTTCATAATTATTTATTGCAGAAATTGGAGGGCTAGATCGATGAGAATTGGGATCCCAAAGGAAATTAAAAACAATGAAAACAGAGTAGCTATGGCGCCATCGGGGGTACACACTTTATCTGAAGCAGGTCATGAGGTATATGTGGAAACAGAAGCAGGCCTGGGGTCTGGCTTTACAGATGGTGATTATAAAGAAGCTGGTGCAATTATTGTAGGTTCTGCACAAGAAGCTTGGAATCAAGAAATGGTTATGAAGGTTAAAGAGCCACAACGAGAGGAATATGACTATTTCTATGAGGGGCTTATCCTCTTCACCTATTTACATCTTGCTGCAGAGCCTGAATTAACTAAGGCCTTAATTGAGAAAAAAGTTGTCGGAATAGCGTATGAAACCGTGCAATTGGACAATCGTTCGCTACCACTCCTTACACCAATGAGTGAGGTAGCAGGAAGAATGGCTTCTCAAATTGGTGCACAATTTTTAGAGAAACCTAAGGGAGGAAAAGGCATTTTATTAGCTGGGATCCCTGGAGTTAAAAGAGGTAAAGTCACCATTATTGGGGGCGGAGTAGTTGGCACAAATGCGGCGAAAATAGCTGTAGGATTAGGAGCAGATGTCACCATTATTGATCTTAGTCCAGAACGCTTACGCCAGCTTGATGATATTTTTGGTTCTAAAATAAATACAATGATATCAAACCCTTTAAATATTGGACTAGCCATTTCTGAATCAGATCTTGTAATTGGTGCTGTTCTAATACCGGGCGCTAAAGCTCCGAAGCTTGTAACAGATCAAATGGTAAAACAAATGCCTGAAGGGTCTGTAATTGTAGATGTTGCAATTGACCAAGGTGGTATTTTTGAAACGAGTAACCGTATTACCACACATGACGATCCAACATACACGAAGCATGGTGTGCTCCATTATTCTGTTGCAAACATGCCTGGTGCTGTTCCACGTACATCAACCATAGGTTTAACGAATGTAACAGTACCGTACGCCCTACAGCTGGCAAATAAAGGTTACAAGAAAGCATGCTTGGACAATGAAGCTCTATGTAAAGGAGTCAATACTTTAGATGGCTTTGTGACGTACGAAGCAGTTGCTGCTTCACACGGTCTTGAATTTGATGATGCACACTCATTACTGGAAAGCTAAATACAAAAAGCAAAGCCTGTAGGATGTCCTGCAGGCTTTGCTTTATTAATTAATCAAGTATCTGTAATTCCTTTGGATAGGCTGTCAATACTTCAGCACCCTTGTCTGTCATGTATACCATGTCTTCGATTCGCACACCACCTTGTCCTGGTACATAAATACCTGGTTCAATCGTATAACACATGCCGGATTTTAATGGCAATGTATTATTGCTATGCATCGATGGATATTCATGAGTTTCAATGCCAAGTCCGTGTCCTAAACGATGTGTGAAATAGTCGCCATAGCCTGCAGTTTCAATATGTCCTCTCGCAATTTGGTCAAGCTGACCGACAGAGGTCCCGACCTTTGAAGCTTCAATGGCTTTTTGTTCAGCTTGCAATACCGTTTGGTAGATGTTTTCTTGTTCTTGCGTTATAGATTTATACGCTACTGTTCTCGTAATATCTGAACAATATCCTTCAAAAATAACTCCAAGATCAAATAAAACAATATCCCCTTTTTCTATCTTTTTCATATTTGGCGTACCGTGAGGAGAAGCCGTTTTTGTCCCAGATAACGCCATTGTATTGAACGACATTTCTTGAATACCTTGTTTTTTTAGCTCGTATTCGATTTTGGCAATCAGTTCTAATTCACTTACACCTTCCTGAATTGCTTTCACTCCTGTTTCAACACCGAAATCGGCAAGTGCTGCTGCTTGTTTTAACAAGGTATACTCTTTTTTATCTTTTATCACTCTTAAGTTTGCCAATATCTCTTTTCCATCACGAATTGCTGTGTTGGATAGATACTCCTTAATGGCTTCATATCTTTCCAATGTAATATGATCATGTTCCAGTCCAATGGAGGCTGGTACTTGATTCGATGCTTTAAGTCTTTTCGAGAAAAGCTCCCAAGGATTTTCGTGGTCACGGTAACTAATTATTTCAAATTGCCAACCTGCCTCTTTTGCATCTTCTACTTCCATTGCTGGTACAATAAGGATTGGATCCATAGTGTGGGATACATAGACTGCAATTAAACGCTCATGGGGCTCCGTATAGTAATTGCTTAAGTAATAAAAGTTTGCCTTCGATGTTACAAACATACTATCAAGGTCTTGTTCCTTCATGCTTTTTAATAATGCGTCTATTCTACTTGTCATATATAGGCACTCCTTCATATGTAATGATATACTAAAGTATAACAGACAATCACAAATGTAAAAAAAATTATATTTTGAAACCAATTTCTCTTTAGAACGTAATACCTACTAGCAACAAAAGATATAATGATGTGAGGTGAGTGAATGGGGCTATTTTCCAAGATCTTTTCAAAAAAAAAGAATGAAACTGCTGTACCGGAAGAAAGAACGGTGCTTTCCATCAAAATCGGCGACATTATTACCTATGATCTCACAGACTATGAGGTCGTTGGGAAGATAACATATAGAGATGGGGGCTATGAATGGTATAGTTATCAATTACTGGAGGGAAATGATACTATATGGTTATCAGCAGAAATGGATGATGAGCTTGAACTTGGCATATATAGGAAAGTTCAGTTTCCGATCCAGAAGCCATTCCCGAAAGAAATTACGTACGAGAACAGCACCTATTACCTGGAGGAAACAGGATCAGCAAGGGTAACTGGAGAAGGAAGAAGCAATTCTTTAACCGGTTCAGAAACACAATACGCTGAATATATGGATACAAAAGAAGAAAGCTATCTCAGCTTTGAGTCATGGGGAACTGAAATAGAAGCCAGTCATGGCTACTCCATTGAAGCTTATGAAATAAAAATATTAGCAGGATCTAAATAGGAGGAGAATATATGTTTAAATTTTTTGGTCGTATGAAGACAGTGGTAAGTTCAGAATTAAATGCAATGCTTGATAAAGCCGAAGATCCGGTGAAAATGCTTGATCAGTTTATGAGAGATATGGCAGAGGATATTCGCGAAGTTGAAGCGGCTGTTGCCAAGCAAATAGCGAATGAAAAAATGTTAAAGAGAAAAGCTAATGATGCACAAGCAATGGTTGATAAAAGACAAAAGCAAGCAGAGCAAGCGATTGAGGCAGGGAATGAGGATCTAGCAAGACGTGCCCTGCAAGATAAGAAAGACCATGAGGCTACTGCAACAACGTTGAATGAGTCCTGGGAGCGAGCACAACAAGACGCTACATCACTTCGTTCCAAACTTGATGAAATGAAAAAAGAATACCAGGAAATGAAGTTGAAAAAGGATTCGTTAAAAGCACGTGCTGAATCTGCAAAAACAAGAACCAAAATGAATCGTACAATGTCATCTATTGGGAATGATGAGTCTAAGCGTGGTTTTGAGCGTATGGAAGAGAAAGTAATGCAATTTGAAGCAGAAGCTGAAACGAGTGAAGATATGTCACAAGCAAGCCGTACATTGGATGATGAATTTGAAGATTTGGATAAAAACGGCGTAGATGATGAGTTAGCAGAACTAAAAAGAAAGATGGGTAAATAAACTAGTTAGTGGATGGCAGGAGCGGCCTCGCTGCTCCTGCCAACTTGATTAACTACTATACAGGGAGAGGGGGATCTTATTGTCCAAAAAATGGCTGTTACTAGGAATTGTAATCATTATGTTATGTATACTTGCAGCATGTGGACCTGGAGGAATGGAACAAGATGCCAATGTTAGTGCCGGAGATATGCCAGATGAACCAAGCAAAGCAGATCTTACTGCAGACATAGAAGCAGATAACAGTAATGAAATTGATGATTTAGTAGAGGCGCATTTCCCTCTGCTTGATGTAGTGAATGGTGATACATATGACGCTGAGGTTTACGCCACACAACGTTTTAATAAAGAAGAGCTTGTATCATTGTTTTCTTCTGCTATAGAGCCAGAAAATATAAGTGAAGAAAAAGATAATCAACAAATTATGGTTTATCCAGATGATTTTGTTACATTAAAGCACAGTGAAAACGATGATAATGTGATTTTGATTGAAGTTGCCAGTGAGGAATTTGTACGAAATAATTACTCACCAAGTTTTCTGCAGACATATTTTACCTATCGACTACTCGATAGTTTCCTTGGGAATGGCTGGAGTAATCGTAGGGCACGTGCTTGCCAATCAGGAGATTGCTATGGTGGATATACAAGTGGAGGCTACGGAACGCCAAGTCGTGGAAGTGGAACATTTCGTGGAGGCGGTCCAGGTTCCGGAAAATAATAAAAGGAGGGTTTTGCATGCAACCATTTATTGATTCACTCATGTATTTTGCAATATCGGTCGTAATCGTATTAATCGGACTTATTATATTTGAGAACATGACAAGAAAATATAAAGACATGGAAGAAGTTAAGAACGGCAACCAGGCAGTAGCGTTATCTATTGCCGGAAAAATTATTGGGATCTGTATTGTATTAGCATTTGCCATTTATCACAGTATTCAGATACAGGAAACCATTATTTGGGGACTGTTTGGTGTGCTACTGCAAATGATTGCTTACGGGATATTTGATCTATTTACTAGAAAGTTTTCTGTGGAGGAGCAATTACGCCAAAATAACCTTGCTGTAGGTATTATTTCCATGGCGGTGTCTATTGGCTTGGCTTTAGTTATCGGTGCATCTATAACATAGTATTATTGTGACAGTTATAAACATATCAAAATGGCTTCCGCTGGAACATGTCGCGGAAGCCTCATTTATTTACAGGGAAACAAGGAAGTGGAGTGATCAAATTTGAATGATGCAGCTGTGAGAAAGAGTACAATTATTTATTGGGCATCGGGGATTGTCTCCATTTGCGGCATAATATTTGAAGTCTTGTTCGGTGCATTGGGTTCCTATATATTAGGTGATGGCGTAAAGCAATACACGTTAATCATTTCTCTTTTCCTTACTGGTATGGGGATTGGAGCAAGTTTAAGTGAAAAAGTGATGAAAAACCTTATTATATCTTTTATCTGGGTTGAGTTTGGAGTTGCGATAATTGGTGGCTTCTCCAGTTTTACGATGTTTGGGATCACTGCTATTGCACCTGATGGAACAGATGCGTTTTATCTTTACTTTATCACTGCGTTAGTGGGTGCATTGACTGGTTTTGAATTGCCAATATTAATCAGGAAAGCAAACGAGATTGGTGTATCCCTTAATCGAAGTACTGCAAGAGTCTTATTTTCTGATTATGCCGGAGGCCTTGTTGGTGGACTTTTATTTGTTTTCTTACTGCGTCCACAATTTGGCATGGTAAAATCAGCATTCTTAGTTGGTTGTATTAACGTAACCGTTGCTTTAATCGTGTTATGGCTGTTCCGTAAAGAAATTAGGAACTTTTCTGTTCATGCCGCTTGTGGTGGAATCATTGCATTGTCATTAATTCTTGGCCTGTTTTTTGGAGAAGAGCTTGCTTTTAGCTTTGAACAGAAGCTTTATAAAGATCCAATTTTACATATGGAGGAAAGCAACTATCAAAAAATAATCCTTACTCAGGATCAGGATGATGTGAGACTTTATTTAGATGGTTCGTTGCAGCTGAGTTCAACAGATGAGCATCGTTATCACGAAACACTTGTTCATCCTGCGATGTCCTTTGTGAATGAGCCTAAAAACGTGCTGATTTTAGGTGGCGGGGACGGTGTCGCAGCAAAAGAAGTGCTAAAATATGATTCTTTAGAAAATCTCACATTAGTGGATCTTGACCCAGCAGTAGTGGAGCTCGCAAATGAAAATCGCCAATTATTAGAGTTGAATGAAGGGGCATTAATGGATCAAAGGGTTACTGTTCATAACATGGATGCCTATGAATACCTCGAGGATAGCGAAGAGTGGTTTGATGTGATTCTTATTGATTTGCCAGACCCAAATAATGAGAGTTTAAACAAGCTATATACAAAGGAATTTTACTCGTTGGTAAGGAACCATATGACGGCAGAAGGGGTAATGATGGCGCAGGGGACGAGTCCCGTTTTCGCAAGAGAGGTATATTGGACGATCTCTGAAACCATTGCTTCAACTGGGCTGAATACGGAAAACCTTCATGTAGATGTTCCTAGTTTTGGAAATTGGGGTTTTGTCATGGCGAGCAGAGAAGAGATTAAACTTGAAGATGTCACAATTGAACCGGAAACAAAGTTTTTGGATAAGGATATGTTAGGTAGTTTAACGCAGTTTGGGAAAGACGAAGATGCCAGTATGGTAGATAAAGACGGTGAGGAAATCACACTGAAACCAAACACCTTGATAGATCCTCATTTAATTCAAATTTATGAACGTGCATGGGAAAATTACTAAACGGGTAAAGGAATAGAGAACTCTTTATAGAAGTAGTAGGGAGACAATCTTTAATAAAAGGAGCGAAATATGATGAAAGTATCTTATCATGGACATTCTGTAGTTAAGGTTGAGACCGGAACAAAAACGATTCTCTTTGATCCATTTATCTCAGGTAATGAGGCATGTGATTTGGATGCAGACACGATTAAGGCAGATGTTATTTTACTCACACACGGACACAATGATCATGTGGGTGATACGTTTGAAATTGCCAAAAGAAGCAATGCCTTGGTTATAGCGCCAAACGAACTTGCAGAGTACTTAGGGAATAAAGGGTTAAAGACACATCCGATGCATATTGGTGGGAAACACAATTTTGATTTCGGACAAGTGAAATTCACCCAGGCATTTCACGGATCTGCATACACCCAAGAGGATGGTTCAACAGTTTACACAGGTATGCCAGCAGGTATTTTACTAACAATAGATGGCAAAACCATCTATCATGTGGGAGACACAGGCCTATTCTCTGACTTGAAATTAATTGGTGAGATGAATGATATCGATGTCGCATTCGTACCAATTGGTGACAACTTTACCATGGGGCCAGAAGATGCCCTCGTTGCGACGAAATGGATAAACGCTAAAACCACCGTGCCAGTGCACTACAATACCTTTCCTGTAATCGAACAAGATCCTGACGCATTTGCTGAGAAAGTAAGTGTAGGAGAAGGGAAAGCGATGAAAATTGGCGATGTTTTGGAGTTGTAGATAAAACCATAATGAAAGGCTTGGATGTTGTATCCAAGCCTTTTTTCACGATATAAATTTCCAAATTTCTTATTATGGAAGATAATGTTGCCAGCCATTTATTGTAATGGTTGCCCCTTTATGGAGTGCTAACCTTTTTTCATCCCTAATTACTATTGGTCCCCCCGTTTTTAAGCGACTGTCTTTCTTTAATTTAAGATCATGATTAAATGTTCCAGCCCCGCCAATATCCAAAAGGCTATTTTTAGCAAGGTCTACTTTTCCATCAAATTGTGCAGATCCACGTACTATTAAGGTTACACCATCATGCTGAAGGGAGAGAGACTCTGTTGCATGTAATGCCCCAGTTATTTCATACGTATCATTTGGACAAATTCCTTTCATTAATTTAACTTTCTTTGTCAGCATCAAGGAACCTTCTACTTTACATGATAGCGTGTCGCCAGGTTCTTCATCTGGCTCTGGTTCAGTTTCTTCTTCAGGGTCTGGTTCACTAGGCTCTTCTTCCGGATCCGGATTGCTAGGTTCCTCTTCTGGTTTTTGTTCTATCGGTATATCTAGAGAAACAGTTTTTTTCTTCCAGCTTGTTTTTATTTCGGTAGAACCGCCTTGATCACTAGTGGCAGTTATCACAATTGGTAGTGTATTCTGTCCCTCTTTAATAATAATACAACCCTCTTCATCAACATCTAGTATATCTTCACTGTCAAATGATATAGTAATTCCTTTTAGGGGATCTCTAGCACAGATTCTCTCTTCTCCTTTAAAAAAATCATGCTTCATTTCAGCAGCTATAACATTTAATGTCTGTTTTGTTCTTATATCGCCTTCTGATTTTTCTTCCGCACTAAACATCTGTGTGAAAATTGTGGAAGATAGTGCAATAACAATTGCTAGTAACCCGATGGCAGCAAGAAGTTCGACGAGTGTGATTCCTTTTTCATTATTAAGTTGACGAAAATTCATATTTTCACATCCAATTAAGTGCTATAATAGGATAAAAGTCACACGTGAGGCGTGAATATTGTAATGTATAAAAAAACATTTGATAATAATAGTGGTTTTACCCTTATAGAAATTATAGCATCAATCGCACTGCTCGCACTAGTTATAACTTTACTCTTGCCAATATTTCCACAAATTTTGCAGTGGACTAGTAATACGGAAAATAAACTTACTGCTAGTAATTTAATAGGACAAGTGGCCTATGATTTAGAAAAGGAAAGTATCGATTTTTCTAATATAAATGAATGTGAAGAAAAAACAACTGGACATGAAACACAAATCTCTTCAAGTTATAAAATTAATAGCAAAGATTATATAGGTACATACCAACTGTGCGAGGGGACCGAGGAAGAAATGTTTTTAGGGCTCTACCGAGCAAGAATAAAAGTGTATGAGAAAGGTGGAAAGACTCCTATAAATGAGTCCTTTACATACTTAATAGAAAATGAAGAAGGTGTGGATTAGCTATGGGCTTAAAGGGTGAAAAAGGTGCAGCACTTGTATTAACACTTTTAATAATTACTTTAATATTACTATTTATAACAACATTGTCTGGACAAGTTATTCAAACAACTAAGCAGATTACAACAGTGGAAAAACGAACTGACGCAGAATTAGTAGCACAAATGGGGATTGATTATGTACAAGCTGTATTGGATATGTACACATATAATGAAGAACAGAATGCCTTAGAATATTTACAAGAAAGATTAGAAGGCACTTTGTCAATATCTAGTTTAGAGCACCCAGAAGTTATTCTTGGGGATGGTAGACGGTTTGAAATTAACTTGCCTGACCCACCAGCTAAAGTAGAAGATGGTTTAGAGGTAGAGTACAAGATTTATGGCACTGCTCAAGGTCAAACAGTTAGAACAGATGATACCATCACCATTAATAAAGAATAGAAAGGACTGAACCACAATGATCACACGTAAACGCCTAGGTGACTTACTCCGCGATGCGGGACTCGTTAATGAACAACAAATTAATGAGGCACTGGAAAATAAAAAAAGCAATCAAAAGCTTGGTGACGCGCTCTTAGAACACGGATTTATTACAGAGAAACAGCTCATTGAAGTGCTGGAATTCCAGCTTGGTATTCCGCATGTTTCGTTATATAGGTATCCGATTGATGAAAATGTCCTTCAATTTGTAACAAGGGAGTCAGCCCAGCAAAATTTAATTATGCCATTACAAATTAGTGGGACGGAATTAATGGTTGCGATGAAGGATCCAATGGATTACTTTGTTATCGATGATTTGGAAATGGAAACAGGGTTTAGTATTTCCCCGGTAATAGCTGCCAAGGATGATATTCTTTTTGCCATCAACAAATACTACTATAAAAATGAACCCGAAATGATAGAAAATCAGAATAATGGTGAAGCTGAGGCGCCAATTATTCAATTATTTGACCAGCTGCTTACGACTGCTGTTCAGCTGAAAGCAAGTGATATACATATCGATCCCCAGGAGGCTGCGGTTCAGGTACGCTACAGAATTGACGGGAAGCTGCAAACAGAAAAAATTGTTGCCAAGCAGATGCAAAATGCACTCATTGCTCGCATAAAGATTTTGGCTAACTTAAATATTACCCAGACAAGACTACCTCAGGATGGAAGAATTAGAACAACGGTAGGGCTAACACCAGTTGATTTACGGATTTCTTGTTTACCCACAGTGTTTGGAGAAAAAATTGTAATCCGGCTTCTAGACTTAAATCAAGCATTAAAGAAGGTTAATGAGTTAGATTTCTCACAGGCAAACTTGAAAAAATATGAAGATTTGATACACCGTCCTTCAGGCCTGGTGTTATTGACAGGCCCTACAGGTTCGGGAAAAACTTCCACTTTATATGCCGCGTTACATCAATTGAATTCTGATGAAGTTAATATTGTAACAGTAGAAGACCCTGTAGAGTATCAATTAGAGGGGATCAACCAGGTACAAGTGAACAGTTCTGTTGGTTTAACCTTTTCAAGTGGCTTACGTTCTATTTTGCGGCAGGATCCTAACATCATTATGGTGGGAGAAATTCGCGACCAGGAAACAGCAGAAATTGCGATTCGTGCTTCCTTAACAGGTCACCTCGTTTTTAGTACCTTGCACACGAATAGTGCTGTGGATGCAATTCCTCGATTAATTGATATGGGAATTGAGCCATATTTAGTTGTTTCTTCTTTGTCGGGTGTCGTCGCCCAGCGGCTAGTTCGTAAGCTGTGCAGAGATTGTTTGATAGAGCGTCCAGCAACAGATATGGAAAGAGAGATCTTTGAGAAAAATGAAATGAATGTAGAACACGTCTACGATAGTGAAGGGTGTTCGGTTTGCCACCAGAGGGGCTATCGAGGAAGAATTGCTGTCCAAGAGGTTGTCGTCATTGATGATACAATCAGAGGAATGCTCTTGAATAGTGGCTCAATGAATGATATTAGAGCGTATTTAGACAAGCAAGGGACGGCTTTTCTTATAAAAGATGGGCTACAAAAAATTAAAGAAGGTAAAACGTCGATGGAAGAAATTATGCAAGTATCCATTCGACTATAGGGAGTTGATAGAATGCGAGAAATAATTGAAGGATGGCTTACAGATGCTTATAATCAGAATGCATCTGATGTACATTTAACCATCGGAAAAGCGCCCATTTTCCGGGTGAATGGTAGGTTAATGGAACAGGACATGCCTCGAATTAAGCCATCTGAGACGAAACAAATCCTGCAAGCCATCCTACCACAAGATTTATGGGACACATTGGAGAGGAATAGAGAATTAGATTTTTCTTACGGTATACAGGGTGTCTCCCGTTTTCGTATAAATACCTTTTATCAGCGCGGAGAACTGTCATTGGCGATTCGAATTATCCCGAATCACATCCCATCAATTGAGGAACTAAATCTTCCTGTTGTTGCAAAAGAAATTGTCCAAGAACCCCAAGGGCTTGTGTTGGTTACTGGTCCTACAGGAAGTGGAAAAAGTACGACGCTTGCTTCCATGATTCATTATATTAATCAAACAATGGAAAAGCATATCATCACATTAGAAGATCCGATTGAATACATGCATTCCCATAATAAATCAATTATTGATCAACGTGAGATTGGGTTTGATACGAATAGTTTTGTAAATGGTCTAAGGGCTAGTCTTCGACAGGATCCCGACATCATTTTACTTGGAGAAATGCGAGACTTAGAGACCATTTCGACTGCTATTACTGCTGCAGAAACAGGTCATCTCGTATTAGGAACATTACATACTACAGACGCCGTTTCAACAATCGAGCGAATTATTGATGTTTTCCCGCCAGCACAGCAGACGCAAATACGAATTCAGCTGTCTACTATTTTAAAGGCAGTCATTTCTCAGCGATTACTAGTAACAAGAGACGGATCTGGAAGAAGAGCAGCAACAGAGGTGCTTCGGAATACTTCAGCTGTCAAAAACCTAATACGAAACGAAAAGTTACATCAAGTTCAAAATGTGTTACAGACTTCTAGAGACCAAGGGATGCATACATTGGAGATGGAATTAAGACGACTTCTGCAAGAAGACCAAATTTCCATGGAAGCTGCAGCGCCGTATATGCAAGGAGGGAACTCCTAGTATGGACTTTCAATATGTTGGCAAACGAATGTCCGGAGAGCGGATAAAAGGAAAAATTGATGCCGATTCCAAACAGTTAGCGTTAAATGAGCTGGAGAAACAAGGTCTACTCATTACGCAAATTGAGGAAACAAAACCTTGGAACAAAGATATTATTTTAAACAAGCGTGTTAAAAACAAAGATTTTGTTCTGTTTCTGAGACAATATTCCACATTGATTCATGCTGGTATACCCATTTCTGAAGCAACCATTACAATGTCAAAACAAACCGATAATTATGCGCTTCGTACAACTTTAGAAGATATGGTAAAACAATTGGAGCAGGGAGTCTCTCTATCTACTGCAGCAGCAAAGCATCCTAACATTTTTCCCATGTTAATCGTAAACATGATTCATGCAGGAGAAGTGAGCGGTAAGCTAGATGAAATTCTTAACCAAATGGCAGATTACTATGAAAAAGAATATCGAAATAAACAAAAAGTAGTTTCTGCACTGCTTTATCCAAGTGTAGTAGGTGTCATAACCTTGATGTTGAGTATTTTTTTACTCGTGTTTATCGTGCCGCAATTCGTTACCATGTTTAATTCCTTTGGAGAAGAAATACCACCTTACACGCAATTTATTTTGAACCTTAGTGATTGGCTAGCGGTATATTGGTGGAGCATTGCCCTCTTAATCGTATTATTAGTTTTTCTTGGCAAATATATGCTAAGATATGATAGTTTTCGCTATCGAATTGATACATATAAGCTGCGCTTTCCTTTCCTTGGCGTGCTTGCACATAAAGGCGCATTAGTGCGGATGACGCAAACACTAAGCACATTGGTGAACAGTGCTGTTCCTATTTTGGAAGCAGTAGAAATAACGGAAAAGGTTGTTGGGAACAGGGTGATTCAGGATGTGTTATCTTCCTCTAAGGAAACCCTTCAACAAGGTGAATCGATTACAAAGCCGATGAAAAATCACTGGGTAATACCACCTTTAATTATTCAAATGATGCAAATTGGCGAAAGAACAGGTACATTGGACCAGATGCTAGCAAAAGCGGCTTCCTTTTATGAAGAAGAAGTAGAGCAGCTGTCAAACCGGATTAAAACATTGATAGAGCCACTTATGATCATCGTACTTACTGTCATAGTAGGGGGCATTATATCTGCAGTCGTTATTCCAATGTTTTCTATGTTCGAAAATTTACAATAAAAATGTGGTAAATTGTAGTTTTATATAATATAATAGAACTAGGTAAATAGACGGATGCTTTGAAGGGTTATCTCTATCTGGGCACTTTGATAATCTGGAGCAAGTAGTGCAACCGACCTGACTGTGTTACTAAATATACATATTTAGAGAGGCGGGGATTTTTATGCTTACACGCATGAAAAAAATGTTGAAAAAAGAAAAAGGATTTACGTTGGTAGAGTTACTAGCTGTAATTGCAATTTTAGCTATTATACTAGCGATTGCTATTCCATCAGTAGGGAAGATAATTAGTAATTCAGAGGCAAAAGCGGAGAAAGCAAATGTGGAACTAATTAAGAATGCTGCTAGGCTTGCTGACGTTTCTGATCCTGAAAAGGAAGGTGATTACACAGTAAGTGTAGCTGATCTTAAGAGTGCAGGCTTTTTAGATTCTAGTGAAAGCGATGAAGATGAACTGGTTGGTTTTGTTAAAGTAGAAACATCTACTAATGGTGTTAAAACGTATACTTACAGTAAAACAAAACCTGAATAAATTTCACAACACAACCAACGCCCTTGCCCCAAAAGCAGGGCGTTTTCTTCAATATTCAATATCTTTAACATGAAGGAGTACATAAATGGATAGTGTCATGATTCTATTGTTTTTCGGTTTAGGCTTGCTCTTTGGGTCTTTTTTTAATGTGGTCGGACTTCGGGTCCCAAAGAAGCTTCCTTTTGCAAATGACCGTTCCAGATGTCCACAATGTAATCATCAACTAGCTTGGTATGATAATATACCGCTTATTTCATTCGCTATTCAACAAGGCAAATGCCGATATTGTAAGGGCAAGATATCATACATATATCCAGTCGTTGAATTTTTAACAGGCTTTTTCTTTGCCCTAAGCTATATACAAATAGGGCTGGAGATGGAACTCGTTACAGCATTGCTACTCGTTTCCTTGCTCATGATCATCCTTGTATCCGACCTTGCTTATATGCTCATACCAAACAAAGTTCTGTTGTTTTTCTTACCATTTCTTGTGATGATGCGCTTTCTTGTGCCGCTTGATCCATGGTGGAGCAGTATAGTGGGAGCCGTGGTAGGGATAGCAGTACTTATGCTTGTTATTATCATTAGCAGAGGAGGCATGGGCGCAGGGGACATGAAACTTTTCGGCGTACTTGGCATTGTGCTTGGACTACAAGGTACCTTGTTGGCTTTTTTTCTTTCCTGCATTATTGGCGCAATCATTGGTGTGATATTAATCGGATTGAAGATCGTTGATCGAAAACAGCCCGTACCTTTCGGGCCATATATCGTGATTGCTTCCTTTATCACCTACTTCTTTGGCGAAAGATTAATAGACTGGTATTTTACATTACTTTTATAAGGACGTGACAGCATGGGCTTTATATCTAATGGTAGGGTTAATATTGTAATTACAAATCGAAAATTACGATATACCTTTCATAAAAATAATAAGTTAGAAGGATTACAAGAACATGGTGAATTGGAGCTCCCTCCATCCGTTTTAGAAGAGGGGAAGATAATGGATAAGGCTGGATTTTCTGAACTAATAAGAAAACTTGTCCAAGAGCACAAATGGAAAAGGAAAAAGCTTTTATTTGCAGTACCTGATGATACGGTGGTCATCCGGCAAATAGAAGTCCCTGCAGCTTTATCAAGAGAAGAAGCTAGGGATTATATCGAGACACAGCTTGGAAATAGTATCTATTTACCCTTTGCTAATCCTTCCATAGCAATAGATTTTCTTGAAAAACAAGGTGATAAGCAACATATCTTATTATTTGCCTATCCAAAAGAGAAAATAAATGATTTTGTAGAGGTGTTTGAACAACAAGGGTTGCGTCCAGTAGTGGCAGACTTAACCTCCTTATCTGTTTATCGATATTACATGGCTACACGGAAGGAAACAACAACACAGAATCACATTTTGCACGTTCACTGGAACGCGGAAGCACTTGTGCTGACAGCTTTCAAAGAAAATAAGCCAATTTTCACAAGGCATATGAAAATGGAAAAAGCTATGGAAAACTCCGATATGGACCGGACAATTAATGAGTATTTAATAGAAATAAATCGCATCATAGATTTCTATCAATATTCCATTACAAAAGGCACTTCCCAAATAGAGCTTCTTTTACTATCTGGTGATTACGCTGGTCTACCAGCGTTAAAACAACGCTTTATAGAAGGTGAAACCTTAGCAGTTGAGGATTTTTCAAATGGTGAGCTACCATCCAAATATACAGACGTATTAGGTCTGGCTATGAAGAATGAGGTTTAAACGGTATGAGTACAGAAATAAACTTTATTAAAAAGCAACCAAATAAAAAGCTATTCTTCATCATATCTGGAGGGGCTTTCCTTATTTTAGCCTGTTGTATAATGGCCTTTTTGCTTGTCCAGAAAAACAGTATAGATAAGGAAATCTCTGCTGCTGAAACACAATTAACAGAGTTGGAAATCACCATTGCTGAGCAACAAAACGATGCAGCGGGAACAAGAGAAATGGAGCAACTAATTGTTGAAACCCAAAGAATTAGAAGTGAAGCTTCACCTACTATACCTCTTTTCCATGCTGTGACCGATTTATTGGTATCGAGCGAACAGCTGATAAGCTATGCAAACGATTCTATAACTTCTTTTGTTGTAACAGCAAGCTACCCTAGTATGGAGGAAGTTGCAGATTTTGTGGCAGAAGCTTCTGACTTAGCCTACGTAACAGAGGTACAACTAACTAGTGTTGTTGCAGTAGAAGAAGACTATGAAGCTGTGTTGACGGTACAATTGCATGAGGAAATGCTGAAGGAGGAGCTTGGCACACATGATGAAATCATTGAATAAAACGCATATACTCGTGTTGGTCGGCTTGCTCGTTGTATTAGGATTAGTGTATTTAGTAGGATATCACTATTTAATAAAGCCACAAAAAAGTGAAGCAGAAAATCTACATAATCAAGTGTCAATGTTTGAAAACCAGGTTGCGCGTAATGCTGATGACAACAAAGAAGAAGCGACAGGAGATTCTGAAGCTATTGCACAACTTATTCCCAACCGTCTCGCAATCGATTCCTTATTACGAGAAATACATGGGTTGGCAAATTCATCTAATGTTCAGATCGATTATATAGGCTCAGCAACTGGAAATGGTGAGGGAGCTGATGAAACAACTGAGGAGACGTCAGAAGTTCAGGAAGCTACATATTCACTAGATGTTACAGGAGAGAGCTTAAAAGATGTAAATCAGTTCTTAGATGCAATGCTAGAAGGAGAAAGATTAATTACGATTGAAACTTTAAATGTGGACGAAGATGGAGAGTCTTTTTTTGCATCCATTTCATTTTCTACTTACTATGCCGAATAGCCTTTAAAAGGCTATTTTTTTTGCCTTTTTTCGTTCTCAACTAATGTTCTGTTTGGTGGACTTTTTTCATACATTGGTCAATAGGAGGAGATATAATGCGACATTATGCTATTTTGCGATTATTGCTTGCAGCGTTTTTACTTTATTTTGCATGGCCGGTAATCCCCTATGCCAACACAACAATAGAAATGGTTTTTTGGGGAGGTTGGCTAGGGTTTCTATTCTTAGTAGTAGGTTCAAACCTTGCTACGTTATTAAAAATGACTAAGCCACCAATTATGGAACAGCAGGAACCTCAACAGCGCAGGTCCCATAACTATTGAGTTTACTAACAATCAACTGTATAATAAAGTTTAAATAATGTACTAGTACAGTTGAAGGTTGGTGGAACACCATTGGCAACGAAACACGAGCAGATTATCCAACATATTCTATCCCTTTCTGTTGGTCACAAAATTTCAGTGAGGCAAATTGCAAAGGAATTAAATGTTAGTGATGGGACAGCATATCGAGCAATTAAAGAAGCAGAAAACCAAGGGATTGTAAGCACCATCGAACGGGTAGGGACCATACGAATTGAGAGGAAAAATAGAGAGAACTTTGAGAGGCTCTCCTTTGCTGAGGTTATTAATATTATTGATGGACAAGTTCTTGGTGGCAAAGCTGGTCTTCATAAAACATTAAACAAATTTGTGATCGGGGCTATGCAGCTAGATGCCATGATGCGGTATACCGAGGCAAACTCTCTTTTGATTATAGGGAACCGTGTGGAAGCACATGAATTGGCATTGAATGAAGGCGCTGCAGTCCTGATTACCGGTGGGTTTGATACAGAGGAACATATAAAACGACTGGCAGATGAAAAAGAATTGCCGATCATTTCCACAAGTTATGATACGTTTACTGTTGCTGCCATGATTAACCGGGCTATATATGACCAACTCATTAAAAAGGAAATTGTCTTTGTCGGAGACATTTTCACACCTTATGAAGCATCCTGGTTCCTCCAAGCAGGGGATACAGTTAGTGACTGGTATAAGTTAAATGAGCAATCAAGCCATACAAGATTTCCGGTTATTGATGACAGCAATAGGGTATTAGGAATGGTGACCTCTAAAGATGTGGTAGCGAAGGAAGCAGATATGCTTATAGAGAAGGTGATGAGTAAGAATCCTCAGGTGGTGCAGGCAAAAACGTCACTAGCATCGGTAGCTCATATGATGGTTTGGGAAGGCATTGAGGTAGTGCCTGTAACCGATCAGGCTTCTCGGTTACAAGGGGTTATTTCCAGGCAAGATGTGCTTAAAGCACTACAGCAGATACAGCGGCAGCCTCAGGTCGGAGAGACAATTGATGACATAGTATCAAGATCATTAATTGATTCTGACGATGACATACCTGAATACCATGCGGATGTAACACCACAGATGACGAATCAACTTGGAACGCTTTCTAATGGAGTGTTTACCGCCTTAATCACGGAAGCGAGCAGTCGGCTGTTAATGTATTACAAAAAAGGAGATTTGGTCGTAGAAAATCTAACGGTGTATTTTTTAAAGCCTATGCAAATTGACAGTAAGCTAGTGATTAAACCAAAGTTGTTAGAAGCGGGAAGAATGTACGCGAAAATAGAAATTGAAGTATACAATGAACGTAAAATTGCAGGGAAAGGGTTAATCATGGCCCAATTAATTGATCGCTAAAGACTAAAGCTTTGAGCGGAATTTCTAAGGTAATCATTAAAAAAAGCTGACTCTATTCGTCAGCTTTATAACCTGCAGGATTTAACCGCCGGTATTCGTTTTTGTAATGCCTTGCTTCCTTAAATCCAGTATAAAGTTGTAGACCGCCTAATACGAAAAATAGAAGTCCTATAAAAAGAGATAACTGGGTTAGATAGTAAACATATTGATTAACACCAAAGAATAGTACGAAGCTACCTAGGCACATACGAGACCTTGCGTTAAAATAGACTTGTGTAAGCCGATCCCTCGTTTTTAAGATCGCAACCTTATAGTACACATAGAACACAACGGATAGGATGATAATAACCGGGAAAATAAACATAATTTCACTCCTAGATGTATGTATAATTGGAAAGTATATTAATTTCGTTAAATAATGCTCCAAACCAAGCACAACTGTATGGGCTGGCAAAGCACCTTCTTCTATTGTAACTTTTTTATGCATGTTTAGCCAGAACGAAATGAAAACTGTGGAGGTAACAAATATGTCGATTCAGCAAATAATAGACACGATTAAATCCTATGATACCATTATTATTCATAGACATGTTCGTCCAGACCCAGATGCACTTGGGTCGCAAGGTGGACTTAAAGAGATCATCCAAGCTTCTTATCCGGAAAAAAACGTGTACGCTGTAGGAGAAGTTGACCCCTCCTTAGAATTCTTATTGAAAATGGACGTGATAGCTGATGACGTATACAAGCAGGCGCTTGTTATCACGTGTGATACAGCAAATACAGATAGGATAAGTGACTCTCGGTATAACCTTGGAGATAAATTAATTAAAATTGATCACCATCCAAATAATGACGCGTACGGTGACATTTTGTGGGTAGATACCCAAGCCAGTTCCACTAGTGAAATGGTTTATGAGTTGTACCTTCACGGTAAAGACCAGGGATTACAATTAAATGATAAATCTGCTGCATCTCTCTATGCTGGTATTGTTGGGGATACAGGGAGATTTTTATTTCCTAGTACAACTAAAAAAACCTTTGAATATGCTTCAGACCTTGTAACATATGATTTTGACCGAAGCTCACTTTATGATGGGATATACAATGTTAAACAAAACATAGCAAGGCTTCGGGGTTATGTTTTACAACGTTATGAACTTTCACCAAATGGATTAAGTACAATTAAGTTGACCCAGGATATTTTAGCTTCCTTTAAAGTAGACCCAATTGAAACAGGGCAACTTGTGGGCATACTTGGCGAAGTGGAAGGAATAAAAGCATGGGTGTTTTTCATTGAGGAAGAGGATTTAATTCGTGTAAGATTAAGATCCAAAGGGCCAATTGTGAACGAGGTTGCAGCAAAATACAATGGCGGAGGCCATCCTATGGCATCTGGGGCCACGGTATATAGCTGGGAAGAAGCAGAGCAAGTCGTTCAAGATTTAGAGGAAGTATGCAAGGCATTTAAGTAAGAGCCAAGCCTTAATTATCTTCATTACTTAAACGGAAACGAAGCCAGACAGTTCCATTGACTGTTTGGCTTTTACGTTAAGTAATGTTTTACTTCTCACCTGAAATTGGAATGATCCAGCATCCCTTTTGGGTTTCATCATAGTGAACCTGTAGCTGCTCTTTTTCGATGCAGCGTTTCAACATTCTAATGAGCTCATTTGATTCAGCATAAGCAGTGTGTCCATTTCTCAATTGGGCAAGCTTTACATCGCGCATTTTATTATAAGGCAATATTAGCATGGAGAACCACCCTTTCTTATTATGTATAATATATGTAGTGGGATGGTTAATGGGCACTGTCCGCTTTCAAAATCTAATTCAAAGCTTCTACTTCTAAGAAGGCCTTCACTGTTTCAGAAATGACTAGCATTCGAACGGTAAATTGGTAACGAAGATCGTCTACGGTAAACTCTTTATTTTCTATTGACGAAATGAGAAGCTGGTCGATTTCTTCGACAATGGACACACTTTGCCCAGTAATATGGCTTATCTCATCCTTTACTAGCTCTTGAAGCTTTGGAACAACAAGGCTGTCCAGCGATAATTCCTCTGCGTTCTCAATCTTTATTTCAATAACAGACACCTTAACAGGGGCCTTTAAGTTCTCCGTATCCTTTAAAAGGGCTTCGTTCTGGTTTTTTAAATCATTCACCCGAGAAGTAAGCTCAAGATTTTCTTTTAATTTATTTTCATACATGCTGCCAAACATGAAAATAAAAACGATGTAAGCGATAATACCGCCAACAAGGGCACCTGCAATAAAACGTTGCCAAGTATTTTTTTTATGGTAGGGAGGAACATGCATTAGGACACTTCCTCTTGGATAAGCCATTCAATAAGCACTACTGCAGTTTTTACGCCACCCATGGCACATAAAATCAAGACAATCTGCCGGAAAATATCCATGGTTGATCCATCAAAAATCCCTCTTTCAAAATTGCTAAGCGCGTCGAATGTTCCTCCAATCGCTGCAGCAATAGCCCAAATTCGTAGCTTTTTTGCAATAGTACCTATTGCCGAGAGAGGAGCATCTCCTGTAGCAAATTCACCAATACTTCCAATAATAGATCCACCCACCATTACACCGAAGGCGATGAAGAAGCAATGTATGGCAGTAGCAAAAAAACGTTCTTCCATGAAAACGACTCCTTCCAAGGCATGTCCCTATTATTTTATGAAATGTAATGAAGGGTTATGATTAATTATCAACATTTACGTATGCATGTTCTATATAGATTGTTATAATAGGAATGAAAGAATAGAAGGCGGGATACTATGTCATATACCCATTTGCAAGTAAGAAGTGGATATAGTTTTTTTAATAGCACCATCACGATTGAAAAGCTCGTAAAGAAAGCGAATGAATTAAAATTTGATGCACTTGCATTAACGGATGAAAATGCGCTGTATGGGGTCATTCCTTTTTATAAAGAATGTAAGAAGAAAGGGATAAAGCCGATTATTGGCATGATTATCCAAATAGAAGATGAAGAACGTAACCAAGAGCAATGTATTTTGCTAGCAAAAAATAATACAGGCTATCAAGCACTCATAAAAATAAGTACTTGGCTTCAGCAAGAGGAACGAGAAACAATTGATGTGGCAACCTTACGTCATTTAGTAGAAGATGTGGTTGCGATATTCACACTTACCAACTCTACCTTTAGAACACGGATGGAAACAGATACGGTTGATCAATTACAAACCTACATAAAAAAGTGGGAAGGTCTTGTTGAAAAGGGTGACTTTTATTTAGGAATCCAGGAAAGAGATATTCCAAGCATGGAAATTCTTCAGGAGCTGCAGAAACAATATGGGTTAAGTGTCACAGCATTACATGACGTACGATACCTGAATGCAAAGGATGATACCGTATTTGATTGCTTGCAGTCCATGAAAAGTGGAGATAGCTGGGAAGTCAGTCAGCATGGTTCTGATCCTTTAGAGAGACATCTCAAATCCTCTGAGGAAATAGCTAACACCTTTCAATCTGTTTGGCCAGAGGCTTTACTTGAAACGAAGAAGATTGTTGAAAAATGTAATGTAACCATACAATTTGGGAAGCGATTATTGCCGTCCTTTCCACTTCCGTCCAGTACAGACGCAGAAACATATTTAAAAACGGTATGTTTTGAGAATTTGCCTAAGAAATATAACCCGGTAACCGAAGAAGTCAAAACTCGGTTGGAAGAAGAATTACGGATTATCGCAAATATGGGATTTAATGATTATTTTTTAATTGTGGCTGACTTCATTGAATATGCAAAAGTAAATGGAATTATGGTTGGTCCGGGCAGGGGATCGGCAGCAGGTTCTCTAGTTGCCTATTTACTTGGGATTATAGATGTAGACCCTATTAAATATAACCTCTTATTTGAGAGGTTTTTAAACCCTGAAAGACAAACAATGCCAGATATAGATATAGACTTCTCCGATACAAGAAGAGATGAAGTCATGGAATATATAAGGGATAAATACGGGGAAGACCATGTAGCTCAAATTATTATCTTTGGAACGTTTGGAGCAAGATCAGCCTTAAGAGAAGTGATGAAGACAATGGAAATAGATCAGCAGGATTCTGCATATCTATTAAAACACATTCCGTTGCAATCCAAGCTGCCCATTCCAGAACTTGTAAAGCAATCAACTGAACTTGTTTCCTATATAAAACAATCGCCTACTTTGAAAACACTATTTTCTATAGCTGCAAGATTAGAGGGATTGCCTCGCCATGTATCGACACATGCTGCGGGGGTAGTCATAAGTGAACAAGCCCTTGTAGAACATATTCCCTTAAGGTCAGGTACAGGCGATATAATGCTCACACAGTTTCCGATGAATGAGCTTGAGGAGTTAGGCTTACTTAAAATAGATTTACTAGGCTTAAGAAATTTGTCCTTGATCGAGCGAGTTACTCGCAATATTCGCTATTCTTATAAAAAGCAGGTTGATGTTCATAACTTGGAACATGGTGACGAAAAGACATTCGCTTTATTAAGACAAGGAAAAACGAATGGCGTCTTTCAGCTTGAATCACAGGGCATGCAGCAAGTATTGCATAATTTGCAGCCTACTTCTTTTGAAGACATAGTGGCAGTAAATGCTCTTTATCGTCCAGGTCCAATGGAATATATTCCAACGTATATTAAAAGAAAGAATGACATAGATTCAATTAGTTATCCACACCCAGACTTGGAGCCCATACTGTCAAACACGTATGGTGTACTCGTCTATCAAGAACAAATCATGCAGATTGCAAATAGAATTGCTGGCATGTCCCTAGGTGAGGCGGATATTCTACGTCGTGCTATAAGTAAAAAGCAAGAACATGTTTTACAAGAGCAAAGACAGATATTTGTACGAGGCTGTGTGCAAAATGGGTATGATGGGGCCATTGGTGAGGAAATTTTCACCTGGATCGTCCGATTTGCGAATTATGGGTTTAATCGCAGTCATGCCGTAGCCTATAGTATAATATCCTACCAACTTGCTTATTTAAAGGCACACTATCCTGCAGCTTTCTTCACGGAATTGTTAAGTTCTGTTGCCAATCAGCAGGAAAAAATGCACCAGTATATACAAGAAATTAAAGATTTGGGAATAAGTCTTGCAGCACCCTCCATTAACTCCAGCTTTGGTCGCTTTTCCGTGGAAGGTTCTGATATACGGATGGGGCTTTCTTCGATTAAAGGAGTAGGTAATCAAGTAGTACAAGAGATTATTCGTGTTAGGAAAGAGGCTCCTTTTAAAGACCTCTTTGATTTCTGTCTACGTGTATCTCAAAAGGTAGTGAACAGAAAGACTATAGAATTACTAATTATGGCGGGGACATTCGATGAGACAAAGCCAAACAGAGCCAGTCTTTTAGCATCTATTGACCGTGCACTTGATCAAGGCGAATTGTTTAAGGAGTTTCAAGACCAGCCAAGTTTATTTCAGGATAAGATAGAACTAGAGGCAGATTATGTCGAAATAGAGGACTTCAGCCCCCTGAAAAAATTGTCAGATGAAAGGGAACTTCTCGGAATTTATGTATCCAGTCATCCATTACATACATACCGAGAGTTACTTAGAGAAAATGGACAATTGTCTATATCTGCGGCATTTTCTATAGAAGCAAAAAAGGAAATACAGAGTACAGTTATGATTCAAAGCATTAAAACAATACGCACCAAGCGTGGTGAAAATATGGCATTCCTTACACTGAATGATGAAACGGGGGACATAGATGCAGTGGCGTTCCCAGAGCTATACAGAAATAGTAGAAAGTTGATGGAGGAAGAAAGTATGGTTACGGTTAAAGGAAAAGTGGAGGAACGTAACGGTACGAAGCAATTATTATTAAGCAGTTTAACTTCCTTTGATGAAATAACCTTACAGAACGTTAAAAATCACGAGAGACTATTTATTAGGACTACAGGTGAGGAAAATGAGAAAGATCTTCATGCAATTCGCGAAATTGTAGTGGAGCATCCTGGTGCAGTTCCCATTATTGTGTACAGGCAAAAGCAAAAAAGGTCATATAAGCTAGACAGTGAATACTTTATTGAGCCTTCGTATAAATGCTTAAAAGCTTTAAAGCAATATTTCGGTGAGGAAAATGTTGTACTGGATAAACAAGCAAAATAAACTATACTTTACAGAGCTTAACCATCTGTTATAATGTAATGGTTAAGGGTGGTCTGACCACTTTACGGCGATTTCTACTGCAAATAAAGGAGCGATAATCTAATATGGCAAGCTTAAGAGACGAAGCATTGCACATGCACAAAGTGAATAAAGGAAAGCTAACTACCCAGTCTAAGGTACCTGTTACAAATGCAGAGGAACTTAGTTTGGCCTATTCTCCAGGTGTAGCTGAACCTTGTAAAGAAATTTACGATCGCAAGGAAACAGTCTATGATTACACAATGAAAGGGAACATGGTGGCAGTAGTCAGTGACGGATCTGCTGTATTAGGATTAGGAAATATTGGACCAGAAGCTGCATTGCCGGTTATGGAAGGGAAATCAGTCCTTTTTAAAAGCTTTGCAGGAGTCGATTCATTTCCTATTTGCCTGGCGACACAGGATGTAGAAGAAATTGTTCAGACTGTAAAATTAATGGAACCAACCTTTGGCGGAGTTAATCTTGAGGATATCGCCGCACCGAATTGTTTTATTATTGAAGATCGACTAAAAAAGGAAACGAACATACCTATTTTTCATGATGACCAGCACGGAACAGCAATTGTTACAGTTGCTGGATTAATTAATGCACTAAAACTAGTTGGAAAAAGCTTTTCTGATATTAAAGTTGTTGCCAACGGGGCAGGTGCTGCTGGGATTGCAATTATTAAACTTTTATATAACTTCGGCGTTCGTAATATGGTTATGTGTGATTCGCGTGGTGCTATATTTGAAGGGCGTTCCTATGGTATGAATGACATTAAAGAACGTGTCGCGACCTTTACTAATCAAGATAAAAAAGAAGGCAGTTTGGAAGAAATGCTGGAAGATGCAGATGTCTTTATCGGCGTTTCTGTTGGAGGAGCCTTGTCTAAAGAAATGGTAAGTAAAATGAATGATGATGCTATCATTTTTGCCATGGCTAACCCAGAACCAGAAATCATGCCAGAAGATGCTAAAGCAGCTGGTGCAAGGGTTATCGGTACAGGCCGTTCTGACTTTCCAAACCAGGTGAATAATGTATTGGCATTTCCAGGGATTTTCCGCGGGGCTTTAGACGTTCGTGCGACCAGAATTAATGAGCGCATGAAGGTAGCAGCAGCAAACGCGATTGCTTCGTTGATTTCAGACGATGAGCTCAATGAGGATTACGTGATCCCTGCTCCGTTTGATTCCCGTGTTGCACCAATTGTTGCAAAAACAGTTGCCAAGGCAGCAATGGAATCAGGGGTTTCCAGAATTGATGTAGATCCAGAGGAAATTGCAGAGAAAACAAGAAGGCTAACGCAAATAGATAATAAATAGGTGGTAGAAGGAGTGGGCAGCTCAGTGGTTATGTCATCGAAGCAAAAGGTATACCAGGGCGTTTTACAGAAGATACGTCAATACATTGATCACCAACACTTAATGCCCGGGGATAAACTTCCTTCAGAAAGAGAGCTCGCTGATACACTGCAAGCAGGCAGATCCTCCGTAAGAGAAGCATTGCGAGCGATGGAATTGCTTGGCCTTATAGAAACAAGAAGGGGAGAAGGTACGTTTCTCAGCACTTATCGCCCTTATGAAACAGTTGAGCTATTATCGTCGTTCATTTTAAAAGAAGCCAGAACAAGGAAGGACTTGTTTCTTGCCAAGAAAATACTTGAAAAGGAAGCGGCAAAGCTAGCATTTAGCCGGATAGACGGTCAGGATTTGGACAAGCTGGAGCATCTACTTCACGATTCACTGATGGGACCGACTGATCGACATGTCGCTTTCTTTAAATATTTATTTGCAAAATCGGAAAATCTATTATTGGCTAGGGTTTGGCAACTAATGGAAGAGTTCTCCCATACGATTAACAAGCTTTACTACAACAAAGTTTTTTACATAGAGCTAGTACAGCTGTATTCTACGAAGAATTACCAGTTAATCGAACCATTATTTGATTCATTCGCAATAGTAGACGATCAAATGGAATAATTTATATTTACTATTCATTTTTATAATTTTAATAAAGACGTTCATAAAGCTGAGCAAGCTCGGCACTAGCACTTGACAGGAATAAAGGTATGATGCCAAGTGGTGTAGAAAAAGGAGGAGTTACCTTGCTTAAAGATCTTTTTGGCAAGCGAAAGAAATATGCGACCATTCCAAATCACCAGGCAAAAACAGATGTGCCGGAAGGTTTAATGCAAAAATGCGATGGGTGTCACAAAATTTTTTACCGCAAGGAAATGAAGAAAAACTTAAATGTTTGTCCTAACTGCGGTCATCATCACACGTTATTGGCATGGGATAGAATAGAGTGTCTTTTTAATATGGATTCTTTTGAGGAATGGGACAAAGATTTAATTACGAGTAATCCTTTACAATTCCCAGGCTATGAAGAAAAAATGGAACAAGACCGCCTGAAAACTGGGTTGAACGAAGGGATTATAACAGGTAAAGGATTTATAGAGGACCAAGCTGTTGCAGTAGCTGTAATGGATTCAAGTTTTCGCATGGGAAGTATGGGCTCCGTCATTGGCGAAAAGATTGCAAGAGCAATTGAAAATGCTAGAGAACAATCCTTACCTTTTATCATATTTACTGCTTCTGGCGGGGCTAGAATGCAAGAAGGTGTTCTTAGTCTAATGCAAATGACGAAAACATCTATAGCAATCAAGCGTTTTAGTGATGCTGGTGGTTTAATGATCTCTGTTATGACACACCCAACAACAGGTGGAGTTTCGGCTAGCTTTGCTTCACTCGGAGACTATAACTTTGCTGAACCAGGCGCACTCATTGGATTTGCCGGAAGAAGAATTATTGAACAAACAATTCGGGAGAAATTACCTGATGACTTTCAAACGGCTGAATTCCAATTAAAGCATGGCCAATTGGATAAAGTGGTTCATCGCCATGAGATGAAAGCTTTATTCACAACGCTACTTGACATGCATAAGGAAGGCGGCGAAATTTCATGAAGCAAGTAATGGAATTTGAAAAACCAATTGTTAACTTGAAAGAAAAAATTGCGGAGTTAAAAAATTTCACGAAAGATAGTGAGATTGATTTAACAGAAGAAATAAACACCTTGGAAAAAAGATTGTCCGTTCTTGAAGATGATATTTATGGAAATCTTAAACCATGGCAGCGTGTTCAGATGGCACGTCATCAGGACAGGCCTACTACATTAGAATATATCGAGAAACTATTCAGTAATTTTATTGAATTTCATGGTGACCGTTTATTTGGTGATGACGAAGCAATTGTTGCAGGTATCGCCTATTACAAGGATCGTCCAGTAACGGTCATTGGCCATCAACGGGGGAAAGACACCAAAGAAAATATAAGACGTAATTTTGGTATGCCACATCCTGAAGGTTATAGAAAAGCATTGCGGCACATGAAGCAAGCAGAGAAATTCAACCGTCCAGTTATCTGTTTTATCGATACAAAAGGAGCTTATCCAGGGAAAGCTGCAGAGGAACGGGGACAAAGTGAAGCAATTGCCAGAAACCTAATGGAGATGGCAGGCCTAAAAGTGCCTATTATCTGTATTGTAATAGGTGAAGGAGGAAGCGGCGGAGCACTCGCTCTTGGGGTAGGTGACCACATCCACATGCTGGAAAATTCTACATATTCTGTGATCTCCCCGGAAGGAGCAGCCGCACTTTTGTGGAAAGACTCGGGATTAGCACAAAAAGCTGCTGAGACAATGAAAATTACCTCTTATGATTTGAAACAACTAGGAGTTATTGATAATATAATTCCAGAACCAAAAGGTGGGGCGCATAGAGATGTAGATCAGCAAGCTGTCTACATGGACCACATCATTGAGGAATCGCTTAGAGTATTAAAAGATCACACACCAGAAGAGCTATTAGAAAAGCGCTGGGAAAAGTATAAGCAAATTGGAGACTTTGCAACATTGTGAGCTTAAATTTGTCTTAGATTATGATAATACTTGAAAGAGGTTGACTTTGAAGTCAACCTCTGATTGTTTTCATCAACAAAGTGGAATCAGTATAATTAATTGCTATTTTTCCTTTTTCCCATTATCTTTGATAGTGAAGGAATAATTAGCAGTAAGGACAGAGGTGGCACAAAAATGAAGAGAATAGGTGTATTGACAAGTGGTGGAGATGCTCCTGGAATGAACGCGGCAATTCGAGCTGTCGTTAGAAAAGCCATTTACCATGATATTGAAGTGTACGGTATAAAGTATGGTTATCAAGGTTTAATGGAAGGTAATATTGAAAAAATGGAGATTGGCTCTGTAGGAGATATTATTCACCGCGGAGGCACTATTATTTATTCAGCAAGAAGTGAAGAATTTAAAACAGATGCTGGCCAACAAAAAGGCATTGAGCAACTTAAAAAGTTTGGTATTGAAGGATTAATCATCATTGGTGGAGATGGAAGCTTCCGAGGTGCCCAGAAGTTAACAGAAAAAGGATATCCTTGTATTGGTATACCAGGTACAATAGATAACGATATTTCTGGAACTGATTTTACAATTGGTTTTGATACAGCACTAAACACAATCATCGAAGCGATTGATAAGGTGCGGGACACGGCTACTTCTCATAAAAGAACGTATATAATTGAAGTTATGGGTAGAGACGCGGGGGACCTTGCGTTATGGGCAGGTCTTGCTGATGGTGCAGAGAGCATCCTTATCCCCGAAATAAAAGACGATTTCAATGAAGTAATTGAACGATTAAAACGTGGACATGAGCGTGGTAAGAAGCATAGTATTATCGTCCTTGCGGAAGGTGTAGGCAGTGGCTTCGATTACGGGAAAAAAATTGAAGAAACCACAGATTTGGAAACAAGGGTAACTGTACTAGGATATATACAACGTGGAGGATCGCCTACTGCTTCTGATCGAGTACTGGCAAGCAGACTTGGTGGCTATGCAGTTGATTTACTTCTCAAAGGGGAAGCTGGGCGTATGGTAGGTATCCAAAATAATAAATTGGTTAACCACGATATTTTGGAAATTCTATCACAGCCACACACCATTGATAAAGACATGTATCAGCTTTCCAAAGAATTATCTATATAAGGAACATTAGGAGGTAAGTAGAATGAGAAATACAAAAATCGTTTGTACGATAGGACCAGCTTCTGAGTCTATTGATAAGCTAGAGCAATTAATTGAGTCTGGAATGAATGTAGCGAGACTTAATTTTTCCCATGGAGATTTTGAAGAACATGGTGCACGAATTAAAAATATAAGACAGGCTGCTGAAAACACAGGTAAAACAGTAGCGATTTTATTAGATACAAAAGGCCCAGAGATCCGTACAGGAAAATTCCGCGATGGCGAAGCAGAGCTAGTACAAGGAAAAGAAGTATATGTGTCCATGAACGAAGAGCTTGAAGGCACTGCAGAAAGATTCTCTGTTACATACAGTGGTCTGGTTAATGATGTGAACGAAGGCTCTAAAATCTTATTAGATGATGGGCTAATTGAATTGGAAGTTTTAAGTGTTGATCATGAAAATAACGAGCTTAAAACAGTAGCGTTAAATTCAGGAACTATCAAAAATAAAAAAGGTGTCAATGTTCCAAATGTATCTGTGAATTTACCAGGTATTACGGATAAGGATGCCAGTGATATTACATTTGGTATTGAGCAAGATGTAGATTTCATTGCAGCATCTTTTGTTCGTCGTCCATCTGATATTTTAGAGATTAAAGAGTTACTTGATAAACATGATGCCGCACATATTCAAATAATCCCTAAAATTGAAAACCAAGAGGGTGTTGATAATATTGATAGCATCCTAGAAGTGAGTGACGGTCTTATGGTCGCTCGTGGTGATTTAGGTGTGGAGATACCTCCTGAAGATGTACCCCTTGTTCAAAAGCAATTAATTAAAAAGTGTAACACAGCTGGTAAACCGGTTATTACTGCAACACAAATGCTTGATTCCATGCAACGTAATCCTCGTCCAACAAGAGCAGAAGCTTCTGACGTAGCAAATGCTATTTTTGACGGTAGTGATGCGATTATGCTATCTGGAGAAACAGCTGCTGGAATTTATCCTGTAGAATCTGTTCAAACCATGAGCAATATTGCAGTGAAAGCTGAGACAGCACTAAACCATGAAACCATCTTGAAAGATCGCTCCAAACATGTTGATATGACGATTACAGATGCAATTAGTCAATCTGTAACACATACAGCAATGAATTTGTCTGTAAGTGCAATTATTACACCAACTGAGAGTGGACATACTGCAAGAATGATTTCTAAATACCGTCCTCAAGCACCAATTGTTGCAGTAACCTTTGCAGATCGTGTTAAACGACAACTTTCCCTTGTGTGGGGAGTACATGCTGTACCTGGCGAAAAAGCGAATTCTACAGATGAAATGTTAGACATTGCTATTGAAAAAGGTTTGGAAACAGGCGTTGTAGAGCATGGTAGCAGAGTGATAATTACAGCAGGTGTTCCAGTAGGACAAAGTGGTACTACGAATCTGTTGAAAGTACATGTAATTGGAGATGTTATTGCAAAAGGACAGGGCATTGGAAAACGCAGTGCTCACGGAAAAGCTGTTCATGCAAAAAGCTCTCAAGAAGCCATTGATAAGGTGGAGGATGGAGACATTCTTGTAACATATGGCACAGATAGAGAGATGATGCCAGCAATTGAAAAAGCCGGTGCGATTGTAACAGAAGAAGGAGGCCTAACCTCACATGCTGCAGTCGTAGGATTAAGCCTTGGAATTCCGGTAATCGTAGGTGTGAAAGATGTCTTTGATTTTGTTTCAGACGGACAAGTTATTACTGTTGATGGTACAAAAGGAGATATCTATAAAGGACATACAAGAGTCCTTTAATTCATTAGGAAAAAAGAAGGGATTACCTTCTTTTTTTCATATGTCAAAAGGTATTTGATTCTACAATATGTTGGTAGAGCGCCCAAAAATAGGCGCTCTACGCTTTTATATTACAATAAGGGAGGGAATGACATGCGTTGGTTATTACTCAGCATGCTCCTGTTATCCGGGGTGGAAATAGGTGTGTTTATTTGGGTAGGTGGGATGATTGGTCCATGGTGGGTTGCGCTTTTGATTATCCTTACTGGTATTATTGGGGTTTCTCTCGCAAAACAACAGGGTGTGGAAACTTGGAAGAAAGCCCAGATCTCCATGAGAAATGGAGCAGCCCCAACCTCTTATATTATTGATGGTATTTGTATCTTGATTGGTGGGATTTTCCTGTTCACGCCTGGTTTTGTTACGGATATCGGTGGTTTTATCCTTGTTATTCCATTTACAAGAGCTCCTTTTAAGACTTATATAGGCAAATTGATAAGTAAGATGATGAGTAATAATACGATTATCTATCGAAAATGATAAGTGAAACTTTACCCTTTTAAAATAAAGTGCCATATCCTTTGAGGAATTTCAGCTTTGTAAAAAGCATTTACTAGAATTAAAAGTATGGGTGCTATTAGGAACCCAAGCATACCTAGCATTTGTACACCAACAAATAAGATAATGAGTGCTGCAAGTGGGTGTAAACCAATGCTTGTAGCCAGTACTTTTGGCTCTAGAATCTGCCTTAAAATAACTATTATCATATAAATGATAATTAATCCGATTGTCAGTGGGAAGTTCCCTGTCATATATAAGTATAAAATCCAAGGAATAAACAAAATTCCGGTCCCCACATATGGCAAAAGATCAACACATGCTGCCAAGAAAGCAATGGTTAGTGGATGATCAACTTGAAGTATGATAAGGCCAATAAGTATAATCACAAATGTTATAAATATAAGCGTAATTTGTGCTTTTATATATCCTACAGTCGCTTTTTTAAGTTGTATCATAATCTGTTTCCCTGAATCATTGAAACGGTTTGGAAGAATAGACTTTACTTTGATTCTCAACGTATCCCAGTCATTCGTTATAATATAGGCAGCGAAGACAATGAATATTATAATCGTAACTGAATTTGGAAGCGTACTTATAAAAGCGGGTATAGTTAATAGTAGCTGTTGCAGAAACTCTGCAGCAGCTACTGCTATATTATTAGCGAAATCTGTAATTTTTTCTCTGATAGTAATTTGTTGCTCCTCGTCTAAGGTATGAAGTAAAGAAGCTAATTTTTGATAAAAGGGTAAAAGATAGGTTGTGGTAAGGTTGTCCAATACCTCTGTGCCCTTAGAGAAATAGCCAGGAATTTTATCTGCAATGGATATGACCCCATGTACGATTTCATTTACTAAAAAAAAGATGAAGCTTATAAACGTAAGAAAACCAGCAACAAGGACAGTTAATGTTGCTATAACACGTGGGAATTTAAATCGCTTCTGTAAAAAAGTCACTGCAGGATGCATACCTAGCGATAATGCAACTGCAATGATAAGTGGGTAGATGAATTTTGCTGCATAATGAAAGATCAAGAGAAGAACCGTACAAAGTATGATGACAATAAAGAAGCGCATTAGTTGATAAGGAAGCTGCTTGTACATAAAACGACCCCATTCAATAAAATAATACATACTTAAATTTATGCGAATATCCGATGAATTAGAAGTAATTAGTAGGTGTAATTGTAAGGAAAATATTAACTTTTTTTAAATTTAATCTGTAATTTAATCGGTTTCAATTCACATTACATTCGAAATACTTTATAATTAGCCTTGGGGATGACAATATTTACACTATGAAAATATTGTCGATAATAAATGGTCCTAATGATTGGAACAATTAATAGAAAAAGGAGAGGTTTTCAATGACAACAACGAAAGGGCTTGAAGGCGTTGTAGCAACACAATCTTCCATAAGCTCCATCATTGATGATCAACTAACTTATGTTGGTTACAAAATCGATGATTTGGCAGAAAACTCTAGCTTTGAAGAAGTTATTTATCTACTATGGAATCAAAAACTACCTAATAAGTCAGAGTTGGATGCTTTTAAGTCAGAAATAGCAGAAAACATGACATTACCAGATGCAGTTATATCACATTTACGTTCCTATGACCTATCTACTGTTCATCCGATGGCTGCATTACGTACAGCAATTTCTCTACTAGGATTGTATGATGAAGAGGCAGATGTAATGGACGAAGAGGCCAATAAGCGGAAGGCATTGCGAATTCAAGCAAAGATATCAACAATTGTAACTGCTTTCGCAAGAATTCGTCAGGGTAAGGAGCCAGTCCAGCCTAAGCATGACTATAATTATGCTGAAAATATTTTATATATGCTAAATGGCAAGGAACCGGAAGCTATTGAGGTTGAAGCGATAAATAAAGCGTTAGTTCTTCACGCAGATCATGAGCTTAATGCCTCCACCTTTACAGCCAGAGTATGTGTTGCGACATTATCTGACGTATATTCAGGTATTACGGCAGCAATTGGCGCATTAAAAGGGCCATTGCATGGTGGTGCCAATGAACGAGTAATGCAAATGCTTACAGAGATTGGCGAAGAAGAAAATGCGATCCCTTACATTAAACGGATGTTAGATAACAAAGAAAAAATCATGGGCATGGGGCACCGTGTATACCGTGATGGCGACCCACGTGCAAAATACTTGAGGGAAATGTCCAGACAGCTTACAGAGCTTACAGGACAATCCAAATGGTACAATATGTCACTCGAGATTGAAGAATATATTAAAGAGCAAAAAGGTCTCCCTGCAAATGTAGATTTCTATTCTGCTAGTGTTTACCATAGCTTGGGAATCGACCATGATCTATTCACACCAATCTTTGCTGTGAGTCGTACATCAGGATGGCTTGCACATATTCTTGAGCAATATTCAAATAACCGACTGATCCGTCCACGTGCTGACTATAATGGACCAAGATCACCAAAATACGTACCAATTGAAGAAAGATAGACAAGATAGCTAGACACATATACTAGGGAATACGTTATACTAGATTTGATAAATGATACAGGAGGTTTATTACAATGACACAAGGAACAAAAATCACAGTTGAAAACGGCAATATGAATGTACCTGACGTTCCGGTAATTCCATTTATTGAAGGTGATGGTACAGGACCAGATATTTGGGCTTCAGCGAGTAGTGTAATTGAGGCTGCTGTTGAGAAGGCTTACAATGGCACTAAAAAGATCGAATGGTTGGAAGTGCTAGCAGGTCAAAAAGCATTCGACCAGACAGGGGAATGGCTACCAAAGGATACACTTGATAAAATTAATGAATACAAAATTGCAATTAAGGGACCGCTTACTACACCAATTGGTGGTGGTATTCGATCATTAAACGTTGCATTACGTCAAGAACTTGACTTATTCACATGCCTGCGTCCTGTACGTTATTTTGAAGGTGTTCCATCACCAGTTAAACGACCAGAAGATGTAGATATGGTAATCTTCCGTGAAAATACAGAAGATATCTATGCAGGGATCGAATGGCAAAAAGGTTCGGATGATGTTAAAAAGGTTATTGAATTCCTTAAAAACGAAATGAATGTAAGCAACATTCGCTTCCCTGAAACATCTGGTATTGGTGTAAAGCCAGTATCTGAAGAGGGTACTAAACGTCTGGTACGTTCAAGTATTGAATATGCTCTGAATGAAGGACGTAAGAGTGTTACTTTAGTACATAAAGGTAACATTATGAAATTTACTGAAGGTGCTTTTAAAGCATGGGGATATGAAGTGGCAGAAGAAGAATACGGTGATAAGGTCTTCACTTGGGCCGAATATGATCGTATTGTTGAAAAAGACGGGAAAGACGCTGCCAATAAAGCACAAGACGAAGCTTTAGCATCAGGCAAAATCTTGGTTAAGGATTCCATTGCCGACATTTTCTTACAACAGATTTTAACGAGACCGAAAGAATTTGATGTTGTAGCTACAATGAATCTAAATGGTGACTATATTTCAGATGCCCTTGCAGCACAGGTTGGTGGAATTGGTATTGCACCAGGAGCAAACATTAATTACGATACAGGGCATGCCATTTTTGAAGCTACTCATGGTACAGCACCTAAATATGCAGGACTGGACAAAGTAAATCCGTCTTCTGTAATTCTATCAGCTGTATTGATGCTTGAACACTTAGAGTGGAGAGAAGCAGCTGACTTGATCACGAAGGCTATGGACAAAACAATTGCTTCAAAGGTAGTAACATACGATTTTGCTCGACTTATGGACGGAGCAACTGAAGTAAAATGTTCTGAGTTTGGTCAAGAACTTATTAAGAATATGGACTAAATATAAGCTATAGAATCTCTGAGGTCGGGACATAACAAAAAGTTTTAGCCAAAAGACGGATGATAGCTAGAATAAGCGTAAGAAATATACGGAGACTCCTATGGGAGGAAGGCCTAGGCGAGACCCCGGAATGCGAAGCATCCGGAGGCTCACCAGCCGCCCATGGAAAGCGGAGTATATTTCTGAAGCGGTTTTTCAAAGTTCATTCTTTCGGATTTATCTTTTGCGTAAATACTTTTGTCCGGCCCTCACTGCAAATATTGTAAAAGGGGACGTTATAATGGCTATAAAAAGAAGTAAAGTATCAGTAATCGGGTCAGGATTCACTGGAGCAACAACTGCTTTAATGCTAGCACAAAAAGAATTGGGAGATGTCGTACTCGTAGATATTCCAGATATGGAGGATCCAACAAAAGGGAAAGCGTTGGATATGCTTGAGGCGAGCCCAGTGCAAGGCTTCGATGCGAATATTATTGGAACATCTAACTATGAGGAGACAAAAGATTCTGATCTTGTCATTATTACGGCAGGTATCGCAAGAAAGCCAGGCATGAGCCGTGACGATTTAGTTAATACAAATGCTAAAATCATGAAGACCGTTGCAAAGGAAGTAGTTAAATATTCACCTGACACTTACATTGTTGTATTAACAAACCCTGTTGACGCTATGACGTATACAGTCTTTAAAGAATCTGGCTTACCTAAAGAGCGTGTTATTGGCCAATCAGGTGTATTGGATACTGCTCGTTTCCGTACCTTCGTTGCACAAGAATTAAACCTTTCTGTTAAAGACGTAACAGGCTTTGTATTAGGAGGACATGGTGATGACATGGTTCCATTAATCCGTTATTCCTATGCAGGAGGAATTCCATTAGAAAAGCTTATTTCCAAAGAACGCCTTGATGCTATTGTAGAACGTACGCGCAAAGGTGGGGGAGAAATTGTAGGTCTTCTGGGTAATGGAAGTGCTTATTACGCTCCTGCTGCTTCCCTTACAGTTATGGCAGAAGCTATTCTTAAGGATCAGCGTCGGGTCATTCCATCTATCGCTTACTTAGAAGGGGAATATGGATATAACGACATTTACTTAGGAGTGCCGACTGTTCTCGGTGGAAAAGGTATCGAAGAAATAATTGAACTTGATTTGACGGATGAAGAAAGAGCTGAGCTTGATAAATCAGCAGATTCAGTTAAAAATGTCCTTAGTATTTTAGAATAGAAACTTAAAACCCTTCCCCTGTGTTATATACTATATAGCTGGGAAGGGTTTTTTAGATGACTAAACACAATCCGATTAAAGGCTATCAAATGTTTGAGTCATTTCATGTTTTCTTTGTAGGCTCTTTGTTCATTTAGTCTGGCGAAATCAGCTAAGGTTTGATATAATAGAAAGCGCTTACAAATCGGAGGTGGTTGCAATGTTAGGGAAGAAAAGAAAGTTAGGGATGATGATGAAAGATATTAAAATTGGGGAAACGTACCAAGCAATCAAAGTAATTGAAGATAAAGAATTGTTGCTCTATCTTGGGTTAACAAATGATGCCAACCCATTATATATACAACACGATTATGCCTCACAGACTCCATATAAAGCACCAGTTGTTCCATCCGTATTACTTTTTGGAATGATATCCTCAATTGTGTCTATGCACCTTCCTGGACCAGGTAGTCATATTACACAGCATGAGATGACTTTTCCAAAGCCTGTTTTGCATCAGTCAGAAGTGAGATTTAACTTAGAAGTAATAGCTATAGATGAAAGGGATCATACTGTTTCCATTAACGTAACAGGGTATGATATGGATGGAGATACGGTTATCGTTGGAAAGTTACAAGTTTGTCCACCCTATAAGCCTAATTCTTTGACTGCTACATCGCTCGAGAACTTTTTTTAATAAATATATATAAATAGTAAGGTCGAACATTTTCTTCTGAATTGTTCGGCTTTTTTAGTTAGTTGCTGTTAAAGTTACTATAAAAACTGGGATTCATTTAATTGCATGTCTCTATGAAGAACCAATAGACTAGCGAGGCTCTATAACCTTAACTTTCTCTAAGTATTACAAATATGTCTCGCTATCTAAGAGATATTTCCCTCCTCAAGAAACAACAAAATACTTTCATAAAAAAGGCTATAATTTAAATTTTTTTGTAAATTTTAATTAACAAAGACTTTAATATATTCACTTTGTCGCTTATTCATTGTAAGATGAGAATAGATCAAACATGATCAAATCGTAAAATTCACGATATTCTCTAGAGAAATGGGGATTTATAATGAAGCAAAATATTTTGATTGTAGATGATGAGAAGTCTATTGTGACACTTCTCAATTTCAATATTGAGAAAGCGGGATTTCAGACAGATGTGGCATATGATGGGGCGGAAGCGATTAAAAAGGCGGAAGCTAACGATTATGATCTAATTATTCTTGATCTCATGCTACCTGAAATGGATGGTATGGAAGTATGTAAGTATCTACGTAATAACAAAATTGACACACCTATTTTAATGTTAACTGCCAAAGATGAAGAATTCGATAAAGTACTTGGACTGGAGCTGGGCGCGGATGATTATTTAACAAAGCCATTTAGTCCCAAAGAAGTTATTGCTAGAATGAAAGCTATACTAAGACGGTCAAAAAAGGAGAGCAAAACAAACTACTCTTCTTTGAAGGTTGGGGAACTAATTGTCTATCCTGAGCGCTATGAAGCGGAAATTGGGGATAAAATAATTACTTTTACAAGGAAAGAATTTGAATTGCTCCATTATTTGGCTAACAATAAAGGAAAGGTAATTTCACGTGATCAACTATTAAGTGGTGTATGGGACTATGACTTTGTTGGAGATACAAGAATAGTAGATGTTCATGTATCGCATTTGCGAGATAAAATTGAACCTGATACCAAAAAGCCAAAATATATTAAAACAGTTCGAGGTCTTGGATATAAATTGGAGGAGCCTGTTACATGAAGGCACTATTTAAGAAACCACTAGCTACTTATTTATTTGGCATTTTTCTTGTGGTTTTCGCTACAGGACTTGTCCTGTATCAGATTGTGGATAACATATTGGTTTTAGGTTCTGTCCTGCTTACCCAGTTTATTATACTTACATTATTTCTACTGCATCTTTATGAAAGGTACATACGTCCAATAAAGAAAGCGACACGAACTGTCGAAGAAATAGTCAAGGGAAATTATCGAGCAAGATTCCATTATCCGAGCGACGATATAATTGGTGTGTTAAGTGCAAAAATAAATTCTCTTGCCCGAAATATTGGGGAATTTGCTAGACACGAGAAAATGCAATCAGAGCAATTATCAACTGTAATTGATAACACGCAAAGTGGCCTAGTTCTTATTGATGCAAAAGGGTACATCCACTTTGTAAATCGTAAATTTATTAACATTTTTGGTGGGGTGCCTAAGGACTATAAAGGACACCTTTATTATGATATCTTAGAAAATGAAATTATTCATGAAACAGTACAAAAGACATTTTTATATGAAAAAAATGTTAAAGAAGCATTTACCCGTTATAAAGGTATTGAAAAAATCTATTTAGAGGTTGTTGGAGCTCCGATTTTCAATGAAAAAGGGATACTTAAAGGTGCTGTGTTAGTAATCTATGATATTACTGAAATGAAAAAACTGGAGTTAATGCGTAAGGACTTCGTTGCCAATGTATCGCATGAACTGAAAACACCTATCACATCCATTAAAGGATTCGCGGAAACACTGCTGGATGGAACAATAGATGATAAGGAAGCCAGTAAGGAATTCCTCGGTATTATTTATAATGAGAGTGAGCGATTGCAATTATTAATTGAAGATCTTCTTGTGTTATCTCGCTTGGAGAAGGAAGATTTTCAGCTTGTATTATCTGAAATCAATTTGAGGCAAATTATCGGGGAAGTTGCCATATTAATGAAGCATAAGTTAGATAAGAAACAACTCTCCTTATCTCTCGATATTAGTGAAAATGCCATCTTAAAAGCGGATAAGGAAAGGTTAAAACAAGTTATTATTAACCTAATAGATAATGCGATAAACTATACACCAGTAAACGGTCAAATTTGGATCAAAGGTATAGATACAGAGGAAGAAGTTATCATTGAAGTAAGGGATACAGGTATCGGTATCGCACAAGAGGCATTACCACGTATATTTGAACGGTTTTACCGTGTTGACAAGGCGAGGAGCAGAAACACTGGGGGCACCGGCCTTGGGCTAGCTATAGTAAAGCATATAGTTGAAGTCCACAGAGGTGATATTCGAATTACTAGTGATTTGAATAAAGGAACAACCGTTTCTGTAATATTTAAAAAAGAATTGTTCGATTGATGAACGATATAAAAAATTATACCTGAAGAAAGAGGATGACCTTTATTGATAAAGGGTCATCCTTTTATTTCATATAAGACTATCCTGTATATTTTTTCACTTTCACCGAAGAGAATGATACTATAGACATAATGAAGATTCAGGAATGGAGGATTATTACGATGTCTGAAAAGCTTGTTTTAATAGATGGAAATAGTATTATATATCGTGCTTTCTTTGCACTTCCCTTACTAAACAATGACAAAGGTGTTTATACAAATGCCGTATATGGATTTACAACAATGTTACTAAGGATATTAGAAGAAGAGAAACCAACCCATATGCTGGTTGCATTTGATGCTGGGAAGACCACTTTTCGTCATAAAACCTATAAGGAATATAAAGGTGGTCGTCAGAAAACACCTTCTGAGCTATCTGAACAATTCCCTCTTTTGAAAGAAGTACTGGATGCCTTCCACATACCACATTACCAGCTGGAAAATTATGAGGCAGACGATATTATAGGTACGCTTTCCAAAACGGCTGAAGAAAATAAATGGGATGTCACCGTTATCTCAGGAGATAAAGACTTGCTTCAGTTGGTTTCCGATTCGGTAACTGTCCGCTTGACAAGAAAAGGGATAAGTGACGTAGAAGAGTATAATCCAAGCTTCTTAAAAGAGAAAATGGAGTTAAGCCAGGATCAGATTATTGATTTGAAAGCACTCATGGGTGATAGTTCTGATAACATTCCAGGGGTCCCAGGTGTAGGTCAAAAAACAGCTACCAAGTTGCTGAAGCAATACCATACCTTGGAGGCACTGTATGAAAATGTCGATGAGGTAAGTGGAAAAAAACTTCAAGAAAAGCTAATTACATACAAAGATGAAGCATTTATGAGTAAAGAGCTTGTGACAATTAATCGCACATCACCGATAACAGTTAAGGTAGAAGATATTGTGTTTAACGGTTATCAGCCAAGTGACGTCAGTGGAATATTCAAGGAATTAGGTTTTCAGTCATTACTGGACAAGCTTGAAGGTGATGTACCAGCGAAGGAACCTGCAGAAAGTGAATTACAGGACATTGAATTTCAAGTTATAGAAGAAGTGGAACAGGCGATGTTTTTAGGGGATGAAGCGATCGTCGTGGAGACACTTGGTGAAAATTACCATCAAACAGCCATTGAAGGTTTTGGTGTAGTAAATCAGGAAAGGGCATATTTTATTCCAACAGAAATTGCCGTTAAGTCAGAAGCATTTAAAGCTTGGTTGGAGGACAGTAGTAAAAAGAAATCTGTGTTTGACGCGAAAAAAACATTAGTTACACTTCTTAGAAATGGCATACACATGAAAGGCATCACATTCGATATGCTTCTTGCATCATATTTACTAAACCCATCAGATAATAATCACGATATTCCGGCGATCGCAAATAGAATGGGGAAACAGGTCGTACTATTTGATGAAGAAGTATATGGTAAAGGCGCGAAACAAAAAATCCCGGAACAGCCTATCCTGGCAGAACATGTTGTTCGTAAAACAAAAGCGTTATTCGAATTAACGGATAAAATGAATCAACAACTAATAGATAATGAACAAAAGGAATTATGTACCGAACTTGAAATGCCACTAGCTTTAATTCTTGGTGAAATGGAGCATTATGGGGTAGAAGTAGACGTTGAGCGATTAGAAGAAATGGGTGTTGATTTAAAAGCTAGGCTAGCCGATTTAGAAAGAGAAATCCATGAACTTGCGGGTGAAACTTTTAACGTAAATTCACCAAAGCAATTGGGTCCTATTTTGTTTGAAAAACTACAATTACCTGTAGTGAAAAAAACAAAGACAGGGTATTCAACTGCTGCAGATGTATTAGAAAAATTAGAGCAGGAACATGAAATTATACCGAAGTTATTGCTATACCGTCAGTTAGGTAAACTCCAGTCAACTTATATCGAAGGGTTATTGAAAGTAGTAAACAAAGATACAAATAAAATCCATACACGTTTTAATCAGGCACTAACACAGACAGGACGATTAAGTTCTATTGATCCAAATTTACAAAACATCCCGATCAGACTAGAAGAGGGGAGGAAAATTAGAGAAGCTTTCATCCCTTCTAAAGAAGATTGGATCATGTTTGCGGCCGATTATTCTCAAATTGAATTACGTGTACTAGCCCATATAGCAAATGATGAAAAATTAGTTGCTGCCTTTAAAGAGGACACCGATATTCATACTCAAACAGCTATGGAAGTTTTTCATGTTGACAAAGATAGCGTAACAAGTAATATGCGCCGCCAAGCCAAGGCAGTAAACTTTGGAATAGTATATGGAATAAGTGATTTTGGCTTATCACAAAGCTTAGGTATCACTCGAAAGGAAGCAAAACAATTTATTGAACGCTACCTGGAAAGTTATCCTGGAGTAAAAGCTTATATGGAAGAAATTGTTCAAGAAGCAAAACATCAAGGCTATGTCACGACATTAATGAAGCGGAGAAGGTATCTACCAGATATTACAAGCAGGAACTTTAATTTGCGTAGCTTTGCAGAGAGGACAGCAATGAATACACCTATCCAGGGAAGTGCAGCAGATATTATTAAAAAAGCAATGATTGATTTACACGAGAAGCTTAAAGAAGAAAAATTACAGGCTCGAGTCCTTTTGCAGGTTCATGATGAATTAATTATTGAAGCTCCAAAAGAAGAATTAGAAAAGTTAAAAGAAGTAGTACCAGAAATGATGGAAAATACTGTGGATCTTAATGTACCTTTAAAAGTAGATTATGCGTACGGTTCCAGCTGGTTTGATGCGAAATAAGGAGAGACGAACAAGATGCCTGAATTACCAGAAGTAGAAACAATAAGAAAGACACTTAAACAATTTGTAATTAATAAAACAATTAAACAGGTTGATGTTTATTGGCCAAATATAATAAAACAGCCAGATGATGTGCAACAGTTTCAAACATTACTAACTGGACAATCAATTACAGACATAACAAGAAGAGGGAAGTTTTTGCTTTTTCAGCTTGATGATTATGTAATGGTTTCCCACTTGCGGATGGAAGGAAAGTATAGTGTAGAACCACCTGGCGAACCAATAAAAAAACATACCCATGTTATCTTTCGTTTTACAAATGGAGAAGAGCTTCGATATAACGATGTTCGCAAATTTGGAACCATGCATTTATACCAACGTGGTGAAGAGCTTCAAAATAAGCCATTAAATCAATTAGGCCCAGATCCATTTGATGCTGCCTTTACATTTGATTATTTTTATCAAAAGCTTAAGAAAACAGAGCGGGTCATTAAATCCGCTCTCCTTGACCAAACAATCGTTACAGGTCTTGGAAATATTTATGTGGATGAAACGTTATTTAAAGCGGGAGTACATCCATTAAAAAAAGCAAGCAAGCTAACAAAAAAAGAAGTAAAGGCTATCCAGGAGCAAGCAATTGAAACGTTATCTGAAGCTGTTGAGCTAGGTGGAACAACTATTCGTTCCTATGTAAATGGTCAAGGTCAGATGGGAATGTTTCAACAATCGCTTTTTGTATACGGTCAGGAAAATAAAGCGTGTAAAAAATGTGGAAAACCGATTATGAAAATGAAGGTTGGAGGACGTGGTACACACGTTTGTAGCAGCTGTCAAAAAAATGAGTAAGGTAGGATAATTATGACGCTTATAATTGGACTAACTGGAAGTATAGCCACTGGAAAAAGCACTGTTTCGCACATGTTTGAAGATCTAAATATTCCAGTTATTGATGCAGACAAAATATCAAGAGAAGTTGTAAATCCACATGAGGCTGCATACAATAAAATTGTAGATACATTTGGTGAGCGTATACTACAAGATGATAAAATGATTGACCGGTCAAAGCTAGGGTCCATTATTTTTAATGATGAATCAATGCGCAAGAAGCTTAATAACATTGTGCACCCAGCGGTACGAGAAAAAATGATTACCAAGAGAGATGCATATGTAAAAGAGGGTCTTCCTATTGTCGTTCTGGATATTCCCTTACTATTTGAAAGTAAGCTAACACATCTAGTTGATAAGACGGTTGTTGTTAGCGTTAAAGAAGAGGTTCAGCTTGAGCGATTAATGAACCGAAATAATTATACAGTGGAAGAGGCTACCCAACGCATACAATCTCAACTTTCTATTATTGAAAAAGAAGAAATGGCTGATATTGTAATTGATAATAATGGTACAAAGCAGCAAACGTATGAACAGCTCGAACAGTTGCTGCAACAATGGAAATCAATATCCACTTGAATAACAGCAAAAACCTGACTATTTTGTCAGGTTTTTTCTTTAAATATGACACTCTAATTACGTTTTGTGTTATACTTATTTAGAAATACACATTATAAAAGTATAGCTTAACGGGAGGTTGTCACAATGGGGAAGACTAGAGTCGCGATTAATGGGTTTGGAAGAATTGGCAGAATGGTTTTTCGGCAACTAATAGTGGACAAAGAAATAGAAGTTGTTGCGATCAATGCCAGTTATCCTGTAGAGACATTGGCACACCTAGTTAAATATGATAGTGTACATGGTATTTTTTCCGGTGAAGTGAAAGCGCTTCAAAACGAAATGCAGGTAAATGAAAAGAACGTTAAAATTGTAAATTCAAGAGAACCTGAAAAGCTTCCGTGGGATAGTTTAGAAATTGATATAGTTATTGAAGCTACAGGTAAATTTAAAACAAAAGAAACGGCTGGAAAACATATTCAAGCAGGAGCTAAAAAGGTGGTCATTACGGCACCTGGAAAAGACCTAGACAGAACAATTGTTATGGGAGTTAATCAGAGCGAATATGACCCTCATACCGATAAAATTCTATCTAACGCTTCTTGTACAACAAACTGCTTAGCACCTGTTGTGAAGGTGTTGGATGATCATTTTGGTATTAAAAATGGTCTTATGACAACCGTTCATGCTTTTACAAATGATCAAAAAAATATTGATAATCCACATAAAGACCTTCGGAGAGCGAGAGGGTGCACACAGTCCATTATCCCAACCTCTACAGGGGCTGCTAAAGCACTAGGAGAGGTTCTGCCACATTTGAATGGTAAATTACATGGCATGGCACTTAGAGTACCAACCCCAAATGTTTCTTTAGTAGACTTAGTAGTAGACTTGGAAGAACAAGTCACAAAGGAACAGGTAAACAAGGCATTTGCCGATACTGCAAATGGAGATATGAAGGGTATTTTGCATTATAGCGAAGAACCACTTGTCTCCATTGATTACACGACAACAAATTATTCAGCTATTGTTGATGGTCTTTCCACAATGGTAATGGAAGGGAACAAATTAAAAGTACTAGCATGGTATGACAATGAGTGGGGGTATGCAAGACGAGTTTGTGACCTTGCAAAATATGTTGGCAAATATATGTATAACACTTCCGCAGTTGTTTCATAGTTTCACTTTATCTATCGGAGGGGGCAACCGGTACGATGTAAGACATAACGAAAATAATTAAAGATATAGAATTCATAACAGTTATCAAGTTTTAACTTTCCCTTTTTAAAAACGTGTTGCAAATCGGCAAAAAAACATATATACTTTTCGTTGTACTTCCTGATTAAATGGTTTATCCGCTTAAAGGGTTAGGACCTCATCGGACTAACTTTCCCCCGTGGCGGTTGTTGGAAATCAGGAGGGATCACCATAAATAAGGGGGATTTATATGGACACAATGGGAAGACACGTTATTGCCGAACTATGGGAATGTAATATTGATAAATTAAATGATATGGGATTAATAGAAAGAATCTTTGTAGATGCTGCACTGAAAGCAGGTGCGGAGATCCGTGAGGTAGCATTTCACAAATTTGCACCACACGGAGTGAGCGGTGTTGTAATTATTTCAGAATCACACCTAACCATTCACAGTTTTCCAGAACACGGTTATGCAAGCATCGATGTCTATACTTGTGGAGACATCATTGATCCGAATGTTGCTGCAACCTACATTGCAGAAGCACTTGAATCAAAAACGTTTGAAAAGGTCGAAGTGCCCCGTGGTATGGGACCTGTGAAAGCCGGAAAATTTCAAAGTGTATTATAATAAAAAAGGTTGACTGATTCAGTTATCGTATACTGCTAATTGGTCAACCTTTTATTTTCCTTATAAATCTACGAAATACTTTCTGTGAATTTTCCTGCCAGAAAAAGTCCGATTCGGTCAACTACGCTTTGACGGGAGAGGCCCTCCTTACAGAATGAACATCACTTTATACACTCACTCTAGAGGATTTAGCTGAAACATGTTAAGATTAATAGTAATCTATTAACAATGTATCTATTACATAGTTCAGTATTGTTTTATTCAGTAAAAGAATATATTCATGATGAGGTGTACGAGATGGGTGTTAGGAATACGATTGGAAAATATTTAAGTAATCATGCGGAAACAAAGGAAAATCACTGGGACGAATCCCTAAACACACATTACTACAAAACAACAAAAGACAAAGGGTTGCGTACTCTAGAAGATATAGTTAAAAACTCTCCATCCTATGAAATTAATGCTGTTTCAGCAGAACATGGGGAAATTAGTATGTATGTAAAAAAAGGAAAGAAGGCATTTGTGGTAGCGACCGTTATCATGGTGAGGCCATATTATACAGCTGTTGATTTTTCTGTTACAACAGAGTCTCTTCTACCTTTTGATCTTGGCTATAGTTCAAAATTAATCAAAACACTATACAGTGAAATGAACAAACATTTGCAGCTAATAACAGATAAAAAATAGAGATTCTTTATGATGAAACATAAAGGGGGGACATCACGACATGAGATGCTCAAATTGTGAATATAAGAGTACCAAAGTGTTGGATTCACGGCCGATAGAAGAAGGCCGTTCTATCCGAAGACGACGAGAATGTGAAGCATGTGGTTTTCGTTTTACTACGTTTGAAAGAATAGAAGAAGTACCGATGGTCATTGTGAAAAAGGATGGAACTAGGCAGGAATACAGTAGAGAAAAGCTTATTCGTGGTTTAATTAAGGCATGTGAGAAGCGACCAGTTCCCATTGAAAAAATTGAAACAATAGCAATCGATGTAGAAAAAGAGCTTCGTAATACAGGTATGTCCGAAATTGACAGCAACGAAATAGGTGAAATGGTAATGGACAGGCTTTCGGAAGTCGATGAAGTAGCCTATGTCCGTTTTGCATCTGTTTATCGCCAATTTAAAGATATTAGTGTGTTTTTTGATGAGTTAAAAGATCTTATCAAAACAGACAAGAATGACGGTTCAGGATCTAAACCGTAGTAAACTGGTTTAAGCGAAAGGGTTATTATGATGAACTATATTGGTAAAATTTTGCCTATCGAAGGTTATTACGTGGTGGTTAAATCGCCTTTGCCTGAAGACTATGCAAAATCATTGACCCATTTGTATCAGCCACTTATCGGGATACAGGCTGTTACATTATATTTGACATTGTTACATGAAGTAGAATTACAAAAGGAAGGTTTACCTCAGACACATCACACGTTAATGAACTATTTAAATCTCCCTCTTGATGAAATATATCAGGCAAGGTTGAAGCTTGAAGGAATCGGCCTGTTAAAAACATACGAGAACAAGGAAGAAACTGAAAACAACTATACCTATGAAATCCAAAGCCCGTTCTCTCCACAAAGTTTTTTCTTAGATGGGATGCTTACACAATTACTTTACCATCACATTGGTAAGGATAAATTTGAGCTGTTACAGGAACATTATACTAAACAATTTATACAAAAAGGGACGAATATTACGGTATCCTTTAATGAAGTATTTCAGACCTTTCAGCCACAGGCTCCTGCCAGTCACGTGAAATCAAATAAGGAATCAGCTTCAAATGAAGAAGTAGTTGATTTTACGTGGATTGAACAAATGCTTAGGCAGCGCATGATACCAGCAAAGCGTGTTTTGACTGGTGAGAACAAACGATTAATTACGCAAATGATGCAACTTTATGATTTAGAAACGTTTGAAATAGAAAAGTCTCTTTTATGGGCACTAACAGAGGATAATGAATTAAACATAGACGAATTTAAAACAGCTTGCCATGATCTGTTTAAATCCAAATACAAGGAAACGGATATTCAATTAACTGAAAAGCAAGCTCCAACACAGATGCCAACCCAGAAAGTGACGACGAAGGAAGACCAATTAGTGATGGAACTTGAAAAGATTTCACCCAAACAGCTATTGGAGGATCTCTCAAGCGGAAATCACGCTTCAGACCAGGACATGAAAGTGATCAGGGAAGTTATGACAACACAGGGGCTGCCTTCCCCAGTCATGAATGTATTAATTCATTATGTACTACTACAGACCAATATGAAGCTATCAAAAGCGTATTTGGGGAAAATAGCCAGCCATTGGTCGCGAGCCAATTTGAAGACAGCAAAAGAAGCAATGGAATTTGCTAAGAGGGAATCAAAGAACCTTCAAAAAGGAAATCAATCTACCTCAACGTACAAAAAAACAGTCTCTAAGGAGATTATTCCTGATTGGTTTAAAGATCGGAAGAAAAAACAGCCTACAACTGACACGGAACAGAATATAGATAAAGAAAAAGAGCAAAAGGAGATTGAAGCTTTATTGCGTCAATTCTCTAGTGAAAATGGATAAAAATAATCATTTGCAAGGATGATTGAGATGAAACCAGTACAGTCTGAATTAAAACGTTGGATGGAACAAAACAAGAATTTCCAAGAGAATTATAACCGAATTAGACAGGAAGTATTAACTGATCCGGAAATTAAGGAATTTCTAGCTTCACATCCAGAACTTACACAACAAGAAATTAATAAGAACTTAATAAAGCTTCATGAATATAAAACACAGTCCAAGCAGTGTGATCGCTGTAAGTCTTTTGGTGGGTGTCAGAACATGTTACAGGGCTACTCCCCGATTTTACATGTGGAAAGTAAGGAAATTCACCTTACCTATGAAAAATGTCATAATAGACTTGATCATGAGAGACAGCAAAAGCAGCAAAAATTAATTAAAAGTCTTTACATGCCCAAGGAAATTATGCAAGCAACAATCGCAGATATTGATAGTGATCCTGTGCGAAGCGAGGCAGTTAGAGAGCTTCTTCAATTTGTAAGACAGGTTCAGGAAGGCCTACCCAAAAAAGGAATCTATTTTTATGGTCCATTTGGAGTAGGGAAAACATATTTTCTTGGGGCTTTAGCAAACAAGCTTAAAGAGCAAAATATTTCTTCTACTTTAATTTATATGCCAGAATTTGTAAGAGAAATAAAAGGTTCCTTCAAGGATGATTCAATTAACGATAAAATTGACTATTTTAAAAAGGCAGATGTCTTAATGCTCGATGATATTGGAGCAGAACTACATTCAGCCTGGTTCCGTGATGAAATTCTTGGTTCCATCTTGCAATATCGCATGATGGAAGGCCTACCCGTATTTTTCACCTCTAATTACAGTATGGATCAGTTAGAGGGGCATCTGGCTACTACTAGAGGTGGCGTGGAGCAAGTAAAAGCAGGTAGAATAATGGAACGAATAAAACAAGTAAGCAAAGAAGTACGAATCGCAGGTGACAACCGAAGAGATGCGTAACTAAAAACGCAAAGCGTTACGCTAAAACGAGTGATTTCACTACTTAAAAAAGGTGTTGATAGAGTTTACAAACTCTGTCAGCACCTTTTTTAGTTACTATATTGACTAGTTTCAGTTGTTTACTCATTTTTTGTTCTCCTCGTCCATATAATGTAACAGTTTGGTGTTGGTGAGGGTGATGATGATTGCTTGAAGTATATTTTGAGTCTGATAAAGAAGTAATCCGATTTTGTGAACAGCTTTTCCGTTATAATAAGAAGATTGAGTTACACTGGAAAACGAATAAAGATTGGGGGAATCATTTATTATTTGAAAAAGAAATAAATACAAATGAATTATTTGATGCCGTTTCAAAAGCAATGGTTGAAGTATTTGTTACTCACCGTTTAACAGCAATGATTAATGCTATTATTGAAGGTTATTATTATTATACGGATCGTGATGAAAAAGAAAAAATACTTGAGTTGACACAATGGATTTTTGCCGGGGAAGATGATGACAGTCTCCGGGTTAGGAAGGATAAAGACCCAAGACAACTATTAATGTCACTTTTTATCTCAAACATTAAAAACACTTCAACGGTGCATTATGATTCCATTGTGAAGTTTCGTTTAAACTCATTTAAAGACAAGCTTGTTCATTATGTTGGCCTAGCAATAGATGAATTTAAACGGGAAGAGGATCATCAGGAGTTTGTTTATCAGCTTCGGGAATATGTTGAGAAAAAAAATCCAAGCTTTAAAATAATTCACATCCTACAAGGCGATCCTTTTTCTTTTTTTAAACAGAATGGAAAACGATTATCGAAAATGGAGCTACGTATGCTAATGCAAAAAGAACCTTTGTATATTGTCGGGCTTGATGAGGAAGAACTTAATTTGGCACCGCTTGTAGCAATGGCCCCAGAAAAAATTAAAATTTATGGAGACCATCCGTCAGAACCTAAAACGTTAACCGTTATTAATGTTTTTCAGGAAAGAGTGGATTTTGAGCCGTATAGTAATTTTCCTTTTTCTTTTTACTTAAACAATCGACAAAAATAGGCTTGCATTTCTGGATAGCAACAGATATAATACTGATTATAAATTAACTTAACTCAAAGGTATTGAGAAGGATATGGTTAGTTGAACTGCGTTAGTACAGAGATGGGAGCCTTGGCTGTAAGCTTCCTCTATACCATCAGCTGATTACCCCCTTTGAACCCTGCTATCGAATTGAAGTAAATAGCAGCGTATAATCTGCGTTAAAGATGTTATAAGCCGTAATGAATTATTACGGGAACTTGGGTGGAACCACGACGTGTCAGCGCTCGTCCCTTTGCAACAAAGCAGAGGGATGGGCGCTTTTTAATTGTATAGAAGGAGTGAGCAAAAATGGCAGAAGAAATAAACATTATTTTCCCTGATGGAGCAGAAAAAAAGTTTGCAGCAGGAATTACAGGTGAAGATATTGCAGGATCTATTTCCAGTGGATTAAAAAAGCAAGCAGTTGCAATCAAATTGGACGGAGAGCTTGTTGACTTAAAAAGAGAACTTCATCATGGTGGCAAAATAGAAATCGTCACTTATAAAAATGAGGAAGGTATCGAAGTAATGCGCCATTCTACTGCGCATTTAATGGCTCAGGCTATTAAGCGTTTATATGGCGATGTTAATTTTGGTGTTGGACCAGTAATTGAGGAAGGGTTCTATTATGATGTGGAAATGGATCACTCCATTACACCAGAAGATCTTCCGAAGATAGAAAAAGAAATGAAACGTATAGTGGATGAAAGCTTGGAAATTGAAAGAATTGAAGTGTCACGTGACGAGGCTAAGGGAATGTTTAAAGACGACCATCTTAAACAAGAATTAGTTGACGCTATTCCTGAAGGGGAACAGGTAACTATCTATAAACAAGGTGAATTTTTTGATCTTTGTCGTGGTATTCACGTCCCAGCTACAAACAAAATCAAAGCATTTAAATTGCTAAGTATTTCTGGTGCTTATTGGCGTGGAGATAGTAATAACCAACAGTTGCAACGTATTTATGGAACAGCTTTTGAAAAGCAAGGTCAAGTGGACGAGTACCTTCAAATATTGGAGGAACGTAAAGAAAGAGACCATCGTAAACTAGGCAAAGAGCTTGAGATTTTTACTGTGTCACAAAAAGTAGGACAAGGGCTTCCTTTATGGCTTCCAAAGGGCGCTACCATTCGCCGTAACATAGAACGTTATATTGTAGACCTTGAGGAACGTCTAGGCTATGATCATGTGTACACACCTGTACTGGGAAGTGTTGATCTTTATAAAACAAGTGGACACTGGGATCATTATCAGGATGACATGTTCCCTGTAATGGAAATGGATAACGAAGAATTAGTTCTTCGCCCTATGAACTGCCCACATCATATGATGGTATATAAAAACCAACTATATAGTTATCGTAATCTGCCTGTAAGGATTGCAGAGCTTGGAACAATGCATCGTTACGAAATGTCAGGAGCTCTAGCTGGCTTGCAGCGAGTCCGTGCGATGACATTAAATGATGCTCATATTTTTGCACGTCCGGATCAGTTGAAGGATGAATTTATCCGAGTAGTAGAGCTTGTACAAAAGGTGTATGAAGACTTTGGAATCAAGGATTATTATTTCCGTCTTTCTTACCGTGACCCAGAGGATAAAGAGAAGTATGTGGATAATGATGCCATGTGGGAAAAAGCACAAGCAATGTTGAAAGAAACAATGGAAGAAATGAATGTAGAGTATGTAGAAGCTGAAGGAGAAGCAGCATTTTACGGACCAAAGCTTGATGTTCAGGTGAAAACGGCTCTCGGCAAAGATGAAACACTTTCCACAGTTCAATTGGACTTCCATTTGCCAGAACAATTTGACCTAACTTACATTGGAGAAGATGGAAAAGAGCACCGTCCTGTTGTTATTCACCGAGGTGTAGTATCAACGATGGAACGCTTTGTTGCATTTTTAATTGAGGAATATAAAGGAGCGTTCCCTACTTGGCTAGCTCCAGTTCAAGTAAAAGTAATCCCTGTATCCCCACAAGTACATCTTGACTATGCGAAAAAAGTGGCCGATGAGCTTCGTTTAGAAGGGGTACGTGTATCTCTTGATGAAAGAGATGAGAAAATTGGTTACAAAATTCGTGAAGCGCAAACTCAAAAAGTTCCATTTGCACTCGTCCTTGGTGACAATGAGATCAATGAAGGTGCCGTAAATGTAAGACGTTACGGAGAAAAAGAATCCAACACTTTATCCTTTGACACATTTAAGCAGATGATTAAAGATGAGATAGCAGAGAAAAAACTTTATAAAAAGTAATTAAAAAAGAGGCCTGGAATAAGTTTTTATAGTCGCTCGTTAAGAATATGATTCGTGATGTTTAAACATTATAAGTGATTCGAAAATCCGCAATCAAGCGGAGGAAAATACGTAGACTCCTCGGGGAGGAAAGGCCTAGCTAAGACCCCGTAGTGCGTAGCACAAGGAGGCTTAGCAGCCGCCCCGGGAAAGCGTAGTTTTTTCCGTAGCGCCGTATTAATACTTTCATATATAATGTTTAGTGCGTATCTTTCTTAGCGAGTGGTGCTATATTATGTTTCTGCCTCTTCCTTAATGGGTGAGTCTATGATACAATATAACTTGTTCAATAAATCAATGTTGTTTACCATGTGTTGACAGCAGTTTTATAAAATGCTATGATAATAAAGTTGAAAACATTATATGATCTTAAGACAAGAAGAAGCACCCGCTTCTCACCTGCTCGACACCCTCTGGTAGTTGACTGGTTCCGAACTTTTTTAAAAACGATTGGAGACGTGTGGGTGCATTTAGTACCGACGCTTTTTTAATGTATATCGATTCGCTTGTCAATAAAGATCAGAAACACGCAAATAATTTTGGAGGTGGCTGGCTATTAGCAAAGATATGAATGTTAATGAGAAAATCCGTGCTAGGGAAGTACGTCTTATTGATTCAAACGGTGATCAGCTTGGAGTAAAATCTCGTCAGGAAGCACTGGAGATTGCTCAAACAAGAAACCTGGATTTAGTTTTAGTTGCACCGAATGAAAAACCGCCTGTTTGTCGGATTATGGATTTCGGTAAATTCCGTTTTGAACAACAAAAGAAAGAAAAAGAAGCACGTAAGAAACAAAAAATCATTAATGTTAAAGAAGTACGCTTTACTCCAGGGATTGGCGATCATGATTTTGAAACAAAACTCAAGAACGCTAGAAAATTCCTCGAGAAGGGTGACAAGGTAAAAGCAGCAGTCCGTTTCCGTGGACGTGCTATTACTCACAAGGAGCTTGGCCGTGAAGTGTTGGATCGTTTTGCTGAAGAAGTAAAAGATATTGCAACAATCGAAACCAAGCCAAAAATGGAAGGTCGTAATATGTTTATGATGATCGCTCCAGTTAACGAAAAATAATATTTGGACAGCTTACGAGGAGGAAATCACTATGCCAAAAATGAAGTCCCATAAAGGTTCTCAAAAACGTTTTAGAAAAACGGGTACCGGAAAACTTAAACGCGCACATGCTTACACAAGCCATATGTTTGCAAACAAATCTCAAAAGCAAAAACGTAAACTTCGTAAAAGTAACGTTGTATCTGCAGGAGATTTCAAACGTATTAAAACAATGCTTCCTTACAAATAAGTTAAGAAGCACCTACGAATAAAAAGACTACTATGATATGTATTTTAGGAGGGAATTTATATGCCACGTGTAAAAGGTGGAACAGTAACGCGTCAACGTCGTAAACGCGTCCTTAAATTAGCAAAAGGTTATTATGGTTCAAAGAGAACGTTATTTAAAACAGCAAAACAACAAGTAATGAAATCAGGTCAGTATGCTTATCGTGACCGCAGACAGAAAAAACGTGACTTCCGTAAACTATGGATTACACGTATTAATGCTGCAGCTCGTCTAAATGACCTTTCTTATAGCAAATTAATGCACGGTTTAAAAGTTGCTGGTATTGATATTAACCGTAAAATGCTTTCAGACCTTGCTATCAATGATGAACAGGCATTTGCCCAATTAGCTGAAAAAGCTAAACAAGCAGTTAAGTAATAACAATAGGTGAGCCATTCTTTAGGAGTTAATTCACCATTCGAATCGGCTTACATGAGAGAAGACCAAATCTTTTATTCTATAAGAGATCTGGTCTTTTTTTACAGGCTGATATCTATCTTTTTGTCCTTCATAATTGTTTTTTTATGGAAGGATAGAAACATCACGTGCACACAGATCAATAATACATAATTAACATTTAGTATTTAGAAGGAAGGTTTATCTTATGGATGAATGGAAAGGAATGCTGTTATATCTTGTAGTAGCTAATATCATAACATTTATTATGATGGGACTAGATAAGCAAAAAGCTAGAAAAAAGCAATACCGTATACCAGAAAGGACTTTTTGGTTGTTAGCTCTCGTTGGTGGATCGCTAGGCGCAATTTTTGGAATGCGGCGCTATAGACATAAAACCAAACATAAGACATTTGTTTGGGGAATGCCTATTTTGCTTCTAGTCAATATAACTTGTGTCTTTTATATCCTATTTTTTTATTAATCCGTCATATGTACTCTAGTGAGTCATAGGGGATCTAGTGCTTTCATATAATGAGGTGAGGAGGTGGGTAAAGAATACACGGGCTCTGAATTGAGGAGGTTAGTTATGGAGCTGTTTGGAAACTACTTGATGGCGTTTATTGAAACAGGAGGATTTTTAGCACCTTTGTTATTCATCAGCTTTCATTTATTAAGGCCGTTATTTTTCCTTCCAGTTGTTTTCATTTGTATCTCCGGAGGGGTGCTGTTTGGTGCAGTTGCTGGTAGTGTCTATTCTTTAATTGGTATCACGTTATCTAGTGTAATGTTTTACTACATGATTCGTTGGATGCCAGGAACCTTTGATAAATTAGTTCGTGTTAAACAAAAATTGATTGGAAGAGAAACTTCATTTACACCTTCGCAAATTGCCTTGCTTAGGCTTGTGCCCTTTATACATTTTCATTTACTTTCCCTATGCTTAATGGAAGTATCGGCTAACTTTAAAGATTATACAAAATCTGCGTTATTAACTAATATTCCATTAGCCTTTGTGTATACGTCCATTGGTCAGTGGATTTCTAACTTAACCCCTCTTCATATCTTCATATTCTTAGCTGCTCTACTGCCATTTCTTTATCTATTAAGACGTAAAGAGATCATCATTAAATGGAACGATTTTTTTCATCCAGCAACATAAATAAAGTAGAGGCTGGGACGTTATGTCCCAGCCCCATATTATTTCTATTCAATACTCGTTAGGAGCAGTTGGTTGATAGGGTGTTTCCATTCAATACTTGCAAAAGGGTACCTCATTAGTATCTCTTTCTCCATAAAATAAAGGTCATCCCTTGTAAGTCCTTTTAGCTCAATCGGGTCTCGTACAGTAACATGGATATTAACTACTTCAAAAGCATCCTCTGTCGTGCCTAAATACTTTTCACCTTCGAATAGACAACCTTTATAGACAAACTGTACATTTTTTTTGCTATTTTGAGGTTCATCCAAGAAGAAAAAATCATTGGTTTCCTTAGCAAGACGCAACCGCCGTGAAGGATTGCGAAAATATTGTATTAACGTATAAACAAGGAGTGCCAGTGCGATGATAACTAGTACCCGAAATAGGATCACAATCATAAAGATACACGTCTCCCTACAGATTAATACTTGATATACGAATGATCAGCAAAAAAGGTTTCACTTTTTTGTATAAAAATAAAATACTTTATTCCATACTGTAGTGTTTAATATTTTCTGTCCAAACATGTTAGAATGGATTGGATGAAGTGTAAATGCACACGTGTCTATTTATAAGAAATAGGGAATATATAGCTATTGGAAAGCGAGAGAAGAGGTTTAATATGACGTATACAGTAAAAGTAATGTTAGTTGATAAGGAAGCAAAATTACCTTACCGAGCTAACGAAGGTGATGCAGGGATGGATCTGTTTTCTATTGAGGAAAAGACAATTAAACCTGGTAAGACAGAATTGATTAGAACAGGTATTAAACTAGAACTTCCGCATGGAACAGAGGCACAGGTTAGGCCCAGAAGCGGCTTAGCTCTCAAACATTCTATAACCGTATTAAATAGCCCTGGAACCATTGATGAAGGATACAGAGGGGAAATAAAGGTCATCTTAATTAACCATGGATTAGAGGACTTTAGTGTAAATAAACAAATGCGGATTGCTCAAATGGTCATAGCTCCAGTAGCACAAGTAAGTCTTGTTAAGACAGAAGGTTTAACCGAATCAGCTAGAGACATAGGCGGTTTTGGATCCTCAGGGAGCTGAATTAATATAAATGTTTTCTGTTTTGTTATTTTTCAAAAAACGGTTATACTAAAGAAGTACATTATAATACAGGAGGTACGTATACATATATGACAAAATTAGATGAAACACTAACCATGTTAAAGGATTTAACAGATGCAAAAGGTATTTCTGGTAACGAAAAAGAAGCAAGAGAAGTAATGGAAAAGTATATTTCGCCGTATGCAGATGAGGTGTATACTGATAATCTTGGAAGTCTGATTGCTAAAAAAACTGGAAATGAAAATGGTCCAAGCATCATGGTTGCTGGCCATTTGGATGAAATTGGCTTTATGGTAACACGTATTGATGATAACGGATTTGTTTACTTTCAGACAATAGGCGGATGGTGGAATCAAGTTATGCTTGCACAACGTGTGACCATTATGGGGAATAAGGGAGACGTAACGGGTGTAATTGGTTCAAAACCGCCACATATCCTATCTGCAGAGGCACGTAAGAAGCCAGTAGACATTAAAGATATGTTTATTGACATTGGTGCTTCAAGTAAAGATGAGGCAAAAGAATTTGGGGTAAAACCTGGAGATTCCATTGTTCCTTATTTCGAATTTACTCAAATGAACAATGACAAATTGCTGATGGCGAAGGCTTGGGACAATCGAATAGGCTGTGCTATTGCAATTGAAGTTCTAAAACAATTAAAAGATACTGACCACCCAAATGTAGTATACGGAGTAGGAACTGTTCAAGAAGAGGTTGGTTTGCGTGGGGCTAAAACAGCTGCGAATACAATAAAACCGGATATTGGATTTGGTGTGGATGTAGGTATTGCTGGAGATATGCCGGGTGTATCAGACAAAGATGCCGACAGCAAGCTAGGAGAAGGTCCGCAGATTGTACTTTACGATGCTTCTATGATCTCTCACAAAGGGGTAAGAGACTTAGTGTTAGCAACAGCTGATGAGAACAATATCCCATATCAATATACTTCAATCGCTGCAGGTGGTACTGATTCGGGATCAATTCATTTAACTGCTAACGGTGTGCCGTCATTATCAATCACAGTAGCTACACGCTATATTCATTCTCACGCGGCAATTTTACACCGTGACGACTTCGAAAATGCAGTAAAGATTATTGTAGAAACGATTAAAAAACTAGATGCAGATACAGTGAAAGATATTGTTTTAAGTTAAATAAATGGAAGTTGATGCATATAAAGTAAATGAAAGCTGATATGAATTAATGAAAAAACAAGAACCTTCTACCAAAGGTTCTTGTTTTTCTTTTAAATATAAAATCTTTATGCTAAATAGCTACTCATTACTTTGGTTACATAGTTTTGTGTTTCTTTGAAGGGTGGGATGCCTTGATGTTTGTCTACATTACCAGGTCCGGCGTTATATGCTGCTAAAGCTAACTCTAAATTCCCATTATATCGACTAAGCATTTGGCTTAAATATTTAGCTCCACCTTGTATGTTTTGTTGTGCATCAAATGGGTTGGTTACCCCAAGGCCTCTTGCGGTCCCAGGCATGAGCTGCATGAGACCTTGTGCCCCAGCAGTACTGCGTGCATTCTGGTTATAGTTCGATTCGTTTTTTATAACAGCGTGGATTAGCTTTCCATCAAGACCAAATTTGGTAGCTGCCTCTTGTACATATGTATCATATTGTGAAGCACCAGCAGAAGCTCCAACACCAATAGAACCAGCTGCAATAGATGAGGTAGTGCTCGATTGTACAGCGGTATTTAAAGTATTCAAATTAGAAAAGGTTTTATTTAGATTAGGGCTTTGAATCGTCGCTTGGTTAATTCTTTCCTGAAGCATTTGTTTAAATGCTAATTCCATCATGGGGGAACCATTAGAGAAAGGACTTGGGCCTGATGATGATGTTATCGTACCCATTGCCTGTGATTGGATTATTTGTTGTAACTCTCTTATCTCCATAGGAACTGCCCCCTTTCTTTTAAGGTAGCTTACATCATTATTTTACTATAATCTACCTATTATGCAATATATATTTAAACGGGGATAATAGACTTTCCAGCTTTTTGTAGTAAGTCCTGGTAGAAAGGATCTTCCCCAATGCATACAATGCGATCGCATAATGTAATGATTTCATCCATGTCATGTGAAGTGTATAGTATGATTTTACCTTTATCTGAAGCTAACCTTTGTAAATAGTTACCGATCTCTTTTCGCGATTTTAAATCAATTCCTACTGTTGGTTCATCAAGCAATAGTAGATTTGGATCATGGATTAAACTAATAGCTATGTTTAGTTTACGTTTCATACCACCAGATAATGATGTTACGGGCTCTTTCCATCTATCAAGCTTCATATCTAGACAGAGCTTTTTTAATTGGTCCTTCGTTTTATTACCCCAGGCTAGCTTTTCAAAAAAGACCATGTTTTCTTCTACTGTAAATTCATCCCATATAGCTATATCTTGGGGGACGAATCCGATTTCTTTTCGCAACTTTTTCTTGTTTTCATAACTTTTATCATATAATGTAATGGACCCACTTGTTGGTCTTTGTAAGGTTGCAAGTATTTGTAGCAAGGTTGATTTCCCTGCACCGTTTTCTCCAACCAATCCGATTACTTCTCCTTCTTTAACATTAAAACTAACATCATTTAATACGCTACGTGATCCATAGTTTTTTGATAAGTTATGCACCTTTAACATTTCTCTTCTCCTTTCGTACAAACCATATACCAATTAGAGAGCCAAACACAATGAACCAGCCATACCCAATTTCTCTAGATAGAAAAGGTGCCAGTGGATTAGCTATCTCAAGCCATGGATATTGAGTCATAAGCCCTTCGTTTGGAAGAATGGCGCCACTTATGATAGCTATTATTAGTGTAAGAATAAACGAGATACCGTAATAGGTTGGCAGTCTAGTTGACAATATGGCTAATAAAAATGCCCCCATTAAAAGGATTAAGCGAAATGATAGGATCGAACCAATTAAATCTTGGGTAATTACTTCTCTCATATTGAATTTAAATAAGATGAGTGTCATGATGTCAACAATTATAAATAACAACAGATACAACCCAGCATTCTTTAAAAGATAAGATTTTAGGGAGATATGCATAAAGGAAAAACGTGGTGTCAGACTCTTGCGCCGTTCCTTTATAATCCAATCCATAATCATACATGTTGAAAGGAATGCAAATACAGCCCATAATCCCCAGGGGTTGAAAAGGACAAATTGATTTGCATCTGCCTCTGTATCAGCATTAAAAAACCTAAAGGTAGTGTAAAGTAGGTTTTCTTCTTTTTCTATATCCTTGCTTTTTTCTATTATTTCACCCCAAGTCCAATTTTGAGTACTATTGGAATATTGCTTATTTAATTCTTGGATGGTGTAAGCAGCTTTTGTTCTGCCTGTATCCTGTTGCACATAGGAGATAATCATTTCAGCAATAGGAGTGTAGGCGAAAGATAGATCTGATCGATAGCTCTTAATTAATCGGTTTCTGCTACCTTTCATAATTTGTTCCTCATATCCATCCTGTATGATAAATACACTATCAAGCTTGTGTTGTTGCAGTTGGTATAATGCTTCCTCCTCTGACAATTGATAAACCTGAATGATAGGTGTTCGCTTAATAGAATCAACTAATGTAGTTGCAAGAGGAGTAGTTTCTTCTAATACAATGCCGACAGGAACTTTACTATCCTGCTGCAGCGAATTGGTAAGTCCCATTATAGCTACAGTGGCAATGACAGGAAAGGCTAGCCAAAAAATAAGGGAGACCCAATGTTTCTTCAAATGAATGAGACGTGTTTGAACAATTGCTTTCATTCTTGTAATCGCTCCTTTCCTAATGCTGTGCCGACAAAAACAAAGAGGCTAGCAATAGTTAAAAGTAAGAGCGGGAAATAGTCTATATAGTCTCTATTAGCTAATACAATTTCTTGTATCCAATGGAGTGCTTCCACAGGTGCGATGTATTCTAGCGTCTCCTGTAAAGACACTGGAAAATAAATTGTCGGAATGACTGCTCCGCTTATTAGCAGGTATAACCCGCTTAAAATACTTTGTGTAAGCAGGCGTAATTTATGGGAGAAGATACATACATCCACAAAACCTAAAATGAAGAGAAACTGAGCACCATAGAGCATGCTAATCAGCAGAATAGATCCCAAATCTTTAATTGTTAAATCCCAATTGAGCAATGTATGAAAAACAAAAAGGGCTATTGCCGAGAAAAATGTGGTCAATGTTAGTGTGACAATCATTTTTGCGATTGTCTGTTGTAACATTGTTACACCATATAACTTCATTCGCTGTCGTAGGCGTTCTGTATTTTCCTTCGATAGAAAATTATATATGACGAACAACCATAGTGTTAAAAACGTAAACCAAAGTGACAAGCTGTAATAATTTAACGGATTTGAAGTGGCCGCATTATTAACTTGGTTTTCATTTACTATTCTGTCTTTTCCGATTGTATAAAAAAAGTATTCCTTAAAATTCTCAAATAGTAGATCGTTTCTTGTTTCTCCATCGATCTCTAATTGCTTTGCATAATGATTAATTGTAAGAATATTAGCCTGAGCGGCGCTTATGTGCCTTGCTACACTATCTATTAATTCTCTTACTAATTGGCTTTGAGCTGGCTGGTTTGGATTTCCGATTATTGGAAAGTCTACAGATTTTCCTTGATAAAGATTCTCGGTAAAACCTTGTTGGATAACGATATAGGTGCTTAATTCGTCCGCTTCTATCATTTCGTTTGCTCGTTGTTTTTCCATGCCTTCTAGTTCAAGAAAAGAACTTAGGGGAGTCTCTTCAATTAATTGGCTGACTAGCTGTGTTTCTTCCGATTGATCAAGATCCACAATGCCTACTTTTACGGGCGCTTGCTCTTCGTTAATAAAAAATTGAAGAATAACAAATAACACGAGACCTGATAATAGAACGGGGAAAAGCAAAAGAAGAGGAAGTGAGAGCCACTTCCTCTTAAACTGCAGTACGTTATTTGTTACAAATAATTGTACATTCCTCATGAAATGCATTCTAGCACTTCCATTTCTTTAAATATTAAAACCCTGATCCTTGGAACATAAGGTTTGATAACCACTGTTGCATTTGAGGTGTTACATCTGTATTGAAGTATTGTGATATTTCGTCTATGCTCATACTTCCAATATCTTTTACATTATCCTCATTTGGTAGTTCGACACTATCTATTGTTGTGCCTTCCACAGCGGCATGTAAGGCAAACATATCTTGGTTCATATCTGGAGTACTTACAGAGAAGGAGTGTTCGGAATTCATTTTATCACCTTCATAATTTGCGTTTCCAGACCAGATTAGGCTACCTTCGCCGTTCATTGGATCCTCCATGGAGAAAATACGCTCAAAATCTCTCGCACTTCCATCTACTGTTTCATTCCCTTTATAAGAAAGAACAGTTTCTCCGAATGTTAGGGCAAGGGAGTCGGTTGCTTGATTATCTTCCCAAGCTAGGTCACCAGTAAAGTTCATCGTACCTTCAGAATATCCATCATCAAAGCTGAAATCGTAATTAAAGGTTTGCTGTGTATCTTCAAGTAGTTGTGTCCCTTTAACAGCAAAAGCAACTGTGCTATCATTTTCTGTTGTACCTAGTTCCACCGAGAAGTCTCGTTGGGCAATTACATCATCTTTTACCCAGATTGTGGAGTTTAATCCGTCAGGAATACTTAGCTTATCGATTTCATTTATACCTTCTTCTAATCCGGATTCAAAATCATTGATTAGCTGGTCAACATCAGGGGACATAGCTGTACCACCAAACTGTTGCAGACTCATTTGTTCGCGAATCATTTCTTTCAGTTTTTCATCATCTTTCATTTTTTCTAATGTTGTAACAATAATTTCTTTAACCTGATCTTCCGTGAGATGCATCGTAATTTTTTCAGTATTTAAAGATTGATCTTGAATTTTAATTGTTTCGTCCGCTTGTTCGAAAGCATCTTCAGGAAGCTCGTCATAGATCATTTTTCCGTATTCCTCTATAAAATAATCTAATTCTTCCGAGTTTGTTCCTTCAAATAATGCTTCTAGATTCATAGATTCTTCGCCAGTAAAGGATTCAGGATCTACTTCTTTTAATAACGGCCCAAGATCTTCATCTTTTAACTGTAGTATTTCTTCGATAAACGGTAGGCCGAGAAGGATTTTTTCTGCAGTTACATGAACATTAATTCCGTCTATTTCCATCCCACCAAATGAGGCAGCAATTTCTGTAGATAGGAGTTTTTCTTCCATATCCGCAGCACTCTTTAAGGTAATCGTCGAGTTGTTAATGATCTGACTCGGGTCCATCCCCATTCCATAACCTGTTCCACCACCATATGGATCATTGTATTCTGCGGATAATTCTACAGTTGATTCAGTAGGATTTTCTTTTGATGTTTCTAACCAATCCATTTCTGGTTGATATCGTTCTTCGAATTTCTCGCTTATGTAGTCAAGTGAGTTTTTCTCCGCTAAAAAGTATTGTGCCTTGGAAGAATTCTCTAGTAATATGAATGCAGCGACACTCCCTCCAATTACTAATACTGCGGCAACGATAATTGCAATTAGGCCTTTGGATACTCCTTTCTTTTTCTCTGGAGTATTGTTTACTGTTTCATCCATTATCTTGCTCCTCTCCTTTAGTGCTTTATTCCGGCTTTACTGCCAGTAAAGGCACGGTTCGTTTAACTAATAATTGGTGGGGGTGACAGAGCAACCACCGCCAACTGAAGTCTTACTTTATCATTATATATGTTTGGATAAATAAAACATAACGATAAAGTATCTTCATTATTTTTAGCAGATTAAAAAAATATAGTCAAATGGTTTTACAAACGGAAGGAAATAGATTGTCATAGCAAGGCTTGTAATACTTTGACTTCAAGATAATTTGGAGGGTAATTAGTCCTTTCCTTGTTACATTTTATGGAAATAAAATTGGTAATTTCAAGAAAATAATACAAAGCTCATAGGTCTAATTATTCATTTTAAAATTTTAAAAAAATAGATGCGATTCGCATCTATTTTTTAGTAGTTGTTTCATTAATATATGGCTCTATTGTCGTTTCGGCTTACTTTAAGTCCTAAAACTAGGAGACTCTGCACAGTCTTTTTTAGAATTTAGCTGTTTGTGGCGTTTTTAACTCCTTGTTCTAGCGCATCGATCATTTCTTGCTTATCCTGTTCATCGGATGCTTTCCAAATTAACTCAAATAGTACTCCCAAACCAGGGAGCATTTTTTCTTCTCCGTCTTGAATAGCATCAACAATGGTTGCTTCTAGTTGGGATTGATCGTTTGTTGCAATATTTGTGAGTATTGCTTTCCGTAGATTTAAATCCATTCTTTTCACCTCTTTTTATAAATTAAAGCTAGGGATAGTTTGACCCAGATGTGAAAAAATATGTATGATGTTAAAGACAGAAATTACGCTTATAATGCCCTATTATATATTACGTAATAAAAAACAACCGTTTTGGTCAAAATTAAATAATTATGAAGGATGAAAATCAAATGATTACCTCAGCAAAAAACGATAAAATAAAAGCGATACGTAAGCTACATAAGAAGAAGGAAAGAACAGAGTCCGAGACTTTTATAGTCGAAGGCCATCACTTGGTGGAGGAAGCACGTAAAAGCAATTGGACTATATTAGAAATAATTGCCCAGGAAGGTATACAGCTACCTGAATGGTGTGGATCGTTACCTGTTACTATTGTAACAGAGCAAGTATTTCAGCAAGTGTCTCAGACAAAATCTCCTCAAGGTATTGCTGCGGTCTTAAAAATCAATGAAGCAGAAGTAAATTTAGATGCTCATCTGCTATTAATTGATGCTATTCAGGATCCAGGGAATTTGGGCACCATTATTCGTACTGCAGATGCGGCAGGATTCGGCGGTATAATTCTTGGGGAGGGAACCGTTGACCTTTTTAATGATAAGGTAGTTAGATCTACACAAGGTTCTCTATTTCATATCCCAATAAAGGTAGCTTCATTAGATACAGAAGTGGAGCAATTAAAACAAAATGATTACAAAATATGGGCTACAGCTTTGCAAAATGCACATAATTTCAGTGAGAGCAATAGGGATAAAAAGGTAGCGCTTATACTAGGAAATGAAGGGGCCGGAGTTCAGCGTTCTTTACAAGAGGCAGCAGATAAGGTCGTTAAAATTCCAATTCATGGAGAAGCTGAATCACTTAATGTTAGTATTGCAGCAGGGATTTTAATGTATTATATTAAAGGATAATGTTGCACAACTATTTTAAATTGCATATAATAAGTGTATTCTTAATAGAAAAGCGTAGAAAGAGCTAGATAGCAGACTCATGTGGGAAAGGGAAAGGATGCCCTAGACTGAAAGCATCTTAACCATACTATCTGTTATTATTTCACTCTTGAGCTGACACCGGGACCCTGTTATTCACCTTACAGGTAAAGGTGATCCGGAACAGTCCGTTATCATGTTTGAGCAGGATGCATGTTTATAGTGCGTCAATTAGGGTGGTACCGCGAATTAATAGCCTCGTCCCTGTTTTATGGGATGGGGCTTTTTGTATTCTTTTTTAGATGTGCAGCTTCCTGTTGCTAAATGCAATGTAATATAAGAAGGGCATTTATTAGAGAACGAAGGTGGCACTTGAGATGATAAAAGGAGGTAGAACAGAATGAAGGAGCAATTAGAAGCAATTAAACAAGAAGCACTTGGAAGAATTGTAAGTGCTGAAGAGTTAAAGGAATTACAGGATATTAAGGTTGCATACTTAGGTAAAAAGGGTTCGCTTACAACGGTTTTGCGGGGAATGGGTAAGTTGTCTAAAGAAGAGCGCCCAGTTGTAGGAGAGTTAGCTAATCAGGTGCGTGAATCCATTACTTCAGCACTTGAAGAAAAAGGGCAAAAACTTGAAGAACTTGAATTAGAAAAGCAATTGGAAGAGGAAGCAATAGACGTTACCCTTCCAGGTCGTCCAGTTAGTGTGGGGGGAGAGCATCTCCTAACGAAAATTGTAGAAGAAATTGAAGATTTATTTATTGGAATGGGCTATGAAGTAAGAGAAGGTCCCGAGGTGGAAACAGATTACTATAACTTCGAAGCATTAAATTTACCAAAAGGTCATCCAGCAAGAGACATGCAGGATACTTTCTATGTAACCAATGAGCTTTTAATGCGGACACATACTTCACCAGTGCAGGCGAGAACAATGAAGCAATTTGATGGAGATCAGTCCGTGAAAATGATTTGTCCAGGAAAAGTGTACAGAAGAGACACAGATGATGCGACACATTCTCATCAATTTACTCAGATAGAAGGACTTTATGTAGGTAAAGACGTCCGAATGAGTGATTTGAAAGGGACGCTTGATCAGTTTGCGAAAAAAATGTTTGGAGAAGATCGTGAAATCAGATTGCGTCCTAGTTTCTTCCCTTTCACTGAGCCATCAGTAGAGATGGATATTTCTTGTAAAGTATGTAATGGGCATGGATGCTCTGTTTGTAAGGGGACTGGCTGGATTGAAATTTTAGGTGCAGGTATGGTTCACCCAAATGTATTAGAAATGGCTGGGTATGATCCGAAAGTTTACACTGGATTTGCTTTTGGGATGGGGCCAGAACGTATTGCCATGTTGAAATATGGCGTGAATGATATTAGACAGTTCTATACAAACGATAAAAGATTTTTGAAACAGTACCATAACGCGTAAGGAGGTAAAAAAATAATGTTAGTATCACTTAATTGGTTAAAGAATTATGTAGACATTGGAAAAATAAGTCCGGAACAGTTGGCTGAAAAAGTAACGAAATCAGGCATTGAAGTGGAAAGCGTAGAATATATTGCAGAAAAAAGTGAGAATGTAGTTGTGGGATACGTGCAATCCTGTGAACAGCATCCCAACGCTGATAAGCTTAATTTATGTCAAGTGGATACTGGGGAAGACACACTTCAAATTATTTGTGGAGCTCCGAATATTGCTCAAGGGCAAAAGGTTGCTGTTGCAAAACCAGGAGCGGTTTTACCAGGTAACTTCAAAATTAAGAAAGTTAAATTACGTGGTGTTGAATCTAACGGTATGATTTGTTCCTTACAAGAGCTAGGAATTGAAGAGAAATATGTACCCAAAGATGCAGCGGATGGAATCTTTGTTTTCCCGGATGATGTTACAGTAGGGGAGAGCGTTGAACCTTTATTAAACCTTAATGACGCTGTTTTAGAATTTGAACTTACACCGAACCGTGCAGATTGTCTTTCCATGTTAGGCGTATCCTATGAAGTTGCTGCATTGCTTGATCAACCACTTCAACTCCCTAGCGAAGAAGTTATTAGTACAGAAGAGTCTGCAGAAGATTATATAAACGTAGAAATTGAAGCGAAAGACTTAAATCCTTACTATGGTGCTTTTGTTATTAAGGATATCGAAATAAAAGACTCCCCGCTTTGGATGAAAAATCATTTAATCGCTGCTGGTATTAGACCGATAAATAATGTGGTGGATATTACGAATTTTGTCATGCTAGAATATGGCCAACCTTTACATGCATTTGACTATGATCAATTGGAATCAGACAAAATTGTTGTACGTCGCGCTGCAAAAGGGGAAACATTGGTAACATTAGACGAACAGGAGAGAACTCTTTCAGAAGATCATCTCGTCATTACTAATGGTAAAAAGCCGATTGCGTTAGCAGGCGTGATGGGTGGAGTGGATACAGAAGTTAATGAACAAACAACTACTGTATTGCTTGAGGCTGCTTATTTTGTTTCCTCCACGGTAAGAAAAGCTGTGAAAGATACTGGTTTGCGTAGCGAATCAAGTACACGTTTTGAAAAAGGAATCGATCCGAACAGGGTAAGAGAAGCAGGCCTGAGAGCATGTCAACTCTTAACACAATATGCAGGTGGAAAAGTACTTTCAAATGTTGTAGAAAGTGACGAGCTTGATAGAACTGAAAAAGAAATCAAACTTGTGACACAAGAGGTTAATAAGCGACTAGGTACTGCGGTGACTGCAGAAGATATCGCGACCATTTTTCGTAAGCTTCGCTTTGATTATGAGCAGAACCAAGATGAATTTACGGTATACGCACCAACACGCAGAGGCGACATTACGATTTTTGAAGATTTACTAGAAGAAATAGCGCGTATTTACGGGTACGATAATCTACCATTTACATTACCAGAAGGTGCTTCTCATGCTGGCGCTCTTACCGAAACACAACAATTAAAACGAGATGTTAAGCGTTACTTACAAAGTGCTGGACTTATGGAGACAATTACGTATTCTCTTACAAGCTCCTCGAAGATTGACCAATTAATCAGTCCAGAGATTCAAGCTTTAGATCCAAAACCAGTGGCGCTCTCTATGCCTATGAGTGAGGATCATAAATATTTAAGGTTAAGTATACTGCCTGAACTACTAACCACTATTTCTTATAACCAGGCAAGGAATCAGACAGATCTGTTTTACTTTGAGCTAGGTAAAATCTTTGTTTCTAAGGAAGAGATTGTAACAAGTCAACCATCAGAGCAATTACGAGTGTCTGGTGCCCTTTCTGGAAAATGGCTTGATCATCCGTGGCAACAAGAGAAAAAAGAGGTTGATTTCTATGTAGTTAAAGGCATAATTGAAGGATTGTGTGATTACCTTAAACTACCAGTATCCTTTAAAAAAGCAAGCATTCCACATACGCATCCAGGTAGAAGTGCTGCCATAATAATTAATGGAAAAGAAATCGGTTTTCTTGGTCAAGTACATCCTGCCTTGCAAAAGCAGAATGGCCTTAAAGATACCTATGTATTTGATGTGAATATGGAAGAGGTTATTGCAGAACATAATGCAGTCCCTTCATATAGTCAAATACCTAAATATCCTTCTGTTACTAGGGATATCGCCTTTATTATGGATAAGCAAATTCCTGCGGGTGATGTGAAGCAGACAATTGTTGATTTAGGTGCCCCACTAGTTAAACAAGTAGATATATTTGATGTCTATCAAGGTGAAAATATTGGGGGAGACAAAAAATCCGTAGCATATAGCCTCGTCTACCAGGATCCTGAAAAAACTCTAACAGATGAAGAGGTAGAAGCGTCTTATACAAACATTCTTAATAGTGTAAATGAAAAATATAATGCGTTTGTAAGATCATAAGATTTATCTAAATAAAAGCCGGCAAGGAATCAATCTTTTAAAATTGATATCTTGCCGGCTTCTCTAATTTAAAATTAAGCTAAGAAGTAATTACAATGTGTTTAAAAACGTTAATCCTCAGGTGAAAGGAAATATTCACATTCGTTAAAAGAGTGGTTAAGACTAGTTGTTTTCACCTACAAATAGGCTTTTGCCTTACTAGTGTTTGCAAAATGGGTCTTAGCGTACAAGTTTAATGCTTCTTCACCGTGTTCTGTAATCAGCTTGGCAATGACCTGGTCAACTTTTTTAGAAGCACCTTTTGGAATGGTTATACCAAGCATATCGGATAGACGGTCTATCTCATCTAGAAAACGACTTCTAGCAATAATTGAACCTGCTGCAACAGCAATGGAATAGCTTTCCGCCTTGGTCATAAAAAAGGTCTTCTCAGCAAGTGATTGTTTTTCAGAAGCGATGTGGCGCTTATAAATTGCAGGTTCACAAAACTGGTCGATTAAAACACCTTCCAATGGTTTGCCTTCCACTTTTTTTAGAAGGCTTTTAATGACAGAGTGGTGTAGCATTGCTTTCATTTTTCCTTGAGACCAACCTTTAGCCTGAAGCTTGTTATACTTCTCGTTTGCTAGCACCATGAGCGTATACGGTACATTCAATTTTACAATTTCCCTTGAAAGCTTTCTGATCGTATCATCGTGCAGATTTTTCGAATCTTTAACGCCCATTTTCTTTAGTTGTTCAATTTGGCTTTCCTTCACATAAACACCTGCTACGGTGATAGGTCCGAAATAATCCCCTGTTCCTGCTTCATCAGTTCCAATATGGCTCTGAATGAATAAAGTAGATGGAGGGGCATAGATAGATTGCTGCGAACTTGGTTTTTTTTCGTTTTTTGTCGCTATTTGCACATCAACTTTTGCCCACTTTCCTGCTTCCGTTTCTGGACTCTTACCTTGAAATAAAACCTTTCCAGATTTGTAGGCTGTTATGACTGCATGCTCTGTCTTTGCCCGGAAAATGGCTCCTTGGGGGGTGTTTGTCAGGGAACTCTGGTAATGGGTTTTCATGTTTTGAATTGTATTATCTGGTAACGTGTACACAGATTGTGGCATTTACTCAACTCCTATTTCTCCGATAGATTGACTATAGCAAAATCTGAGGCATAAGAAAACGTCTGTAACCCATGATATCTCGGTTTCCTTATTCATTAACTTCATGTTAATATAAGATGTACAATTTTTTAGGCAGGAGGGTAATCCCGTGACCCAAAATAATAAATCGAGGATCACTGTTGATATACATAATAAATCATATACGATTGTTGGGGAAGAATCTGCGAGTCAGGTTCGCCTTGTTGCCAGCCTTGTTGATCAAAAAATGAGTGAAATTCAAGAGGCTAATAGGCACCTTGATACAACTAAACTTGCGGTACTTACAGCGGTAAATACAATGAATGATTACCTGAAATTAAAAGAGGATTATGCAGCATTATTAGGCTCATTAAAAAAGAAAGAGGATAACTAGATATGTTTGATCTTATCATACTGATTATATTAGTTTTTGGTTTATTAATGGGATTGAAGCGAGGATTTATACTTCAGCTATTCCATTTACTAGGGTTTATTGTGGCACTAATTGTTGCAGCCCTTTACTACGATAAGTTGGGGCCCAAGTTAACTCTATGGATTCCGTATCCAGAATTATCGAATGAAGGAGCATGGGCAGAATTTTTACAAGCACTTCCGCTAGAAAGCGGATTTTATAATGCAATTGCCTTTGTTGTCATATTTTTTGCAGTAAGAATAATATTACAGATTATTGCTTCGATGCTTGATGTCGTTGCATCTTTGCCTGTCTTAAATTCAGTAAATAAATTACTTGGTGCAGTGCTAGGTTTTGTAGAGGTTTATCTTCTACTGTTTATTGTGTTATATATTATGGCACTCACTCCGATTGAAAGCATTCAATCATGGATAAATGACTCTTCAATCGCTTTGGCAATGTTAGAGAATACTCCATATCTATCAGAAAAGCTTAAAGATCTTTGGTTTAATACTGTGGCTCAATTAGACTTGAAATAGAAACGTATGTTAAAAAAGTAGTAGAGGTACCATAGCAGACTGGTTCAAGTAGTAGTGATACAGTTGTATGTCATGTACAATAGGTATTAACTAGTTTGGATCAGTCTTTTTTAGATCGAAATCTGTTAAAGTTATATTTAAAGGTGAAATAAAAAAATAAATTAAACGGTAATAAAAGACTATGGATAAATGTAGGTGAGGATAATGAAAGTAAATAAAAAAGATGTTATTAAATTACTTGAGAAAATAGCTATCTATATGGAATTAAAGGGTGAGAACACTTTTAAGATATCTGCATATCGAAAAGCAGCCCAAGGTCTTGAGACGGACGAAAGATCCCTTTCAGCCATTGAGGATTTTCAAAAAATTAGTGGTATTGGTAAAGGAACCAGTGCAGTAATTGAAGAATATGTAGAAAAAGGTACATCGGAAACGTTAGCTCAATTGAAAAAGGAGGTTCCAGAAGGACTAATTCCGTTATTGGACCTCCCAGGGCTTGGTGGGAAAAAACTAGCCAAGCTATATCAAGAGCTTGGTGTAAGGGATGCTGCATCTTTAAAAGAATCCTGTGAAAATGGACAGGTCGAGGCCTTAGCTGGTTTTGGAAAAAAAACCGCCGAAAAGATTCTTTCAGCTTTAGAGGATGCTGGAAAGCGTCCCGAACGTCTACCAATTGCCATCATGCTTCCTATTGCAGAAAAGATTGAAGCATATCTTAGTCAGGTTAAGGAAATAGACGAGTTCTCCCGAGCTGGTAGTCTACGAAGGATGAGAGAGACCGTTAAAGATATTGATTTTATCATTGCAACGGAACAACCAGAAATGGTTAGAGAGGCCTTACTAAATATAGAGAATGTAAAAGAAGTGATAGCAAAAGGTGATACGAAGGTGTCTGTTACACTTGAAGACATTTACGATATTAATGTTGATTTTCGCTTGGTTGCACAGAGCGAATTTGCTTCCACTTTACATCACTTTACAGGATCAAAAGACCACAATGTTGCGATGAGACAGCTTGCTAAATCCCGTGGAGAGAAAATTAATGAGTATGGGGTCGATGTGGAGGAAACAGGGGAGACATTACACTTTCCTACAGAAAAAGCATTTTTCAATCACTTTGGCATGCCCTATATTCCTCCAGAGTTAAGAGAAAACACAGGAGAAGTCGAGGAGTTTCACGCTTCTAATAGTCTTCTTGAACTTAGTGATATACGTGGTGACTTGCATATGCATACAACAGCAAGTGATGGCGCACAGACACTAGAGGAAATGGTGGAAGAGGCAAGAAGAAAAAACTATCGCTTTATCGCGATTACCGATCATTCTAAGTACTTACGGGTGGCAAACGGTCTTGATGAAGACCGCTTAAGGAAGCAACGAGAAGAAATAGAAAAATTTAAAGAGACATATAAGGACATCCATATTTTTGCAGGAGTGGAAATGGATATACGGCCAGACGGAACTCTGGATTTTTCTGACGACTTTTTGAAGGAAATGGACTTTGTGATAGCAGCAATCCATTCCAACTTTAATCAGTCGCAAGAGAAAATAATGGAACGGTTGCAGTCAGCACTTGAAAATCCTTACGTGTCATTAATCGCCCATCCTACAGGAAGACTTATTGGAAGACGTGAAGGTTATAAAGTAGACGTTGAACAACTTATCAAAAAAGCAAAAGAAACAAATACTGCTTTAGAAATAAATGCTAATCCAAATCGCCTTGATATAGCTGCTGAATGGGCAAGAAAAGCCCAAGAAGAAGGGGTGACCCTTGCAATAAATACAGATGCACATAACTATCAAATGCTGGAACATATGCAGTATGGAGTAGGGATTGCAAGAAAAGGTTGGATTGAAAAAGACACCGTAATGAATACGTGGTCCGTTGAAAAGCTTCAAGATTACTTTTCAAGAAATAAATAAGTAAGAGAAAAAGGAGTCACACTTTTATGAATGAACGAATCCTTCGGGTAATGGAATTCGATAAAATTATAGATCAATTAAAAGACCATGCTGCTACATCTTTAGGTAAACGTCTTGCTGGACAAACAAAGCCATCGACTGATATGGAAGAAGTCATACAACGACAGAAAGAAACGGATGAGGCAGCTCAAATTGTTCGTCTTAATGTGGAAGTACCACTTGGAGGCGTTTCTGATATACGTGCAAGTATTAAACGTTCCGTGATTGGTGGTAGTCTAGGAACAGATGAATGCCTGAACGTTGCCAATACTATTTACGGTGGAAGACAAGTAAGAGACTTTGTAGGAAAGCTAGAAGAAAAGTATCCTATACTAGAAGAACTTGTAGAACAAATCACCCCATTAAGAGAACTTGAACAGTTTATAAAAAGCTGTATTGATGACCATGGCTATGTAATGGATAGTGCCTCCCAAAAATTGCGCAGTATCCGTTCCTCTATCAGAACCTATGAAAGCAGGCTACGAGATAAGCTGGACAATTATACAAGGACAAATAGTAATATGCTTTCAGATGCTATCATCACTATTCGTAATGACCGTTATGTATTGCCTGTAAAGCAAGAGTACAGAGGAGCAATAGGTGGCATTGTACATGACCAATCATCATCAGGACAGACACTGTTTATGGAACCCAAAGCAGTAGTAGACCTAAACAATCAACTACAAGAAGCTTCGGTAAGAGAAAAGCAAGAAATCGAAAGAATACTGCAGGAAATTACTGAACAAATTGCGATAGAGGAAGCACCATTATTAATCAATGTGGATGTATTATCAGAGATCGATGTCATGTTTGCTAGAGCAAAATTAGGTAAACAAATGAACGCCTCCATGCCAAAAATGAATGATAATGGAGTTATTAAAATGCAACAAGCAAGACATCCACTCATTTCAAAGGATGAGGTGGTGCCAAATGATGTAGAAATCGGTGAAACGTATACTTCCATAGTCATAACAGGACCGAATACAGGTGGGAAAACAGTCACTTTAAAGATGATTGGGTTATGTACCTTGATGGCGCAATCTGGTTTACAAGTTCCCGCTTTGGATGGATGTGAACTTGCCGTATTCCAACATGTGTTTGCAGATATTGGTGATGAACAATCTATTGAGCAAAACTTAAGTACCTTCTCTTCCCATATGACTAACATTGTAGATATTTTAAAAAAGGTTGATTATAAGACACTCGTCTTATTCGATGAGCTAGGTGCAGGTACTGACCCTCAAGAAGGGGCAGCACTTGCTATGTCCATCTTAGATGATGTTATAAGTAGAGGAGCCAGAGTAATCGCCACAACACATTACCCTGAATTAAAAGCCTATGGGTATAACCGAGAACAAGTTGTGAATGCTTCTGTGGAATTTAATGTGGAGACACTTAGACCAACCTATCGTCTATTAATCGGTGTCCCAGGCCGCAGTAATGCCTTTGAAATATCGAAAAGATTAGGCTTGGAGAGCGATGTCATTGAACAGGCGAAAGGGCTAATCGGAGTCGATTCAAAGAGTGTGGAAAACATGATCGCATCCTTGGAAGACTCACAGCTTTCAGCTGAAAAAGAATATGAAGAAGCACATCGAACGCTTCTCGAGAGCGAGGAATTACATCAGGAAATAAAAAATGCTTGGAAGCAATTTGACCAGAAGCGGGAATCCCTTTATCAAAAGGCCGAGGAAAAAGCAGAGAAGGCATTAGCTAAAGCACGTGAAGAAGCGGAACTCATCGTGGGTGAAATTCGGAAAATGAAGACGGAAACGAAGTTGAAGGAACATGAATGGATCGAAGCAAAAAAAATGCTAGAGGACGCACAGCCTAAGCTGCAGAAAAAACAAAAGGAAAAGCAAGCCTCCACAGTGGCGTCCCAATCTAAAAAGGAAATTAAAGTAGGGGACGAAGTAAAACTTCTAACACTAAATCAGAAGGGTACGATAGTGGAAAAAGTTAGTGATAAAGAATATCTCGTTCAGGTAGGGATTATGAAAGTGAAAATGAAGCGTGAGGATCTTCAGCCACTAGGCAAGCAAAAGCAAAACTATGAAAAACCCCTAACAACAATCCGTGGATCAAATTACCATGTTAGTACAGAACTGGATCTCCGCGGAGAGAGATTTGAGGATGCTCTTTTAAAACTGGAAAAATATATTGATGACAGCTTACTTGCCGGATACGGTAAGGTATCAATCATACATGGTAAAGGAACAGGCGCTTTACGCAATGGTGTAAAAGAATTCGTCAAGAAGCATCCGAGAATTGCGGGGCAGAGACCTGGAGAAGCGGGAGAAGGAGGAAGTGGAGTTACCGTCATAGAATTACGTTAGTGACAAATAGGAGGTAGTGCTGTGAGTACATTTTGGGAAAATGTTATTGTTATAACGGCTGCTAGATACAGTGTGGTTATATTAGCCACACTTGTATTTCTAGCCATATTTGAAACCGTAACATCTTATAGAAATTGGGAAGAGATTAAAAAGGGAAATTTAGCAGTGGCAATGGCGACCGGGGGGAAAATCTTTGGGATAGCTACCATTTTTCGATTTTCCATTGAGCATAATGACACGGTGCTTCAAAGCATTGGCTGGGGTACGTTTGGATTTTTACTATTATTATTTGGATATGTTATTTTTGAATTTCTAACTCCAACGATTAAGGTTGATGAAGAAATTGGAAAAGGAAATAAGGCAGTAGGATTCATTTCTATGGTAATTTCTATCGGATTAGCATATGTCATTGGTGTAAGTATAGAATAGGGGAGCGTTATTATGATATTAGACAGACTGGCAAAAATATTAATCGTTGTGGCAATCATTTTTCTAATTGTCGGTATTTATTATTTGTTAAAATAAAAGTTACATAAAATTTTCAAAAATTGAAATTTAACGCTATAATGAAAATAGTATAGTAATAAAGGAGGAGATAAAGAATGGGGCAAAGTAAAATATGGTTGAAGCATTATCCCACTGAAATACCTACCAGTATTACGTATGACAGGAAGCCCTTGCATGTATTTTTTGAGGAAAGTGCTTCCCGATTCGCAAAAAAGAAAGCGCTTTATTTTATGGGTAAGGAGATGAGTTACGAAGCGTTATATGACGAAACAAAAAAACTCGCATCCTTTTTTCAGAAGAAGGGATTAAAAAAGGGCGATAAGGTTGCCATTATGCTTCCAAACTGTCCACAAGCGGTAATTAGCTATTATGCAACACTCATGGCGGGAGCTGTCGTAGTGCAGACGAACCCACTATATAAAGAAAGAGAGCTAGAATACCAGCTTAATGACTCAGAGGCTAGCTTTATCATCAGCTTGGATATCCTTCTACCTAGAATTACCAATGTACTTCCTAAAACAAACGTCACCCATTCGATCATTACAAGCATAAAAGATTACTTACCATTTCCCAAAAATATGCTTTACCCTTTTATTCAAAAAAGACAATATAACATGGTTGTTAAAGTAGAAGAAACTGAGAGCACACATAGCTGGCAAAAGGCAATTTCTGAATCGGATGGTTCTTATGATAAGGTGGACGTTGATCCTGTTGAAGATATAGCCTTATTGCAATATACTGGAGGAACAACTGGCTATCCTAAAGGCGTTATGCTAACTCATTACAACTTAGTATCCAATGTGCAAATGTGCGATGCTTGGTTATATAGGACAAAGGGTGAAGAAGATGTAATTCTCGGTGTTTTACCATTCTTTCACGTTTACGGGATGACCACGGTTATGAACAATGCTATTATGTTAGGTTCTAAAATGGTTTTACTTCCTAAGTTTGATGCAAAAGAAGTATTAAAGACAATCGATAAACAAAAGCCCACGCTTTTTCCTGGGGCACCTACCATCTATATAGGCTTACTTAACCATCCTGACCTATCCAACTATGATTTATCCTCAATACAAGCCTGCATTAGTGGATCTGCTCCACTACCTATCGAAATACAAGAGCAATTTGAAAGGATTACAGGCGGCAAATTGGTGGAAGGCTATGGTCTCACAGAAACTTCCCCTGTTACACATGCCAACTTTGTATGGGAGAAAAGAATTAATGGAAGCATTGGTGTTCCATGGCCAGACACAGAGTGTAAAGTTATGATATTAGAAACAAATGAAGAAGCTGATATCGGAGAAATAGGTGAAATTGTAGTAAAAGGACCACAAGTAATGAAAGGGTATTGGAATAATCAGGAGGAAACAGATCTGGTATTAAGAGATGGTTGGCTTTATACAGGAGACTTAGGGTATATGGATGAAGAAGGTTATTTCTATGTAGTGGACCGTAAAAAAGATATGATTATTGCAGGTGGATATAATATCTATCCTAGAGAAGTGGAAGAAGTTTTATATGAGCATAAAGATATTCAGGAGGCAGTGGTAGCTGGGGTGCCAGACGCTTACCGGGGTGAAACAGTAAAAGCTTACATTGTTCTCAAAGAGGGTGCAACCCTAAATGAGGAAGAACTAAATCATTTTTGTAGAAAGCATTTGGCAGCTTATAAAGTACCAAAGGTTTACGAGTTTAGGGAAGAACTCCCGAAAACAGCGGTCGGAAAGATACTTAGACGTAGCTTAGTAGATGAAGAAAAAGAAAAACGTTTGAAGGAAGAAGCAGCGCAAGTTAATAAAGCATGAGCCTTTCTGGCTCTTGTTGGGAAAAATTTGGACAACCTATATTGTTGACAGGATTCTTCTTAGATCGTACAATGAAATAAATATGAATGACGATTCATTCATTTGGTTATTTCTTGTACAGATTGGGAGATTAAGATGAATAAACGAAAACCAAAGTATAATCAAATTATTGAGGCAGCAGTAGAAGTAATAGCTGAAAATGGCTATCATGCCTCCCAGGTTTCAAAAATAGCGAAAAAGGCTGGTGTTGCCGACGGTACCATCTATTTATATTTTAAAAACAAAGAGGATATATTAGTATCTGTTTTTGAAGAGAAGATGGGACAATTCATTGAACAAACAGAGAAATCCATTGAGCAAATGGAAAATGCTAACGTAAAGCTTTTAGCACTTATTGAGATGCACTTCCAGCAATTGGCAAGCAATCAGCATTTGGCTGTTGTAACTCAGTTAGAACTTCGTCAATCAAATCCGGCCTTAAGGGTAAAAATTAATCAAGTTTTAAAGCCGTATTTGACTGTCATTGACAATATAATTAAGGAAGGGATGCAGGAAGGATTGTTTCGTGAAGATCTCATTTTGCCACTTGTTAGGCAAATGATATTCGGTACACTTGATGAGACCGTTACCAACTGGGTTATGAAGGAAAAGAAATATGATTTGGTTAACCAGTCGAAAGACGTGCATCGGTTACTGTCGAACGGCCTTACTGTATCGAAGTAAACAAAGGGGGCGAGTATAGATGTCTGTATTAGCTTATGAGGTAAGTGATGGGGTAGCATATTTAACAATTCAAAGTCCACCAGCTAATGCGCTTTCTAGTACATTGTTACAAGATCTGGAAGAAAAATTGCAGAAAGTGGAAGCTGATGAGAGTGTGAAGGCTATTGTGCTAAAGGGAGAAGGCAGATTTTTTTCAGCAGGGGCTGATATAAAAGAGTTCACTTCTTTTCAGAATTCAAGTGATTCAAAAAATCTTGCTCAAAAAGGGCAGCAGCTGTTTAATAAAATTGAACATTTTCCAATACCAGTCATCGCAGCGATCCATGGGGCAGCGCTTGGTGGAGGCTTGGAACTAGCAATGTCTTGTCATATTCGGATTGTTACCAAGACTGCTAAGTTAGGATTGCCTGAGCTAACGTTGGGTATTATTCCCGGATTTGCAGGGACCCAGCGTTTACCACAGCATGTAGGAAATGCCAAGGCATATGAGATGATCTTATCAGGTGATCCAATTTCGGGAGAGGAAGCATACCATTTTGGTCTTGCCAATAAGGTTGTGGAAGATGAAGAATTGGAAAAGGAAACTACTAAACTGGCAGAAAAAATAGCCCAGAAAAGCAAGCCTTCCATTCAGTATGTTATGAGTCTAGTTCCTTATGCAAAAACAGAACTCTTTGACAGAGGGTTAGAAGCAGAAGCAAAGGCTTTTAAAGAGGTCTTTAACTCACACGATGCGAGGGAAGGTATTCAGGCATTTTTGGAAAAACGTAAACCAAACTTCACAGATAAGTAATCCACTTTTAATTAAGGAGGAACAAAAATTGGATATATATGTATTACTAAAAAGAACGTTTGATACAGAGGAAAAAATTAATGTGTCATCAGGAAAAATTGAAGATGACGGAGCGGAGTTCATCATTAATCCGTATGATGAGTACGCAGTCGAAGAAGCGATAAACCAACGTGATGTGCATGGTGGTGAAGTTACAGTTGTAACAGTTGGAGAAGAAGAATCTGAAAAACAGCTTCGAACAGCTCTAGCTATGGGTGCAGATAAAGCTGTATTGATAAACACAGAAGAAGATTTGGATGAAGGGGATCAATATACAACTTCCCGAATTTTAGAAGCATATTTTAAAGACAAAGAAGCAGATCTTATACTCGCTGGCAACGTGGCTATTGATGAAGCGAGCGGACAAGTCGGGCCTAGATTAGCGGAACTGTTGGGGATCTCATTTATTACTACAATCACCAGTTTAAAGATTGAAGATAATAATGCTTTCATAGAAAAGGATATTGAAGGTGACGTTGAAGTCGTTGAGTCTTCACTACCTTTATTGGTTACTTGTCAGCAAGGATTGAATGAACCAAGGTACCCATCACTCCCAGGAATTATGAAAGCTAAAAAGAAGCCGCTTGAAGAATTGGAAATAGACGACCTAGATCTTGATGAAGACGACATTGAAGCAAAAACAAAAACGGTCGAAATCTTCCTTCCACCAGAAAAAGAAGCGGGCAGAGTACTTGAAGGAGATATAGGCGACCAGGTTGAAGAGTTAGTTTCTTTACTTAAAAACAATGCTAAAGTGCTATAAAAGCGATCAGTCAGAAAGGGGAAGTCGCAATGAGTGATAAATGTTTAGTAATAGGAGAAGCAAGAGAAGGCACACTACGAAATGTGTCTTTTGAAGCAATAGCAGCAGCTCAGAAGCTTCAATCAGATGGAGAAATTATTGGAGTAATATGCGGAAATACAGACTTAGAAAACCAGGCAAAGGAAATGATTTATTACGGTGCTGATAGAGTAATTACATTAAAACACGAAAATTTGGAAGCGTATACTTCCGAGGGATATGGTCAGGCACTACTTAAAGTAATTAAAGATGAAAACCCATCAGGCATTGTTATGGGCCATACTTCAGTTGGAAAGGATCTAACACCGAAGCTTGCAAGTAAACTTGACAGTGGATTGGTTTCCGACGTAGTAGATTTGGAATTGGACAATGGTAAAGCTGTTTTTACACGGCCAATCTACTCTGGAAAAGCCTTTGAAAAGAAAATAATTACAAGCGGCTTAACCTTCATAACGATTAGACCAAACAACATTCCTGCACTAGAACGGGATGAAAGCCGAAGTGGTGGCATTTCTACGAAAGAGATAGATATTGCAGGTATTCGTACTGTAATCAAAGATGTTATTCGGAAAGCAGCTGAGGGAGTGGACCTTTCAGAGGCAAATGTAATTGTTGCTGGTGGGCGCGGTGTTAAAAGTGAAGAAGGCTTCAAACCATTGTATGAATTAGCTGAAGTGCTTGGAGGAGCAGTTGGAGCTTCACGTGGAGCTTGTGACGCGGAGTATTGCGATTATTCTTTGCAAATCGGTCAGACAGGAAAAGTCGTTACACCAGACCTGTATATTGCAGTAGGAATTTCAGGGGCAATTCAACATCTAGCTGGAATGTCGAACTCTAAGGTCATTGTCGCTATTAATAAAGACCCAGAAGCGAATATCTTTAATATTGCAGACTATGGAATCGTTGGTGACCTCTTTGAAATCATACCATTGTTAATTGAAGAAGTTAAGAAAATAAAACAATAAAAATTACTGCCAGTTATTATGCGCTTCGCTTTTCTTATGTAGCTATGAGCGCCAAAAACTAGGTAACTTTGCGACTCGCCCTACGATAAAGAAGACTTGCCGATTGGTGACAACCAGAGGCCTAGTCGCACTTATACCCGGAGGGTGAAAGTCATCATCGGTTCGTTAATAAAGGTCGGTAGACTAAAACCGGCCTTGCCGGCCAACGTCGACATACCCCTTTTGCAGGGGCATGATTCCTTTATCTCGGTTGCTTCGGTCCAGTTACTACGTGGGCCCGGAGGAACCGGGTCATGCCGACGTTGACCCAGGACGGGTCGGTCCTAGTCGGCGTACCTTAGTACGGCGCTCTTCGCTTTTCCTATGTATAAGCAAAGTATTCGCAAGGAAATAATAACGATGGTATACTCGGTGTATGATTCAAAGCTTCACATAAGGAGGAATTAGAATGGCAATAACAAACGTAACAGATCAAAACTTCGCTAAAGAAACTTCTGAAGGTCTAGTACTAGCTGATTTCTGGGCACCATGGTGTGGACCTTGTAAAATGATTGCACCAGTATTAGAAGAAATTGATGGCGAAATGGAAGATAAAGTACAAATCGTCAAACTTGATGTTGATGAGAACCAGGAAACTGCTGGTAAATATGGTGTTATGAGTATCCCTACACTACTTCTATTCAAAGATGGTAATGTAGTAGATCAAGTTATCGGTTTCCAACCTAAAGAAGCGCTTGTAGATCTAATTAACAAGCACGCTTAAAAATGGTATAGTAACTATAAAGAAAATCAAAATCCCTTGTTGCCTATGTAACAAGGGATTTTCTAAGTGATAAAAGGAATGGATAACATGAATCAGACAATTAAAGAAAAACTGTCCGTCCTGCCATTGCAGCCGGGCTGTTATTTAATGAAGGACAAACATGCTACCGTAATTTATGTTGGAAAATCAAAGGCTTTACGTAATCGTGTCCGCTCTTATTTCACAGGTGCTAATGACCGAAAAACACAGCGGCTAGTTCAAGAAATTGTTGATTTCGAATATATAGTAACTTCTTCTGAGATTGAAGCACTTATATTGGAAATGAATCTAATTAAAAAGTACGATCCCAAGTTTAATGTGATGCTAAAAGATGATAAATCCTATCCTTATTTGAAAGTAACTTCTGAAAGACATCCTAGATTACTTATAACTCGAAAGGTTAAAAAGGATAAGGGTAAATATTTTGGACCATATCCTAACGTGATTTCTGCACGGGAAACGAAGAAGCTCCTTGATCGTATGTATCCACTAAGAAAGTGCAATAATCCGCCAGGTCGGGTTTGTTTATACTATCATTTAGGGCAATGCAAAGCCTGCAGCGAAAATCCTCCGACAAAAAAAGAGTATTTTTCAATTGTCCAAAGTATTTCGTCCTTTCTACATGGTGGGTATAAAAAGATTAAGGCAGAACTCAAGCAGAAGATGCTACAAGCCAGCGAGCAGCTTAATTTCGAGCGTGCAATGGAACTTAGGGACCAAATTGAACATATCGAAATTGTCATGGAACAACAGAAAATGACCCTGAATGATACTGCAGATCGTGATATTTTTGGGTACAGCTATGATAAAGGCTGGATGTGTGTTCAAGTATTCTTTATTAGGCAAGGAAAGCTGATCGAGCGTGACGTTGCAGTCTTTCCTTTCTTTGACGATGCAACAGACACCTTCATTAGCTATATTGGAAGGTTTTATTTACACCAAAATCATCCTAAACCGAAGCAGATACTTGTGCCCATTGGAATAGATAATGATCTTGTGAAAGAGCTATTAGAAGTGGATGTCCACACACCGTATAGAGGTCGAAAGAAAGAATTGGTGGAATTGGCATCCAAAAATGCAAAAATTGCTTTGGAAGAAAAATTTTCTATTATTGAACGTGATGAGGCGCGTACCATTGTGGCTGTGGAACAATTAGGTCAAACACTTCATATTGAAACCCCACACCGAATTGAAGCTTTTGATAACTCCAATATTCAAGGGACGGATCCAGTTTCAGCAATGGTTGTCTTTATAGATGGCAAACCGAATAAAAAGGAATACAGAAAATACAAAATTAGAGATGTAAAAGGTCCAGATGACTATGATACGATGCGTGAAGTAATTCGTCGCAGATACACCAGAGTGCTCAAAGATGGGCTGCCACTGCCTGATATGATTATAGTAGACGGTGGGAAAGGGCAAATGAGTGCGGCACTAGATGTGCTGGAAAACGAACTAGGGCTAGATATTCCTTTATGTGGATTGGCTAAGGATGATCGGCACAAAACGAGTGAACTATTATACGGATTTCCACCAACTGTTATACCTTTAGAACGTCAATCTCAAGAATTTTATCTCGTTCAAAGAATTCAAGAAGAGGTCCATCGCTTTGCAATTACATTCCACAGACAATTAAGGGGTAAAAACCTGTTTCAGTCAGAGCTCGATAAAATACCTGGAATTGGTGAAAAGCGAAGGAGATTGCTGCTAACTCACTTTAAATCTATAAAAGAAATTAAGAAAGCTACCGTAAATGATATTACAAAATTAGGCATCCCAACAAACAATGCGAAGGATATTCTTGCACACTTGACGAAAGAAGAGAAAGAAGAATAAAGCCCATATATTTTTTAATTCTAAATATAAAAGCCACGAAGCTCTTATAAAGTGTCCCTGTCTTAAGGTACATTTATATGATTCGTGGCTTTTTTCAATTATAGTATCTTTCTGACCAATAAGGTTTGTACAATTAATTCATATATAAAATATTAAATTGAACCTGGTGGATTTTCCGGTGAATTTCTTCAGTACATTCACACTCTTTTCCTACAACCGTTTGTACAGCTTCAGCAAGAAAACCTGCTTCGAGACGAAAATCTGTATTTAAGGGGGATTGTAGTCGTTGAGCCACACTGTCAGCCATCAACTGAAAAATTAGCTCTTTCTTTTTTTCTTTTATAAGTTCTAGTTTACCCCAACCCAGTTTCTCTACAATATCGTAAATATCTTCCATTGTCTCAAAAGAAAACTTTCGAGAAAGTTTTCGGCCCATAAAGTACAGCAATGTATCTGATTCATTACCAAATAGTTCAGGTAAACCAATATAGCGAAGTATATCATATAAGGCGACGGTGATTTGAAGATTAGTTAATAAAGTATTATCAAGTGTATCTTGTTCCTTTGACATAAATGTCATCCTTTCCAAGTAGGTAACCTGCTTGTTATGTAAGTAAAAGTAAATTGCTAGTCTTATTATCTATATAATTAGCGATTTTAGCAAGTCTACCGCGGGAAGTTCTTCATAGAATTTTTAACATAAGCTTAGAAGACTTTCTTTAGTTTACGGTAACGTTTTCTTGACGCTTTTTCTAGTTAGAAGTACAATAAATATGTTGCAAATTGTACATTATTCAAATAAATAATATAACTTCTTAAAAATATTATTATTTGGTAATGTTACTAGCTATGAAAATCGTAAACTTTGAAACTAAGGGGGGTAACACATGGCAGAGCATCGTGAGTTTTTTTACAGGAGATTACACTCACTGTTAGGCGTCATACCAATTGGGCTTTTTCTAGTACAGCATTTGGTAATAAATCATTTTGCTGTGTATGGTGAAGAAAGTTTTAATAAGGCAGCAGGTTTTATGCATGGACTACCATTTAGATTATTACTTGAAACCGTAGTCATTTATCTGCCAATTCTGTTTCATGCAATCTTAGGGGTATATATTGTATTCGTCGCCCGTAATAACATGAAAAGATACAACTACTTCAGAAATTGGATGTTCTACCTACAACGCTTCACGGGCATAGTTACACTTGTTTTTATCGCCTGGCACGTATGGGAAACACGGATTCAGCTTGGAATGGGCAATGTAGATCTTGATTATAGCTTAATGGAAAATATTTTAACCAATCCAATTATGTTTTGGTTTTATATTGTTGGTGTCATTTCTACTACTTTCCATTTTGCAAATGGTTTATGGAGTTTTCTAGTAACATGGGGCTTTACACAGTCACCAAAATCTCAAAAGATCGCTACATATGCAACATTGCTAATTTTCTTAGCGACAAGTTATTTAGGGGTAAGAACATTAATTCAATTTGCTTACGGGGTTTAATTTATAGAAATAGGAGTGAGTGTTCATTATGAGTAATCGCAAAATTGCTGTTGTAGGCGGTGGACTTGCCGGCTTAATGGCAACAATTAAAGCAGCTGAAGCGGGTGTGAATGTAGATCTATTCTCTATTGTACCTGTTAAACGTTCTCACTCTGTTTGTGCACAAGGTGGTATCAATGGTGCAGTTAATACAAAAGGAGAAGGAGATTCTCCTGATATACACTTTGATGATACTGTCTACGGAGGAGACTTCTTGGCAAATCAGCCTCCTGTAAAAGCAATGTGTGATGCTGCACCAAGTATCATCCATATGCTAGATCGTATGGGAGTTATGTTTAACAGAACACCAGAAGGACTACTTGACTTTCGCCGTTTTGGAGGTACACAGCATCACAGAACTGCATATGCTGGAGCTACCACAGGGCAGCAGTTGTTATATGCATTAGACGAACAGGTTCGTCGTTATGAAGTAGAAGGTCTTGTGAATAAATTTGAAAGCTGGGAATTCGTTGGTGCCATCATTGATGATGAGGGAACTGGAAGAGGAATCATGGCACAGGATATTAAAACGCACGAAATTAAATCCTTCCCTTCCGATGCCACAATAATTGCAACTGGTGGCCCAGGAATCATCTTTGGTAAGTCAACGAACTCTATTATTAATACTGGTTCCGCTGCTAGTGTGCTTTATCAACAGGGCGCAAAATACGCTAATGGCGAATTTATCCAAATTCACCCAACCGCTATACCAGGTGATGATAAGCTACGTCTAATGAGTGAGTCTGCTCGTGGGGAAGGTGGCCGGGTTTGGACTTATAAAGATGGAGAGCCTTGGTACTTCCTTGAAGAAAAATATCCAGCCTATGGGAACCTTGTACCACGTGATATAGCAACGCGTGAAATTTTTGACGTTTGTGTGAATCAAAAACTTGGTATCAATGGTGAAAACATGGTTTATCTGGATCTTTCGCATAAAGATCCTAAAGAACTTGATGTAAAACTTGGTGGGATAATAGAAATCTATGAAAAGTTCGTTGGTGAGGACCCGAGAAAAGTACCTATGAAAATCTTTCCTGCGGTACACTATTCAATGGGTGGTCTTTGGGTCGATTACGATCAAATGACGAGCATTCCAGGAGTCTTTGCGGCTGGTGAATGTGATTATTCCCAGCATGGAGGGAACCGTTTAGGTGCCAACTCTCTGCTTTCCGCAATTTATGGTGGGGCGGTTGCTGGCCCTAACGCAATTAAATACATTGACGGACTGGACAAACATGTAGATGATCTTTCTCCAGAGCTATTTGAGAGAAGTGAGAAGGAAGAGAAAGAAAAGTTCGAAGCACTTATGAATATGAAAGGTACAGAGAATGCTTATCAAATTCATAGAGAATTAGGCGAATGGATGACAGACAACGTAACAGTAGTTCGAGATAATGAAAAACTATTAAAGACAGATGAGAAAATAAAAGAGTTGCTAGAGCGTTGGGAGAACATCAATATAAATGATACGTCTCGGTGGAGCAATCAAGGTGTAATGTTTACCCGTCAGTTAAAGAACATGTTGCATTTAGCACGTGTTATAACAATCGGGGCATATAACCGTAATGAAAGCCGCGGAGCACATTACAAACCAGAATTCCCTGAACGTAATGATGAAGAGTGGTTGAAAACAACAATTGCGGCATTTAATCAAGAAACAAATGACCCTGTATTTACATATGAACCTGTAGATACTTCGTTGATCAAACCACGAAAGCGCGATTATACGAAAAAAAGTGAAGGGAGTAAGTAATAATGGCTGAACAACAAACTGTAACGTTTATTATTACCAGACAGGATAGTCCAGAATCTGCTCCTTATAAAGAAACCTTTCATGTACCATATCGTAAGAACATGAACGTTATCTCTGGCTTAATGGAGATACGACAAAACCCTGTAAATGCGGATGGTAAACAAACTACACCAGTATACTGGGACATGAACTGTTTAGAAGAAGTTTGTGGAGCTTGTTCGATGGTTATTAACGGAACAGCCACACAATCGTGTGCTGCGCTTGTAGACAAATTGGAACAACCAATCCGTCTTGAGCCGATGTCGACTTTTCCCGTTGTAAGAGACCTTATTGTAGATCGTGAACGCATGTTTGATGCTTTGAAACAAGTAAAAGCTTGGATACCGATAGACGGAACGCATGATCTAGGACCTGGTCCACGTATGCCTGAAAAGAAACGCCAGTGGGCTTATGAACTTTCAAAATGTATGACGTGTGGTGTTTGTCTAGAAGCATGTCCGAATGTTAACGATAAATCCAACTTTATCGGACCTGCGGCGCTATCACAAGCACGTCTTTTCAATGCACATCCAACTGGGGAAATGAATGCAAGCGAAAGATTAAATGGCTTAATGGATGATGGTGGCATTGACGGTTGTGGTAACTCACAAAACTGTGTGCAAGTTTGTCCAAAAGGTATCCCTTTAACCACATCGATTGCAGCAATGAACCGTGCAACGAACATTCAGGCATTTAAAAACTTCTTTGGAAGTGACCATGCACATTAAGTTGTAGTAAAGCCCCCTTTAGCCTTTATGGGCACAAGGGGGCTTTACGTTATATTTCTTAAATTAAGTAGAAGGGAGTCAGTAATTATGAAAGCGATACCATATATCGATGATATGGAGAAATGGAGGAAGTCATTCTCCTTTTCCACACCTATAAAAATACGTTTTTCCGAGACAGACATGTTTGGACATGTTAACAATGTCTCCCCCTTTATATATTTTGAACAAGCTAGAATAGAGTTTTTAAAATCTGTAGGTTTATTTAACAGCCATTCTAAGGAAGATAATGGCATACCAGTGGTAGCAGATCTACAGTGCAATTATTTACAACAAATGTATTTTAACGAGGACTTAACCATGTATGTAAAGGCAAATCATATTGGCAATACATCTATCGATATTCATTATATGGGCATCGTGAATGAAGAGATAGCACTGACTGGGAGAGGCAGGCTCGTGCATGTACATCCAAAGACCGGACGACCATTGTCTATTAGTGAGGATATGAAAGAAAATCTGTTAAAAAAATAAATTTCACAAACATTAAGGTTCAGGTTATAACCCGTAAGTTAGTGTACATATCATTGAAAATGCCCTTTTGTCTCGGATACCTAACGTGTACCTGAACCATACAAAACCGACTTCCAGTGGAAAGTCGGTTTTTAAAAACTAGAGCTTTAATTCCCCCATACGAAGGAGCTCTACAACAGCTTGTGATCGCCCCTTAACTCCTAACTTTTGCATAGCATTTGAAATGTGATTGCGGACAGTTTTCTCGGATATAAATAGCTCCTGAGCAATTTCTTTCGTTGTTTTATCCTGTACTAACAATTCGAATACTTCCTTTTCTCGTTTTGTTAGTAGTTGCTTCGGCTTAAACTCATTGTCCTTCAAATGTTAACCCCTCCTTGCTCTTATAGAGCTGCCTGTTGAAGGGAAATTATTTAGTCCCTATAAAGTATGAATGAAACAGTAAAACGGTGCGTACGATTCCAACTTCTTCAATGTGAAATAGGTTAAATTTTGATATAATAGGTTAATCGTTTATTTTTACAACATTTGTAGCTATAATGGGAACGGTGGACAAGTTTATCAAGAAACATTACGGTTGTTTTCTGAATAATATAGGTTATAATACCGTTTGATTTATAGTTCTATAACTTTTATTAGCATGGAAAGATCATTAGGAGGTTACATTATTGAAAACCGATGCATCTGCACTCACAATAAATAAAATTGAAAGACGTATGCGCTATATATCAGGTATTATTAAACAAAACGGACGTAAGATTTTAAACAATTATCCAATTACTTCGCCCCAATTTGTGGCACTTCAGTGGCTACTTGAAGAAGGCGATTTAACAATTGGCGAATTATCAAATAAAATCAGTTTAGCTTTTAGTACAACAACAGATCTCGTGGATCGTATGGAAAGAAATGAGCTTGTAGAACGAGTTCGAGATTCAAAGGATAGAAGAGTGGTCCGAATCCATGTGTTAAAAAAGGGTGAAACTATTATTGAGGAAGTCATCCAGAAACGACAAGAGTATCTTGGGGAAGTGCTTGATAAATTTTCTCTAGAACAAACAGAACAATTAAGTGAACTACTCGATTTTTTACATGAAGAAATGATACTGGTAGACAAAAAATAATAGAAAAGTAGAGGGGATATCTGTGGAGCAGGCAATCGGGGTCATCGACTCTGGGGTAGGGGGACTTACGGTGGCATATGAATTGATGAGGCAGCTGCCTAAAGAAAAATTGATCTATCTTGGAGACACAGCTAGATGCCCATATGGTCCTAGATCGGAAGAAGAAGTGAAACAATTCACTTGGGAGCTAGTAGATTTTTTATTAGAGAAAAATATTAAAATGCTTGTGGTAGCGTGTAACACAGCAACAGCTTTTACACTGCAGGAATTGCAAGGAAAATTAGATATACCGGTTATCGGGGTTATTCAACCGGGTGCAAGGGCTGCAATTAAATTTACGAGAAATAATAATATTGGGGTTATTGGAACAGAAGGAACCATTCGCAGTGAGGCTTATACAAAGGCGCTTGAAAGCATCCATTCGAACATTAAAGTGAATGCACTAGCCTGCCCATTATTCGTACCGATGGTAGAGCAGGGGATCTTAACAGGAACTAAAGCTCAAGAAGTTGTAGAGTCATCACTTTTGCCACTAAGGGATGATAAGGATATGGATACACTAATACTTGGTTGTACTCACTACCCCTTGCTAAAACCAACTATACAAGATGTGATGGGAGAGCAAGTGACAGTAATTTCTTCCAGTGAAGAGACGGCCAGGGAAACAAGTACTATATTAGATGTTCATAAGATTATTAATACAAGTGAGGTCATTCCAGTTCATCAATTTTATACTACTGGAGAACTGGAAATATTTGTTGAGATTTCTAAAAGTATATTTCAAGACCCATATTTACAAATGGTTACGATAAAACAAGCACAGATTGGCCTAGGTCAAACCCAGAACTCCTGATTTATTAGGTTTCTGGGTTTTTATTTTGCAATAACTAGCATTATCCCCCACTTCAACCATGAACGGGGGGATTAAGCATTCTAAATGAGGGATCAACTGTGTCTGAATCGTTCAATTAACAATTGGTGGGGAGGTAGGTGGCGCCTACCAATTGAAGTTTAACTTTATTTTTAATGCAAGGTTTGTCGGGAACTATAATTTCTAAGACTACCTTTTAGCGTAATTTTTATTTTGTTTTGGTCTATTTTCTTTGGAGGCTCGTATACATAATAGTACAAACCATCCTAGGGGGGAAAGACATGCATAAGCGCGGAATATTAATAACGGGAAGTATAACGATGGCTATTTTATTATCAGGTTGTTTTCAAGGAGAACAATCACTGGAGGATATGGATCCTCCACAAAACGCCGAGCCTGTTGATAGTCTAGAAAACGGTGAGAAGAATGAAGATGAGTCAGTTGAAGGGGAAGGAACAGCTGTAAATGAGACGGTGCCAAGAGAGTTGTACTTAGTGGATGCGAACGGTATGGTAGCGGCACAAACAATCGAGCTACCTAATCCTGAATCAAAAGAGGTAGCGTCTCAGGTTTTAGAATACTTGGTTAAAGGTGGACCGGTTACTTCCATGCTACCAAATGGATTTCAGGCTGTGCTGCCAGAAGGAACACAAATTCTTGGCGTAAACCTTCAGGAAGATGGAACTATCGTAGTCGATTTCTCTAAGGAATTTGAAGATTATGAAGCAAAGGAAGAGCTTCAAATTCTTGAATCGATAACCCATACACTGACCCAGTTTGAAAATGTGAATACTGTTCAATTACAGATTAATGGACATGAGGTAAAAGAAATGCCGGTAAATGGAACACCGATCGGCGAAGGATATTCTAGGGCAAATGGGATAAATGTAACAGACACAGACACAGTCGATTTGATTAACAGTAAGGCTGTAACCATGTACTATCCAACTGAGCATAATAAGAATCGTTATTACGTACCGGTAACGCAATATGTTGAAACAAAGGACGAGGATATGTACGCCTCGATTGTACAGTCATTGTTGGAAGGCCCTGGCTTTAATACAAATGTACAGCACGTCTTTAATCCCTCTGCTTTGCTGACTGGAGAGACAAAGCTTAGTGACGGAGTGCTTAACCTTACATTTAATGAAGACATCCTTGTTAAGGATGGGAATGGTGTCATCTCGGACGAGGTTATGGAAACTATTGTTAGAACACTAACAGAACAGGATGGGATTGAAGCTGTTGATGTAAAAGTTGAGAATATTGAACAACTTGTGAATGAAAACGGCGAGACATATGAGGAACCTGTAACCAAACAGCAATTCATTCCAAGTGAGAAGCTATAAGAAAAGAGGCTGAGCTTTATAGCCTCTTTTTTGTTTACTCTTCGTTCTAACCGCTAAGTTTTTAAGCGGTCGCTCGCTACTTTTTATAGAATGTATTAACGTGTTTCTTTGGTGCAAAATATGTTAAGCTTATGGTTGAAACAAGGAGGAGACATACATGAGAAACGATGAGAGAAAAATAAATAGTTTACGTTCTGTAAACATTACAGCAGATTATATATCACACCCAGAAGGATCTGTTTTAATTGAAGTAGGTAATACAAAAGTAATATGCAATGCAAGCATTGAAGACAGAGTTCCACCATTTCTTCGAGGACAAGGAAAGGGATGGATTACTGCCGAATATGCAATGCTACCTAGAGCTACAGAACAACGCAACATTCGTGAATCATCCAAAGGAAAAGTTAGTGGAAGAACAATGGAAATTCAGCGTCTAATCGGGAGAGCATTACGATCGGTTGTGGATTTGGATAGCATCGGCGAGCGCACTGTTTGGGTAGATTGTGATGTGATTCAAGCAGATGGTGGCACACGAACTGCGTCGATTACAGGAGCTTTTGTAGCGGTTGTCTTGGCTTTCGGTAAGCTATTAGATAATAAAAAAATAAAGAAAATGCCTGTCACCCAGTTTCTTGGTGCAATTTCTGTTGGTGTTTTACCTGATGGTACGGAGATTTTGGATTTGAATTATGAAGAAGATTCTCAAGCGAATGTTGATATGAACATTGTCATGACTGGAAAGCAGGAATTTGTGGAGATACAGGGTACAGGTGAGGAAGCAACCTTTACAGCAAATCAATTACAAACAATGCTGCAACTTGCTAGTGAGGGCATGGAAGAGATCTTTAAGATTCAGCGTGAAACGATAGGGGAACTAGCTGGAAGAATTGGAGAGACATTAGAATAATGGAGTGAATGGTATGGAACAAGTTCTCATAGCGACAAGGAATGCGGGAAAAGCAGCTGAATTTAAGCAATTCTTTTCCCGTTATCAAATCACCGCATTGTCTATGCTTGATCTAGAAGAAGAGTTGCCGGATGTGGAGGAAACTGGTGTCACCTTTGAAGAAAATGCAGCACTAAAAGCCGAGGAAATCTCTTCAAAGCTAGGTATACCTGTGCTTGCAGATGATTCAGGTTTAATGATTGATGCACTTTATGGAGAACCAGGAGTTTTCTCAGCGAGATATGCTGGCACTGATAAAAATGACCGTGCAAACATACTTAAAGTATTGCAAAAACTGCAAGGAGTACCGGAGTCTGAGCGGACTGCCCGATTTGTTTGTGTTATTGCATTATCTAAACCTGGGGAAAAAACGGTTTTTCGCACTGGCTATTGTGAGGGAAACATTGCAGAAGAACAAAGTGGAGAAAATGGATTTGGTTATGACCCAATCTTTATACCAAGTGACCAGAAAAAGACAATGGCTGAGTTAACTGCCGAAGAAAAGAATCGTATTAGTCATAGAACAAAAGCGATAGAGCAGTTTGATGAATGGATAAAAGGGTATAAGGAAGGACAAGCCTAATAAACGAAACCTATTTTTCCTTTTTCGTTTTAAAGATCATACATAGATTGGGTGGTATAATGACAAAGGTACTTATTATAAGTGATAGTCATGGTTTAACAGATGAATTACTTCAAGTAAAAAATGAGCATAAGTTGGAGTACATGATTCATTGTGGTGATTCCGAACTGGATATGGATACTATAGAAATGGATGGTTTCTTTAAAGTAGCAGGTAACTGTGACCTTGATACAAGGTATCCAGAGGAACAAACATTAGAAGTTAATAACGTTAAATTCCTTGCTGTGCATGGACATTTGCATAATGTGAAGCAAAATTTGCTTACTGCAGGATACCGTGCTGAAGAATTGGGGGCAAATGTCATCTGTTTTGGACATACACATGTAGCTGGTGCGCAACAAGAGAATGACCAATTATTTATAAATCCTGGAAGTATTCGTCAACCTAGAGGTCGCTTAGAAAAGACTTATGCAATTATGGAATGGGAAAACCCTCAAGAAATTGAGGTTACATTTTACACGCTGGACGGAAATGAAGTAAAAGATTTATTCTACAAAGCTTCCTTATAAGCTAGAATTAAGAGACCTACCAGGCTCAATTATTCCGACTGTCTGGTAGGTTTTAAACTTTTTTTTATAAAGTGTTGACAAATAATCCATTTATGCATATAATATTTCTTGTCCGTTAAAAAAGTAACTAACAAAAACGGCGATAAATTACATAGGTAATGCGGGTGTAGTTTAGTGACGAGCAAAGCTACTGCCGAGTACGCATCGAGTTGCCTCGAAGCACAAACAACTGAGAATAAGCTAGTAGATGTAGAGGCAGTTAAATTATTATAAAGAGCGTACAAAAATCAGGATATTTTTTACATAATCATGCGGGTGTAGTTTAGTGACGAGCAAAGCTACTGCCGAGTACGCAACGAGTTGCCTCGAAGCACAAACAACTGAGAATAAGCTATTAGATGTAGAGGCAGTTAAATTATTATAAAGAGCGTACAAAAATCAAGATATTTTTTACATAATCATGCGGGTGTAGTTTAGTGGTAAAACCTCAGCCTTCCAAGCTGATGATGAGGGTTCGATTCCCTTCACCCGCTCCATACATACTTGTCCCAGTAGCTCAGCAGGATAGAGCAACAGCCTTCTAAGCTGTGGGTCGCAGGTTCGAATCCTGCCTGGGACGTCAAAGAGAAGCCTCACAAACATTTTGTTTGTGAGGTTTTTTATGTATCAATAAGTTATTCTTATAGAAACCAGTTACAAAATAATAATCTGGTTATTCTAACTGCTTTAGCTTTATAACCATTTCGTTCCCATGTTAAATAAAAATCTAATTCTATTAAGTAGATTTAGAAGAGAGCCTGCTTTCTTTTCAATAAAGAAAGCAGGCTCAGCTTCATTTCACATAAGAACACAAATTAATTTCTGTATTTTTTGTTACGTTGATTTGCACCGAGTACATTGTTTCTATTTCTGCATTTTCTCTTAGGTTGTTGTGCTGCTTCTTCCTCTTCTTCTTCTTCCACTTCTTCAGCTTCTGCATCTGCTTCTCCATTTTCGCCAGCAGCTCCAACGCCCCAACCATTAACATAAACTTTTACGATGTTATAATTATTGTTTTTGTTTTTCAAATCATTCTCATTGTCATTATCGTTGTCCACGTCGATGTCGCTGTCGAAATCCACGTTTGCATCTGCATTCGCTTTAGCAAAGTAATATTCTTGGTTTCCATTATGATCAAAGCTTCTATTTTGACTTTTTCTTTTCATTATTTTTCCCTCCTTTAATCTTGATAATGTATCTTATTCGATATAAAACGTTTTGGAATGGCAAGTGGCTTATGGCAAACGCTTGTTTTTTAATAGGGTGATAGAAAACACTAGTTAAGTGTGTTAGAATTCCTAGAAAAGCTTAAAACTTGGTATATATGACGATAGTAAACCTGTTGGTCAAATTCCATGGTATAATAATTATGATGAACAGTGAAATTACTATCATAAGAGCTTTTCTAGATAAATGGTTACTCTTCATCGAACAATATGTCTATCTTTTAAAAAATAATCCTATTTAATGACGCGATAAGCAATATTGAAGTTTTAACCAGTAGTATTAGTGCATCGTTAACGACGCACCGTGTTTTCGTAAATGTAGAGTAGATCTTTGAAATAGCAGATAAGATTATTATTCATATAAAAATAGGTTTATTTTTTTGGAATCAGGGTATGTATCTCTATTGACTGTTTCATAATAGAATGAATACATTGAAAGGAGGAAATAGATGCAGCAACAATCAGAAAAGGAGAATGTCATTCTCTTTCCAAAGTGGAAAGACGTTTTGGAAGAGGAGAGCGTACAGGCTCTAAAAGAAAAAAGATATGAAGAAGCACTTACAAAGTTGGATCAACTGTTGAGTTATCATGTAAGATCCCATGAAATTATTATAGGGAAACTTATTTGTCTAATAGAATTAAACCGACATACCGAAGCACAAAACATATGTGAAGAACTACTTACTGAGAAAGATGAACATTATTATCACTATGTACATATTTATTTGACGATTTTATTTCAGACTAATCAATATGAACTGTTAATGGAGCAAGTCGAGTATGAATTGGAAATGGGCGAGATTCCACCACAAATGGAAGAACAGTTTCAACAGCTGTATAAAATGAGCAGTAAGATGAAGGCAGATTTAACTGTTGAAAGGTCAAGTACTCACCTAAGTGGATTAACTCAAGCAGTTGAGGAAGAGAATCATAGTGAACAGTGGAGAATATTAGAGAATTTAAGGCAGATGTCTGCATTGCCCACTAAAAATATTCCTCAAATGCTTACTGATGAGAAAGTTCACCCCGTAACCAAGACGGTTATAATACAATGGCTGGCAGAATCTGATTATGATCAAGATGTAAGCATACATAAGTTTGGAAGAGAACTTACCGTAATACCTTCTGTTTTAGAGAAGCTTGAAGATATTACAATATTGCACCAAGCTAAAAGCTTATTAGAAGAAACGGAGCAAAAAAATCCAACACTATTTGAAATGCTGGAAAAACTGTTATTTCGTTATTTATATGTTCAATATCCAATACTCCCACCATCAGAGGAAGTTTTTCAGCTGGCAGAGGCTATTAAACATGTTGGGCAGGAATACCTTGGTATACATATGGAAGAAGATGCACCACAATCCGACAAAATGCAGCAGTTTAGTAATGAGATAAAAATCTGTGACTCCCTTTATTTAAGTATTATTGAAGAGTAGGATTATGCGGGCTTGAAATGCTTGAAAGGCATAGTAATTATGTTATAATAAGATGGTTGTAAATTTAGATCATTATATAAGTAGTTATATTAATGAACGTGTAAAATGATTGGAAACAATAGATTAGATTTTGGAGGGAAATTTTATGTCAGTAAAATGGGAAAAACAAGAAGGAAATGAAGGGGTACTTACATTTGAAGTATCTGCAGAAACATTTGATCAAGGCTTAGATCAAGCTTTTAAAAAAGTTTCCAAGGATGTTCAAATTCCTGGATTCCGTAAAGGGAAAATCCCACGTAAAATCTTTGAAAACCGCTTTGGTGTAGAAGCATTGTATCAAGATGCTGTAGACATTGTACTACCAGATGCGTATGTAAGTGCTGTTGAGGAAGCAGGTATTGATCCAGTAGCACAACCAGAAATTGACATCGAGACAATCGAACAAGGTCAGCCGCTTGTTTTCACTGCAAAAGTAACTGTTAAACCTGAAGTAACTCTAGGTGAATACAAAGGTCTTGAGGTAGAAGAACAATCTGTTGAAGTGACAGATGAAGATGTAGACCATGAACTAGAGCATCAGCGTCAGCATCATGCAGAGCTAATTGTAAAAGAAGAAGGTAGCGTTGAAGAAGGCGACACTGTTGTTATGGATTTTGAAGGTTTCCTTGATGGCGTAGCTTTTGAAGGCGGAAAAGGTGAAGATCATTCATTAGAAATTGGCTCAGGTCAATTTATACCTGGATTTGAAGAGCAGCTAGTTGGAAAAACACCTGGGGAAGAAACGGAGATCGAAGTTACATTCCCTGAAGATTACCATGCGGAAGAACTTGCAGGTAAAACAGCTACATTCAAAGTAAAACTAAATGAAGTTAAAACGAAAGAGCTTCCAGAACTTGATGATGAGTTTGCTAAAGATGTAGACGAAGAAGTGGAAACTCTTGAAGAATTAAAGAACAAGAAAAGAGAAGAGCTAGAAACTCAAAGAAAACAAGACGCAGAAAATCAAACAAGAGAAACTTTAATTGAAAAAGCTTCTGAGAATGCAGAAGTTGAAATCCCAGAAGCAATGGTTAACACAGAGCTTGACCAAATGGTTAAAGAGTTTGAACAGCGTCTACAAGCTCAAGGGATGACCCTTGAGATGTATTCACAATTCTCTGGTCAAGATGAGAATGCTTTAAAAGAACAAATGAAAGAAGATGCTGAAAAACGCGTTAAAACAAATCTTACACTTGAAGCAATTGTCTCTGAAGAGAACCTTGAAGTTACCGATGAAGATGTTGAAGCAGAGCTTGAAAAAATGGCATCTATGTACGGAACTGAATTGGATCAGCTGAAGCAAATGCTTGGTGGAAATACGGATGCTATAAAAGGCGATCTGAAAATGCGTAAAGCAATTGAATTTCTTGTTGAAAATAGCAAAACTGTCTAATTAAGATATTGTTAGTTTAGACATAGGTCGATAGGTAAATACTAAAACAAGGTGCTGTGAAGTAGCACCTTGTTTTCTCATATAACTCCCCATTTATTTTCTTACTTTTTAGAATAAGAATTATGGTGGATTATCTTTTTTAATAAGAATACTTAATTGTAACAAGCTACATATAATATAAGTAGTATGATTTGACTTTTATGAATTATTATCCATAATTAGATTATGCTAACGTTATGAAAGTGTATCGTTTTGTTTTTTAAAATTGATCTGATATGATGACTATGAAGTTGAATCCTGAAAATTCCATTCAGGTGGAGATTTAAACTTTTAGGGGTGAAATTAATGTTTAAGTTTAATGAAGAAAAAGGACAACTGAAATGTTCGTTTTGTGGAAAGAGTCAAGAACAAGTACGTAAGCTAGTAGCCGGACCAGGCGTTTATATATGTGACGAGTGTATAGAACTTTGCACAGAGATCGTGGAAGAAGAATTAGGTACAGAAGAAGATACTGAGCTTAAGGAAATTCCAAAGCCTAAAGAAATCTGTGAGATTCTAGATGATTACGTTATTGGACAGGACAAAGCAAAGAAAAATCTTTCAGTTGCTGTGTATAACCACTATAAACGGATCAATTCACCGAAAGTCACTGGTGATGATGTGGAATTATCCAAAAGTAATATTTCAATGATTGGTCCAACAGGAAGCGGGAAGACACTTCTTGCTCAAACATTGGCAAGAATTATTAATGTACCGTTTGCAATGGCGGATGCTACATCACTAACTGAAGCAGGTTATGTAGGGGAAGATGTTGAAAACATACTCCTTAAACTGATTCAGGCAGCGGATTACGATGTGGAAAAAGCTGAAAAAGGTATCATTTATATTGATGAAATTGACAAAGTAGCACGTAAATCTGAGAATCCTTCTATCACTAGAGATGTTTCTGGTGAAGGGGTACAGCAGGCGTTATTAAAAATTCTAGAAGGTACTGTAGCGAGTGTCCCTCCACAAGGAGGACGTAAGCATCCACACCAAGAGTTTATTCAAATTGACACAACGAATATCCTGTTCATCGTCGGTGGAGCATTTGATGGTATTGATCAGGTGATTAAACGTCGTCTTGGTAAGAAAGTTATAGGATTTGGTTCTAATGAAAAACAGAAGGATTTCGAAATGGGAGAACTACTCTCAAAAGTGTTACCTGAAGACTTACTGAGATATGGCCTCATTCCTGAATTTATAGGTCGTATACCAGTAATTGGTAGCTTAACCCCACTAGATGAAGAAGCTCTTGTTGAGATTTTGACTAAACCTAAAAATGCACTTGTGAAACAATATGAAAAACTATTCTCTATTGATAATGTAGAATTGGAAATTGAAGAAGAAGCATTAAGAGAAATTGCAAGAAAAGCGATAGAACGAAAAACAGGAGCACGTGGTCTACGGTCCATTATTGAAGGAATTATGCTTGACGTAATGTTTGAGCTACCTTCAAGAGATGATATAGAAAAATGTGTTATTACGAAAGACACCGTAATGGAGGAAAACGGCAATCCAAAACTTATCTTCCGCGATGGAACCGTCAAAGAAGGAAACAAGGAGCCGAAGGAAAGCGCGTAAAACTTTCTTAAGCTTGTTGCTGACTTACGATATACGGACTGGGTAACACAAGACTGTCTTGAGTGATTTAGTTGCCAAGACAGTCTTTTTTTGCATATTACTACATAGACACCTTGCATAGTTGTTACACTTTGGATATAAGATAAATACACCCGCTTTTCACTTTTTACAGCGTTATTTTTCTGATTAGCTAGAGTTCAGGTAGGGAATGCTAAAACAAAAGCAAATGTATTGGATTTCACGTTTACAAATGGTTCAGCTTTATATAAACTTTAAGAACACATAGAAGGCTTTAACTTGATCTTTACATATTATAGAAATACGGAGGTCGTTTCATGACAAAAGAGACAATTCAGCTCCCTCTCCTTCCATTGCGTGGATTGCTGGTCTTCCCATCAATGGTAATCCATTTGGATGTGGGAAGAGATAAATCTATTGCAGCACTTGAGCAGGCAATGATGGGGGATCAGACAATTTTCCTTGTCGCACAAAGGAAAATAAGCATGGATGATCCTGAACCCCAAGATATATATTCAATTGGTACAGTGGCAGTAGTAAAGCAAATGTTAAAGTTACCTAACGGTACAATGCGCGTATTGGTTGAAGGAACTCATCGTGGTGAGATTATTCAATTCTTAGAAAATAGTGGCGATGCTTTTGAGGTAGAAATCGAAAAGCGTGAAGATATTCATGGAGAGATGAACGAAGAAGAAGCGCTTATGCGCTCATTACTTGGGCTTTTTGAACAATATGTATCTGTTTCTCGAAAAATAAATAAAGAAACCTTTGCGACGGTTGCTGATATAGATGAGCCATCAAGATTAGCTGATATTATTACCTCTCATTTATCCCTAAAAATAAAAGAGAAACAGGAACTGCTTGAAATGGAAAACGTAGTAGCTAGGCTTAAGTACCTTATTAAGCTTATTACAAATGAAAAAAAGGTTCTTGATCTTGAAAAGAAAATTGGTCAGCGTGTAAAGACTTCAATGGAAAAGACACAAAAAGAATACTATTTGCGTGAACAGATGAAAGCTATCCAAAAAGAGCTTGGAGAAAAAGATGGTAAAACAGGTGAAGTTGGTCAGTTAAGAGAAAAAATAATTAATTCTGATATGCCTGAAAATATTATGGAAGTAGCATTAAAAGAATTAGATCGTTATGAAAAGGTGCCTCAAAGTTCTGCGGAGAGCTCAGTCATTCGAAATTATTTAGAATGGTTAATTGCTTTGCCGTGGACCCAGCAGTCTGAGGATACTATAGAGATAAACAAGGCGGAAGACATTCTTAACACAGACCATTATGGTTTGGATAAAGTTAAGGAGAGAATATTAGAGTACCTTGCTGTACAAAAATTAACAAATTCGATTAAGGGGCCAATCCTATGTCTTGTGGGTCCTCCTGGTGTTGGAAAAACTTCACTAGCGAAATCTATTGCACGTTCAATAAATCGAAATTTCGTGCGTATTTCATTAGGAGGCGTCAGGGACGAAGCGGAGATTCGCGGACATCGCCGTACGTATATCGGTGCAATGCCTGGGCGAATTATTCAAGGAATGAAAAAAGCAAAGACCATTAATCCCGTCTTTCTTTTAGATGAGATTGATAAGATGTCCAATGATTTCCGTGGGGATCCGTCTTCAGCAATGCTAGAAGTACTTGACCCTGAACAAAACAGTAACTTTAGTGATCATTTTATTGAAGAAACATATGACCTATCAAACGTGTTATTTGTTGCGACAGCGAATTATGTAAACAATATACCAGGACCATTACTTGACCGGATGGAGCTTATTTCTATTGCAGGTTATACTGAGGTTGAAAAGCTGCATATTGCGAAAGAACATTTATTACCAAAGCAATTAAGAGAAAATGGACTTAAAAAAAGCACTTTACAAATGAGAGATGAAGCTCTATTAAAACTAATCCGAAGATACACTCGAGAAGCTGGTGTAAGAAATTTAGAAAGACAACTTGCTACAATTTGCAGAAAGGCAGCTCGAGTCATTATTTCTGAAGAGAAAAAGCGTGTCATTGTAACCGAGAAGAGTCTTGAGGAATTATTAGGTAAACCAATGTATCGTTATGGAATAAGAGAAAAGGAAGATCAGGTAGGAACAGCAACAGGACTTGCATATACTGCTGCAGGCGGAGATACGCTGTCTATCGAAGTATCGCACTATCCTGGTAAAGGAAAGCTCACATTGACTGGAAAACTTGGTGATGTGATGCAGGAGTCAGCACAGGCTGCATTTAGCTATATTCGCTCACGAGCGAAAGAACTAAAAATAACTCCTGATTTCTATGAAAAGTACGATATTCATATTCACGTGCCTGAGGGAGCAACACCTAAAGATGGTCCGTCTGCAGGTATTACAATGGCCACAGCCTTAGTGTCAGCTCTTACTGGACGGGCTGTTAAGAAAGAAGTCGGGATGACAGGGGAAATCACGCTACGTGGCAGAGTCCTGCCAATCGGTGGTTTAAAAGAAAAATCGTTAAGTGCACATCGTGCAGGGATTACGACCTTTATTATTCCTGCTGACAATGATAAAGATATAGAGGATATTCCGGAGAGCGTGCGAAGCGAATTAACCTTTATCAAAGTATCCCACTTAGATGAGGTACTGAAGTATGCACTGGTGGAGGAGAATAATGAAAGTAAATAATGCAGAAATCGTAATAAGCGCAGTAAGTCAAAAGCAATATCCAGGTGATCGCCTTCCAGAGATCGCATTGGCTGGAAGATCAAACGTTGGTAAATCTTCCTTCATAAATAAGCTCATTAATAGAAAGAATCTTGCCAGAACCTCATCCAAACCTGGTAAAACCCAGACCCTTAATTTCTATAAGATAAATGAAGCATTCTATTTTGTAGATGTACCAGGATATGGCTATGCCAAAGTATCCAAAAAGGAAAGGGAAAAATGGGGAGTTATGATGGAGGAGTATTTCGAAACACGTGAAACCCTTCAGGCAGTTCTTTTAATAACAGATGTTCGTCATGAGCCAACGAACGATGATATCCAAATGTATCATTTTCTTAAGCATTATGACCTTCGGGTGATTATAGTTGCTACAAAGTTAGATAAAGTACCTAAAAATAAACGTGCAAGCCATGTGAAAAGAACAAAACAAGCGTTTGAAATGGATGAAGCAGATTATCTTCTGCCCTTTTCTTCTGAAACCGGAGAAGGAAAAGATGATGCATGGAGATTGCTAAGTCAATTCATATAGTATAGTTAAATAAAGTGTTTAAGGTTTACAGGAATAGCTAAACGATTTCGAACTTATTAAAAGGGTTCGAATGCGTTTGGCTTTTTCTTTTTTTGTGATGATTACTCACTTTAACAAAAGGTTAACCAGAAGTTATTGAAAAAATTTTTCTGAGTGTCTAAGATACAAATTAACGACTTTTTTAGAATTTTTTAAGTATTTAGGAGTATTCAGGAGGTAAATCGGGTATGTATAAGAAGGGAAGAGATAATAACACCATAGGAAAATATTTATACATACATGTGGTGAAATGAATGGATAGGGGGTTGGTAGTAAGAAGCTTAAATTGCTATAATTTTAGTTATCGGTGCGCCACAATAAAGCGAAAACAAGTGTGTATCCGGAATAAAAACAACGTAGTATGTTAAAGAGAGGGAGATTAACGAATGAAAAGACTGAATATTGCGATTTTTTCTGTTTTACTTTTTTTATTATTGGCAGCTTGTGGATCAGAAGAGGGTAGTACAAGCACTGGTTCAGGAGAAGCAGCAGCAGGTGGAGACTATAATCTGATAAAGGATGGCAAGCTTACATTTGCTGCTTCAGGAGAGTTTAAGCCGTTTAGTTACATGGAAGGCAGTGAGATGATTGGTTACGATATCGCAGTTGGGGAAGCAATTGCTGAAAAACTGGGATTAGAACCGGTACAGCAAAAGGCTAAATTCTCGGGTATTGTTACAGGTGTAAATGAGGGGCGTTACGATATTGCGGTAGCTAGTCATACCATTACGGACGAGCGGAAAGAGCAGGTTCATTTCACTGAACCCTATTATTACTCAGGTCCGGTTATTTACACACGTCCTGACAGTGATATAACTTCGGTAGATGACCTTAATGACAAGGAAATATCTGTATCAAGAGGCTCTTCTTATGTATCTATAGCGGAAGATTATACGAATAATATTCCTCAAGTTGACAGTGATGTAGTAGCACTACAGTCATTAGCAAGTGGCCATCATGATGCTGTCATTACTGATGATATAACAGGTATCACGGCGATCGAAAATGGGCTGGAAATTGAAAATCGTGGCCAACTTGGTGTTAGTAATCAAGCAATTGCCGTTAACAAAGAAAATGAAGAGTTGCTTAAAGCAATTGATGAAGCACTTCAAGATATGAAAGACAGCGGGGAACTGGCAGAGCTAGCTGAAGAGTGGATCGGTGAAGATATTACAGAAGAACCAGAAACAGTGGAATAAAGAGAAAATGTGCGCATACTGTGCGCACATTTGCAGCGAATAAGGAGATGAATGTTGTTGTCGCCACTTTTAGAATTTTACGATATATTCGTAGGAAGTTTTGATTTATTTTTAGAAGGATTATGGATTACCTTCAAATTATCAATCGCTTCACTATTAATTGCATTTGTGATTGGTTTATTTATTGCTATCTTAAAAATTTCGAACATTAAAATCTTACAATGGATTGCAGATGCGTATATCTGGATTGTACGTGGTACGCCATTGGTAGTTCAAATCTTTATTTTGTTTTACGGACTAACAGATATATTTTTAATACCAATGTTCTGGGCGGGCGTCGCAGGTTTGGCATTTCATAGTGGTGCATATATTGCTGAGATCATTCGTGGGACAATCCAGTCAATTGATAAGGGCCAGCGGGAAGCAGGTCGCTCTCTAGGTATGACAAGTGGTATGACTATGCGGAGAATCATTTTACCGCAAGCGTTTCGCAGAGCAGTCCCCTCCTTGGGGAATCAATTCATTATTGGCATAAAGGATTCTTCACTTGTTTCCTTTATCGGAATGCAGGATTTATTTGGTGTGGCAAGTTCAATGGGGTCAAATACGTTTAACTATTTACCATATTTCATTACGGTTGCCATCTACTACCTTTTCATTGTTTTAATTCTTACATTAATAGTAAATAAAATTGAGAAGAAATTAGCACAGAGTGATTGATTCAGGAGGTCAACGATGAGTGAAGTAAGAGAGATGATTCGAGTAGATAAGCTTAATAAATCCTTTGGGGATTTACATGTACTGAAGGACATAGATATGACAGTTAAAGAAAGTGATGTTGTCGTTTTAGTTGGGGCTAGTGGCTCAGGTAAGAGTACATTATTGCGCTGCTTAAATTTCCTCGAAATCAAAAACAGTGGGACTATAACGATTGAGTCAGAGAAAGTTGAGAAAGAAACTCACAATTTAAACAAGATTAGAGAAAAAGTTGGAATGGTATTTCAACATTTTAACTTATTTCCTCATAAAACGGTTCTCGGTAATGTTATAGAAGCACCTATACAGGTGAAAGGGCTTAGTCGACAGCAGGCAGAAAAGGAAGGGAAAGAAATGCTGGATAAAGTTGGCCTAGGAGACAAATATAATGTTTACCCGTCAACATTGTCTGGCGGCCAAAAGCAACGTGTTGCGATTGCTCGTGCGCTTGCCATGAAACCTGATGTAATGTTGTTTGATGAACCAACTTCTGCACTAGATCCTGAGTTAGTAGGAGAAGTACTGGCTACCATGAAAGAGTTAGCGGTGGAAGGAATGACAATGGTCGTCGTAACACATGAAATGGGCTTTGCCCGGGAAGTTGGAGATTGGGTGGTATACATGCATGATGGTAAAATTGTGGAAACTGGCAAACCATCTGATTTATTTGATCATCCACAAGAGGAGCGGACAAAAGCATTTTTAAGCTCAATCTTATAAGGGAGTTAAAAAAGGGGAAATCAGCTAACAAGGCTGATTTCCCTTATTTCCTTTTCATAAGTAAATACAATCCAATTACAATTAATACAACCGGCCAAAACTGCTCCAGTGTATCAATCACCAGATAGAACCAATCAAACCAAGGGGGAAGTGAAACCGAGAATATAAGCAGGATAGAAAGGGCAGTAAGAATGACACCTGGGAAAAGCCCTTGTTTCACTTTTGTACGTCTGACAAGGAAGGCAATGCCGATAATTAGAAGGTATACAGCCCAATGATCTATCCAAAAATCATAATGCTGAATGCCGTGTAAATGAATGCCGATGCCAAGTAAAATGGTACCACTGAATAGATTATGATAGCTTTTGGAAGTATAACTATGTATAAGAAGAGCTAAACCGATAATAATGATAATGGTCTGCCAAGAATAGAAATCGGTTATAATCGGAAGTTTTAATTGTCTCAGTAAGAAAAAGATACCGATTCCTATTAGTATATATGCTGGAAGTGCGTTTTGTTTTTTCACTATCTCACAAACCTTTCCTTATATAGGTTGATTCCTTGCCTATTCATTCTTATTTATGATACAGTACATTCGTACTAATTCATATACGTTATATCCTAACACATTGTTTCAGAATCTGTTCACATTTCTCTACGATGTGACTGGATACACATGTTATAATATAGTTAATATGTCTAAAGCCATGGCACGAAAATGGACTGGCTTGAAAGTTTTTTGGGGGTAGATGTGATGCATATACTGAAGGTTGGGTTTAACTACAAAACAGCCCCAGTCGAAATTAGGGAAAACCTTACTTTTTCTGAGGATGCACTCTCAGATGCAATGGTAAAGTTAAATGAACAAAAGAGTGTATTGGAAAATGTTATTGTTTCCACTTGTAATCGTACGGAAATATACGCTGTAGTGGATCAAGTCCATACAGGACGTTATTATATTAAAAAATTTATGACTGACTGGTTTGATATTGATAAAGCAGAACTTTCCACCTATTTGCGAATTGCTGAGGACGATGCTGCTATTGAACAGTTATTCCGTGTCACAACTGGTCTCGATTCCATGGTCGTTGGGGAGACGCAAATCCTTGGTCAGGTAAAGCATGCCTTTTTAACTTCCCAAGAGGGCGATACAACGGGAACCGTTTTAAATGAGTTGTTTAAGCAAGCGATCACATTTGGGAAACGCGCACAGAAAGATACAGCTATAGGACAAAACGCTGTATCAGTTAGTTATGCTGCAGTCGAGCTTGCTAAGAAGATATGTGGTGATTTGCAGAACAAGCATGTAGCAATTCTTGGTGCTGGAAAAATGGGTGAGCTTGCTGCTAAAAACCTGCAAGGTTCTGGAGCAACGGAAATTACGGTATTAAATAGGACATTGGAAAAAGCAGAATTGCTTGCAGAAAAATTTGCAGCAAAAGCTATTCCATTAAATGGGTTATCAGATGTCCTGCTTGATGCTGATATCTTGATTACGTCAACAGGTTCCGATGATGTAGTAATGACTAAGAGTATGCTTGCTCCGATCCAGAAAAAACGCAAAGGCAGTCCGCTATTTTTAGTGGACATTGCGGTCCCAAGAGATTTGGATCCTGCGATAAGTGAATTGGACAATGTATTCTTATATGATATAGATGATTTACAGCATATTGTGGATGAAAACCTTGCATCAAGGAAGGCTGCAGCAGAGCAGATCGAGATAATGATTGAAGGGGAAATTGTTACTTTTAAAGAATGGTTAAAAACACTTGGAGTGGTACCTATTATTTCCGCGCTACGCCAAAAAGCTCTTTCTATTCAAGCTGAAACGGTACAAAGTATTGAGCGGAAGATCCCGGACTTAACAGAAAGGGAGAAAAAAGTAATTAACAAACATACCAAAAGCATCATTAATCAGCTTTTAAAGCAGCCAGTTACACAAGCAAAAGAAATGGCTGGCAGCGGCAAATCAAAAGAATCATTGGATCTGTTTGTAGAGATATTTGGAATAGAGGATGAGTTACAGGAAGAACTTGCGAAACAGGTAAAAAAAAATAGTACTTCCAACAAAATAAATAAGAACGAAGTATCCTTTCCAATGCTGGACAGTATGACAACCATTTGATGAAAGGATTTTCAGATGATGTTTGAGCTGAAATGGGTTTATGAATTCATTTTAATTATTTATGGACTAAGTTTGATTGGGTACTTTATTGATTTCATTCAGAACAACCGGAAGGCAAATAAAACAGCTTTCTGGTTGCTTTGTATGGTATGGGTTATTCAAACGTTATTCTTGCTGTTTGAAGTCATTTCAGATCATAATTTACCAATTTTTACGTTTACAGATAGCCTTTTCTTTTATTCCTGGGTTCTCCTCACATTATCACTTATCGTTAATGCATTATTTGCGATTCATTTTATTTTGTTTTTCATTAATTTATTTAGTTTCTTTATTCTATTACTCTATATTTCCACAAAAGCCCAGGAAAGTTTCACAACAGGTGGAGTGCGAATAGTAAATGAGATGCTGGCGGCCCATATTTCCTTGGCTATTTTATCTTACGGCTTCTTTACGCTTTCCTTTTTTTGCTCACTTATGTATATTGTGCAATATCGAATACTAAAGGAGAAGAAAGGTCTAAAATGGATATGGCGTCTAGGTGATTTAAAAATGCTGGACCGGTACGCGCTACTCGCCATTACGATAGGAGTTCCTTTGTTATTAATTGCCATCATACTAGGCGTTGTGTGGGCCTATGTGTCCAACTCAGAGTTTTATTGGTTTGATCTGAAAACAGCGGGATCCATTCTTGTATTGCTCGTCTATATCGTGTATCTATTATTGCGGGTAGGCCGTGGATATAATGGGAAGCGCATTGCAATATATAATTCTGCAGCATTTCTGATGTTATTGGTAAACTTCTTTTTATTTAGTTTACTTTCAAATTTTCACTTTTAAGGTTCATATAGGAGGATATTTATGCGAAAAATTGTAGTCGGTTCAAGGAAAAGTAATCTAGCCCTTACTCAAACAAACTGGGTAATTGAACAATTAAAGAAAGCGGGCGTACAGAATGAGTTTGAAGTAAAAAAAATAGTAACGAAGGGCGATCGAATTCTCGATGTTACGCTATCTAAGGTTGGAGGAAAAGGGCTATTTGTAAAAGAAATCGAGCAGGCAATGTACGACAAAGAAATTGACTTTGCAGTACATAGTATGAAAGATATGCCATCAAGCATGCCAGAGGGGCTGACGATCTCTTCTATACCAGTTCGTGAAGATCACCGTGATGCCTTTATTTCAAAAGGAAACGTTGCTTTAAAGGATCTTCCAGAAGGGGCGACCATCGGTACAAGTAGTTTAAGACGATCGGCACAAATGCTAGCTGAACGTCCTGACGTAACAATTAAATGGATACGTGGGAATATTGAAACACGAATTCGTAAGTTGCAGGAAGAGGATTATGATGCCATTATTCTGGCTGTTTCCGGCTTGAAGAGGGTGGGCTTGAGTGAAGAACTCATTACAGAATACCTTGAACCGGAAGTATGTGTACCAGCTGTAGGACAAGGGGCACTTGCAATAGAAAGTCGAGAAGATGATCAAGAGCTGCATACACTTCTAGATCTAATTAATGATCAATATACAACAAGGACGGTAACAGCAGAAAGAACTTTCCTTCATTTATTAGAAGGTGGTTGCCAGGTTCCAATTGGCGGATATGCTTATTTGGATAAGGACGAGATAATACTGACAGCATTGGTAGGAACACCAGACGGTACAACCATCTTGAAAGAGGTTGTACGAGGCACAGACCCTTATAAAGTTGGGGAAGAAGCTGCACGTCTACTTGCCGACCAAGGGGCTAAAGAAATAGTGGAGAGGGTAAAAGAGGAGCTGGACAGCTAATGTCTTTTTCCCTTAAGCAAAAAAACATTTTGGTTACAAGGGGAGCAGAACAGGCGGATCTCTTTGCTGATAAAATTACCCAATACGGGGGGAATCCAGTGGTCGTTCCTCTGTTAGAAATCGTGTGTAAAGAATCAAATTTTACTTGGGAAGTATTGAGAAATCTATCCCAATATGACTGGATTTTGTTTACAAGTGCTAATGGAGTCGATTGTTTTTTTGAGTTAAGGAAAAAGCTAGAGAACGCTTCTGCTTGTATTTCCTCCAAAATTGCGACAGTAGGGGAAAAAACAAGTAGTACTCTGAAGCGATATGGGTATGAGGAAACCTTTACACCAAAAACATATAATGCGGACTCAATGGCGAGCGATTTTCTAAAGAGATTTCCTGATCCTGGGAAATTGTTACTGATTCGGGGCAATCGATCCAGGAAGGTGTTACCTGAGAAATTTCGCCAAGCTGGGTTGGATTTTGATATGCTGGAGGTATATGATACACATTTCAGTTATAAAAGAAGACCACAGCTCATCGAAGCAGTAAGTGAGAAAAAGTTAGACTATGTTAGCTTTACTAGCCCGTCAACCGTTGAAGCTTTTTGTGAAATGGTGGAGATTATTCCATATAACATCCCCTGTGTATGTATAGGGAGCACAACGAGCAAAAGGGCAAGCGAGCTTGGGTTTCAATATATTTTAACACCAAATAAATTCACTATTGATGGAATGATAAAAAGCATACATGATCACATTTCAAGGAAGGGATAGATAATATGTCAAATACATCTGAGTTCAAACGACATCGCAGGCTACGTAGTTCTGCTTCCATGCGTTCATTAGTAAGGGAGACAAAATTGAGCACCGATGATTTTATATACCCTTTATTTATATTAGAAGGAACAAATATTAAAAACGAGGTTCCTTCTATGCCTGGAGTTTTTCAGGTAACCCTGGATCGTTTAGAAGAAGAACTTACAGAGATTTATGATTTAGGAATTAAAGCAATTATGCTGTTTGGTGTACCGAACGAAAAGGATGAAGAAGGAACAGGCGCATTTATTGCTGATGGAATTGTACAACAAGCTACGAGAAAGGTTAAAGAAGCCTATCCGGAAATACTCGTTGTTGCAGATACATGTCTCTGTGAATACACGTCACATGGCCATTGCGGTCTAATTCATAATCATGATGTTGATAACGATGCTTCCCTTCCACTGTTAGCGAAAACAGCTGTCTCACAGGCTGAAGCAGGTGCAGATATCATTGCACCATCTAACATGATGGATGGTTTTGTTGCCGTTATTCGTAAAGCATTAGATGAGGCTGGGTATACAAATATTCCGATCATGTCTTATGCTGTAAAATATTCATCCGCTTTTTATGGTCCATTCCGTGATGCTGCGGACAGTACACCGCAATTTGGGGACCGTAAAACGTATCAAATGGACCCTGCAAACCGCCAGGAAGCATTAAGAGAAGCTGAGTCGGATATTGCAGAGGGTGCAGACTTTTTAATTGTAAAACCCGCCCTTTCTTATTTGGATATTGTACGTGATGTGAAAAATTATACGAATTTACCTGTCGTAGCATATAATGTGAGCGGCGAGTATTCCATGGTCAAAGCTGCTGCCTTAAATGGCTGGATTAACGAAAAAGAACTTGTGATGGAGAAATTGACTTCTATGAAGCGTGCAGGTGCAGATTTAATTATCACATACTTTGCAAAAGATGTAGCAAAATGGTTGAATGAAAAGTAAGAGCGACCTGCAGGTCAGGAAAAATTTCGGATAGAGGTGATTGTCATTATGCTTAATTTAACAAATTCACAGGATGCGTACAAAGAAGCAGTTGATCTTATGCCAGGAGGAGTAAATTCTCCTGTACGTGCTTTTAAATCAGTTGGTATGTCACCAGTGTTTATGCAATCAGGAAAAGGTTCCAAGATTTTTGATATCGATGGAAATGAGTACATTGACTACGTGCTTAGCTGGGGCCCCCTAATTCTCGGTCATGCCGATGAGCGGGTAGTTGGGAAGCTAAAAGAAGTAGTTGAAAACGGGACAAGCTTTGGTGCACCAACTATACTAGAAAATAAGTTGGCTCAACTGGTGATTGACCGTGTACCGTCTATCGAAATGGTAAGAATGGTTAATTCTGGTACAGAGGCTACTATGAGCGCGTTAAGACTCGCTAGAGGATATACTGGAAGAGATAAGATACTTAAGTTTGAAGGAAATTATCATGGCCATGGTGATTCCTTGCTTATAAAAGCCGGTTCTGGTGTAGCTACCTTGGGTCTACCGGATAGTCCAGGGGTGCCAAAGGGAATAGCGGAAAATACGATCACAGTACCTTATAATGATATGGAAAGTGTTCGCTATGCATTTGAACGTTTCGGTGAAGATATTGCAGCAGTTATTGTTGAGCCAGTTTCTGGAAACATGGGGGTTGTTCCTCCACAAGAAACGTTCTTAGAGGATTTACGTTCTATAACTGAAGAAAATGGTTCCCTGCTTATCTTTGATGAAGTAATGACAGGTTTTCGTGTTGGTTTTCATTGTGCTCAAGGGCATTTTGGGGTCACGCCAGATTTAACCTGTCTCGGAAAAGTGATAGGTGGCGGCCTTCCAGTAGGAGCATATGGTGGAAAGCGTGAAATCATGGAGAAAGTCGCTCCAACCGGGACTATTTATCAAGCAGGTACCTTATCAGGTAATCCACTTGCAATGACGGCAGGGCTTGAGACACTGAGTGCGTTAGATGAATCATCCTACGAGCAAATTAACAAAAAGGTAGATCGCTTAATAGAAGGCTTTAAAAATGCTGCAAGAGAGCATGAGATCCCACTCCAAATTAATAGGGCGGGATCTATGGTTGGTGTATTCTTTACAGAAAAAGATGTTATAAATTATGAAACAGCCCAATCTGCAAACTTAGATTATTTTGCTCAATATTACAGGGCCATGATGGAGCAGGGTGTTTTCCTTCCACCTTCTCAGTTTGAAGGATTATTCCTTTCCACCTCACACACTGATGAGGATATTGAAAGAACGATTAAGGCTGTTAATCATGCATTTGCATCAATAAAAAAGTAGTAAGTTTAACTAGATATAAAATATCTTACAGGCTATGCCAATTGGTTATTCGAATTCTCTCTAGAATTCGAAACCTCTTGGCTTTTTTGTTGTCTAAGAAACGTTAAAGAAAAGGTTTTAAATAAGTTTAAAAATGGATGGACAAGAAAGTTTGTGTTCTCTCTATAAAAACATGATAGACTACTGTACAGTAAGTGGTTGGCATGGACTCCCGAGCATTCTAATTTGTGTTATTTATTATAGTGGTTCTAAGCTTTTTTTCCTGGAAAAATCGGAATCAGGTAAATGAAGCATATCCCTAAATCATTGTTCATATAGATGAATAAGACATATAAACATATGGAATATGTTGAAGGGAGGAAGCTAGGTGTCAAATGATCGCGCAGTTTTTAGCTTTGAATTGAATGAAGTTCTTTCATTTGAAAGAGGGCAAGAAGTAGCAGAAATGAAAGGCATCTCGTTAGAACCTGATATTTCGATCCAGCCTTTTAATGAATATATTTCCATAAGGGGAGTTATTGAATTAAAAGGTGAATATCAGAAGGTTGCTTTACAAAAAGAGGATACGATTGAATTAGAAGACTATCAAGCAAAACGTTTTGTGGAAAAAGTTGAGGAACTAACGGATGGTAGAGTGGAATTTACACACCGCTTTCCTGTTGAAATTTCTGTTCCTACCTATCGTGTAAACAACCTTGACGATGTTTCAGTCTATATTGATTCCTTCGATTATGAGATTCCGGATGATAGTAGTCTCAAGTTATATTCTACTATAGAGATATACGGAATTAGTGAAATGAAGGAAGCACCTAGAAGTAAAGAAACTGACACATATGAAGTAGAAGAGGTTAGCTCACAGGAAGAATCAAGTGATGATACTGAAAAATCAGATTCAGTGTTTATGAACCATGAAGAGCAGGAACAGAGGGAAGAACCATTTCTAGAAGATGTAGAAGATACGCAGGAAGAAGAAGCAAGTCTTGAATTGGAACGAGAAGAGTTGGATTTTCAGTTTGAGTTTAAAGAAAAGGGAGAGACATCATCAGAAGAAGTAAAGTCTACTCCGTTTACTCCTCCTGAAATTCCAGAGCTTAATCAAGCGATAGAAGAAGAAAAAGAGGAAGATAGATGGAAATACAAAGAGACCAAGTCCTTTAGTGAATTTTTTAACAAGCCTACAACTGAAGAAGAAAGTAGTAGTGAAAATGATGCGGATCTAATGGAAACGGAAGAAGTTGGTGAAACAGATACTGAAGAATCCACAGTAGAATACGAAGCAAATGAAAATTCAGACAGTCGCGAAGATCCTGTTTCGGATGTTAGTTACCTATCAGACATGTTCCGTGGCAACGAAGAGGAACAGTATACCAAGATGCGTCTTTGCATTGTTCAGGAAAAGGATACAATTGAATCGATTGCAGAGAGGTATCAAATTACAACACTTCAGCTTATTAAGCAAAATCACCTTGATGATGCTTATGAAGTATCGGAAGGGCAACTTCTATACATTCCAAGAAAAAGATAAAGCTACATCACTGCCCCTTGACTAACAAACAAGGGGTAGTACTTTTTACATGTATTTTAACCTCTAAAAAGTTTTGTTTAGGGATTTAATTACAGACGAATCTTAATGTCTAAATATACAACAAAACGCTCCTTCGCTAAAGAAGGGCGGAAGCACTATTCCTAAGGTGGTGAAATAGGTTGGAAATCGAAAAAATATTGAAGTTGTATTCTGTATATCCTTTAACAGTAGAAAACATTACAACACATCTATGGAAAATATATGATGGAAATCGCTCCTATGCGCTTAAAGAAAGTAAGCTGTCTTCGGGCGCGATAGCAAATTGGGAAAGAGCCCTTAAACTGGCAGATTACCATCAACTATCTTCTTTTTTGCCAGTATATATGACAAGAAATGGGCAGTTATATCAAGAGCATCTCGGTAAATATTATTATTTGATGCCATGGATTGAACAAGATAGCAACAGAGGTGATTCACGAAACCTGGCAGATTTTTATAGTAGTATTGGTTTGGTGCATGCCAAAACGAAACAATCTAAACAAATTGATAAAGACACTTTTATACGAGAATTCGGTACATACGAGCAGGCTTGTGAAACGCTGTTTAATGAACTAAACAGAACGGTTGCCCGTTTTGAACAATCACACTATATGTCACCTTTAGAGCTCATGGTGTGCACGCAATTCCGTGATATGGAGTTGGTGTTTCAGAATCTGACGAAGCGTTTGAAACAACTCGTATATGTGTCTGATGATGAACAATTAACTTGGAATACTAGCATGTGTCACGGTCAATTAAACAGAGATCACTTGTTGTATCATCACCATACACAGTTTATAAATTGGGAGCAAGCACGTTATGAAAATGCCACGATGGATCTAGTACACTTCTTTCGTGCAGAAACACTTGACTACGATGCCCCAACTTCTGCTTACACAGAGCAATTTGATTCTTACATAAAGGAAAATAAACTATCTGAAAAGGAATTACAGCTTTTGACAATTCATTTATTACACCCATTTTCCTATTGTCGACTAATTCAGGAATATGTTGAAAATGCTTCAAGCCAATCGATGATCGTAACGACTCGACAACTACAGCGAGCATACAGACAGTTGACCTTTGGTCTGGAATGGTCTGATTATGTGGAAAAACAGTATGAGACAATCACATTTGATGACCTAGAAGGTTAAATCCACTCTAAATAAAAGGCAATAAAAACACCAACTATTAAACCAAGTAAAAAGACATCCAATGTTGTAGGGAAAAATAATGTTCGGACTAATTGAAAAAGCAAGATAGGCAGAGTCACTTTTTCAGCTACAATTAAACAATTTCTTGCCCAAGGGGGTAGTTTGTAGCGATAATAACGAGCCAATATGATCATCTCCTTTCTATTCCTTCACTTTTTACGTATGTTTTAATATACTATGTATAAACATAGGGTATTTGTGCAACCATGCTAAATAATAGTTGACGTAAAAACAGCTTAACTATAAAATGTATCTAGATATTATAAAAGGCAATGATGGAGAAGAGTACGGAATGAACTGTCTAAAGAGAGGGAAATACTTGGTGAAAGTTTCCCGGCTGAGCTTATTCTGGAAGGTCGCTCCTGATGCTGCATCTTTGAACACGATGTGTTAGTAGAAGAATGCCGGTTACAAACCGTTATCAATTAATGAAGTGTACAGGTCTGTCTGCGAGTGGCCTGTAAACAAAGGTGGTACCACGGAAATTAAAACCTTTTCGTCCTTTTTAACAGGATGAAAAGGTTTTTTTACGTTAGAAAAGTATTTTAGCTAGGTAGATATGACGACGTAGTTAAATTCTTGGAGTACCAAGTAAAGAAAAACGAGCACATTCGCTACTAACGAATGCCAGTTTTTCTAAAATGAAAAAAGGAGGAGTTAGTATGAGTCAAGAAGAAAAACAAACACTTTCTGCAAAGTATAATCCCCAGGAAGTAGAGGAAAACAGATATCAATTTTGGTTAGAAGGAAAGTATTTTGAAGCAGAGGGAGGAGCGTCTGAAAAAGAACCTTACTCCATTGTCATTCCACCACCAAACGTAACTGGAAGGCTTCATCTTGGCCATGCATGGGATACAACCATGCAGGATACTATTTCAAGAATGAAGCGAATGCAAGGATATGATGTTCTATGGCTTCCAGGTATGGACCATGCTGGTATTGCAACACAAGCAAAAGTAGAAGCAAAACTAAAGGAGCAAGGGACAAATCGTTACGAGCTAGGAAGAGAAAAATTTCTTGAAACTGCTTGGGAATGGAAATCCGAATATGCAGACTTCATTCGATCACAGTGGGAAAAGTTAGGCTTAGGACTAGATTATTCTCGTGAACGTTTTACGTTGGATGATGGCTTGTCTGAGGCAGTCAAAGAAGTATTTGTTAAGCTTTATGAAAAAGGCTGGATTTATCGCGGTGAATATATTATCAATTGGGATCCAAAAACGAAAACAGCATTATCAGATATTGAAGTTATTTACGAGGAAGTTCAGGGGAAATTCTATCACTTTCGTTATCCAATAAAAGATAGCGACGAATATATTGAAATTGCGACTACACGTCCAGAGACAATGCTCGGAGATACAGCTGTTGCAGTACACCCGAAGGATGAGCGTTATAGTCATTTAATTGGGAAGAAAGTAGTATTACCTATTGTGGGCAGGGAAATAGAAATAGTTGCCTATGACTATGTAGATAGAGAATTTGGTTCAGGAGCTGTCAAAATAACTCCTGCACATGATCCAAACGACTTTGAAATAGGTAATCGTCACAACTTAGAAAGAGTTCTTGTCATGAACGAAGACGGCACGATGAATGATAAAGCTGGAAAATATGAAGGCTTAGATCGTTTTGTCTGCCGTAAACAGATTGTCAAAGATCTACAGGATATGGGCGTGTTATTTAAGATTGAAGAACACACACATCAGGTGGGGCATTCTGAGAGAAGTGGAGCAGTTGTAGAGCCTTATTTGTCCACACAGTGGTTTGTAGACATGCAGCCATTGGCTGATGCTGCTGTGGAAATGCAACAAACAGAAGATAAAGTCAACTTTGTACCAGATCGATTTGAACGCACTTACCTGAATTGGATGGATAATATTCGAGACTGGTGTATCTCTCGACAGCTATGGTGGGGCCATCGAATTCCTGCATGGTATCATAAAGAAACAAATGAATTGTATGTAGGAAAAGAAGCTCCTGAAGACAGTGAAAACTGGGTACAGGATGAGGATGTACTTGATACATGGTTCTCTTCTGCATTGTGGCCATTTTCTACAATGGGCTGGCCAGATACAGATTCAGACGATTTCAAACGATATTTCCCAACAGGTGTATTGGTAACTGGATATGACATTATCTTTTTCTGGGTTGCTCGAATGATCTTCCAGTCAAAGGAATTTACCGATGTGAAGCCATTTAATGACGTACTTATTCATGGTTTGATACGAGATGCAGAAGGACGTAAAATGAGTAAGTCCCTTGGGAATGGCGTTGATCCAATGGATGTAATTGAAAAATACGGAGCAGACTCTCTACGGTACTTCTTATTAACAGGATCAACCCCTGGGCAGGATCTGCGTTTTCACTGGGAAAAAGTTGAATCAACCTGGAATTTTGCCAATAAAGTATGGAATGCTTCCAGATTTTCACTAATGAACATGGAAGGCTTTGCTTATGATGATATTGATTTGTCAGGAGAAAAATCACTCGCAGACAAATGGATATTAGCAAGGCTTAATGAGACAATTGGACATGTAACAAAAAATAATGAGAAATATGAGTTTGGGGAAGCAGGACGACACCTTTACAATTTTATTTGGGATGATTTGTGTGATTGGTATATAGAGATGGCAAAACTTCCTTTATACGGTGAAGATGAAGAACGGAAGAAAACCACTCGTTCCGTACTTGCGCATGTTTTAGATCAAACGATGCGTATGTTACATCCATTTATGCCGTTTATTACAGAAGAGATTTGGCAACAGCTTCCACATGAAGGACCTTCTATCACCATTGCACAGTGGCCTATAGAAAACCCTGAATTTGATGACGAAAAAGCAGTAAATGAAATGAAGCGACTTGTAGCAATTATTAAATCAGTACGGAACATTCGGGCAGAAGTAGACACACCAATGTCTAAACAAATTAAGTTATTAACCCAAACTGAATCTGCTACGATAACAGCTGAATTGGAAAATAACCGCGATTATCTTGAACGATTCTGTAATACAAGTGAGCTAGAAATAGCTGAGAAAGTTGCGGTGCCTGAGAAGGCTATGAGTGCAGTGGTAACAGGAGCGGAGCTCTTCCTCCCACTTGAAGGTTTAATTGACTTTAATAAGGAAAGAGAACGGCTTGAAAATGAGCTTGCTAAATGGACAAAAGAAGTAGAACGTGTTCAGAAAAAGCTAGCAAACAAGGGATTCGTAAGCAAGGCTCCAGAACATGTAGTAGCAGAAGAGAAACAGAAAGAAACTGATTATCTAGATAAGCAGGCAAAAGTAAAAGCTAGATTGCAGGAATTAAAATAATTTAAACAAAATCCAGTAATATAGCTGAAATTATATCCGAACTATGATTAAGTTTTCATTAATCTAGTTCGGATTTTTTGAGTATCGGACTTATAATTAGCGAGTATTTCGGAACAATAATTAGAAACCTTTCTATATCTACATCGCCTGTCATTTGACTCAATAAATTGAGTTAAGTATAATCCCTGTTTTTCATTATTTCATCCTTTATAAATTGAATGTAGATTTGTAGTATGTTGATATCACTTACAGCGCTAAGTGTCCTTGAACCGACAATATCTTCTATTTCATTAAAAAGCAGATTACCTTCCTCATCAAGTAAGAAATCAATCCCAACCATCCCAAAATCAAAATATGAAATGATCCTCTCAATTTGTATTCGTTCCTGCTCATTTAACAGGTATAGTTCGGCAGATCCACCAAGCTTATAGTTAGCGCGAAAGTCACTATCGCTCTGCCTTAAAACCGCCCCGACTATTTTCTTTCCTACTACAAATACACGTATATCCTTACCGCGTTGTACATTGCATGGCTGGACCAACATGTAATCCGAATGTATATAGGAAATGGATTGCTTAAACATAAATTCATCTTCTATCATGTACACCTGCGAACCACCTCTACCATGCGGCTCTTTTAAGACGAACGGATAATCAAGAGGAGGTACTTCGTTCTGAGTATCTTCCTTTTTAAGAAAAAAACTGTCCAGCATTGGGATGTCTAAACGCTGTATGGTGAGATGAGCCAGGGCCTTGTCATTCGCAATTTCTGACACGGTCGATGAGTTAAAGACATGGCAACCTCCTTCCTCCAAGTGTTTGCTTAAGAAGGGATCGATTGTTCGTACAACTGCGAAGACAGGGAAAGAAATCATGTTGCCTTTCCACCATGTAGTAGGCTGATTATCCTTAATTCCAATGGTAAGGTCTTCTCGATAAATGAGGGAAAGCGAGATATTTTGCTGGGAAGCTTCTGATAAAAACCAATCTATGTACGATCGGTTTTCATCTGCTTTGTCCTTATTATAAATAAGCCATCCACTAAGCATGGTCTTCACCAATTTTGTTATGCTCAAGAACCATTAAAATATATTGCATTATATAATCAGCAACGTTAATGCCGGTACAGTCGAACATATTACGTATATGGGCATTAGAATTAATTTCGCAAATGATGGGCTGTCCATCAACACCCAACAACAGGTCAACTCCAGCAAAATTTGCACCAATAGCTTTAGTAGCTGCTACTGCTAATTTTTCTTCTTGTGCTGAAGGCACGTATGCTTGCATGCTACCACCTGCAGATACATTCGCACGAAAATCATTTTTCGATTGGCGTTTCATGGCAGCAACTACTTTATCCCCCACAACATGTAGTCTGAGATCTTTTCCAAAACTGGAGGAAATAAACTCCTGATAAAGATAAGGTTTCCCTTGAAGTTCAAGTGCTTTATTCATTAACTCTTTCTCATCTTTAATAAGATAGACTTGTTCGCCAAATGAACCAAAAGCCTCTTTCATTATTAAAGGGAATCCTAGTGCCTCCGAAACCCCATGTAAGTCTTCTAAATTGGTATTTCCTTTCATGAAAACCTTTGGAGCCACAAACGTTTGGGGAATGGGAAGGTCGTATTTGGCTAATTCTTGAAATGTGGCAATTTTATCATCACTTATCTCAATGGACCGAGATGGATTAAACACTGGTATACGAAGTAATTCCAATTGCTTTGCCAAGTAGATGTCTTTATCTGCAAAAACGACATAATCGGGCAATTTTGGCGACCCATCTGATAGAATTTTAAGCTCATTAGTTTGTAATGAAACTAATAGCTCATTGTTTTTGTAAATACTTGTAGTGCTTCCTTGCTTTAGTGCGGAACTTTGTATCCATTCAGCAAAATCTAAAAATTTGTTTCCTTTTAAACTTCCGTTATAAATTATCCAACCATGTAAATTCATGAAGATGTTCCTTTCTGCTATACTAATTCTAGTTTAAATTTATACAACTAATACTTTAATTAGAGGTAGGGGATAAATATGTTTACTACATTTGATCAGGTGATTAATTTTATTGAAAGTAGAAAGAGCTATGGGATTAAGCCCGGTCTTGATCGAATCAAAACACTACTTCATTTATCTGATGAACCACAAAAAAGTATGAAAGCAATTCATATTGCGGGTACGAATGGCAAAGGATCAACCTCTCAATATATAAGAGACGCACTTATAGCAAATGGTTACAACGTAGGGCTTTTTTGTTCACCCAGCCCTAATTTAACAGGGCATATTTGGAATCAAGAAGGACCCATAACCGAAAGAGAGTTTCTTATTGAGTTAAATAGACTTTATTCAAGTATAAAGAAACTGGATCAGCAAGGTATGCATCCTACAGAATTTGAAATCATTACAGCACTTGCGTTTCTTTATTTTTCCCAGCATAGCGATATTGCAGTTATAGAGGCTGGGATGGGGGGGAGAGAAGATACTACCAATTGTTTTGAGCCACTCTTATCCATTATAACAAATGTGGCAATGGACCATACTGGCTTTTTAGGTGATCACTTGAAAGATATTGCTTACCATAAGGCTGGGATTATTAAATCAGATGTACCGGTTATAACGGGTGAACTGAAGCCAGATGCGAACCATGTAATTGTAAATGAAGTAGACCTGCGTCAAACTGCTTTATATCAACTCGGATCTGATTTTACAATTCATACTGCATCAATAGAAAACGGGGTTCAGAATTTAGAGTGGAAGGATGGTACTGATTATTCCCAAAAATTAAAATTACAGATGAAAGGGTCCCAACAGGCAGAAAATGCAGCATTGGCAATAAAGGCAATTTCGTTGCTTATACGGGAAGGTTACGCAATTGAGATGCCTAGAGCGTTAAACGCTATCAGTCATACGACAGTACCGGGAAGATTTGAACTAGTTAATGAATGGCCAAACGTTATTTTGGATGGTGCTCATAATCCAGATGGAATCAATTCTTTTCTTTCTTCTGTTCTGAACTATTACCCTAACAAGGAAAGACATCTTTTATTTGGTGTGTTTAAGGATAAGGATATGGAAACAATGCTTGACTTGCTCAGCCCTCATTTTACATCTATCACCCTAACAACTTTTGACCACCCTCGAGCAGCTGAGAAAAACGATCTTCAAGTTTATCTTAATAGAGATCGTTCTTTGCAATATGCCCACTGGCATAATGCAGTCAAATTTATGAATGAGACTAACCAAGTATACTTTATTACAGGTTCGCTTCATTTTATTATGCAAGTAAGAAATTTTTTTGAAATCAAATCTTGAATGTAACGGATACTCTTAGCATCTTTCTCGATATATGTCTAAAGATTTTCTGCTAGTGTGACAGGATTCTTCTTACTTTGCAAACTTCGTATGCTAGAGTGTGTATATCTACCATTCCAGTAACGGAGGGGAAAATGTGGACAAGGATAAACTAGTCGTTTTGTGGGAAGACGGAAAGCAGGTCAAAATAAAAGTCAACACCACTTCAAGAAAATTATCTGAGCCTCAATCAAAAGAAGAAACCGCTGCCTCTGTAGAAAGAATTCAGAGGCCTGAGGAGGTCCCACTTTATACGAGGAAAGTGACAAATCAATACGAATCAAAATCGAATAAACGTAACCGGTGGGTAGCTTTAAAGCCAATTTTGATTACCATTGCTTCTGCGTTGGGGGTCGGGACGCTTTTGGGAGTAATTTTGCTACAAATGTTCAGCTCAATTGATCCAGAGCTACCTACAAACAGTAATGCTGCTGTCCCGGCAGAAGTAGAAACCGCAGATGAAGAGAATAAAAATGCCGAGATAGCATTTGAATCGATGAGTGCTTTTGTTCTCCAAGCAGGGGTTTTTTCGGGTAGGGAGAATGCTGCAGAGTGGGCAGAAACATATAAAGAATCTGGTGTGTCGACAGTTTTGTGGGAAAAAGACAACCAGTTCTATCTCTTGGCTGGTATTGCCCAAGATAAAGAAGGGGCAATAGAGCTTCGGGATGAAATTACTAAAGACGGCTTAGAATTCTATGTTAAACAATGGAGTACAGAAGCAGGAAAGCTAAAAGTATCTGAGGAGAATAAAGGCTGGTTAGAGCAGCTTCAAACAAACTGGTTGGAAGCGAGGAATGAGCTTACCAATGAACGACCATTGGATAAGGAAGTCTGGGAAAATCTTAATCAAGCTTTACCTACCGATCCCAGTCCTTTCACCTCGCTAGCAGATGAAGTGAGAAACACAGCTAAACTAGCAGAGAGTCTAACAGCGCAGGAAGCACAACATCAACTACTACTGCTTTGGAACCTCTATACCAACGCAGTGGAAATGCAATAATGGGATTGGTATAAAGAATTGAATTATCTAGTAATTCACCTAGCCCATAAACCCATTTTATCTAGCAGAAAAACCATATTTGCCAGGAGGAATAATGACTAAATCATCATTTCGGGTAGTTGTTCTACTCGCTAGGAGATATATAATGGAGGATATCAATAGCAAAGGAAGGATGATAGATAATGACAGTTTCCTCCATTATGATAAAAAATGTTCCAAAAAATGATCGTCCCCGTGAGAGGCTGCTGGAAAATGGTGCAGATCACCTATCAAATCAAGAGTTGCTGGCTATTTTACTTGGTAGTGGCACGAAAGCTGAATCTGTAATGGCCCTTTCTAATCGCGTTCTTATGCATTTTGAAGGGCTTAAGTTGTTACATGACGCGACCATTGAAGAGTTAACAGCAATAAAAGGTATAGGTACTGCCAAAGGTGTCCAGCTCCTATCCTCTATTGAATTAGGCAAAAGAATGAGTCAATACAAGCCAGAAGTTCGTTATGTCATTCGCTCTCCAGAAGATGGTGCTAACTATGTTATGGAAGAAATGCGAACCTTGAGACAAGAACATTTTGTTGTATTATTTTTAGATACAAAGAATCAGGTTATCCATCGCCAAACAATATTTATTGGAAGCTTAAACGCTTCTATTGTTCATCCAAGAGAAGTTTTCAGAGAAGCTGTCAAACGATCAGCTGCCTCCATTATTGTAATCCACAACCACCCTTCAGGCGACCCCACCCCATCTAAAGAAGACATTCATGTAACGAGAAGACTAGTTGACTCTGGGAAAATGATTGGTATTGAGCTTTTAGACCACCTAATTATTGGAGATAGAAAGTTTGTCTCTTTAAAGGAAAAAGGATATGTATAAAGGGAGAGGTAAATTAATTTTACTGAATTAGTAAATATGTTAACGGGAAATGCCCAACTCGAATATTCTATTTATAAGTTGATGATTGACATAGGGGTTGGCAGAAATGAACGAGAAATACAAAAATGTTGCGAAAAAGTCTGAGGGCGAACAGGAGTTACAGCTGGCTGCAAGTTTAAAAATCGCCTGGATTGCAGGAATATTCAGTACATTAGGGGATGCTTTAGGAACATATGCCGCCACATTGGCTATTGAAGAAGCAGTAGAGGAAGACGCTATGCAGAAGGCAAAAGATCAACAATTAGAAAAAAGACTTGAGCATTTAGAAAAACAATTAGAGACAATTCAAGAGTCGTTAGGGTCGAAATGAATAACCTTAATAAACATCCATCAGCATTAAAAAGATGAAGGTCTGGGTCCGAAAAACTTTTGGACTCAGACCCTTATTTCTTTAATAATTAATTTAGGTTAGAATTTTCAATAATTTTAATGGATACATAAGGTGGCATTAAAATCACTATTTAATATACACCGTAATTTGAAACATCTTAAAAAAGCTAATATAGGATATGGATAACACTATCTATTTTATTAATTTTCTCGTATAATTATATTGACGAACATATAGACAGCGCCATTTTTCGATTTTCATTTGAAAGTGGCGCTTATTAAGATTGTTACCTAACAGTCTTATGCTAGTGATGTATTTAAGGTTAGAACCCTACAGTACATAACATATAAATAATTGATATAGTGTAATATTGGAGAGGAAGATTTGATTGGGAATTTTTAATTTATCTCAAGATTTAGGGATAGACTTGGGTACTGCTAATACGCTTGTATTTGTTAAAGGAAAAGGCGTGGTAGTACGTGAACCGTCTGTTGTATCAAAAAACATTCAAACAGGAGATATAGAAGCTGTTGGAAACTCTGCACGTAATATGATTGGCAGAACACCAGGTAATATTACTGTTATCCGTCCAATGAAGGATGGAGTCATAGCAGACTATGATACGACAGCAGTTATGATGAAATATTATATAAAAAAAGCAATGAAGAATCGGTCTTATTTTGCAAAAAAACCAAATGTTATGGTCTGTGTTCCTTCTGGCATAACGATGGTTGAGGAGAGAGCTGTCATTGATGCGACTAAACAGGCAGGTGCAAAAGAGGCATATCCTATTTCTGAGCCATTCGCTGCAGCAATTGGAGCAGGTCTCCCGGTATGGGAACCAACTGGAAGTATGATTGTAGATATTGGCGGAGGGACAACGGAGGTAGCTGTTATTTCTTTAGGTGGTGTGGTGACAAGTCAGTCCATCCGTGTTGCAGGTGATGATATGGACGAAGCCATTATATCTTATATTAAGAAGAATTATAGCCTATTAATAGGAGAGCGATCTGCTGAATCGATTAAAATGGATATTGGAACTGCAGGTGAAGTAGAGGGAAATGATGAGATGGATATACGTGGTCGAGATCTGTTGACTGGATTACCAAAAACCATCACCATTACTGCAAAAGAAATTGCCCATTCACTTGAAGATACGGTAACAGCTATTGTAGAATCAGTGAAGACAACACTCGAGAAGACGCCTCCTGAACTTGCAGCTGATATTATGGACCGTGGGATTGTTCTTTCGGGTGGAGGATCTCTACTAAAAAACATTGACCAGGTGATCAGTGATGAAACAAAAATGCCTGTATTTGTAACAGAGGATCCGCTGGAAAGCGTAGCAATTGGTACTGGTAAATCTCTAGATTACATTCAACATTTTCGTTCCCATCCAAATGTATCATCACGTCCGACAATAGATTAAGCAGGTGTTAAGATGTCTTTTTTACGTAGAAGAAAACTATTTATTTTTTTGATAGGGTTTATTGTTCTAGTCGCTTTAATTGGTTATTCACTAAGAGACAGGACGAATTTGACAATAGCCGAACAATTTATACATGACACAGTGGGGTTTGCACAGAAAATTGTACACACTCCAGTTAACTTTATAACCGAGATCTTTACAAATATTGATGATCTTCGTGATACATATACGGAGAATCAAGTATTAAAAGAAAAATTAGCAGAATATAAAGGGCTAATTTACGAAGTACAAGGATTAAAAGAAGAGAATGAAGAACTTAGAGAAATTGCCGATTTAAAAGAATCTGATCTGTTGCGTAACTTTACACCTATCCAGGCAACAGTCATGTCTAGGTCACCGGAACGCTGGATCGAACAGGTTACCATTAATAAAGGTAATGATGATGGTGTTGCAGAAAATATGGCTGTCATTACACCGGACGGAATGATAGGAAAGGTGCTTACAACATCTCCTTCTACTGCCAAGGTCCAATTATTGTCTGGATTTGATCAATTTAATCGTATCTCAGCTTCTGTTTCCCGTGAAGACGGTAGTGAAATAGTAGGGATGATAGAAGAGTATGATCAAGATTCCGGATCCCTTTTGTTTCGCATAATTGAAGAGTCTGAGAAAGACCTTGAAGAAGGTGAGTTAGTATTCTCCTCTGGTCTGGGTGGTGTTTTCCCTTCTGGTCTCCCTATTGGTGAAGTAAAAGAAGTTGTTCCGGATCAATATGGTTTAACTCGAACAGCTCTAGTAGAACCAGCAGCCGATATGTACGATATAAATCAGGTGATTGTTGTTGACCGAGCAATGAAAAATGAAAGTGACACGGAAGTCAGTGAGGAGGAAGCTGAATGAAACGCTTATACCTCCCACTAATTCTCTTTCTTTTTCTTGTTTTGGAGGGTGTGGCATTGGATCTATTGCCAGGAAGACTCTTGACAGGAGATTTGCTTATTGTGCCACACTGGGTCCTGATTTTTTTAGTGTTTATCACGATTTTTTATGAAAATGAGAGAACCTACTATTCTTTCATCTATGCCCTCGTGTTTGGTTTGCTAATTGATGTTGTATATACAGGTATATTGGGTGTATATATGTTTTCTTATGCCTTTGCTATATATATTGTCCACCTATTAAACAAATTGGTACACGCTAATATCCATGTGAGCATTTTATTGGGCGTTGTGGCGGTAGTCCTTTCTGACATTTCTATAAATGTTATTTATTTGGTTGCTGGGGTAAACGATATGATATGGCAGGATTATTTTATGACTCGTTTGCTGCCTACACTCATTTCCAACCTTGTTTTCTTGGTAATACTTTATCCTTTGTTTGTAAAACGCCTTACTACATGGGGGCAGGAACAATTATCAGGAAACAATACATTATAAAGAGGTTTGTTTTAATATTTTTAATCGCTGTGGAGGTTTTGTAACGAACATAGCGTTATGTAAGTTGAAACTATTGCTAAGGTAACAGTAATGAGGTGAGTAATCGTGCTTGATAAAAAACAATTTATAACAATAAAGGGTACAAAGGAAGGACTCACTTTATTTATTGATGATTCCTGTACTTTTGAACATGCTTTAAACGAATTGCGAGAAAAAATACATGCAAGTCGGCCAAAGCATGATGAACCGGTTGTATCTGTGAAAGTAAAGCTTGGTAATCGATATGTACAGGAAGAACAGAAGGAAGTATTACGTGAAATCATTGCCAAAGATGAGAGATTTACAATAGACTCAATTGTTTCTGATGTGGTACGCAGAGAAGAGGCCTTGCTCTGGCAAGAGGCGAGTGAGGTCAAGACAGTAAATCGTATCATTCGTTCAGGCCAGGTACTTGAGGTTACCGGTGATCTACTTTTAATAGGTGATGTAAACCCTGGAGGAAAAGTTGTCTCGACAGGTAATATCTACATAATGGGAAGGCTGAATGGGATCGCTCATGCAGGAATAAATGGTGACAAACAAGCATTTATTACCGCTTCCTATATGAAGCCAAGTCAGCTTAGAATTGCAGAATATATCAGTCGTGCTCCAGATTATGAATCTGATGGTGTGTATATGGAATGTGGTCTTATAGATGAAGAACAAGATAAAATTGTAATAGATCGACTACAAGTTCTTTCACATAAAAGCGAAATAAGCGGATTCGGAAGGAGAATGCAAAATGGGTGAAGCAATTGTAATTACATCGGGTAAGGGTGGTGTAGGAAAAACAACTACAACTGCTAACATTGGTACAGGTTTAGCGCTTATGGACAAAAAGGTGTGCTTGATTGATACTGACATTGGCTTACGGAACTTAGATGTGGTGATGGGACTTGAAAATCGTATAATTTACGATATTGTTGATGTAATTGAGGAGCGTTGTAAGCTAAAACAAGCCTTAATAAAGGACAAGCGTTTTGATTACTTATCGCTATTGCCTGCAGCTCAAACTAGCGATAAATCTGCTGTAACAGAAGAGGGCATGAGAAAAATCGTTGCAGAGCTGAAGCAGGAGTATGATTATGTAATCATCGACTGCCCTGCAGGTATTGAACAAGGATTTAAAAATGCTATTGCGGGTGCGGACAAAGCAATTGTAGTAACAACTCCAGAAAAGTCTAGTGTTAGAGATGCTGACCGAATTGTTGGCCTATTAGAACAGGAAGATATTGACCCACCACTTCTAGTTATAAATCGTATTCGTAACCATATGATGAAAAACGGCGACATGATTGAAATAGATGATATTGTACAAATTTTATCCATTAATTTAATAGGAATTGTGGTCGACGATGACGATGTTATAAAGGCATCGAATAGTGGGGAGCCCGTGGCTCTTCAGCCAAACTCAAAAGCATCTATTGCATATCGTAATATTGCTAGGAGAATTCTCGGCGAAACGGTGCCACTCCAATCCCTTGAGGATGAAAAAGGTGTCTTTCAGAAAGTGAAAAAGTTTTTAGGTATCCGTGCATAATAGTAAACTAGTAACCTGAGCTTACGAGTATTATACTTGTGGACTCAGGTTTTTAACATATCTGGCAAAAATCCCTCATAAACTTGTACAAAAGATTGTGAAGGATTGTGAGGACAATGAATAATGGTGTAAAAAAAGTTAGGCAATCTATTAATCAACGAAAAAAAGCACGCGGCATGTCAACAGCGAAAGAAGGGGCAAAGAGGCATGTTTTACCTGTTTTTCCCCAAGATGAAGAGAAACATGGATACATGCCTATTTACGATGGTCAGGGGGCTGTAGGGGACAAAAAGAACAAGGTGATAACAGCTGTTTTGCTAAAAGGAATATTATCTATTATGTTATTTTTTGGTGTTGCGCTCATCTGGGAGACTAATGCCCCTCAGTTGCAATCAACGAAAGAATGGACAAGCGGTGTTCTCACAGAGGAATTTCCGTTTGCAAAAGTAAACCAGTGGTATCAGGAATCATTTGGGACCCCATTGGCTTTACCGCCAAATAGGGACACTTCAGAGAGTGTTACAGAAGGAGCGTTGGCTTTACCTGTATCTGGAAATGTAACAGAGTCCTTTCAAGCTAATGGGACAGGGATTAAAATTGCCCCGGAAAATACATCAGCAGTTTCAGCTTTGCATGATGGCGTGGTTGTTTTTGCTGGAAATGATAGCAATACAAATAAAACGGTTAAGATACAGCATGCGGATGGAAGTGTATCCACTTATGGCGAGCTTAGTGATTTAAATGTTCATTTGTATCAATTTGTTAAAAATAATCAAGCAATCGGACAATTTACTCCACAACCGAATAGTACTACCCTTTATTTTTCCATTGAAAAAGGTAAGGACTATATTGACCCTGTGCAGGTAATTAAAGTTGACGACAGCGAGTAAGTACTTGCCAAAAATTCATTTTCATCCAATTTTGCTTGTATTCTTCTTTATATCTTTTTTGACTGGTACCTTTGTAGAAATGACGGTTATTTTACTTATTGTCTTAATCCATGAACTTGGGCATTTTACTATGGCTAAAAGATTTGATTGGAGAATTGGCGTGATTATGCTTTGGGTGTTTGGTGGGGTAATGAAAACAGATGAGCATGGCACCAAGCCGATTGTCGAAGAAACACTTGTGACAATTGCTGGACCATTGCAACATGTTCTGATTTATGCAGGAATATTTGCTCTTTCGTATAGTGGGCTGGTGCCAACCTCATTTATAGATATAATGTTATACTATAATACAGTTATTTTACTATTTAATTTACTACCTGTATGGCCGCTTGATGGTGGAAAGCTATTATTTTTGTTTCTTGCTAGGTTTCTCCCATACAAGCGGGCTTATCATATAATTATACTCTTTTCAATGACCCTGGCAGTAATCTTTCTAACTGTACAACTAATACTTCCATCTTTTACATTAAGCACCTTTCTAATCGCGCTCTTTTTGTTTATGGAAAGCCAATCGGAATGGAAACAGCGTCAGTATGTATTTATGCGTTTTCTATTAAAACGTTTCGAGAAAAAGCCTATTGTCTTGAAGAATCAGCCACTCTATGTTTCACCGGATAGTTCTTTAATGAGCGTTTTCTCAGCCTTTAATCAGGAAAAAAAACATACGATCTATGTGACAAATAAACTGGGCAAGCATACAGTGTTAGAGGAAGACGAATGTTTAAATGCATATTTTAAAGAAAAAAAATATCATCTTTCGGTTGGAGAAATTGCAGAGAATAGTGCATGAAATAGAAAGAATTTGTCATGCATTGTCTTGACAGACTTCCTTGTTAGATGGTAACATTAATACGTTATTCATCGTAGCACCAGTGCTACAACCGCACAGAACAGGTTTGGATAAACTCTTAAGAGAGTACCTGAATGGCGAGTCTGAGTTAATTAAGGAGGTGCAAGGTATGTACGCAATTATCGAAACAGGCGGTAAGCAAGTTAAAGTTGTGGAAGGCCAAGAAATTTACGTGGAGAAAGTAGTAGCTGATGCAAATGAAGCTGTAACTTTCGAAAAAGTTCTATTCGTAGGTGGAGACGATGTGAAAGTAGGTGCACCATATGTTGAAGGTGCAACAGTCACTGCTAAAGTGGAAAAGCATGGTCGTCAGAAAAAGGTAACAGTATTCAAATATAAGCCTAAAAAGAACTATCACCGTAAACAAGGTCATCGTCAGCCTTATACAAAATTAGTTATTGATAAAATCAATGCATAAAGGTTTTTCTCTATGATTCAGGTAACAATTAATCGTATGGACAATCGAATAACTGCATTTAAACTTTCTGGACATGCAGATAGTGGCCCTTATGGCTATGATCTTGTATGTGCAGGGGTCTCAGCAGTTTCAATTGGTACAGTAAATGCTGTTGTGTCACTATGCGGTGCTGATTTACTAATCGAGCAGGGTGAGGATGGCGGATATCTTTATGTCCAGATTCCAGATGAAGTGCGCAACATGGAACAGGTTCAACTCCTGTTTGAAGGTATGCTGGTCTCATTACAATCTATTGAGAATGAATATGGGGAATTTATTAGAATTCGTACATTATAAGGAGGTGCAGTGGTATGCTACGTCTTGATTTGCAGTTTTTCTCACAGAAAAAAGGTGCTGGTAGTACAAAGAACGGTCGTGATTCAGAATCCAAACGTCTTGGTGCTAAACGTGCTGATGGCCAATTCGTAACAGGGGGTTCTATTCTTTACCGTCAACGCGGTACAAAGATTTACCCAGGTGAAAACGTTGGTCGTGGTGGAGATGACACACTTTTTGCAAAAGCTGACGGCGTTGTTAAATTTGAACGCTTTGGTCGTGACCGTAAGAAGGTTAGTGTTTATCCAGTGGCACAGGAAGCATAACATTTTGCATTTACTCAAAAACTCCAACTTTCTTAAGGTTGGAGTTTTTTTAATAGAGGAAGTAAGGTAATTCATCTCCTTTTATATGAGCTTTATACATCATTAGTTCGCTAGTAAGTTCGCAAAAATCGGTGCGCAGTGTTTTTCTAATTACATATAGTACTTTCTCTGGATAGGAAGTCTACTGGTTTTTTGCTATACTTTTTATATGTAATGGAGGGGGAAGACATGAACGAGAAAGATGTTATCTTATTACTTCAGCATTATCGTCATGATTTAATGAACCATTTACAGATTATTCATGGTTATTTAAGTATGAATAAAACAGACAGGGTAGAGAGTAAAGTTCAGGAAAGTCTGGAATATTATAATGAAGAAAGAAAACTAATGCATTTACAGGGTACTTTATTAACATTGTGGGTTATTCAATTTAGCAGCTATTATAATGATTTTCGTCTTACGTACCAAATACATACCGAAAATAAGAAAATAATGCAGTCTGATGAACAATTGGTAAGAATATGCAACCGAGTGATATCACTTATTAGCCAGATGCATGCGGGAATGGAACTATTTGAAGTGCATCTACTTCTCGAGGAAACGGAAATTCCAGAATTTTTACGTGTCAAATTGTCTATTGATGGGAATTTTATAAATAAAGAGGAAGTAATTGATAAGCTTAATAACATGGAAGTAGATTTTCAAATGAGTACAGAAAATACCAAAGACGGAATCGTGTGTATCTTTACAATTCCGTGTGAAATATGAGGTGAACAGCAATGTTTGTAGATCAGGTTAGTGTGTATGTGAAAGCTGGTGACGGAGGGAATGGACTTGTCGCCTACCGTCGGGAAAAATATGTACCAAAAGGTGGTCCTGCTGGCGGTGACGGCGGGAATGGTGGAGATATTGTTTTTGAAGTAGATGAAGGATTAAATACCTTAATGGATTTCCGATATAACCGTCACTTTAAAGGCAAGCGTGGAGAAAACGGAATGAGTAAAACACAGCACGGAAAAAATTCTGCACCTTTAGTTATACCCGTGCCCCCAGGAACTTCCGTAATAGATGAGGAAACAGAAGAGGTTATTGCCGATTTAATAGCCCATAAGCAGAGAGCGGTTATTGTAAGAGGTGGTCGTGGAGGCCGGGGGAATACGCGGTTTGCCACACCTAGAAACCCTGCTCCAGACATGGCGGAGAATGGTGAGCCAGGACAGGAACGGAATATAAAAGTCGAACTAAAGCTAATTGCTGATGTAGGGTTGGTCGGTTTTCCAAGTGTTGGTAAGTCGACGTTTCTATCTGTAGTAAGTGCTGCGAAGCCAAAAATTGCTGATTATCATTTTACTACACTTGCTCCAAATTTGGGTGTGATTGATACCAGTGACCATCGTAGCTTCGTTATGGCAGATTTGCCAGGTTTAATTGAAGGAGCCCATGAGGGAATTGGACTAGGCCATCAGTTCTTGCGCCATGTTGAGCGGACTAGATTAATTGTTCACGTTATTGATATGGCTGGGACGGAAGGAAGAGATCCTTTCGAAGATTTTGTGAAAATAAACCAGGAACTTAAAGAGTATGATATGAAACTAACAGAACGTCCACAAATCATTGCGGCAAACAAAATGGACATGCCGGGTGCTTCAGATAACTTGACTTTGTTTAAAGAGCAGCTTGGTGAAGACATACCCGTATACGAAATATCTGCTTTGACAAAAGAGGGCTTGCGCGATATTTTATTCGCAATTGCAGACCAGTTGGATGCTATTCCAAAAGTAGCTCCAAAAATGGAGGAAGTTGAGGAAAAGGTAATTTACCGTTATACGAAGGAAGATGCACCATTTAAAATTACGCGTGATGATGACGGGGCATATGTGCTTTCTGGAGATAAGATAGAGAAGTTATTTAAGATGACAGACTTTGCAAGAGATGAAGCTGTCCAGCGTTTTTCTAGACAAATTAGAGGAATGGGTGTAGACAAGGAACTTCGTGAACGTGGTGCAAAAGATGGCGATATAATTAGACTGCTTGACTTTGAATTCGAATTTATTGAGTAATAAATATAGTATCCGGGGAAATAGGGGGAGAAACTTTGTCAGCAACAATTGGTTATTTAGGACCTAAAGGAACCTTTACAAAACTAGCTGTCGACACAGCATTTAACGGAGAACATAAAGAAAGCTTTGCCACCATTCCAGAATGTATTGATGCAGTGCAACAAGATCAGATAGATATAGGGGTTGTTCCACTAGAAAATGCAATCGAAGGTACGGTTCAACTTACAATTGATTATTTGGTACACCAAGTGAGGTTACCGATTATGGCTGAGATAGTTGTTCCTATACAACAACACCTATTAGTGCATCCTGATTTTAATGGAAGCCTACGTGATATTACCGAGGTACACTCTCATAGTCATGCGATAGCGCAATGTCACCAATATCTTCATCAGTCGTTGCCTGAGGCGAAGATCCAATACACAACCTCTACGGGAAGAGCAGCTGAGATTATTAGTAAAAGTAATTCTCCGATTGCTGCGATCGGGAACAAATTGGCTGCAGAAGTGTATGGTCTTAAACTTGTAGAGGAAAATATTCATGACTATTCAAATAACCACACACGTTTTGTGGTACTCAGTAAAGATGAAAATAAACTAAAAATTAAGCATCCCGTCAGCACAGAAAAGACAAGCATGCTTATTTCATTACCTAGTGATCAAGCGGGGGCATTGCATCAGGTGTTGTCTGCGTTCGCTTGGAGGAAAATGAGTTTGTCCAAAATTGAATCCAGACCAATGAAGACAGGTCTGGGCAACTATTTCTTTATAATTGACGTTGATCAGGCTTATGATGATGTTTTATTCCCTGGTGTTAAAGGGGAACTTGAAGCGTTAGGATGTAATGTAACCATTATGGGTACATATCCTGTTTATAAGTTAACGATTTAAATACAGCCAAAAAGCCACCTATTACCGTGAGAGGCGGCTTTTTTGGTTAAAAAAAGTTGTCACAATCGATCAATCCAAATAGTTTTGCAAAATATGTTTCAACTTTTTCTATATGCTTGCATATCTTGATATAGAGTAATTAGCCCAGTTCTATATCGAAAGGAGATCGGTTCGTTTTGAAAATACACATTGTTCAAAAAGGAGATACACTCTGGGAGTTATCAAAGAAATACGGGGTGAATTTTGAGGAACTAAAACAAATGAACAGTCAATTGTCGAGTCCAGATATGATCATGCCCGGAATGAAAATAAAGATTCCTAGCGGCTCTAAAGCAGTAAAACAAGAAAGTATGCCAAAAAAGGAAACGGTTAAGCAATCATACAAGGACACCTCCCCGAAACCAATGCCGGTAATGAAAGAAGACGAAAAAGAAATGCCTAAACCGCAGATGCCTCAAATGCCACAGATGCCACAGATTCCAAGCCAGCCGATTATGCAAATGCCCATTTTAGAACAAGAATTTCAAAATTACACAACAATTAACTTCCCGGAGCCTCAACATCATGAAAAACCAAAGAAAGAAGTAAAAAAAGAAATGCCAAAAGAGAAACCAAAAGTTGAAGCTCAAAGCTATCACACCCCAAAACCACAAGTACAAATGCAGCCGCAGATGCAACCGCAACCGCAACATGTACCAACGCATATGGTACCAATGTGTTGTCACATCGTACATCCATGTTATCCACCTGTTCCGTTTCAAGTAATGGCACAGGTTTCGGATTGGCCAAATGGTCATGTCCATGGTATGGATCATCATGGCATGGCACCTGCTCATATGCACCATATGCAACCTATGCACCATATGCATATGCATCAAGGGAAAGAGGACTGTGGGTGTTCGGGGCCCAAAATACATGGTGCTCCGCAACAAACCATGTTTGATCCAATGCAACAGCAGATGCACATGGGGCAGCAACCATTTCAACCACAAATGTATCCACCACAATTTGAGGGAATGTCAAACTTTGCTCCAACACCCCCTGGCTATCCTGATTTTAGTAACCGCGATAAAGATAAAAAGGAATCACCCAAAAGTGAATAGATTTAACTCTAGAGGCGACGTTTGTATCGTCTCTTTTTTATTATTTTCATGTAAAAGGTCAGTTTTTTACATATTTGTTTAAAAAACCTCTCGTCGTATAAGACAAATTGTAACTTCTTTCACATGTTTCTATATCCTTTTATGTTTGTTTTATTAAGAGACGGGAATAAAAGTCTGTAGGAAATAGTATAGACTATTTAAATGCGGAGCATTTATTTGTCTGGCATTATTTTTTTAAAAAATAATGAAATAGTGATAAAATGTACAATATTGAACATTAAAAGGAGAGATTGCAGTGGAAAAACAAGTAGACCAAATTGTACAATGGTTACGTGATCAAGTGGAACAAGCTGGAGTTAATGGCCTTGTTGTAGGGATTAGTGGTGGATTAGATTCTGCCGTTGTATCGCACCTAATTAAACGAGCTTTACCAGATAATTCTTTAGGTGTTCTACTACCAATTTACACAAGCGATGATAATTTAGATGATGCTAAGCAAGTTGTTGAGAGTAGTGGAATTCAATCGATGACTGTAGATTTAACTGAAACGCATAAGATCATGTATTCTGAAATTAAGAATAGGTTAAATGAAAGCGATGAATTTATAGAAGAAAACGATAGGTTAGCTGGTGCGAATCTTCGTGCACGCCTCCGTATGAGCACATTATACGCACTTGCTACAAATTATAACTATATGGTAGTAGGAACAGATAACGCTGCAGAATGGTATACAGGCTATTTCACTAAGTATGGTGATGGCGGAGTAGATATTCTTCCAATCGTTGAATTTACAAAGCAGGAAGTTCGTGAAATGGCAAGTTACCTTGGGGTGCCTGGGCATATTGTAGAGAAGAAGCCTAGTGCTGATCTATGGGAAGGACAAAGTGATGAAGATGAGATGGGTACAAGTTACGACACCATTGATGCTTATCTTCAAGGGAAAGAAATCCCTGACAAAGATAAAGAAATAATTGAGTCCCTGCATAAAAAATCTGCACACAAACGTGATGGTTTACCACAATTTAAACGAGAGCAATAATTCTTTCCCTAAAATTAACTGTGTAAAAAAGCCTTCGTTATCCAAACTATGGATAAAGGAGGTTTTTTTATGAAAAGGAAAGTAATTGTGGGATTGATACTAACAATTCTAACTGGGTGTAATTTAGGGATGGAAGAGCAAGGGCAACAACGTAATGATCAACAAAATACAGAGTATGTACATTATGAAACAGAGAAGGAACGTAAAGAACAAGGAGAGGGGCCTTCTATAGGTGAGCGTGGGGGCTATCCGCAAAGCCAGCAAGAAGGAGCCAATGATGCGGATTTCAAACGAGGATATTCAGATCAATACACCAACGAAGAAGCTTTATGGCTATCCGAAGAATTGGAAAATCGTAAAGATATTGTTACAGCACAGGTTGCTTCGACAGAAGATCAAATTTTAGTTGGACTTGTACAGCGCGAATATGCTGGAGAAGACGTCCCTCAACAGGTTAAGAAAGAAATACAAAGGTTGCTCCCAGATAACAAAAAAGAAATTATTGTCTTCACAGATAATGCGTATTGGGAGTATATGAAAAACCGCGATGCAAAGCCAGATGGTAACACACCTTAATACTGTTTATTCGTTATTAAAGATTTATTATTTATAGCTAGCCCTTTCCCCTGGCATAGCTGGCAGTAAAGGTTCGTTGCGTCCAACTAACACTTTGTTACCTTCCACAAAATGAAGTTTCACTTTATGAAATCTCTTTTTTTTGATATAGTAAAAAAGGAAATTTCTAGAGAGGAGAATGTCCGATGGCTGGTCATTCTAAATGGAAGAACATACAAAGAAGAAAAAATGCACAAGATGCAAAAAAAGGTAAAATTTTTATGCGCCACGCAAAGGATATATACACTGCAGCGAAGCAGGGTGGCGGCGATATTTCGACAAATGCGTCTCTTCGCTTGGCGGTAGATAAGGCCAAAGCCGATAATATGCCGAATGATAATATTGATCGAGCGATTAAAAAGGCTACTGGGACACTTGATGGTGCTAGTTTTGAGGAAATAACGTATGAAGGGTATGGACCAGGTGGCGTGGCGGTTATCGTTAACGTCTTAACTGATAATAAAAACCGTACGGCAGCAGAAGTTCGTCATGCTTTTAAAAAAAATGATGGGAATCTTGGGGAAAACGGCAGTGTTTCCTTCATGTTTGATCGCAAAGGCTATATCATTATCGCAAATGAAAATGATGAAGTAGATGAGGATGAGCTTACACTAGAAGCCCTTGAGGCAGGAGCTGAAGACATAACTACAGAAGAGGGCGCTTATGAAATTTTCACCGAACCAGAAAATTTCCAAGCGGTTTTGGAACACTTAACAGAAAAGGCTTATGAAATAGCTGATTCAGAAGTAACACTTATTCCACAAACCTACAGTGCTGTTAATGAAAACGATGAAAGCAAAATGTTATCACTTATTGAAACGCTAGAAGAGAGCGAAGATGTTCAGGACATTCATCATAATCTAGAGGAATCTAATTAATTTAGTTGTGCATTAGCGTTAATATAAAAGACACTTAAGTGGGAGCTTCTAATTCCTGAAAGGAAATAGAAGCTTCTTTTCATGAATAGAAATCGAGTGAAGGGACTGTAAGTTTCACTCTACATGAAGTTATGATAAAATAATGAATGGAATGTAAAGGAGTAAAGTGAATGATTGCATATATTAGAGGAATGCTTACATATATTTTAGATGATTCAATAATCATGGACGTTCAAGGTATTGGCTACGAACTATTTTGTGCCAATCCTTTTGTATTTCAGTCATCATTACATAAAGAGGTAAAGATTCATACCTATCATCATGTTCGGGAAGACGCTCAGATATTGTACGGTTTTAAGACTGAAGATGAAAAATTTTTATTTACTAAGTTAATCTCTGTGTCTGGCATCGGCCCCAAAGGTGCACTGGCAATTCTAAGTGGTGTAGATGTAGCAGGTATCGCGGCAGCAATCGAACGTGAAGATGACAAGTTTTTAACAAGCTTTCCTGGTGTTGGAAAGAAGACAGCAAGACAAATTATCCTAGATTTGAAAGGGAAATTGACGAACGTCCTTTCGATCACCGAAGTGGAAACCGAGATGACTAGCGCAAATCAAACGAACCCAGAAGGTTTAAAAGAAGCTGCCGAAGCATTAAAGGCACTAGGATATACGGATAGAGAAATAAAAGGTGTTATGCCAGAATTAAAGGCAACCGAAAGTAAAACAGCGGATGAACTTATTAGAAAAGCATTATCTCTACTAATGAAAAAATAGGAGAGGGGGAGAATAATGGAAGATCGTATGGTTACAGGAGAATTTCAGGAAGAAGATTCCGTCGAACTCAGTCTTCGTCCTTCTGCCCTAAACCAGTACATTGGTCAGCATAAAGTTAAAGAGAATCTTAATATTTTTATTAAGGCAGCTAAAATGAGAGAAGAACCACTGGATCATGTTCTATTATATGGCCCTCCAGGTTTAGGGAAAACGACATTGGCAGCTATCATTGCCAATGAAATGGGAGTGCAATTTCGTTCAACGTCTGGACCAGCCATTGAGCGAGCTGGAGACCTTGCAGCAATATTATCTTCCTTAGAGCCTGGTGATGTTCTATTTATTGACGAGATTCATCGACTTCCACGGTCAGTAGAGGAAGTTCTATATCCTGCAATGGAGGATTTTTTCCTAGATATCGTTATTGGCACTGGGCCAAGTGCCAGATCAGTGAGGATCGATTTGCCTCCGTTTACCTTAGTTGGTGCTACCACACGGGCAGGATTATTATCAGCACCATTGCGAGATCGCTTTGGTGTGCTCAGCCGCTTGGAATTTTATGAAGCAAAAGATTTATGCTCGATCATTGAACGGACCGCTGAGATTTTTCAAACTTCTATTTCAAAGGAAGCTGCAGCGGAGGTAGCTAGACGTTCTAGGGGAACGCCTAGGATAGCGAATCGCTTGTTAAAGAGGATCCGTGATCTTTCCCAAGTAAAAGGGGAGACAGAAATAAGCGTGGACACGACTGGAGCAGCTTTAAAAATGTTACAGGTGGATGATGAAGGACTTGATCACATTGATCATAAATTGCTTAAAGGAATGATCGAAAATTTTCAGGGTGGTCCTGTTGGATTAGATACTATAGCCGCAACAATTGGAGAGGAATCCCAAACTATTGAGGATGTATACGAGCCTTATTTGTTACAAATTGGATTTATACAAAGAACACCAAGAGGAAGAATTATTACCCCAAAAGCTTATCAACATTTTGGAATGAAGGTGCCTGGTGCAGAATGAATATAGGTAAATTACTAATCATTTCAGGGATAGTTATTGTCTTGGTAGGAGTTATATGGACTTTCATTGGCAAATTACCTGGTGATTTTAGCTTCAAAAAAGGAAATGTGACAGTTCACTTTCCAATTATGACTTCCATTATCGTAAGTATTATACTTTCTGTAATATTTTTCGTTATAGGAAGGTTTCGTTAAGTAAGGAGATGTAGCATGAATATAGAAGATTTTGATTTTCATTTACCAGAAGAATTAATTGCACAAACACCACTTGAGGATCGTACGTCTTCAAAATTGCTTGTATTAAACAAAGAAACAAAAGAAATCTCACATAAAAGGTTTAAAGAAATTAAGGATTATTTTAAACCTGGTGATTGCCTTGTGTTGAATGACACCCGCGTATTGCCTGCAAGGCTTTACGGTGCAAAAGAAGACACAGGGGCGAATATTGAGGTACTTTTATTACACCAAGAAAAAGGGGATACGTGGGAAGTACTTGCAAAACCAGCAAAAAAAGTGAAGCAAGGTACTGTTATATCGTTCGGGGATGGAAAACTGCGTGCTACGTGCGTAGGGATAAAAGAACACGGGGGGCGCATTATGGAATTTTCCTATAAAGGAATTTTCTATGAAGTTTTAGACGAACTGGGAGAAATGCCACTTCCCCCATATATTAAAGAAAAGCTACCTGAAAAGGAAAGATACCAAACGGTTTATGCGAAGGAAGAAGGATCGGCTGCAGCCCCTACTGCAGGCCTGCATTTCACCAATGAATTGCTTAGTGAACTTGAGACACTAGGTGTAACGGTGACTTTCATCACGTTACATGTTGGGCTAGGCACATTTCGCCCAGTTAGCGTAGAGAATATAGATGATCATCAAATGCATGCGGAATTCTACCAAATGTCGAAAGAAACAGCTGATACTCTAAATCAGGTAAAAGCCCAGGGTGGTAGAGTCATCTCAGTCGGTACGACATCTACGAGAACATTGGAAACAATTGCAAGAGACCATGATGGCACATTTGTTGAAACAAGTGGGTGGACAGACATATTTATTTATCCACCGTATCAATTTCGTGCAGTAAATGGTCTTATCACTAACTTTCATTTGCCTAAGTCCACCTTAATAATGTTAGTTAGCGCCTTAGCAGATAAAGAATCCATTTTACATGCTTATGAAGAAGCAGTGAAAGAAAGGTATCGTTTCTTTAGTTTTGGCGATGCCATGTTAATTATATAACCACAACCATGTTCACTATATAAATAGTGATTACTGCATGAAAAATAAACCTCTTCATGCGCTTAATATATAAAAAAGGACGAATACTTTATGACACCTATAACATATGAATTAATTAAAACATGCAAACAAACAGGTGCGAGATTAGGACGAGTTCATACACCCCACGGCTCCTTTGATACTCCAACCTTTATGCCTGTTGGAACACTCGCAACCGTGAAAACGATGAGTCCCGAAGAACTTCAAGAGATGAATGCAAATATCATCTTATCCAATACGTATCACCTATGGCTTCGACCTGGAGAAGATATCGTAAGGGAAGCTGGAGGCCTTCACAAGTTTATGAACTGGGATGGGGCTATATTAACTGATTCTGGCGGTTTCCAAGTGTTTAGTTTAAGTGATATGCGTGAGATCAAAGAGGAAGGGGTCCATTTTAGAAATCATCTAAGTGGAGAGAAACTTTTCCTTTCACCAGAGAGGGCAATGGAGATTCAAAACGCACTTGGGTCAGACATCATGATGGCTTTCGACGAATGTCCGCCATATCCAGCAACCTATGACTATATGAAGTCCTCTGTAGAACGAACCTCTCGATGGGCAGAACGTTGTCTTGAAGCGCATCAACGCAAAGATGTACAAGGCTTATTCGGTATTATTCAAGGTGGGGAATATGAAGATCTACGTAAAATGAGTGCGCAGGATTTAGTTTCCTTAGATCTACCTGGTTACGCTATTGGAGGTCTATCTGTTGGAGAACCAAAAGATGTAATGAACCGTGTATTAGATTTTACTACACCACTCATGCCATCTAACAAACCTCGCTACTTGATGGGGGTAGGTTCACCTGATTCCTTGATCGATGGAGCTATGAGAGGAATCGATATGTTTGATTGTGTGCTTCCAACAAGAATAGCGCGAAATGGGACATGCATGACGTCAAATGGCAGGCTTGTTGTTCGAAATGCGAAATATGCAAGAGACTTTGGACCGATCGATGAGAACTGTGATTGTCATGTATGTAAAAATTATTCAAGAGCCTATATCCGCCATTTGATAAAATGTAATGAAACATTCGGATTTAGGCTTACTACTTATCATAACCTCTATTTTCTGTTAAAATTAATGGAGCAAGTCCGAACAGCAATTGCTGAAGATAGACTTGGTGATTTTAAAGAAGAATTCTTTGAACAATATGGTCTAAATAAACCGGATGCAAAGAACTTCTAAAGAGGTTTTTATATATATTGAAAGGGGGGGAATACAGAGATGGAAATGCTTATATCACTTTCACCGATTATCCTTATGTTTGTAATCTTCTATTTCTTGCTAATACGTCCACAACAAAAACGTCAAAAGCAAGTAAAGCAGATGCAATCAGATTTACAAAAAGGTCAATCCGTTATTACAATTGGTGGCTTCCATGGTGTTGTTCACGCAATTGATGAAAGCACTGTTGTCATTCAGGCTGGTGACGGTACAAAGCTGACATACGATCGTTCAGCTATCCGTGAAGTAAAACAATAGTAATAGTCCTAGGTGCCACCATAGGCATATCTCCTGTGGTGGAATGGCTTTAAGAAACATTATGTAGAGAGTACATAGAAAAACGAAGTTAACAGAGTTTCTGTTAACTTCGTTTTATTTTTAGGCTCTTATTTAGAACTCTTATTCTAACAAAACAATTTTTGTTAGTTTTCAACTTGCTCCCCCGTAATATTTACCCCTATGATTCCTCCAAACAATGCTACTAGAATATATGCAGCATGATGGATGGTCTGTTCTAAGTCGAAGGAGACCTGATAGCCTAAATACTGTACTAGAAATGTAAACAGCGTAAATCCTATTCCAGTTAATGCTCCAATAATCCAGCCCTTTGCTTTACTTTTGGCTCCCGCAACCATTCCACCAATGAATAATGAAATTAATCCTATTACTAGTGTCACCCATGTTAATGCTGGTTCATTGAACGTAGAAAAACGAAGCAATAATGCAAGGATAAAACTGGCAAGCAAAATAAGCCCTAACACGATAATCCACCCATATAACAAGGCGGTAAATTGTTGTCTTTTCACTCAAGATCCCTCCCTAAGATTGTCCACTTACATTAATAGTATTCAAGAAAAATTTAAATAGACGAAAAATATTTTAGCTTTTCTTCTCATAGGAATAGTATGAAAGGAATATTTATTTTGAAATGGTGAAAGTAGGTGAGAAATGGATGTCGTTCTAGCAACTGTAATCTTCATAATAAGCTATTTTTTCATCATGTCTGAGAAATTTAACCGTGCAGTCGTGGCATTATCCGGTGGAGCTCTATTACTTTTAACTGGGATATTTACTACACAAGAACTATTTACAGAGTATATTGATTGGGCAACGATTGCATTATTATTTTCGATGATGGTACTAATTTCGATTACAGAAAAAACCGGCCTATTTACTTTTATTGCGATACGCTTTGCACAGCGGGTTGGAGGAAGACCTATTCCATTACTTTTTGGTGTAGGGCTACTAACCGCTTTAGGATCAGCAATGCTAGATAATGTGACTACCGTACTGATTTTTGTACCAATCATCTTAAAGATCACGAAATTATTAAATATAGTAGCTTTACCTTATTTATTAATGATTATTTTTAGTTCAAATATTGGCGGAGCAGCAACATTAATTGGTGACCCTCCAAACATTATGATAGGACAAGCTGTAGACCATCTAACCTTTTTGTCCTTTTTCATTCATGTCGGGCCAGTAGCCTGCATCATGTTCATTTTCATGGTTCTCTTTATTTATCTTTGTTTCAGAAAAAAGCTTAAGAATTCAATAATTGATGCAAGGGAACTTGATAAAATGGATGCTTCATCACATTTACATAAGACGCCTATGCTTTATAAGTCAATTGGTGTCCTCGGAGTAACGATAACAGGCTTTTTGCTTCATGCTTTTGTGCATATTGATCTTACCGCCATTGCATTGTCGGGAGCACTTCTACTACTATTCCTCACACAGAACGAACTAGAAGCTGAAATTATTTTTGAAAAGGTAGAATGGGTAACGTTATTCTTTTTTATTGGCTTATTTACGCTTGTTGGAGGTCTCCAGGAAGTTGGAGTTATTGATGAAATGGCAAGAGCGATTGTTCTTTCAACGGAAGGGGATTATGTGAATACGGCTTTACTGGTTCTATGGGTATCAGGAGTCTTTTCAGGTGTAGTGGATAATATACCGTTTGTAGCAGCAATGATACCAGTAGTACAAGAGTTTGAAAGTTATGGAATGGTATACTTGGATCCGATTTGGTGGTCTCTATCTCTTGGGGCCTGCTTAGGTGGGAATGCGACCTTAATTGGTTCTTCTGCAAATGTTGTCGTTGCTGGCCTAGCTGAACGAGCGGGTGAAAGAATTTCTTTCCTGCGTTTTATGTTATTTGGAGTACCACTCGTTTTATTGTCTCTGATTATTTCCACCTTTTATATTTATGTACGGTATCTATTACCATATAGTAGTTGAAAAAAACCTGCCAGCTGGCAGGTTTTTTATATATAGAAAATGGTCCATTTAATTAGTTTACCTGTTGGATTCGGGTCATGGCGACGTTGACCCAGGACGGGTCGGTTTTAGTCGGCGTTCACCAATACGGCACTCTTCGCTTTTGTATCGTCTAGCTCAGAGTGCCAAAAACTAGGTGACTTCGTGTTGTTCTGTGCGATAAGTCATCATTGATTCGTACCTCATCATGATTCCTTTATCTCCGTCTCAACACTCCAGCCACTACGTTTTTAAGCGGCACTCTTCGCTTTTGTTGTTTACTTTAACCATTTTCGGAATAGGGGCAGCTGTATTAGCTCTTCTCTTGAGACAAATCGAAGGATAAAGAGTGTGATAATATAAAAGATAACAAGCGCGATAAGAGCGAGGGAAAACAGTATTAGATTAGGCCCGAGTGTTTCGTAAATATTCCTAATCCAAGACCCAATCATCCAGGTTACAACAATTAAAAGAACCATTTTACAAATATCTTTAAACGGAATGGAAAATTGGATAGCCTTTTGTAAAGCAGCAAAATGAAGTAAAGTAACGAGCACCACGCCCACTGACATTGCAATGGCAACACCTTCAATCCCGAAACTTGGATTCGAGGCGAGTAAAAATAATATACTTAGCTTACATATTGCTCCAATCAAGCTGTTCCACATAGCTGGCTTTGCTAAATCAAGAGCCTGTAAAGCAGCTTGTAATGGTGATTGAACATAGAGTAAAATAAAGAAAGGTGCCATTAATACTAATAAGTTGCTGGCCTTGTCCGTACCATACATATACGTGAGTATAGGGGAGGAGAATAAACATAGCACCACTGTTGCAATTGCGCCAGATGCAAAAGACAGTCGAATCGATTGATGAATCCGGTAATGGACTAATCCTTTGTTTAAATTGGCCTCGGCTTCTGAAATAGATGGAACGAGCGCTATGGATAAAGAATGTGTGATAAACGTTGGCAAAAACAATAGTGGAAATACATAGCCTGTAAGCTCTCCGTATTGCTTTGTCGCTAGTGAACTAGAAATTCCAGCAATAGCAAGACTTTGGGCAACAAGAATTGGTTCTAAGAAATTTGTAAAAGAGCCAATCATCCTACTACCAGTGCTTGGAAGGGCAATCGAGAAAAGTTCTTTTACAGTAGAGCGGCTTGATTTTAAATAGCTGAAAAACTTTGTACGTATTTTAATTTTTTTCTTTCTTTTAAAAACATAGATCATATATAACAGGGAAATAAATTCTCCCAGAATGACACTAATCATAGCACCAGCTGCCGCAAATTCTACCCCATATGGTAACAGGATTTTTACGAAAGTAGCCACACATGTTATTCGAACTATTTGCTCAATTACCTGTGCATAGCTCTGTGGCTTCATGTTCTGCTTCCCTTGAAAATATCCTCTTAAGACGGAAGATATAGCAACAATAGGGATAATTGGGCTAATGGCAAGTAAAGGGTATAGTGTCCGCTCATCTGTTAAGAGAGAGGTTGCAACAAAAGGCGCAACAAACATTAGACCTATAGTAAATACAACACTTGTAATTCCCGTAGCAATTAACGAGACGATTAAGATTCGCTTTACTTTCTGTGAGTCATTTTTAGCTTCCGCTTCTGCTACCCTTTTGGAAATTGCGACAGGAAGCCCCAGTTGAGTTAGCGTCATTACCATAAATAGTGTAGGGAGGGCCATCATGTAAAGGCCGACACCTTCCTCACCCATTAGACGTGCTACGACAATTCGATTGATAAAACCTAAAAATCGGGTGATCATACCAGCTAAAATTAAAATAAGTGTACCTTGAAGAAATGTTTGTTTGGTCATTATAGCCGACCTGCCTTCTCAAATAATAATTTTTCATATACAATGATATATATGCTTGCAAGTGGGCCAAGCATGACAAGAAGGAATAAACTAGAAATAGATTCTATTCTCCGTGTAAGGAGGGACACAAATGGAAATTGTACAAACTGTATCAGAATGGAAAGCCATGATTTTACCAACATTAGAGAGCAAAGCTAACGAATTTCAAATGATGGGTTATACGAGAGCTAACGCTGAGGAAGTCTGGGATTGTTTAGTTAAAAAGGTTTGGAAAGGTGATCCAGAAAAAAGAATATACGAAGTCGTGCAGGATATTTTCCACCTTGGTTCTGGTACTTATATTAGCTATCTAACTGTAGCGGCTTACCAGGATGATAATTTATTTGCATCCATTTCCGCATTGACTGGAGAAGATCAAAAAGATGGTGGTTAGTCTTACATATTTTAAAAAAGGTGTAATTACTTAAAAATAATTTGTAAAAAGTATTGGTTGGATTACTCCAGCCAGTTGTTTGGAGGCATAGATAAATGAAAAAGAGAGGCAGAATCGTCGCCTTTTTTCTGATCGTACTTATTTTTGGAGGTCTGATCGGATCAACGGTTACTGGTGTAACAAAGGATATTAATTTAGGGTTGGATCTTCAAGGTGGTTTTGAGGTGCTCTATGAAGTAGAGCCGGTTGATGAAAGCCAGGAAGTAGATAATAAATTACTGGAATCAACGGTGCAAACATTGAATGATCGAGTTAACCGTCTTGGGATCAGTGAAGCGAGCATTGATATTGAAGGAGAAGACAGAATACGTGTACAACTTGCGGGTGTACAAGATCAAACAGAGGCAAGGGAAATCCTGTCTACCTCTGCAAGGTTATCTTTCCGAGATGTCAATGACACGGAATTACTAGATGGGAATGACGTGAAAGAAGGAAGTGCGAGACAGGATTTTGATCAGAACACAAATGCTCCAATCGTTACTTTGCAATTAAAGGATGCATCTAAATTTGGAGAAGTCTCAACACAGATTAAAAACATGGGGGCACCAGATAACTTACTAGTTATCTGGATGGATTATCAGGAGGGTGATTCCTTTGCAGAAGAGTCTGCGAAAGAGGATCCCAAATATATTTCCGCACCGAGCATTAGAGAGACACTAAACACTACAAATGTTATGATATCCGGGGATTTCTCGGTAGAATCTGCTAAGCGTTTAGCTGATATCATAAACTCCGGTTCATTGCCTGTTCATATGACGGAACTTTACTCTGAATCCGTGGGAGCACAATTCGGTGAAATGGCACTAGATAAAACAGTTTTTGCTGGCTTTGTTGGTGTAGCATTGGTTTTTATATTTATGATCATCGTTTATCGATTACCGGGATTTGTAGCGGCAGTTAACTTAAGTATTTATATCTATTTAATTCTTGTTATCTTTGAGCTTATGAATGGTGTGTTGACGTTGCCAGGAATTGCCGCGCTTATTTTAGGTGTTGGTATGGCAGTGGATGCCAATGTTATTACATTTGAACGAATTAAGGAGGAATTGCGTACAGGTAAGTCTGTTATTGCAGCATTTAAAACAGGCTCTAAAAACTCCTTGTCTACTATTTTTGATGCAAATATAACAACGTTGATAGCAGCATCTGTTCTCTTTATCTTTGGTACAAGTTCGGTGAAAGGTTTTGCCACCATGCTGATCGTAAGCATCGTTGTAAGTTTCTTAACTGCCGTGTTTGGCACGAGATTGCTATTAAGTCTATGGGTGAAAAGTAAATTACTAAACAAACGAATAGGTTGGTTTGGGGTTAAAAAAGATTCGATTCAGGATATCTCAGTTAAAGATGAGCCTGAACCAGAATTCATGAATAGAAAACCTAACATTGTGAAGCATCGTAAAAAATTCTTTGCTATCTCCATTGCTATGGTAGTTGTTGGAATAGCATCATTACTTCTGTTTAAGTTAAATCCAGGGATTGATTTTACTAGTGGTTCTAGAGTAGAAGTAATGTCGGAGAACAGCCTGACAGAAGAACAAGTTACAGCTGATCTTGAAAATCTTGGCTTAGAAGCTAGCATCGTAATTTCTGGGGACAATAACGAGCGGGGTGTAGCTAGGTTTGATGAGGTGCTTTCAGAGGATAAGGTCACCGAAGTAACGACATATTTTGAAGAAGAGTATGGAAGTGCACCTAATGTAAGTGTGGTATCTCCGCTAGTTGGTAAAGAATTAGTTAAAAACGCGTTGTATGCTGTTTCGATCGCTTCTATATTTATCATTATTTATGTAGCGTTTCGTTTTGAATTATTTTTTGCAATTACAGCGATCATTGCATTACTACATGATGCATTTTTCGTCCTTGTTATCTTTAGCATCACTCGTATTGAGTTTGATGTTACTATTGTAGCTGCTATTCTAACAATTGTCGGGTATTCGATTAACGATACCATTGTAACCTTTGATAGAATAAGGGAGAACCTGCGCAAAGAGAAGCGGGTGAAAACCTTTAAGGATCTTGCAGTTATTGTGAATAGAAGTCTTGTACAAACCTTAACAAGAAGTATGAACACTACTATTACCACATTGATTGCAGTTCTGGCATTCTTGTTCTTAGGAGCATCACCTATAACAGGATTTGCTATTGCATTAGCAGTAGGATTATTAGTTGGAACATACTCTTCTCTATTCTTAGCTGCGCAAATCTGGTTAGCATGGAGAGGGAAAATGATTAATGAAAAACCTGTTGATTTTACGAAGAAGAAACGAGTAGAAGGGCCACAGGTATAAGATAACTGATATTTACGTAGCGTATTTTCAGAGTCGAACAGGATTGAAGTTTCACTAGACTTCGTTCCTGTTCGATTTTTTATTTTAAGACAAATAATGTATAATAAATGGATTCGATTTTCCCCTGGTGTCGTTATAGAAATTAGTCCTTTGCTTAAATATATTTAATAGAGGGTATGATACTTAGGAAAACAATATAAGTAGAAGGAGGTATAGCATGAAAGGGCAAGGATATGTTATTCTGGCAATTATTTTCGTAATTATTGTAGCAGTATTTGCAGTAACCAATGTAAATCCAGTGGAAGTTAATTATTTATTTTGGACAGCGGAATCCCCGCTTATACTTATTATCCTTTTCTCAGTTTTAATGGGAGGAATTATTACTGCTGCAGTTGGTGTTATTCGAATGTTTCGCTTACAGCGTCAAGTTAGAAGTTTGCAAAAGGAAAATGAAACCCTGCATACACAATTGCAAGAAAAAGGCTTAGATTCTGGTGATAACTTTCAGAAAGATTCTGATATAAACCAAGCAGATGAAATAAAATAGCACTGGAAGAAAACAGCATTGCTACCCTTGGCTTACTCTTGTATAATAGATTAGTCAGGGGTGAATTTATGTTACAAAGTAAGGCAAAATGGAAGAGCAATAGAATAACTAATATAGAAGATCAATGGATGGATGACTCCACGTTATCGCCAATTGTAAAAGAACTTTTATTACAACGTGGGATAGCCAGCGGAGAAGCTGCCAGACAATTTCTATCACCTGATATAAGTACATTACATAACCCTGCAGAACTTGATTCAATTGATGTAGCTGCGGCTCGTGTTCACCAGGCTATTGAGCAACAAGAGAAGATTCTTGTGTATGGGGACTATGATGCTGATGGAGTTAGCTCTACGACCGTGCTACTCCTTGCATTAAAAGAGCTAGGTGCTGAGTGTGATTACTATATTCCGAACCGTTTCACAGAAGGCTATGGCCCTAATGAAGCAGCTTTTAGAGAGATCAAAGCACAGGGCTATACACTTGTTATAACGGTAGATAATGGCATAGCAGCAGTACATGAGGCATCAATAGCCAAAGAAATAGGTTTGGATTTAATTATAACGGATCACCATGAAGTACAGGATGAACTTCCTGATGCTTACGCTATTATACATCCGAAGCGTTCCACTGCTAATATATTTTCTGAGCTGGCAGGTGTAGGTGTTGCTTTTAAATTTGCAGAATACTTATTAGGATATTTTCCTAAACAATTTCTTTCTTTTGTGGCTATTGGCACAATTGCAGATCTTGTACCACTGATAAGTGAGAATCGTGTTTTAGCTTATCATGGTCTTCGGGCACTTTCTCAAACCGACAATATAGGTTTACAAGCGCTGATGCGTGTTTGCAAAATTGAGGGGGACGTGTCTGAAGAAGATGTTGGCTTCTTAATTGGTCCGAGAATCAATGCTGTAGGTAGATTACAGGATGCCGATCTTGCTGTGCAGCTTTTGATGACTGAAGATATAATGGAAGCTGAAGAGATTGCTACAGAGATTGATCAGATTAATGTAAAAAGACAACAAATTGTAAATGATATAGTAAAAGAAGCCGAAAAAATGGTGGATCCAAATCAAGAAAAAGGTGTCATTATTGTAGCAAAAGAGGGCTGGAATGAAGGTGTACTAGGTATTGTTGCATCAAAGCTAGTACGAAAATTTGATCAGCCTGCAATTGTATTAACTAAAAAGCCGGAAACCTCCCAAGTTAAAGGTTCTGCTCGAAGTATCCCTGCTTTTGATTTATTTAAAAATTGCATGACTGTTAGGGACTTATTTACTCATTTTGGGGGGCATTCACAAGCGGCTGGTATGACATTACCACTTGAGAATTTGGAGGAACTGCAAATTCGGTTAAATGAACTTATCCGCAACGAATTAACAGAAAGTGATTTTAAACAGCTGTTAGAAATCAGTAGTGAAGTGAATATACTAGATGTTAATGAGAAGCTTGTTGACGAAATAGGGAAACTTGCTCCTTTCGGTATGAAAAATCCTAAACCAATTTTTCAATTAACTTCTATCCCCTCAGAGTTAAGACAGATAGGGAGTACGAAGCGGCACTTAAAACTATTGTTTAAGGAAGATGGAAAGAATTTAGAAGGAATAGGTTTTGGATTTGGGGAACTGTTCCCACATATATCTCCTAATACTCCGGTTACGATTGTTGGCGAACTTGGAATAAATGAGTGGAATGGCATAAGGAAACCCCAAATTGTATTGCAGGATATGGAAATTAAGCAGTGGCAGTTATTTGATCACCGTGGGAGAAAGAATATAAATCTCACCCCATATATTGAGCACCACAACTCCAACCTAGTAGTTGGTAATCCGCGAATTGATTTGGGGAGCGAAGTACAATATATTCAATATGACGCTATGGAAGAGGTGCCTGCTACAGATGCACTCTATATCTATGAAATGCCAAAGGATCTTTCTAAATTAAAAGAGTTAATACAAAAAGCTAAGCCGCAAAATATTCACGCGTGTTACTATATCGAAAACAGTGCATTCTTAAATGCATTACCTTCACGTGAAGATTTTAAATGGTATTATGCTGTTTTATTAAAGAAAAAGATACTAGACCTAAATACGGATATAAACGTTATCATGAATGCTAAAGGCTGGAATAAAGAACGCATCTTTTTCATTTCTGAGGTGTTTTTTGAACTAGGCTTTGTTAAAATAGATAACGGTGTTATTACAGTTAATTCGAAACCAGCTAAAAAAGATCTTTTGGAGTCTACCGCATATCAGGCACAATTAGAACAAGCTGAAATAGAAAAGACTTTGTATTACTCAAATTACAACGAATTGAGAAACTGGTTCAATAATTGTATGGACCATGTGGAAAGCCCCAAGGAGGAACTAAGTTATGGATTATAAACAGTATGTAAAAATAGTGGAAGATTGGCCTAAAGAAGGTATACGTTTTAAAGACATTACACCTTTGATGGATAATGGTAAAGCTTTTAAATCAGCTGTTGACGAAATTGTGTCGTTTGCAAAAGAGAAGGAAATTGATATCGTAGTAGGTCCAGAAGCACGTGGATTTATTGTTGGCTGCCCGGTTTCTTATGCATTAGAAGTAGGTTTTGCACCAGTAAGAAAAGAAGGCAAGCTTCCACGTGAAGTAATAAAAGTAGATTATGGTCTTGAGTATGGAAGCAATGTACTGACTATTCACAAGGATGCAATCAAACCAGGTCAACGTGTTTTAATTACGGATGATCTGCTTGCAACCGGCGGTACAATTGAAGCAACCATTAAGTTAGTTGAAGAATTAGGTGGCATTGTAGTTGGGTGCGCTTTCATAATAGAGTTAAGTTACTTGGATGGAATGCAAAAACTTGACGGATATGAGGTACTCTCTTTAATGAGCTATTAATTACTAGAATGAAGAACAGGTCTGATGGAATAAACTCATCAGACCTGTTCTTCTAAATTTTACAGCTATTTAACTCAAATAGGGTTTTACTTTAATCATTGTACTTACGACATGGAAAAGCATATAATATGCATTATATGGTTTTTGCAAACTGTTTTATATGTTATATTAACATGAAGCTAATTGATTCAATGAATGAAACATTAACTATATTTAAACTCAATTAAAATAGAACGAACTTTTCTAAACAAGGTGATTATATGGCAAAGGATAATATAGTATCAATAGAAGACATCATAAAAAAAGTGCGCGATTATCTAACAGATGAAGATGCTACTTTTATTCGGCATGCTTATAAGTATGCAGAAAATGCACATGCAGAGCAGTTCCGTAAATCAGGAGAACCATATATTATACATCCTGTTCAAGTAGCAGGAATTCTCGCGGACTTAGAGATGGATGCTGAAACAATCGCTGGAGGATTTTTACACGATGTAGTGGAAGATACTGATGTTACGGTAGATGAATTGGAGACTGCTTTTAATAAAGAAGTAGCCATGCTAGTGGATGGGGTTACAAAACTAGGTAAAATCAAGTATAAATCCAAAGAAGCGATACAGGCAGAAAACCATCGTAAAATGTTCGTAGCAATGGCAAAGGACATTCGGGTTATTCTAATCAAACTTGCAGATCGTCTTCATAATATGAGAACCCTAAAACACTTGCCTCAGGAAAAACAACGCCGAATTTCTAATGAAACCCTTGAAATTTTCGCCCCATTAGCACACAGGCTTGGGATTTCAACAATTAAGTGGGAATTAGAAGATACGGCACTTCGTTATTTAAATCCACAACAGTATTATCGAATTGTCCAATTAATGAAACAAAAAAGGGATCAACGTGAATCCTATATAGAGGAAGTAATGAACGAGGTATCTGACCAATTGGCTGACGTTAATATACATGCCGAAATGTCTGGAAGACCGAAACACTTATATAGCATTTACCATAAAATGGTGGAACAAAATAAGCAGTTTAATGAGATCTATGACCTCCTTGCTGTCCGCATTCTTGTGGATAGTATTAAAGATTGTTATGCAGTCCTTGGAATTATTCACACATGCTGGAAGCCTATGCCAGGCCGGTTTAAGGATTACATTGCAATGCCTAAGCCAAACTTGTACCAGTCCCTTCACACAACAGTAATAGGACCAAAAGGTGATCCTTTAGAAGTCCAGATTCGTACAAAAGAGATGCATGAAATAGCAGAGTACGGAATTGCAGCACATTGGGCTTATAAAGAAGGAAAACAGGTTCATAATAGCAAGAAATCATTTGAAGAAAAGCTCACATGGTTTAGAGAGATACTTGACTGGCAGAATGAAACACATGACGCAGAAGAGTTTATGGAAACATTAAAAGTCGATCTTTTCGCTGATATGGTTTATGTTTTTACACCTAAAGGTGATGTCATCGAGTTGCCATCAGGGTCTGTTCCACTTGATTTTGCTTATAAAATTCATACAGAAATAGGTAATAAAACAATTGGTGCGAAAATCAATGGTAAAATGGAACCTTTAGATTATGTATTAAAAAATGGCGACATCATTGAAGTCATGACTTCTAAACACTCTTATGGCCCATCACAGGATTGGCTCAAAATCACACAAACTTCTCAAGCGAAAAGCAAGATAAAGCAATTTTTCAAAAAGCAACGACGTGATGAAAATATTGCCAAGGGGAAAGAAGCGGTAGATCGGGAAATTCAGGCTTTAGCTTTGGAACCGAAAGAAGTACTGACACAAGAAAATTTACAAAGAGTATATGAGAAATTTAATTTTATGAATGAAGATGACATGTATGCTGCTGTAGGGTATCAAGGTATAACAGCTGCACTTATCGCTACAAGGCTTACTGATAAAATTAGACAAACGAAACAAAAAGAGCAAGATTTAGCTCAGACAATTGAAGAAGTAAAAACGACAGAGGTTAAAGAGAAAAAGCCACATAAACGTGATTCAGGTGTACGAGTAGAAGGTGTTGATAATTTATTAGTTCGTCTTTCTAAATGCTGTAACCCTGTTCCAGGAGATGAAATCCTTGGTTACATCACAAAGGGTAGAGGTGTATCTGTTCACAGGTCTGATTGTCCGAATGTGCAAACAGAAGAGGCTAAACAACGCTACTTGCATGTAGAATGGGAAAAGAACCATTCTGTTCAAAAGCAATATCATGTGGAATTGGAAATCTCCGGCTACGACCGTCGTGGACTTGTAAATGAAGTATTACAGGCAGTGAACGAAACCAAAACCAATATTACGTATGTAAACGGTAGATCAGATAGAAATAAAATGGCGCTAATCCAGATAACGATATTAATTCATAATACCGGTCATTTACGCAAGATTGTAGAGCGAATTAAACAGATAAAGGATGTATATACCGTTACTAGAACCTTGCAATAAACCATGCGAAAGCACACTTTAAAAAGCTTGATAGGGGGATAGTAATGAAAGCAGTAATACAAAGAGCCAGAGAAGCCAGCGTTTCTGTAGATGGCGAGGTTGTTGGAAGAATTGACAACGGCCTCGTAGTATTAGTAGGAATAACGCACGATGATACTATAGAGGATGCTAAATACCTTGTGAAAAAAATTAGTTATCTCAGAATATTTGAGGATGACGATGGGAAAATGAATTTGTCATTAAAAGATATTGATGGGAGTCTCCTCTCTATTTCGCAATTCACTTTATATGGGGATACAAGAAAAGGTAGAAGACCAAATTTCATGCAGGCTGCCAAGCCCGATGCTGCATTAAAGCTTTATAAACAATTTAATGAGCTTGTTAGAGAAGAGAATATTCAGGTAGAAACAGGTAAGTTTGGCGAGATGATGGATGTACAATTAACAAATAGTGGCCCAGTAACGCTTCTTATTGATAGTAAAGAGTAAGCGTAATAAAGGATCTTAAGGAAAAAATTATGAAAAAGCAAAAGCTGAACGATTGTTCGAGTAATCATTCGAATTCGTCCAGCTTTTTTTATATCTTATCGTCTGTACCATACATTTTTTAGCGTTGTATTTTCCTTAAGCCAATAATAAATCGTCTTTCGATCACTCATTTGCAAAGTATTTACCTAAGCCGTTAACAATACCGGTTACTAGTTTCTTTTGGTAAGCAACGGTTCCTAGTAAGGATTCTTTTTCAGGATTGGAGAGGAAACCAAGTTCTAGCAATACAGATGGCTGCAAGGTTTGTCGGATGACAAGAAAATTGCCATGTGCTACCCCTCTGTCTTTTGCCTCCGTCTCCTTCACTATTCCTGACTGAATATAAGAGGCAAGCACTTCATTTTTTCCTTTATAAAAATAGGTGTTGATCCCAGTGACATCAGGATGTTCAGGTATGCTATTGTAATGAATGCTAATAAAAGCGTCTGTATCTATCATGTTGGCATAGCTTACTCTACTTCCGAGTGAAATAAATTCATCTTCGGATCTGGTCAGCAATACTTCTGCCCCGAGCATCCTAAGTTCACTTGCCAATTCCTGTGCAGTGAGAAATGTTATATCCTTCTCCAACACGTCGGTAGCGCCAATCGCTCCCACATCTCGTCCCCCATGTCCAGCGTCGATAACTATGGTTTTATTTTTAAAGTCCGAAGTTGATGAAACAGATCCCTTTTCTATAAGTCGTTTCGAAATAAAGCCGGTTAAGGAATCATTGGTTACCTCGATCCACTCTTTCTGTTCGTCCAAAACATCAAATGAATCCCCTTTTTCAGCAAAGCCCACTATTTCTCCATCTGTGGACGGTTCGGAGCGGATATGAGTATTGTCATGAGGGATTGATAGGCTACTTACTGACTCAGAACTAGCTTCAGTGATTTCATCCTTTATCAACGCTGTAAATGAGCTTGATACCCACCCCTCTGCATTTTCAAGTTTAATTTTCACCCAATCTCCTTGCTCTTCAAGTAACTCGTAAGTATCTCCGGAAACTCCGCTCCCGATTACATCATGTTCCGTACCAGGACCGCTCCGTATATTTATTTCGTCCCCTGTAAGTTCTACTTCATCAGCTGTTATTGTAAAAGGAAAAGCAACCCAAATTACTGCTAAACTGATAAAAGCGAACCATTTTTTATCTATACGCAAAATAGTTCCTCCTAAATTATGTACTCTTACACAAAGTATAATAAAAACAGACCGTTTAGGCAAAACTAATGTTAAGCAAGGAAATTTTAGACGATCTTGGAGGGGAAAATGCATGCGATATGGTGAGAAACAATGGACTTCAACCAATAACAAAGAATGGGTTGGTGTGAATCTGCATCAATTTGTAGAGATGGAAGGACACGCTAATCATATGGAAATAGCCCAAGAATTTGGAATTTCCTTGGGTGAAGTGAAAATGCTGAAGAAAAAATTGAATCGTGCTTGACAATCCTCCATGTAGCAATTAATATAATAATCATTCCATAATACACGAATATTAGAACCGATGACGGAAAAAGTAGTGGAGTTCCACATAAACAAGAGAGAAAATGCCATAGGCTGAGAGCATTTTCACTTGATGGCTCAACGAAAGACACTCCCGAGGCTTTATGCTGATATGTAAGTATAAACGTTTTGCAGGCGTTAACTGTGAAGAGCGGGTGCAGCATAATTGCATCAACTAGGGTGGCAACGCGGGTAAACTCCCGTCCCTTATTTATAAGGGACGGGAGTTTTTTATGTTTTTTTAGAAGATACGCGAGCTTCACAGAAAAATAATAGTGTTTTATTAAATGATCTTATATAGGAGGATTAGCAATGAATATGAAGGCTCCAAGAGGTACCGTGGACTTACTTCCAGAAAATACGAGGAAATGGCAGTATGCCGAGAAGAAAATAAAAGATATTTGTGATCGTTACAATTTTAACGAAATCCGAACACCAGTTTTTGAGCACACCGAAGTATTTCAACGCGGTGTAGGCGATTCTACAGACATTGTCCAAAAGGAAATGTATACCTTTGAAGATAGAGGAGGTCGGAGTCTAACCCTCAGACCAGAAGGGACAGCATCTGTTGCCCGTGCATATGTGGAAAACAAATTATTTGGTAATCCTATCCAGCCAACAAAACTATATTATTTCGCGCCAATGTTCCGTTACGAACGCCCACAAAAAGGAAGAATGCGTCAATTAAACCAGTTCGGGGTAGAGGTGCTTGGAAGTGCTGATCCTGCAGTGGATGCAGAGGTGATTGATTTGGCCATGACTTGTTATAAAGAAGTCGGATTGAGTTCCCTGAAATTAGTCATAAATTCACTCGGTGATAGTGAAAGCAGAGACAACCACCGTAACGCGCTAGTAGAACACTTCACACCTGTAAAGAATGAACTATGTGAAGATTGCCAAACAAGACTGAAACAAAATCCACTAAGGATTTTAGATTGTAAAAAAGACAGGGAACACCCTGCGATGAAAAATGCTCCATCTATCTTAGACTACTTAAATGATGAATCAAGGGAATACTTTGAACAGGTTAAAAGCTATTTAACTATGATGGACATTGAGTATGAAGTTGATAAAAATCTTGTTAGAGGACTTGATTATTATAATCACACAGCTTTCGAAATCATGAGTGAAGCGGAGGGCTTTGGTGCAATTACAACTTTAGCGGGTGGCGGCAGATATAATGGCCTTGTTGAAGAACTAGGCGGTCCTGACACACCGGGAATTGGCTTTGGAATGGGATTTGAACGCCTTCTAATGGCACTTGAAGCTGAAGGTAAGCAAGTCGCAATAGAGGAGCAATTAGATTGTTATGTTGTCGCTTTGGGCGAACAAGCTGAAAAAGAGTCTGTAAGAATTCTTCATGAACTTCGAGCTGTTGGAATCAAAGCAGAAAAGGATTACCTCGGACGTAAAATGAAGGCGCAATTTAAATCTGCTGACCGCTTTAACAGTAGCTATGTGCTAGTGCTAGGAGATGGGGAGTTAGAGAAGCAGATGATAAATGTTAAAAACCTGGAGACAGGCGATCAAATAGAAGTCAAGCTACAAGAAGTTGTTTCATACATGAAAGAAACGTTGCAGGGAGGCACAGGAAATGAGTGAAAGAGTTTATGCAGGAACGCTACGCGATGCTCATATTGAGCAATCCGTATTACTAAAAGGTTGGGTACAGAAAAGACGGGATCTTGGAGGCCTCATTTTTATTGATCTTCGTGATAAGTCAGGACTCGTACAAGTTGTTTTTAATCCAGATATTTCAAAGAATGCATTGGAGACTGCCGAGGCAGTAAGAACGGAATACGTAGTTGAAATAAAAGGAAATGTAGTAAAAAGAGACCCATCCACGGTAAACCCGAATATGAACACTGGAACAATCGAAGTACTTGCAAATGAACTAACTATTATTAATAAAGCAAAAACACCTCCTTTTGTTATCCAGGATGAAACAGATGTATCAGAGGATTTGCGATTGAAGTATCGTTACATGGATCTGCGCAGAGGGCCACTTCAAGAAACATTTAAGCTGCGTCATAAAACAACACAGGCAGTGAGAAATTATTTAAATAACAATGATTTTCTTGAGATGGAAACACCGATTTTAACAAAAAGCACACCAGAAGGAGCAAGAGACTATCTTGTGCCAAGCAGGGTTCATGCAGGAGAATTTTATGCTTTACCCCAATCTCCCCAATTGTTTAAGCAGTTAATTATGATGGGTGGATTTGAAAAGTATTACCAAATTGCACGCTGTTTTCGGGATGAAGATCTAAGAGCAGACCGTCAACCAGAGTTCACACAGATTGATATTGAAACATCCTTTATGACAAGTGATGACATTATGGCTATGACAGAGGAAATGATGAAACAGGTCATGAAAGAAGTCAAGGACCTTGATATCTCTCTACCACTTCCAAGAATGCCATATAATGAAGCGATGGCTAGGTATGGATCTGATAAACCAGATTCACGCTTTGGAATGGAACTTACACATGTGACAGATGTGTTAGCAAACTCTGACTTTAAAGTGTTTAAAAGTGCTATCGAATCTGGTGGGAAAGTTTGTCTGTTAAACGTAAAAGGGCAGGCAGCTAATTATTCAAGAAAAGATATTGATAAACTAACAGAATTTGTTAAGGTGTATGGTGCAAAAGGAATGGCCTGGCTGAAAGCAGAAGATAATGCATTAAAAGGACCAATTGCTAAGTTTTTAACTGAAAATGAAGTAGAAGGGCTTAAAAAGGCGGCAGAGGTTGAAGATGGAGATTTACTTCTATTCGGATCTGATAAAACCAGTATCGTATACGACAGTCTTGGTGCTCTACGCTTAAAACTTGGAAAAGATCTCGATCTTATTGACAATCGTTTATTTAACTTCCTATGGGTAACAGATTGGCCACTGCTTGAGTATGATGAAGAGCTTGGTAGATATTTCGCTGCACATCATCCATTCACCTCACCTGTTGAGGAAGATGCTTCCTTGCTGGAGACAGACCCAGGAAATGTCCGGGCCAATGCTTATGATCTTGTATTGAACGGTTATGAGCTTGGAGGTGGATCCGTTCGTATTCATAAAAAGGAACAACAACAGCAAATGTTTCGTGTCTTAGGTTTTACTGAGGAAGAAGCAAATGAACAATTTGGTTTCTTAATGGAGGCACTGGAATATGGTGCACCTCCACATGGTGGTGTGGCACTAGGATTGGATAGAATTATAATGCTATTGGCAGGAAGAACGAATTTACGGGACACCATCCTGTTTCCGAAAACAGCTTCTGCATCTGACTTACTTACAGAAGCACCTAGTCGAGTAAGCCATGTGCAGTTAGATGAGCTTTCAATTGGATTAACTGAAAAAGCAACTACAGAATAAGTGTAAGATCTAAAACAATATAATTCCGTTGAAAAGCAATGGGATGTATGTTAAGATAAATTTACAATTGAATGAAGCGAATAATCCTGATGTGTTCGTCTGAATAAAGTGTTTGACCGAACAACTGATTATTTGGGAGCTTGTTTTCGTTTCTGTATTGCGTGCATGCCTCCCTTTTGTGGCGAGGAAGCATAACACATGCAGAACAGAGCACCCACCTGCCATGAGCGGGATCAAAACTTGTTACCGGACGGCACAATCGGGATTACATAAATAAACCCCCTGTAGATTTTCTACAGGGGGTTTCGTTTTTCATCATATCATTCTATGAGGGGATCAGCAGTGTCCACTCTCATAGCCTAGAAACGATGCGACTTCTCAAAACGCCCAACGATAAAGAAGACTTTTCGACTGGTGAAATAGAGGTCTAGTCTCCCTTTATCCTAGTTGATTCGTTCCACTTGCTACGCTTCTAAACTGCCGCTTACTCTATTTATTAATTTCCTTGCGCAAGCTGCTGGAGGTTTCCATTTTTGTCCATCCGGAATGTGGGGGAAGATGACACTCCGCTTTCCTCCAAGACAGTCATTTTTCTGGCCCTATCCATAATCTGGATAAACACCTGGTAATCCTCTTGAACTGTTGCTAGCTGACTTTCTGTTTGTTTTAATTGCTGACTTAATTCTTTTACTTCTTCTTTTAGTTTCGTATTCTCTTGTTGCATTTGTGCAAGAGAAGCTTTTGATTGATTAGAAGCATAGTAGTCTTTTTTTACATCTTTTAAAAAGCGTATCACAGTATCCATTGTGATTGGCGCATTTTCAACTACTGATGGTGTTTGCTCTAGAGGTTGGTAGTCACTCTCGGTTGAGGGTGCAGTGATCTGTGCAACGGGTTTAATAACACGTGTAGAATGCCCAGCCAATGCACGTTTCTTCTCTTTTCTCTGTCTTTTTGCCAGATCAATAGCATTGTCATACTTTGTACGAACCTCTGCATTCCAGCGAAATCCACATGCAGCTGAAGTGCGGTTTAATTTGTCCCCAACCTCTTCAAAAGCATTTAATTGGGTGCTACCTTCTCTAATATGACGCAAAACAGTCTCTGCTAACAATAAGTCATCCTCATGTGACCAAGCATCTTGTCTTACCTTAACCATTTGGTTCAACTCCTTCATCGATAAAAATAATCATAGATTTCTTGTTTTATAATGTTAGCTTTACCGATAAGGAGTATTTTTATACCTTTATTATGAGTACTAATCTAAATAATGTAAGCTTTTAAACAACATTTTTTCTATTCGTGGCCTCTATTGCAGAGAGGAGAAAACAGGTAGAACACTATAAAAGCTACTTGAAAGCAATAGAAGTTTCTTATTTTTTCTCGCTTTGAAGTTTCTCATGAACTTGTTTCATGGCCGCCTCGAATTTTCCTGTAGATTTCGGATGATAGTAGTGTTTGTTTTTAATAGAATCTGGTAAGTATTGCTGGTCTACCCAAGCTTGTTCATAATTATGAGGATACTTATAATCAATCCCACGTCCAATCTTGTTAGCCCCCTGATAATGTGAATCTTTTAAATGTGCTGGGATTTCTCCGCTTTTTCCTGCATGAATATCGGCAAGTGCTTCATCCAACGCTTTATAAGCTGTGTTCGATTTGGGGGAAAGACATAATTCTACTATAGCAACTGACAAGGGAATACGAGCTTCTGGGAAGCCTAAACGCTCTGCTGCCTGTACTGCTGCGATTGCACGCGGACCAGCTTGTGGATTGGCAAGACCGATATCTTCATAGGCAGTCACAATCATTCTACGTGCAATACTGTCAAGATCTCCTGCTTCAATTAACCTACCTAAATAATGGAGCGCCGCATCGACATCACTACCACGTATTGATTTTTGAAATGCTGAGAGCACGTCATAATGGGCGTCACCACCTTTATCATGAGAAAAACTTTTCTTCTGCATACACTCTTCCGCTATATTTAAGTCAATTGCGATTTGCCCGTCGCTGTTTGCAGGAGTGGAAGCAACAGCGAGTTCAAGGCCATTTAACGCTGAACGCATATCTCCATTAGCACTCCCGGAGAAATGACTTAATGCCTCATCTGTTAGCTCTATTGATAGGTCACCAAAGCCTTCCTGGTCATCTTGAATTGCTCTCATGATGGCTACCTTGACGTGGTCCTGGGATAACCGATGAAGCTCGAATAAATGACACCTACTCCTGATCGCTGGATTAATCGAATGGTAGGGATTGCTCGTTGTGCAGCCAATCAGTGTAATCAAATTACTTTCTAGGTGAGGAAGTAGAAAGTCCTGTTTGGCCTTATCCAATCGATGTACTTCATCTAAAATTAAGACAAGCTGACCACGCATTTTTGCTTCTTCTACAGCAATTTCCATATCTTTCTTCTTATCTGTCACAGCGTTAAGTTTTTTTACAGGTAATCCAAGGCTTTTAGCAAGAGCCTGGGCCATAGAAGTTTTTCCAGTACCGGGTGGGCCAAATAATATCATGGATGCTAATCGGTTAGCTTCTACCATTCTAAAAATTATTTTTCCTTCTCCTACCAAATGCTCTTGTCCAATTATTTCATAAATGTTTGCAGGCCTCATCCGATAGGCAAGTGGTTTCTGTTTCATTTATACCGCCCTCTATAGTAAAATAGTAAATTCTTCTCAAAAAAGCTACATATTCTATTGCTTTATTCTACCTCAGTAGACCAGTCAGACACCTACCGGTTAAAGTGTTACATGAGTAATAGATATGTCTAATCTTAGCTTAAGCATGATGCCGATAAAATGCAAGAAAGACAAGATTCGTGCTATACTATCATGTATAAATAGGATAGCATTGTACTTAAAATAGAGGTGTAACAAGTGAAGATATCAACTAAAGGAAGATATGGTCTAACCATTATGATTGATTTAGCTAAAAAGCACGGTAATGGGCCGACCTCATTAAAAAATATTGCAAAAGAAAATGATTTATCAGAGCACTATTTGGAGCAGTTAGCATCCCCCTTAAGAAACGCGGGGCTTATTAAAAGCATTCGAGGTGCATATGGAGGATATATCCTGGCAAAGGAACCAAACACTATTAATGCAGGAGACATCATCCGAGTTTTAGAAGGGCCAATCACCCCAGTAGAAGGCATTGAAGACGAGGAGCCTGCAAAGCAAGCACTGTGGATGCGAATTAGAGATGCAGTGAAAGATGTTTTGGATACTACAACACTAGAGGATTTGGCGAACCATAATGGGGAGCAGCCTGAAGAAGGCTACATGTTTTATATATAAGGTGAAACTTCAGTTGGTGCGGGTATTACTCTCTCACCATCTGTTAGGTGAACCAATTTGAGATAAATTGTTGGAAGGATCGATTACAATGGAACAAATTTATTTGGATCACGCTGCCACAAGCCCGATGCACGAAGATGTAATTGCTGCTATGAATCCGATATATACAGATGTTTTTGGTAACCCGTCCAGTGTTCATTCGTTTGGCAGAAAAGCGAGACAGCAACTGGATGAAGCAAGAAGGGTATTAGCAGGAAGCATCCATGCTAATGAAAAAGAACTCACTTTTACAAGTGGTGGTACAGAGGCAGATAATATGGCTTTAATTGGGACGGCCTTAGCTAACCAGCATAAAGGAAAACATATTATCACGGTAAGCCAGGAACATCATGCAACATTGCATACTGCAAATAAACTGGAGCAAATGGGGTTTGAAGTTACCTATTTACCGATTTATGAGGACGGTAAAATAGCTGTTGAGGATTTACGTTCCTCTCTTCGTGAGGATACGATTCTAGTGTCTATTATGTTTGTAAATAATGAGACGGGAATTATACAGCCAATTGAAGAAGCCGCAAAACTAGTGAGCCAACATCAGGCATACTTTCATACAGATGCAGTCCAAGCATATGGACTACTGGACTTGAATGTAAAGGAAATGAGCATTGATATGCTCACCGTTTCTTCCCATAAAATAAATGGCCCTAAAGGAATCGCCTTTCTTTATGTGAAGGAAGGTATTGCAATACAGGCATTGCAATTTGGTGGAGAACAGGAACGGAAACGTCGTCCAGGAACAGAAAATGTTCCGGCTATTGTTGGCTTTAAACGAGCAGTTGAAATAGCTATGGAGAAACGGCAGGAGAGAAATAAACTTTATCGAAGCTTTAAGGATCACTTCGTACAAACACTAAAAAATAATGAAATAGATTTTGCTATAAATGGCGATCCGGAATCTGCGATTGCTTCTATTATAAATATTAGTTTTCCTGGAACCAATGTCGAAGCGCTTCTCACTAATTTTGATCTGAGCGGAATAGCTGCTTCAAGCGGCAGTGCTTGTACGGCAGGTTCAGTTGAGCCCTCCCACGTACTTAGTGCGATGTTTGGAGAAGGACATCCATGTACAACTAATTCTATACGATTTAGCTTTGGCCTTGCGAATACAAAGGAAAATGTAGAAGAAGCTGCAGAAAGAGTGTCCAAAATAGTAAAACGGTTAGTTTCATAAAAAGGATGAATGAAAATGAAAAGAAAAGAAGATACAAGAGTTGTAGTAGGAATGAGCGGTGGAGTAGATTCCTCTGTTGCAGCTTTATTATTAAAACAACAAGGTTATGATGTAGTCGGGATATTTATGAAAAACTGGGATGACACCGATGAATTTGGAGTTTGTACAGCAACAGAGGATTATGATGACGTTGTACGAGTGTGTAACCAATTAGATATTCCTTACTATGCGGTTAACTTTGAGAAACAATATTGGGATAAAGTATTCACTTATTTCTTGGATGAATATAAAGCTGGTAGAACACCAAACCCAGATGTGATGTGTAATAAAGAAATAAAGTTTAAGGCTTTTCTAGATCACGCTATTTCACTCGGTGCAGATTATTTGGCAACAGGTCATTATGCACAAGTACGTGAAACAGATGGACGAGTTGAAATGCTTCGTGGTGTGGACGACAATAAAGATCAAACATACTTCTTAAACCAATTGACAGAAGAAGTGTTAGAGAAAGTGATGTTCCCACTAGGGCACCTTCCAAAATCTGAGGTTAGAGAAATAGCGAAAAAACATGATCTAGTAACGGCAGATAAAAAGGACAGTACAGGAATTTGCTTTATTGGCGAACGGAATTTTAAAGAGTTTTTGAGTGAGTACTTGCCAGCACAACCCGGGGAAATGAAGACATTATCTGGAGAAACAAAAGGAAAACATGATGGCTTAATGTACTATACAATTGGTCAACGTCAAGGCCTTGGAATTGGTGGAGCTGGAGATCCTTGGTTTGTCGTCGGTAAAAATCTGAATGATAACATTCTCTATGTTGAGCAAGGATATTCTCATGAGTCCCTGTACTCTGACGGACTAATAGCAACTGATTTAAATTGGATTAACAAGGATAGAGTAGAAAACACATTCACATGTACGGCTAAATTTAGATACCGTCAAAAAGATAGCAAGGTTACGGTTTCAGTGCTGGAAGATGGTAAAGTAAGAGTTGATTTTGCTGAAATGGAACGTGCTATTACACCAGGGCAAGTTGTTGTATTTTATGATGGTGAAGTTTGTCTAGGTGGCGGTACCATAGATGAGATTTTAAAAGATGAAAAAGCACTAAATTATGTTGGATAAGTAAGGGGTTTTACGATGGATAAAAATAAGCAGGCCATTGCTCATATGCAAGAGAATAAGTTTGAAGAGGCAGCCGCTCTTTTTACGGAAGTAATCGAAGAGAAGCCGAATGATCCTGTTGGATACATTAACTTTGGTAATTTACTATTGCACGTAAATGACCAAGAACGTGCCCAACGTTTTTTTGAAAAGGCCATCGAACTAGATGAGCAGGCTGCTACTGCTTACTATGGCTTAGGTAATTTATATGTTGAACAAGCTAATTACGGAAAAGCACAGGTGAATTACCAAAAGGCTATTGAACTTGGTTTAGAAGAAGCAGACGTGTACTATATGCTTGGTATGACATTCTTGCAACAGGAGCACGATAAGCTAGCACTTCCTTATTTGCTTAGAGCGTCTGAACTGGCACCAGAGGATGAGGAAATTCTCTTTCAATACGGACTGGCACTAGCACAAAGTGATCACATCTCGGATGCTGGTTCGGTTTTCGGCAAAGTCATCCGTTTGAATGGTGCACATAGTGATGCACACTATAACCTTGGAGTTATTGCGCTATTTGAAGATAAGATAAATAAAGGGTTGGAGCATTTTGAACGTGCGCTTGAAGCTCAGCCGGATCATGTTCTGGCACAGAACGGAAAGAAAAACGCAGAACAGTTATTAAGTGAAATGTAAGATTGTGGGGTTGTGTTAAATGGAAATGGGCAGGCATTCCGAGGAAGAAAAAGTTGGCTATATAAAAGGAGAACTAGTCTACACCATTTTTCATAATGAGTCAGAGCATTTTTCTATTGCCAAAATTAGAATACTGGAAACAGATGAAGATTTTCAAGAGAAGGATGTTGTTGCAAAGGGATATTTTTCAACTCTCCAGGAAAATACACCTTACTTTTTTTACGGAGAATTTGAAAAGCATGCTAAATTTGGACTGCAGTATAATGTTCATTCCTATAAAACGTTCATTCCAGATACGAAGGATGGGTTGGTAGCATATCTTTCCAGCGATATTTTTTACGGGATTGGCGAAAAAACAGCCGAAAAAATAGTAGGAAAGCTTGGAGAAAGTGCTATCTCAAAAATCCTGAATGATCCCAAGGTTTTAGAGGGGGTCCCAGGGATAAAAAAAGAGAAGGCGGAATCTCTTGCTAGAACACTGCAGGAAAACCAGGGCTTTGAACATGTCGTTGTTCATCTTGCAACCTATCATATTGGTTTGAAAATGGCACAGAAAATTTATCAGGCTTATAAAGAAGAAGCAATTGACATTTTGGAAGAGGATCCTTATCGTTATGTGTTTGATATTGAAGGGTTTGGATTTCAAACCGCTGATGAGATAGCCGGAAGAAATGGGCTTGCCCCCACACATCCTAATCGTATTGGAGCAGGCTGTATTTATGTGTTGCAAAAAAGCGTTCAGGAAGGCAACGTTTATATGCCAATGGATGAATGTACGGCGCGAGTTCTCGATTTGCTAGCAACAGTGGACTTAACACATGATGTCATTCACAACAGACTGACAGAGTTAAACACAGAGAAAAAGATTATCCTTCAAGAGGGCAATGTTTATTTGCCTTCACTTTATTATGCAGAAGATGGTTTTGCTGCACAGGTAAAACGAATTATGAGTGAAGAGACGGATCATGAGACACCAACCGCAGAATTAATGAAGATCATCGGATCGATGGAAGAAGAGGAAGTGTTAAGCTACGGAAAAGAACAGTTTGAAGCGATCAATCAGGCAATCCATTCTAAAATGATGATATTGACTGGTGGGCCGGGGACAGGGAAAACAACCGTAGTGAAAGGTATATTAAATGCGTATGCCACCATTCATAATCTCTCGTTAAATAAAGAGGATTATGAAGATCGATCAGATTATCCGTTTATCCTTACAGCACCAACTGGCCGTGCAGCAAAGCGATTAACAGAATCAACAGGGCTCCCCGCTGTTACCATTCATCGCCTGCTTGGCTGGGATGGGGTAAGTGGTTTTGAAAAAGGAGAAAGCGAACAACTTGATGGGAAATTTTTAATTATCGATGAATTTTCTATGGTAGATATTTGGCTTGCAAATAGTTTGTTTAAAGCAATCCCTAAGGACATGCAGGTATTAATTGTTGGAGATGAGGATCAGCTACCGTCGGTAGGGCCGGGCCAGGTACTGTCTGATTTGCTTAGTAGTGGATATATTCCCTTTGTGCGCTTAACAGAAGTTTATCGACAAAAAGAAGGTTCCAAAATCATTCAACTTGCCCACGAGATTAAAAATGATCAGGCGACTAACCTGGAAAATGATAAAGATTTTAGCTACATCTCTTGCTATGAGCCACAGCTACTAGACGTCATTGTAAAGATTTTCTCTAAGGCAATGGGTAAAGGTATTGAGGTACGAGATATCCAGGTGCTTGCACCAATGTATCGGTCTCAGGCAGGCATAACAATGATTAACAAAGAGCTTCAAAAGTTAATAAACCCAAAAACTCCACAAAAGCGGGAGGTCCGCACACAGGATGCAGTGTTCCGCGTAGGAGACAAAGTGATTCAGCTCGTTAACCAACCTGAGGACGGGGTATATAATGGAGACATCGGTGAGGTTGTGGCCATTTTTACAGAAGATGAAAACACAGATAATGTGGAACAACTTGTCATCGTTTATGATGAAAAAGAAGTGGTGTATGAAAGGAAAGACTATACAAATATTATGCATGCCTACTGTATTTCAATTCATAAATCACAAGGTAGTGAATTTCCGATCGTTATTTTGCCAGTAGTGTCTGCATATAACCGTATGCTACGAAAGAATTTATTGTATACAGCAATTACTAGAAGTAAACAATCTCTTATTATTTGTGGGGAGCAGCGTGCGTTCGTTCGCGGCATTGAAACAATGGACACTAACAAGCGCTATTCTGCTTTAAAAGAACAACTGCAAGCAAGACTTGAAAAACCGTTGGATGTCAGTGAAGAACACGAAGAAGACAATATTTCGCCCTATGATTTTATGTAATGTATATTTTCAAGCAATTCGGGAAAGCCTAGCTTAATAAGTTTTATGTTGAAGGGGCTTGAGGTAATGCGTTGTCCGAATTGTAATGGCAGGGATATTGGCAAAATTGGTGTACAGCAGTATTATTGCTGGACGTGTTTTATTGAAATGTCGATTGTTAACGATGAGTTAACCGTTCACCAGGTTGAAGCGGATGGCTCGCTTAGTTCGTTAGATGATCTATTTTCCCAGGAAGAAAGAAAAATACAATGGTAGCCACCTCACGTATGAAATGGTGTATGTAATATGTGAGGGGGACTGACTATGTTCAAAGACAGGAAGGGATTAACTATTCTCTACTGGTTAATCTTTGGTATTTTTCTTTTTTTATTTGTATATTTAATGGTAAAGTTATTTCCATTATATGGAGCTGTGTTTTCATTTTCATGGCATTTATTCGCCCCATTTATAATTGCTTGTTTTATAGCATACTTACTTTTCCCTGTCATTAATCGTATTCATAGACTCGGAATACCACGTGGCTTGGCAATTTTACTGATATATTTATTATTCTTTGGCGGTGTAGGCTATCTAATCTATCGAGTTTTCCCCGTCATCTTATTACAAATTAAAGATTTGAATGAACAGCTGCCTCAATTTATCAGGATGTACGAAACTCTTATCTATCAGATGTATGAATATACTTCCTTCTTACCTGAAGCAGTACATGATAAGATTGATGAACTTATCATTAGACTCGAAGGTTATGTGAATGAATTGCTTTCCAATATCGTAGAAAGCACGACAAAAATATTTGATATGATGGTAGTAATAACGGTTATTCCGGTTCTTGTATTTTATTTCCTCAAAGATGACAATAAAATCAAATCCTACATTAAAAAATATATACCTGCAAAGCATAAATCTAGGGCTGGTAAGATGGTAAGAGCTGTAGATGAAACTATCGGTAATTATATTCGAGGACAGTTAATTGTTTGCCTATTTGTAAGCATAACCTCTTTTATACTGTTTCAACTGCTTGGCCTGCAATATGCTCTGCTACTAGCAATTATAATGGGCATTACAAATATCATTCCTTATTTTGGACCTATAATTGGTGCATTGCCAGCGGTTGCGATTGCCTTAACAATGTCAGGAAAAATGGTGTTATTTGTTATTCTATCGGTGTTCGTATTACAATTAATTGAAAGTAACTTACTTGCACCATATATTGTTGGGAAGAGCATTAACATGCACCCAATTGCCATTATTTTTGCATTACTACTAGGTGGTCAGCTGTTCGGTGTACTTGGTATGATTCTTGCTGTACCATTATTTACGACGTCTAAGGTCATCATAAAACATCTGTTTTATAGCGATCATGACGTCAATGATAGAGAGAAAGGACCTTAGTTATTGACCATTATAAGAATGCCCTGCGCTTTTGCTCTTGACATTGCTTATAAAGTTATCTATACTATCGCTGAACTCTAATAAAAAGGAAGTAGTAAATAGGAATTTTTATTTTCTTTTCTACACTGCTTTTCTTTCAATACTTATAAAACCATTACGTTGAAGGTTCTCAGTACATGAAGGTCGATTGATAAGAGAGGGTTTCCCCAGGCTGAAAGGAAACCTGAATAGAGACGCATGGAATGCTAAACCAGAGTACGGTTAATCCCCGTCGGTTTCATACCGTTACCATGATGAAGTGATAAGCAGGCTAATAGCTTGTTTATAATAAGGGTGGTACCGCGATTTAGACTCGTCCCTGCATGTATGCAGAGAGGAGTTTTTTTGTTTTTAAGTAAAAAAACAAACACATAGGAGGTAAAATGATGAAACAATTAACATCAGCAGAAGTAAGACAAATGTTTATTGATTTTTTTAAGGAAAAAGGACACCGTGTAGAACCAAGTGCATCACTTGTTCCGCAAGAAGACCCGACACTGTTATGGATCAATAGTGGTGTAGCTACACTCAAAAAATATTTTGATGGTAGAGTGATACCGGATAATCCCCGTCTTGTAAATGCACAAAAATCTATTCGGACAAATGATATTGAAAACGTTGGGTTCACAGCTAGACATCATACATTTTTTGAAATGCTTGGTAATTTCTCAATTGGAGATTATTTTAAAAATGAAGCTATCGAGTGGGCATGGGAGTTTCTAACAAGTAGTAAATGGATTGGATTTGACCCTGAATTGCTTTCCGTTACGGTTCACCCGGAAGACGATGAAGCCTATAATATTTGGTTGAATGATATAAAGCTACCAGAACAGCGTATTATTCGATTGGAAGAAAATTTCTGGGACATAGGTGAAGGACCAAGTGGCCCGAATACAGAAATTTTCTATGATAGAGGTGAAAAATATGGAAATGACCCAAACGATCCGGAACTTTATCCAGGTGGGGAAAACGATCGTTACTTAGAAATATGGAATTTAGTGTTCTCCCAGTTTAACCATAATCCTGACGATACGTATACACCACTACCTAAGAAAAACATTGATACAGGTATGGGATTAGAACGAATGGTTTCCGTAATACAGGATGTGCCAACAAACTTTGAAACAGATTTATTTATGCCAATTATCCAAAAAACAGAAGAGCTTTCTAATACGAAGTACGGAAAAACATCTGAAGCTGATACAGCATTTAAAGTAATTGCCGACCATGTCCGTACAGTTAGTTTTGCAATTGGAGACGGAGCAGTCCCTTCAAATGAAGGAAGAGGCTACGTTTTAAGGCGATTATTGCGTCGTGCTGTGCGGTTTGCGAAGGAGATTGGCATAGAAAAACCATTCATGTACGGTCTTGTCGGAACAGTAGGCAACATCATGAAAGATTTTTATCCTGAAGTATTAAAACAGCAGGAACTTATTGAAAACATCATAAAAGTAGAAGAAACAAGGTTCCATGAAACGCTAAATGATGGGCTTGAAATACTAAGTACTATAATTGAAAAGGAAAAAACGAAGGGGAGCAATGTGTTTCCTGGTGTAGAAGTTTTCCGTTTATATGATACGTATGGTTTTCCAAAAGAATTAACAGAAGAGTACGTAGAAGAACAAGGGTTTACGATTGACCTTGAAGGCTTTGAAAAAGAAATGGAGAAACAACGAGAGCGCGCTAGAAATGCCAGACAAAAAGTAGACTCCATGCAAGTTCAAGATAGTCTACTAGGAGATATTGAAGTAGAAAGTGAATTCGTTGGTTATGAAGAGTTAGAAAAAGAAACAAGTCTTGCTGCTATTATTAAGGAAAATGAAAGAACAGAATTAGCAAAAGAGGGAGAAGAAGTGTTTTTACTACTTGATCGTACTCCTTTCTATGCTGAAAGTGGCGGACAAGTAGCTGACAAAGGTTGGCTCTACTCAGAAAATGGAACTGCCTACGTTAAAGACGTGAAAAAAGCTCCAAAAGGACAGCATGTTCACCATGTTACTATAACGGAGGGAGAGTTTCATACAGGAGATGTTCTAAAGGCTAAGGTTGATAATCCTTTCAGAGCTGCTGTAGTTAAAAACCATACTGCAACACACTTGTTACATCAAGCATTAAAGGATGTGCTCGGAGATCATGTTAATCAAGCAGGTTCCTTAGTAAGCACAGACCGTTTACGCTTTGACTTTTCTCATTTTAATGCAGTTTCGGAGAATGAATTACAGCAAATAGAAACAATTGTTAATGAGAAAATATGGGAGTCAATTCCAGTGCGTATTGAGAGCATGAAGAAGGAAGAAGCTAAAGAAATGGGTGCAATGGCCTTATTTGGTGAAAAGTACGGGGATGTTGTTAGAGTAGTACAAATGAAGGATTATAGTATTGAACTATGTGGTGGTTGTCATGTTGCCAATACTTCTGAAATCGGATTGTTCAAGATCAGTTCAGAAAGTGGTATCGGGGCTGGCACAAGAAGAATTGAAGCAGTTACAAGCAAGCATGCTTATACTTTCCTTAATAACAAGCTACATGTATTACAACAGGCAGCTAACCAATTGAAATCAGCAGATGAAAATGTTCCTGAGCGTATTGAGGGGCTCTTCCAAGAGATTCGTTCATTACAGAAAGAGAATGAATCATTAAACGCGAAAATCTCCAATGCGGAAGCTACTTCGATTTTAGACAAGGTGGAAAATGTTCAGGATATTCCATATCTTGCTCAAAAAGTAAGCGTAAAGGATATGAACCAGCTACGAAATATGGTGGATGAACTAAAACAGAAATTGGGCACAGGAGTTATCTTATTAGCTGCTGAAAACGATGGAAAAGTTCAACTAGCGTCAGGTGTTTCGAAAGATTTGATTGAACGTGGCTTACAGGCAGGGCAACTTATTAAATTAGCTGCTGGAGTTTGTGGTGGCGGCGGTGGTGGCCGCCCAGATATGGCTCAAGCAGGTGGAAAAGATACAAGCAAAATTGGTGACGCACTATCCATAACAAGTCAATACATTGCTGATAACCTGAAATAATTTTCTTTCAGCTTGTAACAAACGATGTGAATAAGTATAATGAAACACACAGATATGTTAGTATGAACTTAATGGTGATTGACAGGTTCGGAAAAATCTGGTTACAAGCTGATTGCTACAAAGTATATCGAACTAACAATGTACTAAAAAAGCGTTATTCTAAGATCGAGGTGTCATGATGAGTTCAATTGATAAAACGATGAAATTTAATTTTTCGGAGGAACCTTTTGATGAGGATATCAAGGAAATCCTTTTCACGGTTCACGAAGCATTACGCGAAAAAGGGTATAATCCAATCAATCAGATTGTGGGCTATTTACTATCTGGTGATCCTGCTTATATCCCACGATATAATGATGCAAGAAATTTGATTCGTAAAATTGAACGAGATGAAGTCATTGAAGAGCTGGTCAAATTTTATCTTGAACAACAGCAAAGGAACAACTAAATGAAAATATTAGGACTAGATGTAGGTTCCAAAACGATTGGTGTCGCTGTAAGTGATGCATTGGGCTGGACAGCTCAAGGGCTAACCACCATTCAATGGAACGAACAAGATATTACTTCTGCAGATACAAAGCTTGCAGAGATAATAGCAGAGCACGAAATTGGAAAAGCTATCATTGGCCTACCAAAGAATATGAATGGATCGATTGGAGAACGCGGAGAAGCATCACAGCGGTACGCAGCACATATGGAAGAGGTCCATAACATTGAAACTGTATTATGGGATGAGCGTTTAACTACTGTAGCTGCGGAACGTGTTCTTCTGGAAGCAGATATGAGTAGAAAAAAGAGGAAAAAGGTAATTGATAAGATGGCAGCCATTATGATATTGCAAGGCTATCTTGATCGAAAATAAAGGAGTGAATCTAAATGGCATTAGAAGAAAAAGAGCGAATTATTATACCAGATGAAAATGGGGAAGAGCATTTATTTGAGGTTTTGTTTACCTTTGATGTGGACAAGACAAGCCATTCTTACATCGCTGTTACTCCTGTGGAACAAGCAGAAGACGAAGAAGTTGAAGTATATGCTTTCCGCTATGAAGAAAAAACAAAAGATGATGATGACTTATCGCTATTTCCAATAGAATCGGACGAGGAATGGGAAATGGTTGAAGAAATGCTTCACACACTAGCAGATGAAGAAAACAATGAGTAGAACAAGTAAGAAATAAGGAAGCAGTTGATATCCTGCCAAAGGGTATCAGCTGTTTCTTTATTTTGTCAATAAGGCATCTAAATTAAAGACGTTAGTAAAATTCGTCTTTTTCACATATTCTAACTATTTTTACGGGGTAATTGTAAGCATTCTAGACTTAGAAAAATAAACAGTATCTGTCGAATCTTAGGATTATAATGGCATATCATCGTATATTTTAGTATAATATACCGGATGAGAGGGGGATACTTGATGTCCAAGAAGAAAAAGAATGGCAATTTTAAGGACAATCTCATTACTCGAAGTGAAGAAGCTAAAACTGTAAGAAAAATAGTAGCAATTATCATCATTTCATTGCTTCTTATTCTTGTTATTGGCGGTATATCTGGTTATTTGTATGTTAAATCGGCTTTAGAACCGGTAGATTCTTCTAGTGATGAAGAGGTCAAAGTTGAGATACCAATTGGTTCTTCAACCTCTACAATTGCCACAATTCTTGAAGATAATGGGGTAATAAAAGATGATCGTATATTTCGTTTTTACATAAAGTTTAAAAACGAATCAGACTTTCAAGCTGGGGAGTATACATTCACACCTTCTATGTCAATTGATGAAATAATTGAATCACTCAAAGAGGGCCGTGTAATTGCTGATCCGGTACATACTGTTACTGTTCCTGAAGGTAAAACGATTGAGGAAATTGCTGAAATATATGCTAAGGAACTTTCGTTTACAGAAGAGGACTTTTTGAATGCAGTAAATGATACAGAATATATTGAACAACTGATCGAAGCATATCCTTCGATATTAACAGAAGATATACTGGACCCAGAAATAAAAACACCTCTAGAAGGATATTTGTTTGCCGCAACGTATAATTTCTATGTAGAATCGCCTACCGTAGAAACAGTGATCGAAGAAATGCTGATTAAAACAGACAATATCGTTGCAGAATACCGAGAAGCGATTAATGAGTCGGATTTTAGCATCCATGAGGTGCTAACCTATGCATCACTTGTTGAAAAAGAATCTGGAAATGAGGAGCAACGCAAGAAAATTTCTGGGGTATTCGTTAATCGGATGGAAGAAGGGATGAAGCTTCAGACAGACCCTACTGTTCTATATGCTTTAGGAGAACATAAAGATAAAGTACTAAATAAAGACTTGGAAATTGAATCGCCTTATAATACGTACTATGTAGACGATCTCCCTATAGGCCCTATTGGCAATTTTGCAGAGAGCTCACTGGATGCTGCATTACATCCAGAGGATTCAAATTTTCTCTACTTTTTACATGATGGTGATGGCGAAATCTATTACGCTGAGACATACGAAGAGCATTTGCAATATAAGGATGAACATATTAATTAAATCTAAAAGAGGTTGTTCAAAAAGTCCGGTAAAAATGACACATCGGTACTGATGACCTTCGACTAGATTCCGACACGTCCTGTGTCGAACGTCGAAGTCACCACATCCTGTGGAAGCTCGTTGGCTTGCTTTTTTGTTCCTCACGTATTAATTGCATACGTTCCGGTACTCAAAGCTACGCCGCCTCGAACTTCTCGGTCCTTTATATCCTCCTTTTTGAACACGCACTAATAGGGAGTGTGAATGAGACGTTCACATTTCCCTTTTTTAAACAAAAACTCATATAAATTTTTATAGCAAGGTTAAAAGTTTATAATGTGATGTTTTAGAGTATAAGAAAAAGAGGTAGTTGCATGTATTTAAAAGAAGAAATGAACAACTATTTAATTGACCTGTTACCAGATAAGGAAGCATGGATAGAAGAAATGGAAGCCGAGGCACTTACTGATCGTGTCCCGATTATGGATAAAGTCAGTATGCATTTTGTAACCCAATTAATTCGGATGTATCAACCAAAAAGAATATTAGAGGTTGGGACGGCCATAGGTTACTCTGCATTACGTATGCTACAAGCAAATCCTGAAACAAGCATTATAACGATTGAGCGTGACGAAAAAAGATATAAACAGGCTGTTGAAAATATCCATCAGCAGGGAAAGGAAGACAATATCTCCGTTATTCTTGGTGATGCCTTAGAAGAAATTGCTAAATTGGATGGGATGTTTGATTTAGTATTTATTGATGCGGCGAAAGGACAATACAAACGTTTCTTCGAGCTTTCTAAGCCCCTGCTGTCTTCGAGTGGCGTTATTCTTTCAGATAATGTATTATTCAAAGGGTATGTTGCAGAGCCTGAAAAGGCAACAGGTCGACACATAAAAATGGTGGAGAAAATAAGAGATTACAACAAGTGGCTTATGCAGCATCCAAACTTTTCAACGTCTATAGTCCCCATAGGGGATGGTGTGGCAATTAGTGTACGTAAGCCCTGAAAGGAGTAACAAAGAATGCAAGATAGACCAGTAGTAATTGGAGTAGCAGGGGGGAGTGGCAGTGGAAAAACCTCTGTTACCAGATCTATATCCCAGCGCTTTACCGATAAGACAGTGCTCGTTATTGAACAGGATTATTATTATAAAGACCAAAGTGATCTACCACTAGAGGAACGGTTAAACACAAACTATGACCATCCCTTAGCTTTTGATAATGACTTATTGATTGAACATTTACACGAGTTATTGAGAAATAAACCAATAGAAAAGCCTGTTTATGATTACAAGCTACACACACGTTCAAGTGAAGTAATTCCTGTAGAGCCTAAGGAAGTTATTATCTTAGAGGGAATCTTAATTCTAGAAGACCCTAGACTGGTTGATTTAATGGATATAAAGGTATTTGTCGATACAGATGCAGATTTACGTATTATTCGTAGACTATTAAGGGATATTAAGGAGCGCGGTAGAACACTTGATTCCGTGATTGATCAATATATCCAAAATGTCCGACCATCTCACTTGCAGTTTATTGAGCCAACCAAGCGTTATGCCGACATTATTATTCCAGAGGGTGGGCAAAACCATGTTGCGATAGATCTTATGGCAACTAAAATTGAGAATATACTAGAAAAAAACAAGCAGCCTAAGTAAATCTTTGTAACCTCAGGAAGACAAACTAAGGAAAATTTTAGAAAATAATAAGAAAAGTATTGAAAATATAAATAAAATCTGCCATAGTATTGTTTAGTATATTTTTACTTATCATGAGAATTATTCTCAATTGATATAGCTAATTATTTCCAAGGAAGTCAGAAAAGGAGTGTTTTTTTAATGGCAATAGAGAAAAGCTTTTATATGACACAAGAGGGGAAAGAAAAGTTAGAGCAGGAATTACATCATCTAAAAACAGAACGTAGACAAGAGGTTGTGGAACGGATTAAAGTTGCTCGTGACTTCGGTGACCTTTCTGAGAACTCCGAGTACGATGCAGCAAAAGATGACCAAGCCTTTGTTGAATCCCGAATAGCCCAAGTTGAAAAAATGATACGTAATGCCGTTATAATAGAAAATGATAACGATAACCCGGACATTGTTTCACTAGGTAAATCTGTAACGTTTCAGGAATTGCCAGATGGTGATGAAGAAACCTACACCATTGTTGGTAGTGCGGAAGCCGACCCATTTGAAGGGAAGATTTCAAATGATTCCCCAATGGCAAAGAGTCTATTAGGACATGAAATAGGTACAGAAGTTTCTGTAGCAACTCCTGGTGGAGACATTCAGGTGAAAATTACAAAAGTAGAATAGATAAAAGCGAAAAAGCGGGGGCATCCCCGCTTTTTTGCTTTAATATTTATAAGTGCATATACCTACAAATCAAATGCTTTTTCAACACTTGGAGTAATTACAAAATACTCGGTTTCATAAGTATCCAGCTTCCATTGCTCTGCATCCTCGTCGTAAACTAACGTAAGTTCTTTACTGCGTGTAAATTCTTCTTTTTCCCTGTCAACTAGTAACCAACCAAGGTCCTCCCCTGGTTCATAAAAAATATAGTGGGCTCTCATTGTAATCGTGTAGGAATCTAATTCCTCGTCGAAAACTGGGTTAGAGATTTTTGAGAGATCATATTCCGCACGTATAAGTTTACCTTCATATTCAGGATACTTTTTCGCGATTTCTGCCTGTCTCTTTTTTAGTGTTTCCTTCATCTTATCGGTAACACCCGTTTCCATTATGGAGACGTCCTTTTCAGCCAATGCCTGATGGTATTCTGCTATTGTAGTGTTAAGCTGTTCCATTATATCTGTTTGCATTTCAGGTGTTAACGCATTTACTGTATCTAGTCCAACATAGCGCCTCTCTAAAGGTTCTTCCTCACTGCTAACCTCTCCCCACGGGAAATCTTTATGGAAGGAATAAGAAACCGACCCATCTGTTGGTAATATTCCAACAGTCTGTTCTCCCTCTTGAATTTTAATATCGGTTTTCTCCCCGTTGATAGCTAACGTATAGCCATCTAATAAGGATTCAACAGAGATCTCGCTTATTGGTAACTTAAAAGACTCCTCTACAGTGTCCTGTCTCATCGTAAAAAGCTCTAATTCTACTTTTTCCTCTACTTGAGAATAGTCATTTTCAAAATTTGCCATTACTTCATAGGATCCAGGCATAAACGGCCCATACGTATCCGTAAAGTCTTCTTCAGTTGATGTTCCCGCCACTTCTCCGTTTATAAGTAATTGGACATCTTTATTTTCTGTATTTAACTTTAGGAATGCTGGTACAACTTGTAACTGGTAACTATCAAATAGGAGCCATTCCTTACCGTCTTGCTTGATATTAACGGTTCCATACATATCATCTAAGTATGCAGTTCCATTTATCTTTTCAGACGTAGACTTAATAAAATCGACCTGGTTATGTAGTCTATTTAAAAGCTCCTCATACTCAGTAGGGTGATCTTTTAAATAGCTTATGAATAAGGCAGTATTCTCTTCCGTAATTTCAAGAGAATCATGTGCGGGTGTCAACAAATTAACTAACTTGGCCGCATCTTCCTGTTCTACCGACTCTTCAAAGGAAGCAACAGTATTTTCTGCTGTGAATTTTTCTTTTGCAACTAAAAAGAAGATGGTAAGTATTGAAATGGGGACAAGAACGGAGACTAATATGATTATAGTCTTTTTATTTCTTCTTCTTTTCATTTTTTCTTCTTTTGCTTTTTGTTCTGTAAGATCTGCTCCACACTCCGGACAAAATTTATTCGAATTGCTTTTTAAAATAGCATTACAATGGTTGCATTTCACTTGATAAACCCCTCCTTAAACGAATTGTAATAGTATGTAATTAATCGTAACATAAACAAGTTGATTAATTATGAATCAATTTTACTGTTTAGAAGTTTTTTACCTGGGTATATATTATTAATCTAGAAAGTCCCTAGCGTTATGTAAAAGGGTAATAGGTAATAACTATTACAAATTAATTGTCCTACATCATGAGAAAAATCTTCAATTTTCCCCAATAAAAAATTACATTTTTGTTACAATCCCGGTTTATTTTTGCAGTGAAACAAAACTAGATAATAAGAATCAGGCATATGGTCTTCATGCTCTTCCATATAATTACAATCGTACATTTCCGACTAACTATTCAAAACAATTGATTATTCAGTCAAAGAGCGTTTTTTTGTTAAAAATGCTCTTGATCCGAACTTTGTACGTAAAATTTATTTTATTATATGTCTTTAAGTTGACTATTATAAACTAATCCAAAAAAGTATCTTGAATTTAAGATAATAAACTAAAGACAATGGGTACATGGAACTGTTTTTGTTTAAAGCTCTTAATTTCATGTGACAAATTTAGTAATATTTAGAAGTAACAAAGACGATAGTGAAACGACGGTGGTGAATTTATGAAAAAGTTACGAATAGTCATATTGGATGATAACAAAGATTACTTGGAGTCATTAATAGCATATGCTGTGTAGGTTAGTTGAAACTATACAGCATTTTTTCTTAATTGAGACTAGTAGACAAAATTTAAGTATACTTAAAAAAAATTTTAGTAAAGAGGTGGTAATAATGAAAAGTAAACTAACGAGTTTTTTAATAATTGTAAGTAGTATATTGATATTGGGTGCCTGTGCAAATGAAGAGGATACGAAAGCCAATGAGGATGAGCAAAATTTAAATGAAACGATGGAAGGAAATAGTAATAAAGGTGAGGATTCTTCGGATTACGATGCGAGTGAAGCTAGTACTGAAGATAACAATAAGTTAGAGGAAGATCCTGAGAAATCCGAAGTAGTTCTTGATAATCAGAGTGATTCTGTTGAAATTAGTGAAACGACAGCAGGGTATGGGATTGAAACTCCTGATCAAATAGGATTAAAAGTAGGGGATACTGGTTATTTTGAAGATACAGCAGGTACTTATGATATAACAGTAAATTCTGCTGAGTTGTTAGATGAATTAGATGGTGAGGAGTCTCAAGCAGATCACTTCTTTTTAATGAATATAACAATTAAGAATACTGGAGAAGAAACATGGAATGCACAAGATTTTCTATATGGTTTTAGAGTGACAGATGATTTAGAGAGTACTGGTTATGGTGATTATGCAGAGAGTTTTGATAGTGTGGAACAGATGACTGATGACATTGCACCAAATGAGGAGTCTACTGGTCAATTTGTAACAGAAGTCTATGATGGAGATACGTATTATTTTAAATTGAGATCAGGTATAACAGAAGGAGCCGGAGATAGTAATAACGTTGTTTGGGAGATTGCAAAAGAGGAATTACAGTAATTGATTTTGTAAGTTTAACACACTTTAGATAGTTAGTTTAGACTATTTAGAGGAGAGTGTGTTTTATTATGTGGTTTAAAGTGAAGTGTTTAAATTAATGGTATTGGGGTTGTTATTTATTAGTTAAAGGGGTATTAGGTTGTTAATAGTGAAAATAGAAATAAGAGAAGTCAGTATGTGACTTTTATATTTTAAAGGTAACTATTATTTCAGAAAAAAAGTTGGCAATATTGCTGCGGAAACCAGTAACCAGGTTATCTGGACTATTCCTGCAGATGAAGCAAAGTAGTAAACTACTTATTAGAAGAAGTATGATAGACACTAATTAAAATAATTTTGTAATATCCCTATCATATTACTCTATATTAAAAATATGATACTATAGTAGAGTAAAACATAGGGAGGGAAAGCCGTGAGTGATTTTGATAAAGATTCGAGAGTTAATAAATTTGAGAAAAGAAGGAAGAATACAAAATCCATTACTGTTTTAATGATAGGAGGTTCTCTTCTTCTTTTAGTTTTACTTGGTATGTGGATTTTTGGTGGTGGCAACGACGATCAACCGCCAGAAGAAGAATCTACCAATACGGAGGAAACAAATGAATCAAATAATAACGACACTGAGGAATCAAATGAAGAGCAAACCGAAACAGATGAAAACAACTCCTCTAATTCAGATGAACAAGGAAACGAAAGCAACGAAGAGGAATCAAATGATGAAACGGATGAAGAGGAGAGCCAGTCTGCTAATGATGTCGAAACAGAACAGGTTGAGCCTACCGGGGAAAATGTAAAAGAAGCTTACACTGGAAATTGGGAGCCTGTTGGAACAGAACAAGAGGGGCCTCATACTACAAACTATGATAGTGGCTCGCAGGATAGACAGGAGATAGCAAGGGCTGTTGAACTAGCCACAGGACTTAATGCTAGTACGTTGACTACACATTGGGTCGGAAATGATGGAGATCAAAAAGTAGTGACTACTGTTTATAATGAGGATCAGTCAGAGATTTATCGTGTTTATTTATCATGGGTTGATAATGAGGGGTGGCAACCAACCAAAGTAGAAGCCTTGAACAATTTACCACCTATTAACTAATTCGCACAAATTGGAGGCATAATCATGACAATAGGTATTATCGGCGCAATGGATGAAGAAGTTGCATTACTTTTACAAAATGTAATGAATCAACAGGAAGAAACCATTGCCGGTTGCAAATTTGTAAAAGGACAATTAAACGGGAAAGAAGTTGTTATTCTTCAATCAGGTATCGGGAAAGTGAATGCAGCAATGGCGACTACCATTATGCATGAGAGATATGCTCCCACGCATATTATTAATACCGGTTCAGCAGGAGGGTTCGCTGAGAAATTGGAAGTAGGCGATGTTGTTATTTCTACACAAGTAGTACATCATGATGTTGATGTAACGGCTTTTAATTATGCTTACGGACAGGTTCCCAGCATGCCGGCAATGTATGATGCCGATACAGATCTTGTATTAAAAACGAGTGCTTCAGTAAAAGAAATAGGTCTTAATTATCAAGAAGGGATCATTGCTACAGGCGATTCCTTCATGCAGGACCCAGAGCGAGTAGCATTCGTTAGAGAGAAGTTCCCTGAGATGATCGCAGCAGAAATGGAAGCTGCCGCTATCGCACAGGTCTGCTATCAATACGGAAAGCCATTTGTTGTTATTCGTGCTCTTTCAGATATTGCTGGGAAAGAATCGTCTGTTTCCTTTGACCAGTTCCTTGAGAAGGCAGCGAAAAACGCAGCTACTTTAATTATGACCATGCTCAAAAGTATGTAATTTGTCCATTATTTACCTTCCAACTATATGCATAATTTATGTTATGATGCGTTATAGAGGAGGGGACGTATTGGATAAACAAAAGAAATTAGAGTTGAAATCAAAGGATTATCACAGATTTATTGCTGTATTACTAATATTAAGCAGTTATCTTTATATGGGTGCCATTATAAATACGTATATGAAACCCTCAGGCAATGGGGATTTGTTATTCGTATTGTCACTTGGTGGTATTGCAACGGGTATAATCTTAGCTATAAAGCAACTTAATATAAAAAAAGAAATAGAAAATGAGCGCTGATTTGAATCAGCGCTCATTTTCTAACTTCTACGTTCTTTACGGTAATACTCATGAAACACTTTCATCAAGGCCCGTTTTTCAATACGTGATACATAACTTCTGGATATATTCAGCATCTTGGCAATCTCTCTCTGCGTCATTTCTTTATGATCATTTAAGCCATAACGGTAGATAATGACTTCCTTTTCCCGCTTATCTAAGATCGTAAAGTATTCCTGCATCTTGGCAATTTCCATATTTAACTGGATGTATTCAATAATATTATCATTCTCAGCCTCTAGAATATCAATAAGGCTAATTTCGTTTCCTTCTTTATCCTGCCCGATCGGATCATGGAGGGAAACATCCTTTTTCACTTTTTTTAATGCCCGTAGATGCATTAAAATTTCATTTTCTATACAACGGGCTGCATATGTCGCAAGCTTTGTGCCTTTATCAACAGAAAAACTCTCCACACCTTTGATTAAACCAATTGTGCCTATGGAAATCAGATCTTCAACATCCTCACCTGTATTCTCAAACTTTTTTACGATATGTGCCACTAAGCGTAAATTATGTTCAATAAGTTTGTTACGAGCAGTCTCACTTCCTTCTTTCATTTCCTTCAAGTATTTTATTTCATCTTCTGGAGGGAGTGGTTGGGGGAAGGCATGGTTTTTTACATAAGAGACAAAGAAAACAGCTTCTTTTATTAGAAGAGCAAGCACGCTTAATATTCCGGACAAATATATCCACCTCCTAAAAGTGCTGGCTGGGCTATTGCCTATAATTCGATTTTATGTAGAATAAGTGGTTTTCGTGTCTGTCCTTCTAAATATAATAAAAAAAGCACTTCCGGAAAGAAGTACTTTGTAGTTCATCATTTATTATATTTTCGATTTAAGTATGATGTTACTATCGTTTCATCACTGTGGGGGTGCTTTGTATTTCCTATGATCTGGTAATGTTCTTTACCTTTCCCAGCGATAATTAGGATGTCACCAGGTTCGCTAATTTCTACCGCATGTTCAATGGCCTCTTTACGATCAGAAATCATACTATAATTCTCATGTTGCATGCCTTTTTCCATATCGTGGAGAATGTTTGTAGCATTTTCGTTCCGCAAATCGTTAATGGTTAAGATGACGATGTCAGCAAGGGATGCTTCTTTCGCCATCAGGGGCCGTTTTTCTTTATCTCGGTCACCACCCGTTCCGGCAACATAGATAAGGCGGTTTCGTTTAAAAGTTGATACGGTTCTAATTGAACTTCGAATAGCGTCAGGTGTATGTGCATAATCTATATATACCTTTAATGGAAACTCATGCTGTATTCTTTCCATTCTGCCTTCAATCGGATTGATGGACTTAAGTAGATCCACTGCCGTTGAAAGAGGAACACCTTTGACAAATAATGCTGCCAATGCTGCGAGAACATTGTAAACATTAAATTCCCCAAGCAACTTAGTCTCTACCTCTATTTCTCCGTCAGGGCTAAGTAAAGTGAACAATGTTTTATCCTCAAGATAACGAATATGCTTAGCTTGAAAATCAGCTTTTTCCAAAATACTATAGGTTAACACCTCAGCAGGGGTCATGTTTTCATAGATCTTTGACCAGGAATCATCTTTATTTAGGATCGCATATTTGGACCTTTTTGCATTATTACCTAATTGAGCAAACAATAAGCCTTTAATATAACCATATTGCTCCATGCTCTGATGATAATCAAGATGGTCTTGTGTTAGATTGGTGAAAATAGCTATATCAAAATCAATCCCCCAAACACGTCCTTGGGCTAGTCCATGTGAGGATACTTCCATTACCACATCTTCTACGCCTTGATCATATGCCTCCTTTAATAATTCCTGGTTTCCTAAGACATCGCACGTTGTGTTGTCTGTATGTTTCACCTTGCCATCAATTGTTATTCCGTTTGTTCCAGCCAATGCTGTTTTTTGTCCTAATCCTTTAAGTAAGTTATTTATAAGGCTTGAGACACTTGTTTTACCGTTTGTACCGGTAACGCCGATAATTTCCATGTTTGTTGACGGATAGTCATAAAATCTATTTGCTAGATGTGCAAGTGCTTTGGCAGTATTAGATACAATAACCAATGCTGTATTTGAGAATTCTATATCTGGTTTTTCTTCTACTACTATAGTGGTGGCCCCACGGTCAATGGCTTCTTGAATAAATTGGTGCCCGTCTACAGTATATCCTTTTATACAAACGAACATAGTATCCTGTTTAACTTTTCTAGAATCCTGTTCAATTGATTGGATGTTTCCTGGAAGTGACCCCAGAATTTGTTTAACTTGGAGACATTCTATTAAGTGTAGTGTATTCATTTGCCGTCACCTCAAATCCTTCTTCGTTGTCTTATTTTATCCGTTAGTAATAAAATCTATTTATAATTCTTTTTTCTTGAATTGGTATTACATATTAAATAAAAAAGCGACTAGTAAATAGTCGCTTTTAATTTGTATCAGAGGGATGTTGCTTAATATACTCATCTTTTGCTTCTTGATAGGCATCCCCACGGTTCTTCAAAAAAGGTTTTATACCATTTGCATGTGCTGCTCTGCCGATCATATGGGCTGAGACAGGTGCAGTTAACAGGATAAATACAATAGCAAGTAAAAGCTTTCCACTTACAATAGAGTGCGCTGCATAAAGAAATAGAAAGGCACCTATTAATATGAAGGCCACGCCTAAAGTAGCAGCTTTAGTTGCAGTATGCAATCTTGTATAAACATCTGGAAACCGCACAATTCCTATTGATGAAGACAGAATAAAGAATGTACCTGCCAACAGGGAGAGAATAACGAGTATATTAATAATGATATTAATCCATGTCTCTATCAATGATTACACCCTTTTCTAAGTATTTAGCAATAGATAATGTTCCAAGAAATGCTAGTATTCCAACCAGTAGAACGACATCATTTAGTCTAGATGTTACTAAATAGACTGCCATAAGCCCCGCCATAGCCATGATATTTATTCCAATAGCATCTAAAGCTACAGCACGATCTGGCTGAGTTGGCCCAACAATAACCTGATATAGCAACAGTAGGAGAGAGATTGCGATCCCTGCAAAACAGACTAGGACTGCAATATCTAATATATTCTCAGTTATTGATAAAACATCTGTCATCTTGACACCTCCAGGATTGCTTTCTCAAAGGTATTTTTTATTTCAGATATAGACTTTTCACTGTCCTGAATATGCATGGCATGAATATATATCTTCGTATTATCATGAGAAATTGCAACAGATAAAGTACCAGGAGTTAAAGATATTAGATTTGCAAGCAATGTAATTTCCCAGTTACTTTTTACATCTATAGGCAATGCAAAAATTCCTGGCTCAAAGTCCTGCTTTCGTTTATAAACAAGTTTAACAATTTCCCAGTTTGAAGATAACAATTCTTTTATAAATAAAAGAACCAATGCACCTATTTTCAAAAATCGTTTTAAATAGAAAGTATCTGGAACAAAACGGCGTAAAACAAAGAGCAAAAGTAAACCTAATAAGTATCCAGCGATAAAACTTGGTGCAGAATACGATTCACTTAAGAACATCCATAAGAACGCAATGATTAAATTTATAACAATTTGAAATGCCATTTAGTTCACTACTCCTTTAACACAGAATCGATATAAATTTGTGGATCCATTAGGTATGCAGCTATCGAGTCTGCAACAGGATAGAAATACTCAGCACCAACACCCATAATGACTGAAAGGGATAGTAGAAAAACAATTGGTGCAACCATGCCTTTGGTTGACTTTTTCTTTATCTGACCCATTGCATCTTTGTCGCCCCAGAAAGCATTGATAAATATCTTCGCAACAGAGTACAAAATGAGTAGGCTTGTTAAAAGCCCAATGAGAATGATCATAATATGTTCGCCCTCGAATGCTCCTTGTAGTAACAAAAGTTTACCAATAAAACCACTGAACGGTGGAATACCGGCAAGAACAAATGCGGAAATAAATAATAACCAGCCGAGGAGCGGATAGGTATGAATAAGACCACCCATTTTCTTTAAATCGGAGGTACCAGCAACGTAAGTTATTACTCCAACGAGTAAAAACAGTGCTGATTTAATGACCATATCATGGATTAAATAGTATACAGATCCACTTATTGCTGTCTCATTCATCACACCAATACCTAGTAAGATGAAACCAATAGCAGGGATAATATTGTATGCTACGATAAGTTTAATATTGGAGGTTGATAGCGCACCAATTATTCCGAATATCATGGATAGTCCAGCAAACCAAATGAATATTTCATGTGTTAACTCCACACGGTGAACAAAAATAAGTGTGAAAACACGGAAGATCGAGTAAATACCTACTTTTGTTAACAGAGCACCGAATAGTGCCGAAATAACTGGGTTAGGAACAACATAAGATTTTGGAAGCCAGTAGTAAAGGGGGAACAATGCCGCCTTTGTAGCAAAAACAAAGAATAGTAAGATACCAACAGTAGTTAGTATTCCTTGCTGATCTGCTTCCTGAACACGTTGTGCAATTTGTGCCATATTAACTGTGCCTAATGCACCGTAAACGAAGGCGATTGCTGTTACAAATAGCATTGAAGAAAATAAGTTAATAAGCAAGTATTTAAGTGATTCCCTTAATTGTACTTTGTCTCCACCAAGTACGATAAGTGCATAAGAAGCCATTAACAAGACTTCGAAGAACACGAAAAGGTTAAATAAATCTCCGGTAATAAATGCTCCTGTAACTCCTGAGATCAGGAAAAAGAAAAAGGGATAAAAATAATATTTTTCTTTCTCGCCAAGCCCAGCGGAAGGGGCATAAAAAGCACAGGCAACTGCGATAATGTTTGTAGTTAAGACAAGGACGGCTGCAAGTGAGTCAACTACTAAAACAATTCCATATGGTGCGATCCAGTCTCCTGTTTCCATTATAATTGTACCATTATTGATAACTTCCCACATGATATATCCAGTTAAACCTAGCCCAACAAGGGAAAAAACCTTTGTTAAAGCGCGGGAAACGTGTACTTTTGAATTGAAGAATATTAATATAATAGCTGCCACAAGTGGCAGTATGATTGGTAGAACTGCTAAATTACTCATTGGCCTTACCCCTTAATTGTTCCATATTATCTGTTTTATTTTCTTGTGTTGTCCGATATGCCAGTACAAGAAGCAGACTGGTCACACCAAAACTGATTACAATGGAAGTTAAAATTAATGCTTGTGGAAGGGGATCTGTATATTCAGATACCCCATCCGTGAGAATTGGTGGCTGCCCCGTTTTTAGCTTCCCCATCGTTAAAATAAATAGATGAGCACCATGTGAAAGTAGCGCAGTTCCAATAACAATACGTAATAACTGCTTTTGCAGTAAATTGTAAATGGCTGTAGCAAATAGTATACCTGATAAGATAAGGATAATTATCTCCATTATTCTGCCTCCTTGTTTTTCTTAAGTTTAATGAGGCTAAAGATGGCAAGTGCAGCAATACCTAGCACTGCAATTTCAAAGAGTGTATCAAGACCACGCATATCTACTAGAATCACGTTAACGACATTATCGCCGCCTCCCAATTTATAGGATGTCTCCAAGAAGTAATCTGAAATAACATCAAACAAGTTGGTACTATGAGCAGATATACCAATTAGCGTCATCATAGCCCCGAAGCTAATTGCTATTACTGCATTCATTAGTTTTGAACCGCCAGAGTCATCCGTTTTACGCAATTTTGGCAGATGATAGAAGCATAAAATAAACAAGGCTACAGTAATTGTTTCAACAACAAACTGTGTAAGCGCAATGTCTGGTGCACGGTAGATAACAAATAATAGAGCAACTCCGTATCCAACCACACCAAGTATTAGAAGTGCAGCCATATTATGTTTCGTGAAAATAGTTGCAATCGCAGCCACTGCCATAATAATAACGACAGACACTTCAATAACAGTAATGTCAGCAAGGTTACTAGCCGAAAATGTAAATCCATTTGTAAACAACATAATACTTGTCGTAACAACAATCATTGTCACAAGAATTAAGGACATGTATAGCTTTAATGAACCAGTCATATAAGAATTTGTAATTCCCGCAGAGTAGGTATCCAGCTTACTAATGAGACTATTATAAACACGATTAAAGCTTAATTTACCAGGAAGAACCTTGTAAATGCCGCTCCATTTTTTCCTGGTTAAGAACAGTGCTAGCCCTAGTACGACCACTATGAGAGACATTATAAGTGGTGGATAAGCCCAACCGTGCCAGAAACTTATTTTATGGTATTCTGCATTACTGTTAACTGCTTCAGCAGCATGTTGAATAAAAGGTGCATTAATCATACTAGGGAATAATCCGATTAAAATTACTCCAAGTACGAGAATAATTGGTGATACTAACATACCAAAAGGTGCTTCATGCGGTTTTTTCGGTAATTGATTAAGTTGTTTTGGACCTGTGAAAACACCGAAAAAGAAATACATAGAGTATACAAACGTAAAAATACTTCCAAGAACTGCTAAATAGGGAATCAACTCTGCTAAAAGAGAAGCACTCTCTAAATCCAATGTAGCATCAAAGAACAATTCCTTACTATAGAAACCATTTAGGAACGGCAAGGGAACACCAGCCATAGAAAATGTTCCAAATAAAGCCAACGTAGCAGAGATAGGTAGGAGTGTAAATAATCCACCCAGTTTCCTAATATCTCTTGTACCTGTTTCATGATCGATGATTCCTGCTACCATAAAGAGGCTTCCCTTAAATGTAGCATGGTTTAGAATATGGAAGACTGCTGCAAAGACTGCGGCAGTTGTACCAAATCCAAGCATTGCCATAATCATACCTAATTGACTAATAGTAGAAAATGCAAGAATGGCTTTAAGATCTGTTTGTCTAACTGCCATGTAAGAACCCCAGCAAAGTGTAACAATCCCGACAAGACTTACCGTGATAAAAAAGCCTTCATAACCAGAGAATATTGGTGAAAATCTTGCAATCAAAAATATTCCTGCCTTTACCATCGTCGCAGAGTGCAAGTAGGCACTAACTGGTGTAGGTGCCTCCATAGCATCCGGCAACCAAATATGAAATGGAAATTGAGCAGACTTGGTAAAAGCACCCAACAGAATTAAAGCCAGTATTAACGGCAAATAATCACTTGAAAGTATAACATCCGCTTGGCTAATCATTGCTTGAATGCTTGTTGTGTTCGTTATAACTGAAAGTAAAATGAATCCACCAAACATACTTAATCCACCAAAAATGGTGATTAGCATGGATTTCAATGCGCCATACCTTGATCTTTCTTTAAAATGCCAATACCCAATAAGCAAGAAAGAAGAAATAGAAGTTAGCTCCCAGAATGTATATAAGACAAATACATTATCTGAAAGAACTACACCAAACATTGCCGTCATAAAAAGTAATAAATAAACGTAAAAATGACCTAATCGCTCTTGTTTATCCAAATAGAAAATGGAATATAGAACAACAAGAGAACCAATGCCGCTTATCAATAGAACAAATAATAAGCTTAAACCATCAAGATAGAAATCTAAATTAATGCCTAGTGATGGAATCCAATTGTAGGTTTGTCGAATAGGTGTGAAGTCTTCCCCTACGAATCTAATGAAATAAAGGAAGATAAAAAAGGGAACAAAGAAAGTAAATATTCCAGTATGTATCTTACTTTTAGCCTTGCTAATTGTTGGAATAAAACAAGCAACAAGAAGTGGTATTAATACAGCAAATATCATCTAATGGTACTCCTCCTTAAATTTATCTTAGGTGTTTTCTTTATATGAAAATCCTCTGTTCTATTATTGAGAAATTGATTTTCAAATGGCAACAAGCTCAATTGGATATACTTCATTTTAGTGGGTTTATTCTCTTGTTATATTGGGGATAGCTGTAGCCTGGGTGGGTTCCAATATTCAATGAATAGTTTAACACAATATAAATCCAAGCAAAATAAATAACCCCTGTTATTTCGCAAAATAATAGGGGTTAACGCGTTTCTTCATATTTAAATATAAAATTTTTAAACGGGTCTTTTTTCTGTGATTTTATGGGATAATCTTCTTCTGTGTATTTCTTCTTCAATTAAGTTTAAAAAGTCAGGGCTTAAATTTAATTCATTTGCTGTGTAATACGATTCAATTAACAGTTCATCTGACAAATGTTCCATCAACTTAGCCCTCCTAAAGTTTGTAATTTTCCCAATTAGGTTATTAATAACTTACCACTTTATATATAGCAGGACAAGATGGAAGTTATCTACAAATGCTTGTAGATAAAGTGTGTATAATTACTTTTTTTTGTAGACAAATGTTGTAGTGGCAATCATTTTAATGTTAGTAAAGTTATCCACAAACGCGGTTTATAGGGATATTTGTCGAACGATTCTTGGAATGTTTACTTCTATATACATTATTCTGCAAAGATTCATTTGCTTTATGTAAATAAAATAGATGAGTACTGCAAAATTCCATGAAAATACTCTAATGAAGGTTTTCTTTGAATTTATGCCTAATTAACCGGGTACGTTTTTTTTTCAGTTGAAGGACTTTAAAATCAGGGAAATTATAGTATCAAACTGCAAGCAAGTGTCCAATTTTGTCCACCGTGAAATTAGTTACAGATAAATAAATTCGCCCATGATTGAAGTTTCGCTTTATAGAATGTTATTATAAGATAGGTTTACAATGGCGATTCGTATGAAGTTCGAACTGATGATAGAGAATATGAGGTGTGAAGGTTGTTAAAAAAGTTTTTGCCAAATGAACATGTAAAAAGCGTTTTTGATATTAGTCCAGAAGTATTAAAAAGCAAAGGTATTAAAGGAATAATTACAGATCTTGATAACACGCTGGTCGCATGGGACGTAATGGATGCTACTCCAGAAGTAATTGAATGGTTTAAACAAATGAAAGAAAATGACATTAAAGTAACCATTATTTCAAACAATAAGCAGGAACGAGTGAAAGTATTCTCGGAACCATTAGACACGCCATTTGTTTTTAGTGCAAGAAAGCCGTTAAGTAAAGCTTTTAAATCGGTAGCAAAACAAATGGGTATGAAAAAAGAAGAAATTGTAGTAATTGGAGATCAGTTGCTTACAGATGTGTTAGGTGGGAATATTGCTGGATTTTATACCATTTTAGTGGTTCCAATTGTACAAACTGATGGGAAGATTACAAAGATTAATCGAAAAATTGAACGAAGGATTTTACATTATATGAGGAAAAAGGGAAAAATCACTTGGGAGGAATAAGGATGGAAGAATTATATTGTCAGGGCTGTGGTGTCCTTATTCAAACAATAGACCCGCAAGCCCCTGGATACACACCAACTTCATCATTGGAAAAGGAGAATATCCTTTGTAAACGTTGTTTCCGCTTGAAACATTACAATGAGATTCAAGATGTTGCAATAACAGATGATGATTTCTTGAAAATGGTAAGTTCAATAAGAAATGCAAATGGCCTAGTTGTACATGTTATCGATATTTTTGATGTGCATGGTAGTCTAATTAAAAGTCTTCCAAGAATTGTTGGAAATAATCCAATTGTTTTAGTTGGTAATAAGGTAGATCTATTGCCTAAATCGACGAACAAGAGGAAACTCGAGCATTGGTTACGCGCTTCAGCTAAAGAAGCTGGTATAAATGTAAAGGAAGTTTGTCTCATTTCTTCGACAAAGGGCTATGGAATGAAGGAATTAGCAGAAGTTATTGAGGAACAGCGAGAACAACGGGATGTGTATATAGTAGGTACTACGAATGTTGGTAAGTCCACATTTATAAATCGCTTGATTAAACAATCTACAGGATATAGTGAAGTAATTACGACCTCTTATTTCCCTGGTACAACGCTAGGATTTATTGAGATCCCACTTGATGATCATACATCGCTGATTGACACTCCGGGTATAGTGAACAGACAGCAAATTGCACATTATGTCTCTGATCAAGACCTAAAGCTTATTACACCGAATAAAGAAATTAAGCCAAGAGTATATCAATTAAACAGTGGTCAAACTCTTTATTTTGGCGGTTTAGCAAGGTTAGACTTTGTTAAAGGTAAACGAACTTCCTTTATATGTTATTTCTCTAATCAGATTCCTATACACCGAACTAAATTAGAAAACGCAGAAGAATTATATGAGCAACATATTGGGGACCTCTTATCTCCACCTGATGAAAAGACGTTAGAAGTTTTACCTGAATTAAAAGAGAGTGCATTTAAACTAACAGGCGGAGACAAAACGGATGTTGTATTTCCAGGTTTGGGCTGGGTAAGTGTTGTTGCGGATGATATAACAGTAACGGTTCATAGTCCAAAAGAGGTATCTGCCTCTATTAGAAAATCTTTATTGTAGGGGGGTAGCATATGGACTATCAACTTGGTTTGATTGGTTTCCCAATTGAACATTCTCTTTCGCCATGGATTCACGAGTCATTTATGGAGCAAGTAAATGTAAAGGGGAGTTACAGACGTATTGAAATCCAACCTGATACAAATTTCCAAGAGCAGTTTTCCATGTTGAAGGAAAAAAAATTAGATGGTTTCAACATAACAGTACCTTATAAACAAGAGATTCTCCCGTTTCTAGATAAGATTGACCCTGTAGCAACTGATATAGGTGCTGTTAATACAGTTAGTGTAGAAAATGGATGTTGGGTAGGATACAACACCGACGGAATTGGATATCTACGTTCGCTTGAAAAAGCCTATCCAAAAATAATGAAGCAAGAAAAAGCTCGTATCTTATTGCTTGGTGCGGGAGGTGCCTGTAGGGGAATATATCATGCATTTTTAAATGCAGGCTTTAGTCATATTGATATTGCAAACAGGACAATAGAAAAAGCGGAAAATATTACAACACTAAAAAATGAAGAAACAGTAACTAAAGTAATGACGTTGGAAGAAGCGGAAAGTCTTATTGACCGCTATGATCTTATTATTCAAACATCGTCAGTAGGTATGAAGCCTGAGACCGATAGATCAATAATTCAACTGAAAAAAATAAAAAAGGGTGCAATCGTAAGTGATATTGTCTACCAGCCAATTCAAACAGCATTTTTACATCAAGCCAGAAATCTTGGTGCATTAATCCATAACGGACACACAATGTTATTGTACCAAGCCCAGTATGCATTTGAGATATGGACAGGCAAACGTGTACCAATAGGTGATATGGAAAGTAAATTAAAATTAATATTGGAGGGGTAACATTATGTTAACAGGAAAGCAGAAACGTTTTCTACGAGCTGAAGCAAACCAGATAAAACCCATTTTCCAAGTCGGAAAAGATGGGGTTAATGATAATATGATAGAACAAATTGGAGATGCACTTGAAAAAAGGGAATTACTTAAGGTTAGTATCTTACAAAATTGTTCCGAAGATAAACATACTGTCGCTGAAAAATTAGCAGAGGGTACTGGTGCAGAAATAGCGCAAATAATTGGAAACAATATTGTTTTATATCGTGAGTCTGAAGAGAATAAGCAACTAATACTTCCCTAAAGAGGGGTGTGCACAATGAAAAAGATAGGAATTCTTGGGGGAACGTTTGACCCTCCTCATTTAGGTCATCTTTTGATTGCTGAGGAAGTGCGTGAGAAACTTGACTTGGAAGAAGTCTGGTTTATACCTTCTTTTACTCCGCCACATAAAGAGGATTTGGGTACTACTCCAAATGATCGAATGAATATGGTTAAATATGCAATTAGTAATAATCCTTTTTTTAAACTGAATACAATAGAAATAGAAAGGTCAGGAAAGTCCTATACTATTGATACGATAAAGCGTTTGAAGGAACTTCATCCTGATCATGATTTCTATTTTATAATCGGTGCTGATATGGTGGAATTTTTACCTAATTGGTTTAAAATTGAGGAATTAGTTAACTTAGTGCAATTTGTAGGGGTAAAAAGAGCTGGTTCTAGCTTAGTTACTGATTGGAATGTACGGTCAATAAAAATTCCTGGAATTGACATTTCTTCAACGGAATTAAGGAAAAGAGTAAAAGAAAAACAGCAGATTACCTATCTGACAACAGATTCAGTTCAGGCGTATATTAAGGAGAATCATTTATATGAAAATTAGTAAGGCCATGGAGCTTGTAGAGCCTCAGCTAACGAAGGAAAGGTATGAACATTCGCTTAGGGTAGCCAAAACAGCGCGTTACCTTGCGAAGTTATATGATGGTCCTGAAGAAAAGGCAGAGCTAGCCGGGGTTTTACATGATTATGCTAAATACCGCTCTTTGGAAAAGATGGCAGAGGAGATTAAAACATTTAACTTACCGGCAGATTTATTGGACTTCCATTCTGAATTATGGCATGCGCCAATTGGGGCTATTCTCGTTGAAGAGGAATGTGGTTTGAAAGACGAGGATATTCAGTATGCTATTAGGTACCATACGACTGGGAGAGCTAATATGTCGAAGTTAGAGAAGATTATTTTCCTTGCAGATTATATTGAACCAGGTAGAAATTTTCCGGGAATAGAAGAAGTTAGGGAAGTAGCCGAAACAAACTTGGAATATGCATGCTGGCTAGCGGTGCGTAATACAATCAATTATCTTATTAGCAAGAGAGCTAAAGTCTACCCAGATACATTCCATGCTTACAATGATCTAAGTAAACACATAAATGGAGGTAATGAATGAATGGAAAATAAAGAAATTGTAAAATTGGCTGCAAAAGCTTGTGATGACAAACGTGCAGAAGATATAGCAGCACTAGATATGAATGAGGTTTCCTTAGTTGCAGACTACTTTTTAATATGTCATGCCAATACAGAAAGGCAAGTTCAGGCGATTGCCCGTGGAATAAAAGAAACAATGGACGAAGCAGGAGTTTCAGTAAACCGAATTGAAGGTTTGGAACAAGCTAGATGGGTTCTTGTCGATTTAGGTGATGTTGTATGTCATGTTTTCCATAGAGATGAACGCATCTATTATAACCTTGAAAGGCTTTGGGGAGACGCAGATCGCCTTGAGTTTGATCACGAGGATTGATATATGGCGTATAAACAGATGGCCAATGTATACGATCGCCTTATGGAGGATGCACCGTATGATAAGTGGCTAGAATTCACAGAATACATCATCAAAAAGTATAACAAATCTGTTCAACACATAGCTGACTTAGGCTGTGGTACTGGAGAGATTACTAAACGACTTGCGATGAATGGATATCAGGTAACTGGAGTTGATTATTCATCTGACATGCTGACTTTTGCTGAGCAGAAGTGCAGTAATGAAGGTTTAACAGTACAATGGCTTAACCAGGACTTAAAAGAATTGCAAGGACTTAAGGATTTGGATGCTGCTATTAGTTACTGTGATGTGATTAACTATATTACAGAGGAAGAGGATTTGACGGACGTCTTTCAAAGAGTTGCTGATAGCTTAAAGGAAGATGGGTTGTTTATCTTTGACGTTCACTCCGTCTACCAAGTAGAAAATAATTACGTAAACCAATCCTTTGCTGATGTAATGGAAGATGCCTCTTATATTTGGTTTTGCCACCAGGGAGATGTGCCAGGTGAGATGTATCATGAGTTAACTTTTTTCCAGTCTCAAGAACATAATACGTACACTAGATTTGACGAAATGCATCACCAACGGACATATACACCGAATTTTTATATAAATTTATTACAACGGACAGGCTTTAAAAATATAAAAGTATACGGGGATTTTCAGGAAAATAACGAGCTCGAACTAGAATATGCTGAAAGAATCTTTTTTTCGGCTGAAAAAGGGACGGATAATTAAATTATCCTCCTCTTTTTTTATTAAAAGGATTAATAAGTTGTGTATCGAATATAGAAGGGAGCATTCATTATACTATTTCAAAAAACCTTACAAAAAGGAGGTGGTTTATCGTGCTCGATTTAGTTAAAAAGGCAGGGATCTTTATTGTTGCTGCAAGTGTAATGGTGCTGTTTTTGTTTCTCTCTAAGGATAAATCCTCTAAAGTTGATAACACGCTCCACCAAGTTCACTCCTCCCCAATTGAAAACTCTCCTGAAAATACGGAAGGTGATTCGCAAGAACCAGAATCAATATTCATCGATATAAAAGGTGAGGTAAACCAACCTGGGGTTATTGAAGCTGCTCCTGGTGACCGAGTACACGACATGGTTCAAAAAGCTGGAGGATTTACAGTAGATGCGGATCAAACCCAAGTAAATCTTGCTCAGAAAGTCCATGATGAAATGAGTATTCTTGTCCCTGAAATAGGAGAGCAGGCTGAAGGTCAGCAGAGTAATGGTTCTAACACAGAGAAAGTAAAGTTAAACTATGCCAGCAAAGAAGAGATCGAGACACTAAGTGGTATTGGACCTTCTAAAGCGGAAGCTATTATAGCTTATCGTGAAGAAAATGGATACTTTCAATCATATGAAGACTTACTTAATGTTTCGGGTATAGGGGAAAAAACAATAGAGCAGCTACAAGAGTATATTCAAATACCATAGATAGTTTATTGAGGTACGAAAATAATTAAAAAAATAACTACTAATAGCTTAAAAGTCAAAGGGGACCTGAATGATGGAAAGAATTTCTTGGGATCAATATTTTATGGCTCAGAGCCAGCTGCTTGCACTCAGAAGCACGTGTACAAGATTAATGGTAGGCGCTTCAATTGTAAGGGATAAACGAATTATCGCAGGTGGTTATAATGGGAGTGTGTCTGGTGGAGTGCACTGTATTGATGAAGGCTGCTATGTAGTTGATGGTCATTGCGTTCGTACAGTTCATGCCGAAGCAAATGCATTGTTGCAGTGCGCGAAATTTGGGGTACCAACTGAAGATGCAGATATATATGTCACCCATTTTCCATGTCTTCAATGCTCCAAACAGTTAATTCAGGCAGGTATTAAAACGATCTATTATAAAGAAGATTACCGAAATAATGAATATGCAATTCAGTTATTTAAAGAAGCTGGTGTCTCCCTGAAGAAGGTTACAGTAGATTATTTAGCTGTTGATCTAAATTATCGTGAAAAACAAGACTATGTTGATGAGCTACTTGATAGGTTGTCGGAGAGTAAGAACACAAAAGAAGTAGAAAAACTAAAAGAAAGAGCGGATGTATTATTTTCCGCATCTCCAAATAGGAACTAGAACTTGAAGGGAAATTGGCACATTGTTGCACTTGCTGTTACGGTAAGTATTATTACTGTCTTGACAGCAAGCTATCTTTTCGCCATTTGTTATATAGCCTGGATAGGTTTTTTGTTTTTACAAAGAAGGCTGGGTAAGATGGTTCTACTATTGGCTTCAGCCTTTCTTTGTTTTTTTCTACTTTACATTCCAAAAATACATGATTTGTCACCTGTTTTTTCTGAAGAGTCGTTTCCTGAACAAACCTTTAATGGTCAAATTATCGGACCAATAGAAGAAAGCTCTTCTAGAATTCAATTCACCCTCAAAGACACCCCCAGCAATAAAACCTACCTTATTCTCTATTTTAAAAATGACACCACAGAAATCGCAAGATACCCTCACTTACGAACGGGAGCAACTTGTAAATTCCAAGGTATACCAGAACGCCCTGATCCAAGTACTAATCCAGGAGAGTTTGATTTCAGAAACTACTTAGCATCAAAAAAAATAACATATCAAGTATATTTGGAATCATTGCAAGAGATTACCTGCACTGGTCAAAATTTATTACATCGCTTCTACACCTTACGTAAGAATATAACCACATATTTAGATAAAAGAGTGTCAACAGGTACAAGTTCGTGGATGAAGGGACTGGTGTTAGGGGACGATTCTGCCATAGAAGAAGAGACAATAGAATTATTTCAAAGATGGAGTTTGTCCCATCTTCTGGCCATCTCTGGATTGCATGTTGGTCTATTTGTTGGGTTTCTTTATCTTGTGTTTATTAAATTTAACGTGCTTACAAAAGAAAAAGCGCAATGGCTCATTCTTTTTATACTTCCTGGATATGCGGTTGTAGCCGGTGGTGAACCATCGATATGGCGTGCTAGTATGATGGTGGTATGTTTTGTCATTTTAAGAAAGTTAAATAGTACATTTAACTACACGGATGTCCTCAGTTTCGTATTTATCTCGTTCGTTATTCTTAACCCTTATTTGGTTTATCAAGTTGGGTTTCAACTCTCTTTCCTTGTTACTTTTGGCCTACTTCTTTCCCAAAGATGGATCGCCACGTCCAATTCGCTGATTGTACAAGGATTTAAAATTAGCTTTGTAGCCCAAATGATGATCCTTCCTATGTTACTTCATCATTTCTATACCTTCCAGCCGCTTTCTATTTTGGTCAATACGCTAATCGTTCCTTATTTTTCCTTATTAGTCATACCATCTATGTTTATGTTTGTAATTGTTTCACCCTTTCCTATTATTCAGGTTTTGGACAAAATATTTCTTATGGCACAAAATCTTTTATTAACTTTTTTACATTTTTTAGACAAGCATTTTAATTACCCTTGGACTATAGATGGTATGTCAATTGAGGCAGTTGCTGTTTATTACATGTTAGTCATTTGGTTTATGTATTTTGTACAATTAAAACACAATTTGAAAGCATTTTTTTCAGGTACGTTAATTACGGTTTTGATATCATATTTTGCGGCTATACCTTATTTTTCATCATATGGAATTATAACAATGCTTGATATTGGGCAGGGAGATGCCTACGTTGTTGAATTACCATATCGCAGAGGAGTTTTTCTAATAGATGCAGGCGCAGGTGTAACATTTCCTGAACGAATACCAACCAATTCGAAATATAAAAAAATCATACAACCCTATTTAAAATCGCGAGGAATTACCAAGCTCGATGCAATTATTGTGACACATAAGGATGTGGATCATTCAGGCAGTGTAAACTATTTGGCAGGGGAATACAAAACAGACATGATTATAGTGAGTGATTATTATGAAATTGAACAGGCATCAAAAGACTTATGGGCACAGGAAAATATTGCAGTTCATCACGTTAAACAAGGTGATCAAATTAATGTGGGCGGTCAAATCCTACATGTGATGGCACCAAACAAAGACAAAGGATCTCCAAATGAAAATTCAATTGTATTACTAACAGAATTTGGTGGTCAATCATGGCTATTCACAGGGGACATTGGCAGGGAGGAGGAAAAGGAATTTATCAATACTTATGAACATTTATCAATTGATGTTTTAAAAGTGGCGCATCACGGTAGTAGTTCCTCATCGGATGAAACATTTTTAGAACAAATAGAGCCGGCATTTGCATTGATATCAGCTGGTAGAAATAATAGGTATGGCCATCCAACTGAGGAAGTCATCGCTGGATTGGAGAAGGTAGGAGCCATGATTTTACGAACAGACAAAGATGGTGCTGTACAATTTGTATTTAACCGAGAAGCAGGAACCTTTTATAAATTCTTACCATAGGATAACGTATAAGCATGAACAAAAGCACAGTGTGGTGTAAGAATGAGCTAGCCTGGAAATGCATCAGTAGATGATTCAAATGTACATTATTATAAACCAAGAAAAAAGAGACTGTAGCAGATCAGTCTCTTGGTTAATCAGCACGGCGTATGGCTGATATTCTACTGGTTCTTTCATTCACGTCTAACGGCCGGCTACGCTAATAATGACACCGATCGCAAAAATTAAAGTGAAGAAAATAAATGAAAAAGCAAAGCCTTTAATGGAGTCAACTACATCATTGTTTTTTGATTGTACATTTTTTTCAAAATCATTCACTTTTACCCCTCCTATATCACCATTTAGTATAAATTAAAAACGTTAAAAAATCCACTTATGGCTAAATATTTGTTACAGATGATTTATACGTCTCCAATTATAGAAAGACTTAACAACCATACTTTCACCATTGATGGATATTCTATAAAGGAGAACAAATATCGTTTTGCCGATAGTTCCTAGGCCTTGAAGCAAAGCGTTTATATAGATATCGGAGGGAAATAATGAAGTATATTTCCCTCTAAAAATTCCTTGCTATTCCACCTTTGAAGACGTACCATTATGGTATACATAGTAGTGGAGTGAGTGGAATGAGTTATCAGGAAGTCATGAAAAGTTTGAAAAAAGAAGTTTCTCCGGTTTATATGATTTACGGAACGGAAACCTATTTTATCGAGAAGCTTAAAAAGGAACTAATAAAGCAGGTGTTAGGACAAGATAAAGAAAATCTTTCGATATATGAATTAGATGAGACACCGATTCAAGAGGTCGTCACAGATACGGAAACTTATCCTTTTTTTGGGGGTAGGAAGTTAGTCTTTGCAAACAACCCAGTCTTTTTAAAAGCAAAGCCTGATAAAATATCGTTTGAACATGAAGTAAACGTGTTGGAAAAATACCTATCTCATCCAGTTGACTATACTGTTCTTGTGTTAATAGCACCGTATGAAAAAATAGATGAGCGAAAAAAAGTAAGTAAGCTGCTTAAAAAGCAAGCAACAGTAGCAATCTGTAATCCGATTAAAGAGTATGAGGTAAACAAATGGATTAAAGACTTGGCAGTTCAATTTAATATAACCATCGACCAAGATGCTTTGGAAATATTTGAAACGGAGCTGTCTACAAACTTACAAATGCTTGAAAATGAACTAACGAAGCTAGCGTTATATGTTGGAGAGAATGGGATCATCACAAGAGAGGTTGCAGAAAAGCTAATTGCACATACTGCTGACAATTCTTCACTTCGCCTAGTAGATGCCGTTATTGAGGGAGACCTTTATAAGGCGATCGCTATTGCTAAAGATTTGCAGAAATTAAAAGAAGAGCCGATTGCCTTAATTGGCTTACTCAGTTTTCAATTTCGTACTATTTTAAGAGTGAAACTATTGAAGCAGAAGGGTTACACACAGGCTCAAATGCAAAAACAGCTTGGTGTACACCCATATGTAATTAAAATAGCTTTAAGCAGGGAGCGACGATTCCAATTACACGTATTACAACTAATTATGGATAAGCTCGCTAATGCGGATGCTGCGATGAAAGTAGGCGGGATGGAAAAAGAGCTTACGCTAGAATTACTGCTGTATGATTTGGTTCAAATTAGATGATAGTTTATGTAAGGTAAAAAAACGATCCTAAAAGGATCGTTTTTAATTTTGGTTATTATGCACCAATATTATTCACTTTTTTACTCAAACGGGATTTTTGACGATCTCCGTTATTTTGATGAATAATTCCTTTTTGAACAGCTTTGTCAATGTGTTTAACTGTTGTTTGTAAAGCAGCTTGTGCGTTTTCCGCATCATTTGCTTCAATCAACTTTTCAACACGTTTGATTTGAGAACGCATTTCTGATTTTTGAGCGTTATTTTGCAAGCGTTTTTTGTTGCTTGTGTCTACGCGCTTCATTGCAGATTTAATATTAGCCATTATTTCACCTCCTAATAGTACTTCAACTTACATGTCTTTCTTGTGTATCCGTATCTAATTTAAGTAAAGGCAATGCCTTCATTACTTTGTTAGTGGACAAGAGACATTTTACCAAAGGAACCGATTGTTTTCAATAGCTTTGTTGTCTTCTTCGGCAATTTGTATGATTTACATGAAATTGTTAATTCTAATAACTAATGAGTTTCGAAAGGATGAGATGGATGAGAGAGCAAGAAAAAGTTGCATTCCAGGTTCGTACAGATTTAGCAGTTGAAGCAAAGGACATGTACGTGGAGCAAGATCAAACTGATGAGAAAAAACTTACAGGCGTTACCATTAAAGAGAGAGAACAAGATAATATTAAAATCTCCTATGTTGATATTGACGAGGTTGGCGCTGAAATGTTAGGAAAGAAACCTGGATCTTATATTACTATTTATGCTGATGGCGTAAAAAAACAGGATACGGCGAGACAGGAAGCAGCAGCTAAAATTTTGGCTAAGGAATTAGAAGAGCTCATTGCGAAAAATAATATAGCACCAGATAGTACTGGCTTAATAGTAGGATTGGGAAATTGGAATGTTACACCCGACGCATTGGGGCCTATGACAGTGGAGAAGATTCTTGTCACAAGTCATCTATTTAAGCTACAGCAGGAGACGGTATCAGAAGGGTATCGTCCTGTTGCTGCCGTAACTCCAGGGGTAATGGGTGTTACTGGAATTGAAACAAGCGATATTATCTTTGGAATCGTTGAAAAACTAAAGCCTGACTTTGTGCTAGCAATTGATGCACTTGCTTCACGTTCTATCGAAAGAGTAAATGAGACCATCCAGTTGTCGGATACGGGTATCCACCCCGGATCAGGAGTTGGGAATAAAAGAAAAGAGCTTAGTAAGGACACCCTGGGGGTCCCTGTGATGGCAATAGGTGTTCCTACAGTAGTTGATGCCGTAACAATCGCCAGTGATACGATTGACTTTCTTTTGAAACATTTTGGAAGGGAATTTAACGAAAAAGATCGTCCCTCTAAAGCATTAGCACCCGCAAGTTTGAATTTTGGTAATAAAAAATTTACCGAAGAAGACCTTCCAGATGACGAAAAAAGACAGACCTTTCTTGGAATTGTCGGCACACTTTCTGATGAAGATAAGAGAAAACTGATATCAGAAGTACTGACACCAATTGGACACAATCTAATGGTGACACCTAAAGAAGTTGATGGTTTTATGATCGATATGGCAAGTGTTATTTCAAATGGAATAAATGCAGCACTTCATGAAAAGGTTAATGTGGACAATTTTGCTTCCTATTCGAGGTAGAGACGTTACCCTCTATTAAGATAGTTTCCTTATGAAAGAATTAGTTCTACTTCCGAATACCAACTCATAGAGTTAACTATAGAGTTGGACTTCGGGAGGTTAGGGGTATGCTGAAGAAAACAAAAAGGTTCCAGTCTATATCTAAAAGAAGTGGTCTCTACTTGCTTGGAATTCTAGTGCTTTTTATTGTTATTGGAGTACTTACTACAATTAAGCCAGCATATAGATTATCATCAGAGGCTATAACAAATTTAACAAGTGATATAGATAGCTCTACCTTTCTCTATCTATTAGGAATGGAAAATAGAGTTTTTAAAGAGGCTTATCCAGATGACAAAAGCATGCCAAAGATTTCTTCAACCCTATTACAAGTTGCAACAAGCGTGAAGCCTAATGACCCAAGAAGCTTACTTGGTAATGAGTTACCTGGTTTTTCTGAGTTTGACAGACGCATTTTGATCGCGGGAGAAGGAACAAATTATACAAACCTACCGATTGAGTCATCTCCTCCTTTAGAAGATGTACTAAAGGACCGTGAGGCAGTAGTAGACGAGAGTGAGACAGACGAAAATCAAGAGGCACAAGAGGACAAGGAAAAAGATGAAGAAAAGGAAGTAACTCCTACGACAGGTGACAGAGATGTTGTTTATATATATAACACACATAACAGAGAGTCTTTCTTGCCACATCTTCCTGGTGTGACAGATCCTAATCAAGCAAACCATAAAGAAGTGAATATCACGAAGGTTAGTGAACGTCTTGCGCAATCATTAGAGAAAAATGGCATTGGTACCAGTGTAGACGATAGCGATATTAGTAGTATTGTAAATAATAAAGGTTGGGGTTATGGAAAGTCATATGATGCCTCAAGAGAAATAGCGGAAGAAGCTCTAGCGACAAATAAAGATATCCAATATGTTTTTGATTTGCATCGAGACTCCCAGCCAAGGGAAATTACGACAAAAACAATAGATGGAAAAGATTATGCTCGGATTATGTTTGTAGTAGGTATGGAACACGTTAACCACGAGAAAAATTTAGAAATTGCTTCAGAGTTACATCATCTTATTGAAAAGAAGTACCCAGGGCTTAGTCGTGGAGTGATACCAAAGGCTGGGGCTAGAGTAAATGGTGTTTATAACCAAGATTTGACTGAAAATGCTTTATTAGTTGAATTTGGCGGTGTAGGAAACAATCTAGATGAACTTTATCGATCAGCTGATGCAGTTGCCGATGTATTTGGTGAATTTTATTGGGATGCCGAAAAGGTCGACGCTAATGCGGAGGGGGAGTAAGTCATGTTACGTTCTATTATTGTCGTGTTATTGTTAGCAGTTTTCTTTTTGACAGGAATGTTATATGGCTTACATAAGGACGAAGCATCAACCCTTCTAGAGCCAAAAGCAGAACAACTTGATGAGCCTGAGGCAGAGGTTACTGCTACTTCGGATGAAGATGAGGAAGAAATAGAAGAAACTAAAAAACCTGCCTCTACCATTCAGATGGCTGAGCCTTCAAACCTTACGCAAAAAACTGCGTCTGTATTGGAGGCTGGCGTGAAAGGATTCTATGAAGCCATTGTACAAATTATGTACCACATCTCTCAGATATTTTTTTAATAAGAAGCAAAGGGGAAGCCCAAACCCCTTTGCTTTTTTACTTTATGGTTATTTGATGGAGTTTAATATTTCTTGAATATACGGCAGGCTATTGCTATAATCAATGCTAGTCCTTATCGTTGTAGGAAGTGAGATTCAGATATCTAAAAAGCTGACTTATTTAGTTTGAAGTAGTTTTAATTATGAAAAACACGGAAGAAATGTTCCTTATAAAAATTCAACGATAAATTTGGAGCTTTTATCTATGCTAGATAAAAGTCGTGTAGGAGTGAACACCAATAATGGCAAAAAAACAGAGAAATGTCCGTAACTTTTCCATTATCGCCCATATTGACCACGGAAAATCTACGTTGGCCGATCGGATTTTGGAAAATACCAAAGCGATAACGCAACGTGAAATGAAGGATCAGTTATTGGACGCGATGGACCTTGAAAGAGAACGCGGTATTACAATTAAATTAAATGCAGTTCAGCTGGAATATACGAGTAAAAGTGGAGAAGAATTTATATTTCATCTAATTGACACCCCGGGCCATGTAGATTTTACATATGAAGTTTCTAGAAGTTTGGCTGCCTGCGAAGGAGCAATCCTAGTAGTGGATGCAGCCCAAGGGATTGAAGCACAAACATTGGCCAATGTTTATCTAGCATTAGATAATGAACTAGAAATAATTCCAGTAATTAATAAGATTGACCTCCCAAGTGCGGATCCAGAGCGTGTGAAGCAGGAGTTAGAAGATGTTATCGGAATTGATGGGGATGATGTTATTCTAGCTAGCGCTAAGTCGAACATAGGAATTGAAGATATTTTAGAAAGAATTACGGAAGCAGTACCAGCGCCAGCTGGGGATGCGGAAGAGCCACTTCAAGCCCTTATTTTCGATTCTCTTTATGATTCATACCGTGGGGTTATTGCGTATGTGTGTATAAAGGAAGGCTCGGTAAAGGTTGGAGACAAAATACAAATGATGGCAACTGGTAAAACCTTTGAAGTAAATGAGCTTGGTGTGTTTGGACCAAAGCCAATTAGTAAAAAGGAACTTTCAGTTGGAGATGTTGGTTTCCTAACAGCCTCTATAAAAAATGTTGGAGATTCTAGAGTCGGGGATACCATTACGCTTGCTAACAGACCTGCTGCAGAACCATTACCAGGTTACCGGAGACTAAACCCAATGGTGTTTTGTGGTCTCTATCCAGTTGATTCTAATGATTATAATGATCTTAGAGAGGCGCTTGAACGACTTGAATTAAATGATTCATCTTTACAATACGAGCCGGAAACTTCTCAAGCATTAGGCTTCGGCTTCCGCTGTGGTTTTCTTGGTCTGCTGCATATGGAAATTATCCAGGAACGGATTGAAAGAGAATTTAGTATCGATCTTATCACGACAGCTCCAAGTGTAATTTACGAAGTAGAACAAACAGATGGAGAATTAATGGAGGTAGATAATCCATCTTTAATGCCAGACCCACAACAAATAAGCGAAATTCGAGAGCCATTTGTTAAAGCGACCATTATGGTACCTAATGAGTATGTAGGAGCTGTTATGGAAATTACCCAAAAGAAGCGCGGACAATTTATTGATATGGAATATCTAGATGATATTCGCGTCAATGTGGTCTATAACATTCCGTTATCGGAAATAGTATATGATTTCTTCGATCAGTTAAAATCACAAACAAAAGGATATGCTTCTTTTGATTACGAATTAATAGGGTACAGAGAATCCACACTTGTTAAAATGGATATACTTCTCAATAGTGAAACAATCGATGCGCTTTCTTTTATCGTTCACCGAGATTTTGCTTATGAAAGAGGTAAGCAGATTGTAGAAAAATTAAAAGAACTTATTCCACGTCAGCAATTTGAGGTTCCAGTTCAAGCTGCAATTGGTAATAAAATTGTAGCGCGGTCTACCATTAAAGCAATGCGTAAGAATGTACTTGCTAAATGTTATGGTGGCGATATTTCGCGAAAACGTAAGTTATTAGAGAAACAAAAAGAAGGTAAAAAACGAATGAAGATGGTAGGCTCTGTAGAAGTCCCACAAGAAGCGTTTATGGCCGTCTTACAAATGAATGATGATTAATCGTGAAGGAGGGAGAACTTGTGGCTATAGAAAGCCCGCGAGTTTCCCTTTTCCTTTTACATTGGAGGATTTACATTGAAAAACGAAATTCAATCGGTATATATTCATATTCCGTTTTGTGAGCAGATTTGTCACTATTGCGATTTCACAAAATTTTTCTTTAACGAAAAGCTGGCTACGGAGTATATAGAAGCATTAGAAAATGAAATTAATATAAATGTGCCAGGTGAGAAGAATAAGGTGAAAACGATTTTTATCGGGGGAGGGACACCTACTGCATTAACCTTAACGCAGTTAACCTCTTTATTGAATATTATAAATAAGAAGTTTGATGTTTCGAGCTGTGAAGAGTATACGATTGAGGCGAACCCAGGGGATTTTGACAAAGAAAAAATTCAATTGCTGGCTGCGTACGGTGTTAACCGTATCTCTTTAGGAGTTCAGGTGTTCGATGACAATATGCTGGAAGAACTGGGCCGACTGCATAAGGTGAAGGATGTTTACAAAACAGTAGATGAATTGAAGCAACACGGTTTCTCAAATATTAGCCTTGATTTAATTTATGCCCTACCTAACCAAACTGTAGGTCAATTTGAAAAATCGCTAGCAGAAGCCATGGCATTTGGTCTTCCGCATTTATCTACGTATGCATTACAAATTGAACCTAAGACAGTTTTTTATCAAAAGCATAAAAAAGGAAAACTGCATAGACCAGCACAAGATGAGGAAGTTGAAATGTATCAGATACTACGGGATTCAACGAAAGCTCATGGAATAGAGCAATATGAAATAAGTAACTTTGCAAAACCAGGCTATGAAAGTAAGCATAATTTAACGTACTGGGGAAATGATTACTATTACGGATTCGGAGCGGGGGCATATGGCTACCTGCCAGGTAAGCGATACGGAAATATTAAACCACTTCCTGCTTATACTAAACAAGCAATGAAAGATGGCCGTCCTGTTCTTCATGTAGACTCAATTAGTAGGAAAGAGAGAATTGAAGAAGAAATGTTTCTTGGTCTCCGAAGAACAAAAGGTGTCAGTAAGAAGCATTTTCAAGAGAAGTTTGGTATAGCCCCAGCAGACCTATACAACAATGCCATTGAGGATCTTATCCGCAGAGACTGGTTAGCGGAAGATAAGGATTGGCTTCGTTTAACAGACGATGGACTTCTTCTAGCAAATGAAGTATTTGAACGGTTTTTACTAGACGAGCCTGTAACCATTTAATTAGTAATGGGTGCCAACTGTTCTTAAATGGTTAGTGCTTATGTGGAATTTAAATTTTGTAATGCATGGTCGTTGACAAAGAAATTATGATTTGATAATTTAATATTAGAATTAGCACTCGCGGCTACTGAGTGCTAACAGGGGTGATCATCATGTTAACAGAAAGGCAACTATTAATTCTGCAAGTCATTGTTGATGATTTCATCGAGTCAGCTCATCCTGTTGGTTCTAGAGCTATTTCGAAAAAAGAGGATATACCATATAGTGCTGCTACAATACGTAATGAAATGGCAGATTTAGAGGAACAAGGTTACTTGGAAAAGACACATTCTTCTTCAGGTAGAGTTCCATCTGAAAAAGGCTATCGCTATTATGTTGATCATTTAATTTCACCATCAGGCCATGCACATAATGGAGATGTTATCAGCCCTATGATAAAGGACGGTTTTTTTGAGTTTGAACAGATTGTTCAAATGTCTGCAGAAGTGCTATCAGAATTAACCAATTACACTTCTATTATTTTGGGGCCGGAGTTATTTGAAACAAAACTTAAACAAGTGCAATTAATTACATTATCTGCACATACAGCTGTAGCCATCCTTGTTACGAATACTGGACATGTGGAGCACCGTTCTTTCTCAATTCCGGTTGAAATAAAATCGTCTGACCTAGAGAGAATGGTGAATATTCTAAATGAGAGGCTTCATGATGTTCCAATCTTAAAGCTTCAGGAGATATTCAACACTGAAATTGCGGCAATGATGAAAATGTATGTTGAGGATTTTGATAGATCCTATAATTACCTCAAAGCGGCATTTTTATCTGATCATCCAGTCAAACTTTATATTGGGGGGAAATCCAATATATTAAGACAGCCTGAATTTAATGATGTGGATAAAATTCGCTCTTTCTTTACTATGATGGATAAAGAAGAGGAAATAATTAGCCTGCTTAAACATACAGACCACGGTATTAATGTCTCAATTGGGAAAGAAAACGAAGTAGACGCGATTAAGGATTTCAGCTTAATTACCTCCTCCTACCAGTTAGGGGATGGACAGCTTGGAACGATTGCATTACTTGGCCCTATGAGAATGGAATACAAAAAGGTCATTTCACTACTAAACGTTGTATCGAATGAAATGACAGATGCTTTGCACATGTGGTATAAAAACAATGAGTAAACAGTTGAAGTGCAGACCATTTTGTCTACAGTTCACTTAATGGTATAGTTTAACAGGATGATTTAATAGGAGGTGGCACATAGTGGAAAATGAAGGTAAAAACATTGTAAAAGATGATGAAACTGAAAATAATGAATCAGAACATATAGAAGTGATTGATTCAGAAGAAAGTATTATGGAAGAAGCTCAAAATGGGGGCGAAAGCTCTGATCCTTTACAACAAGAAGTGGACAAATTAAATAAGGAAAAAGAAGAAATCTACGGGCGCTTAATACGCCTGCAAGCTGAATTCGATAATTATAAAAAAAGAACACAAAAAGAAAAGGAAGCTGACCGCAAGTACAAATCACAAGACTTAGTAAATGATTTATTACCGGCAGTGGACAACTTTGAAAGAGCTCTTCAGGTGGAAAGTTCTGAAGAAAATGCGGGGCTGGTTGAGGGAATTACAATGGTTTACCGTCAACTAAAAGATGCATTGAAGACAGCTGGAGTGGAAGAAATTGAAACTACCGGTAAGGAATTCGATCCTAGTCTTCATCATGCTGTCATGCAAATTGAAGATGCTGAAATAGAAGCGAACACTGTAGTTGAAGAACTACAAAAAGGTTATATGCTTAAAGACCGTGTTATTCGACCAGCAATGGTTAAAGTGAATAAATAAAGAGAAGCGCAGTTAAGGAGGAAATGGAAGATGAGTAAAATAATTGGAATTGATTTAGGTACTACTAACTCATGTGTGTCTGTAATGGAAGGTGGAGAAGCAGTTGTTATCCCTAACCCGGAAGGCAACCGTACAACACCATCTGTTGTTGCGTTTAAAAATGGTGAACGCCAAGTAGGGGAAGTTGCTAAACGTCAAGCAATCACAAACCCAAACACCATTCAATCTGTAAAACGTCATATGGGAACAGATTATAAAGTTAAAATTGAAGACAAAGAGTATACACCACAGGAAGTATCAGCAATTATACTTCAGCATATTAAATCCTATGCAGAAGACTATATTGGCGAGACAGTAGAAAAAGCTGTTATTACGGTACCTGCTTACTTCAATGATGCAGAGCGTCAAGCAACAAAAGATGCTGGTAAAATTGCTGGGTTAGAAGTAGAACGTATTATTAATGAACCAACTGCTGCAGCACTAGCATATGGTATTGATAAAGAAGATCAAGATCAAACTATTCTAGTATATGACCTTGGTGGCGGTACATTTGATGTATCTATTCTTGACATCGGTGACGGTACATTTGAGGTAGTTTCAACAGCAGGTGATAACAAACTTGGTGGAGACGACTTTGACGATGTAATTATTGATTACATGGTTCAAGAATTTAAAAAAGAGAATGGCATTGACCTTTCAAAAGATAAAATGGCAACACAACGCCTTAAAGATGCAGCTGAAAAAGCGAAAAAAGATCTTTCTGGTGTGTCTCAAACCCAAATTTCACTACCATTTATTACAGCTGGTGAAGCAGGTCCACTTCATTTAGAAATGAACATGACACGTGCTAAATTTGAAGAACTTTCTTCAGAATTAGTTGAACGTACAATGGTTCCAACAAGAAAAGCATTGAGAGATGCGGATCTTTCTTCTAATGGTATTGATAAAGTAATTCTTGTTGGTGGTTCTACACGTATCCCAGCAGTACAAGAAGCAATTAAACGAGAAATTGGTCAAGATCCTTCTAAAGGAGTTAACCCTGATGAAGTTGTAGCTTTAGGTGCAGCTATTCAAGCTGGAGTGCTTCAAGGCGATGTGAAAGATGTTGTTTTACTTGATGTAACACCTCTATCTCTTGGTATTGAAACAATGGGATCTGTTTCTACTAAATTAATTGAGCGTAATACAACAATTCCAACAAGCCATTCACAAGTATTCTCAACTGCTGCTGACAATCAAACTGCTGTTGATATCCATGTACTTCAAGGCGAGCGTGAAATGGCTGCAGATAATAAAACACTTGGCCGTTTTCAACTAACAGATATTCCACCAGCACCAAGAGGAGTACCTCAAATAGAAGTATCTTTCGATATTGATGCAAATGGTATCGTTAATGTACGTGCTAAAGATATGGGTACGAATAAAGAGCAATCTATCACCATTAAATCTTCTTCAGGTCTATCTGATGAGGAAGTAGAAAAAATGGTTCAAGAAGCAGAAGAGAACGCGGAAGCAGATAAAAAGCGTCGTGAAGAAGTAGAACTGCGTAATGAAGCAGATCAGCTTGTGTTCACAACTGATAAAACAATTAAAGATCTTGGAGACAATGTATCAGAGGAAGAAAAACAAAAAGCAGAAGCTGCAAAAGAAGAATTAAAAACTGCATTAGAATCTGAAGACCTTGAACAAATCAAAGAGAAAAAAGAAGCATTGCAGGAACAAGTTCAACAGCTTTCTGTTAAAATGTATGAGCAAATGCAGCAAGATGCTCAAGCTCAAGAAGGCCAAGAAAATAGTGGCGATGACGTAGTCGATGCTGACTATCAAGAAGTAGATGATGAAGAAAATAAAGAAAATAAATAATGCAGGTATTCCTTGCTAATAGCTTGGAACAATCTTTCCTGTAATCCAAAGTCAAAGTCAGGATTCTCTTGACTTTGACTTTTTTAAACGTTAAAGAAGTGAAAATTTCACCTATAAATAATTTTGTTGTTCAAGTGGTGAGTATGCAGTTGTATGAAAAAGGGCGATTTGCCATACGAGTTAACTTGATGATATGATAAAATTTATGCAATAGAGTGTGTCGGGAGAGTGATGGAGTTGAGTAAGCGAGATTATTATGATGTGCTTGGAGTAAGTAAAGATGCACCAAAGGAAGATATAAAGAAAGCTTATCGTAAATTGGCACGAAAATATCATCCTGATGTCAACAAGGAAGCAGATGCATCAGACAAATTCAAAGAAGCTAAAGAAGCCTATGAGGTACTTAGTAATGAGCAAAAACGCGCCCAATATGATCAGTTTGGTCATGCTGATCCACAAGGACAAGGATTCGGCGGATTTGGTGGCGGAGCACAAGACTTTGGTGGCTTCGGAGATATCTTTGACATGTTCTTCGGCGGCGGGGGTAGACGAAGAGATCCGAATGCACCGCAACAAGGCGCTGATTTACAATATACAATGGTGCTAGATTTTAAAGAGGCTATATTTGGTAAGGAAACAGATATTACAATTCCTATGGAAGAGAATTGTGATACATGTGATGGATCAGGTGCTAAGCCTGGGACAAAAGCAAAAACATGTTCCCACTGTAATGGTTCAGGCCAATTGAATATGGAACAAAATACACCGTTCGGTAGGGTTGTAAATAAACGAGTATGTAATTATTGTAATGGTTCAGGAAAAATAATCCCTGATAAGTGTAATACTTGTGGTGGAAGTGGGAAAGTCAAAAAACACAAAAAGATCCATATTACAATTCCAGCAGGGATAGATGAAGGTCAACAAATAAGAGTATCTGGTAAGGGAGAGACTGGTGTAAACGGCGGACCTCCAGGCGACCTATATGTTGTAGTACAAGTAAGAAGAGACGAATTCTTTGAGCGTGAAGGAGACCATATCTTCTGTGAACTTCCATTAACCTATGCTCAAGCAGCTCTTGGTGATGAGATAGAGGTTCCTACAGTTCATGGTAATGTGATGCTTAAAATACCAGCAGGTACCCAAACAGGTAAAACTTTCCGTATGAAAGGGAAAGGGGCACCAAACGTTAGAGGCTATGGGCAAGGGGACCAACATATTAAAGTGAAAGTAATTACCCCAACCAACTTAACTGAGCGCCAGAAAGAAGTATTAAGAGAGTTTAATGATATAGCGGGAAACGAAGCTATAGATGAGCAAGAAAGCTCTTTGTTCCAACGTTTTAAAAAAGCGTTTAAGAGTGAATAACGGTGCATTATGCACCGTCTACATAATTTAGGGAAAGTAAACACGATGCTTGGTGCAGAGGATACTTATTCCTAAAAGAAATGGGTGAGCAGTAATGAAATGGTCTGAGGTTTGTATTCATACAACAAACGAGGCAATCGAGCCAATATCTAACATTCTTCACGAAACAGGGGCAAGTGGTCTAGTAATTGAGGACCCGATGGACTTAGTTAAAGCACATGCTTCTCCGTTTGGTGAAGTTTTTGAGCTAGATCCAAAAGAATATCCGGAGGAAGGTGTTTACATAAAGGCATACCTCCCAGTCAATAGCTTTTTTGGAGAAACCATTGAAGCAATCAAACAGGCAATTAATGAATTAATGCTGTATGATATTGATCTTGGAAAAAATCAAATCTCCTTAAGTGAAGTAAATGAGGAAGAGTGGGCTACTGCCTGGAAGAAGTATTATAAGCCTGTGAAGATTTCAAAAAGGATTACTATTACACCGACATGGGAAGAGTATGAACCTGTATCAAGTGATGAAATTATTATTGAGTTAGATCCAGGAATGGCTTTTGGAACAGGTACCCACCCAACCACAGTGCTTAGTATTCAAGCCTTAGAGCAGTTTTTACAAGAAGGGGATCGAGTAATAGACGTTGGTTCAGGATCAGGGGTATTAAGCATTGCAGCAGCTTTATTAGGTGCAGAGAATGTAGATGCCTTTGATTTAGATGATGTTGCTGTGACGAGTACCCGGTTAAATGCAAAGCTGAATAAGTTAGAAGATAAAATTATTGTAAAGCAAAACAATCTTCTAGACCATTTAAATGACCAAGCTGACGTAATTGTTTCGAATATACTCGCTGAAATCATTGTACGCTTTGTTGAAGAAGCTTGGGCCAATTTGAAGCAAGGTGGATACTTTATTACATCAGGTATCATTCAAAATAAAAAACAACTCGTAAAAGATAAATTAGAGAACCAAGGTTTTACCATCATACAAGTCAATGAATTAGAAGACTGGGTTTCTATTGTAGCAAGAAAAGCGTAGTACGCCTGTTCCAAGGAACACCGACTAAAAACAGGATAAGGCGTTTGCTTTTTTTCCTTCCTAATACCCTCACTTCAACAAATGGAGTGGTATTGAGGGTTTTCTAGGATGGTTTACGTAGGCACATTCGTTTATCTAACGTTGGAGATAAGGCCCACTCCAAATGAAGTTTCACTTTATTTTATTAAGGTAGGTGTATGGTATGCAACGTTACTTCGTGCCTGAGGAGAATTGGTATCCAGAGTCTGTAACGATCTCAGGGGATGATGTCCATCATATTAACCGAGTTGTTCGTCTTAGAGAAGGGGATAAGATAATTTGCAGCCATCCTGCTGGACATGCTGCGCGCTGTACAATAACTTTTGTTGAATCAGATAATGTACATGTCACTATTGAAGAATGGCTTGAAAGTTCAGTTGAATTACCACTTGAGGTTACGATTGCACAGGGGCTTCCTAAAGGTGATAAGTTGGACCTCATTGTTCAAAAAGGAACCGAATTAGGTGCTAATGCTTTTATACCTTTTCAAGCTGCGCGCTCTGTGGTGAAGTGGGATGATAAAAAACTTCAAAAAAAAGTAGAGCGACTTGAAAAGATAGCTAAAGAAGCAAGTGAGCAAAGTCACCGTAACCTTATCCCATTAGTCGAGACAAAAACGTCATTATCTGAACTGATTGAAGTAAGTAAACAGTATGATATAAAGATTTTCGCTTATGAAGAAGAAGCTAAAACTGAAAGTTATCAGTCGTTCAGCACCATTCTACAAGGAATGGAGGTTGGGCAAAAATTATTAGTACTAATTGGTCCTGAGGGCGGTATATCGGGAGAAGAGGCGGAACAGTTAAAAGCAAGTGGGTTTCATCCTGTTCGGCTAGGACCCCGTATATTACGTACAGAAACAGCAGCCCTATACACGCTTGCGAGTATTTCTTATCATTTTGAAGAATTGAGGTGGAATGAATGCCAACAGTAGCATTTCATACATTAGGTTGTAAGGTGAATCATTATGAAACAGAGGGCATATGGCGTATGTTCATGGATAATGGCTATGAACGTGTAGATTTTGACCATGATTCTGATGTTTATGTAATTAATACATGTACTGTAACCAATACAGGTGACAAAAAAAGTAGACAGGTGATTAGAAGAGCAATTCGAAAAAACCCAGAAGCTATCGTTTGTGTAACGGGCTGTTATGCACAAACATCACCTGGTGAAATTATGGAAATTCCAGGGGTAGACGTTGTGGTCGGTACACAAGACCGCAAAAACATGATTAAGTATATTGAAGAGCATAAACAAACTCGAGAGCCGATCAATGGTGTAACAAACATTATGAAAAACCGAGTATTTGAAGAAATGGACGTACCTGAATTTACAGACAGAACACGTGCGTCATTGAAGATTCAAGAGGGGTGCAATAACTTTTGTACTTTCTGTATTATTCCGTGGTCTCGGGGACTGCTTCGCTCAAGGGACCCTGAAAGTGTCATTACCCAGGCACAAAACTTAGTGGACGCAGGATATAAAGAAATTGTGCTAACTGGTATCCATACAGCAGGGTATGGAGAGGATCGCAAAGATTATAATTTTGCAATGCTACTTAAAGACTTAGAAACAAAGGTAGACGGCTTAAAGCGTATTCGTATTTCTTCCATTGAGGCTAGCCAGATTACAGATGAAGTGATAGAGGTGTTAGACCAATCGGAAAAAATCGTCCGCCACTTGCATATTCCTCTTCAATCAGGCTCTGACACGGTGCTTGCTAGAATGCGCAGAAAATATTCTAGTGATTTTTATAAAGAGAAAGTTATGAAAATACGTAAAGCATTGCCAGGCCTTGCTATTACCTCAGATGTAATAGTTGGTTTCCCTGGTGAAACAGACGAAGAATTCCAGGAGACTTATGATTTCATTAAGGAGGTTGGTTATTCTGAGTTACACGTCTTCCCTTTTTCTAGGAGAACAGGTACACCAGCCGCTAGAATGGACAATCAAGTGGATGAGGATTTGAAAAACAAACGTGTACATCAACTAATTGAGCTGTCAGACCAGTTGGCAAAAGAGTATGCATCTGAGTATGAAGATCAAATACTTGAAGTAATACCTGAAGAGCGTGTTCAGGATGAGAATCATCCAGGAATGCTTGTAGGTTATACAGATAACTATCTGAAAGTACGTTTTGAAGGAACACAGGATATGATTGGTAAACTGGTTCGAGTGAAAATCAGTCAATCGGGCTACCCTTATAACGAAGGGACCTTTGTTAGGATAATGGATGATGTTTCAGCAGTAGCAGCAAATTAAGAAAAACTCGGTCTTTTTGACCGAATTTCCTAATTCGCTGTTCTCGAAAAAATAGATTTCTAATAAGGTAAATGCTATGATATAACAAAGCATGTACGAACAATGAGGAAGGATGACATAATGAGTAAAAATTTAGCAAGCTATATAGATCACACTCTTTTAAAACCTGCTACAACTCAAGAACAAATTAAAAAGATTGTAGAAGAAGCAAAAGAACATCATTTTGCATCTGTTTGTGTTAACCCTTACTGGGTTCCACTATGCTATGAGTATTTAAAGGACACAGATGTAAAAGTGTGTACAGTTATTGGTTTTCCACTAGGCGCAAACTCTACGCAAACAAAAGTATTTGAAACAAAACAAGCTATTAATGATGGTGCCACAGAAGTTGATATGGTAATCAATGTTGGTGCGTTAAAAGCAAACCAAGATGAGGTAGTAGAAGCGGATATTAAATCAGTGGTTGATGAGGCTAGAGGAAAAGCTTTAACAAAAGTTATTATTGAAACTTCCCTTTTAGAGGAGGAAGAAAAAATACGCGCATGTAAACTAGCTAAGCAAGCTGGAGCTGATTTTGTTAAGACTTCTACAGGATTTTCTGGTGGTGGAGCTACAGTAGAAGATATTAAACTCATGCGTGAAACAGTAGGACCAGAACTGGGTGTAAAGGCTTCTGGCGGTGTTAGAGATCTTGAATCAACACAGTCTATGATTGATGCCGGTGCAACAAGAATTGGAGCAAGTGCGGGTGTCGACATCATTAAAGGAAACGCTGGCACTTCAGACTATTAGAGTTTTTATGCGAATCTTTTACAGAATGTAAATAATTTGTTGACCTATAACTAGGAATATATTATACTTTAACAAGGCATGTGAAGCAGATTACATATGCCGGTACAATCTTTTTTGTGCTTCGGAGGGAGGGAAATTAGCATGTCAAATACAACTCGCGTTCGTAAAAACGAGTCTCTTGAGGATGCTCTTCGTCGCTTCAAGCGTAGTGTGTCAAAAAGTGGTACACTGCAGGAATATCGCAAGCGTGAACATTATGAAAAACCTAGTGTTAAGCGTAAGAAGAAATCTGAAGCTGCTAGAAAGCGTAAATTCTAAAGTGGGTGCAAGAGATGGGATTACTTGAACAGCTGAATCAAGATATGAAGCAGGCAATGAAGCAGAAGGATAAAGAAAAACTTAGCGTTATCCGGATGGTTAAATCTTCATTGCAAAATGAATCAATTAAGCTTGGTAATGACTCACTTAATGAGGATGAAGAATTAACCATCCTGTCAAGGGAGTTAAAGCAAAGAAAAGATTCCCTCCAAGAATTCAAATCAGCTGGACGCGAAGATCTTGTTAAAAAACTTGAAGTTGAAATCAATATTTTGCAAGAATATATGCCGAAACAGCTTACGAATGAAGAGCTGGAGGCGATTGTTCAGTCAGCGATTCGGGAAGTAAATGCTACATCTAAGAAAGATATGGGTAAAGTTATGAGTGCTGTTATGCCTAAAGTTAAAGGTAAGGCTGATGGCTCCCAAATAAACAAACTCGTACAACAGCATTTGAACTAATTTAAATTAAAAGAACCCTGCTAATTATTAATTAGTGGGGTTTTTTTGTGTGCAATTCTAAAACCTTGTGCATGCTTGATGAATACAACCTCATCTATAATAATCCCTACGTAATTTTGTTTAAAATTTACAAACAATCACTGATGTATGATACTATTTAAGGGAGTAATCTTAAAAAATGAAACTTTCCACCCTGCTTTCTCGTATACTAAGGGTAACCGTTAAGGGAGGTGAATCCTATATTGTCTAGAAAGTTGCTTCTATCATACATATTGTTGCTGGTAACTGTGCTGGTTTTCTGTAGCCCTTTTCTTAAAAATGAGGTGCACGCGGAAAATGGAGCAGGTAAAACGGTTTACGTTATACCAATTGAAAAAGAAGTAGAGCGTGGCTTAGAAGCGTTTTTGGAAAGGACAACAGAGGAAGCAGTCGAACAGGGTGCAGATCATATTATCTTTGAAATAAACACCCCAGGAGGTCGTGTGGACTCTGCTGGGCAGATTGCAGGCCTTTTACAGTCGTTGGAAATACCCACAACTTCTTTTGTAGTAAATGAAGCATTATCCGCTGGTTCATATATTGCCTTAAACACGGATACAATATACATGCGTCCACAAGCGACTATGGGAGCAAGTGGCGTTATTACCTCGGACGGTAATGCTGCGAATAAAAAAGCCCAATCTGCATGGCTTGCCTCAATGCGCAGTGCGGCGGAATCTAAAGGTAGAGACCCTTTATATGCGGCTGCTATGGCTGATCCTAGTATTGAATTAGATGAGTATGGTGCAGGAGAAGGAGAGTATTTAACTCTAACACCTACAATTGCAACGGAAGTAGGCTACTCAGAAGGAACTGTTGATGATCGAGTTGAATTATTAAATGAACTTGGTCTATCAGATTCTACCGTTGTGGAAAAGGAAACGACGATTGCTGAAGAGGTAGCCAGGTTTCTAACCAATCCGGTTGTTATCCCAATCCTACTTTCTGTAGCCAGTCTTGGCCTCATTGTGGAACTCTATTCACCAGGATTTGGAGTGCCAGGATCAATGGGTATTATTGCATTAATACTATTCTTCTATGGACATTTTGTAGCTGGTTTAGCTGGCATGGAAGCTATGATTCTCCTCATCTTAGGAGTTGTTTTGCTTATCGTAGAGTTTTTTGTACCCGGAGGTATTCTCGGTTTGTTGGGAATAGGGGCTATTATTGGTTCCCTTTTAATGTCCGGGTATGATCTAGGGCATATGTCTATGAGTATTGCAATTGCTTTTACCGTTGCAGTCTTGGCGTCAGTCATCCTATTCAGAAGAATTGGGATGGATAAGGGGGTGTTTCGTCATATTATCCTAAGAGACCAGACTACTACGGAACTAGGCTATGTATCTACAGCAAATCGCTTGGAATTGTTAGGGCTAGAAGGGAAGTCTGTTACACCCTTACGCCCTGCTGGTACCGCAGTTTTTGATGATGAACGCCTTGATGTTATATCAGAAGGTAGTTTCATTGAAACGGACCGAAATGTAAAGATTGTAAAGGTTGAAGGAGCTCGTATTGTAGTTAGAGAAATCTAATTTATAATAAATAAAACATTTAACAGGAGGAAATTATATGGAATTACAAGAACTAATGCCGTTAATTATTATAGCGGTAATATTGATTGCTGTAGCAATTTTATTTACATTCATACCAGTGATGCTATGGATTAGCGCACTTGCTGCAGGCGTGAAAGTGGGTATCTTTACACTTATAGGTATGAGACTTCGTCGAGTGGTACCAAATCGTGTTATTAACCCGTTAATCAAAGCACATAAAGCTGGACTTAACGTGAAAACAAACCAGCTAGAGAGTCACTACCTCGCTGGTGGTAATGTGGACAGAGTAGTAAATGCACTAATTGCTGCTCATAGAGCTAATATTGAACTACCTTTTGAACGAGGTGCAGCCATTGACCTTGCTGGTCGTGACGTATTAGAAGCTGTACAAATGAGTGTAAATCCTAAGGTAATTGAAACACCATTTATTGCTGGTATCGCGATGGATGGTATTGAAGTTAAAGCGAAGGCAAGAATTACTGTAAGAGCAAATATTGACCGTTTGGTCGGTGGTGCTGGAGAAGATACTGTTATTGCCCGTGTTGGGGAAGGTGTCGTAAGTACAATTGGTAGCTCAGAAGCACATACAAAAGTACTGGAAAATCCAGATTCAATCTCACATAATGTTTTAAATCGTGGATTAGATGCAGGAACGGCCTTTGAAATTCTCTCCATTGATATTGCTGACGTGGATATCGGGAAGAATATTGGGGCTATCTTGCAAACGGATCAGGCAGAGGCTGACAAAAACATTGCCCAAGCGAAAGCCGAAGAACGCCGTGCAATGGCTGTGGCACAAGAACAGGAAATGGTGGCCAGGGTCCAAGAAATGCGCGCTAAAGTTGTGGAAGCTGAAGCAGATGTACCATTGGCTCTTGCTGAAGCATTACGTTCAGGAAACATTGGTGTAATGGACTACATGAACTATAAGAATATTGATGCTGATACAGATATGCGTGATTCGATTGGTAAACTTTCTGAAGATAACGATGATAACGACCAAAATTAAACGCTTTGGTAATAAAGGAGGCGTTTCGTAAATGGATGCTATATCAAGCTTGTTAGAAGCAATTTTTGGCAATATGTTTATCCTAATTGCTATTGTTGTCGGAATTATTGGCTTTTTCAAAAATGGATCTGATAATAAGGGCGATCATCAGTCTCCCAATCAGTCCCGGCCAACTTCAACACCGTCAGGAAGAACGAATTTACCGAGCCAGAGAACAACTACTAATTCTAACACTCAACATGGCACAGTAGATACTTCTTCTATCGATGATCAGCATCAAAGTCAGCTAGATCAGCTTGCTGATAGGTATGCTACTGCTAAACGTTCAGCAGAAAACATCTCCAATCATCAGCATAGAACTTCTCCTTTAAAAGAAGAGAGAGGTAACAAAGAAGAACAACTATCTTCTAGTCAGAAGAAATTTAAGAAGCAGATCAATCGAAATCTGACAAAGCAAGGTTTGGCAAATGGGATTATTATGGCAGAAATACTTGGACCTCCAAGAGCTAAAAAGCCTTATCGAAATGTAATTTCAGAAAGAAAATAACAGAAAACCCAGAATGAGGAGTATCCTTGTTCTGGGTTTTTTTTACGTAATATAATTCAGCCTGTTCAGTCGATTGATTTCTATGTTTTTCAGTTCTTATTAAAATAATTTAAACATAAATATGTAGAGGAGAGGGGGCTGCATTAGTGAAAAAATTGCAACAAGGGATTCGCCCATGGTTAATTAAATATCTTGCGCTTCCTTCTGACATAGTGCTTGAACTTCCACGCATCACCATTATTGGACAATTGCATGTGTACATTGAAAATCATAAAGGGCTGGCCACATATTCCGAAACAGAACTAAAGTTAAAAGTGAATAAAGGATTTATTCAAATAAACGGGTCGTCCTTTGTACTGAAGATGATGTTGCCGGAAGAGATTTTATTAGAAGGCACCATTCAAGAAGTGAAGTTTGTACCAGAATAAAGGTGTTGAGGGGGAAAAAATGAAACAAATACAAGATTCCTATCTGACAGGTTATGTCACAATATTGGTAACAGGTGAAAAGCCTGAGCTTTTTTTTCAACATTGTACAAGCGCAGGATTAACAGTATGGAATGTTAGAAAGAAAGCACCTAATCGTTGTGAAGGCAACATAAGACTACGTGATATTAAATATATTCGTAAACTAAATAAAAAAACCAATTACAAGTTAAAATTCATCGATAGAAAGGGTTATCCCTTTCTATTACGGAGGTTTATTAGGCGAAAGGAACTATTACTTGGAGTCCTCTTAAGTTTTTTTCTAATTTTATTTCTTTCTAATATCCTTTGGGAGGTCAAAATAACGGGAGTTCCTAAAGATATTGAAGAGAAGATTAGCAAGCAGCTTCAAAGTGATGGTATACATCCAGGTGCATGGATCTTTTCATTAAAGTCGCCCAATGAAATTCAACAAAAATTAGTTAAAGATGTACCCGAATTATTATGGGTTGGTGTGGAGCAAAAAGGGACAACCTTCTCTTTAGAAGGAGTTGAGAAGATCATAGTCGAAGAAGAAGAGCCACTAGGACCCAGGGATTTGATAGCAACTAAAAAAGGAATTATCAAAAAGATGTACGTCTCTAATGGGCTCCCAAAAGTACAGGTGAATGATTATGTAAAACCAGGTGACAAGCTTGTCTCAGGTGTAATAAATGAATCCTCTACGGATGATAATAATGAGGAAGAAGAGGAGAAAGGAAAAAAAGAGCTTGTAGCTGCTGATGGGGAAATTATAGCAACGACTTGGTATGAAGTTAACGTAACTGCACCATTGCAAACAAGCCATGAGAGTCTAACCGGAAACAATGAGAAAAAATTTTTCCTGAAAGCAGGAAAATTTCAATTGCCAGTATGGGGATTCGGTACACCAGAGTACAAGCATATTCACAGAGAAATAAATGAATCACCAATAAAATTTTTAAAATGGGAGTTGCCTGTTCATTTTATTGAAACCACTTTGAATGAGAAAACGTATACTAAAGTAGAACGTTCTCAGAAGGAAGCGGTAAATGCAGGGATAGAGCAAGCTAAAAAGGAATTAGCCTTGCAGCTGGGCCCTGATGCAGTAATCGTTTCCGAAAAAGTTTTGCATGAAACAATCGAGAATGGTAAAGTTATATTAAACTTATATATTAACGTTGAAGAAAACATTGCAAAAGCCCAACCTTTAACCCAAGGAGATTGATTATGTCAGAGAACTTAACTGAAATTGATTTACAACTCAACAGTCCAAATGAAGCGTTAGCATTGTTTGGAACAAATGATAAATATCTTCTTCAATTGGAAGAGCAACTAAATGTCTCCATTGTAACTAGGGGAGAAGTCGTTCGTGTATCTGGTGAGGAAACCAATATCACGCTCGTACAAAGTATTCTCTTAACAATGCTTTCACTTATCAGAAAAGGATTAACCATTTCTGAACGTGATATTGTTTATGCTGTTGACCTTGCGAAAAAAGGTAAAATTGATCAATTTGAAACATTATTTGAAGATGAAATTACCAAAAACGTTAAAGGGAAATCGATTCGTGTCAAAACACTCGGTCAAAAAAAATACATTGCTTCAATTAAAGCGAATGATCTAGTGTTTGGTATAGGACCGGCTGGTACAGGGAAAACATATTTAGCTGTGGTGATGGCTGTACATGCTTTAAAAAACGGCAACATCAAGAAAATTATTTTAACTCGGCCTGCTGTAGAGGCTGGGGAAAGTCTTGGGTTTTTACCTGGAGACCTTAAAGAAAAGGTCGATCCTTATCTTCGTCCGTTGTATGACGCCTTACATGACGTTTTGGGTACAGAACATACACAACGTTTGATTGAACGAGAAACAATTGAAATTGCTCCCCTTGCTTATATGAGAGGGAGAACATTGGATGATGCTTTTGTAATTCTGGATGAAGCACAAAACACTACACCAGAACAAATGAAAATGTTCTTAACAAGATTAGGATTTGGTTCCAAGATGGTGATAACTGGTGATGTTACACAGATTGATCTTCCAAAAGGAAAAAAATCTGGATTACAGGCAGCCTCACAGATGCTTGAACAGGTAAAAGGTATTTCTTTTACCTACCTGGAACAAACGGATGTTGTCCGTCATCCTCTAGTTCAGCGTATTATAAATGCGTATGAAAAAGGGGAAACAAGGCAGTAAGACCCTGAAAAGGGTCTTATTGTCTATGGTGTGAAATTTTAATCATTAGATAAACAATTATATCAAGGAATAAGTTTTTCTAATGTTTGGGATGTGGGGGGGAGAAATTGAAAAAGAAAACGGGGCGTAAGAGAGAGTTTTATCAAAATTTAAAAAAGAACTGGCTCCTCATTTTAATATCTACAATGCTGATAGGTGTATTCTTCTTTTTTATAACACTGGGTAACATACATACCGAAACATACAATATAGAACGGTTTGCAAACGCAAGTGAAACGATCCGTTCCCCAATCACCATAGAAAATGAACAGGAAACACAGAGGAAAACGAGAGAAACTGTCCAATCTGTAGAAGATAGATTTAACATTTCTGAAGAGATTACAGAGGAGCGCTTATCCTATACGAAAGAGGTTTTTGAAGCGGTTTCAAAACTGGAAGAAGAGGCTCCAGACAGTGAAAAAAATAATGAAGAGGTCACTAGGGTACCACTTACCAGTCAAGAAAAGGTGCAACGTCTTAAACAGATACTTTCAGATGAGATTACAGAAGAATTAAATGATGGTGTATTTGCCAGTCTTGTTGATATGTCTGAAGCACAAAGAGAAGAAGGTCAAGAAGTTCTCTTAGAAGCGTTAGAAGAGACGTTTGAAACTGGTGTAAGAACGGAGAGCTTAGCTAGTGCACGGTCAAATGCGAATGAGATTATAACATATTCTGCACTAGATGAAGAGGTAACAAAAGTGTTATCAAATTTAGCAGGATTTGCTATTGTAGAAAATTCTATTTATGATGCTGAGAGTACAAGTGAGGCCCGTAAAAATGCTGCTAGTAGTGTAGAGCCAGTTATGATAAGAGCAGGAGAAGTAATAGTTCGAGAAGGTCAAACAATTACCAATGAAGTGTACGAAGAGATGCAGCTAGTTGGGTTGATGAATAATGAGCGGAATATTTATCCAGTTATTGGCTTAGGTATATTAATCATTTTATTGTCTAGCTTTGTTGCATACGAGATGAATTGGGTTACCAAAAAATTTAATGCAGATAAGCGCAAAATTGCTTCCATATTGCTTATTAGTGTCATTGTTGTTTCTTTAATGAAAATTGTTAGTCTTTTTACCACACAAAGTAATCAGTTATTCTTTGTAGTCCCTCTGGCCACAGGGGTACTGCTTATTAAGCAATTAATTCATGAGCGCACAGCTATTGTATTGAGCGTAATATATGCAATACTGGGAAGCATTATCTTTAACTATCAAATACCAGGCTCTCTTAATATTGAAGCAGGTGTTTATTTTCTGCTATCACAGTTAGCAGCTATCATTTTCCTTATGAATGTCAAGGATCGACTAGCTATTTTAAAGGCTGGAGCAGGGATGTCTGTAGTAAATATTGTAACCCTACTATCATTTGTATTTCTCTCCTTCGAAAAATATGCTATAGGAGATATATTCATCCAAGCGGCATATGGCGTTGGAGCAGCTTTTTTGTCTGCCGTATTGACAATAGGATTATTGCCGTTTTTTGAGACGGTCCTTGGTATTCTTTCTGATATTAAGCTATTACAACTTTCAAGTCCTAACCAACCATTATTGAAAAAGCTCTTAACTGAAGCGCCAGGAACTTATCATCATTCCATCATGGTTGCTAATCTCAGTGAGACAGCATGTGAAGCTATTGGGGCAAATGGTTTGCTAGCAAGAGTTGGGGCATACTATCACGACATGGGAAAAACCGTTAGACCACACTATTTTATTGAAAACCAACTTGCTATTAAAAATCCGCATGATGTTATAAGTCCAAAACAGAGTGCTGAGATCATTATTAGTCATCCTTATGATGGAGCAGAAATGCTTCAAAAATATCGCATACCAAAAGAAATTATTGCCATAGCCTCTCAACATCATGGTACAACACTACTGAAATACTTTTACTACAAAGAGAAGGATAAAAATAAGGAAGTATCAGAATCCAGCTTCCGCTATCCTGGTCCAAAACCTCAAACGAAAGAAGCAGCTATTATTTGTATATGTGATTCCGTAGAGGCAGCAGTAAGATCATTAAAAGAGCCAACTGAAGAGAAGATTGAGGAGATTGTGGCCTCCATTATTAGGGATAGAATGACGGATGGCCAATTGGATGAAAGTCCATTAACACTAAAGGATTTAAATTTAGTGCAACGTACTATTTGTGATACACTCAAAGGGATATTCCATTCAAGAATACAATACCCAATGAAGGAGGCAAAATAATATGTATATCGATTTTCATGATAGCACTAATACTGTAGCGAGCGACTATATTGATATGCTTCAAAAACTTATAACATTTGCAGCAAAAGAGGAAAAAATCTCATCTGAGGCCGAAATGTCTATTAATTTTGTGGACAACAATGAAATTCAAGAGTTAAATAGGAATTATCGACAAAAGGATGTACCTACAGATGTAATATCCTTTGCGATGCAAGAAACAGTTGAAGGTGAGTTAAACATCGTTGGTGATGACATGCCGATTATACTTGGAGATGTTGTCATATCAGTTGAAAAAGCGAAAGAACAGGCTGAGGAATATAATCATCCACTCGAACGTGAGTTGGCTTTCCTCACACTCCATGGATTTCTTCATTTATTAGGCTATGACCATATTAAGAACGAAGACGAAGTGGTCATGTTTAAAAGACAGGAAGAAATTTTGGGTGCTTTTGGCATTGAAAGGTAATCGAAAATCCATAGGTTTTAAATATGCATGGAATGGTGTTTTGAGTGTGGTGAAAACGGAGAGGAATTTTCGAATTCACCTACTAGCAGCATTTATTGTTATATGTGCTGGTATAATCATGCAATTGAGCCAGGTAGAATGGTTATTTATCGTAATAGCTATTGGCAGTGTGTTAACGGCTGAATGTCTGAATAGCGCTGTCGAAAAAATGCTCGATTATCTTAAACCAGAAATTCATCCGAAGGCAAAAGTCGTCAAAGATTTGTCCGCGGGTGCAGTGCTTCTTACTGTATTGATGTCGGTCGTAGTAGGGTTGATTGTTTTTATACCTAAAATAGCGGGTATGTAAAGTCCTAAGTAGGGCTTTTTTTCACGTGTAATATAACCTTGTGATAGATAATTAGCTCCTATAAAAAAACGGCTCGTATTTGTTTAAGTATTTAATAGAAATTAGGACTTTATAAGAAAATGTGTACTTTTTTGCAGAAGATAGAAAGTTTTTAAAGGTTTTGTCGATTATATGAAAGTAGCTAGTATTTGTAGTATGATAATAAAAAGAAATCTCGTCTTGGAGGAAACATCATGGAAAATTTCAAATCAGGATTTGTTGCAATCATCGGAAGACCCAATGTAGGAAAGTCCACGTTTATGAACAGAGTAATTGGACAAAAAATAGCTATTATGAGTGACAAGGCACAAACAACTAGAAATAAGATCCAAGGGGTGCTCACACAGGATGACGCACAAATTGTCTTCATTGATACACCAGGGATTCATAAACCAAAGCATCGTCTTGGAGATTTTATGGTGAAGACAGCGGAAAACACGCTTAATGAGGTGGATTCCATTTTATTTATGATTAATGCAAAAGAGGGGTATGGTAGAGGGGATCAGTATATCCTTGATATGTTACAAAAGGTAAATCGCCCGGTGTATCTTGTTATAAATAAAATAGATTTGATTCACCCGGATGACCTTTTCCCTCTAATTGAGCAATACAAAGAGAAATTGGAATTTGAAGAAGTCATCCCTATCTCGGCACTTGAGGGAAACAATGTTACACATTTACTAGATATTTTGAAAGGTAATTTGCCTGAAGGGCCGCAATATTACCCGGAAGACCAGGTAACCGATCATCCAGAACGGTTTATTATTACAGAACTTATTCGGGAGAAAGTATTACAACTAACGCGAGAAGAGATTCCTCACTCCATTGCAGTTGTCATGGAAAATATGGAGGAAAGAGACAACAACTCGCTCTATATTCAAGCAACAATTGTGACAGAAAGAAAGACACAAAAAGGAATTCTCATTGGTAAACAAGGAAGTATGCTGAAGAATATTGGAAAATATGCCAGACAGGATATTGAAGCATTACTCGGATCCAAAATATATTTAGAGCTATGGGTAAAGGTGAAAAAAGACTGGAGAAACAAACAAAACCAGCTAAATGAGTATGGGTTTAGAAGCGATGAATATTAAACATGGAAAATTTTTATACTAATTGTTTTAGCACGTGTGGTCATTCTAATTAATGAGTTACATTTTCAAACTAAAAAGAAAGGTGGGGTTTCTTGTGATCGACTTAACCTGGAGAGTTTTTAGTCAAACGGGAAACATTGAAACCTATTTGTTAATGAAAGAGTTGGAAAATGAACCAAACAATAATATTATGAGTCAGACGGAACAAGAAGAAGCATCAATGGATTCACAGCTTTAGTAGACTAAACATAGGCACATTCCGTTAGAAAAGGGGAAGGTATGTGTTAGAGAAAATTAAAGGCTTTGTAATTAAAACTACAGATTATGGAGAAACACATAAGATCGTTACAATTTTTAGTAAAAACGCAGGTAAAATCTCTGTCTTGGCGAAGGGTGCAAAAAAGCCTAAAAGCAGAATGGCTGCCGTAACGCAGCCATTCATATATGGAGAATTTTTTGTTTACCTTAACAGTGGTTTAAGCACTCTACAACAGGGTGAGGTAATTCATTCACTGCGTAGAATAAGAGAAGATATTGTGAGGACTGCTTACGCCGCTTATATCTCGGAATTGCTTGATAAATTAATGGATCAAAAAAGCCCAGACATCAATATATATGATGAATTTGACCATACTATGCATTGGATCGCAGATAAAGAAGATCCAATCATCCCAATTATGATGTTAGAATTGAAGTTGTTTCAAAAAGGTGGCTTTGCTCCAACGGTTGATCGCTGTGCTAACTGTGGTCAAAAGAGAAATCCATATGCCTTTTCAATCCATGAAGGTGGATTGCTCTGCAGACAGTGCCGCTATGTAGATGGTGCTGCAGTAGAGCTTCCAGATTCAGTCTCAAAACTACTCTATGTGTTTTCGGCAGTTAACTTGGATCAGGTAGGCTCTATTTCGGTAAAAGAGGAAAATAAATTGCTACTTCGTCAATTGTTGAATAATTATTATGATACATATGGAGGCTTCTATTTAAAATCAAGAAAATTTCTCTCGCAAATTGATTTATTTTCTTAACCCTTGACAAAAAAGCAAAGAATGACGTATGATTTTTACATATTTCAATGTGAATAATAGCTGCATTGATAGAGATTAGTACTTTTTGCTTCTGTGAACAGCGAATTCGGGATCGTGTAAGCCGAATGACAGTACATAAAGGAATGGCACCTCTGGAGCAGCCCAAATAAAGTGGCTCATTCTTACTTGAGCAAATAGGGTGGAACCGCGGCTAAAACCCGTCCCTATGTCTATATAATTAGACATAGGGACGGGTTTTTTGTACTTTAGGAATTTTATCTTGGAAGCTTTACTGCAGTTGAAATTCTAAAATCCTAAGTAAGGAAAGGTACAATTTCGTTACAAGTGAGACTATTACTACAATTTTTAAATGGAGGTATGTGAGGATGAATATTCAAGAAATGATTTTGACCTTGCAAAAGCATTGGTCAGACCAAAATTGCATCATCATGCAAGCATATGATGTAGAAAAGGGTGCAGGTACGATGTCACCAATGACATTATTACGAAGTTTAGGACCTGAGCCTTGGAATGTAGCATATGTTGAGCCGTCAAGACGGCCAGATGACGGGAGATATGGGGAAAATCCTAATCGACTTTATCAGCATCATCAATTTCAGGTAATTATGAAGCCATCACCTGATAATATCCAGGAACTATATTTAGAGTCACTTGAGAAGTTAGGGATCGACCCATTAAAACACGACATTCGTTTTGTGGAAGATAACTGGGAAAACCCAACCTTGGGTGCTGCTGGTCTTGGTTGGGAAGTGTGGCTAGATGGGATGGAAATTACGCAGTTTACTTACTTTCAACAAATTGGTGGTTTGGAAGCAAGCCCAGTGACTGTTGAACTTACTTATGGAATTGAGAGACTTGCATCCTATATTCAGGATAAAGAAAACGTTTTTGATCTGGAATGGACAAATGGCGTAACGGTAAAAGATATCTTTTTCCAACCTGAATATGAACATTCTGTCTATACATTTGAGGAGTCTAACACAGATATGCTGTTTCAGTTATTCGAGATGTATGAGCAGGAAGCAAAGGTGACGATGGAAAAAGGGCTTGTATTTCCTTCTTATGATTATGTTCTTAAATGTTCTCACACCTTTAATCTTTTAGATGCGAAAGGTGTCATCTCTGTAACAGAAAGAACGGGGTACATTGGAAGAATTCGTAATCTCGCTAGAAGTATTGCTAAAGCTTATGTAGCGGAACGGGAAAGACTAGGCTTTCCTATGCTTCAAAAGGAGGAGAAGTAAATGGCTAAGGACGTTTTACTAGAAATTGGACTTGAAGAATTACCTGCCCGTTTTGTGGATGATGCAGAAACACAACTAAAAGAAAAAACAGCTAATTGGTTAAAAGAACAGCGTATTTCTTATGCAGCCATTAGCAGTTATTCTACTCCGCGCAGACTAGCAGTTCATATTACAGGAGTAGCAGAAGAGCAGGAGACTATTGAAGAAGAAGCAAAAGGACCAGCCGAGAAAATTGCCAAGGATGAAAGTGGTAATTGGACAAAAGCAGCTATAGGGTTTACAAAAGGACAAGGAAAAGATGTTTCAGACATCTATTTAAAAGAAGTTAAAGGTACGAACTATATATATGTCTCCAAGGTTATTAACGGCAAGTCGACTGATGAGCTGCTTCCAGCCTTAAAGTCCATTATTGAATCTATTCAATTTGGTAAAAACATGCGTTGGGGCACTCAAACATTGCGTTATGCAAGACCAATTAGATGGATTGCCGCTCTATTTGGTAATGAGGTAATATCTTTTGAAGTGGCAGGTGTGGCTACAAATAATGTTACATATGGCCATCGCTTTTTAGGAGACAAAGTTACGTTAAACCATCCAAATGAATATAAGACAAAGTTAGAAAATAGCTATGTAATTGTTGATTCGGGTGCCAGAGAGAAGTTAATCCTTGAAGCAATAGAAGCAGCAGAATTAGAGCATGGCTACAAAATACCTGTTGATAAAGAGTTACTTACAGAGGTACGAAACCTTGTGGAATACCCTACATTATTTATCGGGTCTTTTGAAGATCAATATTTAAAGCTTCCTTCAGAGGTGCTCATTACTTCTATGAAGGAACATCAACGGTACTTCCCTGTTAAATCAATGAAAGAAGAGCTTTTACCGTATTTTGTTGGTATTCGTAATGGGGATACAAATGCACTGGAGACAGTAATAAAAGGGAATGAGAAAGTACTTCGTGCTCGTTTATCAGATGCTGCCTTTTTCTACAATGAAGACAAGAAACATTCTATAGATTTCTTCCAAGAAAAATTAGATAGAGTAGTTTTCCAGGAAAAACTTGGAACAATCGGAGATAAAATGAAGCGTGTTACAGGTATTACAGAACTGTTATCGGAGCGATTAAACAGCGTAGAGGTATTAAGGAAAAATGCTCTAAGAACAGCTGAGATCTGTAAGTTTGACCTTATGACCAACATGGTAAATGAATTTACCAAGCTACAAGGTATTATTGGCGAAAAGTATGCACGACATTTTGGAGAAGAAGAAGAAGTTTCTATAGCGATAAAAGAACATTACTTACCTGTACAGGCAAATGGTGCGTTACCAAAGAGTGAGATTGGCGCAATGGTTAGTGTTGCAGACAAGTTAGACACGATCGTTGGTTGTATAGCCATTGGACTTACACCAACAGGTTCACAAGACCCGTATGGTTTAAGACGACAAGCGTTAGGAGTAATGCGGATACTAGAAGCACGAGGATGGGATATTACGCTTGAAGAAATGTTGGATTTCACCTTGCAGTTAATAAAAGAAACAGGAATTGACACGAATGATGACTTGGAAGTAAAACAAGAGCTGCATACCTTTTTTACTGCTCGAGCTAGTTTTATCTTAAAAGAAGAAAGTGTGGAACAGGATATAACACAGGCTGTCTTGCATGAGAAGATTGGCGATGTATCGTACACTATTTCAAAAGCAAAAGTACTTTCTGAAAAAAGAAGTGAGGAAGCGTTTAAGCCAGTTCAGGAGGCGCTGGTACGTCTTTTAAATCTTGCGAAAGAAATGGACGCAACTGATGTGGACCCTAACTTATTTGAGACTGACTCAGAAAAAGAGTTATACAACTCTTATCAAAATGTTAAAGAAACATACAATGAGAAAAAAGATAGGAAAGAGGCAAAAGATGCCTTGGATGTACTTTCAACCCTTTCTGAGTTCATCCATGAGTTTTTCGAACATAACATGGTTATGGCGGAGGATGAGCAAATTCGCGCAAACCGCTTAGCACTTGTGCAGAAGATCGCATTGCTCATTAGAGACTATGCAGATCTTGCGAAGATCGAGTGGAAACAAAACTTCTAGAATTGTCTTGCCTTAACTGATAGTAAACCCTCACTTCAAGAAATCAAATGGTAATGAAGGGCTTTAAGCGGGAAGCAGGAGCCCTTCTTACCAAATGTAGTTTCATTTTAATAGTTTCTATATTTTCTTTTTCCTTTAGTATAAGCTATAATATGAGGCAAGTATGCAATATTGATCGCCAGGTGGTGGCATAATGGAATTATCGAAAAGACAGGAACGTATTATAGAGATAGTGAAAGAAGAGGGGCCAATAACAGGAGAAAACATTGCGGTAAAGTTAAGCCTGACACGTGCAACGCTAAGGCCAGATCTGGCCATCCTTACGATGGCTGGGTTTCTTGATGCTAGACCACGTGTTGGCTACTTTTTTACAGGCAAGACAGGTTCTGAACTACTTACAGAACAAATTAAAAAGTTTAAAGTTCAGCAATTTCAACATGTGCCAATAGTAGTAAAGGAAAGTGTATCAGTTTACGATGCTATATCTACCATGTTTTTAGAAGATGTGGGAACTCTGTTTGTTGTAGACGAACATTCCTGTCTAACAGGTGTTTTATCTCGTAAAGACTTGTTGCGCGCAAGTATTGGGCAGCAGGACTTAAACAGTGTCCCAGTACATATTATTATGACAAGGATGCCAAATATAACAATTTGTAGAAGAGAAGACTTATTAATTGATGTGGCTATGAAATTAATTAATAAACAAATAGACGGAATCCCTGTTGTAAGGGATACAGAGTCAGGGTTAGAAGTCATTGGCCGAATTACAAAGACGACCATCACCAAGGTGTTTGTCGAGCTCATTATGAATGATCAAGTATAATTATTGACGGGGGGCATTTGGATGACATTGGCACCGACTGTATACGTTATTTCAGACTCTGTTGGAGAAACCGCTGAACTTGTAATAAAAGCGGGACTTAGTCAATTTAATAATGGTGAGTACAAAATTCAACGGATTCCTTATGTGGAGGATACTGGTACGATTGATGAAGTATTGCAATTAACAAAAGAGAACAAAGGGTTAATTGGTTTTACTTTAGTCGATCCGTTTTTAAGAAAATACGTGAACGACCAGGCAAGAGAGATGGATATAGAAGCGATAGATATTATGGGGCCTATGCTTGCTTCGATGGAGCGTGTATTTGATAATTTACCAAGAATGGAAGCAGGACTGGTCCACAAATTGGATGAAGATTACTTTAAAAGAGTTGAAGCCATAGAATTTGCTGTTAAGTATGATGATGGCCGTGATGCCAGGGGAATTGCTAGGGCTGACATTGTGCTAATTGGAGTCTCAAGAACATCAAAAACACCCCTGTCACAATTTCTTGCCCATAAGCGGTTAAAGGTGGCTAATGTGCCAATCGTTCCAGAGGTTGACCCTCCTGAAGAACTATTTGAGGTACATCCCGATAAATGTATTGGATTACGAATCAGCCCTGAAAAATTAAATGAAATAAGAAAAGAACGACTGAAGGCGCTAGGCCTTGGTGGACAGGCAACATATGCCAACATAGAAAGGATCCATCAAGAACTTGGCTATTTTGATGATGTGGTTAATCGCATTGGCTGTAAAGTTATTGATGTTTCTAATAAGGCTGTGGAAGAGACTGCAAATAATATTTTACATTTAATACAGGATTAAAGAAATAGTCAGAACATCATGGTTTCCAAACAACCTAACATTCTATATTCATAATAGAATGTTTTTTGTTGTTAAAAAGTCACATAAAATTACTAGGCTAAATTCTAGCGTTTTTGGCTAAAGTGTATTATAATCGTAATTTGTGTAAAGATATATATAGAAACAATCGTTCTATTTATATGTCTGTTGCATATTCTGAAAAGTAAAACATTCAATTAAAAGAAGGATTCTTTATGGAATATGTAGAAATAATGTAAAGTAAGCAACTTTTAAGTGCGTTTTAATTTGTAAAGCCTTGTTACAGGATCGTCAAAATCACGGAGCTTCATACAGTTTTTTTGTGAAGTTAATAAAAACAAAATAAACTGCACGCTTCCTGTGTAATCTATCCTTCTATGTAAAATATACCGAATGAAGGAATTTTTTCTCGGTATAGAAAAAATATTGTCGAAAATTGAAGGATTCTCTTTCGTGCACGACGAATAGTAATGATAGTATGGTGATGTCAATGGCAAATCAAATTCCCGAAACAGTTATTGAAGAAATACGACAAGCAAATGATATTGTGGACGTTATCGGGGACTATGTTCAATTAAAGAAACAAGGTAGAAATTATTTTGGACTCTGCCCTTTTCATGGGGAAAAGTCTCCATCCTTCTCTGTTACCCAGGAAAAGCAGATCTTTCACTGTTTTGGATGTGGTAAAGGGGGGAATGTCGTAACCTTTCTGATGGAAATGGAAAGTTATTCTTTCTATGAAGCACTACAGTTCTTAGCAGAAAGGGCTGGCAAGGAATTACCTGATACAGGGGTTAAAAAAGAATCTTCTCTATCAGATGAAAGCCAAAACATACTTTCCGCATTTGAATGGGTTACGAAACTTTACCATCATTTATTAAGATATGCGAAGGATGGTAAAGAAGGATACCATTACTTACAAGATCGGGGACTAGAAGAAGAGGCAATAGATGCTTTCCAATTAGGTTTTGCACCGAATGTAAAGGATTTTACTGCTGAATTTCTAGAAAAAAAGGGGTTCCATAGACAAATCCTTGTCAAAGCAGGTTTAGTTTCGCTTATGAATGATAATAGTGTAAGTGACCGCTTTCGAGGTAGGGTAATCTTTCCTATCCGAAATCATTTAGGGAAAACAGTTGCTTTTGGAGGGCGTGCTCTTGGCAAAGATCAAGAACCAAAATATTTAAACAGCCCAGAAAGTGATTTATTTCAAAAAGGAAAGCTACTATTTAACTTTGACCAAGCTAGAAAGTATATCCGCAAAGAAGGCGAAGCAGTTTTATTTGAGGGGTATATGGATGTTATTTCCGCTTACCAAGCTGATGTTAGAAACGTCGTGGCTACGATGGGGACATCCTTGACTGATTATCAAGCGAAATTGTTAAAACGCTATGTAGATACGGTTATTATTTGCTATGACGGAGATAATGCTGGTGTGGAAGCAACAAGTAAAGCCGCTGAACTATTGCGATCAGTTGGTTGTGAAGTGAAAATAGCAAGGTTAAAGGATGGACTCGATCCAGATAGTTTTATTCAAACACATGGCAAAGAAGCATTTAAGAATGAAGTAATAAAAGCAAGTGAAACCTATGTTACTTTTTATATGAGATATCACCGTAAAGCGTATAATTTAAATCTTGAAGGTGACCGTATAAAGTATATAGAAAAAATGCTTCAACTACTTGCAATGATTGATAGTCAAGTGGAACGGGAATATTACTTAAAAGAGTTAAGTAAGGAATTTGATATATCACTGGATACGCTAGCTGGTGAGTTACAGACATATCAGAATAGAAGCGGAAGACAGAAGGATAATAGCGAAAAGAACAGATATACTAATAATGGAAAAAGATCTGTACGTAATCAAAAATTACTACCCGCTTTCCAAAATGCTGAAAAAAAACTTATTACTTATATGCTACAGGATGCATCCATTGCTGAAAATGTACGTGAAGAGCTGGGCGCCGCGTTTAATGTAGATGACCACAAAATTATAGCAACTCATTTATATGCTTTTTACGAAGACGGTCATACAGCAGATGTAAGTCTTTTTATTGAACGGCTTACAGACCCAAGATTAAAGCAAATTGTGGTTGAAATTGCAATGGCCCCTGTATATGAAGATATCAGCGATAAGGAGATCAGCGACTATGTCAGGGTGATCCGCGCCCAAGCAAACGATGTTACGGACATTCAATCGCTAAAAGATCAGCAAGTAATGGCTGAGAGGCAGAATGATCCATTAAAAGCAGCTCAAATTGCTAAACAAATTATTGAAATACAAAAACATTTAAAGAATACGAATTAATTTTACGTAGTCTGGAAGGAGGGGGACTCATGGCCGAAAACAAGCCTTCAGAAACCAAAGAAAATAATGAGCCTGAACTAACCATCGAACAAGCGAAAGATCAATTGCTTGAGATGGGGAAAAAACGTGGTGTTCTAGCTTATGAAGAAATAGCAGACCGCCTATCAAATTTTGTTATCGAACCAGATCAAATGGATGAATTTTATGAGTACCTTGGAGAACAGGGTGTCGAAGTTATTGGTGAATCTGAAGAGGATCCAAATATGCAACAAATCGCCAAGGAAGAAGAATTTAATCTTAATGATTTGAGTGTCCCGCTAGGAATCAAGATTAACGACCCTGTACGTATGTATTTAAAAGAAATTGGACGAGTTGATCTATTATCAGCCGCTGAAGAAATCGACCTAGCAACAAGAATTGAGAACGATGAAGATGAAGCTAAAAGGCGATTGGCAGAGGCAAACCTTCGCCTAGTTGTAAGTATTGCAAAACGTTACGTTGGACGGGGTATGCTTTTTCTCGATTTGATACAAGAAGGAAACATGGGTCTGATGAAAGCAGTTGAGAAATTTGATTACCGTAAAGGATTCAAATTTAGTACGTATGCAACTTGGTGGATCCGACAAGCTATAACACGTGCAATAGCTGACCAAGCTAGAACAATCCGAATTCCGGTACACATGGTAGAAACGATCAATAAGCTTATCCGAGTTCAACGTCAATTACTACAGGACTTGGGCAGGGAGCCTACTCCAGAGGAAATTGGAGAAGAAATGGAACTGTCGCCTGATAAAGTTCGTGACATTCTTAAAATTGCACAGGAACCTGTGTCATTAGAAACCCCTATTGGGGAGGAAGATGATTCACATCTTGGAGACTTTATAGAGGATCAGGAAGCTGTATCACCATCCGATCATGCGGCTTATGAGTTATTAAAAGAACAACTTGAAGATGTGCTTGATACACTTACCGATCGTGAAGAGAATGTTTTACGTTTACGTTTCGGTCTCGATGACGGAAGAACCAGAACGCTTGAAGAAGTTGGGAAGGTATTTGGTGTAACACGTGAGCGAATTCGCCAGATTGAAGCTAAGGCACTTAGGAAACTAAGGCATCCAAGCCGTAGTAAACGATTAAAGGATTTTCTCGACTAAATAATAGTACGGTCATTGTTCATTTTAGGAGTTCAATGGCCTCTCCTATTATAAAAAAGAAATATGCTTGTAAAGCATTCTTTTATAGGAGCGTGAGATATGAGAGAGGAAAGAATTAATACCATTGTAACCGAGATACATTATTGGAAAGAACATCAACTACTTCCAGATAAATACTGTGACTATCTCCTAGCTCTATATACTAATGGAGAAGGAACTTCAAACACGGTTAACAACTCAGCTAAATTTTCTAGTAAAGTATTACAAATTATATTTGTCTCTATTTTGTTACCGTTCTCATTCTTTGTACTTTATTTTACGCAAATAGAGCTTGCTTTGCAACTTGGTATGTTGTTACTTTTTCTTTGTTATAGTGGTTGGACGTATGTCACTATGAAAAACAGGAATAATACGTTATATCACCTTGGTTTGATAACAAGCCTTTTTCTAGCATTCTTAAGTTTGTTGACTATAGGAAAACTACTTCATTTACAAGGCATTTATCTTAGCTTTGTGTTTGCGTTAAATTTTAGTGCTTGGATCTTTCTAGGTGTAAAGAACAGTCTAAGATATCTAGTTATTATCGGCATAATTGCTCTACTATTTACTTGCCTTTACACTATTTTGTGAATTTTAATAGGTAAACTCTTTAAACAATTTGGTTTTTCGAGTAAAATATAAATAGTCTTTTATAGCGAAATAGATTATGGGGATTACATAAGGAGGAAACGCAATGAGAAAAAACCCAGTTATCCCGTATGCATTAATAGCTCTTTTAGGGATACTTGCTGTAATTGTTATATCAATTATTGGTATAGACCAAAGGGAACAAATTCAACAAGCTGAAGAAGGGGAACAAACCGAAGAAGGTGGAGAGTCCTCTGAGGGAGAATCAGGCGAAGGGGAAACATCTGATGACCCAGAAGCAATTTTTGAATCCAATTGTGCAAGCTGTCACGGCGCTGATTTGTCTGGTGGAGCAGGTCCAGACTTGACTCAAGTAGGTAGCCGTTTATCAGAAGATGAAATTCAGGATATAATTATTAATGGCCAGGGCTCTATGCCACCTGGAATGGCAACGGATCAAGAAGCTGAAGTCTTGGCTTCATGGCTTGCGGAAAAACAGTAGTTTATATCAGATAGTTAAGCTTTCTGCCAATTACGACAGAAAGCTTTTCTTATTACATAGAAAAATAAGACACAATAGAAAGTTGAGATAGTTATGTCATTTAATGTGAATTTATCTGAAAGATTAAAGCAGGTAGCTTCTTTTTTGCCAACAGGAGCATTGTTCGCTGATATTGGGTCTGATCATGCATACTTACCATGCTATGTTTGTCTACAGGATCAAACTTCCCAAGCGATAGCTGGTGAGGTGAATGAGGGCCCTTATGAAAGTGCACTAAGAACTGTACAGCAATTTAAAATGGATGACCGGATAGATGTGCGTTTAGGGAATGGTTTGGCTGTTCTAGATCAACAGGAAGTAAATCAATTAGTTATAGCGGGAATGGGTGGCTCGCTAATCCGTAATATTTTGGAAGAAGGCAAGGACAAGCTTGATGCAGTCAATCACATTATTGCACAGCCAAATATTGATGCCAGAAGCGTAAGAAAATGGTTTATAGAAAATGGTTATGTATTAGAAAATGAGGGAATTTTAGAAGAAAACGGCCATATTTATGAAATTTTATCAGCTAAGAGAGATATAAGAAAGTCCCCCTATCAAGAAGAAATTAAAGAAAGACAGCTGCTCTTTGGCCCATATTTGATGAGAGAAAAAAACACTGCCTTTTTTAATAAATGGCTCCACGAATATGAAAAGCTACAACGTGTCCTCGTGCAAATGGAGGAAGCGAAGGTAAAAGATCAAGCAAAGGTACTACAATTCAATTTAGAATTAAAATGGATGGAGGAGATAATCAATGAAATCGATAATCAAAAATAAACATATTTTTGTAGCGATGGAAAGGCTTGCTCCAAAATCACTAGCCTATGACTGGGACAATGTGGGATTACAAGTGGGCTCTTATGATGCGCCTGTTTCAAAAATTATGGTTACGTTGGATGTACTAGAAGACGTTGTAGACGAAGCGATAGCAAAGAATGTAAGTTTAATAATAGCTCACCATCCTCTGCTATTTAAACCAGTTAATCAACTTCATACTGAAACTGCTCAGGGGCGTGTGTTAAAAAAGCTTTTACAGCATAATATTTCCGTTTACGCTGCACATACAAACTTAGATATTGCTGAAGGTGGCGTGAATGATGTACTATGTGAAAAACTAGGAATAACAAATACAAAGCCTCTTATCGTAGAGGGAGCAGAACAGCTAAAAAAGTTAGTAGTTTACGTTCCCCAGACCCACCAACATCAAGTTAGGGATGCAATGGGGAACGCAGGTGCTGGGTATATCGGAAATTACAGTCATTGTACCTTTCAGACATTGGGAGAAGGAACATTTAAGCCATTAGCAGGCACAGATCCGTATATCGGTTCTCAAGATAAAATGGAGTTTGTACAAGAGGTAAGAATAGAAACAATTGTCCAAGACAGTCTGTTGCAAAAAGTACTTGCTGCAACCAAAGCAGTACATCCTTATGAAGAAGTAGCCTACGATATCTTTCCACTCAAGACTGAGGGACAGAAGTACGGGCTGGGGCGTATTGGTAAGCTGAATAATGGCATGTCACTTCGTGAATTAAGTATGCTAATAAAGGAACGATTGGACCTTCCGGGAACACGTGTGACAGGCGACTTAGATAGTCAGGTGAAAAAAGTTGCCGTACTAGGTGGGAGCGGAGAAAAATATATCCGTGCAGCACGTAACGCTGGTGCAGATACCTTTATTACTGGTGACTTGACCTTTCATTCTGCTCAGGATGCTTGGCAAATGGGACTTTCACTCATTGATCCGGGACATTACGCTGAAAAAGTAATGAAAGAATCCATTCTGCAATATTTGGAGAAGGAATTTTCAACTACTGATATTAAATTACTGGCATCCTCAACCAACACAGATCCGTTTCAATTTATTTAAAATACAACTAGTATAAAGGAGTTCTATACAAATGGTACAAAACAGTTTTAAAGAATTTACCTTTCATCCAATAATGCATGATGTTATAGAGAGATTAGGATTTAAAGAACCTACTGAAATACAGAAGAAAGCTATACCATCAATTTTAAAAGGTACAAGTGTAATTGGACAGTCACGCACTGGTTCTGGTAAAACACATGCGTTTTTACTACCTATGTTTAACCAAATAGACACGAACAAAAGAGAGGTACAATTTGTTATTACCGCTCCTACAAGAGAACTTGCTACACAGCTTTACGATGAAGTAAAACGTATAATTCATTATGCAGATAGAGAGAAGCAATGGGTTGCAAAATTATTAATTGGTGGTACTGACAAACAAAAGATGGCTGAAAAATTAAAACAGCCCCCCCATATTATTGTAGGAACACCTGGAAGAATTCTTGATCTAGTAAAAGATGATGCCATTTCCATTTATTCTGCAAAATCCTTTGTAGTAGATGAAGCAGATCTAATGTTGGACATGGGTTTTATAACAGATGTTGATCAATTATTGGTACGATCAGCAAAAGACATACAGCTATTAGTATTCTCTGCAACTATACCGCAACGCTTACAGCATTTCTTTAGAAAATATCTGGAGAACCCCTTATATGTAAAGGTTCAGGATCATTTTTCGCCTGAGACAATGGAACATCAACTCGTTGCCTTAAAACACCGTGATGAAGCGCAGCTTATCTTAGAGATTTCCCAAACAATTCAGCCTTATTTAGCAATAATATTTACCAACGGAAAAGAGAAGGCAAACCAATTAGCAGATTCATTACTACAGAAAGGATTAAAGGTTGGTCTTATCCATGGAGGTTTAGCACCGAGAGAGCGTAAACGTGTGCTCAAAGAAATTCAAAACCTTCGTTATCAATATATTGTAGCAACAGACTTAGCATCACGTGGGATTGATATCAAGGGTGTTAGTCATGTGATTAATGCTCAGCTACCAAAGGAAGAGGACTTTTATATCCATCGTGTGGGACGAACAGCTAGAGCAGGTATGGAAGGCACAGCGATTAGTATTTACCAGGATGACGATATTAAGCTGATTCAAAAACTAGAACAAAAAGGTCTGACATTCACCTATACAGATATACGTAAGGGCGAGTGGATTGAAGCTAAGCCATGGAATAAACGTACACTCCGTTCTAATACAACGACTGATGCGGAAAAAGAAGCATGGAAACGTGTGAAAAAAACCAAAAAAGTAAAACCTGGTTATAAAAAGAAAATGAAGAATCAGCAGACGAAGATAAAAAGAGAAATTGCTCGTAAAAATAGATTTAAAAAATAAATTACACGGGAGAGGTGCTTAAGTTGTTAAAGATTGGATCACATGTTTCAATGAGTGGGAAAAAGATGCTGTTAGGTTCAGGTGAACAGGCCGTTTCTTATGGAGCTAATACGTTTATGATTTATACAGGGGCCCCGCAGAACACTAGAAGAAAGGCAATCGAAGAACTAAACATTGAAGCAGGTCGCCACTTTATGGACCAACATGGAATACAAGATATCGTGGTGCATGCTCCTTATATCATTAACATTGGGAATACAACAAAGCCACAAACATTCGAGCTTGGTGTAAACTTCCTAAGCAATGAAATAGACAGGACAGCAGCAATTGGTGCGAAACAAATTGTACTACATCCTGGTGCCCATGTCGGTGCTGGAACAGAAGAAGCTATAAAGAAAATTGTCGAAGGACTAAATGAAGTACTAGATAAAGAAAAAGATGTACAAATCGCGCTAGAAACAATGGCAGGTAAAGGGTCTGAGATTGGAAGGACCTTCGATGAAATTGCCAAAATCATCGATGGTGTGACCCATAATGAAAAACTGTCCGTATGTATGGACACCTGTCATATTCATGATGCAGGCTACGATATTGTTAATGATTTTGACAATGTACTTAATGAATTCGACAAGATTGTTGGCGTCGATCGTATCAAGGTTGTCCATGTTAATGACAGTAAAAATGAAAGAGGGGCACACAAAGACAGACACGAAAACATTGGTTTCGGTCATATTGGCTTTACAGCTTTACATAAAGTCATACACCACCCTCAATTAGAAGAACTACCAAAGATTCTAGAAACACCATTTGTAGGAGAAGATAAAAATAATAAATATGCTCCTTATAAACATGAGATTGACATGATTAAATCCGGTGAATTTAATAGTAATTTAAAAGAAGAAATAATGGGAAACTAAAAAAATGCAGGAATGCTATTTAGCATATTCCTGCATTTTTTTATTCAAATAAATGTTCCATACCATAGGATGTAATCAGCTCTTTAAAAAGCTTGTGTGCTTTCCTGGCAGTCGATATATCTGTTCTTTTCGCCAATTCTTGAAGCATTAAGTTACGACCTCTTTCCGTAAATGGGTCAACGTCATGTGTTTTTAAGTAATTGGCAATGGAATTAGCTTCCTCGTTTGTAATTGTAAATCCGTATTGTTTAGCGTGTTTCAATAAATCTTCCTGCGATAGCTGTTTTAACTTGGAAGTTATCATTTGTTTTATAAAAAATGACATATCATTTCCCCTTTATATTGTTCTATTTAGTAACATATGCCTTAAAAAGGAATGTGGTTACTGGAAAAGTATTTATCTGATACCAGAATGTACCATAGGTATTTCGGATATTTATCCATAGACTAAGACAGCACCTCAAGTATATAAAGGAGGTTCCTAACAATGGATGAGTTTAAATCATATCAAGATAAGAACCAAGTTGAACAAGCCCCTAATCATGGTGAAAACCGTAAAAACCAAGATTATGTTGGAGTTGAACCGGACAGCACAAGAGACGAAGAGTACGCTGCTGAGTTAACCGCAGATGATTATAATGCCTCCCTCATGGAAGATGCTAATGCAGATTCAGATATGGAAACTGATGTGAATTACACTTATGGCTGGATTGGAATTGCGCTATCGGCCATTTCATTTTTCATGTGGCCAGTTATTATGGGAGCGGCAGGGATAATTTTCGGTTTTGTTTCAAGAAGCAAAGGTGCTGACACACTTGGAAATATAGCGATTGCAGCTGGAGCTGTTTCAATCGCCATAACGTTATTTATACTGCCATTCATCTAAATAGAAATATGGCTAAGGGCTGAACTTTTCAGCCCTTTTTTTATTATTAAAGGGAAGTGTCATATGGGGGTTCTATACGTTTAATTAGAAGCTTATTCATTCATAAACAGGAAAGTAATAATATTGGTCAATTTTAATTTGAAAAGGGTCTACGTCCGGATTAAGTAGTTTAAAATCAGTAATTACATTTTCTACATTTAGTTGGGATATGGGAGAGTTAATTTTCTCGATGACCGAAAGAACAGTGTCACTATGCTGTACTTTTATTTGTTTCGCAGTATAATTTAAATTAATTCTGTTATCATTAGGAATGGTTGGCAAACTTCCTTGTGTTAAATCCGTATAGACTGCAGCTATAAGGAATAAACATAATATATATACTGACCATCTTTTAAAGAAAGACATATTTATTACCCCCATTTTGAAACTAAACAGTTTTTCAAACGTACTATTAGATGTAGGGAGGAGGATTTCTCTTGGAAATATTAAATTGGGAATGGATTGCGCTTGTCATTACTGGGTTTGGAACGTTATTTCTAATCGGTGAAGTACTTGTTAATATGCGTGGTTTTTTTGGATTATTAGGAATTGGATTTATAACGGTTTATTTTGGAGCTTATGTTGATTCAGATTCTGTTATTCTTATGCTTATTATTTACTTTATAGGATTATTACTTATCATTATTGATGGGAAATTACTAAATGATGGCACCCTTGCAACAATTGGACTTGCAGCTATGCTAACAGCAGTAGCATTACCTGCCCCTAATTTGACATCTGGTCTATATGCTGTTTTAGGCGTATTATTAGGTAGTGGCGCATCTTTCTTATTTTTAAAGGTATTTAAACGACGGGCAATGTGGAATAAGTTAACCTTAAAGGATCAGCTTTCAACAGAAGCAGGGTACAATTCGATTAATGAGACATATTCCTTACTTGTAGAACAGGAGGGTATTACCCTAACTGATTTGAGGCCAGTAGGGACCATACGAGTCAATAATAAAGATTATAGCGCTGTATCAAACGGGCAATGGATACCAAAAAATACTCCAATCAAGGTTGAAATGGTCGATGGAACGAAAATTTTAGTAGAAAAAAAATAATACAACAAATAAGGAATCTTTTATAAACCAATTGGTTTGTAAAAGATTTTTTATTTATCCTGTGATTGTATTAGAACAATAGGAGTAGGGAATTTAATAATAGGGAAACGTTATATGGTTTGTAAATTTAATGTTAAGATTGCAAACAAATCCTTTACAAACTATTTATATTTATTAATAATAGTTTAAGTATGCGACAAATTTCTACATGAGTGAAGGGTGGTAAAAAGGATTGGAATTAGATCTGCAAACACTGTTATTTGAATTTATCGGAGGGTTAGGGATCTTTCTTCTTGGTATTAAATATATGGGAGAAGGGCTGCAAAAATCAGCAGGAGATCGTTTAAGAAACATTCTTGATAAATTTACAAGCAATCCTTTTATGGGTGTTTTAGCTGGAATTATTGTAACTATCTTGATTCAAAGTAGTTCAGGTACAACTGTTTTGACAGTTGGTTTAGTAAATGCAGGATTTATGACTTTTAGGCAAGCAATTGGCGTAATTATGGGAGCAAATATCGGGACAACCGTTACAGCGTTTATTATTGGAATTGACATAGGAGAATATGCTCTGCCAATTATAGCACTCGGTTGTTTCTTACTGTTTTTCTTTAAACACACACTAGTTAATGCAATTGGGCAAACTGTATTTGGTTTTGGAGCATTATTTTTTGGTCTTGAATTGATGAGTAGTGGCATGTCACCACTAAGAAGCCTAGAATCATTTCAACAGCTAACTGTTAATATGAGTGATAGTCCAATACTTGGTGTTGTGATTGGTACAGTATTTACATTAATTGTCCAAAGTTCGAGTGCCACCATTGGGATTCTTCAAGGTCTATTCTCAGAAGGTGCAATTGAACTTAGAGCAGCTATACCTGTGCTTTTTGGGGACAACCTTGGCACGACGATAACAGCAGTTCTTGCGTCTATTGGTGCATCGGTAGCAGCAAAGCGTGCTGCATACACGCATGTTATTTTTAATCTGGTTGGTGCAACCATATTTATTGTTTTTCTCGGAGTTTTCACCCAGATAATTACTTATCTGCAAGGACAATTTAACTTGAATTCGGAAATGACGATTGCTTTTGCCCATGGAACCTTTAATATTACGAATACAATTGTCCAGTTTCCGTTTATAGGTGCGCTAGCGTGGCTTGTAACAAGAATTATACCTGGGGAAGATACGGTTGTAGAATACAAACCAAAACACTTGGACCCCATCTTTATTCAGCAGTCCTCTACATTGGCCTTAGACCAAGCGAAGGCTGAGGTTATCCGAATGGGGGAATATGCTTACCAAGGTTTAGAAGAAACAAATCTTTATTTGAATAACCATTCACAAAAGAACTCTGAGATGGCAATGCAGGTAGAAGGTGCATTAAATAATCTTGACCGTAAAATCACCGATTATTTAGTGAATATCTCTGCAGGCTCTTTAACAGAGCTAGAGAGCATCAAGCACACTGCCCTTATGAACTCTGTACGTGATATTGAACGAATTGGAGATCATTTTGAAAATATTATAGAATTAATTGACTATAAAATCTCTAATAAAGTAAATCTTACTGATAAAGCTAATGAAGACCTTAACGAGATGTTTGATCTAACGATTGATACGGTGAAACAAGCTATTTTTGCGCTCGAAAAAACAGATCGAGAGGAAGCTTTAGCTGTAGTTCAAAAAGAAGATCAGATAGATAAAATGGAGCGTAACTTTAGAAAGAAACATATTATACGTATGAATGAAGGGTTATGCAGTGGTTCTGCTGGTATTGTATTTGTTGATATTATAAGCAACTTAGAACGAATTGGGGATCATGCGGTTAATATCGCAGAAGAAGTGCTAGGAGAAGATTAATAATGAACAGAGGGAGAGTCTAATGGACTCTTCCTTTTTCATTAGTAGCACTTTCTAATTAATAATAAATTCCACATGGAAATGTCTAAATAGAATGAAATTAAATTTCTTGTTGAAATTGAGTTGGTTAAGTGATATATTATATATTGTCGTTTCCGAGGAAATACTACATAGTTTGTAAAAAAGATTAAATTTATTTTAAAAAAGTGATTGACAGATTTTGTCGAACGTGGTAAATTATATCTTGTCGCCGAAACAATGCGTAACAAAAACAGCTTATAGAACGGTTACTATAGTGACTACTTTCAAAGAATTTGAAAACATGGCGGTGTAGCTCAGCTGGCGAGAGCGTACGGTTCATACCCGTGAGGTCGGGGGTTCGATCCCCTCCGCCGCCACCAAATATATTATAAAGTTATGGCGGTCGTGGCGAAGTGGTTAACGCACCGGATTGTGGCTCCGGCATTCGTGGGTTCAATCCCCACCGGTCGCCCCATAAAAAATTATAGCAAAGGACCCTTAGCTCAGTTGGTTAGAGCTATCGGCTCATAACCGATCGGTCGCAGGTTCGAGTCCTGCAGGGTCCACCATAAAAACTCGGAGGTATACCCAAGTCTGGCTGAAGGGATCGGTCTTGAAAACCGACAGGCGGGTCAAACCGCGCGGGGGTTCGAATCCCTCTACCTCCTCCATACATATTTTTGTATCCTACATAAAGAAGAGTAAATATGTAATAATGGCTCGGTAGCTCAGTCGGTAGAGCAAGCCGCCACTTCAACGAAAAACTACTATGTGTAGGCTTGCGAGGAGTGCGACTTCACCGAATGAACATGCAACACGACGAGCAGACGTACTTCGAAGTAGAAACATCAAAGCTTCAACAAAGTGAAGGAAGCAATAGAATAATTTAATTCATAATGGCTCGGTAGCTCAGTCGGTAGAGCAAGCCGCCACTTCAACGAAAAACTACTATGTGTAGGCTTGCGAGGAGTGCGACTTCACCGAATGAACATGCAACACGACGAGCAGACGTACTTCGAAGAAGAAACATCAAAGCTTCAACAAAGTGAAGGAAGCAATAGAATAATTTAATTCATAATGGCTCGGTAGCTCAGTCGGTAGAGCAAGGGACTGAAAATCCCTGTGTCGGCGGTTCGATTCCGTCCCGAGCCACCATTTAAACTAATGTACAGGCAGATGCCTGTTTTTTTGTGTCTTCAGATATAGCCAAGTTGCGAGAGACCAAGTTAGTGATTATATATAGTGGGCATCAGAGCCAAGTAATATATTGGTTATGGGTAAAACTGGTATACATGCATATTAGTTGCAACTAGATGGAGGCTTTGATACTCTTTTCATAAAGGGTGGATACATTCCTTTTAATAAAACTATTTATTAGAGGAGGAACATTAACTATGGCAAAATTTGAATTACCAGAACTACCATACGCATACGATGCTTTAGAACCAACAATCGACAAAGAAACAATGAACATTCACCACACGAAGCATCATAACACTTATGTAACGAAGCTAAACGGCGCATTGGAAGGACATGCGGATCTTCAAAACAAATCGTTGGAAGATCTTCTAGCTAACCTTGAAGCTGTTCCAGAAAGTGCTCGCACTGCAGTACGCAACAATGGTGGCGGACATGCCAATCATACTCTATTCTGGAACGTATTATCACCAAACGGTGGTGGCGAACCATCAGGGGAGCTTGCAGAAAAAATCAACAGTAAGTTTGGAAGCTTTGATAAATTCAAGGAAGAGTTTGCAAATGCTGCAACAACTCGCTTTGGTTCCGGCTGGGCATGGCTAGTTGTGAACAATGGAGAACTTGAAGTAACAAGCACACCAAATCAAGATACACCTTTAATGGATGGGAAAACTCCTTTATTAGGCCTTGACGTTTGGGAGCATGCTTACTATTTGAAATATCAAAACAAACGTCCGGATTATATTTCTGCATTCTGGAACGTAGTAAACTGGGATCAAGTTACAAAAAATTATAATGAAGCTAAGTAAATAACGTTTTTAATTGAAAGAGCGCAGGGGGTAAAGCCCTGCGCTCTTTTCTATATATTCATAAAGGCAAACTGCATATCTCCATTCCTTTTGACCAAACTAATAAAGGATTCATGAAGGGGTATGATTCATGCGAAAAGTTATGCAGTATTACCAAGAAAAATTAAATATAAATAAAGATCTGCTTTTTTTATTAGTTATTGGAGGATTATATTCATTAGGAATTTTCTTATCCAATACTTTTGTAAACATATATTTATGGAAGCAATCGGGTGATTATATTACGATCGCTATCTATAATTTAGCCATCTTTCTGTTCCAGCCTGCTACATTTATCTTAGCTGGAAAACTTGCTAAGAAAGTGGATAGAGTAGTTGTTCTACGTTTAGGTGTGATTTTTTTATCGATTTTCTTTCTGAGTGTTCTACTTATAGGAGAAGAAGCCTCAAAATATAACTTTTTACTAGGAAGCTTGCTCGGGATCGGATATGGCTTTTATTGGCTTGCCTTTAACGTTCTGACTTTTGAAATTACGGAACCGGAAACCCGTGATTTTTTTAATGGGTTCTTAGGTGTCCTCCAGTCATTCGGTGGAATGATTGGACCGATACTTGCAGGTATCATCATTGCTCGTATGGAAGCAAATATTGGGTATACCGCCATTTTCTCCATTTCCTTTATTTTGTTTATACTTGCTGTTGCTTGTAGCTTTTTTCTAAATAGACGAAGAGCAGAGGGCAGTTTTTATTTTAAAAGAATTTTACAAGAGCGTCATCATAATAAAAATTGGAGAAGAATTTTGTATGCTCACACTTTTCAAGGCTTGCGTGAAGGGATATTTGCTTTTGTAATCTCAATATGGGTCTTTTTAATAACGCAAAGTGAACTCTCACTAGGTATGTTCAATCTAGTTTTGTCAGGTCTCTCTTTTGTTTTTTATTTCATTGCAACAAAGTTTATTAAAAGTAAGCTTAGAAAAAAGGCAATTCTGCTTGGTGGATTAATTCTTTACTTTTCCACTTTTATCATCTTGTTTGACATTAACTATACACAGCTGATTATTTATGCAGTATTCATTGGTATTGCCTACCCAATTATTAATGTTCCATACGTTTCCATGACGTATGATGTGATTGGCAAGGCATGGAAAGCGAAGGAGATGCGGGTAGAATATATTGTGGTCCGGGAGCTATTTGTTAATGTAGGCCGAGTTGCGTCTATAGCAGTTTTTTTGGCAGCAGTTATACTTTTTCCAGCAGAGAAGGTGATCCCAATATTACTTATTATTCTTGGGAGTGGACACCTATTCATTTACTTTTTTGTTAAAAACATTTACCTTGGAACAAAACAGAAGAAAGAGGTCTTAATAAAAGATCAGCTAACGGATGAAAAAAACCGATAGAAGCCCTTAGAATATAGAGCGAGACGTGGTATAATTAAAATAGACAACTATTTTATTATGGGGGAGAATTAATGGGTAATAAGAAGAGAAGGAAGAAAGCTCAGCTTCCTTTCCGGATTAACATATTGTTTTTTGTCGTTTTCCTTATGTTCTCCGTACTGGTTCTGCAACTCGGCGTTGTACAAATACTTAATGGAGAAGCATTTCAGGAGGAAATTGACCGAACGATTCAAGATACGACAAAAATACCTGTGCCACGAGGAAAAATATATGATAGTAATCATAGGGTGGTTGTCGATAATAAACCACTTTACTCGATTACTTATACACCAGCTAAAGGCACACAGGCTGAAGAAAAATTAGATGTAGCCGAAAAGCTTGCTACATTTATTTCAATGGATAGTGAAGATGATCTTGCTGGTATTACAGATAGAAATAAGCAGGAGTATGTGTACCTAAAAACAAAAGAAGATGCAGAGGAACGGGTCACACCTGAAGAAAAAAAGGAACTTAGTAATTCCGAGTTTTATCAGCTCGTGCTAGAACGTATTCCAGAAGAAGACTTAAAAGGTATTTCGAAGGAAGAATATGAAGTTATTGCAATAAAAAAAGAGCTAGATAAAGCTTATTCTCTAACACCGCAAATTGTAAAAAATGAGGATGTTACAGCAGAGGAATATGCCAAGGTTGCTGAACACCTTGATGAATTACCAGGGGTAAATGCTACGACGGATTGGGATAGAGACTACCCATATGGATATACATTCAAAAATCTGCTTGGCTCCATAACTTCACAGGAGCAAGGTATCCCTGCCGATAGTGAAGCTTATTATATGACAAGAGGTTATAGCAGGAATGACCGTGTTGGCAAAAGCGGTTTGGAAGAGTATTATGAAGAGTCACTTCGTGGCAGAAAAGAACAAATTCAATATACGACCACTAAGTCTGGCCGGGTCATTGACACTAAAACAATTGTAGAAGGTCAACGCGGTAAAGACCTTGTTTTAACTGTTGACTTGGAGTTTCAGGAAGAGGTTGACAAAATTGTTCGTGAAGAATTAAAGGCTGCTAGAAGTAAGCATCCGCACGCAAATAGGTATTTGAAAGACGCTATTGCTGTTGTCATGAATCCCAAAACTGGTGACATTTTAGCGATGAGTGGTCAAACGTACGATGAAAAAAATGACGAATATAATAACTCTGAATATAAAGCAATGCAGGATGCTCATCGTCCAGGTTCCATTGTTAAAGGAGCGACTGTTTTAGCTGGTTATGAATCAGGTGTTATAACTCCCGGTCAAGTATTTAATGATCGAACTATCAACATAGCAGGAACGCCGTCTAAAAGTTCCTATTCGAATTTAGGCCCAGTTAATGATTATGAAGCTTTGAGACGCTCATCCAATGTCTATATGTTCTATATTGCCCTAAAAATGGGAGGGGAAAATAGGTATCCTTTTCCAAATGAAAGTAAAGCAGCTTTTGATACGGCAGCATGGCAACAAATGAGAAATTACTTTCAACAATTTGGATTGGGTGTAAAGACAGGTATTGATTACCCATTTGAATCAACAGGATACTCTGGAAAAAGTGCAAGGGATCCCGGCCTTTTAATGGACTTTGCAATTGGCCAATATGACACTTTTACTACGTTACAAATGGCACAATACGTTTCTACAATTGCAAATGACGGTTACCGAGTTAGCCCCCATTTTTTAAAGGAAATTCGAGAACCTGGAGTATCCGATGAAAAACTGGGTTCAATCTCTAAAAGTGTAAATACGAAGGTATTAAATCGTATTCAAATGGATCAGGATTTAATTGCCCGTGTGCAAGAAGGGTTCCGACAAGCATTTCAGGAACAGAGAGGTACAGGAACTAGTCATTTTGGAGATAAAGATTACAACCCTGCTGGAAAGACAGGAACTGCAGAAGATGAAGTATATGAAAATGGAGTGAAAACGGATGTAGAAAATCTCTCACTTGTTGGTTACGCTCCGTTCGATGATCCAGAAGTTGCCTTTGCAGTAATTGCACCAAAAACTGGAATAGTAAAAAACCAATATAGTATTAATAAAGAGATTGGCTCTCGCATTCTCGATACGTATTTTGATCTGAAAGAAGAACGTGTAGAAAAAGAAATAGAAGAAAATGAAGAAGAAAACTAAGCATGAAAAAGCTCTCCTAAATGGGAGAGCTTTTTTGTTTACAAAAAATTAATATGTGGTAAATAGTTGGTTAACATTTACCTGTTAGGCTAGGAATATGCTGGATCAAAAAGGGGGAGATTTCATGACGACTCGTGGTCTGTTTCATCATGAATTAGAAGAAATTAATAATGATATTGTCCGTTTAGCGGATCTGACGGAGAATGCATTATTAAATGCAATCAATGCATTATTTAATAAAGACACAGAGCAAGCAAAACAAATAATTGAACAAGATCTTAATATTGATAAGCTGGAAATTGATATTAATGATAAAACAATTCTACTTATCGCCAAACAACAGCCTGTAGCAACAGATTTGAGAAGGCTAATTATTGCATTAAGAATTGTTACAGATTTAGAACGTATGGCAGATAATGCTAAGAACATTGCAACTTCTACCACATATTTAGGCGAAGGAGACGGGGTAGTTTTACCCGAAGGTCTTAAGAAAATGAAAGAAATCGCCATAGAAATGCTTCACACTGCTTTGAAGGCTTTTAAAGAAGAGGATGTAACACTTGCAAGTAGCCTTTCGGAGATGGACGATAAAGTGGATCGGTTGTATAAGTTAATTATAAGTGAATTGCTTGGTGAAACAGCTACTAACCCTGATAAAATTCAGTATGTGATGCAGGTCGCTTTTTGTGCAAGATACTTAGAACGCTATGCAGATCATATTACAAACATCGGGGAAAGTATTCTTTTTCTTGTTAAAGGTGAAAATTATAACTTAAATTAAAAAACAGTATGGCAGTTTACACCTGCCATACTGTTTATTTTGTTATTGCTTCTGCCACTTCATATTGACTCATACCAGTTTTAAGCTCATATTCCCCAATTTGCACTTTAAGGTGATAATCATTATCTATTAGGTATTCGTTAAAGTTCCCAGCATCTTTAATAATCTTATTTTTCTCTAAAACGGAACTGATATCAGAAGACGCCATTCCTTCTTTAATTGATAATGTGTAGGAAGTATTTTCCTCTTCCTCTTCCTCTTCTTCTTCACTGGAGCTTTCAACATCAGAATCATCAGTATCGTCTTCTTCTTTTCCTTCATTGTTAGAAGAATCTTCTTCATTGGATGGATCTTGTCCATTTTCTTCGTTACCTTCTTCAGAGGTAATCTCAGATGAGGCTGTTTTACTGTCATCCCTCCCTACAGAGGCTGCAATGTATTCTTCTTTGTTTAAGACGTAGTAGCCTTTTTGTTCTACAAGGTCAATAAGGTCCTCAGCAGCTAAATCTTCCACAGAGCTATCAGGTGAACCGAAAAAGAAGATTCCGCCTAGTAACAGTAATCCAGCAGTAAATAACCCTATAGCAAACGAGCGTACACTTTGTTTCATTGGTTTCTCCTTTATAAATACAGATTGTTACCTTTAAAATTAGTTGCTTTTTGTTAAGTCTTCTGAAATGTTTTCAGTAAGTAATTCCTCTTCCAAAATCTTAATTTTTTTCTTCATTTGATATGTATCTTGCATTGTTGAGATAGAGAACTGTTCAAGTTGGGTTTCCAACTCTTCAATTCGGTCATTCATGAAGAAAGACAGAACGAATAACACAATAGCAACCACAAGAATAGCAATGACTGCGAATAACATTTTTCAACCTCCTTATTCTAAGCAAATGCTTAATTTGAGTCATTTCGCTTTTATTCTACATTACTAGTTATATCATATAAACAGTGACTAGACCATAGTAAATATATGGTTTCGAAAGGGAACCAACGTGGATGGTTTACGTATAAATCAAGCACTGCGGTAAAATTTCAATTAGCTATTTTCTTTTGTATATAAACCCGAGCCATCACTCATTCTGTTTAAAAAAAGCTTCCTTCAGAACGTAAATATAATTATTCAAAGAAATTTTTTGTTGCTTCTTGATAGTTTAACGAAATTCTGCTATTATTATTAAGTCTGAAATGAATGCAGAACTGCCTATAAGCAAGTTTCTTATAGTTTGGAGGGAAAAATATGCGCGTAAACATTACACTAGCTTGTACTGAAACAGGTGATCGTAACTATATTTCGACTAAAAACAAACGTACGAATCCTGAACGTATTGAGCTTAAGAAATATAGTCCACGTCTTAAAAAACACACTTTACATCGCGAGACTAAATAATTAACAACCAACAGAACTCCTGTCATATTTGGCAGGGGTTTTATTTCTATAGAAGGAGCTGATTGCTTTGATAAAAGCGGAACTGCGTGCTAGTTCAATAGAATTCCTAAAAAATATAAGTGACGAAGACAGATACATAACAGAACAATCACTAAAGCATCAGTTTGTCTCCCATTTCCTCTGGGAGCAAGCATCTACTATAGGTATAACCATCTCCCAAGCTATAGAGTGGGATACAAAACCCATTATTAAGGCGGCATGGGAAGCTGGAAAGACTGTATGTGTTCCTAAATGTTCTCCAAAGGCTAAAACTCTAACCTTTTATAAGCTAGATTCATTCGAGCAATTAGAGGTTGTTTACTATAATCTTCTCGAACCGAACCCTGATCTGACATCACCAGTTGGAAAAGAAGAAATAAATCTATTAGTAGTACCAGGCCTTACTTTTGACAAACAAGGTTACCGGATCGGTTTTGGTGGGGGATATTATGATCGTTATCTTGCCGATTTCTCCAATTCAACGATTTCACTTATCCATTCTAAACAGTTAGTTGATAGGGTACCAAGAGAGTTATTTGATATTCCTGTGGAACATACTATCATTGCATAAAGGATATATACTTCATGTATAAATATTCTAAGACCTCCCCAAACTAAGATCACATTACAAAAAGAGGGTGAGAGGTTTGCGAATAACAACAATAGTATTAGCAATTTTAGGCATCATTGGCATTGTGTATAAGTGGCGATACCGTATTATGAATACATTGTTAGCAATCAGTTTCTTACGAAGACTTGCTGTTACTTTATCCATGAATATGCCTACTATTCGGTCAAAAATATTACCAAGTTTGTTCGGAAAGCAAACAAATGAAATGTGAGATCAAGAAGCTGCTCAGTCAGCTTCTTTTTGTGTGCTAGCTAAACCCCTTTATAGGATATGGAGGTAAAAGTTTGGTATGATGTAAGAGCAGGGGGGGAAGAGCATGTATGTAAATGAACAATATTCAATGTATCAAATGGCATATCATCTTGTAACAAAGCATCAATTTGAGTTGTTGTATATAAATAATAAGGAAGAGGAAATTTGGCTAGAACAAAATAAAAAGCGAAACTCTAACGTAATTAGACTTGTACATAAGGGATTCGACTGGAAAAATCATTTGCGAAATGATATTGCAGTAGCCTTTCAACATGGCAAAGCTTTAAAAAAAGTTATTTCTGGTAAATTTATTACTATACATAATGTTTATTTTTCGTCCCACCCGCCCGTTGATGAATGGGAATTTCTAAAAAAGCCTATGCAATTAAATGAGAAGAACGCAACAAAGATGCATGTCTACTATATAACTGATGAAAATAGTCGTGAGGAAAAATCTCGATTATATCGTTCAATTAATGTAGTGGAACCTCTAGAGCAAAGTACCAATGAAGAGATGGAGACAGCTGTTTTAACTATCAAGAAAGCATTAGAGGATTCGATAACAGCAAAGAAAAAAGAAATCCAAGATGTATTTTTTTATGGAAAACCTTTCTTTACCTATATATTGCTAGCTATTAATTTATTTTTATTTGTCTGGTTGGAATCCAGAGGTGGCAGTGAAGATATTCGCAATCTTATAGCTTCAGGGGCAAAATATAATCCGGCTATTATAGCAGGAGAATGGTGGAGGATCATAAGCTCCATGTTCTTACATATTGGAGTTCTACACCTGATGATGAACATGCTGGCAGTATATTATTTAGGTTCTACTGTTGAAAGAATTTACGGATCGATAAGATTTATAATTATTTACTTCTTGGCTGGTATTGGAGGTGGAATTGCAAGTTTCGCTTTCTCTTTTAATGTATCAGCTGGAGCTTCAGGAGCATTGTTTGGCTTATTTGGAGCTTTGTTGTTTTTTGGACTTATTTATAAGAAAATCTTTTTCCAAACAATGGGCCGAGGCGTACTAATCATTCTTGCTATCAATATCGTATTTGGTTTTCTTGTACCGCAAATTGATTACAGTGCGCACTTAGGCGGGCTTACTGCAGGGTTTATTGTTTCTGCTATCATCCATTTGCCAGGTAAGAGAAGGGTTTTCTCACAACTTAGTGCATTAATTATCTATATTCTGCTCATTAGTGGGCTCATCATTTATGGGTTACAACATAATGAAAATAGCCAGGAATATCATTTAATGCATATAGACCAGCTTTTACAAGAAGAAAAGTATCAGAAGGTTGTGGAAGTTGCTACAGAAGCACTTACAAAAGATGGTGAGCTGAAGGCAAATCTACTTTTCCAAAGGTCATACGCATATATCCAACTGGATCGCATTGAAGAAGCACAAACAGATCTCGAGAAAACAATTGAATACAACAGTAGCCTTGCAGAAGCTCATTATAACTTAGCAATAATATATACAAACAAATCGGAAATGGTTAAGGCGAAAGAAGCAATTGAACGTGCCAATCAACTTAACCCAGAAGATGAAAATATTACGAACTTACATAACCAATTAATGCAGGAAATCCCTTAATTATTTGTCTAGCAAGAGAAGGGAATAACAAAAGGAGGTAAATCGTTGCAAATTGTTGAAGTAAAAGATATTGCTACATATCAAGAAGAGCTGGCAACTTTGTTTCAAAAAGTAGTAGCTGAAGGGGCTGCACTAAATTACTTGCATCCGATGCAGTACAATATAGCAATCAATTATTGGAAGGATGTTGTTTCCGAGCAGGTTCGTTTATTTATTTGTCTGCTTGATGGTAAAGTTGTTGGTACAATACAATTACACCTCGCAGACAAAGAAAATGGACAGCACAGAGCTGAGATGGCTAAGTTAATGACAGATCCTGATACTCGGAGGAAGGGTGTAGCTAGAAAACTGCTACAGCATGCTGAACAAGCAGCCAAGCAAGAAAAGAGATCTCTTATTTTGTTGGATACAGCAAAGGGATCCTCAGCTAATATCCTTTACCAATCAGAAGGGTATATATTATTCGGGCAAGTGCCAGCTTATTCTCAGGACGCCTTTGGTAACTACAAAGATAATAATTTCTATTATAAGGAAATATAGGCTCTAAAATATTTGTTGGGGTACAGAGAAAATTTCACCAAATAAAAACACGCAAACTCCGAATTTTGTTAGACTTGTTTTAACCACAAAACAAAAACAAAAGGAGTTGCGTGTAAGTGAATTTTAACATGTCTTTACCAGATTTAGAAGACTTTCGCATAAAAAAAACAGTTGAAAATGGTGGAGTTTTTCAGCTTCATGTGGAACTAGATGCCAAGCCCCATAGTTGTCCAGCGTGCAGCACCCTTACAGAAAAGGTTCACGATTACCGCATTCAAAAGATACAGCATACGAAACTATTTGTGAGAGAAACACTGATCCTTTACCGTAAGCGTCGCTATAAATGTAGGAAATTAGGTTGTGAAAAGCGCTTTTATGAGAACAATTCGTTAGTAGAACGCTATCAGCGTCAGACAAAAGAATTTAAACAGGCTATTGCAATGGAACTTATCCATGGGAAGAATTTTCGAGCTATTGCCTCTCGATTTAATACTTCCTCGACGACTGTAATGCGTAGGTTTGATGAAGTGGGTTCAACCTTTTTGAAGGAGACGAAGGAGTTGCCTTCTGTTATCGCTATTGATGAGTATAAGGGAGATTCTGCTGGAGAAAAATTTCAAACCATCATTGCGGATCCAGTGAATCGGAAGCCCCTTGAGATCCTGTCGGATAGAAAAAAAGAAACAGTAGAAGCCTATTTAAAAGAACATGGACAGAAAGTTGAAGTAGTGGTAATGGATATGAGCCCTTCATTCAAGGCAGCCGTTGACCAAGCACTAGGAAAACCAATTGTAGTAGCTGACCGTTTTCATTTTTGTCGTCATATTTATTGGGCACTTGAGCGCGTCAGAAGAAAAGTACAAAAAGAATTTAGCGACTATGATCGTAAAAAGTGTAAGCAAATGAAGCATGTATTTAATAAGAAGAGTGAAACGTTAACAGATAAGCAACGCTGGTATCTGGAACGATACTTAAAAATGTCGGATACATTGCGAAATGCATATCAGTTAAAGGAAGCATATCGGTGTTGGTTTGAAGAAGCGAAGGCCCTAGGGCCTTCTAATTTAACAGCAGTAAAAGAGCGTTTATATGAGTTTTACGACTTAGTGAAAGCATCTGGGATCGAAGAATTCAAGAAGGTTGTGGGAACCTTCCAAAACTGGCAAAAAGAAATTATGAATAGTTTCGCCTTTAACTTACATAATGGCTACGTTGAGGGTATTAACAACCAGACGAAAGTAATAAAAAGGAACGCTTTTGGTTATCGTCGATTTGATCGGTTTAGATTGAGAGTCTTATTACATCACCAATATAAAAATATAAATGGGCGAGTCGCATAAAGAAGGAGTGAGCGTTAGCTCACCCCAACATTTGACTTAGAACCGAAATATAATGAACGAAGCTTGCAGATTAGTGAAACTAAAAAAAGTGCCATGGGCACTTTTTTAGTTTTTCGTGAGTTTATATTTCTGTATAAGTTGCTTCTTGTTACCGTTTAACTCATAGAGCACAAGTAAATGGTCGAGATCTTTACTAAAGAGGACTATTGGAATATAGCTGATGGGTTGTTTGTTGGTTTGTTTTGTAGCAGGTACTATATAATTTTTATATAGACCTTCCCACAGTTGACCCATTATCTTATCCGTTTCTTGCTGTGTTAATGAGGGTAAGGGCTTGGTTTGATAGGTAGATAGGTTTGTCAAAGGGACTGAAAGATAGTTAGAACTATCAATGTCAAAATGGGTGAATAGCTGGTTCCAATGAAATATTAATTGTTGACGTGTTGTTTTGTCTAATAGGTTTTTCCATTCCACCTCATAGTTATTTTGAGGTGTTTTAAATGATTCTAAGCTAGTAGTAGGAGAGTCAATAACATATAACCGATCAGACGATATTTGTTGTATGCTTTTAATCGTTTTGTCTTGATTATGAATTTCACCGTGATGGAAAGTGATCGCTTGGAAAAAGCTGCTATCTTCATGAAATAGTCTTTCTTTTATGTTAATGGTGTCCGTATTTTGCTTCCATTTGCTACGCACACCATGCAGTCTTCCATTATCATACAATAGAGAAGTATCCTGTCTTAGATAAGTTGGTGTATCACTCTTGGAATTTGCTGACCAAATAATTTCATATGAATCATTTCCATTTTCTGAGAACAATGAGATATCTGTTTTAGCCTCTTCTATTTGTTGGTCATTTGCCAGAGGAAAATAAGTGATCGCTGGCATTGTATGCATGTTTACAATATAAATTATGGCCGCTGAACTGATTGAAACAATTATGATCGAAAGTAATCCCCATTTATTCATCTATTATTCACCCTCTAGAGTAGCTTGTCTACTCCATTGTATGAGAATGGAGTAGAAGTTATGTTATATGTATAGAAAACACCCCAACTAGTAACACTACCGTTATGAATAAAAAGAGTTGGGTGAAGATATGTCAGAAAAAGAGAATAAAGAAAAAATTATGTACTCAAGCTATGATAAAAATGTAGACTATTTATCTGATCGACTTGGTGTAGACAAAAGCTTTGATATTATCAAATTGGATTTGGAGTATGCCGGTAGACGGATGGCACTTTTTCTAATTGATGGATTTGCTAAAGACGATATTTTGCACCTATTGATGAAGTTACTTGCAAAATTAGAGCCTGAAGACATTGAACCAGACCCATTAGCCAAATTACTAAAAACTTATATTCCCTATGTAGAAATTGAACAGGTAGATGATCTAAATCTTGCTACAGACCAAATATTAGCTGGTCCTTCTGCATTAATCGTAGAAGGTATTAACAAAGTAATCATGATTGATGCAAGAACATATCCAGCAAGAACTCCCGCGGAGCCTGATTTGGAAAGGGTGGTTAGAGGGTCCAGAGATGGTTATGTGGAAACGCTTGTATTCAATACTGCTTTAACCAGAAGAAGGGTCCGCGATCGGACACTTAGAATGGAATATACACAAGTTGGACGCCGTTCAAAAACAGACATTTGTATTTGTTATATTGAAGATATTGCGGACATGAAAAGGGTTAACCACTTGAAAGAAGTATTAGATCAAATTGATACGGATGGACTACCGATGGCAGAAAAAACCATTGAAGAATTTCTTAGTGGGCGTTACTGGAATCCATATCCGACCGTTCGGTACACAGAAAGACCCGATACTGCAGCGTCCCATCTTTATGAGGGGCATGTATTGCTAATCATAGATGGCTCCCCTAGTGTTATGATTACACCGGCAACGTATTGGCATCATATGCAGCATGCTGAAGAGTATAGACAGAAACCTTTGGTTGGAGCCTATTTACGTTTGATAAGATTTATCGCTGTATTTGCTTCCATTTTTATATTGCCACTTTACTATTTATTTTCCGTGAATCCCGAACTTCTACCAAAGGGACTAGAGTTTATCGGACCAAACCAAATGGGTGTTATACCTATATTAGTTCAATTTATTATAGCGGAAATCGGTATAGATGTCTTACGGATGGCTGCCATTCATACGCCTTCTTCTTTAGCAACTGCTTTAGGCTTAGTGGCAGCCATCTTAATTGGACAAATCTCTGTAGAAGTAGGATGGTTCTCAAATGAGGTGGTATTGTATTTAGCAGTTGCTGCAATAGGGACGTATGCAACACCTAGTTATGAAATGAGTTTGGCAAATCGGCTGGTCCGTATCTTTTTGTTAATTTGTACTTCGTTATTTGGCGTGATGGGCTATGTAACTGGGATTACGTTATGGATACTTTATCTTGCCAGAATGCAGTCCTTTCATATACCTTACTTCTGGCCTTTTTTACCATTTTCACACCGACCATTTCGGGATATTTTCGTACGAGCTCCAATTCCATTGAAAAACAGAAGACCAGTCTTTTTAAATCCGCAGGACCCCGATCGCTAACAGGGTCCTGCTTTTTTTAATAGGAACAATGATTATTAAACTACATAATCCATTATTATTCTAATTCCTATTACAAAAGAAGTTTGGTATAATTAAATTTGGTGATTTTTATGAAAACAATTTATGATGTTCAACAATTACTTAAACGCTACGGGACATTTATATATACTGGAGACCGGTTGGGTGACTTGGAGTTAATGGACATGGAACTAACCGAATTGTATAAATGGGGATTTATTGATGGGAAAGATTATACAATTGCAAAACTACTTATAAGAAACCAACTATCACAAATAGAAAAAGAAATAAGGGGGAAAACGTGACATGGCACAAGGTAAATGGATTGCAGGGGTAGATATCGGGGGAACTACTGTTAAAATTGGCATAATCTCTACGGATGGTGTTATCCATAAGAAATGGGAGATTAATACAGATAAATCAGATGGCGGAATACACATTATAGAAGATATTTGGGCTTCGGTTAATAAGCAACTAGACGAATCTGGCATTCCTCTAAGCAACGTATTAGGGGTTGGTTTAGGAGCTCCAGGTTTTATTGATGGAGATACAGGATACATCTTTGAAGCTGTTAATATTGGCTGGAAGAACTATGATTTGCCGAAACATTTGAAAGCAATTTCAGGGGTTCCGGTTTTTGTAGAGAACGATGCTAACGTAGCTGTTTTAGGGGAGAACTGGAAAGGCGCAGGTCAACAAGAGAAAAATGTTATCGCTATTACGCTAGGGACAGGAGTAGGCGGTGGAGTCATTGCAAATGGAGAGATTCTAAATGGTGCAAATGGTATGGCGGGTGAAATTGGCCATATGACCATCGAAAAAAACGGAAGACTTTGTAATTGTGGTAGGTCTGGATGTCTAGAAACAATAGCCTCTGCTACTGGAATTGTGAGACAAGCGATGGAGTATATTGAATCAGATAAAAGCAGTGGGAAATTGGTTGAACATGTTGAAAAGCATGGCGTCCTTACAGCAAAGGACATCTTTGACTATGCTGCACAAGGAGAAGAAAAAGCTATATCCATTGTTAACTATACCACGGATGTACTAGGCTTGATGATTGCCAACATGGGGACACTTATTAACCCATCTAAGGTATTAATCGGTGGGGGTGTTTCAAAAGCCGGTAGTCAACTATTAGACAAAATCAAGGAGTCCTTTGATAAATACGCTTTAGAGCGGGTTAGCTCAATCTGTGAAATGAGAATCGCGGAACTTGGAAATGATGCTGGGATTATAGGAGCAGCATTTCTAGTTAAACAAAAAGTACTTCACGTTTCCTTCTAAAGCTAAACACTATTATCTATAACTTTCAAATATTGCTTGAAAAATTTCATGATTTGCTGAAACTTTTATTATATTCATTACGTCGTATAGTTATATAGGTTTTACAGAAATCATACATGGAATTCACCTTCTGTTTATAAACTAGAAACGAGGGTATCTATAATTAAGTTATTATTTTAAACGTAGTTTTATCATCAAAGAGGAAACGTTCAGTACCTATGTGTATAGACAACTCAATTTTATATCCACATATTCTAATGAGTTATCTGAACATATTACTTGCTGACGATACAACAATTATAATGAGCCAATAATTAAATAAGTAATAACTTTGAAATAGTTGAAAGGGAAATGCAGGTGGAAATAAAATGACTTTTAATCAAAACAAAATACCTTTGTTTATCATAGCAACAATATTATTTGGTATAAAGACATACATTGTGTACCGCTTTATGTTCAATATTGACCTTGAAAATATCATGCAAGAGATAATTCTTTTTATAAATCCATTTGTTTCAGCTTTTTTAATCTTTGCAATTAGTGTCTGGTTCACCAAAACTTCACGACAAATGAAGTATATTCGCTACACTTCTATACTTGCTACGGTTTTAATCTTTTCAAATATAGTGTTTTATCGTTCGTTTGCAGATTTTATTACTATTCCTCAACTTTTACAAGGAAGCAACGCTGCAGACTTAGGGAAAAGTATCTTTACACTTATGGAGCCTTACGATCTTTTATTATTTGCTGATGTAGCATTTATTTGGTACTTAAGTAAGTATAGAGTGGAGCTTTTTACAGTAGACTTTGCACGAAAAGGGAAAGTCTTCGCCTTAGCATTGTCTCTTGTATTGCTTTCAGGGAATTTTTTACTAGCAGAAATGGAAAGGCCACAGCTATTCACTCGTGCATTTGATCGTGAATACCTTGTTAAAAACATAGGTTTATTTAATTATCATATTTACGATGTAGCTGTTAATACAAAGGCCAGCACGCAAAAAGTTTTCGCGGACGGTAATGAAATTCCTGAAATCAAGGATTATGTAGAGAATAATATAAAATCAAACCAAAAATCCGATATGTTTGGGATAGCAAAGGGTAAAAACGTTATTTTTATTAATGCAGAGTCTATACAAAGTTTTGTAATAAATAATAAAGTTAACGGAGAAGAAATCACCCCATTTCTAAACAGCTTAACAGAAGATGAAGATACGTATTACTTTGAAAATTTCTATCATCAAACAGAGCAGGGGAAAACATCCGATTCGGAATTTTTAGTTGAAAACTCTCTATACCCACTGTCACGCGGAGCTGTTTTCTTTACTCATTCACAGAACGAATATAATGCTTTGCCTAACATAATTGCAAAAGCAGGTTATAATTCAAATGTTTTTCATGCGAATAATAAAACTTTCTGGAATAGAGACCAAATGTATGAAAGTTTAGATATAGATAACTTTTATGGTGAAGAGGCTTTTGAAGTAACAGATGATAACTCTGTGGGCTGGGGGTTAAAGGATAAACCTTTTTTCGAACAATCTATTGATCATTTGCAGTCATTAGAAGAGCCATATTATTCAAAATTTATTACATTGACTAATCATTTTCCGTTTGAGTTACCTGAAGAAGATAAATCAATTGAAGCTTATGATTCTAATTCCACAACACTTAATAACTTTTTTCCGACAGTGCGGTATATGGACGAATCAATTGAACAGTTTTTTAATCAATTAAAAGCTGCAGGATTATATGAAGAGTCGATAATTATTATAATGGGTGATCACTACGGAATAAGTGCCAACCATAATCGCGCCATGAGCCAGTATCTTGGAAAAGAAGAAATTACACCATTCGATCATGTTCAATTACAACGTGTACCGTTTTATATCCACATTCCTGGTCATGGTAAAGGCGAGGTACGCTCCACAGTCTCAGGGCAGATCGATGTTAAGCCAACCATATTAAGCTTATTAGGTATTGAAAATGAAGATGACATTTACTTCGGAAATGATGTTTTCTCAGAGACTCGAAAAGATTATGTAGCTTTAAGGAACGGGGATTTTATAAGCGATGATTATATATCCACTAGTGGGATGTGTTATGATCGCCAAACAGGAGACCCTGTAAATGAAAGTAGTGATCCTTCACTTGATGTTTCTATGAGCGAAAAAGAGAATGCTTGTACACCCATAATAGAAAAAGTGGATCAAGAGCTAGCATATTCAGATGATCTCATTTACGGTGATCTATTTAGGTTTATCGAGCTCGAGGAATAAATGTGGTGAAATAGCCCTCAGGTTGCTGAAAAGCTCCAGGGCTCTCCCAATTGTTACGCTATATGACTTTTGGAAAGTGTGTATAAGGCATAAAAAAAGCCGAACGATAAAGATCGTTTGGCTTTTTTTATATTTCAGTAATGCTTTAACTCATTTTCGCGATTTCTGTTATGATGGTTGCAATAGAGAAGAAACCGAAAGCAATAGCTGTAATTGCTGAAAATGCTAAAGCAAAAAAGTTTTTGTATTTAAGCTGACGAATAACAGATACAACTGCAAGTAAAGCAACCAATAATAATAATATTGCCAAAACGATATGCATTTTAGTTAACCCCCTTGTTCAGTTCATAAAATTGATAGGTGAATACATTTTATATTATTATGTAACTAAGCCAATATAATATTTATTTTATAGTATTTCGTACCATTTGTCGAGAAATACATGAATCCGAATTAGTAATAGTCACAATTAGGTGGAGGGATAATTTTGAACATAAAAACGTTACCACTAGGACCTATCGGAACGAATTGTTATATCGTATATAAAGAAAAGAAAGCTTTAATTATTGATCCTGGTGGAAGTCCTCAGGAAGTAATTTCGTTCTTGGAAGAGCTAAACCTTCTTCCTGAAGCTATTCTGTTGACGCATGCACATTTCGACCATATTGGAGGAGTAGAAGAATTAAGAGAAAGATACCGATTAGATGTTTATCTGCACTCCGAGGAAAGCAATTGGTTAGAGGATCCTTCCTTAAATGGTTCACTTGGGTTAATGGGTCAAGAGGTAACAACTTATAAGGCAGAACAAAATTTACAAGAAGGGGAAATGGAAATTGCTGGTTTTACCTTTGAAGTCAGGCACACACCAGGACACTCTCCCGGAAGTGTAAGTTTTGTTTTCCATGAATATACCACGGTATTTGGTGGGGATGTTTTATTTAGGCAAGGGATTGGAAGAACAGATTTAATTGGCGGAGACATGAAGGTTTTAGAAAAAAGTATTCGTAACAAGCTTTATGATTTGGATAATGCATATACAGTCTACCCAGGTCATGGGCCAAAAACGACTATAGGATTTGAGAAAAAACAGAATGCTTTTTTCCTTGCTGATTAAAAAAACAGGGCATCTGTCAAGATATTGACTGGATGCCCTGTTTTTTAGTGTCCGAAACCAGGTACTAGTATAAACTCCGAGTACCATGTAAAGCCGATAAAAAATACCGTACAATAAGCCCCGAATAAATACATATACATACGTTCAGATAATTTCAAATAACTTACTGCAAGGAAAAATGCCGTTTGAACCAGGAAAAGAAGAGCTGCTCCATGCATATCACCGACAAAAAACATGACGGTAAAGATGCCAGTCCAAAAGGCAAGCACGCGAAACATACGATCCATGCTTCCCCCTCCTTCTAGGTAACCTTTTCATTGTTATTATAAACGACCTTCTGCAACTTGTAAACGAATCTTGCTAAACAAAAGAAAGATTTGCAAAATAAAGCACTATCAGTACGTAACCGATTCCACTTCCACACTCATACAAAAGCCTTCTTTCTTTAAGTATGCCCAATTTTTCCAAAGATATGGTTGATATAATTTTTAGTCTAATAAACCGTATAACGAGAGTGGATACACAATACTTTTTACTGAATTTGAATCAGTAGTAATGGTGAAAATTACTTGGCATAACTCTTCATTTATTTTTTTAGCATAGACCTCGACATCTCCATGTGGTAGTTCATAAAAGGTATGATCAATAAATATTCTAGAGTTTTCCATCTCATTGATTAGAAGTTCTCTTGAGGCTTGAAAGAGTGTTTCTATTTTAGTTTGTTCCATTAGCATGTTTGTCATCAACATTTGATTTCGATAAACAGATGTTGCATGAAACAGAAGAAGGAAAATAACTGTTATAAACAGTAGCACGGTTGGGAGGATGAATCCTTTTTCATTGGTTGTACCATATAATATTCTTTTCATAAATTTCTCCCTCTCCCAAAATAACAATAATAGTAAATCCATGTTCAGCGGGTGCAAATTGAAGTTTTTTTATATTCCTTAGATAAATTTCATGTCCAGCCCCGTTAACCCTCCGACGAATTAAATTATCATATTTCTCAATTGTGGTAACAAAACCATCTATAAGGTCTAATTTTATTACACTTCCTGATTCCTTCAGTCTATAGCTTGTCGCATTTTTTACATCGTCTTGTAAGAAAGAAAAAAATTGCTGTACGGCAAGCTCTTGTTCATAAGATGGTATTTTAGAAGCTTGTATTAAGGTACTCATAAAAGGAAGACATAGGGCGAGAAAGCTAATAGCTAACAATGAGTTAATTAAAGTGAACCCACTATTTCTTTTCAGGAAGACCGTATAAACAGATTTCTTCTGCTTCTTCTCTAACATTTGTCCATACTACACATCCTTTAATTAATCCATCTTCTTGTTTGAAATGGTATGATGCTTTTACGGTGTTTTCATGGGAATCTTCATATAGGAAGTGAGGAAGGCTTTTACCAGGCCACCAGAGAAAAGACTGTAGCTTATCAAATAGTTGTTCGTCCATATATCTTCTGTCAGCAAGCACTTCGCCTTCGTCCTTCAATAATTGTATAAGAGGTATAAGAGTAATTACTACGCTTAATAGGATTGTTACTGCAATTAGCACTTCAATTAAAGTAAAAGCTTTATTGCTTTTCAAGATAAAATCTTCCTTTGCCAAAGGGAAATACCATTCTATATGTGTTGAGAGATGAGTTGACATAAAGTGTCCTTGGGTTTTTAATATTTCCATTGTTATTGAAGGTGATATTTCGTTCATTTCTTGTATTGATTGTTAATCCTTCTGGATAGATGCGTATAATGCTTGGTTGTTCATCTGATGTAATACGATAGCTTTCTTCATTAAATGTTATTCGATTCATATCAGCTGATAATGTAGAACGTTGCTGGATATACATAACATCAGATTCTAACATGCTAAAAAATTGTATTTCTTCTTGTTCTTTTAAGAGCTTAAATTGTAATGGAAGGGCAAGTGAAATCATGATACCAAGCATGCTTAGTACAACGAGCATTTCAATAAGTGTGAAGCCGTCCGCCTTCATAGTACACCCCTCTCTATATACTAGGTGCTGTAACCTTGCCACCTTCATAGTCTAAAGGACGGTTATTGCTACAAGTTGTTTGTTCAGCAGTAATATAATCACCAACAAGAGTATCTAGCGTTTCTGGATATTCTCTTTCTGTTAGGTAGAAAGCATCAACTTGTGCCTGAACTACCGCTACTAATGCATCACATCCTGTGGAGTCCACTTCCTCACTTTTACCGCTAAGGCTGGGAATAAAGAGCAAAATTAAGACTGAAATAATCATTAAGACGATCAACATTTCAATTAGTGTAAAGCCATGATCATTTTTTAACATAGTAAATCTCCTTATATAGTATATTTAGGCATTTGCCTATTTTCTCTTTCATTTTTAAAGTCCGAGCCAGTTTAACACGTTCCTTTTTTACTACAGGCGGAAGCTTTCCGTGGGGCATTGTTTTAGCCCTCACAAAGAACCTGCTCTGTGTGGGCTCAAGTCTCATGCTATTCCCACAGGAGTCGCTTCCTATTGTTTGTTTTAGGTAATTTCTATAGACATATCACCGCAGGTCTTTATATGGTTTTAATTAACTCATACATTGGCCACATAATCGATATATAAATAAAAATAATGAACCCTGCTAATACAAGGAAGAAGACTGGTTGTATAAATGTTATAATTTTTAAGGCTTTCTGTTTCATATCCTCCATCAATATCTCAGTAAACATATCCAGGTCTTGGACTAAGTGCTCTGTACTCGTGTCTTGGTTAAATAATAAAGAAAGTTTTTTATCAAACAGAGGTAAAGTAGAGAGTATGGAAGAGATGGAATAACCCTTAGATAATTCATCTTTTATAAACGAAGCATAATAAGAAATAACGCGTTGCTTTTTAAGTTTTGACATTTGGTTTACAACTTCAAGATAGGAGATACCGGTTTTTAGAAGACTACTAAAATGTGCGGCAAAGGTCATCGACGTCTGTACCCTGCAATAACCTCGATAAAAAGGAATAGTTTGTGAAATCCTAAGTAGTGAGCGGGTGGTTATTTTTCTTGAGTAAATTGGCCATAAAAATATAATGAGCATGCTAATCGCACCTATCGCGAATAGAAGATAGACTATATAGTCTACAAGAAGCATGAATAGGATGAGGGTAGATGAAGCAGTACCTGACTGGAAAAGGTTAGTAAATGAAGGGAGTACGATTTGTTTCATTAGGAATAGAAGTATACAAAAAATGAATAGTAGTAAGAGGGGATATCTTGTTATTTGTTTAAGTTTTTTAAAATAAAAGATTCTATCTCTAAAGGAATCAGCAGCTTTTTTAATGCTTACCTCTAAATTTCCAGTTGTCCTGCTCAAGTATAGGTGGTTGACTATATGCGGGTGGAAATTGGCCTTTTCAAAAGCCTCATCAATTGTCGCGCCGGCTGCTAATGCTGGTATGATCGTATTAGCTAATGGTACAAATTTACCTTCCCATTTGGTTCGTTCGAGTGCGGGCATAAGGGCATACCCTATTGACAATAGTCGGCTTAAACGAGATAGAAATGCTACCTGCGTTTCATGGGCGGGCTTGTAATTCTTTATAAACAGTTTCTGATATATAACCATAAGCAAATGCCTTCTTTCTTAAATGCTCGAAGGAATGAAGTTGTGCCAACATGTTTCTGCTCCTTTTACGAATTGAAATTTCTAACTGTTCGCCTTCAAGTAACTCCATTATAGCCCCACGACGCATAGTAGTTTCGTTTATTTGCAAAGGGAGTAATTCAAGTGAAGCTACCGCAAGGAGTGACTGCTCCAGGTCATTTTGCTTAAGACCCATTTCGAGTAGTCTGTGAATAGTTCCTGTTGTATTTTTTGCGTGAAGGGTACTAAACACTAAATGTCCAGTCAGGGAGGCATCAAAGGCAAACTTAGCAGTAAAGTCATCACGGATTTCGCCAACCATTATTATATCAGGATCATGTCTTAATGCTGCTTTTAATCCAGCTTGATACGTCACACCAGCTTTTTCATTTACTTGGACTTGCAGCATGTTATCCATTTTTCTTTCAATTGGATCTTCTAAAGTAATGGTTTGATAAGACTTTTCATTAAGAATAGCCTGAAGTAAAGCGTATAACGTGGTGGTCTTTCCACTTCCTGTCGGGCCAGTAAATAGTATAATGCCGGCACGATTTGCAACCCATTGTTTCAACTTCTTAAGCTGATATGGAAAGATAAAAAGCTGATCGAGTGTCAACTGATTCTTCTCTGAAAGGAGTCGTATTGCCAAGCTTTCGTGCTCTTTCACAGGAAGTGTGGAGAGCCGTAAGGATATTAATTTATCTTTTGTTTGATGGGTAAGTGTTCCATTTTGTGGTTTTCTTATTTCTCCAATATCCATGCCAGAGGCAAATTTGTAATAAGATAGTAAGGAACGATAGGTTGAAGGAGGAAGGGAAGTATAGAAGACACGTTTACCTTGAATTCGAAAATAAATGTCTGTACCTGATTCATATGGAGAGAAGTGAATGTCTGTGGCTAACTGGCGAAAAGCTTCGTTGAAGAGTTTTTCGGATAGTGGGGCGGTATAATTCAAAAATTCTCACCTCCTATAATTTATTGCGCCATATACAGAAGATTCGACATGGATTTTTAGTTTCCTTCTTTTAATTTAAAAATTCTCAAGAATAATTATAGATTCATTTGGAAAAGCTAAGTAAAACAAGGTTTGGGAGGTGTATGACATGTCAGGCAATGATTATCTTAAATTTGTGACAGAGCAGGTAGTAGCCTATATAGACTTGCCTCCAGAGGAAAGAAAGAAAAGAAAAAAACAGGAAAAGACACCCAACCAACTATACAGCTCGCGCTGGCTCGGTGTATTACCTTTTGCATTAAAAACCTTTATGCGTAAATAAAGAAATAAAAGTTAAACAACGTACCTAGGTGCCTGGCAGACAAGGATGACAATCCTTGTCTGCTGTTTTTTATAATTTGGTTAAATAGAACATTCCACCATTAATCACTTCATAAGATATGACAGGTCGATATCTCTCTTCAATCTCCGCAATTTCTTTTTCCATTGTTTCTGTTTCAATATCGGTTTGTTCAACATAAAAGTGTTTTAGCGTGTCGATATCTTCTTTCATTGCTAAAAGGGAAGCTTGTGCCCACTCATGAGTTTGGTTTTCAATATAGTTGTCTATTACTGCCTCCATTCGTTTAAAACCACTGTTCAGGCGAATTATTGGTGATATTGTATAACAATAGTCAGAAATAGTTTGCTGTAGAGAGATGGTTCGAAGTGTATCCATCATTTCTGCTCTCATTTCACCTGTCACCATTTGTAAACCTAGAGAGAAGATTTCTTCTTTTTTCTGCTTGCCCTTATAGCTTATTTTTATATTGACGACAAGCCAAGGATACATAGGGGTGTTAACTTGTGTATTGACACGCTGAAAGAGCTTTGTGTACTTCTCGTTTTGCTTTAAGTTACGAAGGATTTGTTGCAGGCGAGGGCTGCCAAAATGAATCCATTCACCCTGTTCTTCTCGTTTGTCAGGGTTTGTTATAAATGTAAGTTGTTTTGGCTCACCCTCACGGCCCATCTTTTTAATATAATGCCAATAAAATGGTCTGTTCATTAATGCTCGGTCCATTTCTTCAGTTAGCTGAACCTGCAGGATGCCATTCTTATTACTGAGCAACTGACAGTGATGGGCTCGGAAATAACCAGCGAGAAATTCATTTAAGTTTTCAATTGCCATATTGTTCCTCCTCAGATTCAGCATGGAAAGTGTTCTTTAAGACATGTGAAAGGTTATCAAGCTTAATTTTTGCTTCCCCCATTGACTCTGATTCGGAATATATTGTTGCAATTTCTTTTTCCATGTTGGTTATTTCGAGTTCAGCTAATATATTATCAAGGTGTCCGATAACCTTCTCAAATAGTTCTATTTTTTCATAAAGTAATGTCATAATATGTTCTTCAATTGTTTCTCTAATGGCAAAATTATATATGTGTACGTCATTTTCTTGTCCGTACCGATGGATTCTACCAATTCGTTGCTCTAATCGCATTGGATTCCATGGTAAGTCATAATTAATCATATAGTTACAAAATTGTAGGTTAATTCCTTCTCCTCCTGCTTCAGTTGCGATTAGCACTTGAGCATGATTTTCAAACAATTGGCGCATCCAATCTTTTTTTCCGCGTTTGAAGCCACCGCGAAATGGGACAGAAGAGATATCATGCTGTTGTAAATACCATTGCAAATACAATTGGCTAGCACGATACTCTGTAAACACAATTACTTTTTCGTCTCCAATATCTTTTATCAACTCAACCAGCTTCTCAGCTTTCTTATGGTGCGGGAGTGCTTCAATTTTACTGTTGATGGTTTGAAGTATTTCATTGGGATTATTTATATCATGAATTTTTGCCAAAGAAAGGTAGCATGCCTCTCTTGAGGAACAGAACTCTCTTAAATAGGTTATTTTTGCGAAAGAGCTTTTGTGAATACTATTCTCCAGTAACTGGTATACTTCTTTCTCAGGTTCAGAGAATTCTAGCCAGACTGTTTCGATATTCCGTTTTGTATTTTTAATGGTAGTTTCCGCCCTTGTGTTCCTAACCATTACCTTTTGCACTAATTGCTTAAGAAATAGATCGTCTTTCATCTTTGTTCTATCTTTGCCAAATTTAGTGAGAAAGTCATCATAATTTCCAAGATGTCCTGGTTTAAGAATAGAGACGAGGTTAAATATTTCTACAAGCTTGTTTTGTACTGGTGTAGCGGTTAGTAGTAAGCAATATTTCTTTTTTAAAGAGCGGACGAACTCGTAGTTTTTTGTTTTGTGGTTCTTTAGCTTATGTGCTTCATCTATTAGAATTAAATCGTAATCAATATCAAGTATTTTCTCTCTGTGTGGAGAGCGCTTTGCTGTGTCCATTGATGAAATTAAAATGTCGTATTCTTCCCACGCATAGTTTCTCCGATGGCCTATAGCGGGTATGTAAAACTTTTCATTTAATTCTCTTTCCCATTGGTTAACAAGGGAAGCGGGAACTAAGATTAAAATCTTTTTAACTAATCCTCTAATCATATACTCTTTCATGACTAACCCAGCTTCTATCGTCTTTCCAAGTCCTACCTCATCTGCTAGAATGGCCCGCCCATTCATCTGTTCAATAACCTGTTGAGCTGTTGAAACCTGATGATCCATAAAATTCACATGCGGTAAGAAATCGAGCGATCGAAGACCATGGAATTCAGGTGTCATCGATGTTAATTCTGCTTCGTATGCCATCGAAAATAATTCCCAAGAAGACAAAGCTTCTCCTTTTTCTAGCTCTGCTTGTAATTGACCGATATAGTTAGAATCCTTTTGGATTGATATTTCATTCATAAGATACTTCCTTTATAAATAGTTTTATTAAGAGTTTCTTCATAATTTCTACTTTATAAAACATTTCTATGCTATAATGAATTTGAAATTAGAGCATTCCCTGTAATAAGTAGTACATAGTATATCCAACTTCAACTATTTCATAAAAGCGAATGATTACATGGGGAGAGATTATCGTTCCGTTTCGCAGATCAATTTGGAACGATAACGCCGAAGGAGCAAGCAATCATGCGAATCTCTCAGGCAAAAAGACTCTTGTAGGACGCACCTCTGGAGAGAGTTTACATAAGTAAACCACCCACGAAGCAAGTAGCTGTATGTACATAATAGGGACAGCTATGCAACTTTCTGGTCTAAGGACAGAGATTTCATTGATTACCAGTGGAATCTCTGTCTTTTTTTGTAAGCTTGGAATTAATGCAATATCCAAGTTTACGAAAAGAATTCATCTTCTCTAGAGATGAACTAATCTAAATTTTCGATTAAAAGTGATGAAAAGGAGTGAAGTTAATGACTGATTTACAGCGCACCCCATTGTATTCCGAGTATAAAAAAAGCGGGGCAAAAACAATTGATTTTGGTGGGTGGGACCTTCCAGTTCAATTCTCAAGCATTAAACAGGAACATGAAGTTACAAGGACGAAAGCAGGGCTGTTTGATGTATCGCACATGGGCGAAATACACGTAACAGGGCCAAAAAGTAAAGAATACCTCCAGGGGATCACTACAAATGATGTTACAAAACTTGTTCCAAATCGAGCGCAGTATACACTTATGTGCTACTCAGACGGTGGAACAGTAGATGATTTTATTATTTATATGCTTGCAGAAAATGATTATCTACTCGTTGTAAATGCTGCAAACACGAATAAAGATTATGAATGGTTAGTAGAAAATAACACCTACTCAACAAAAGAGGTTTCGATCAACAATGTATCCGATGATTATGCACAACTAGCCTTACAGGGACCATTGGCAGAAAGAATTTTACAGCAACTGACGGACACTGATTTAGGCGCAATAAAATTCTTCCGATTCGCACAGGACGTTAAGATTGGCAACATACCAGAGTCTGCCCTTGTTTCAAGAACAGGGTATACAGGGGAAGATGGATTTGAGATTTATATTGATAAAGATTATGCATCCGATTTGTGGAATCTCTTATTAGAAAAAGGGGCAAACCAAGGACTTGAACCAATTGGTCTTGGAGCAAGGGACACCTTGCGTTTTGAAGCAAATCTAGCACTCTATGGGCAAGAGCTATCCACAACCATTTCCCCGATCGAAGCTGGCTTAACATTTGCTGTGAAAGTGGATAAGGGAGACTTTATTGGTCGTGAAGTTTTAAAGAAACAGGTAGAAGAGGGACCTGATCGTAAACTTGTCGGTATTGAAATGATAGACAAGGGCATTCCGAGACATGGTTACAAAGTTCTCTATGAAGGAGAAGAAGTCGGGTTTGTGACATCAGGTACACAATCTCCAACACTGAAAAAAAACATTGGCCTGGCACTAGTCAAACGAGAATTAGCTCAATTAGACCAACAGTTGACTGTTCAAGTAAGAAACAGAGAATTAGACAGTGTTGTAATCAAAACACCTTTTTATAGAAGAGAGAAATAGGGAGGGACCGAGATGGAATTTAGATATTTACCGATGACAGAATCAGACAAACAGGAAATGTTGACGACAATTGGTGTGGACTCTACGGAGGAATTATTTGCTGATATACCAGAACAAATTCGTTTTAGAGGAAATTTAAACTTAAAAAAGCCAGCAAATGAAGCACAATTAAAGAAGGAACTTGCCGATATGGCAAATAAAAATGTAAATCTTAAAACACATGCTTCTTTTTTGGGAGCTGGTGTTTATGATCATTATATTCCTTCTGTTGTAGATCATGTAATTTCACGGTCCGAATTTTATACAGCTTATACACCCTACCAGCCAGAAATTTCCCAAGGTGAACTACAGGCAATTTTTGAATTTCAAACCATGATATCCGAATTAACGGGATTACCTGTAGCCAATTCGTCTATGTATGATGGCGGAACATCACTAGCCGAAGCGGTTAATTTGAGTGCAGCTCATACAAAACGGAAAAAAATTCTCGTTTCCAAAGCAGTACATCCAGAATCACGCGCTGTTATCGAAACATATGCAAGAGGGCCAGAACTGGAAATTGTGGAGATTGACTGTGAGAATGGTTATACGAACTTACAGCAATTAGCAGAAGCAATTGATGAACATACTGCAAGTGTCGTGGTACAATATCCAAATTTCTTTGGTCAAATAGAACCATTGGAAAAAATTAATGAGCTGGTAAAGAGTCAAACCAAAACAATGCTTATTACTTCAAGCAACCCGCTTTCACTTGGCTATTTGACACCACCAGGGGAGTTCGGCGCTGATATTGTGGTAGGTGATACGCAGGTCTTTGGTATACCCGCACAATTCGGTGGGCCACATTGCGGATACTTTGCGACCACGAATAAACTAATGCGAAAAGTACCTGGACGTTTAGTAGGCCAAACTGTTGATGAGGACGGTGTACGTGGGTTTGTTTTAACTTTACAGGCAAGAGAGCAGCACATTAGAAGAGATAAAGCGACGTCGAATATCTGCTCCAACCAGGCATTAAACGCACTTGCAAGCTCTGTTGCCATGAGCTCGATTGGAAAACACGGCTTACGGAAAATGGCTGTTTTAAATATGAAAAAAGCTCGGTATATGAAACAGAGGTTGAAAGAGGCAGGATTGCGAGTTGTACACGAAGGAACGTTTTTTAATGAATTGGTCGTGGATCTTGGGTCCAACGTGAGTGAAATTAATAAACAGCTTTTAAATAAAGGGTTTATTGGTGGATACGATTTGGGACAAAATTATCCTGAACTTAAAAATCATATGTTGATTGCTGTTACAGAGAGCCGTACAAAAGAGGAGATAGACATCTTTGTGAAGGAATTGGGGGATTTGCATGAATAACAAGGATTTTCCGTTAATGTTTGAACGTAGTAAGGAAGGACGTACAAGCTATAGTTTACCTGAATTAGATATCCCGGATTTTGATCTCGATACTGAGATAGAAAGTAATTATATCCGAACTACTCCAGCAGATTTACCTGAAGTAAGTGAATTGGACATTATGCGCCATTATACAGGGTTATCAAATCGTAATTACGGTGTGGATTCAGGCTTTTACCCACTAGGTTCTTGTACTATGAAATACAATCCAAAAATGAATGAAGATGTAGCACGGTTTGATGGGTTTAGTCATATCCACCCATATCAGGAAACAGAAAGTGTTCAAGGTGCAATGGAAATGATGTATGACCTGCAGTCTTCTCTTAAGGAAATTACAGGGATGCATGAAGTTTCTTTGCAATCAGCAGCTGGAGCTCACGGTGAGTGGACGGCCCTCATGATGATCCGTGCTTTCCATGAAGCAAATGGGGACATGAATCGGACAAATGTTATTGTGCCAGACTCAGCTCATGGTACAAATCCTGCATCTGCAACAGTAGCCGGGTTTAAGGCTATAACAGTAAAAACCAACGAAAATGGACTAGTTGATTTAGATGACTTAAAACGTGTTGTGGATGAAAAAACAGCTGCACTTATGCTGACAAATCCAAATACGCTTGGGTTATTTGAAACGGAGATAATAGAAATGGCTGAGATCATTCATGAGGCAGGTGGGAAATTGTACTATGATGGTGCAAATCTTAATGCCATAATGGGATATGCCAGACCTGGGGATATGGGATTTGATGCAGTCCATTTAAACCTTCATAAAACATTTACAGGCCCTCATGGCGGAGGTGGTCCTGGATCTGGACCAGTAGGTGTATCGGAGGAACTTGCTGCGTATTTGCCAAAACCTCTACTTACCAAAAAAGAAGAAAAATATGTATTTGATTACGACCGTCCTTCTTCTATTGGAAGAGTAAAGCCTTACTATGGCAATTTTGGAATCAACCTTCGTGCTTACACGTATATTCGAACAATGGGTGCTGAAGGACTTAAGAAAGCAAGTGAATATGCAGTGCTTAACGCAAATTATATGATGAGAAAGTTGCAGAAAGAATATGATTTGCCATATGACCAGCATTGCAAGCATGAATTTGTATTATCCGGGAAGCGACAAAAGAAGCTAGGTGTTCGAACACTCGACATAGCTAAAAGACTGCTTGATTATGGCTACCATCCACCAACCATTTACTTTCCACTTAACGTAGAAGAAGCAATGATGGTCGAGCCTACAGAAACGGAATCAAAAGAGACATTAGATGCATTTATAGATTCTATGTTAGCTATTGCCAAAGAGGTAGAGGATAATCCAGAAATAGTTCAGGAAGCCCCGCATAATACAATTGTGAATCGAATGGATGAAACACTTGCGGCAAGGAAACCAGTTTTAAGGTATCAAAAGTAGAAAAATTTTCTGTGGGAACAAATAAAAATCCTGAGGGCATTTGCACCTCAGGATTTTTTTATTTGGATTTAATTTTACCTGTCCATTTCTTGAATCCGCCTTTTAGCTGATAAATATCTGTATAGCCTTTTTTATTTAGAAGTTGAGCCGCACGAGCTGATCGTGACCCGCTTTGGCAGTATAGATATACAGGCTTGTCAGGCCTCATCTCGACTAAACGTTGTTTCATTTGTGTCAGTGGTATATTTCGTGAGCCAAGGATATGACCCTTGTCAAATTCCTGTGGTTCCCTGACATCGATTAATTGTGCTTTACGATATCCTTCTCTGAACTGCTGCTCTGTAAGTACCTTTAAGTAGTTCTTCTGTCTAAAGTAGCGAAAAACGCCAACAACTAATAAAGCAACAATAGCGATAATTATAAATTCCATGCTAGTTTTCCCCCGTCTGTCCTTTTACTTCCTCTCTATTATATGCGCAATAGATATTTTTTTCAAAGTATTTTCGTTGGTTTGAAACCAGAGGAGAGTGTACCCATATTTACCACCTACTTGTATAACACTATTATTTCATGTATCATTTAATAGAAACAGTTTTGCATTAGATAAAAAAAGATTCTTGAAATGAGGAATGCACATGCCTACACCAAGTATGGAAGATTATATAGAGCAAATATACAACTTAATGGAATCGAAAGGGTATGCGAGAGTTTCCGATATCGCTGAGGCATTAGCAGTACATCCATCATCCGTAACTAAAATGGTACAAAAGCTTGATAAAGATGATTATTTAAATTACGAAAAGTATAGGGGATTCGTCCTCACAGCCAAAGGAAAAAAAATTGGTGAAAGACTTGTTTTCCGTCACGAATTACTCGAAGATTTCCTCGAAATTATTGGAGTCGAAAAAGAAAATATTTACGAAGACGTAGAAGGAATTGAGCATCATCTTAGTTGGAATTCCATAGACCGAATAGGAGACCTTGTAAACTATTTTAAACTAGATAGCAAACGGGTTAGTCAATTAAGAGAAATTCAAAAGCAGTCTGATAAGTAAAAACCTTTGAAGAGTGAAAAACAGACTAATATGAAAGTAAATGCTGGATAATTGCATGAATTCTAATAGTTTCTGCCGCCTTGGAAGCTATAGTCTGAATGAATATCCAGTATTTTTATGTCCTTGCTTTAGACTGCTTTGTGATATTTAAAATTAAGCGAGAATCTAATGCGCAATTAAAGGATCTTAAAATTATAGTTCTATTATGCTGTCCTAATGCTTAAAAATGTATTAATAATAGTGTCAGGCATAAAGGGGAGGCGCAATGAAGATTGATTGTGTATTTTCAGGTGGTGGGGTGAAGGCCTATGCTTTTCTTGGCTCTTTAGAGGTGATGGAAAGAAAAGAACTCAAGCTTGAGCGAGTAGCTGGAACTTCAGCAGGAGCTATAATTGCTTCACTATTGGCAGCAGGATATAATACGAATGAAATTCGTCTAAAGTTAGATGAACTTGATCTGAAAAAGTTTTTGGACCCTCCATTGTTAACTAAATGGTTACCATTTAGCAAATGGTTCTTCCTTTATTTCCAGCTCGGTATCAACAAAGGGGATAAACTAGAAAACTGGTTATATGATCAACTTGCTGAAAAAAATGTCTATACATTTAATGACCTGCCGAAAGATTATTTAAAAGTAGTGGTAAGTGATTTAACTCTAGGCAAGCTTGTTGTCCTGCCAGATGATTTGGAAAGGGTTTATGGTCTTGATCCGCTTCTTTTTCCTGTTGCCAAAGCGATTCGTATGAGTGCAGGGTTTCCTTATTTCTTTATGCCTAAAAAGCTCCCAGGGAAGCGTAATACAAAAAGTATAATAGTGGATGGTGGGCTACTGAGCAATTTTCCGCTTTGGATTTTTGACAAACACCGAGAAAAGCAGGAAAGACCTATCCTCGGTGTTAAGTTAAGTGAATCTGTAGAAAAGATCGAACCCCGAAAAATACGTAATGCCCTAGATATGTTTCAGGCACTATTTTCTACAATGAAAATGGCGCATGACACACGGTATATATCCAAGTCACAAGAAAGAAATATTATATTTATTCCGGTCGAGGGAATCGAAACAATGAACCTATCTATTAGTGAAGAAACAAAGGAAAAACTTATTATTAAAGGCAGAAATAGTGCAGAACTATTCTTGCAAAATTGGCCTAATTAAAAATGACCCTTACTTTAAAAAGTAGCGCGGTCATTTTTTTTCTGCTTATTTCCTTCAATTACCCTTAGATGGGAAGCGCGTTTTGAAACTTTTTTTCTAGTTGGCGCCCCAACTGTTCTTGTTACTTTAGCGTTTGTTTGATTTACAGACCGGCTATCATTATATTTTGCTTTAGATTGCTTTACTGCCTGCTTATATTTTTTCATGTCATCAGTCGAAGTCCGTTTACGCAAAAATAGAAAATAAATAACACCGAAAAAAACAATTCCCATCCCGATCATGACAAATAGGTTAGTAATAAATCCACTCGTATTTGTCAGAAGTTGAGATACTAGACCTATTGCTGCTAACCCAATAATGAGATAAATAAATATGGAGATTTTATTACGTAGCATTATCTTTCCTCCATTCTAATTTGAATTTCTTATATACCATTTAATGTCTTCTATATACTGATCAATTCTATATGTTCTTATTATTGCCTATAACACTAAAAATATTCAACTTTAGTAGAATGATTTCTTTTCTTTTCTTTTATTTTACTTGATTTCAGACCTAAAAACCAGTTCCGTAGAAAGAAAACATCTGACTATTTTGGATTGCAATATTGCATATTGGTCATAATATTACACGAGGTGATCAAATGAGCGATAACAAACAATTAGATCAAAATAAAAGAGAAGAGCCATTAACTTTACTTAGTCGATCAGCAATAACCGGTTTTGTAGGTGGTGTTTTCTGGGGGCTATTGGCTACACTTTTAGCTTACTTTAATTTTACAGAGGTTGCTCCCAAGGCCTATGTTTTACGGTCGTGGACCACGGCATCTTGGACGAATGGATGGCTTGGAACTGTCATCACTATTCTTATTCTAGGTGGTATTTCTATACTGGTAGCATTTATCTATTACCTTTTCATGAGAAAAATAAACACCATGTGGATGGGGGTTGCTTATGGTGCTATTTTATGGGGGATCGTATTCTTTGTACTGGAGCCAATTTTTACTAATATTAAACCTATTCGGGAGTTAAATCAAGAAACGATCGTAACGACTATTTGTCTTTATGTTTTATACGGAACATTTATTGGGTATTCCTTATCATATGATTACCATGATAAAGTCATGAAAGCGAAGAATGAGAAAAACATGCAAGCATAACAAGCTAAAATAGACATGAAAAAACGTAAATACTTATTAATTGTAATGGTTTATGATAAACTGAAATCATCCGTCATTTTATGTATAAGAATGAAAAAAGAGAAGGGGATGATGTTTAGTGGAAAAACTAACTAAATTACGTGAACTATTAGAAAAAAATAAGTTAGATGCAATACTTATTACTAGTTCTATTAACAGGCGTTATGTTTCTGGTTTTACAGGTACTGCCGGGGTAGCACTTATCAGTAAAGAGCATGCACGCTTTATAACAGATTTTCGTTATACAGCCCAAGCCACTGAGCAAGCTACAGGTTTTCAAATTGTAGAGCATAAACAGCTAATTGAACTTGAAATAAGAGATCAATTAAAGGATATGGGAATCAAACATCTTGGCTTTGAAAAGGATCATGTCACCTTCGCCCAATATGAAAATTATAATAAAGTATTTGAAGTTGAAATGAAGCCTGTAAGCGGTCTTGTAGAAGAAATGAGACTTATTAAAACAGCTGATGAACTAGCTATCATGAAAAAAGCTGCTAAGATTGCGGATGATGCTTTTGTACATATTCAGTCATTTATAAAGCCTGGTGTTAAAGAAATTGATGTCTCAAATGAACTGGAATTTTTCATGAGAAAACAAGGAGCCGTTTCATCAAGTTTTGATATAATCGTAGCCTCTGGACTGCGTTCCGCTCTACCACATGGTGTGGCATCGCAAAAAGTAATAAATTCCGGTGAATTAGTAACACTTGATTTTGGTGCATGGTATGAAGGGTATTGTTCAGATATCACGCGTACTTTTGCAGTAGGGCAAATTAGTGATGAACTTACTAACATTTATAATACAGTCTTAGAAGCACAACTTCTTGGCGTAGAGGGAATAAAACCAGGCATTACTGGCAAAGAAGCAGATGCTTTAACTAGGGATTATATTACTGAAAAAGGATATGGAGAATATTTTGGCCACTCAACTGGACATGGACTTGGACTAGAGGTACATGAAGGTCCGGGATTATCTTTTAGAAGTGATAGCAAGCTTGAAGCAGGTATGGTGGTAACGGTCGAACCAGGAATTTACGTTCCAGAAGTTGGTGGCTGTAGAATTGAAGATGATATTATTGTAACAGAGACGGGTAATGAACGCCTCACACATTCACCAAAAGAACTAATACACTTATAAGCCTAGCAATTGATGAGGAGGAAGAAGTAATATGATTTCAGTAAATGATTTTAAAACAGGACTGACAATTGAGGTAGATAATGATATATGGCAGGTTTTAGAGTTCCAACATGTTAAGCCAGGAAAGGGTGCAGCTTTTGTAAGGTCTAAGTTACGTAATCTGCGGAATGGAAATATTCAAGAAAAAACATTTCGTGGTGGAGAAAAAGTAAGCAAAGCACATATTGAAAATAGAAAGATGCAATACCTTTATGCTTCTGGTGATTCCCATGCGTTTATGGATTCGAATTCTTATGAACAAATTGAGCTTACAACAGATCAAATCCAACATGAATTGAAGTTTATTAAAGAAAACATGGAAGTTCACATTATTACTTATGATGGCGAAATATTGGGTGTAGACCTTCCAAACAATGTGGAATTAGAAGTTATTGAGACAGAGCCAGGAATAAAAGGAGATACAGCAAGTGGTGGGTCTAAACCAGCAAAACTAGAAACAGGCCACTCTGTGCAAGTTCCATTTTTTATCAATCAAGGAGACGTGCTTATCATCAATACTTCTGATGGGAAGTATGTTTCAAGAGCATAATCTTTTATGAAATCGATAATCTAATAGAGGCTGTACCAATTAAATTTGGTACAGCCTCTTCTTTTGTTGTCTAATTATACATTCTAAGGTGAACAAACTTTGAAAGTCATAAACGACTAACTTTATCATACATTTAGTAATAAGTTATTAAGCAAAGTGAGGATCTTTTATGGAAGAAATAATCCGATTGTTTCCAAATGGTTTGCAAGCATCCATTCAAAAAAAGATTGCTGGTAGGTGGAATGAGTTACAGGAGATACGTTGTCGATTGAACAGACCAATAGAGATCATCTTAAATTCAGCAAACGAATGGTGTACAGCGATAACACTGACTAAACAGGACTTTACCTATATGGTAAATCAACTTAGTGAATTTTCATTATATCGAATGGAAGATGAACTCCGTGAAGGTTATATAACGATTGAGGGAGGTCACAGAATAGGCATTGCCGGGAAGGTTAACACCATACAGGGAATAGTTAAGGCAATACAGTATATTACATTTCTAAATATTCGTGTAGCAAAAGAAAAAGTTGGTTGTGCAGATAAACTTATGTCTTACATTTTTCAGGGTGATTACCTTAATACGTTATTTGTTGGGGCACCTCAAACCGGCAAAACGACCCTTCTTCGAGACACAGCCAGGCAAATTGCTACAGGATGGAAGCAAATCACAGCTAAAAAGGTCGGTATTGTTGATGAACGTTCTGAGATCGCTGGCTCTATAAAAGGTGTTCCTCAACATAATGTAGGTAATAGAACTGATGTCATGGATGCTTGCCCAAAAGCAGAAGGCATGATGATGATGATACGATCCATGTCACCAGAAGTCCTGGTTGTAGATGAAATTGGTAGCCAAAAAGATGTACAAGCATTGCTTGAAGCGATAAATGCCGGCGTTATTATTATTAGCACTATTCATGGAAATAGTCTTGAGGAATTAAGAAAACGACCATCTTTATATCAACTTTTTGACCAACATGTTTTTCAACGATTCATTTTATTGGACAGGAAGCTAGATCCCGGACAAATTAATACAGTTTATAACGAGTATGGGGAGATTATTTCTAAGGTAATGGAGGACAGGCCACATGCAATGGATTGGGGCACTTCTTCTCGTCATGACAAGCACATGGGTAGGATTTGATTGGAGTAATAAACTCTCTAATAGACCGAAGCATATCAGGCAAGTAAAGAATGCGCTACAGATTTTGGAGGCAGAGATTTTATATAGCCAACTGCCACTCCATGAGGCATTCTCGGTTATTGCGAGCCAGATACCAAGTCCAACAAGTAAGTTCTTTGATTACTTATATGAAGAGCTACAACACGACAAGAGAGATTTATTCTATGTTTGGGAACAAGCCATAGAAGTACTAACAAAATACTCAAGCATAGGTAGTAATGAGCAAGAAATATTAAAGCAATTTGGAAGAACTTTGGGGCAGCATGATTTTCACCAGCAACAAAAGCATATTCAACTAACACTTAGTCATCTAGAACGAGAATTAGAAGAAGCAAGGGATCACCATTTGAAATACGGCAAGATGGCGAAAAGCCTCGGAGTTTTGTGCGGACTGTTTGTTGTTTTACTTCTTTTATAAGAAATACATGAAGTCCCGAACTGATGAGTCACGTGGGTTTTATACGATATTTTCCAAATAACCAAGGTAAAACATGATCCACCTTTATGGACACGCATTATTAGTGAAAGGAGCCAGTCCATGTTTACAGATGCATCCGTTCTATTTCAGATAGCTGGCATTGGTATTATTGTTGCGCTTATTCATACCATTTTAAAACAGATGGGGAAAGAGGAAATTGCTCAATTTGCTACACTGATAGGTTTTATAATAGTACTAGTTGTGGTTATCAACGGACTATCAGATCTCTTCCAGCAAATTAAATCAGTCTTTCTCTTTCAAGGGTAATCGTTAATGGATATTGTCCAAATCGTTACACTTGGTATTGTTGCTAGCATTTTATATATCATTTTAAAAGAGATAAACAGCTCCATGGCGTTTTTTATCATCTTGATTACCGGCATAATCATCTTCTTTTCGGTTATCCAGCAGATTAGCAGTATCTTTCAGCTGATTCAATCATTGGGAACAAAAGCGAACGTGGAAGGTATGTACATGGATACCATTCTAAAAATAATAGGAATTGCTTATATTGCTGAGCTTGGGGCGGGGATTACAAAGGATGCTGGTTTAGGTTCAGTAGCTGCGAAAATTGAACTGGCAGGGAAAATATTTATCCTTTTACTTGCGGTTCCGATTATTAGCGCTGTAATCGAAGCCATTATACGTTTTCTACCTACAACGTAGTCAGATCCCTCCATTTCCTTTGAAGGGGGAAGTTATAGTGAATGAAGCCAAATAAGAAGTCGATCCTTTTCCTAACTGTTTTTTTCTGTTTATTGTTTGGACAAGCTTCGATAAGTGCATCGCCTGCGGTTAGTGAAGAAGATCCTAGCGATAAGGTACTTGAAGAAGTCTCCTTAACAGAGGTACAGACCTATTGGACAGACTTGGTAAGTGAGTATGGCGGTTATCTTCCTGAATTGGAGAAGACGAGTGTATATGAATTTATTAAAGATAACGGTGAACTCTCTGTTAAAAATGCAATAAATGGGCTGTTGCAATTTTTGTTTCATGAACTCATTATAAACGGAAAATTGTTAGGTCTATTAATTATGCTTATCTTGTTTTCGGTTCTTTTACAAACGATGCATAATGCCTTTGAAAAAAGCTCTGTTAGTAAAATTGCCTACTTTGTGGTCTATATTGTTTTAATATTTATTGCATTGAACAGCTTTTATCTCGCTGTTTCCTATGCCAAGGAAGCCATTGATACGATGAGTAGCTTCATGATTGCCTTACTCCCATTAATACTTGGATTAATGGCTACCTTTGGGAACATAGTTTCGGTTTCGTTTTTTCATCCAATCATTATTTTCCTAGTAAATTTTAGCGGTATTCTCGTCTCCACTATCATTTTACCGCTATTATTTTTATCAGCTCTCCTGCTGATTGTTAGTAGTCTTAGTGAAAATTATAAAGTAACACATCTTGCAAACCTGTTCAAAACAGTTGGGTTAGGGATACTTGGTGTCTTTTTTACGATATTTCTTGGGGTTATGTCCGTCCAAGGTGCCACCAGTGCAATACAGGATGGTGTTGCAATGAAAACTGCGAAGTTTATTACAGGTAATTTTATCCCTGTAGTTGGCAGAACATTCACGGACGCAGCAGACACCATTCTCAGTGCCTCTTTACTATTGAAAAATGCAGTAGGATTAGTCGGTTTACTACTCATTGTATTTATTGCTTTATTCCCTGCATTAAAAATTTTTGCGATCGCGCTCATTTATAAAATTGCAGCAGCAATATTACAGCCCCTAGGCGATGGGCCAGTTATTTCAAGCATTAATACGATCAGTAAATATATCGTATATATTCTAGCATGCCTGCTGGCTGTGTCGTTTATGTTTTTATTAGCGATTGTAATTATAGTCATAGCTAGTAATTTAACGCTGCTTTTACGATAGGATGATGAAAATGGATGCTTTAATTCAATGGGTTACCCAAATTATCATATTTGTACTACTAGCTACCATAATAGATCTATTAATGCCCTCCACCTCCATGAAGAAATACATCAAGTTAATTGTAGGGTTAATTTTAATTTTGATCCTGTTAAAACCTGTTTTCTATTTATTTCAAATCGATATTGGAAGCCAGTTAAACCGTTCATTTCAGCAGGTGATACAGCAGGGAAATGAGGGGGAAGATGTAAAAAGTTTAATCGAATTTCAAAAAAGTGAAATAGAAACATCACAGTCTGCATATATTTTAGAACAAATGGCTGTCCAACTTACGGATCTTGCACAGGATCCATTACTGGTGGACTATCAGGTCGAGATTACAGATATAAGCTTCTTGTTTTCACAGGAAGGGGAGATATCATTCGAAGTTCTCGATGAGGTCATTGTTAGTATAAGAGAAATAGAAGAAGATGGGGAGGGAGCAGTGAGTATAGTTGAAGATGTGGTAATTAACACGGAAGAGCGAGCAGTCACAAAAGATAATGAAGAAGAAAAACAAATAGTAAGTCTGTTAAGAGATGTTTGGGATTTACAAGAGAAAGATCTGACCATCATTTGGGAGGGAGGGGCATCTTGAAACAACTACTGGATAAACTTTTTAAAAATGGAGCCAAAGGTTCTTCAAAAAAGACAGGCTATATGCTTATTCTTGCACTTGGTGGTCTGATGTTAATCATTGTAGGAAATTTATTTACTTCTTCCAATGAGGCACCACCACAGCAAGAGATAACGCACAACCTGGGTGATGAATCTGAAGAAACTGCTAAACAGGTTAAATCAAATGAAGACATGACCACTTCGGACATCTCGGAATTGGAAGAAAGCTATAAAAAAGACTTGGAATCCATGCTAAATAATATAAAAGGTGTATCAGAAGCCGAGGTAATGGTTAATCTTGAATCAACTAAAATTAAAGTCTATGAAAAAAATCTCATTTTTGGCCAGCAATCAACAGATGAATCAGACAAAAATGGTGGCACAAGAAAGGTACAGGACAGTACGGAAGAAGCACAAACTGTATTAGTCAGGCAAGGTGAAGGGGAAGTTCCATTGCTTATCCAAACAAAAAAACCTGAAGTAAGAGGGGTATTTGTTGTCGCCAAGGGAGCCGATCACGCTTCAGTTAAAAATTGGATAGTAGAATCAACATCCCGCGTACTTGATGTTCCAACACATAGAGTTTCAGTAATGCCAAAGAATTAAAGGGAGGAAGAAATAATGTTAAAAAAGCAAACTGTTTGGTTATTAACAATGTTAAGTCTCATGATTGTACTGAGTGTGTATTACATGACCTCACCTGATAGTGAAGATCTCGCCTACCTAAATAATGGACAAGGTGATTCTGAAGAAGCCGCTTCAACTGATCCGTCTGATCAAGATGGTGATGCAACAGAAGATGGAACAGAAGTGGATAGTATTTCCAACTTAGGTGAAAATGAATTATTTACTACGATTAGAATGGAGCTAAACGATAAAAGAAGTATGACAAAAGATCGTTTAAAAGATATTGTTGCTTCAAGTTCAAGTTCACCTGAAGAAAAAGATGATGCTTTGAAAGAAATTGACGTAATCGAAGAGGTATCAACGAAAGAGACAATTTTGGAAAAGAGTATTTTAGATTCTGGTGAGTACCCAGATGTTCTTGTTCGCTCTGAGGATAATAAGGTCCATGTACATGTGAGAGCAGATGAATTGTCACCAACTGAGGCTAATAATATCATGCAATTAGTTAGAGACGAATTTGACAGAGACATGGTGGTTGATGTTAACTTCCAGCCAGCAAGCAGTGAAGAAGAGTAATAAAGAAAAAATCCGGATATCAACTTATGTCCGGATTTTTACTTGTTTTAATATTAAATTGTATCTTTAAAGGAGTTCATCTAAGGGTGAATTTTTCGTTTGATGAATGTCACTAAATGTATGAGCCTGTCTATACATTGATAATCAGCATAGCCAGTTACTTCTTTAAAAAAATTTTAATATTTTCAATAAATATACTACATAGTGTTCTAGTTTTCTCATTAAATCGTTTATACTTATATTAAAGGTTACAAATTAATAAAAAATAAGAAAGGCAACGCGTTCTTAAGGAAGGGGATTTCTTTTGACATTAGTAATAAGTATTATATTTTTAATGATCGTAGTATATCATGCTGTGCGATTCATCCACTTGCTAATTAAGATGAGGAAGAAAGTAGTCTTTCCGGTTAATGAAAATGAAATTTCATGTGTAAGGAAACACCCATTAAAGCCAGTTTCTCCCCCAACATATAAAAAGCAGAGATTTGGTATTATTTTATACGTGGTATTCCTTTTGTATTTGCTAGGTCTTCTAATTGCTGCGCTGGCCTTTAATAACCTGGCAATCTTAATAATCTCGATAGTTATATTTATTAACTTTCATGGTTTATTAAATATGTGTGCGATCATCGAGGACGGGGTCATAATAGGAAGTCGCTTTGTCCGCTGGAAACATATTAAATCTTTTCAATTTAAGCAAATAGATATGAACCATCGCTATTATGGTCATGATAAAAAGGTAAATGAATCGGGATATGAATTAGTCATTAAGCGACGATATTTCGTTTCACATTGTATTGTGGTATCCGAGGAAATGAAAGATAGGGTTTCAGATCTTCTAAGAGAACAAGGAAAGATTGAAGAAGAATCATTGCAGCCACAAGAAGTGTAGGTAAGCATCATATCAGCCTTTTTACATCATTTCGAATGTATCAGCCTGAAGCAATAGTGGAATTATCTTGATGTTTCCCATACATTTATCGTACTATATTAAGAGGAGTTATTAGTACCTAATATTAAAGTTATAGAAATGAAAGGGTGCCTGAAAATGTTAAAGGTAGAAGAAATACGTGAGATAATCAAATTAATTGATGAGTCATCTATTGATGAATTTTCCTATGAAACAAACGGAACTACTGTAAAGATGAAAAAAAATAAAGAGACAGGAGCGCCAACAGTTTCAGCACCTGCACCTACTGTGTCAGCACCAGTCTCCGCTAAAAGTGAAGAAGTAGTAACTACAACTGAAATTCCAGCTCAGCCTGAGCAGGAAGTATCGAAAAATGAGGAAGAAAGCAAAGCGTATGATTATGAAATTGTTTCACCAATGGTAGGAACATTCTATATTGCTCCGACCCCTGAAAGTGATCCTTTTGTAAAAAACGGTAGCAAGGTAGAACCATCTACTGTAGTGTGCATTGTGGAAGCAATGAAATTATTTAACGAAATTGAAGCCGAAGTAAAGGGAGAAATTGTGGAAATTCTTGTAAACAATGGCGAACTAGTAGAATATGGACAGCCGTTGTTTAGAGTAACCACGAAGTAAGGGGATGTATGGTGTGATTAAGAGATTATTGATTGCTAATAGAGGAGAAATAGCTGTAAGGATTATTCGTGCCTGTAAAGAAATGGGCATTGAAACAATTGCTGTGTACTCCGAAGCAGATAAGGAAGCATTGCATGTCCAAATGGCAGATGAAGCGTACTGTATAGGACCAACTTTATCGAAGGACAGTTACCTCAACTTTACAAATATTATGAGTGTAGCAACATCTACTGAAGTTGACGCGATTCATCCAGGATATGGTTTTTTAGCAGAGAATGCTGACTTTGCAGAGATATGTAGAGCTTGTAATATTACGTTTGTTGGGCCAACTCCAGAAGCCATTCAGAAAATGGGAATTAAGGATGTTGCAAGAGAAACAATGAAGCAAGCAAACGTTCCCATTGTTCCTGGCTCTGACGGTATTATTGAAAATGAAGAGCAAGCAAAAGAATTGGCTATGCAAATTGGCTACCCAATTATAATTAAAGCAACTGCTGGTGGTGGCGGTAAAGGGATTCGTGTTGCGCGAACTGAAGAAGAGTTAGTGAAAGGTATTCAGATTACCCAAAATGAAGCTGAAACAGCATTTGGGAACCCTGGCGTATACCTAGAAAAGTACATTGAAGATTTCCGACATGTAGAAATTCAAGTGTTGGCAGATCGACACGGAAATGTAGTACACTTAGGGGAGAGAGACTGTACCATACAGCGTCGTCTTCAAAAACTGGTTGAAGAAACACCATCCCCAGCTTTAACCGAAGATATACGGAAAAAAATGGGTGAAGCATCTGTGAAAGCGGCGATGGCGGTTAATTATGAAGGTGCAGGTACCATTGAATATATCTTTGACAGAAGCACAAAAGAGTTTTATTTTATGGAAATGAACACCCGGATCCAAGTAGAACATCCAGTGACAGAGCAAGTAACTGGCGTAGATCTAATTAAAGAACAAATAAAAATTGCCAATAACGAAGAGCTCTCCTTTAAACAAGAAGACATTGAGTTTAATGGATGGGCAATTGAATGTAGAATCAATGCAGAGAACCCTTTTAAAAATTTCATGCCTTCAGCAGGTGAAATTGACATGTATTTAACACCAGGTGGGTTAGGTGTAAGGGTAGACTCAGCTGCGTATCCAGGTTACTATATACCGCCTTATTATGATTCTATGGTAGCCAAACTAATAACGTTTGGTGCAACACGTAAAGAAGCGATTGATCGTATGAGAAGAGCACTTGATGAATTTGTTATTGAGGGAGTGCATACAACGATTCCATTCCACCGTCAGTTGATGGAACATGAAGTTTTCACACAAGGTGATTTCAATACAAAGTTTCTTGAAGATCACCCGATCTTGGAGAAAAGTGAATAGAAGAAAGAATTAATAAAGGAGTGGTGAGACGATGAGTGAACAGCCTTTGTTAAACGTAAGTGATGATACAAGTCTTGGAGACGTGGAAATTGCACCAGAAGTGATTGAAGTTATTGCTGGTATTGCAGCCGCTGAAACAGATGGTCTTTATGCAATGCGAGGAAACTTTGCATCTGGTGTAGCAGAACGCTTTGGTAAAAAAGCACATAGTAAAGGTGTAAAAGTAGAGCTTACAGAAAATGGCATTTTGATTGATCTCTACGTTATCTTGCATTATGGTGTCTCCATTCCACAGGTTGCTCAAAATATACAGACCAATATTCGTCAAGCACTTAAAAATATGACAGCATTAGAAATTGATGAAATAAATATTCATGTAGTTGGCATCCAAATGGATATTAAAGAAGAGCATGACCATTCCGGAGAATAAGGAAATGCTTTGGACAGGATCAGAAAGTAACTTCTTCTGGTCCTGTTTTTTATATTTCTAATTCCATTTTTAGGAAAGGAATTGTTAGTACATAGTTTATTTGATTGATTGTAGCATTGGAATTTTAATCATGTTATGATTTGTAGAAGATAAGGATAAAAGGAGCTAATTTAGAATGAATAGACATACAGCAAGGGAGAAAGCATTTCAAATACTCTTCCAATTAGACATAAATGATAATGAACCGAAACAAGCTATTGCTGAGTTTCTTGAATCAGAAGAGAACGATGCTTTTTTATCAATGCTTGTGGAAGGTGTGGCATCACACAAAACGGAATTAGACCAGCTCATTTCCGATAACTTAGAGAACTGGAGTTTACAACGGATTGCCTCTGTAGAAAAAACCATTATAAGAATTGCTGCATTTGAAATGAAGTATCTAGAAGACATCCCAGTCAACGTGTCTATAAATGAAGCCGTAGAACTAGCTAATACATACGGTGATGATAAATCAGGAAAGTTTATTAATGGCGTATTATCAAAGATAAATAATTAAATAAAGGGGAAGTAATCAATGGCTGCAGAAATTATTAGCGGAAGAGACTTAGCACATGAAATGAGACAGGAAATGAAACAGAAGGTAACAGAGCTAAATGAGCGTGATATTTATCCAAAATTGAGCGTTATTCTGGTTGGAGATAATCCTGCTTCAAAAAGCTATGTTAATGGCAAAAAGAAGGCGTGCAAAGAGACAGGAATTCTTTCAGATGTAATAGAATTGGCTAGTGACACGACAGAAGCACAATTGCTGCAGCAAATTGAAATTCTTAATGAGGATCCAACAGTACACGGTATTCTTGTTCAATTACCACTTCCAAAGCAAATTAGGGAACAAAAAGTAATTGACACCATTTCTTATGAAAAGGATGTAGATGGTTTTCATCCAATAAACATTGGTCGAATGATGACTGGAGAGGATGCGTTTTTACCATGCACACCGTTCGGCATTATAACAATGTTAAAATCAAAAAACATTCAAATTGCTGGAAAACACGCAGTCGTGGTAGGGCGAAGCAATATTGTTGGTAAACCAGTGGGCCAATTACTTTTAAATGAAGATGCTACTGTTACATATTGTCACTCTAAAACAAAAAACCTAAAGCAAATAACACAGCAAGCTGACATCCTTATTGCTGCAGTAGGCAAAGTTAATGCCATTGGCTCAGAAGATATTAAGGAAGATGCTGTTGTAATTGATGTTGGTATTAACCGACTAGAAGATGGCTCATTGACAGGGGATGTAGATTTTGAAGCAGCTAAGGAAAAGGCTTCATACATAACACCGGTTCCACGGGGAGTTGGCCCTATGACGATTACGATGTTGCTTGAGAATACAATCAAAGCAGCAAAAGGACTGACGAAATAGTGAACGACAAGTATTTAACTGTCACTGCATTGACAAGGTATCTGAAACGAAAAATGGACACAGATCCCCACTTGAGAAATGTATGGCTTAGAGGGGAGATCTCAAACTTTAAGCAGCATAGTCGTGGTCATATGTACATGACTATCAAAGATGATCAAGCAAGAATGCAGTCTGTCATGTTTGCTGGTAATAATCGAACGTTAAAATTCAGGCCAGAAAATGGAATGAATGTGTTAATAAAAGGTGAGATAAGTGTTTATGAAGCACATGGGCAGTATCAGCTGTACATCCAACACATGGAACCAGATGGAATAGGTGCATTATATCTTGCTTATGAGCAACTGAAAGAAAAGTTGAGCAAACAAGGATACTTTAATTCGGAATATAAAAAAACACTGCCATTGTTTCCTGAACGTATTGGTATCATCACATCACCTACTGGTGCTGCGGTTAGGGATATAATTACCACAATTAAGAGACGATACCCCATTGCAGCGTTAACTGTTATCCCAGTTTTGGTTCAAGGTCCCAATGCAGCTAAATCTGTAGTGGAAGCCATTAATATTGCGAACAATCGTCACTCTTTTGATGTTCTAATTGTTGGAAGGGGCGGCGGATCAATAGAAGAACTGTGGTGCTTTAATGAGGAAATTGTAGCAGAAGCTATCTTCAAGTCAGAAATTCCGATTATATCAGCGGTTGGTCATGAAACAGATAATACCATTAGTGACTTTGTTGCCGATGTACGAGCACCCACCCCAACAGCTGCTGGAGAAATTGCTGTACAGTCTCAAGTGGAGCTACAGGAAAGCATTAGAAAAAATCATAGAATTTTACAAAGGGAACTAGAAAGACTTCTACTTACGTACCAAAACCGCTTGAAACAATTGAGACAGTCATACGCATTCAAGTACCCAGAACAACTTGTTAAACAGAAAGAACAAGCATTAGATACAGCTGTAGAGTCTCTAACGAAGGCACTCTCTTACCAATTCAAAAGCTTGCAAGAGCGATATAAGAATTTGCATAATCGAATTGCCCTCCAACATCCAGAGGAGAAAATTGACCGAGCAGGTGCCCGACTTGCTGAGATAAGAAAAAGACAGAACATTAGTATGTCACAAATACTGCATAAAAAAACAATACAGTGGAATAGCCTAGTTGATAAGCTGACTTTACTGTCACCTTTAGAGACAATGAAAAGAGGGTTTGCGCTTCCTTATGATGCAAAGGGAAGGTTAATTAAGTCCATTACAGATGTTGAGAAAAAGGACTTTATTGAATTAACGCTATCCGATGGCAAGTTAAGCTGTCAGGTGCAGGATATCGAGGAGGAGAACAATGTCAGATAAACAAGAGCTTTCATTTGAAGAGGCAATGAAGGAATTAGAGAACCTTGTTGAGAAATTGGAAGAAGGGGATGTCCCATTAGAAAAAGCCATTACTTACTATCAGGACGGAATGAAACTATCCAAGATTTGTAATGACAAGTTAAAAAACGTGCAAGAGAAGATGACAACGATTATGAATGAACAGGGAGATTTAGAGCCGTTTCTAGTAGAGGGGGAAGAATAAAGTTGACGGATTTAAATTTGTATATCCAGCAAAACAAGGATTTGGTACAAAAAGAATTAATGAAACAACTGGAAAAATTAGCTGTTCCTGAGGTTTTAAAGAAATCCATGCTTTATTCAATAGAAGCCGGTGGTAAGAGACTCAGGCCTATTCTCCTCCTAGCAAGCTACGAGGCGTTTGGGGGTAAACTTAATAAAGTTTTGCCAACTGCTGTGGCTCTTGAAATGGTGCATACCTATTCCCTTATCCATGATGACCTACCGGCTATGGATAATGATGACTTTCGTAGAGGAAAGCCAACAAATCATAAAGTTTTTAACGAAGCAACGGCGATTCTTGCTGGGGACGCACTACTTACATATAGCTTTGAAATAGTTGGCACAGATACAGGTCTTTCTAATGAACAAAGAATACGTCTAGTTAGGATGCTTGCGGAAGTAAGTGGACCTGCCGGCATGGTTGGTGGGCAATTACTTGACATGGAGGCAGAGGATCGCCCTCTAGCTCTTGAAGAGTTAGAACGAGTTCACACGCTAAAAACTGGGGAGCTACTAAGGTTTGCCGTTTTTGCCGGTGCATATATTGCCGGTGCGAATTCAAAACAGTTAGCAGCATTAGAGAAATTTGCTTACTATCTAGGTCTTATCTTCCAAGTTCAAGACGATATACTTGATGTAACGGGTGACCAAGAAAAGTTAGGAAAGCCTGTTGGCAGTGATGAAGGGAATCAGAAAAGTACATATCCTAAATTACTGGGGATTGATGGCGCCCAAACGAGGAAAAATCTTTATGTAGAAGAGGCTAAAAAAGCTTTGAAGCATGCTGGAGCAGAATATTCTATACTGATGGAACTAACTGATTATTTTAGCAATCGAGATCATTAAGGCATCAAGTAGTAAAGGAACCAGCTTGCAAAGTAGTAGCTGTTAAATTAATAAACTCAACATCTAAAAAAATGAAATAGAATATGATTTATGCTATAATATAAATATAAAGGAATGGTGCAGTATTCTAGTCAGCCCTCCGTTCCTGAAGGCGGGCCTAAAAATCCGCCAAAGGGCACATCGATGAAGTTCCTTGTGTAGGCTTGAGGCGCCCAGCCTTGGGTCTATGCTGGGAGTTAAGGTTTTTGGGCGATCCACAAAGGCATGTGGGCGTTGACCCGATTACCGCGGAGGCCCATCTCTGTAGTAGCAACTAAGCCTAGGTGTTATTATGGACTGGGGTATGAACCTGTACAATATGGTAAGGGACATCATGTTTACAGCGTAGCCTGCCTTGAGTGGTGTTTGAGGGGATTAGAGTTCAAATAGCGAGTCAGATGGCCACTGGCTTGACTATTTTCATCTCTATGAAATCGGCACTGCAAAAGAGGCTAGGGGACGGCTAAAGGCTGCTGAGGAAATCTCCTAGACTGTTCAATGACTTTTAAAAGGGATTATAGTGTGGACTAAGTGGTAATCCAGTCTAGCTATTGGTGACAAAGCTAAGTTCATTTTAAAGGGGAACCGCCTACATGGCAACATGAGGTAATGATCTGGGAAAACCTACTGGACCTAAGCCACAGTTTTTACCTTTTAAATGACCATTCCTTACTACATATTATATATTAATTAAATTGAGGTATGAAATGAATCCCAATATAAAGCGTTCTTTAAAGTTTAGTTTAACTATTGCCGTTATCACATTTGTGCTAGCGGCTATTTTTTCAGTTATCTCCTCCTCCATACTTGGGGGAGTAATGTGGTTTGTGGGTTTACTAATCGTCTTACTAATTGTTCTCATTGGTATCTTGTTTGATATGATGGGTATTGCTGCAACTGCAGCAGATGAGACGCCGTTTCATGCGATGGCTGCTGAAAGAGTGCCAGGGGCAAAGGAAGCTGTAATGATTGTGAGGAATGCTGACAGATTTGCTAGTTTCTGTAATGACGTAATCGGAGATATTTCTGGAATTATTAGTGGTACAGCATCTGCAATTGTTGTCTTGCAAATCGCCAATCTCTTTGGAGAAGGCGACGGATCTACACTTCAAATAATTCTTTCCGTTGTATTAACAAGTATCGTTGCAGCATTAACTGTTGGTGGAAAAGCGTTAGGTAAATATTTTGGTATTAACGCATCTACAAGAATCATTTTTTTTGCTGGAAAAGTGGTAGCTTTAATGGAAACTAAGTTGAAGATTTCAATTTTTTCTAAATCATCCAAAAATAAGACACGTAATAAAGGACAGACAAGATGACAAAAACAAGATTAGATATATTACTGGTGGAAAGAAATTTAATTGACTCAAGAGAGAAAGCGAAGCGAGTCATTATGGCTGGATTGGTGTATTCAGAGCAGGAACGCCTTGATAAGCCTGGCATGAAAGTAGATAGTACCATTCCGCTTACTGTTAAAGGTAAGCTCATTCCATATGTTGGAAGGGGTGGGTTAAAGCTAGAAAAAGCATTAAAACACTTTGCTATATCAGTGAAGGATAAAATAATGGTCGATGTAGGTTCATCTACTGGTGGTTTTACTGATTGCGCCTTGCAAAATGGATTGAAGCAAAGTTATGCAATTGATGTTGGTTATAATCAGCTTGATTGGAAACTACGGAATGACAGCCGCGTTGTGGTAATGGAGCGAACAAATTTCAGGTATGTGACAAAGGATATGTTGAAGGAAGGAACACCCAATCTCTCCACGATAGATGTCTCCTTTATATCGTTAAAGCTTATCCTACCTGTATTACATCAATTACTTGCTGCAAATAGTGATGTAATCGCGTTAATTAAACCTCAATTTGAGGCTGGAAGAGAGCAAGTAGGAAAGAAAGGAATTGTGCGCGACAAAAAAGTTCACAAACAAGTACTTAAGGAAATTGTTGCCTTTGCAACAGAGGAAAAGTACGAATTAATTGATTTAACTCACTCTCCAATTACTGGAGGAGATGGCAATATAGAATTCTTAGCACATTTCGGTTGGCAAAAAGAAAATAAAGGAAAAACTACTCCCGCTGTCGAAATTGAGGATATAGTGGAGAAAGCACACCAAGAGTTCCATACATCACAAGAGAAATAACGGGCTACTGAGGTAGGCCGTTTGTGTTTATAGAAAGTAAAGAGGTGTTATATGAGTAAAATACAACGTCATATCAAAATCCGTGAGCTAATTACAGAAAATGAAATTGAAACGCAAGATGATCTAGTTGATCGACTTAAAAGCTTAGACTATAAAGTAACACAGGCAACCGTGTCTCGAGACATTAAAGAACTTCATTTAGTGAAAGTTCCTGCATCCAACGGAAAATACAAATACAGTCTTCCTGCAGATCAACGTTTCAACCCATTAGACAAATTAAAAAGGCTTGTAATGGACGCGTTTGTTAAGATTGATCACGCAAGCCATATGATTATATTAAAGACATTGCCGGGAAATGCCCAAGCAGTTGGTGCTTTAATTGATAATCTTGATTGGGAAGAGATTATGGGTACCATTTGTGGTGATGATACATGCTTAATTATATGTAGAACAGAGGAGAAAGCAGCACTTATTAAAGAAAGATTTTTAACAATGCTCTAATGATTACTTCTAAAATGGAGATGAATGTTATATATGTTAACGGAATTATCTATTCGGGATTTTGCAATTATTGATCAAATTTCCATTACGTTTAATGAGGGGCTTACTGTATTGACAGGTGAAACTGGAGCAGGGAAGTCTATTATAATAGATGCAGTTCAGTTATTAGCTGGCGGCAGAGGTTCTATTGAATTTGTTCGCCACGGTGCAAAAAAAGCAGAAATTGAGGGCTTATTTATCCTTGATAGAAAAGAGCACCCCATACATCAGGTGGGCAAGGATTTCGGCATTGATATAACCGATGATCAAGTTGTACTGCAACGGACTATTACATCAAATGGAAAAAGTATTTGTCGCGTTAATAGCAAGCTTGTTACGTTAGGCATCCTCCGTGAATTTGGAAAAACGTTAATTGATATTCACAGTCAACATGAGACACAGTCACTAATGGATCCTGAAAGTCATTTAGAATTACTCGACCTTTATGACCCAGAATCAATGAAACGGACAAAAAAGGAATATAGTTACCTTTATGAACGTCTAGGTAATTTAAAGGCCCGCTATAAAGACCTTAGTGAAAATGAACAAGAGATGGCACATCGATTGGATTTGCTTGAGTTCCAACTTCAAGAGTTAGAACAAGCCAATCTTGAGCCAAATGAAGATACCATACTTGAAGAAGAGCGAAGTTCATTAGCTAATTTTGAAAAAATCTATACGACCTTGCAGGATTCATATAATGCTTTATATGGAGAGCAAAAAGGACTTGAATGGGTAAATATTGCACGTAACGCTTTAGATGTTAGTAGTGATTTTGATAACTTTATAAAGGAAAAAGCCGAAGAAATTTCAAATCACTACTATGCTTTAGAGGAATTAACCTACTCCATACGTAATTATAGTGAATCACAGCAATATAGCCCTGAACGACTAAATGAAGTGGAAGCAAGACTTAATGAAATAAACCGATTAAAGAAGAAGTATGGACCTACTGTTAACGACATTTTGAACTATATGGCAAAGATTGAGGAAGAAATTGAAGAAATAACAAATAAAGACTCCCATCTTGTGAAGCTTGCTGAACAAATTGATGAAGTCGAAAAAGATGCATATCTAGAAGCGAAGCAATTACATGATATACGTGTTAAAAGCGCCGATGCATTGATGGCCGAAATTGAGAATGAGTTAAAAGATCTATACTTGGAAAAAGCAACATTTTCTATATTTTTTCAGCAGTCTACACACGAAACAGAAGTAAGTGAACAGAGGGCAAAGCTGCATAAAAATGGTTTTGACAAAATACGCTTTCTAATCTCTACAAATACTGGAGAGCCATTAAAGGATCTGCACAAAGTTGCTTCTGGCGGAGAATTGTCTCGTATTATGCTGGCACTAAAAAAAATCTTTGCAAAACATCAGGGTGTCACAAGCGTTATCTTTGATGAAGTTGATACTGGAGTAAGTGGGCGCGTAGCTCAAGCAATCGCTGAAAAGATTTATCAGCTATCGAACAGTTCCCAAGTACTTTGCATTACTCACTTACCACAGGTTGCGTCTATGGCCGATACACATAAACTAATTGAAAAAGCTGAAAACAATAACCGTACTTCTACAGATGTGAAAGAATTGACAACCGATGAGCAGGTGGTTGAACTAAGCAGAATGATTACTGGAACAAAACTAACTGAGACTGCGAAAGAACATGCCAAAGAATTATTGGATATGGCGCATACATTTAAATCCAAATAAATAGGATAATTTTACTTAAAAAGTCAGATGATATATTAACTGGCTTTTTTATTTTGCCTATTTGGAGTCGACCCATGTAAAAATACATAAAAAAGAACATGGATAATTAAAATAGTGGCATTTATCCCTCTTATATTTGCAAGTAGGTCGTTTACTTACTCCATTACGTTTATGTGGTATTAATTGCCCACTATCACTTTCTCCCGGAGCAATCGTCCGTAAGACTCCCGCTTCAAAACATGGTAGTTTTTAGTGGGAGTAAACGGACTAACATGCCGATTCGTTCAACTAACAATCAGTGGGGGAAGAGCGAAAACCCCCACTGATTGAAGTTTCACTTAATACATATACAAATTTCTTCCTTATTTAGAAACTTGTTGTATGAGTCTTTTTGTAAGATCCAACCTATTAAAGGTTATGCAGGAATTACGTTTTTAAAAAAGGTAATGTTACACATCTTACTTAGGTTTCACCAGTTTAAAACACGTCTAGTTCGGTCAAATTAGAAGTACAGAAATAAATAAAATGCTGGTATGGGTTAGGAACGAGGAGAGTGAATGAAAATTTGAAACCACAAAAAAATAAATTACGATTATGGGTTGGTTCTATATTGTTTGCTTTCGTGTTATCCATACCCTTTATCTCCCCTGTAAAGCAATACCTATCCATTCCCAATGAAATTGTTACCTTTCATAACGCGGCTTCAATTGAGTTGCCTGGTTTAGGAGAAAATTATCACATTACAGCAAGTAGTCAAGTAGTTCAGGCAGTCGATAATTCTGTCTTTGAGACAATGGATCCAGGAAACAGTCAGTTAATGTATGAAGTTGCAGGATTACCAATTAAAAAGGTAAACGTTTCTGTTTTAGATGATATGAAGGTAGTTCCGGGAGGTCAATCAATTGGTGTACAGCTTCACACTCAAGGAGTTTTGGTTGTAGGTCATCACCTAGTGAATGTAGCGGATAAAACGCTATCTCCAGGTGAGGAGGCAGAAATCAAAGTAGGAGATATCTTGCTGGAAATTGATGGAGAACCAATTAAAGATATGAAAGAAGTCAGACCACTCGTTAAAAAAGCTGGTCAAGAAAGTAAGTCATTAAATGTAAAATTAAAAAGAGGTAAAGAAATAATGGATACAAAATTGACCCCGGTGTTAGACGATAAAGAAGACGATTATAAAATTGGTCTTTATATCCGGGATTCAGCAGCAGGGATAGGAACAATGACATTTTACGAGCCAAAATCTAAAAAATACGGTGCACTAGGTCATGTAATATCTGATATGGATACAAAGAAGCCCATAGAGATACATGATGGCACTATTGTTAAATCAACTGTAACTGCCATTGAAAAAGGTAATAACGGTGTGCCAGGTGAAAAACAAGCAAAATTCTCTGTTAAAGAAAACCAAATCGGTTCAATAACAAAGAACAGTCCTTTTGGCATATTTGGAAAGTTAGAGGAGAGCATTAAAAATGGCAAAAATGACAAACCTCTGCCAGTTGCTTTATCTCATGAAGTTAAAGAAGGGCCAGCAAAAATATTAACCGTACTTGAGGATGAGAAAGTGGAAGAGTTTGATATTGAGGTAGTAAGCTCTGTTCCACAAAAGTTTCCTGCGACGAAAGGAATGGTAATCCAAGTTACGGATAAAGAGCTTTTGAAAAAAACAGGCGGGATTGTCCAAGGTATGAGTGGAAGTCCTATAATCCAGGATGGAAAGATAATTGGAGCTGTGACACATGTCTTTGTTAATGATCCAACATCAGGGTATGGTGTTCATATTGAATGGATGCTACAAGACGCAGGAGTAAATATTTATAAGCAAACAAAAGAAAAACAGAAGGCTGGTTAGAAAAGTGACTTGTATGGATTATTCCATTCAAGTCACTTTTTTCTGTTTAATGTAAAAATTATTACTTGGCTGTGCTATACTATAGATACTTAAATATTTTTCGACAAAGTGCTGTAATAATTTATCGAAATATATCGTAATACGCAGTAAAACAGTGATATTTTTAGCATTTGCAAAAAAAACCAAAGTTTTTTAAATAAATAAAGGATATTTAAAAGTTGTGTAGAATAAGTAAGAATAAGAAGAGTTTACTACATAAAGGAGGAGCTTTGGAGTGGATAAAATTTCGGTTTGTTTGGTGGATGATAACAGAGAATTAGTACAATTAATGGAGGATTACTTTGAAGAACAGGAAGATATTGAGGTAATTGGGACAGCATATAATGGCAGAGATTGTCTTACAATGCTCGAGGATCTTGATCCAGATGTCTTGATATTAGATATTATAATGCCACATGTCGACGGCCTTGCCGTTTTAAATACAGTTAGAGGAATGGATGGGAAGAAGCCAAATGTTATCATGCTTACAGCATTTGGTCAGGAGGAAGTTATGAAAAAGGCGGTAGATTTAGGCGCTTCTTATTTTATACTGAAACCATTTGATTTAGACAACTTAGCTGAACAGGTAAGACAAGTTCAAGGGTCTAGCTCCATGCCATCTAGTTCGAAAAAGGTTGTACGCAAAGAAAAGAAAAAGCAAGACCTTGAAGCAAGTATCACAAATATTATTCACGAGATTGGTGTGCCCGCACACATAAAAGGATATATGTATTTGCGAGAGGCAATTACGATGGTATATAACGACATAGAACTACTTGGCTCCATAACTAAAGTTCTTTATCCGGATATTGCTAAAAAATTTAACACGACAGCCTCTCGTGTAGAAAGAGCTATTCGCCATGCGATCGAAGTAGCGTGGAGCAGGGGGAATATAGATTCCATTTCAGCACTTTTCGGATATACGATTAGTATCACAAAGGCCAAGCCAACGAATTCTGAATTTATCGCAATGGTTGCTGATCGATTGAGGTTAGAGCATAAAGCGAGTTAAGTTGGGGAAAGAATAAATAAAAAAGATGATTCGCTTTTTCAGGAATCATCTTTTTTGAATGAGTTTTTGCAAAGAATTGCAGGTTATATTTAGTCAAAGAATACTTGGTATAAAGATTTTACAGCTCTATTTAAATCTACTGCTTTAATACCAAACATCATGGAAACCTCTGAAGAACCTTGGTTAATCATTTCAATATTTACATTTGAAGTGGCTAGCGCTGTAGTTGCTTTCTGCGCCACTCCGATTGTACTGACTAACCCTTCGCCGACCACCATAATCATGGCCAAATCTCTATGCATGATTATAGTATCAGGATGAAGTTCGTCATAAATACGTCTCTTGATAATTTCTTCTTTGTCTCTTGTTAGCTTACTATCACGAATAATGACTGACATATCATCGATTCCAGATGGCGCATGTTCAAACGAAATTCCTTCATCTTCTAGGATGTTTAACAACTTTCTACCAAATCCGATTTCCCTATTCATAAGATATTTACTTACATACAAGCTGCTGAAACCAGTATCACTGGCGATTCCAGCAACACATTTTTCATTTGGTTTCTTTTCCGCTACTATAAGTGTTCCGGGTAAGTGTGGCTTATTCGTATTTTTAATGCAGACGGGGATTTGTTCTTTAAAAGCTGGAATAAGGGCTTCATCATGGAAAACGGAGAAACCGGCATAAGAAAGCTCCCTCATCTCTCTATATGTTAGCGTCTTAATTTCTTTCGGATCATCTACAATGGTAGGATTTACCGTATATACTGAATCAACATCTGTGAAATTTTCATATAGTGTTGCTTTCACACCTGCTGCCACAATAGAACCAGTAATATCTGAGCCGCCCCGTGAAAAAGTCATGAGCTCATTTTGCTCTGTGTATCCGAAAAATCCAGGTATAACTAATATTCCGACTTTTTCGCGTAACGCATAAATCTTTGAAAAGCTATCATCGAGAATTTGTGCATTCCCTGGGTCATTGCTAACGATGATTCCTGCGTCCTTAGGGTTAAGGTAAGAAGCTTCTAGGCCAATGGAGCGCAAATAAGCACTAAGAATTTTTGCAGAGCTATCTTCCCCGATTGATTTTAATGCATCTAGCTTTGAGATAGAAGAAATAGGCTTTCGTATTGCTTCGTTAACTGTTTTTTCAATGTCCTCAAGTAAGCTTGGTTCCAACATTAGATCTTCTATTATCTCTCTAAACCGACTAAGAACTTTCTCATAGCTTTCCTCATAGGATTCGCCATTTATGTATGCTTCCCCGAGCTGGATTAGTAAGTCTGTTACTTTTACATCGTCTGTTGCTCTTTTTCCTGGAGCTGAAACGACAATGATCTTTCTGGCAGGGTCGTCCTTAATTATGTTACCAACCTTCTGAAGTTGGGTAGCTGTTGCCATCGAGCTTCCCCCAAATTTTGCTACTTTCATATAAAGGCCTCCTGAAGCAATAATTTTTATATTAAATCATAACATATGACAACTAAAATAGACACAATAAAATGTGTCTATACAAAATTTGCATCACGTTACTAAAATGCCAATAAAAAACAAATCAAAAAAATGGTTTGAAAATACACAATTCATTATCTTTTAAAAACTCCATATGTAGGTGTTTACGTTACAAATTTCTCTTCTACCCAAAAAAAGATGGCTATTTCTCCATCTTTTTTTTACGTTCTTTGGTTTTCTGTCTTTTACGATCTCTGTAAACAATAAAGCCTCCGATAAAAGCTAAACCGGAAATGAAAAAGAGAAGGCCAGCAACGAATTGCACAGCTGTATGTAAAAAAAACGGATAGAATTCAGAAAAAAGTGCGTCTCTCATCAGTTTAATACCAAAAGCAGTAATAATACCTGGAATGAAGAGAACAAGTATGGCTAGTGTTCTGCCCATTATGAATTTCCCCTTGAGTTTTCTATTATTCATATTATAGCAAAGAACGGGCTTAAAATGTAATATAATTAATTTGCCAAAGTATGCAGGATAGCGTATTATATAACTGTGCAAATTAATGCAAGGTGGGATGAAATGAAGCGTGTACTTATCGTTGGGGCAGGTAAAGGCGGTAGTATTCTGTTAAACATACTATATCAAGCTAAACAGATGGACATCGTAGCAGTAATTGATGTTAATAAAGAAGCTAAAGGATTAGAGCTCGCGAAAAAGTATGGTATTGAGATAGGTTATGATTGGAAAAAATGGATTGATAAAGAAATAGATATTATTATAGAAGCAACAGGTAATGAACAGACCCTGGGTGAGATAGTGGAGAAGCGAAAAAGGACCACGGTCGTCATCCCGGGAAGTGTCGCATACATAATTTCTGAGCTTTTTAACGAAAAAGAAGCCTTATTAGAACAGATAAAATTGCAAATGAACAATCAACATCTTATATTAAATAACATTCGAGATGGAATGATTGTTGTTAATAATCAAGGTGTCGTTCAATTTTTAAATAAAAGTGCTGAACAAATTGTTGGATTACCCAAAAACCAAGTAGAAGGAAAATATATACAGTCTGTCATACCTAATACACGCTTACCAAAGATTCTTCGTAATAAGCGTAAAGAGGTCAATCAGAAGTTGATTCTTGATAATGAAAAACAAATTATTACTACAAGAATTCCTGTTATCGACGCAGATCAAAATTTAATTGGTGCATTTGCTGTTTTTAAAGATATAACAGAGGTAGTAAACCTTGCAGAGGAAAATACTGATTTAAAAGAAATTAAAACAATGTTAGAGGCAATTATTCAGTCATCTGACGAAGCAATTAGTGTTGTGGACGAAAACGGAATTGGATTGATGATTAATCCAGCATATACCCGGATAACTGGATTGAAAGAAGCTGATATTATCGGAGAGCCAGCAACTGTTGATATTTCAGAAGGGGAAAGCATGCATCTAAAGGTGCTTCAAACCCGCCGAGCGGTCAGAGGTGTAAGAATGAAAGTTGGCCCAGGACGGAAGGATGTTTATGTAAACGTCGCACCAATTATTGTGGATGGAAAGATTAAGGGCAGTGTCGGTGTATTACATGATGTTTCAGAAATTCAATCACTAACTAGTGAGTTAAAACGGGCAAGACAAATCATTCGTAATCTTGAAGCGAGATACACGTTTCGTGATATTCTTGGAAGCTCAGTTGAAATGAAACTGGCTTTAGAACAAGCAAAAGTAGGAGCAAAAACTCCTGCAACTGTATTGTTAAGAGGTGAGTCAGGTACAGGGAAGGAATTGTTTGCGCACGCTATTCATAATGAGAGTGATAGGAAGCATAATAAATTTATCAGAGTAAATTGTGCGGCTATTGCAGAATCGATTTTGGAAAGTGAGTTATTTGGTTACGAAGAAGGTGCATTTTCAGGTGCAAAGCATGGTGGGAAAAAAGGATATTTTGAAGAGGCAAATAATGGGAGTATCTTTCTAGATGAAATAGGGGAACTATCGTTAAATATGCAGGCGAAATTGTTGCGTGTTTTGCAAGAACAGGAGATTGTAAGGGTTGGTGGTACAGAACCTATTAACATAAACGTCCGGATCATTGCAGCCACTAATGTAAATCTCGAAAAAGCTATCATCCAAAAATCTTTTCGAGAAGACCTGTATTATCGACTGAACCGTCTCCCTATTTACATCCCAAGCCTAAAGGATAGGTTAACAGACCTTCCAACACTTGTTCAGCATATCATTTTCAAGATAAACGAGGATTACGGACGGAATGTTAAGTCAATCTCTGATCAAGCATTGAACAAATTAAAGAAATATCATTGGCCCGGAAATATTAGAGAATTAGATAACGTAATTGGACGTGCCATGATTTATATGGATATGTCCCAAGAGGTGATAGAAGCAGCTGATCTTCCTGAACTTCAGCTTGATCGGATAGAAACAGATTCCCGGAATTTTCGACCTAAGCAAGGGCAACCACTACAAGAGGCAACTGAAAAGTTTGAGCGAACGTATATTTATGAAACGTACAAGCAAAACAATTTTAATAAAACAAAAACAGCAAAGGATTTGAAAATTTCCATTCGTAACCTTTATTACAAAATGGAGAAGTATAAGATTGAAAAAAATGACATGCAATAACTTGCATATTTGCATACTTTCGTATAATCTGAATGCTGTTTTTACGGGCTAATGACGTTTAACAAAGTTGGCATGAAATTTGCTACATATATAATGGGCAGACAGGAGGTCAATCATGGACACTTTAGAAAACTTAAAGTCGACTATTCTTAGTAATGAAGACAGAAAAACCGTATCTGTTGCAAATGCTGCAGATAGAGAAGTATTGCAAGCTGTACGTGATGCAATCGAACATGGGTTATGCTCCTTTATCCTTTTTGGTGCATCGGAGAATATAAAACAGGCAGCGGAAGAGATTGGTCTTAATTTAGAAAACGAATATGTAAAAATAAAAAATACTTCCACACCGGAGGATGCAGCTTTGGCTGCAGTCAAGGCTGTCTCTCAAAAAGAAGCGGATGTTTTAATGAAAGGGAATATCGCTACAAAAACATTATTAAAAGCAGTTTTAAACAAGGACTTTGGCCTTCGGACTGGAAACATCTTATCACATGTGGCGCTTTTTGAGGTGCCTGGACGAGATCGTTTAGTATTTTTAACAGATCCTGCGATGAATATTGCACCCAATCTGAAAGAGAAAACCGAAATTGTCAACAATGCTGTAGCAGTAGCAAGAGGCATTGGGGTGAAGGTTCCAAAGGTTGCTGTATTAGCTCCAGTTGAAACGGTAAACGAAGCAATGCAATCAACCATTGATGCAGCATTACTTACTCAAATGCAAAAACGCGGACAAATAAAGAATTGTATCGTGGATGGCCCATTAGCATTTGATAACGCCGTATCAGTTGAAGCCGCGGAACACAAGGGTATTGAGTCAGATGTTGCAGGGAATCCAGATATTTTGTTAGTACCGACGATTGATGTAGGTAATACGCTTTACAAATCATTTATCTATTTTGCCGGTGCGAAAGTAGCAGCGATTGTCAGTGGTGCAAAAGCACCTATTGTTTTACCATCAAGGTCTGATAATGCAGAGAGTAAGTTATATTCCCTGTCTTTAGCTTTAGCTACTTTAACTACTTTTTAGGAGGAATAAATTATGGAAATCTTTACTTACATGGAAAAATATGATTACGAACAACTTGTTTTTTGTCAGGATAAAAGCTCTGGATTAAAGGCAATTATTGCCATACATGACACAACCTTGGGCCCCGCACTTGGAGGAACGAGAATGTGGACCTACAAATCAGAATCTGAAGCAATTGAAGACGCGCTTCGCCTTGCAAAAGGCATGACATATAAAAATGCCGCTGCTGGATTAAATCTTGGAGGCGGAAAGACAGTTATTATTGGAGATCCAAAAAAAGATAAAAATCCAGAGATGTTCCGCGCATTTGGAAGATATATTCAAGGATTAAACGGACGCTATATTACGGCAGAGGATGTTGGTACAACGGTTCATGATATGGATCTAATCCATTTGGAGACAGATTTTGTTACGGGTATCTCACCTGAATCTGGTTCATCTGGTAACCCTTCACCTGTTACAGCATATGGCGTATATAAAGGAATGAAAGCTTCAGCTATGGAAGCCTATGGAAGTGACTCATTAGAAGGTAAAACAGTTGCTATCCAGGGAGTCGGGAATGTAGCCTATGCGCTCTGTGAATTTCTTCATGAAGAAGGCGCTAAGCTTATCGTGGCGGATATTAATAAACAATCTGTTGAGAGAGCTGTTGAGGCATTTGGCGCGACTGCAGTAGATCCTGAGGATATTTATGATGTAGAGTGTGATATTTATGCACCATGTGCATTAGGAGCAACAGTTAATGATGATACGATTAGCCGCATAAAAGCTAAGGTTATTGCTGGTTCAGCAAATAATCAGCTCAAATCTTCTAAACACGGTGACATAATTCATGAAAAAGGCATCGTCTATGCACCAGACTATGTGATAAATTCTGGTGGTGTTATTAATGTTGCAGATGAACTTGTTGGCTATAACCAAGAGCGAGCAATGAAGAAAGTTGAAACAATTTACGATAGTTTAACAAGGGTATATGAAATTTCTAGAAGAGATAATATTCCAACATATGTCGCTGCTGATCGTATGGCGGAAGAACGTATAGAAGCAAAAAGAAATTCAAGAAGTCAGTTTTTATTAAATGACCATCATATCCTAAGCAGAAGGTAATTATGTGTGCAATGGAGGTTAATACTTTGCAATCAACTTATAGAAATTTAGTCATTAATCCTGGCTCTACTTCTACTAAAATTGGTGTTTTCGATAATGACATTTGTGTTTTCGAGAAATCGATTCGTCATAGTGGGGAGGATCTTAGTCAATATCCGAACATAATGGATCAATATGATTTTAGAAAAAACGTCATCCTCGAGCAATTAGAATACGAAGGCATTAATATTTCTAAATTGAGCGCTGTATGTGGCAGAGGTGGTTTGTTACAGCCTATTGAAGGTGGAACATATGAAGTGAATGATATTATGCTACATGACCTGCAAACTGGTTATAATGGCGAACATGCTTCAAACCTTGGAGGAATTATTGCCAATGAAATTGCTAGTGGATTGAACATTCCTGCATTTATTGTTGACCCAGTGGTAGTAGATGAACTTGCTGACATCGCCCGCTATTCGGGCGTACCAGAAATACCAAGGAAAAGTATTTTCCATGCTTTAAACCAAAAAGCTGTTGCAAGAAAAGCTGCTCATGATGCAGAGAAAGCATATGAAGAGATGAGCTTGATCGTCACGCATATGGGCGGTGGTATTACCATAGGGGCTCATAAAGGTGGCAAAGTAATAGATGTAAACAACGGACTACATGGGGATGGCCCGTTCTCTCCGGAACGAGCGGGAACGGTTCCAGCAGGGGATCTCGTTTCACTATGCTTCTCTGGTGAATATTACGTTGATGAAATTATGAAAAAAATAGTAGGGCAAGGTGGCTTGATGGCATACCTTGAAACAAATGATGCAGTAGAGGTAGAAAAGCGAATTGAAGCTGGAGATACATACGCAGAAGAGGTGTATGAGGCGATGGCTTATCAAATTGCAAAGGAAATAGGTTCAATGGCTTCCGTACTTCAAGGCAGAGTGGATCTCATCGTCCTTACAGGCGGGTTGGCCTATGGCAAAACCTTTACCGAGATGATTATGAAACGGGTAAAGTGGATTGCTGATACGGTCGTATACCCCGGTGAGAATGAACTAGAGGCACTTAATGAAGGTGTTCTTCGTATACTCCGGGGGCAAGAAGAACCGAAAGTTTATCCTAATGATGACAAAGAGGAGCGATTCTTGTATGGCAAAAGAATATGATTTGGTCATTCTAGGTGGAGGGACTGGCGGTTATGTAGCTGCTATACGTGCCTCCCAACTTGGAATGCAAGTAGCTATAGTTGAAAAAGGAGAATTGGGTGGAACATGCTTACATAGAGGCTGTATTCCATCAAAAGCTCTTTTGAGAAGTGCAGAGGTATTTAGACAGACAAAAGAAGCTGCCGAGTATGGTGTTGAAACGAAGGATCCAAGTTTAAACTTTAATAAGGTCCAGGAGCGAAAGAATAAAATCGTGGATACATTGCATAAAGGTGTACAGGGACTAATGAAAAAAGGGAAAATAGATGTGTTCCAAGGATATGGCCGTATATTAGGTCCAAGTATTTTTTCTCCCATGCCTGGTACCATTTCCATTGAATATGCAAATGGAGATGAAAATACCATGATCGTCCCTAAAAATGTTCTCATCGCAACTGGTTCTAAACCTAAATCACTTCCGGGATTAGAGATGGATGGGAAGTTAATTATGAGCTCAGACGATGCTTTGAAAATGGAAACTCTTCCTGCGTCCATTCTCATTGTAGGAGGCGGCGTCATTGGAGTAGAATGGGCTTCTATGTTAACAGACTTTGGTGTAGATGTAACCGTTTTGGAATATGCAGAGCAAATTTTGCCAACAGAAGACAAGGCGATTGCCTTAGAGGTTGAAAAGCAATTGAAAAAAAGAGGCGTTACATTTGTTAAAGGAGCAAAGGTTCTTCCTGACAGTCTAGAAACTGGTGACAACATAACCATTTCTGCTGAAAAAGGTGAAGCGGTGGAATCCTACACTGCTGAAAAAATGCTTGTGTCAGTTGGTCGTGAAGCAAACACTACAAATATCGGAATAGAAAACACAGATATAGCAGTAGAAAAGGGTTTTATTAAAACAAATGCATTTTACCAAACAAAAGAGTCTCATATATATGCTATTGGTGATGTAATTGGTGGCATGCAACTAGCTCATGTTGCATCACATGAAGGGATAGTTGCTGTTGAGCATATGGCTGATGAAAACCCTCTTGCGTTAGAATATGATAATATTCCTTCTTGCATCTATTCAAGCCCTGAGGCGGCAAGTGTAGGTCTAAGCGAGAAACAGGCTACTGAAAAAGGGTATGAAGTAAAGGTTGGAAAGTTTCCTTTTAAAGCAATTGGTAAAGCTTTAGTTCACGGGGAATCAGAAGGCTTTGTCAAAATAGTCGCAGACAAGAAAACCGAAGACTTGCTTGGTATTCATATGGTTGGTCCGCATGTAACAGATCTTATCTCAGAAGCTGGACTTGCAAAAGTGTTGGATGCTACACCTTGGGAGCTTGGTCATACAGTTCATCCACACCCTACATTGTCAGAGATCGTAGGTGAAGCTGCTTTAGCAGTAGAAGGAAAGCAGATACATGGGTAAAAGATAGTTTAAATGAAAAAGGAGGCTATTAAATTGGGAAAAGAACGTCATGAAGCGTTAGGATTGACTGATGATCAAGTTATTGAAATGTTTAGAACCATGCTGCTTGCCAGAAAATTGGATGAGCGCATGTGGCTTTTAAACCGTGCCGGTAAAATTCCGTTTGTTATTTCATGTCAAGGACAGGAGGCAGCACAGGTAGGGGCTTCCTTTGCTCTAGACCGGGAAAAAGATTACACTGCACCTTATTATCGAGATATGGGTGTCGTTCTGGCATTCGGTATGACTGCGAAAGAATTGATGCTATCAGGTTTTGCAAAAGCAGAAGACCCTAACTCAGGCGGAAGGCAAATGCCTGGACATTTTGGGCAGAAAAAGAACAGGATTTTAAGTGGTTCATCCCCTGTAACTACCCAATTACCACATGCAGTCGGTGTGGCCCTTGCTGGTAAAATGGAGAAAAAGGACTTTGTTTCCTTTGTAACACTTGGCGAAGGGTCATCTAACCAGGGAGATTTCCATGAAGGATTAAACTTTGCAGGGGTACATAAACTCCCTGTTATTACAATGGTAGAAAACAATAAATATGCCATATCTGTTCCGATAGAAAAACAAATTGCGAGCAAAAACGTTTCTGACCGTGCGATTGGTTATGGGATGCCTGGAGTAACGGTTGACGGAAATGACCCGTTAGCTGTATATGAAGCTGTGAAAGAAGCAAGAGAAAGGGCGATCAATGGAGATGGCCCGACACTTATTGAAGCAGTTTCATACAGACTAACTGCACATTCAAGTGATGATGATGATCGACAGTATCGGGAAAGTGATGAAGTAGATGAAGCAAGGAAAAAAGATTCTATTATCACATTTGCTGCTTACTTAAAGGAAAATGGTGTGTTAAGTGATGAAGCGGAAAAAGAAATGATAGACGAAATTAACTCCATTGTTAATGAAGCAACTGACTATGCTGAGAACGCAGCATACGCTGAAGCGGAACATGCTTTAAAATATGTTTATGAAGAGTAGGGAGGGAATAGAAAAATGCCAGTAATGTCTTACATTCAAGCAGTTACAACTGCATTAAAAGAAGAAATGCAACGAGATGAAAAAGTTTTTGTTTTGGGGGAAGATGTCGGTAAAAAAGGCGGCGTATTCCGAGCAACAGATGGTCTTTATGATGAGTTTGGAGAAGCGCGCGTTCTTGATACGCCGCTTGCTGAGTCAGCTATAGCGGGTGTAGGTATTGGTGCAGCAATGTACGGAATGCGTCCTGTTGCAGAAATGCAATTCGCTGACTTTATTATGCCTGCAGTCAACCAAATTATTTCAGAAGCTGCAAAAATGCGCTACCGGTCTAATAATGACTGGAATGTGCCTATGACTATTCGCGCGCCATATGGTGGAGGAGTTCATGGAGCACTTTATCATTCCCAATCTATTGAAGCGGTTTTTGCTAATCAACCTGGGTTAAAGATTGTCATGCCATCCACCCCTTATGATGTGAAAGGATTGTTAAAAGCAGCTATTAGGGACAATGATCCCGTCCTTTTCTTAGAGCATAAAAGAGCTTACCGTTTACTTAAAGGCGAAGTTCCAGAAGATGACTATGTACTCCCAATCGGCAAAGCAGATGTGAAGCGAGAGGGTTCTGATATTACAGTTATTACGTATGGTTTATGTGTCCATTTTGCTCTACAAGCTGCTGAAAAGCTGGCAGAAGAAGGAATTGACGCTCATATTCTAGATTTGCGAACCGTGTATCCATTAGATAAAGAATCAATCATAGAGGCGGCTCAAAAAACGGGTAAAGTACTTCTTGTAACCGAAGACAATAAAGAAGGAAGTATTATTGGGGAAGTTGCAGCAATTGTCGCAGAAAATTGCTTATTCGATCTCGATGCGCCAATTAAGCGCCTTGCTGGCCCAGATGTCCCATCCATGCCATACGCACCGACAATGGAGAAATTTTTTATGATGAACCCGGATAAAGTAGAAAAAGCGATGCGAGAACTTGCGGAATTTTAAACTTGAAGGAGGATTGAATAATGGCTTCAGAAAAAATTAACATGCCTCAATTAGGGGAAAGTGTAACAGAAGGAACTATCAGTTCATGGCTAGTTCAAGTAGGCGACAAAGTAAATAAATATGACCCAATTGCAGAGGTACTTACAGATAAAGTGAATGCCGAAGTACCTTCTTCCTTTACTGGTACGATAAAGGAGCTTGTTGCAGAAGAAGGCCAAACCATAGCTGTCGGTGAACTAATGTGCTACATCGATACAGAAGACGGTGAAGGCGATACACAACCTACGAATAAAGAAACGGATGAGGCTCCAAAAGAAACTACAGAGCAACCGAATCAAGATCAATCCATGAAAAAACGTTATTCCCCTGCAGTGCTCCGCCTAGCACAAGAGAATGATATTGATCTTGACCAAGTTACTGGTTCTGGTCAAAAAGGTAGAATAACGCGGAAAGACATTGAAAACTACTTATCAAATGGAAAACCAAAAACTACAAGCAGTAATCAAGAAGTGTCTTCTAAGCCTTCTCAAGCTCAGTCAGAAACAGTTGTAGAAAAAGCTACTTCCTCCGCATCTGTTTCAGATGTGCAACAAGGAGATATTGAAATCCCTGTAACAGGGGTTCGTAAGGCAATTGCTCAAAATATGGTTCGGTCAAAACAGGAAATCCCACATGCTTGGATGACAGTAGAAGTGGATGTAACAGACCTAGTCACCTATCGAAGCAAAATTAAAGATGAATTTAAGCAGAAAGAAGGGTTCAGTCTTACATTTTTTGCTTTCTTTGTAAAAGCAGTAGCACAAGCATTGAAAGAATATCCACAGCTAAACAGTATGTGGGCTGGAGATAAAATTATTCAGAAAAAGGCAATTAACCTCTCGATAGCTGTTGCAAAAGATCAAGAATTATTTGTTCCAGTTATAAAAAATGCTGACGAAAAAAGCATTAAAGGAATTGCTAAAGATATTTCGGAACTTGCAGGTAAAGCGAGAAAAGGTAAATTAACAGGGGACGACATGAAAGGTGGTACATTTACGGTCAATAATACCGGTTCTTTTGGCTCAATTAGTTCAATGGGTGTCATTAACCATCCACAGGCCGCCATTTTACAAGTAGAATCGATCGTAAAGCGCCCAGTTATTGTCGACAATATGTTTGCAGCTAGAGATATGGTTAATCTATCTTTATCCCTTGACCATAGAGTATTAGATGGATTAGTTTGTGGACATTTCCTATCATATTTGAAAAAAGCCTTAGAAAATATGAATGAAAATACGATGAGTATTTACTAAACAAGATACCATTATATCTTAAACGTGTTAATAAATTGATAATTCAACTGAAACTTGGTATGCTGATTACAAGATTTGATAGAATTAATTTTACGTAAGGGGTTTGATGTCGTATGGATTTCAACATTTTTATGAATGATGTCGTCAATGCAGCACGTGAAGATATAACAGAAGCAGGATACGAAGAGCTGAAAACACCAGAAGATGTAGACCAAGCAATTGCCCGTAAAGGGACTACACTAGTTATGGTGAATTCGGTTTGTGGGTGTGCCGGTGGAGTAGCCCGACCAGCAGCAGCTAATTCAGTTCATTATGACAAACGACCAGACCATTTAGTTACCGTTTTTGCTGGTCAAGACAAAGAAGCTACAGAAAAAGCTCGCAGCTATTTTGAAGGCTATCCTCCTTCTTCACCTTCCTTTGCATTCTTGAAGGACGGAGAGATCGTAACCATGTTGGAAAGACATGATATAGAGGGACATAGCGCGATGGATGTCGTTGGCAGATTGCAATCCATATTCGAAGAACACTGTGAAGAAATCTAACGCAGACTTTGCTTAATATTCAAGTAAGGCTGCACATGAAAAGAGGCTGTCGCTATTCAATTAGGTCAGTCTCTTTTTTTTTACGTTTCATCTATTAAGAAAAAGTAAACAATGGATTATAAGAGAAGAGAGCGAGTAAAAGGAGTTATAAAAGTGAAGATAGGCTATAGAACAATAAAAACAGCAATTGGTACACCTCTCGCTATATCTATTGCTCAATTTCTTGGTTTAACAAACTTTGTTTCAGCAGGAATTTTAACTATTCTTTGTATTCAACCTTCAAGGAAACAATCTTTCCTTAGCGCTTGGAACCGTTTTTTAGCATGTGTTCTAGCGAGTGTATTTTCTCTAGTTTTTTTTGAAATACTTGGGTACCATCCAGTATCAGTAGGTTTAATGTTAGCTTTATTTATACCTACCACCGTCTATCTAAAAATCACACAAGGTATTGCTACAAGCTCGGTTATCATCCTAAATTTATACAGTGCTTCAGGAATTGATCTTGCTTTCTTAACAGATCAGTTTGTGTTAATTATTGTAGGGATCGGTACAGGACTTTTATTAAATTTATATATGCCAAGCTTGGATAAAAAGATAAAAAACAAGCAGGATCGAGTTGAAAGCAATTTCCAAACGATCCTTTATGAAGTAGCTCTATATGTACGTAACAATGAGATAAATTGGGACGGAAAGGAAATTACAGAGACTGAACAATTATTAGAGGAAGCTTTTGATTTAGTAGAGCGTGACAAGGAAAATCATCTACTGCGCAATAAGCACCCCTATAAGGACTACTTTTATATGCGAAAGCGCCAATTTGAACTATTGAAGAGGATGTTACCTCTCGTAACAAAATTACCAAATAAAATAACAATCTCTGAAAAAGTTGCTGTTTTCTTTGAAAGTTTATCAAAGGCTGTTCATCCAGGAAACACAGCTATATTGTACTTAGAAGAATTAAATAAATTACAGAAGGAATTTGATGAGGAAGACTTACCAGAAACGAGAGAGGAATTTGAAACACGCGCTAATTTGTTCCGTCTACTTCATGAAATAGAAAATTATCTTTTACTAAAACAGAAATTCAAAAAGAGCGATATCCAAAATAAAAAGGAAAGTAGGAAAGCTAAAGCATAGCACCCTAATTTTGAAAGGCCAACTAAGCACGACTTAGAATGAACCCGGCATGGCTAGGATCCTCTGTCAGTACTTATGAAATGAAATATAGACTACATTAAAAAAGACTGAAATCATTTCTGATTTCAGTCTTTAATCAATTATATAAACATCGCCAGCCCAGCAGTTAATGTGGAAAGCACCATTGCAATAATCATAATGTACACAATAAGTGTAGTTCTCTTTTGACGTTTTGATTTTCTTGAAGCCATGTTTTGTCCCCCTTTAAACCCATCTGTTATTTGTATTTTATCGTGAATAGTGAGTTTGGACAAGTATAATTGTGAAAAGAATGCAATCTTGCAAAAGATCTAGTTATTCTCCATAAATTAGTAGCATATGATTCTTCTTATAGTAAAGATGTGGTTATTAATTTGAGGGGGGAATTGTTTATGGAGCTTTTTTCAGATACTGCAATGAGTTTAGACAGCGCTTTGCTTCCTTTACCTAAAATTTCACATATTGGAATAGCAGTAAAATGTATTAAGATGGTATTGCCTTTTTATATAGAGAATTTTGGGTTGCGTATGGAAAGCTTAGAAATCGTTCCTTCAGAAGATGTTAAAGTTGCCATATTAGTAGCTGAAAATATTCAAATCGAGTTACTGGAGCCCAATAGTCCGGACTCACCGCTGGCAGCATATATAAACAAATATGGAGAGGGACTTCACCATATTGCATTTGAAACGGACAGTATTGAGAAGAAGCTTATGGATTTAAAAGCTAATGGCGTGTCTTTAGTCAATAATGTTGTTAAAGGTGGAGCTAGAAACAGTAAAATTATATTTATTCACCCTAAAGCAGGAAATGGAACGTTAATTGAAGTTTGTGAATATGTAGGTCGTGAAAATAATGAGCATATTTAAATACATAAAAGAACTAGCAAATAAACGAGAGGAAGTGGAGGCGGGTGGTGGAGAAGAACAAACTTCTAAACAACATGTAAAAGGGAAGTGGACAGCCAGAGAGCGGCTAAACTATTTACTAGATGAAGGTAGTTTTGTAGAGATACAGCCATTCTTAACTGAGCGAAAGAATACAGAAAATAAAGTATCACTTAATGGGGATGGTGTTGTAGGGGGCTATGGAAAGATAAACGGTAAACCCGTTTGTGTTTATGCGCAAGATTTTACTGTATATGGTGGATCATTAGGTGAAATGCAAGGGAAAAAGATAGCATCTATCTTAGATCTTGCTGGGAAAAATCGTTTCCCTTTTATTGGCTTGATTGATTCTGGTGGAGCACGTATCCAGGAAGGCGTTTCTTCTTTAGACAGTTATGGTCATATTTTTTATAGAAATGTGCTTTACTCTGGTATAATCCCACAGATTTCTGTCATAATGGGACCAAGTGCTGGAGGGGCAGTTTATTCACCAGCTCTGACAGATTTTATTGTAATGGTAGAAAAGACCTCTCAGATGTTTGTAACTGGTCCTAAGGTTATGCAGGAAGTAACAGGGGTACAAATCAATCCAGAGGAGCTAGGTGGTTCTGCAGTCCACAGTCAAAAAAGCGGAAATGCCCATATCGTGAAGGCGACTGAATCGGAAGCATTGGATGCAGTAAAAGATCTTTTAATGTTTTTTCCTCCTGATCACAATCCTGAGAAAGTAGTCATATCACCTCCTGATAAAACCGATGAACGTCCAAAGTTACTTGAATTAGTACCTGCTGATAGTAAGACAGCTTATGACATTAGACGAATAATCGAGCAAATAGTAGATATTGATTCTTTCATAGAAATCCATGAAAAATTTGCGAAGAATGTGGTTGTTGGGTTTGCAAAATTGAAAGGTAGTACTGTTGGCCTGGTGTGTAACCAACCCAAGTATAGAGCTGGTGGCTTAGACATTGATGCCAGTGATAAGATAGCTCGTTTTATACGATTCTGTGATTGTTTCCATATTTCTATCATTACATTAGAGGACGTAACTGGTTTTCTTCCTGGAGTAAGGCAAGAACATGAAGGTATTATTAGGCATGGTGCGAAAATCGTGTATGCCTATGCCGAAGCAACTGTACCAAAGATCACCGTTATTTTGCGAAAGGCTTATGGTGGTGCATATGTGGCTCTTAATAGTAAAGCGTTAGGTGCAGATATGGTCTTTGCTTGGCCCCAGGCTGAAATAGCTGTCATGGGGCCAGAAGGTGCTGTTAGTATATTAAACAATGAAGAAATAAAGATCGGTTCTAATCCACAGGAAGCAAGGGAAGAAATGATAAAAGCTTATCGAGAAAAGCATGCAAATCCTTATACGGCTGCAGCGTTAGGGATGGTCGATGATGTAATATTTCCAGATCAAACACGCATAAAACTTATTCAGTCATTGGAAATCATGTATAATAAACAAGAGGAAAGACCTAAGAAAAAACATGGTAACATACCATTATGACATTATTGGAGGATTTAAATTTATGACAGTAAATCAAGAAAGATTAATCAATGAATTTTTTGAGCTTGTGAAGATTGACTCAGAAACCAAATATGAAACAGAAATCGCTCGTGTTTTAAAGCAAAAGTTTTCTGAACTTGGTGTGGAAGTAGTGGAAGATGACACTACAGCTGAGACTGGTCATGGAGCTGGAAATCTAATCTGTACCTTGAAGGGAAAGAAGACAGGAGTAGATCCAATTTATTTTACTTCTCATATGGATACAGTAGTACCAGGGAAGGGAATTAAACCTTCGATCGAAGGTGACTATATTGTTTCGGATGGAACAACAATTCTTGGAGCTGACGATAAAGCAGGCTTAGCTGCCATGTTAGAGGCAATTCGCATACTTAAAGAGAACAATACAGAACATGGTGATATTCAATTTATTATTACAGTGGGTGAGGAATCGGGCTTAGTCGGAGCTAAAGCCTTGAACCCAGAGCATATTGTTGCAAAATATGGCTATGCGCTTGATAGCAATGGTGATGTAGGTGATATTATTGTTGCCGCTCCTACTCAAGCTAAGGTGTTTGCCGTAATTAAAGGAAAAACAGCACATGCCGGTGTAGCACCTGAAAAAGGTGTTTCTGCAATCACATTAGCATCGAAGGCAATTGCAAAAATGCCATTAGGAAGAATTGATAAAGAGACGACAGCAAATATAGGTAGATTCGAAGGTGGCAAACAGACTAACATTGTAGTTGATCATGTTGAAATTCTTGCTGAAGCAAGATCGCTTGTGCCAGAGAAAATGGAAGCACAAGTTGCAAAAATGAAAGAAGCGTTCGAACAAACAGCCCAGGAGTTTGGTGGTTCGGCTGAAGTTCAAATTAAGGTTATGTATCCAGGATTTAAGCAAGAAGCAGGGGACCAAGTGGTAGAAGTAGCTCGACGTGCAGCTAAAACTATAGGACGCGAAAGCAAGCTTTTACAAAGCGGTGGTGGAAGTGACGCCAATGTAATCGCTGGTCATGGAGTGCCTACCGTAAATCTTGCAGTTGGATACGAAGAGATCCATACAACTAACGAACGAATTCCGGTAGCAGAACTTGTAAAAATTACGGAGCTAGTAGGCTCCATTATTACAGAAGCAGCTAAAGAAGTGTAATAGAGTAGAATAGAAAGAGCTATGAAATACGGAAATCTTATTAAATCTTGATAGAGAAACTCTTTTTAAGGAGAGACCTTAGGAGGGTTTCTCTTTTCTCACTTTCATACCTTATTAGCGTTTCAATCACGTGTTCTTCATATGTTATAATAAGGACTAGATAAAAAAAGGGTGTATGAAATTGACAGCAATTAATCCTCAAAAAGGAAGGGTTATTTTCCATATTGATATGAACTGTTTCTATGCGTCTGTAGAGGCGGCGTATAACACTGCTCTAAAAGGAAAACCTTTGGCTATCGCAGGAAACCCGGAGGAACGCAAAGGGATTGTAGTGACAAGCAGTTATGAAGCGCGTAAAAAGGGTGTAAAAACTACCATGACGATTTGGCAAGCGAAGAAAAACTGTCCAGAACTCATTATTATGCCACCGAATTTTGAGCGATATCGAGCAGCTTCTAGAGAGCTATTTCGTATACTGTCTGAAATTACGCCAGATGTTCAGCCCGTCTCTATTGATGAAGGGTATATGGATATAACAAATGTAAACAGTGAACTTTCACCGTTAGATTTGGCAGATGAGCTACAAAAAAGAATCCTTGATGAATTAGACTTACCTTGTAGTATTGGAATTGCGCCTAATAAATTTCTAGCTAAAATGGCTTCCGATATGAAGAAACCACTTGGCATAACCGTTTTAAGAAAGAGAGAGTTGCACTTAACATTGTGGCCTCTTCCCATCGGAGAGATGTATGGTGTAGGAGAAAAGACTGCAGCGAAATTGGTAGAAAAAGGAATCGAAACGATCGGTGATTTGGCAAATTATGATGCTTATGAATTAAAACAAATGTTAGGTATTAATGGAGAAAGACTAAAAAACAGAGCCAATGGGATTGATAATAGACCGGTAGACCCTGAAGCAATATTTGAATTTAAAAGTATTGGCAGCTCTCAGACTTTACCCTTTGATACGGTTGATGAACAGGAGATTAGAAAACTTATAGCGGTTCTGTCAGAAAACGTAGAACGAAGAATGGGGCGAAAAAATGCAGCTGGTCAGAGTATTCAAATTATGATTAGATACCAAGACCGCAAAACGATTACACGAAGTAAAAAGCTTTATCGATATATTGACGCCAAAGATGAAATAATGCATGAAGCCGAAGAGCTATTTCATAAGCATTGGAATCAGGAACCTGTTCGATTGCTTGGTATTACAGTACAAGATGTGGAAGTGAAAAAGAATATAGCAACTCAATTGGATTTATTTACTTATGAAAGAGAAGCAGAAAAAGAAAAATTATATCAAGCAATAGAAGGGTTATCAGAGAAATATGGCAAGGATGTATTTAAAAAACTAGATGCTGTTAATGACGATGATCAACCAAGAACTAGCTTTCAAAAAGACTTTCTAGATGACTATAAAAAATAAGCTCTCATTTTTCGTTATATGAAAAAATGAGAGCTTATTTATTGTATAGAGCTTGATCGCTTTATTTCATAACACGTTTGATTACGGCTTTTCCAATCTTACTGCCAGGGTAACGAAACGGAACATCAAATTTAGTGGATTGCTTTAAAATACTTTTCTGGTGAGAAAATGTTTCAAAGCTAGATTTACCATGATATTGACCCATTCCACTATTTCCCACACCACCAAATGGCAAATGAGGATTCGCTAAATGGAAGATAGTATCATTTATACTGCCACCACCAAAGGAAAGGTATTGAATAACTTGCTCTTGTGTCTTTATATTTTCCCCGAAATAATATAAGGCCAATGGCTTTTCTTGTTTGCGAATCATTTCAACTGCTTCTTCTACATTTGTAAAAGTAAGTACAGGCAACACTGGTCCAAATATTTCATCCTGCATGACGCGATCATTCCATGATATTTTATCAAGTATGGTTGGTTCAATCATAAGCGATTGTCTGTCTGTATTTCCACCATGGAGCAGGGTACCATCTGATAAATAGCTTAATATGCGGTCGAAATGTGTCTCATTAATAATTCTTGTGAAATCAGGGTTATTTAATGGTTCTTTTCCGTAAAAGGACTTAATATATTTTTTCATTGCTTTCAATAGCTTAAACTTCACTTTTTCATGAACATAGAGGTAATCAGGTGCAACACAAGTTTGTCCAGCATTTGTAAATTTCCCCCATACAATTCGTTTTGCTGCTAAGTTGATATTTGCATCTTTATCTACAATAGCGGGGCTTTTACCACCTAGTTCCAATGTGACTGGAGTAAGATGTGCGCTAGCCTGCTTCATAACGATTTTGCCGACTTCTGTACTTCCAGTAAAGAAAATATAGTCAAAACGCTGACGAAGCAGTTCTTGATTTGTTTCTTTTTCTCCTTCAATTACAGTGATATAGGAAGGGTCAAATGTTTGTTTTATCATACTTGCCAATAGGGAGGAAGTTGAACTTGCGTGTTCAGATGGTTTTATAACAACACAATTCCCAGCAGCTATAGCTCCAATTGCTGGAGCAATAGCTAGTTGGAGTGGGTAGTTCCACGGCGAGATTATTAAACTTACCCCATAAGGTTCGCTTATAATATAGTTCTTTGTTCCTTTATGCGTAATAGGAGCTGTCACTTTCCTTGGCTCCATCCAATTTATTAAGTTTTTTAATGTGAAATCAATTTCGGAATAGAGAAAACCAAGTTCCGTTGTGTAAGCTTCTTGTTCAGACTTATTTAAATCCTCTTTTAACGCCTGGTAGACCTCTTTCTCATGCCTCTTCAACATTTTCTTCAACTTCTCTAGTGAGGCTTTACGAGTTTGATAGTCTCTCGTATTTCCATTTAAATAAAAAGCTCGTTGATCTTCGATTATTTGATTTATAGTAGCGATGTTGATCTCCCCCTTATGAGTTTACACCGATGTCCATTTTATAAAAGTCTGTAGCGAGCACTGTATTCTGAAAGATTTGCTTCGCCTCTTGAAGTAAGCGGTCATTCTCTTCTTTTTGGTATCTGGAAGAGATATGTGTCATGACCAATTTCTTTACATTTGCTTCTAATGCAGCATTAGCTGCTTGTGTGGTGGTGGAATGAAAGTAATCCCACGCCATTTGTGCCTTATCTCTATCAAAGGTTGTTTCATGAACGAGTACGTTAGCATCTTTAATGAAATCGTGATGTGAAGATAGAGCACGTGTATCTCCAAGTATAGCCAGAACTCTTCCTGGCTTATTTGGCCCAATGAAGTCTCTCCTATTTATTTGCAGTCCATCATCGGTCTCTACATATTCATTTTCTTTAATCTTGCGATAAAGGGGACCTGGGGGAATGCCTATTTGTTTTAGCTGTTCCACAAGAAGTTCTCCAGGTTTATCTTTTTCTACAATACGATATCCATAGCTAGTAATGCCATGATCAAGTTTTTTTGCATAAACAGTAAACTGATCATCTTCGACTACTTTTCCCTCTGTAATTTCATTAATAATGATAGGATACCGAAGGTGGGTGCCGCTAACCTTCAAAGAAATATCAATATAATCTTTTAAACCTTCAGGTCCGTAAAGAATGACTTCATCTTCGCCGCCTTGAAAAGATCTACTACTTAAAAGACCTGGTAATCCAAATATGTGGTCACCATGTAGGTGGGTAATAAAGATCTTATTAATTTTTCTAGGTTTAATTGATGTATTTAAAATTTGATGTTGAGTTGCTTCACCACAATCAAAGAGCCACACACTGTTTTGCTCTTGGAGTAATGTTAAAGCGACGGATGATACATTTCGCTCCTTTGAAGGAACACCTGCACCAGTCCCAAGAAAAACGAGTTCCATAATTTTATCCTCCGTGGTTTTACCAGCCGCGTTCGTATTGTTTAGGGGCAGGCAATTTTTCGTTTAGTTCAACTGCTGCTGTTCTAGGCCAATACGGGTCCCTGAGCAATTCCCTTGCTAGGAAAACGAGGTCAGCTCTTTCATTTTGAATTATTTCTTCTGCTTGGACCCCTCTAGTAATCAAGCCCACAGCACCTGTCTGGATATTAATTTCTTTTCTTATTGTCTCACAGCGTGAAAGCTGATAACCGGGATAGGTAGAGATTGTCGCTGGCACAATACCACCAGAGCTGCAATCAATTAGATCGATGCCTTGATCCCGCATTCTACTTGCATAGTATAGAAAATCGTTTAAACTATTTCCACCATCAGCATATTCGTCTGTAGAAATACGAACAAATAAAGGACCATCCCATTCTTGTTTTACTGCATTAATGATTTCCTCGAGAAAACGGTATCGATTTTCCCTGCTTCCTCCATAATTATCTTCTCGCAAATTGGTTAATGGTGATAAAAATTGATTGATTAAATAACCATGAGCTGCATGAAGTTCAATGATGTCAAAGTTTGCTTGTTTAGATCTTTTGCTTGCATTCTTGAATGCTTCGATTGTTTCTTCAATGTCCTCTAACGACATTTCTTTAGGAGTTTTATAGGATTCACTAAACGCTTTAGCGGTTGGGGCATAGATAGTTGAATCCAATTGTGCTTTTCTTCCAGCATGGGCAAGCTGTATAGAGGATTTGGAGCCATAATGGTGGATTTGTTTATTAAGGTCTGTAAGTCCTTCTACTTGCTCATCATTCCAAATACCAAGGTCTTGTGGAGAGATACGGCCTTCGGGTTGAACTGCCGTCGCTTCTAGCATAATTAAACCAACCTGACCAACGGCCCTAGAAGTATAATGTGTTACATGAAAGGGGGTAATCTTGCCATCTTCATCCCTACAGGAATACATGCACATCGGTGCCATTACAATTCGGTTTTTTAAACTAACGTTTTTAAAGTCAATTGGTGAAAATAATTTCGTCATGTTACTTCCTCCTTAAAATAAGACAATTATGTAAATAATCTGCGATAATCCTTAGCAATATCTGGAACGTCTGTGAATACTGCATCACATTTCTGATTAAAACAACGTATTAAATGTGCAGGTTTGTTCACAGTATAAACTCGAACTTGAAGTTGCTGTTGTTTGCTATCCTCCATTAAAGAGGAACTTAATAAACGATATTTTATATGAATGGAAGATGCACCAAGCTCTTTTACATAGTTGGTAAAGTATTTTATTCGCTTGGAAGTTAAAAAGGCGATATCAACCTCTTTTGTTAGATCATGTACACGTGTCACGCTCTTTGGATTAAAGGTAGATAGTGTGGTACGATTTAATAACTGATACTTATCTAATAAATCTAGTACAATTTTCTCTAAGCCCTGATAATCTATTTTATTATTTTTAAGCTCAATATTTAAGTCTAACGGTTTGTCTTGGATCCAATCAAGAAAATGCTCGAGTGATACAATCTTAGTCCCCATAAATTTATTGGAAAACCATGACCCCATATCAAGTGTGGTTAATTGTTTAAAAGTAATGTCCTTGACAAAACCTTTTCCATTAGACGTTCGCCGCACACTTTCATCATGTATTAACACTGGTACGTTATCCTTTGTTAACTGGACATCTGTTTCTATTCCATCAGCACCAAGTTTCAGGGCAAGTTCAAAAGCAGGCATCGTATTTTCAGGTGCATATTTACTTGCCCCCCGATGTGCAAAAATTTTAGTTTGCAATGGTTTCACCTCTATATTTGATTTTGTTTTATTTCCACGAAAAAGTCAATTTAGACAGGGGGATTAGATATGAAAAAATGGCAAACGAAAGAAGAGTTGACAGATTTACTTTGTTCCATCGTGCAATATCAAAGCATAACAGGTTCAAATGCAGAGATCGCAATAGCAGAATATCTTTATCACATACTATCCCAGAAAGAATATTTTCAACAAAACACGAATCACTTAAATCTCCACCCTTTGGAAGACGGCAGGAGACTGCTAACCGCTCTAGTAAAGGGGAAGAAACAGAAAAAAGAAACGATTATTCTGCTAAGCCATTTTGACGTAGTAGGTGTGGAAGATTTTGGCTCCTTACGAAATCTGGCTTTTCACCCGTTGGAACTTACACAAGAACTTACCAAATTAAAACATCAACTTCCAGAGTATGTACAAAAGGATTTGGAGGAGGGTGATTGGTTATTTGGAAGAGGGACGATGGATATGAAGGCAGGATTGGCACTTCACTTAGCAATGGTAGAACGTGCTATGTGTGGAGAATTTGACGGTAATGTGTTACTTCTTTCTGTACCAGATGAAGAAGTGAATTCAAGCGGGATGCTTACAGCGCTCCCTATACTAAAGCAATTAAAGGAAACAGAGAATATTGAATACAATGCTTGTTTAAATGGTGAGCCAATGTTTAGTAAATACCCTGGTGACCCTAATCATTATGTTTATACCGGTTCCATCGGAAAAGTGCTTCCTGGTTTTTATTGTTACGGTAAAGAATCACATGTTGGTGAGCCATTTGCGGGTATAAATCCAAATTTAATGATTAGCTTTTTATCTCAGCAAATGGAACTAAATGAGGCTTTTATAGAGCAATTAGATGAGGAAATTACGCCACCTCCTGTCAGCTTAATGCATCGTGATCTTAAAGAAGAATATTCTGTTCAAACACCCCAATCAGCAATAGCTATGTATAACGTACTTTATTTAAAACAAAGCTTTGAAGAGTTGAATAAAAAGCTTTTAGATAGTGCTAATCAAGCTGCAAGGCAAACGGAAGCATATGTACAAGAAAAAGCAAAGCATTTTGCGAAGGTAGCGAAGGATTTTACTATGCCTGCATCAAAAGTAAATGTGTTTATGTATGAAGAGTTATATCAAGAAGCGGTTAATAGGTATGGCCAGGAAGAAATAAACCGTCGGCAAAACCTGTTAGGGAGCCAACGAGAACAGGGAGACCGTGACTTTTCGACTTTACTTGTACAAGAATTAGCAGCGATGTGTAATGACTTAGCACCCTTGATTGTCTTGTTTTACAGTCCACCATTTTATCCTGCAGTGTCTTCTCATCATGACCCCTATATTCAACATGTTATGCAGGATATTATACAATTTGCAAAAAAAGAGGATAATATTGATTTAGTTAATTCTGAGTTTTTTACAGGTTTATCTGATTTGAGCTTTGTGGGACCTGTGACTTCAAACAGCAGAATAAAACAGCTTACAACAAACATGCCTTTACAAAATAACGGATTTGTTTTTCCAGAAGACGTTATGGATCAATTAGAAATGCCTGTTTTAAATATAGGGCCATTAGGCAAAGATGCTCACCAGTGGACAGAGAGGCTTGAACTTAATTACAGCTTTAAGTCATTACCTACCATAATTTCGAGAGCAATTCAGCAATTGCTGGCAGGTTCTCCGAAAAGACAATAGGTTGAAAATAGTGTAAACTAACTAGAATGAATGACTATTCAGTTTCGGAGGAAGTAAAAGATGAAAATTATTAATAATTCATTATTTCAACTAACAGTACCGACTCCTTTTGCTGTAGGTGATGTCCATTTATATTTATTAAAAGGAGATTCATTGACCCTTATTGATGCCGGGGTGAAAACGAAAAAAGCCTTTGAAGCTATACAAGTACAATTAAAGGAAATTGGATACCATCCAAGGGATATTGAACAAATTATATTGACACATCATCACCCTGACCATACTGGGCTAGTGGAGGCATTCCCGCGCGCTAAAGAAATAATGGGTAATGGTCTTGTTGACCTTTGGTTAAGAAAAGATGAACAATATTTTAAGAGATATGAAGACTTCTTTAAAGATTATTTTCGTCGATGTGACATACCACCACACTTTAAAGGGATTGGGAAGAAATTACGTTCCTTAATGCATTATGCTGGTGAGGGGAATTTAACTAGTTTCCTAGATGAGGGAGATAGATTACCAGGACACCAAAATTGGCAAGTTATTAACACGAAAGGGCATGCACAGAGTCATATATCTTTTTATAACGAAACAGAGAAATTATTTATTGGCGGAGATCATTTAATGAAAAACATTTCTTCAAACCCTGTGATTGAAGCTCCAGTCCTTGAAGGAGAGCAAAGGGCTTCTCCCTTGTTACAGTATCGAGATAGCCTTCGAAGATGTGAGTCACTTGAGATTAGCCACCTTTTACCTGGTCATGGAGAAATTTTCACAAATGTATCTGAGGTTGTTCAAGCTCGTTTTGATAAACAGGAAAAGCGAGCTGCTCACGTATTTGAATTGCTTCAATCTGGCAAACATACTGCTTTTCAGCTATGTCAAAGCATATTCCCGACAAGGTATGAAACACAGATTGATTTAACCTTATCCGAGGTTGTCGGGCAGCTTGATTATCTTCAAGCGAGAGGGATGATTAGGAAAAGCGCAGAGGGGGAAATGGACTTTTATGAAACTGCGACCGCTGGAGAATAAAAAGATCATTGTAACTGGTGCCTCTAGTGGAATTGGGGAAAGAATTGTGTGGCACATTGCTGCGAGTGGAGGAATTCCTCTCTTGGTTGCACGTTCCACAGACAAAATGAAGAAACAATGCGAGACCATTATGCAGACATTTAATACCGATTGTTGCTATTACACTTCTGACTTATCGAATACAAGTGAGATGGAAAGAACAATTGAATTAATCTTTCAGGATCATGCTAAAATAGACGGCCTTATTAATAATGCAGGTTTTGGTAAATTTCAGCTAGTAGAAGATATGTCTATGCAGGACGTGGAAAACATGTTTCAAGTTAATGTTCTTTCTTTAATACATTTCACAAAAATGCTTCTACCACATTTTCAACAGAATCAACATGGGCATATTGTAAACCTTGCATCGCAGGCTGGAAAGATTTCGACTCCTAAATCAGCTGTGTATGCTGCTACAAAACACGCAGTAATTGGATTTACCAATAGTTTGCGTATGGAGATTGAAAAAGATAATATCTTCGTTACTACTGTAAACTTAGGTCCTGTGGATACAAACTTTTTTACACAAGCAGATCCAGATGGGTATTACAAAAAGAGTGTTAGTCGATATATGCTAAATCCAGATCGTGTTGCGAGCAAAGTTTCGCGGCACCTGTTCAAACAAAAGCGGGAAATTAATATGCCTGGGTGGATGGAGATAGGCAGTAGACTGTATCATTTGTTCCCAAGTGTAATGGAGAATCTCTTAAAATCACAATTTAATAAAAAATAATGAAGAATGGAAGGGTAAAATGAAACTTCATATTACAACATCTGCAAAAGAGGAATTGGAAAAAAGGAATGATAATAAAAACCGTTATGTGGTTCTCTGGTATGATACCGAGGGGTGCGGTTGTGGAGTTAACGGAGTACCTACCGTAAGATTTACAGACGACTATACTGAAACTTTTACAGAGATAGAAAGTGACAGTTTTCCAGTGCTTATACAGAAACATCAAATAGTATTCTTTGCTGAATCAATGAAACTTGACTCTATAAATGGCATGCTTCGTTTATCAAGCCCTGAAGGAATACTAAATCCATTTATTGCACCACAAAGTATATGTGAAATTTAGAAACCCAGTGGGAAATAGTTCTCCCCACTGGGTTATTATTTTAGCGATGATTTACATATTGAATTGGTTTAATACTTTGTTGAATTTCTAAATAAGTATCGTTGGCGAGTTCATCTAATGATAAAGATGTATTTGCCTTTACTTGGCCCACAGAGCTTGCACCAAATACAGCACTAGCTACAGCGGGATGCTTGAGTACATATTGTAAGGCAATTTCTTGCATGCCTTCTTCAGAGCTAATGTTTGCTAATGTATTATAGTAATTCTGTAAATCGTTATAGGAGTGATTTAGATACCCTTCCTGGCCTTTTTCCTCTATCTTATGTTTAGCCTGATTACTAAGCATTCCTTTGGCTAAAGGACCTCTTGCAAGGACGCTGATCCCATTTGCATGTAGAAGATCAAGGACTTCCTCTTCAGGGCGACGGTCTAAGATACTATATTGCATCATAACTGCATCAATAGTCGAACGTTTGACATATTCTCTAATAACGTTTGGACGAATAGAGGAAATGCCATAACTTCGTATGTATCCTTCATCCTTTAGACGTTCGAATGCCTCAATCGATTCATCAATCGGATCGTCAATGGTGCCACCATGTAGCATGTAAAAATCAATATAATCTGTTTGCAGACGACGTAGACTATCTTTTACTCCTTCGGTTATATGCTTTGCTGAAGGATCCCAATACCAGTCCTCTGTTTTTTTATTAAAATGATTGCCTACTTTAGTAGTAAGCACGACTTGATCACGTTTTCCTTTAATTGCTTTTCCTACAATTTCTTCATTTGTCCCGAAATCATATAGATCAGCAGTATCGAGATGTGTTATACCACGATCGATTGCAATATCAATCATATTTTTTGCCTGGTTTAGATCTGTTCCAAGTGACATACAACCTAATGTAAGGGGTGAAATTGAAATACCGGACTTACCCAATTGATTTTGTTTCATGCGAATCATCCTCCCAATTTACTTCTATTCCCATTTTAAAAAGTCGATAAACACAATACAACTATTTTGCGATGGAATTAATAATGACTTATAATTTAACATAGAAGAAATATCTATAGTGTTAAAGAAAGAAGGATTATATATGAAAAAATTTGAAGAGAAAACAATTGAAACAACTTCCATATATGAAGGAAAAGTTGTTGATTTACGAGTGGATGAAGTTAGCCTGCCGAACGGAAAAACAGCGAAAAGAGAGTTGATTAAGCATCCAGGCGCTGTTGCTGTAATTCCTATTACAAAAGACCAAAAGATTGTGTTTGTAGAACAGTATCGTAAGCCACTTGAAAAGTCATTGGTAGAAATACCCGCAGGAAAAGTGGAAGTTGGGGAAGCGCCAGAATTAACAGCTAGGCGTGAACTGGAAGAAGAGACAGGTTATACAACGAAGGACCTTTCCTTCGTTACTTCTTTTTATACTTCACCTGGCTTTGCTGATGAATTAATGCATATTTATATAACGGACGAGATAGAAAAATTGGAGAACCCAGTGGGAAGTGACGAGGACGAATTTGTTGAGGTTCTTGAGTTAACATTAGATGAAGCGAAAGAGTTTGTTGAGCAAGAGAGAATACATGATGCAAAGACAAACTATGCGATACTTTATTTGCATGCATTGGGGAAATATTAAATGTTATCTAATTACTTTGTTGATATGCATATCCATATAGGAAGAGATATTGACAATAAGCCAGTTAAAATAACTGGCGCAAAGTCATTGACTTTGACGAATATTTTGAAAGAGTCGAGTAGAAATAAAGGAATGGGTATGATTGGTGTTATTGATTGTCATGCTCCAGCCGTTCAGCGAGAAATAACCACTTTAATTCAATCCGGTAGAGCATGGGAATTAAATGATGGCGGAGTGCAATTTGAAGAAGTAACCCTATTGCTTGGTTCTGAGATTGAGGTTTATGATTCAACTTGTCAGGGGCCAATTCATGTATTATGCTTTCTTCCGAATTTAAAGAGGATGGAAGAATTCACAATGTGGCTCTCAGATAGAATGACAAATATTAGTCTAAGCTCACAACGATATTATGGAACTGGAAAAGAGCTGCAGTATAAAGTAAAAGAGTTAGAAGGAATTTTTATTCCAGCTCATGTTTTTACCCCCTTTAAAAGTTTGTATGGTAAAGGAGTAAAAACATCGCTTACAGAAATATTAGAACCAGACCTAGTTGATGGAATTGAACTTGGTTTAAGCTCTGACACAGAAATGGCTGATCAGCTTGCTGAACTTCATTCCTATACTTTTTTAACTAATTCTGATGCACATTCGCTAGCAAAAATTGCCCGCGAATATCAAGTAGTCAAAATGGAAAATCCTTCGTTTAAAGAGTTTCTGTGGGCGTTACACAATATTAAGGGCCGAGAAATTACAGCAAACTATGGGATGAACCCTGCGCTAGGAAAGTACCATCTTACAATATGTAATGAATGTGAACAACAAACACCAGCCAATTCAGTGTATTGTAGCCACTGTGGTTCCAAGAAAATAATTAAGGGTGTGGCAGACAGAATCCGGGAATTGAGCAATGATAAGTTGAATAAGCAAGTGCGTCCACCTTATAACTATCAAGTACCGTTGGAATATATTCCTTCACTAGGGAAGAAAACATATGATAAGCTTCTGGGAAAATTCGGTAATGAAATGAATGTTATCCATAAGGCTAGTAAAAAGGAAATGGAAGAAATCGTTCAAGGAAAAATTGCCAAATCTATCATTCAAATGCGAGAAGGTAAATTAGGTATCCAAGCAGGTGGTGGAGGGAAATATGGAAAAATAATAACGGATAAACCATGATTTTTACGAAGCAATAATAGTAAGTTGGTATTTTTAACTGGAATTCTTCATAGTTTTTAGTATAGCAGTATCTCTTGAATGGAGGATTCCTAATGTATAAAAATAGAGCTATCATTACAGACCACTTAAAAGACCATGCCACCATCTATTTGTTTATGATTATCCTGTTTATGACTGGAATAGTTTTTGGAGCTATTCTAGTTAATAGTATGAGTATAATCCAAAAACAGGATTTATTTTTTTATTTGGAACGTTTTTTTGGTCAGCTTCATGATCAGCAGATAACCGAAAACACAATTATCCTAAAAAATAGCTTTCTTTATCATGTGAAATACTTACTTCTACTATTTATACTTGGTTTGTCTGTAATTGGGCTTCCAATAGTATGGATATTATTGTTTATTAAAGGTCTAGTTGTTGGATTTTCGGTAGGGTTTATCGTGAATCAGTTAGGAATGGACGGGTTTTTATTGGCTACTTTTTCCATTGCTCCCCAAAATCTTTTAATTATACCTATCTATATTGTTGCGGGTAGTTTAGCAATGATTTTTTCATTGAAGCTACTAGGCAAGTTATTTACTCGTAAAGTTTCACAACCGGTCTTCCAGCCTTTTGGAAGATACGCAGCAATCTTCGGTTTTCTTTTGTTATTATCCTTTGTAGCTGCTTTGTTAGAGACGTATGTAGCGAATGAAGCAATGACATATATAGTTAAATCATTTTACCAATAATGAAACTTAAACTATAATAATTATAAATATAAAATAATAATTACATTTTATTTTGACACGTTCTAATTCGATGCCTATAATAAAGATGGGATACGAGGGAGGGAACCTGCCATGGAACATCGCATAGATCAAATAAAAAAACAGCTCCATGCACAGAGCTACAAGCTTACTCCACAACGGGAAGCCACGGTACGGGTTTTGCTTGAAAGAGAAGAAGACCATCTGAGCGCAGAAGATATTTATCTACTGGTAAAGGAAAAAGCTCCTGAAATCGGATTGGCAACAGTCTATCGTACATTAGAGTTATTATCAGAACTAAAGATTGTAGATAAGATAAATTTTGGAGACGGTGTGTCTCGTTATGACCTAAGAAAAGAAGGTGCAGAACACTTCCATCACCATCTTGTTTGTATAGAGTGCGGTTCAGTTGAAGAAATCGAAGAAGATCTTTTGGGCGATGTAGAAAAAATTGTCCAACGTGATTGGGGCTTCCAGGTGAAAGATCATCGTTTGACATTTCACGGAATTTGCAAGCAATGTCAGGAAGGATCTGTCCAATTAAAGAAATAAATCGAGTGCCTTTTTTCAGCTGAAGAAAGGCATTTTTTAACGTTGTTTAATGCCATAAGACTTTTGACTACCGCATCTTGAACTTTTGTTCTCGCGAAAGCATTTACAAACGTTATTAAAAAGGGTAAATTGTAGTCAGTGTTCTTTTTTAACTTCTATGTTTCTATGTATAATGTTAATCTTTTTTGGCATATCTTCTAATAATAGAAGATTATAGAAAAGTCCAGAAGGGGAGTTATGCATTTGAAACGATTAGTATGGGATACGCTAAAAGTTTTTATTATCTTTACTGCTTGCACTTGTTTATTTTATTTCGGGCTTAGGGCTATGCATTCTGAATACGAAGAATTTCATCGATATGATCAGCCGGATGGCCCAGCCGTTAAAGTTTTTCAAACAGAATCAAGCTTGCTAGACAGATTAAATCTATTTTTTCGCTTGGGGGAGTAAGCTGATGCTGGAACACGCATTAGAGGATTTTTTTCATTTTTTACAAGTGGAGAAAGGACTCTCAGATAATACACTACAATCTTATAAGAGAGATCTTTCTCATTATCTAAATTACACGGAAAAAGTGCTAGAGAAAAGTGATTGGAAGGATATTAGACGATCAGATATTGTAGGCTTTTTACATATTCTAAAGGATGATAATAAATCCTCCGCTACAATTGCCAGACATGTATCATCCGTTCGCTCCTTTCATCAATTTCTTGTCAGGGAACAACTAGTAAATCAGGATGCCAGTTTAAATATAGAAACACCAAAGAAGGAACAGAAGCTTCCAGATGTATTGTCATTAAAAGATGTAGAAACGCTTTTACAAATACCAAGCTCATCGCCATTGCATATTCGAAACAAAGCAATGTTTGAATTGCTTTATGCTACTGGATTAAGAGTGAGCGAACTTCTCTCCCTAAAAATTGGAGATTTGCATTTAACGATGGGTTTTGTCCAATGCTTTGGTAAAGGATCAAAAGAACGGATTGTGCCACTAGGCAATGTCGCCATTGATGCTATTGAAAAATACTTGCGACAAGCAAGGCCTATGTTGGTAAAAAACAAAAAGGACGATCAGTCTGTTTTCGTCAACCAGCATGGACGCCCTTTAAGTAGACAAGGTTTTTGGAAAGTATTGAAAGCAGCTGCACAAACAGCGGGCATTAAGAAAAGTATTACGCCTCATACACTACGACATTCCTTTGCAACACATTTGCTTGAAAATGGAGCTGATTTACGTGTAGTGCAGGAAATGTTGGGACATGCTGATATTTCGACTACCCAAATTTATACCCATGTCACAAAAGCTAGATTAAAAGATATTTATGATTCATACCACCCTAGAGCTTAATAACCGTTTTAGTTGTCAGACATCCTACAAGCGCAGTCGAATCTCTAATGGCATACATAGCTAACAAAAATAAACATATAACTGCAGAAATATGGGAAGATAATCTACAGGAGGTATCAGTATGAGAAATTTCAAACGTGTATTTTTAATTGTAATGGATTCAGTGGGAATTGGTGAAGCACCTGATGCTGAAAAATTTAATGATAAGGGTGCAGATACACTAGGACATATTGCTGAACGTATGAATGGACTTCATATGCCAAATATGGGTTTACTTGGTTTAAGTAACATTAGAGAAATTAGAGGAATTAACAAGGCTGTAGAACCAAAAGCACATTATACTAAAATGCAGGAAGCCTCTAATGGGAAAGACACAATGACAGGACATTGGGAGATTATGGGACTACACATCGAGCAGCCCTTCCGTACATTTCCAGATGGATTTCCAGATGAACTAATAAAAGAGTTAGAAGAGAAGTCGGGCCGTAAAATAATTGGTAACAAACCTGCATCTGGTACAGAAATTCTTGATGAACTTGGACAGGAACATATGGAGACAGGGGCTCTGATAGTCTACACTTCTGCAGATTCCGTTTTGCAAATAGCAGCTCATGAAGAAATAGTACCCATTGAAGAACAATACCGTATTTGTGAGATGGCCAGAGAATTAACGCTGGATGAAAAATATATGATAGGTCGAGTGATAGCCAGACCATTCATTGGTACACCAGGTGCTTTTGAGAGAACTTCTAATCGGCATGACTATGCTTTAAAACCTTTTGGTCATACTGTAATGAATGAGTTACAGGAACAGCAATATGACGTCATTGCGATTGGGAAGATTTCTGACATATATGATGGAGAAGGTGTTACAGAAGCCATTCGAACTACAGACAATGAAGATGGGATGACTAAATTGGTAGAAAGTATGGAGAACGATTTCACTGGGATAAGTTTTCTGAATTTAGTTGATTTTGATGCGAAGTTTGGTCATCGTCGTGATCCGATAGGGTATGGGAAAGCATTAGAAGCATTTGATGCCAGACTACCAGAAGTGTTAGAAAAAATGGAAGAGGACGATTTATTATTAATAACAGCTGATCATGGGAATGATCCTGTGCATCACGGAACAGATCATACTCGGGAATATGTACCATTATTGGCTTACCATACAGAAATCAAAGAGGCGAAACAACTGCCTATAAGAAGAACGTTTGCAGATATCGGTGCGACCATCGCAGATAATTTTGAAGTCAAGTCACCAGTACATGGAGAAAGCTTTTTAAAAGAAATTAACAAATAGGGGGAAGACATGATGAATCAAACAGAATTAAAGGAAGCTTCAGCGTATATACAAACAAAATTGGAAGCAAAACCAACACTAGGACTTATTCTTGGGTCAGGTCTAGGTGTGTTGGCAGAAGAGATTGAAAATCCGGTAAACATACCTTATGAAGAAATCCCTCATTTCCCTGTATCTACCGTTTCCGGCCATAAGGGGCAACTTGTAGTCGGCACTTTGGAAGGGAAGCAAGTTATTGCAATGCAAGGAAGATTTCATTATTACGAAGGATATACTATGGATAAAGTAACATCCCCAGTCCGGGTTATGAAGCAGCTCGGAATTGAAGCAATTATTGTAACAAACGCGGCAGGTGGTGTTAATGTAAGTTATAATCCTGGGGATCTAATGATTATTACGGATCATCTAAACAATATGGGTACTAACCCTCTAATAGGTAAGAATGACGATAATCTGGGTGTGCGTTTCCCGGACATGTCGCAAGTCTACGATAGAGATTTCATAAAGCATGCACAAGCATGTGCTAATGAATTGGGACTTGAAGTTCGTAAAGGTATTTATGCTGGAAACACTGGACCATCCTATGAAACGCCAGCCGAAGTAAGAATGTTGCGCACAATTGGAGCAGATGCTGTAGGTATGTCTACAGTACCTGAAGTAATTGTTGCTAACCATGCAGGATTACGTGTGTTAGGAATTTCTTGTATCTCTAATATGGCAGCTGGAATATTAGATCAGCCATTAACTCATTCAGAGGTTATAGAAACCACTGAAAAAGTTAGAGAAGACTTTTTACAATTCGTAAAACAGATTGTTCATACTTTACCACTATCATAAAAAGAGGTGACCATAATGAGAATGTATGATGTTATTGAAAAAAAGCGAGATGGTCAAGCACTTACGAAAGAAGAAATCGATTTTTTTATTGAAGGATATACTAAAGGAGAAATTCCTGATTATCAGGCGAGCGCTCTATTAATGGCTGTATACTTCGAAGATATGACGGATGAGGAACGCGCCAACCTAACGTCGGCTATGGTTGAATCAGGAGATCAAATAGATTTGTCTGAAATTGCTGGTACAAAGGTGGACAAGCATTCTACAGGAGGGGTTGGTGATACAACGACCCTTATTCTTGCTCCATTGGTCGCATCTGTTGGTGTGCCCGTTGCCAAAATGAGTGGAAGAGGACTTGGTCACACAGGTGGAACAATTGATAAGCTTGAAGCAGTACCTGGTTTCCATGTTGAAATCAGCAATGAAAAATTTATTGAACTTGTGAATCAAAATAAAGTTGCAGTAATCGGTCAGTCTGGAAACCTGACTCCAGCTGACAAAAAGCTGTATGGCTTACGTGATGTTACAGCAACGGTTAATTCGATTCCTCTTATAGCAAGCTCTATCATGAGTAAAAAAATTGCCTCCGGAGCAGACGCCATCGTACTTGATGTAAAAACAGGTGCCGGAGCTTTTATGAAGAATTTAGAAGATGCTAAGAAGCTTGCTGAAGCAATGGTTACCATAGGAAATCGGGTGGGCAGGCAAACGATGGCAGTCATATCAGATATGAGCCAGCCGCTTGGTTTTGCAATAGGTAATGCACTTGAAGTTAGGGAAGCTATCGACACTTTAAAGGGTGAGGGGCCGGAAGATTTAACGGAACTTTGTCTAACCCTAGGTAGTCAAATGGTTGTTTTAGCTAAAAAAGCTAAAAATATGGAAGAAGCAAGAGCGAAATTAAAGGAAAGTATAGAAAATGGTAAAGCCTTTGAGCATTTCAAAACCTTTCTTGATTCACAAGGTGGAGATGCAACAGTAGCTGACCACCCTGAAAACCTGCCACAAGCAGATTACAAAATAGAATTACCTAGTTTATCAACGGGGACTGTTTCTAAAATTGTTGCAGATGATATTGGAACCGCTGCTATGATGCTTGGAGCAGGTCGTGCGACCAAGGACTCAACAATAGATCTTGCAGTAGGAATAGTCCTTCACAAGAAAATTGGCGAGAGGGTAAAAGAAGGAGAAGCTTTATTAACCATTCACGCTAATCAACAAAACGTTGAGGAAGTTCGTACAAAGCTATATGATAGCATTGTAATAGCAACGGAAGATGTACCAAAACCAACATTAGTTTATGACACCATAACAGAGTAACAATAAATAGAATCATTATTCTAAGGGCATGACTTTATATAAAGTCATGCTTTTTTGAGTGTTTTTGAAGATAACTATTAAATTTAGTAGAGGCTTATCAATGAAAGAAGGCTAATGTTGAGAGATGCCCTAGTAGGTATAAATTTAAGGTTGAATGTTAATCCTATCTATATATTGATTGTTGGAGGGTTAGCTATGAAAAAAATTATATCGTCAAGTATTGTGCTTTTAATGTTATTTACTATGATAATTCCCGTATACGCTTCCGCAGAGGAAAAAGACAATAACACTAGCAAGGTGAACCTTGCTGCTGGCGCAAATTCAGCCATTTTACTAGAACGTGATACCGGTAAGCTTTTATTCGACAAAAACGCACATGAGAAGCTTCCTCCTGCCAGCATGACTAAGATCATGACTTTGCTGTTAATTATGGAGGAGTTAGAGCAGGGCAGTTTGAAGTTAGATGAGACGGTCCGTGTTAGTGAACGCGCAGCCTCAATGGGTGGATCACAAATATTCCTCGAAGCAGGTGAGGAAATGACAGTTAATGATCTTTTAAAAGGTATTGCTATAGCTTCCGGTAACGATGCTAGTGTCGCAATGGCTGAAAGAGTTGCAGGCAGCGAGGAAGAATTTGTTAGCTTAATGAATAAAAAGGTAGAACAATTAGAGCTTAAAAATACGAAGTTTCAAAACACAACTGGACTTCCTGCTGATGATCATTACAGTACAGCCTACGATATGGCTATAATTGCAAAAGAATTACTAAAATACGAATCTATAACAAATTACACATCTGTATATGAAGATTATTTGAGAAAAGGGCAAGAAAATGAATTCTGGCTAGTTAATACAAACAAACTTGTTCGGTTTTACCCAGGTGTAGACGGGCTTAAAACTGGGTTCACAAATGAGGCTAAATATTGTTTAACTGCAACGGCAGAAAAAAATGGGATGAGAGTAATTGCCGTCGTAATGGGAGCAGAAACAACAAAAGAGCGTAATGCATCAGTCTCTGAAATGCTTGATTATGCTTTCAATAAATTCCAAACAAATAAACTTTATGCAAAAGGGGATGTTATTACAACATTACGCCTTCTTAAAGCGGAAAAGAAATTAAATGATGTGGTGGCCTCTGAATCAATAAGTACTTTACACGCAAAAGGAGATTCAATTGATAACATTACAACAGAAGTTAAATTAAAAGAAGACCTCGTTCTTCCTATAAAAAAGGGTGAGCATGTTGGAACATTAATTGTAAAAGATGGAGAGAATGTGTTATCTGAATCGCAACTTACGGTAAAAGATACAATTGAACAAGCAAGCTATTATACACTAATGAAAAGATCGCTGCAGAAATTGGTGAAGTTTGACTAAAATCCACTGATTTCGTACCTTTCCTTCTTCTTTTGTCATCATGCAGGATTTCCTGGAATCAATAGCGAAAAAGATGTTATGAAGGATAAACAAGGAGGAATAAAAGATGGGTCTTCAGGCAAATTTTGCAGTCAAAGAGGAAGTACTTATCGTACGATTGTCCGGAGAACTGGACCATCACGAGGCAGAAGGGCTTCGTGATCAATGGAAGGAAACAATGTATACCAATTCTGTGAAGCACGTAATACTTAATTTGGAAGATGTAAGCTTCATGGATAGCTCAGGACTAGGTGTAGTTCTAGGGAGATATAAAGAGGTGTTACAGTTAGGCGGAGAGATGGTTGTCTGCTCAGTATCGCCACCAATTAAACGACTTTTTGAGATGTCCGGTTTGTTTAAAATCGTTCGACTTGAGGAGAACGAATCTTTTGCCTTAATGACTTTGGGGGTGGCTTCATGAGAAATGAGATGTCATTAGAATTTTCAAGCATAAGTGAGAACGAGGCTTTTGCACGTGTTACCGTAGGATCTTTTATAACTCAAATGGATCCCACAATGGATGAATTAACTGAAATCAAGACTGTTGTGTCTGAGGCTGTCACCAATTCAATTATTCACGGTTACAATAGTGATCCTGGACAAAAGATCGTTATTTCCTGTTCTATCTCGGAAGATGAAATAGAACTTACCATTAAAGATGATGGCATAGGGATAGGTGATGTAGAAGAAGCGAGGCAGCCACTTTATACATCAAAACCAGATCTTGAACGTTCCGGTATGGGGTTTACTATAATTGAAAACTTTATGGACACAGTAGAAGTTATTTCGATACCCAATAAGGGAACCACCGTGCATATGACGAAGCAGCTAGCCAAAACAAAGTCTGTTTGTAAGTAGAGGTGGGGTGCCTATGAAAGTAAATGTCGAGCGCCAAAAACGGAAAGAAACACTTACTGATGAGCAGGTAAAGGAATATATTAAACGTAGTCAGCAAGGCGATAAGTTGGCTAGAGATATTCTAGTTGAGAAAAACGTACGACTTGTTTGGTCTGTTGTACAACGATTTATGAATCGAGGCTATGACCAAGATGATTTATTTCAGATCGGTAGTATCGGGTTAATTAAATCAATTGATAAGTTTGATCTTTCTTATGATGTACGTTTTTCTACCTATGCCGTTCCCATGATTATTGGAGAGATTCAACGATTTATACGGGATGATGGAAGTGTAAAAGTAAGTAGGTCTCTAAAAGAGACAGGTAATAAAATCCGCAAGAAAAAAGACGAACTAACGAAGAAGTTCGGTCGTTCGCCAACGGTTAAAGAATTAGCGGAGGCCATGGAGCTCTCTCCCGAGGAAATTGTTCATGCCCAGGAAGCCGCAAAATCACCTCACTCTATTCATGAAACAGTTTTTGAAAATGATGGAGATCCGATTACCTTGCTTGATCAGATAGCTGATCAGGATACAAGGTGGTTTGATAGAATTAGCTTACAGGAAGCTATACGCAGTCTTAATGAGAGAGAGCGTCTCATCGTATATCTCCGGTATTACAAAGATCAAACCCAGTCAGAAGTTGCAGAGCGACTAGGTATTTCACAAGTACAAGTATCACGACTAGAAAAGAAGATTTTACAAGACATGAAAGTTAACTTAGACTAAACATAATCAGGATTACGTTACAGGGTAAAGATAAATGAAGTAAACTATAAAATAGTGTGGGTTTCTACCTCTCCCTCCAATTATTAGTTGAGCCAATCGAACTTTCACTGGCGATTACGGGGAATATATTTACAAGAATGCTGAACGAGCATTTGAATTCTACTAGAATGAATTCGAGTGTTTGCTCAGTTTTTTTTGTGTGCATTGAGATGGGTGAGGCTCTTGATTCGGACAAAGAGATCTAGAATAGAAGTGAATTGGGAATGTGCTGTTTTTTAACCCATATTTTATACTTTCTTATAATTAAGGATACATCCATAGAATTACCAATCATAAAAATCACAGTTAAGTAAATAATAAATTTTAAACGACTCTGGTAGAGGATGATAAACGATGAGCGAAATAGTTTACCTACGTATGAAAAAGCATCTAGAAGTGACATCACTTATGGAACTGAAGCTAAAAGATATCGTATATATTTCCGCCAAGCCCGTTTTAAAGAAAAAATTAGAACCTGTATCTATTTATCGGCTTTCCAAAAATGATCAATCGATCGTTATAATAGATGGTTTTGTCATTATTGATCATTTAAGTCGACTGTTTAAAGATATGGAATTTCAACTTATTGGGCCAAATCAAACAATAGTCCGCATTATTAAGAAAAGTAAATCTCCTTCTATTTTATTTGCGACTATCGTTTGGCTTATTTTGTTTATTGGTACTGCGATGACTTTAATGAACTTTCACTACGATGTTAGTATGCAGGAGGTACAACAAAAGCTACATTTTTTATTGACAGGGGAGGAAAATGAATACCCTTTATGGATACAAATTCCTTATTCTCTAGGATTAGGCTTAGGGATGCTCTTATTCTTTAACCACTGGTTTAACAGACGATTTAACGAAGAACCGAGCCCGCTTGAAGTGGAAATTCATAAGTACCAGCAAGATCTTGACAACTATGTTATTCAATATGAGAGCGAATTAAATGATCGTAAACCTTTTAACTAATTTATTACAAGTGATTATTGGAATTTCAAGCGGTATGGCGGTAGGTGGGGGATTTGTTGCCTTTTTGACGGTCCTAGGTGTGATACCAAGATTAATTCAATTAAGTAAAACTGGTCGGATGTTAAAAGTGTACATTGGATGTGTTATTGCAGGTAGTATGTTTGGGACCTATCTTTCTTTTTCGTCAGTAAATTTGGAGCAGCCACTTGTATTCATAGTAATTTGGGGGCTTTTCCATGGAATATTTAACGGAATGTTGGCTGCGGCCCTAACTGAAGTTTTGAATGTTTTTCCAATTCTTTCTAAGAGAATTGGACTGGAAGGCTATCTCCTGTGGATGCTGATGGCTATTGTATTTGGAAAAGTAGCAGGATCGCTTTTTCAATGGATATATTTTGTAAAGTAATTCAGCAGCTGGAAGGTGGGAAAGTATGCGTCAAAAAGATGATAAAATAGGAATCTCACTAAATATAAATGAAAACAAAGAGTATATGGAAAAGCGTCTAGGAATGGATGTGTCATTTGACCTTGGATTTAGAGAAGTTATCATATTAAAAAGAAAAGTACATGTCTATTACTTAACGGGTTTATGTGACTCCATAATTATTCAAGATCTTTTGAAAGAATTGGTTAATTTAAACGATCACGAAACCAATAGCAGAAAACTACCTGAAATTGTAGAAAACCGCCTGTTACATCAGCAAGTTGACAGGGCTAAAACGATGGATGAATCAGTGGATCAAATGCTATCAGGTCTTATCGTTGTATTTATCGATGGAGAGAAGTTTTCCTTTATAGTTGATGTTCGTCATTATCCAGGGCGAACACCTGAAGAACCCGATACAGAGCGCGTAATACGGGGATCTAGAGATGGGTACACTGAAAATATTATTGAAAATACGGCCCTTACAAGAAGAAGATTACGGGACGCAAGGTTACGCCATGAAATGCTTAAGGTAGGGGAAAGATCGAAGACAGATGTTTGTTTAAGCTATGTGAAGGATATAGCGGATGAGGGATTAATTCATTTAATTAAGAAAAAGATAGAAGAAATTGAGATAGACGGCATCAGCATGGCGGATAAAACGATAGAAGAGTTCATTATTGAACGTAAATGGAATCCGTACCCGCTCGTTAGGTATACAGAAAGACCAGACGTTGCAGCGAATCATTTATTGGAAGGGCATGTACTCATCCTTGTTGATACATCTCCAAGTGCAATCATTTTGCCAACAACATTCTTCCATCATTTACAACATGCCGAAGAATATAGACAGGCACCAGCAATTGGTACGTTTGTTCGATGGATTCGTTTCTTAGCAATCCTTGCTTCCATGTATCTCTTACCATTATGGCTGCTCTTTGTACTTGACCCCACAATCCTTCCGAAAGCATTAACATTTATTGGACCTAACGAGGAAGGAAACATTCCAATTATGCTACAAATAGTTATGGCGATAATTGGAATAGAATTTCTCCGGATGGCTGCTATTCACACACCGACCCCTTTATCGACATCAATGGGTTTAATTGCGGCAGTATTAATCGGGCAAATTGCTATTGACGTAGGGATGTTTACCCCAGAAGTAATTCTTTATGTTTCCATCAGTGCTATTGGATCTTATGTAACACCAAGTTATGAGTTAAGCGTAGCGAATAAAGTAGTTAATATTCTGTTGGTTATTATTACAGGTTTCTTAGGTGCTGTAGGCTTTGTGATAGGCGTGTCGCTTCATCTCATCTATCTGGTTAATTTAAAATCAATTAAAACCCCTTATTTATGGCCGTTTTTGCCATTCAATCCGAGAGCTATGCTACAGATTATCTTCCGTATACCTGTTCCATATTCGAACAGTAGGCCAAGTATAGTTCATCCTAAAAACAACTACAGGCAGCCGAAGGGTAAAAAATAAAATCACTTCTTATAAAGAGCTGGCATTACTCATGCTGGCTCTTTTCATTTTAGCTTTATTATGATAAAGTTTTTAATTATATTATAACGGAGGACGCTTCATGATCATTGATAGACACCCATTCGCTGTAAATAGTAAAGGACATTTAAAAATTGGTGGAGTAGATGCCATAAGCTTGGCAAACGAATATGGTACACCTTTATATGTGTATGATGTTTCCCTTATTCGTAAAAATGCGCGCTCATTTGTGGATACCTTCAAAGAAATAGGTGTAAAAGCAAAAGTTGCGTATGCTAGTAAAGCATTTTCTTCCATTGCAATGCTTCAAGTTATTAAGCAGGAGGGGCTTTGCCTTGATGTTGTTTCAGAGGGAGAACTTTATACTGCTCTCGAAGCAGGATTTCCAACGGAAAGAATTCACATGCACGGAAATAATAAGAGTAGACAAGAGCTTGAAATGGCTATTGAGCAAAATATCGGATGCATTGTCCTCGATAATTTTTATGAAATAGAAATTCTAGGTGACCTTTTAGAGAAACAAAATAAAGAGATGGATGTATTAATGCGCGTCACACCTGGAGTTGATTCTAAGACGCATCAGTATATTATGACTGGAAACGAAGACTCGAAATTTGGTTTTAATTTAAAAAATGGTCAAGCAGAAGAAGCTTTTAAATTGCTTCAAAAGTACCCTGCTATTCGTTTTAAAGGACTACATTGTCATATTGGATCACAGATCTTTGAAACCGATCGTTTTTTAAGTGCGACTGAGATATTATTTGCCGAGCTGGCTAATTGGAAGAAAAAATATGATTTCATACCAAAAGTTCTGAACTTAGGTGGAGGATTCGGTATTCGTTATACTGCCGATGACAAACCTATTCCATATGAGCAATATGTCTATGCGCTTGTTGAAGAGGTAAGAAGACAAGCTGGATTATTGGAGATCCCTTTACCTGAAATTTGGATGGAACCGGGTCGGGCGATTGTGGGAAACACTGGAGTTACTTTGTATACTGTTGGTTCTATGAAATCAATTCCTGGTGTGAGAGAATATATATCAGTTGACGGGGGTATGACAGATAACATACGACCGGCTCTGTATGGTGCTAAATATGAAGCGATTATAGCAAATAAAGCTGAGCAAGCTCCAGTAAAAAAAGTATCTGTAGCTGGAAAATGTTGTGAGTCTGGAGATATGCTTATCTGGGATTTACCAGTCCCAGAAGTAGAATTTAATGATGTGCTTGCTGTTTTTTCTACCGGTGCTTATGGTTATTCAATGGCAAGTCACTACAATCGATTTGCTAAGCCTGCAGTTGTCTTTGTAGAAAATGGAAATGCAAAGCTTGTAGTTAAAAGAGAGAGCTATCAAGACGTTGTAAAGAATGATTTGTCCTATTTGTAATTACTTTTCAATTAATAGATTAAGTGATAAACTTATCGTGGTTTATTAAATTTAAAGGAGATGTAAGGATGTCTAAAAAAGGATATTTTCTAATGGAAAATGGCAATAAAATTGAATTTGAACTATACCCAAATGAAGCTCCAAAAACTGTAGCTAACTTTGAAAAACTTGTTAATGAAGAATTTTATAATGGCTTAACGTTTCATCGTGTAATTGATGGATTTGTGAGTCAAGGCGGGTGCCCTGTAGGGAATGGTACCGGGTCTGCTGGCTATACTATTGACTGCGAAACTGACAATAACCCGCATAAGCATGTGGAAGGAAGTCTTTCTATGGCACATGCTGGTAAAAATACTGGTAGCTGCCAATTCTTTATTGTTCATGAGCCACAACCACATTTGAATGGAGTGCATACTGTATTTGGACAGGTTACATCTGGTATTGAACATGCGAAAGCGATGAAGAATGGGGATGTAATGAAAGAGGTTAAAGTTTTTTCTGAATAATTTTTTGGCTAAAACCTTACTTAGGAGTTCGAATAAGTGGATATTGATCTCATTATTTTTCTCCTGTTTGTAGCAGCGCCACTGAGTATTTTACTGCACGAAACAGGTCATGCAATAGCAGGTTTTATTTTTAATGCTGAACGTATAAACTTAATAATTGGTCGGGGGAAGAGGTTTATCACTTATTCCTTCGGCAAACTCCACTTTACTCTCCATGTGGTATATTTTATGGGGGGCTATGCTGAGAATGAACGCACAGCGCCTTTTAATCGTTTCGAAAAGTTTATAATTAGTTTCTTCGGACCATTGATGAATATCGTTATTTTTATTTTAGCTTGGGAGTTACAGAGTCACTATACTAGCGAGTATTTACGTTTATTCGCTTTTTTTAATCTCTGGTTGGTAATCATTAACCTGATCCCTTTCACATGGAAAAACAAAAAATCTGATGGTTACAACTTGCTTCTAACCCTTATACAAAAAGGCAACTAGAAATGTACATGTATGCATTTCTTTTAAATTGTTCATGATGGTACATAATAGACAAAACGAAATAGCTGATTTGACAACTGTTGTCTTATCGTGCATAAATATATATATAAACACCATTTAGGTAACTGAAACTCAGGATACAAATCAGCCGTAATGGTTCATAAAAATAACAACAAAATAATGAACAGAGTAAGTCCTCTGAAAGTATTTTGTTAATGAGGGGTATCTATGTTAATTCGTTACAAAAAAAGTCTGGAGAAGATTGCGATGGGTCTTCTATCCTTTATGCCTGATGAAAAGGATGTAAAAAAACTCCAGAACACGATAAAAGAATACGAGACGAATTCTGATTGGCATCTTTTCTTATGGAAAGAAGCTGATGATGTATTGGGAGCTATTGGAGTTAGATTAGAAGAGAATATCAATGCTGTTATTCAGCACATTTCTGTCAATCCATCTCACAGAAACCAGGGAATTGGCAAGAAAATGGTAAACGAAGTTACAAAACTTTATGATGAAAAGTACGCTGTTTGTGCTGCTGAAGAAGTTCAGCAGTTTTACACAAAATGTGATGAGGATATAGACTAATTGACACCATGTAAAAAGCCAGCCTGAGGGCTGGCCTTTTTCTTCTTCTAATAGGGAAATATTTTAGTGTTGCAGAAATGTGTTTCGCTTTAACTTACAACCAAGCAGCACCTACGATAATTAATAGAATAAACAATACTACGATTAACGCGAAACCTCCGCCATAACTGTTACCCATAATGAAATTCCTCCTTTTTCTTCTTAACATAAATGTTTTGTGATAACATTTATCTTACGTTAATAACGTATGTCGGAATGCATCAAGTTGTATGGGCGGATGTTACATTGCTTTTTTATTTTCATTTTCATGAGAGGAAGTATACTTATGAGCCAAGCTTATCAAGTTAAGCTCGATGCATTTGAAGGACCGCTTGATTTGTTGCTACATTTAATTAATAAATATGAAATTGACATAAATGATATACCGGTAGCGCAGATTACTGAACAGTATATGAACTACATACACACAATGCAAAAGCTGGATTTAAATATTGCCAGCGAATACTTAGTAATGGCGGCAACCCTGGTCGCTATTAAAAGCCAGATGCTCCTGCCTAAACAGGAGATAGATGAAGAAGTAGATGAATATATGGAGGATCCTAGAGAAGAACTAATGCAACGATTAATTGAGTATCGTAAATTTAAAGATGCAGCAGAAAAATTAAAAGAAAAAGAAGAAGATGCTAGTCAGTTGTTTACAAGGTCTCCTGTGATTTTTGAAAAACTTACCCAAAATCCACATAAAGTAGTTAAAGGAGATTTAACTATATATGATATGCTTGGCGCTTTAGGAAAAATGATGGAACGAAAGAAATGGAAAGAACCATTAGACACTAAAGTTCAAAGGGCAGAGATACCAATTGAGCAGCGGATGGATGAAGTTATAGAGCTTGTTCGTGAGCGTCGTGAGGGTATCTACTTTGATGAACTATTCTCTTATCGTTCACGAACACATATTGTCGTTACCTTTATGGCATTGTTGGAATTAATGAAGTCTAGGAAAGTGTTTTGTGAACAAGAAAGCCATTTTGATGCTTTACTTGTTCACTATATGGAGGAATAACAGTGGAAATTCAAGAGATAAAAGCAATACTGGAGGGCCTTTTGTTTGCTAGTGGGGATGAAGGGATAACGGTAAAACAGCTAGCAAACATTTTGGAAATCACAGAAGCCTCTGTTCAAACTATACTGGAAGAATTAAAGTATGATTATGAGCATAGAGAACGGGGGATTATGTTGATGCATTCACATGGTGCCTATCACCTTACGACTAAACCTGAACATAGTAAGTTTTATCAAAAGTTTATAGAAACACCTCATTCCACACGTATGTCTCAGGCAGCGTTGGAAACATTGGCCATTATTGCTTATCAGCAACCAATTACTCGTACAGAAATTGAAGAAATTCGTGGTGTGAAAAGTGATCGCCCAGTGCAAACGCTTGTAGCGAGGATGCTGATTGAGGAGGTCGGAAGGAAGGACAGTATTGGACGACCGATTTTGTTTGGCACAAGCAAAGAGTTTCTGACATTTTTCGGTTTAACTTCACTTGAAGATCTTCCCCCGTTACCAGAAGGACAATCTAATAATGAATTTGAAGAGGAAGCAGATTTATTCTTCGAGCGATTTAACGAACAGTTCGATGAAAATGAGCCCTCATGAAAATAGGCTTGCACTACTAAAAACTACACCCTAGAGATGAGATTTAAGGACCTCAACTCTAGGGTTTTACTGTGTTTAATAAATAACCTGAAGTCTAAGTATTTCTTTTTTCACCATTATTACGTAATAGGCATATGTTACATCGAGGTGATGGGATGAATACTACTCAAAACTATTTAAATGAATTACTGGTTTGGGGAGAGGAAGTACAACAAAAAATTGATAGTCTTAACCTTAGTAGTGATGAAAAGGACGACATTAAACAACAACTAAAAAACTGGACAGAAGATGTAAAAGCAAACACCACCCGTGAGCTTACTAGTCATGCTGAGGTGATTACATCATTGCAAGAAGAAGCTCAACGCATTGTCTTTTCTATGAATCAAAATAAAGGTTCTAATAACCAAATTAGCTATGGAAAGCACACGCTTCCTCCGTTACCCTATAATTACAACGCACTTGAACCATATATTAGCGAGGCAATAATGCGACTACATCACGATGTACATCATCAAGCTTATGTAGATGGTCTAAATAAAGCGGAAACTGAATTGTACGTAAAACAACCTGATAAGAGTCTAATAAAGCATTGGCTTCGCGAACAAGCTTTTCATGGTTCTGGGCACAATCTCCATACTATTTTTTGGTTTAATATGACACCTAATTCAGAGAAAAAGCCTTCCGGAGAAATACTAAAGCAAATGGAAAAGGATTTTGGATCATGGAAAAAGTTTAAGACTCTTTTTAGTAATACGGCATCCTCAGTAGAAGGGGACGGGTGGGCCATTTTATATTGGAACCCGAGAAATGGAAAACTTGGTGTACAATCTTTTGAAAAACACCAATTGTTTCAAATAGCGGATATTATTCCATTGCTAGTTTTAGACGTTTGGGAACATGCCTACTATCTGCAATATAAAACAGATAAACAATCATACATTGAAAACTGGTGGAATGTTGTAAACTGGCAAGATGTCAATGATAGGCTCATTAAAGCTAAGAAGGTAAAGTGGGACCTTTATTAAGTTTTAAAACTTTATTTTGAATATACTTTTTTCAAACAAGCAGGTACCTCTCACAGTTAATTTAGTTATAATCTGTAGCAATGTCATAACTGATTTAGACATGCATAGACTATACAGACACTTAATCTGTGGGAGGAAGCCTGCTATGAGATTTATATCTATACTTCTTATTTTTGTAATCATTGGATTAATATACCCAACTACTGGACAAGCAGCACCTGGAGTATCAGCTAATAATGCAATATTAATTGAACAATCTACGGGAAGGATTTTGTTTGAAAAACAGGCACATGAAAAAGAATCTATCGCTAGTATCACGAAAATCATGACTGCAATTATTGCGATAGAATCTGGGAAAATGAACGAAGAAGCTACTACAAGCAGAAAAGCAATACATACAGAAGGATCTTCTATCTACCTGGAGCAAGGGGAGAAGATGCTAGTGGAAGACCTTGTTTATGGGTTAATGTTACGTTCGGGTAACGATGCTGCAGTAGTAATAGGGGAACATGTTGGAGGTAGTGAAGAAGGATTTGTCCATCTTATGAATGAGAAGGCAAAATGGCTTGGCATGACAAATACACATTTTGACAACCCACATGGGCTTGATTCAGATACACATTATTCCACTGCGTATGATATGGCTATTCTTATGCAGTACGCTATGCAAAATGAGCAATTTCAAACAATAACTGGGGCAACAACTTACCTGTCTAAAAGCAGAACTTACAGCTGGCAGAATAAAAATAAACTGCTAACGCAATTCTATGAATACTGTATTGGTGGAAAAACCGGCTATACGAAAAAAACTGGAAGGACACTGGTCAGTTCAGCTGAAAAGAATGGCATGAAGTTAATTGCCGTTACTTTAAATGCACCTGATGATTGGCGTGATCATATAGGTATGTTTGAATGGGGATTTGAAAATTATTCACTAGAAAGTATTGGTGAGAAAGGTAAGTCTGCTTATTCGTTGCCAGATATAGAGGAACCTGTCATTGGCCAGATTATTTCTGGGATAAACTACCCTCTTGCTGAAAAAGAGCGGGAGAAAGTAACCGTTCGAAATTACATTTTAAAACACCCAACAATGGCCGCCAATGATATCATCGGAAAGAAAGTCTATTATTTTGAAGAAAAGCAGATTGGTGAAGTGTTTATTTACAAGGGGAACGAGAAAAGAAACGAGGCCAATCTCCTTAGTGATACGCTAAATATCTTTCAAAACGTCGTAGGATGGCCATAAGATGGTTAATTATATATGGGCAGGTATGGCAATTATCGGGATAATATATGCCATGTTTGCAGGGACAATGGATAAAGTAAATGAAGCCATTTTTCAAAGCTCAAGTGAGGCTGTTACATTATCAATCGGTCTCATTAGTGTACTAGTTTTTTGGCTGGGTATTATGCGTGTTGCAGAAAAGGCAGGAATATTACAAGTACTTGCAAAAATCTTTCGTCCGTTGGTTCGCAGACTATTTCCAGAGATACCGAAGGACCATCCAGCAATGGGATATATCCTATCCAACTTAACAGCAAACCTTTTTGGTTTAGGCAATGCTGCTACACCAATGGGAATTAAGGCTATGGAACAAATGAAGCAATTAAGTGGTACAGATACAGCATCTCGTTCTATGATTACTTTTTTAGCCCTTAATACCTCTAGTCTCACCATTATTCCTACAACCGTAATTGCAATTCGAATGCAGTATAACTCAGTATCACCGACGGAGATTGTAGGTACTACTATTATAGCTACACTTATTTCAACTGCTAGTGCAATTTTGATTGATAGGTTTTACTTTTACCGAAGTATCCGGAGGGGAGAATAAATGGGGATTATAACCTCTGTAAGTGTTTGGCTTATACCGTCCTTTATTTTAACAGTCTTATTAGTGGCGTCTTGGAAGAAAGTACCAGCTTATGAAACGTTTGTAGAGGGAGGGAAAGAGGGTGTTAAAATGGCCTTTTCATTGCTCCCTTTTTTGGTTGGTATGATCGTTTCGATATCCATTCTACGTTCTTCCGGAGCGTTAGAGGCTTTCATCGGGCTAATTACACCGTTTTTAACCCTAATAGGTTTTCCTCCTGATATTTTACCATTAGCTATAGTAAGACCTATTTCCGGTACTGCAGCACTTGGCATGACAACAGAGTTGATTAACACACACGGACCCGACTCTTTCATTGGGAGGCTTGCCTCAACGATGCAAGGGAGCACAGATACAACCCTCTATATATTAACAGTCTATTTTGGGGCGATTGGTATTCGAAAAATGCGTTATGCTGTAAAGGTTGGATTATTAGCAGACGTGGTAGGTGTCATTGCATCGATCATCGTGGTAACGTTAGTGTTCGGTTAATTGTATATCTACTTTAAATTAATGGGAGCACGTCATCGTCAAGGTGACGTGCTTTTTGCATGAAATTCTATGTGAATTTGTATGACATGCCATAAGATCACGTGCTTAAATGCCTGAATGAATCAGAGATACTTTTTGCTCCTACTCTTTTATGGTCGCCACTACCTAAAGCATTTGTTTGAAAATTTATAAGCCTTGATATTGATTTATGTGTTTAAGAATTATTTTTAGTTTATAATATATGGTACAATTGCTTGGGAACGTTTTAACTCACGCCTGCTGGTAGCATGGCGACCGTCATATTATTTTAGGCAAGTAAGTTAACGTTAGAATTACGCCATTAATTAATGGTTCGATAAGAAGGAAATGGTGATATAAATGTCAAACATGAATGAACGTCTTCAGAAGGTTATTGCCCAAAGTGGCCTTACCTCAAGAAGAAAAGCAGAAGGATTAATAACTGAAGGAAAAGTTAAGGTGAATGGCCTTGTCGTAACCGAGCTTGGCACAAAGGTTACGTCGAGTGATACCATTGAAGTTAATGGTGTGCCTTTGGAAAAGGAAGAATTAGTATACTACTTGCTTTATAAGCCTCGCGGCGTTATTTCTAGTGTGAAAGACGATAAAGACAGAAAGGTTGTCACAGACCTGCTTGTAGATATACCAGAGCGCGTTTATCCTGTTGGTAGATTGGATTACGATTCTTCAGGAGTCTTGCTTTTAACAAACGACGGGGAAATCGCTAACATGCTAATGCACCCCAAATATGAGGTTGACAAAGTATATGTTGCAAAATTGAAGGGTATACCGACTAAGACGGATCTGGCTAAGCTTAAAAAAGGTGTGCAATCGGAAAAGGACCTTTTAAAGGCAGTTCAGTATAATGTACTTTCTGTCGATAAGAAAAAGAATTCTATGCGACTTGAACTAACTTTACGTGAAGGAAAGAATCGCCATGTAAGAAGAATGATGGAGGGCTTAGGTTACCCTGTTGAAAAGCTAAAACGGGAATCATACGGTCTTTTAAATCTGGATGGGCTGCAACCAGGCAAATATCGAGCATTAACACCAAAAGAAGTCAAGCAGATGAGAAATTTGGCGTTGAAATTGTAAGATAATAGTCAAAATTAGCTTCCAGGTAAAATGGTATAATAGTAACTTGGAGGAGTGATCTAATTGAGCCTGGATAAAGTAAAAAAAACAAAAAGAAACAAAAAGAGAAATCGCTTTATATTCCGTATAAGTATTCTTGCTATATTGGTCGTTGTACTCATATTTGCATTGGTTTCTAATTTGCAAAAAGATAATACGATTTATAAAGTAGGAGATCAGGCACCTGACTTTATGTTAAATCAGATCAGCCATAATAATGACTTAGAATCCTTTAGACTTAGTGATTACGAGGGTAAAGGTGTCATGTTGAACTTCTGGGGAACTTGGTGCGAACCGTGTAAAAAGGAAATGCCTTATATGGAACAACTGTATCCTGAGTATAAAGAAAAGGGAGTGGAGATCATTGCGATAAGCCTTGATTCTACCAAGTTAGTTGTTAACAGGTTTATTGATGATTATAATGTAACATTTCCAATTCCATATGACGCTTCGGGTGAAGTGAAAGACCTTTATAAAATTGGGCCAATACCAAGTACCTATTTTATAAACCCAGATGGCACAATTGAACATATTGTAAAAGGAGCATTGTCATTGGAGTCCTTAGAAAAACGTTTACAGGATATTCAACCAGATGCATCGTAACAGTGATTAAAAATTGTGAGGGATTTTTATGAAAAAAATTAAGTGTGAATGTGGGCATTTAAACCCAGAGGGTACGATACTCTGCGAAGCTTGTGGGAAGCCAATTGAGGGAAATCAACACATAGATGGCAATGATAAGAAGAATCTACTAAATATGAGGTATGATGGTGCAGCCAGACGCTCCCAAACTCATAATAAAGCTATTGTTGATAAAATATGGAGCTTCTTTTCATCAGTAAAAGTTGGTGTGTGGCTCATTTTTATTGCATTGGTTGCTTCAGCCATTGGCTCGATATTCCCTCAAGAAATATACATACCAGCAGATGCACCGAATAGAGACCCAGATGTCTTTTATCAAGAGAGATATGGAATTTTTGGTCTTATATTTTACCAATTAGGTTTCCATAATCTATATAGCTCATGGTGGTATATGCTATTGATAGGGTTAATAGGGATATCACTTGTCATCGCTAGTCTTGATAGGTTTGTCCCGTTATTTAAGGCTCTTAGACAGCAAAAGGCAAAGCGTCATGAGTCCTTTTTAAGTAGACAGCGATTGTTTAGTGAGACGAAAAATGTGTCAGAGGAAGACTTGAATACATTAAAAAAGAACCTTAAGAAACAGCGTTATAATGTTAAGGACCAAGAAGGATATTTGCTTGCAGAGAAAGGACGATTCTCAAGATGGGGTCCTTACGTAAACCACATTGGGTTAATCATTATACTGCTTGCTGCCATTTTACGTTCAACGCCTTTTTTCTATACGAATGAATATGTATGGGTTAGAGAAGGAGAACAATTAGTAATACCAGGGACAGATGGGGAATATTACATTGAGAACCATGATTTTGTCCTGGAAACATATGATGAAAACGATGAGCGATTCAGTGATGCTATTTCATTAGAGGGTGCTGCTGTTCCTAGTAATTATCAAACAGATGTCACCATTTACAAAGCTGAGGACAACCCTGTACCAGGAGCTGAACCAGAGCTGAATCAGATTGCAGAAGGTTCAATACGAATGAATCACCCTGTGAAATTTGATGGATATTCTGTTTACCAATCTGGATACCAAGCAAACGAATTTGAAAAAATGTCGTTTAAAATTCATGAAGTGAATGATCCTGAAGAAGAAGCTATCGATTCCTTTACGATTAATTTAGCAGACCCGGAATCAGAATATGAATTGGAAAATGGATTCAAGGTGGAATTACGTAATTATTATCCAGATTATTATTTACGGGATGATGGAACCCCTGCCTCCGAAACGAATTATCCAAGGAATCCTGCATTTGTTTTATTTGTATACCCACCAGACAGTGAGACACCTGAGATAAGTTTTCTTGGTATTGGTAAGAATATCGATGCATCTGGTGAGAACCAATATAACGTTGGTATAACAGATTTCCAAATGCGAGATGCAAGTGGGTTAACTGTAAGAAAAGATTACTCTCTTCCATTTTTTGGCGTTGGCGCTGCGATTTTTATGATTGGTGTAATCCAGGGAATGTACTGGCAACATAGAAGGATTTGGGTGAATCCTAAAGACGGTGGTGTATTATTAGCTGCACATACGAATAAGAATTGGTTTGGTGTTAAAAAAGATATTGAAAAAGCAATTTCAGGGACAAGCATTAAAAATGTAACAGATCAACAAGAATTAGATGAATAGTTAATAGGAGGTTTGTTATGAGTGAATTAATAGAGTGGAGTAGTGCACTTTTATACACTGCTTTCGTTTTATATTTAATTGCGACAATTTTCTTCTCGGCAACAATTCGAGATAAGCGGGGTAATACCAAAAAGGGAAAAGCTGGCAGCATTGGAATTACGCTAACTATTATTGGCTTCCTAGCGCAAGTTGGCTATTTTATTACTAGATGGATGGTAAGTGGACATGCTCCAGTTAGTAATTTATTTGAGTTTATGACATTTTTTGGAATGACAATTGTTTTGGCATTCATTGTCATTTATTTTATTTACAAGCTTTCTGTACTTGGGCTGTTTGCATTACCTGTGGCTCTCATTATTATTGCGTATGCAAGCATGTTCCCAACAGAAGTATCGCCTTTAATTCCTTCACTACAAAGTCACTGGCTATATATTCATGTAACGACTGTGTCTTTAGGACAGGGGATTTTAACCATTAGCTTTGTTGCGGGGTTAATCTATCTGATCAAAAAAATTGATCAGACTGTTAAAAGTAAGCATACAACATGGCTAGAAATTGTGATGTATTCTCTAATATTATTTGTTGGGTTTATCGTGATCACGGTAGTTTTCAACTTTATGAACTATAGTGCACAATTTGATTATCCTAATAGTGGAGGTAATACCGTCACAACGGACTATCATTTACCTGCAATAGCTGGACCGACAGATGGTACGCTGCTGACTGAAGGGGTAATGGAGCCATTATTTGAGACACCAGCTTGGATGCATGGTGCTGATTCAGGTAGAAAGTTTAATACTCTAATATGGTCCTTTTTAACAGGATCTGTTATCTATCTCTTGTTAAGGCTCACATTGCGCAAGCGACTTGGGGCAGCAATTCAACCTTTATTAAAAAATGCAAAGCTTGATTTATTGGATGAGATTACATACCGAGCTGTCGCAATTGGCTTCCCTATTTTTACGCTCGGAGGTTTAATATTTGCTGCGATTTGGGCAGAAGAAGCGTGGGGCAGATTTTGGGGATGGGACCCGAAAGAAGTTTGGGCACTCATTACTTGGTTTTTTTATGCGGCTTTTCTCCACTTACGCCTATCAAGAGGGTGGCATGGAGAAAAATCTGCTTGGCTGGCAGCAGTAGGATTTGCTATTATTATGTTTAACTTAATTGTAGTGAACCTTGTGCTTGCAGGATTACATTCTTACGCGTAAGTAAACTCACTCAAGACTTAACAAGGTATCCATAAAGGAATACCTTGTTTTACTATCAATGCACAAGTTTTATTTTATACATTTATTTTGACATCGTTTATACTCTAAATTAGAGATTTGATAGGGGGAAAAGTTATGCCACTTGGAAAGATTTTAATCGTTGATGATGAAGAGCGTATACGCAGATTAATACGAATGTATTTAGAGCGAGAGGAATACGAAGTGGAAGAAGCTGATAATGGTAAAGACGCGCTCGAACTTGCGCTTACCAATGACTATGATGTTATTTTACTCGACATAATGATGCCAGAAATGGATGGAATCGAAGTATGTCAGGAATTAAGGAAAGAAAAAAACACCCCTGTCATGATGCTTACTGCAAAAGGAGAGGAAGCAAATCGAGTTCAAGGGTTTGAAATTGGTGCTGATGACTACATAGTTAAGCCATTTAGTCCTCGAGAAGTAATACTCCGGGTAAAGGCACTACTACGCAGAGTATCTCCATCTTCCGTCAACCAAGGGAACGAAGCTGCAAAAAATGTGTTGGTTTTTCGACATCTAGAAATTGATGATGATGCACATAGGGTTTTAGCAGAGGGACAGGAAGTTAATTTAACACCAAAAGAATATGAATTATTATGTTTCCTCGCAAAGTCACCGGACAAAGTATTTAATAGAGAGCACCTCTTAAAGGAAGTATGGCAATATGAGTTTTTTGGTGATCTGCGGACTGTTGATACACATGTTAAGCGATTAAGAGAAAAGCTTAATGCCGTGTCCTCAGAGGCAGCGAAAATGATTGTTACAGTATGGGGCGTAGGTTATAAATTCGAGGTAGAAGATAGCTAATGTTTTGGAAAAGTGTCGTTGGAAAGCTTGCTATAACCATACTTTTACTTGTTTCTTTTGTTTTGTTTATCTTAACCATTTTGCTGTTACAATTTTTTGAGAGCTTCCATATTGAATCTGCTGAAAGTGACATGTTACAAACTGCTACAAAGGTTTCCGTACTTATTGAACAACATGAAAGTAAAAACTTAATTGCTGAAACGACGGAAAGGGTTAAAGATCCTGCGAGCCGTGTTGCCATATTATATGATAATAATGAAGTATGGGTGTCCAAGGGCGGAGACGAAAACTTATCAAGGCTTGAAGATACATGGCTGCAAAAAGAAAATTTAATGGAAGAACTTGAGAATAATGAAGAAATTCGCAGACAAATGGTTTTGCCTGATAGTAACACGGAAGCGATGATCGTGGGAATCCCTACTTCAGATAACCAAGGAGCAATCTTTGTCTACCAGTCTTTAGACGTTATTGATCAAACCAAGGCAGAAACGACGAAAATCATCTTTCTTGCAGCAGGAATAGCTATTGTCCTGACTGTAATTTTTGCTTTCTTTCTCTCTACTAGAATTACATCACCACTAATTAAAATGCGCGAGGCTGCTTTTGATCTTACAAGAGGTGAGTTTGACACGAAAGTTCCAATTTTGACACACGATGAAATAGGAGAACTTGCCTTAGCTTTTAACCGTATGGGAAGGCAGTTGAAATTTCATATTAATGCTTTAAGACAAGAAAAAGAGCAGCTCTCAAGTATTGTCAGCTCTATGGCAGATGGAGTCATTACTTTAAATCGAAATGGAGACATGATTGTAACTAATACACCTGCCGAAAGGTTTATTGAAAGCTGGTATTATGAAAATAACCGTACTGTAAGTAAAGAAGAGCGAAAGCTACCGGATGAATTAAACCTGATCTTGTTACAAGTAATTGAAAGAGAAACAGAGGTACTTCATGAGATTAGTCTTCAAGGTCGAAATTGGGTAATGCTAATGACACCACTTTATGATCAAGCCTTTGTTAGGGGGGCAGTAGCGGTTATTCGAGACATGACAGAAGAGAGACGTCTTGATAAGCTACGTAAGGACTTTATTGCGAATGTATCGCATGAATTACGAACACCTATATCAATGCTCCAAGGATATAGTGAAGCAATCGTTGATGATATAGCTGAAACGAAGGAACAAAAAAATGAACTTGGTCAAATTATCTACGAGGAATCACTACGAATGGGTAGGCTGGTAAATGAATTGCTTGATCTTGCAAGAATGGAAGCGGGGCACCAACAATTACAAATAGAAGAGATTGAGGTAGAGCCATACCTCAAACGGATTGTAAAGAAGTTTAGTGGTCTTGCAAGTGAAGGAAAAATACAGATCGATTTAAAAGAGGACATTGTAAAGGCCACAGCAAGCTTTGACCCTGACAGAATGGAACAAGTTCTGATCAATCTTATAGACAATGCAATCAGGCACACATTCGAAGAGGGACATGTTACGGTGTATGCTACCAATAATGAAAATGAGCTTTCCATTGAAATTAAAGATAGTGGTAGTGGCATCCCTGAGGAAGATCTCCCATTTATTTTTGAAAGGTTTTATAAAGCAGATAAATCAAGAGCGCGAAATAACAAGAAAAAAGGTACAGGATTAGGACTTGCTATAGCTAAAAATATAATTGACTCTCATCACGGTATCATTACAGTAAAAAGTAGAGTGAATGAGGGAACTACATTTATAATAAGAATGCCTCACAAAAGGAACAATTAAATTTAATTTATTTATGAAAAAAAGAAATTAGTATGGAGGAGATAAGATGCATAAACAATTATGGAAAATGGTTGCGTTCTTACTTGTCTTTGTTCTTCTCACCGCTTGTGGCTCTGGATCAGAGGAAGATACCGCTTCAGAAACGGATGCCGAACAATCTGAGAGTAATCAGACATCAGAGCAGAATGAAGATACAGTTAAAATTACCTTAACCAAAGATCAGGGTGAGGAATATATACATGAAAAGGAAATACCAGTAGAAGAAGGAGAGAATCTTTTAGAGGTTTTAAAAGATAATTTTTATGTTGAAACGGATGGAAGCGGCCAATTCATTACTTCAATAGAGAGAGTATCCTCAGAAGATGACGAGGAAAGGGCTTGGATTTATACCGTAAATGGTGAACGTGTTAATGTAGGTGCAGCCGATTATGAACTCCAGGCTGGAGACGAAGTAGTATTTGATTTTCAAAAATGGGAATAAGCTGTGACTAGTTATAAACTAACCTTGTTAGCATCAATAGCTTCCTTGGCTGTATTAGGCAGATATGTATTTGCATTTCTGCCTAATGTACAGCCTGTAACGGCACTTATTATTCTGTGTGGTTTTATGCTAGGACCTGCTTCTGCAGTATTGCTGGCAATTATCGTTACGTTTGTTTCGAATATGCTTTTAGGGATGGGTATCTGGACTATTTGGCAGCTTATATCATGGGTACTAATTGGGGTGATTAGTGGACTTCTCCGAAAACAATTAAGTAAAGCGCCGCTTTTCTTGATCGCCATTTACGCTGCCTTTTGTGGCTATTTTTACGGACTCGTAATTTCGCTGACGAATTACCAAATTAGTGGGCACTTTTGGCCATATTACCTTGCAGGCTTGCCATTTGACACCCAACATGCAATTGGAAATGCTATTTTCATCATGTTATTCTATCCAATCTTTCACTATCTTTTTAAACAATACGAAAGTAAATTTCTCTAGTTTGAAGATTATAACCATCTTTTTTGGTTATAATCTAATTTTTTTAAATGGTCTACACTTACTTAGTGGGATCATTTTTTCATTTATACTTCTACCTTAGTATGAATTGACTTGCTTAAACCTGTCTTTCTGACATATAGTGTAGCTATAATGTAACTTTTGACAGGGAACAAACGACTATCTATTAGAACGGGGGATCTTTAATGAAGGTCGTTTTTGATGAAATTTATGATCAGTATCACCAGGATTTATATCAATTTGTATTTTATATGGTAAAGGATAAACAGATAACAGAGGATTTAGTGCAAGAGGTTTACTTGAGGGTTCTCAAATCTTCTGAGGGGTTCAGGGGAGAGAGTAGCATAAAAACGTGGCTCTTTTCCATTGCAAGGCATGTTAGTCTCGATTACTTTCGTCGCAAGCAACGAACTCGAGATCGAATTGCGGAATACTTTAATTGGGGTGAAAAAAGCCATACCTTACAAGACAACCAGCCGCTTCCTGATGAATTGGTAATAAAAAATGAGGAAATAAAAAAAATATATAAGTACCTTGATTATTGTACAGTTGATCAAAGAAGTGTCCTTATACTAAGGTATATTCAGTCGTTATCTATACAAGAAACTGCGGACATTCTAAATTTCACTACTAGTAAAGTAAAAACAACGCAACACAGAGGGCTTAAGGTATTAAAAAGACATATCTCCGAATATCGAGAGAGAGGAGAGGAGATCTAATTGCAATCTAAAGAACAAAAGTATAGAGACATCAGTGAACAGCTTTCACAAATGCCACCTGTTTCAGATCCGCGTGCAAAAGAAGATGTTAAACAACAGATCCTTTCTCAATTTAACCAAGAAGAAAGAAAGAGGGACAAGAAGAGCAACAGAAACAGATGGGTACCTCTATTAAGCACACTGCTTGCAACCGCTATTTTGATTTTTGTTTCTTTTCTCTTCTACAATAATTATAATATACCCCAGAATGACGTAGCAGAAAGCGGTGACTCGATGAGATACGCTTCTGAGGAAGAGGCAGCTATAGAGGAGAGTGCGGAGCAAGAGAGTACTACACAATCTGATGAAACAATGGAGGCAAACAATACGGGTATGTTTGTTCAGCAGAAGACCGATCAATCAACAGTTGTTCATGGTGCGACAAGTGATCCACAATTACAGTATGTCATTCCTATTTCGTTTATTGTGCCTGAACAGAATGATAAAGAAATATACTATAATGAACTTGAATCGTATATAACAGAACATGTACTAACTACTTCTACTTATTTATTTAAGGGGGTAACGTTTGAGATAAATGAGGAAAACAATGAGGTTATTCTTGATTTACCCAAGGGTTTTAACGTAAGCGAAGGTTCAACGGTGCCTAATATGTTTGAGGATCAATTAAGTGCAATGTTTACTCCATATGGGATCCAGAAAGCCGTCTTTAAAAATCCAGGTGGTGTAGACCTCGGTCAATTTGGTAAAATAACCGAACTACCGTTAACTAAAACAAAAACTGCTTATAAGTTATACAGTAACGATCAAGATAATTTGCTTGTAGAACTACCACTCAAGGAATATACCACTATAGAGGAAGCGTTTATGGAGATGCAAAATGGAGATGAAGACTTTGACGTTTTTTCTACCATTCCGAAGGACCTAGATTTTTCAGTTGCCGAACATGATACACAACTTGAAATTACAATAAATAACGATGTCACCAATACGAATGTTCGAACAAGTACCATTATGGTTGAGGCGATCCTAATGACTGCTAAAAGCTATGGGTATGAACTAGTAAAGTTCCATACTAACTCTGGAGATGAATTAGGTTATTATGATGTATCAGAAGTTCTTCAAGTTCCCGAATCGGTAAACCCAATCATGCTTCCTTAATCGTGAAATGGAGAAAGAGCCGTACAAATTTGTACGGCTCTTCTTTTGTGTAATGAAGTGATTGTAATTACTATGTACTGTATAGCGTCTAATATATCATTTAAGAATATTTATCCTTCTTCATATCTTAAAGGGTTCCCGTGAAAAGGTTCTGTGGAAACTTTTACCGAATCAGTTGGGCAACCCTCAAACGCATCTAACATATCTTCTTCTAAATCTGAATCCACCTCTAGCATTCCAGAGTTGTTATCAAGTTTAACAAATGCAATTCCTTCATCATCATAGTCATATATTTCTGGCGCAGCAGCCCCACATGCTCCACAGGCAATACAAGTTTCTATATCTACAATGGTGTATTTTGGCACTTCTACACCTCCAACTTTTTAGGATATTCATATTTCATTCTAAAACGGTTCTATCCTAATTACAATTAGAACTGCTTGCCTTTCTTTTCATGCTGGCATTCTTTATAATGGAATTAGATCTTTCTTGTAAAGGGGGAAGGGGAATTATGCTGCTAAAAGGAATTATCCTAGTGTGTTGTGATAGGCTATCTGATGAAAGAACAGATTCTGCAATCTATCACATCCTTACAGGAAAAAGGTCTGTTCAAACTGTTCAAGATATTCATTTATATCAGTTAACAACGTACTATAATATTCACAAAAAATTAGACCGAGAAGTGTACAACCGAATATTGAATGAATTAAATGAAGAGGGGTTTTTGATACGTGATCAGGCTTATTCAACTCTCCAATTGACAACCAAGGGAAAAATGTGGCTACACGATAAAAAAGATCAATATCCTATACATTATTTTAACGGTTTAAAGTTCAAGGATACTGCTGACATGTTTCTAGATCGGTTAACATTGGTTATCCAAACGTTTTCTAATGTAGGAATGAAACGTTTCTCTTTCATACCTGTAGTTGATAATCACCTGGCCGAAAGCTGGGTGAAGGAGCAATATAATTTAAATAAAGCGAGAATTCCCTCCTATTTACGAGACTTACATAGTGAGCTTTTTCATTTACTCCTTGAATTAAAAGAGAAGGAAGCCACCATCTTTGTTGACAGGTTAAGTGGTCATCAGTATTATGGCATGAGCTGGGAGCAATTAGCGAATTCCTATGACATGATAATGGAAGATGTACAACTTCTATTAACTGGAATCTCGCACCAAATGTGTTCTAAGATTATGGATAAGGAAGTTACTTTTCCATTGCTATACAACATGATAATGGAAGGAAGCAAGAAACGTCTTTTAACTGATTCTGCTTTTAAAACTTTTCAACTGCTTGAGAAGCAATATTCTATCGAGAATATTGCTTTAGTAAGGAATTTACGAGTAAATACTATCCAGGATCACCTTGTTGAAATTGCACTTTATCAAGAAGATTTTCCAATACAGAATTATGTCCCTGCTGCAACTCAAAAGGACATTTTGATGGCGATTCAGAAAGCAACATCAAATAAATTAAAAGAAATAAAAGCACTAACAGAAAAGGAGACAACGTATTTTCAAATACGTTTATTTATGGCTGGTTACGAGCAAGCGGGTGAAAAAAATGTCCACATTTAATTTAGAAAAAGAGCTTAATATACATTTTGGCTATCAATCTTTTCGTTTAGGCCAAAAGGAAATTATTGAGGATGTTATGACCGGAAATGATGTAATGGGAGTACTTCCGACAGGATCTGGTAAATCTATCTGTTATCAATTGCCAGCGATGCTTTTAGAAGGTATAACAGTCGTGGTTTCGCCACTTATATCATTAATGATGGATCAGGTGAAACAATTAAAAGCTATAAATATTAAAGGTGTAATTGCAGTTAATAGTTTTATGGATATAATGGAGCGGAGAACAATATGGAATGAAATACATCGCTACAAATTAATATACATATCACCTGAATTGCTTCAGAGACCTGAGGTCCAACGGAAGTTAAAACAGGTTGGTGTTCGTCTTTTCGTTGTAGATGAAGCACATTGTATCTCACAATGGGGACATGAATTCAGACCCGATTATTTAAAGCTAAGAAAGATTATTTCCAACTTGGACGACCCTGTTGTACTTGCATTAAGTGCTACTGCCACTACAGGTGTCCAACAAGATATTCTAGGATACCTAGATAAACCCAATATGAAAAAACATATTTATCCAATTGACAAACCGAACATTGCATTTAATGTGGAACATATGTCTGGGGACAAAGAAAAGCAGGATAAGATTGTTTCATTATTAAAATCTTACTATGTACCGACTATTATTTATTTTTCTAGCAGGTTAGATGCCGAGAATATCTCCGCCCTGTTAAGTATGAAAACAGATCGTCGTGTTGCGTTTTATCATGGCGGGATGGAGCCTCAAGATCGTATCATAATCCAACAACAATTTATGAACGGCCAATTAGATGCCATATGTTGTACGAGTGCCTTTGGTATGGGTATAAATAAAAAGGACGTACGGTTAATCGTCCATTACCATTTGACCCCACAGTTGGAAGCATATATCCAGGAAGTTGGCAGAGCAGGACGCGATAATAAATCTAGTGTGAGTTTGTTATTATTTTCCGAAGGGGATGTATATTTACCAAAGAATATAATGAAGTCAGAGCTGCCAACAAACAATGAAATCGCATTGATTTTTAGACAGTTAAAAGCAATGCATGATGAAGGGAAGACTCTATCAATTAAGGATCAAGAGAATTTTTTAATGTTTCAAATCTCTGAACCTAAGTGGAGGTTTTTAAGGTATCAACTTGAAAAACATGATATCCTAAGAGCAAATAACATTAAATTCGATCAAGAGATTTGGAAAGCAGCCTACCTAGCAATTCGCAATAAGTGTGAGGAAAGACTTAATATTAAGGAAAAACAACTTCAATCTGTTATTAATTGGATTTATTATACTGGTTGCTTAAGGAAGAAGCTTTATCAAGATTTTCAACATTCATCTACTTCAGCTATGGATCAATGCTGTAGTAATTGTGGATTTTCTTGGGAGAATTGGCAACCAGAACAATTACAGCAAGAACAAGGAAAAGTGTATTCTTGGGAAGAAAAGTTAAAAAAGTTACTTTTGGTTAACATAGAATGAGTCAACGAGATTTAATATTACGAATGTCAGATAAAGAATTAAGGAAGCAAGTTATTTTTTCACAGCTTACCCTCCTTACAATTGGATTCTTTTTAAGTTTGTGGTTTTTCCAGTCCCTTACGGATTGGTTTCAATACTTCATTTGGGATACAAAACAGATATTTTATTATGGATTTATACCTGGCGTGATTATTGTGTTAGTTGATCTTATTTTAATACGCCTATTGCCGCCTACAACTTTTGATGATGGTGGTATTAATCAGAAGCTATTTAAGGGACAGCCTCTTTCTTTCATAATAATACTTTCTTTGCTAGTAGCCATCAGCGAAGAGATGTTATTTAGAGGTGTAATTCAAACAACCTTTGGTTATTATTTTGCCAGTGTTCTGTTTGCACTAATTCATATTCGATATTTAAAAAAACCAGTTTTACTGGTTTCCATTATCATGGTTAGTTTTTATATTGGTTATTTATTTGAACAAACTGGAAATTTGCTAGTAACCATAACGGCACATTTCATAGTGGACTTTCTGTTGGGTGTAGCTATTCGCTATTATAAGGGAGGAATAATTGGTGAAGCATAATACAAATGAGACCGATGATCAGGCTGATGAGCTACGAAGAATCTTTGAGGAACTAGAGAGTTCAGTTGAAACGGCTGAACCAGCAGAAGAAGAAGAAAAACAGCATAAAGAGGATGAAATAGATCTACTTAACTTACCTCCCAGGAAAGAAATACATGGTCAAAACTCAAAGCGTACTAAATTTAGAATGAATGGTTCCTTAATGAGATTGACGACGGTCGTCATCTTCTTACTTTTAATCCTGGCAGGGGTGTATTATGTATGGCAGGATGAAATAATCACATTTTTCATAAGCTAAACAGGTTCAAGCATATAAATTATTTAAGTTAAGAGAGAACTACCAGCATAACAAAAGAAAACGTTAGAGAATGCTGGATAAAGTTAGGTTGGATGCCTATTTTTAATGAGGTTGGTATAATGTAAAACCCTTTTTATAGCCGATTTCCACTATAATATGAAGGTTTTTTAAGTCCAAATTACAGGGCGAACGTTTGAAAATAGTGAAAAATACCTCTGTCAAGTTCAACAAAATTAAGAAAAGCATATAGTATAGAGAAACAGCTTTGTGAATGAATAAAAGCAATCGCTTTAGACAGATGATTATTTGGAGGAGGATGCTGTATGCGCATAGAAAGAGTGTCTGATGACCAGTTCACCATTTTTTTAACATTTGATGATTTAATTGAACGCGGGTTTACAAAGGAAAACCTGTGGCACGATGCTACAAGCGTCCAGAACCTGTTCAGTGATATGATGTACGAAGCGAGTTCAGAGCTGGATTTTGAGTTAGAAGGTGAACTTCTTGTCCAGGTCCATCTTATGCAGGCACAGGGCATGCACGTTATCGTCACGCAAAAGTTCGAAAATTTAGATTGGGATGAGGACTTCATTGAAATGAAAGTGACATTGGATGAAAGCAAAGAATTAATCTTTTCATTTTCAGACTTTGAAAACATTATTCAGGTTGCTTCTTATTTAAGCCAAATCGGAATTTCTGGCGGTCAAGTTTACTTTATGCAAGGAACCTATTATATGCTTCTTGATGATAATGACCTAGAAGAAAAAAATAAAGAAGACGTTATAGCAATAATGTCGGAGTATTCAAGTCCCAGCATTATTACATCTTACCGTTTACTGGAATATGGGAAGCAGATATATGTCTCAGATGCTGTTAAAAACATTATGAAATCTTTTTACACAAAATAAATGATAGAACATGTCTGTTTAAAATGATACGATGGTATATGGTTTCTGCTAGAGAACTGAAATAAGGAGTGCACCGAATGAAGATTGCTGTACTATATGGAGGAACCTCTGGAGAAAGAGAAGTATCACTCTCCTCAGGAAAAGGGATTATACGGGCGTTAGAAAACAACGGCCATGACGTGACGGGAATTGATTTTCACCCTGGTAGATTAGAGGAAATACTAAGATTAAATGTGGATCTTGTGTTTATTGGTCTTCATGGGAAATTTGGTGAGGATGGCCGTCTCCAGGGGCTGTTAGAAATGGTAGGATTGCCATACGTAGGTTCAGGTGTCTTAGCATCTGCACTTGCAATGGATAAATCGAAGGCAAAGCAGGTCTTTGAATTAAACGGCATTCCTATAGCGAAGAGTAAAATGTACTCAATAACAAATGAAACGAACATGAAAGAATTAGAAGAAGAAGTCAACCAATTATTTAAACCCCCTTTTGTGATAAAACCAAATCGGGAAGGGTCCACATTGGGGTTGACGATTGTGAAAGAAGCAGATCAAATATTAGAAGGTTTAAACAATGCCGCACTAAGTGATGACATGGTTTTAGTCGAAGATTTTATCAAAGGAAGAGAGATTACAGTAGCTGTGTTTGACGAGGAAGCATTACCTATTATAGAAATCATCCCTAAAAATGCTTATTACGATTATGAGTCTAAATATGCCCAGGGTGGAAGTGAGCACATAATCCCGGCGGAAATTGACCCAGAGACTACTAAAATTATTCAAGAGTTAGCAGTTAAAGCACATAAAGCACTAGGTTGTAAAACCTATTCAAGAGTTGATTTTATATTAACAGAAGAAAATCGACCTATAATTCTAGAAGTAAACACTTTACCTGGTATGACACCTACCAGTCTTTATCCTGATGCTGCTAATGAGATAGGGCTTGATTACGATTCTATGATCGAATCCTTTGTTAATCGATCAGTAGGTAAAAGAAACTAGAAAGAGCATCTAACAATATTAGTATATTTTATTGCATATTTACTATGAACGTGTATACTAATTTTTGAGTACAGCTATTATAAACTATTTACAGATATTATAGGAGGTAAATTCATGGTAGCCGATAACGCAGCAGATTCTACCAGAGAAAGTAATAAAAAGCCGGATGTATTAAAATCCACACAGACTGTTGTAAAAACTGCATTGGAAAAGTTGGGTTACCCTGATGAAGTTTTTGAACTTCTAAAAGAACCTATACGTATGATGACGGTTCGAATCCCAGTACGAATGGATGATGGTTCTATAAAGATTTTCACAGGATACCGTGCACAGCATAATGATGCAGTTGGCCCTACAAAAGGTGGGGTAAGATTTCACCCTAATGTTTCCGAAATAGAAGTGAAAGCACTCTCTATTTGGATGAGTTTGAAAGCAGGGATAGTGGATCTTCCATATGGCGGCGGAAAAGGTGGTATCGTTTGTGATCCCCGTGAAATGTCCTTTAGAGAACTAGAGGGAGTCAGTAGGGGCTATGTACGTGCTATTAGTCAAATTGTGGGGCCGACCAAAGACATTCCCGCACCAGATGTTTTTACAAACTCACAAATCATGGCATGGATGATGGATGAGTACAGTCGTATAGATGAATTTAATAATCCTGGTTTCATTACTGGTAAACCTATCGTACTTGGTGGTTCTCATGGAAGAGAATCTGCTACAGCCAAAGGGGTTACAATTTGTATTAATGAAGCAGCTAAAAAGAAAGGTATTGAGGTAGAAGGCTCTCGAGTTGTTGTCCAAGGGTTTGGTAACGCTGGAAGCTTTTTGGCAAAATTCCTTAACGATGCAGGAGCGAAAGTTGTCGGAATATCTGATGCATATGGTGGTTTACATGACCCAGATGGATTAGATATCGATTATTTGCTTGACAGAAGAGACAGCTTTGGTTCTGTAACAAAGCTTTTCAATAATACAATTTCCAACCAAGAATTATTAGAGTTAGATTGTGATATTCTGGTACCAGCTGCTGTTGAAAATCAGATAACCGAACAGAACGCAGATAAAATTAAAGCAAGTATAGTTGTTGAGGCCGCAAACGGTCCAACAACGATGGGAGCAACAAAAATCCTGAGTGAACGTGGTATTTTACTTGTTCCTGATGTACTTGCCTCTGCTGGTGGTGTGACTGTTTCTTATTTTGAATGGGTACAAAATAATCAAGGATATTATTGGACTGAAGAAGAAATCGATAAAAAGCTACACGAGATTATGATTAAAGGATTTAATTCCATATACAATACAGCAGAGACTAGAAGGGTCGATATGCGTCTTGCTGCATATATGGTTGGTGTTAGAAAAATGGCAGAAGCATCAAGATTCCGTGGTTGGGTTTAATTAATTTTCATTGGCCGATCAAGAAAACAAAAGTATGACAAAAAAACTCTTATCCTGTATTATTAGATAAGAGTTTTTTTACGCTGTTTCTCATTTTAAAAAGTTTGCAAAGAAGACAATTAGATAGATTCTCCAAAAGGAAGTGCATATTGTGCAACATGAAAAAATAATCATTGTGGGCGGAGGACCATGTGGCATGTCCTGTGCTCTCGAAATGAAAAAACTTGGGCTCACCCCATTAATAATTGAAAAAGGAAATATAGTTAACACGATACATCAATATCCTACACATCAAACATTTTTTAGCTCAAGTGATAAACTAGAGATAGGAAATATCCCTTTCATCACTGAAAGACAAAAGCCTGTTCGAAATGAAGCACTGGCATACTATAGGGCCGTGGCAAAGCGCGAGCAATTACGTATAAATTCCTTTGAAAAAGTGACAGAAATCGTAAAGCGAGATGGCATATTCCACTTGTCCACTGATACAATGAATGGTCAAAACCATAACTATTCTGCTGAGTATGTTATTATCGCGACAGGTTACTATGATCAACCTAATTATATGAATGTTCCAGGTGAAGAATTAAATAAAGTGTCTCATTATTTTAAAGAAGGACATCCTTATTTTAATAAGAATGTAGTAGTTATAGGGGGTAAAAACTCCGCTGTCGATGCAACACTAGAACTTCATAAAGCAGGGGCGAATGTAACTGTCTTATACAGAGGTGCAGAATACTCCAAAAGTATTAAACCATGGATTCTTCCCGAATTTGATGCATTGGTAAGAAAAGACATTGTTAAAATGGAATTTAACGCGGAGATAGTTGAAATAACGGAAGAAAATTTCCATTATCGGGTTGGAGAACAGAAAAAAACAATTAAAAATGACTTTGTATTTGCAATGACCGGATACAAACCAGATCTAGATTTTATTAAAGACACTGGAATTGATGTGGATGCAGTAAATGGAGCGCCTATCTATAACGAAGAAAGCTATGAAACAAATATAGACAACTTATTTATAGCTGGTGTTGTAGCAGCAGGCTATAATAATAACAAAATTTTCATTGAAAATGGACGTTTTCATGGAGAAGCCATTGCTTCCATTATTAAGGGTAAAGAAGAGTAGCTTAAGAGCTACTCTTCTTTCTTACACTAATTTTCTTGTTCAAATATTTCTTTGAGCATAGTTAAATCCTTAGTCTGTGCCAATGCGATCTGTAGTTTTATTCGAGCCTTTGGACCTGTTAAGCCATTGGAAAAAATGATTCCTAACTCTTTTAGATTTCTTCCTCCACCTTCATATCCATATGTTGGTTGAACAATTCCTTGAAAGCATCTTGATACAAGTACAATGGGTAGTTGTGAATTAATAATTCTTTTTAGTGAAGGTACTAATTCCTTAGGTAGGTTTCCTTGACCGAGTCCTTCGATCACTAGTCCATCCGGCTGTGCTTTTAACACTGCCTCTAACAAGCCACTATCCATTCCTGCATATGCTTTTAATAAAAAGACACGTTTATCAATAGCATCTACATTATAACAATATCGTGATGTAATGGTATGATGAAAAATAATTGAATCTTTCGTAACAATACCAAGGGGGCCAAATTGCGGGCTTTGAAAGGTAGCAATATTACTTGTAGAAGTTTTTGTTACATTTCTAGCTGTATGTACCTCATCGTTCATTACTACAAGCACTCCCTTTTTTGTTGCATTATCATCACTAGCTACGCGAATGGAGCTTATTAAATTATATAACGCGTCAGAACCTATCTCATTACTTGATCGCATAGCACCTGTCAAAATGATTGGTTTGTCGGTTTTTATAATAAGATCGAGAAAATAAGCTGTTTCCTCCAATGTATCTGTACCGTGTGTCACAACAATCCCTTCGTATGATGGGAGCTCTTTTTTTATCCGAGTTGCAAGCTGTAACATGTGCTTAGGTTCAATATGAGGTGAAGGAAGAGAGAACTCGATCATTTCCTCCACATCAGCATACGGATTAAAATAATAGGTTAGTTCGGATAATGGATGCTTTGTAGCTGTTGTGACTTCTCCTGTACTTTTGTTCTCGACCATTGATATTGTGCCACCTGTATGTATAATTAAAATTTTCTTTTTCATAATAATCTCCCTTATAAATGTTGTTTTCTTTATCCTTCTTTAGTGATAACATAATGGTAGAAAAATCGGAAAGGGGTCTTTTGATGTTTGCTATCTTATCAGCAGGAATTGCACCAGCAGTTGCACTTATGTCCTTCTTTTATTTGAAAGACCGTTATTCTGAACCCCTTCCATTGCTGATCAGAACATTTATTATTGGATGTTTACTTGTTTTTCCGATTATGTTCATTCAATACATTCTTACTACAGAAGGTTTTACAAATAATTATTTTGTTGAATCCTTTCTGTATATCTCTTTAACAGAAGAGTTTTTTAAATGGTTTTTATTTATCTACACAATCTACCACCATTCAGAATTTGACGCTCATTACGATGGTATTGTTTACGCTGTAGCAATTAGTCTAGGGTTTGCAACAGTGGAAAATGTATTGTACTTGCTTACAAACGGAATAGAGTATGCATTCAGCCGAGCTATTTTTCCTGTTTCTTCCCATGCCCTAATAGGTGTAATAATGGGCTACTATTTCGGTAAGGCAAAAATAAACAAGCAGCATAAAAAACGTAATATTGTAATGGCATTTATTATACCGTTTCTTCTCCATGGAACATATAATTATATCTTAAAAATTGTTCCTACTAATTGGATTCTCTTCTTGATACCTTTCATGATTCTATTATGGATCAATGGGTTACGACGTGTAAAGATAGCCAGTGAAGCTACACCACTTACAATATTTCAGAAGAAGAAGCAAGGAGCTTAACATCCTCTGTCTGTAAAATGACAGGGGATTTTTTGTATTTCATTCTACTCCTTATAACCTAAATCTTATAGGTATAAGAATCATGGTGAATAAAAAGCAGATTTCTTCAGAAAATAGGCTTACAACACTATGAAATAATCAGGAGGATACCATATGAAGTATAAAAAGTTCCTATTCTTTATTATGATACCTATTTTATGTATTACGCTTCAAGCATCTAACCCGGAAAGCTCACAGGCTTTTAGCTCTCAAGTTATTCAGCAGGGGGCTGTTGGAGAGGATGTGATTGAATTACAGTCTAGGTTACAATATCTAGGATTTTATAATGGAAAGATTGATGGTGTCTTTGGCTGGGGAACTTATTGGGGGTTAAGAAACTTTCAATATGAGTTTGGTATGGAAATAGATGGTATAGCTGGCCAGTCGACGAAGGAAAAATTAGTTCAAGCAAGTAATTATGATGAGCAATATGTAAAAGAACAAATTAATCAAGGAAATAAATTTACCCATTATGGCGGGACAGATAATAAAAATCAATCTGATCAAGGAGGAGGGGGAAGTGCTACTGAGGATAATGCTTCTACTTCAGTTAACGTACCTCAAGGCTATTCACAAAATGACATTCAACTCATGGCTAACGCTGTATATGGCGAAGCTAGAGGGGAACCATATGTTGGTCAAGTAGCAGTTGCAGCTGTTATTTTAAACAGAGTAGAAAGCCCTACATTCCCAAACAATGCATCTGGCGTGATATTTGAACCAAGAGCCTTTACAGCTGTAGCCGATGGACAAATTTGGTTGACCCCAAATGAGACGGCGAGGGAAGCTGTTCTAGATGCAATAAACGGATGGGACCCAACCGGAAATGCACTTTATTACTTTAACCCAGATACTGCTACATCGAGCTGGATATGGACAAGGCCACAGATTAAAAAAATCGGAAAACATATATACTGTAAATAGAAAGGTGTGATGGCAATGATTAGATGGATCATAATTGCAGTTTTGGCAATTGGTATAACTGGAACTGCTTTTTGGGGCTACCAAGAACATCAGGAAAAAAATGCTGTATTGATACAAGCTGAAAATACGTATCAAAGATCCTTTCATGAGCTTTCCTATCACGTAGATTTATTGCATGACAAAATAGGGGCTGCTTTAGCAATGAACTCAGGTCAAAGACTGTCTCCACAAATGGTAGATATCTGGCGATTAACTTCTGAGGCGCTATCTAATGTAGGACAACTACCTCTAGGACTTTTGCCATTTAATAAAACAGAGGAATTTTTATCAAATATAGGTGATTTCACCTACCGAACTGCAGTACGAAATTTAGATGATGAACCACTCTCTGATAAAGAAACAAATTCTTTTGAAGCGTTATATAAGCAATCAGGAGATATCAAAGAAGAACTACGACAAGTGCAACATGTAGTTCTTGATAACAATTTACGATGGATGGATGTACAGCTTGCCCTAGCAAACGGAGAAGAACAGGTGGATAACACGATAGTTGATGGGTTTAAAACAGTAGAAAAGACAGTAGAGGGCTATTCTGAAAGCAATGTAGACTCTCCAATCATTGGAACATCTTCACAAGAACATACCTACAAGGGGATTACTGGAAATAAAATTTCCGAGGAAGAGGTTCTAGAGAAAGGTAAAAAAATCCTTGATGTAAAGGATGCAAATAAACTTAATGTGACCAGAAGTGGAGATGGGGCAGATGTCCCGACGTACAGCATCTCCTATAAGGATGACCGTAAAAGCGCGTATATGGATATAACTGAGCAGGGCGGACATCCAATCACAGTGCTTGTAAAGCGACCTATCAAAGATAAACAGATAAGTCTTAATGAAGGTATGGAAAAAGCACAGAACTATTTGGCTGAATACGATTTTAAAGACATGGATCTTTTTCAGAGTAGCCAATATGACAATATAGGTGTTTATTCTTTTTTATACAGCCAGGATGGAGTAAGAGTTTATTCTGATGCTTTAGAAATAAAAGTTGCCTTGGACACGGGAGACATACTTGGTTTCACAGCGAGAAATTATTTGATGAACCATACGGAAAGAGATATACCAAGCCCTACTTTAACAGAAGATGAAGCGAAGCAAGCGGTAAACCAAAATGTTGAAATTCAAGAATCTTTCTTAGCGGTTATTGACAATGACCTTGGAGAAGAAGTCTTAACCTATGAATTTCTAGGTGTAATGGGGAACGAAACATACCGTATCTTTATTAATGCAATGGACGGGCGAGAAGAGAAGGTAGAAAAGCTGGATGGAGCAGAAGCCAATTATGCTATGAACAGCTAAAGAGAAAGACATTAGTCTTTCTCTTTTTACCTTTTTCTGTGATAATAGGTATATCGAATTAGTGTAGTGATATTTTACCAGTATGGGGGGATATTAATGAAGATCGGAAGTGTACTTACTTTAGAATTGAAAAAAGCCGGTAAGAAAAATGAAACCTTTCGGTGCAAAATAATCGAAAAAAGCGAACATTATTTATTTATAGATTATCCTATACATGAAAATACAAAAAAGACGACTTTTATACCTAAAGGAACAGCGTTACAAGCATCCTTTATGGATGAGGAACAGAATCTGTACGGATTTAAGACGGAAATTGTTGCCAAGGTAAAACTAACAATTCCTGGATTAGCCATTAAACTCCCTGGGGATGACCTTAAACGAATTCAAAGAAGAGAATTTGTTAGGGTTGCTGCATCAATAGATGTAGCCGTCCATTTTAAGGACGGTGCTTTTCCACCTATTGTTACAGTGAGCACAGATATAAGCGGGGGCGGGCTTTCTGTTATCGTTCCACATGGTAAAAAGATTGTTGAAAATGAACCTCTTGATCTATGGCTAACATTAGATATGCAATCAGGAGAGTATTTCTATATTAATACAAAAGCCGAATTGGTATTCGTAAAAGAACAAGAGTCGTTAGTCCGTACAGCCTCACTGAAATTCATAAATCTACTAAAAGAAGATCAACACAAAATAATCAGGTTTACCTTTGAAAAACAAAGGGAATCTCGAAAAAAGGAACTCTCCGTTTAATGGTCAATTACTAAATTCAATTAGACCTATATTTTGATGATATGTTATGATTTATAAAGAATAGTGAAGTGCTTGGCTTTTGCCGGTGCTTTATCTCTATCAGATAGAAATTACATACGTTGGGCCCTATAAGGCACGCTGATAGACGAATGAGATTTGAGAGGAATGAACTTTCTAAATGAAAAATGAAATGATAGCCATCGCTATTGATGGTCCTGCAGCAGCAGGAAAAAGTACTGTAGCAAAGATTGTTGCAGAAAAACTTAGCTGTATATACATTGATACTGGGGCGATGTATAGAGCATTAACATTAAAAGCGATTAATAATCAGGTTGATTTACAAAACGAAGACCTTTTGGTCGCCTTGCTTGCAAACACAACAATTAAATTAAAACAAAGCGCAAGAGGGCAACTAGTTATGCTTGATATGAAGGATGTTACGGAAGCAATTCGCTCCCAGGAAGTTACTAACAACGTATCCTATGTTGCGATGCACCCAGCAATTCGTAGTGAAATGGTAGCTCGTCAGCAAGCACTTGCTTCACACTCGAGTGTGGTGATGGATGGCCGAGATATAGGAACCCACGTACTTCCTAATGCTGAAGTAAAGGTTTTTCTCGTTGCCTCTGTCGAAGAACGGGCAAAAAGACGCTTTGAAGAAAATACTAAAAAAGGCTACAAAGTGAACCTCGAAGAATTAAAACAAGAGATTGAACAAAGAGATATGATTGATTCACAAAGAGAAGCAGCCCCACTAATTAAAGCTGATAATGCAGTGGAAATAGATACCACATCTCTAACGATTAACCAAGTAGCTGAAAAAATATTAAATGAGGCATATGAGGTTCTTCAACATTCCTAAGTTTCAGTTGCATAAATTAAATAAATTGAAGCGTGTACGAAGACTAAAGTTGGTTTAAAAATTGTAAAAATAGGGAATTTATTATTACTCAAACATTACTGCGTAACATTCTACAAGGAATTTTGTATTGTAGTGTTCAAATTTTTTTAATTGACTTAGTCATAGTGGGAATAAGAAAGAAATTATCAGAATCAAACAACATTACTTGACAAATAATTATAATTATTAGAAGTTATAGAAAAGGAAGTTTCTATTTAATTCTAAATTTTATTAGATAGAGTTAAATGTGACGTTTAATGCGTGGCTTTGATTTGTACTTAGGAGGGCTAGGATATGACAGAACAAAACAATGAATTACCAGAATTACAAGTAGGTACTACCATTACTGGAAAGGTAATCAAGGTTGAGGAGAAACAAGTACTTGTGGACATTGGTTACAAAACAGAAGGCATTGTACCGATTGGTGAGCTATCTAGCTTACATGTGGAACAAGCTAGTGATGTCGTAAATGAAGGAGACGAACTCACACTAAAAGTTAAAAAAATAGATGACGATGAAGTAGTCCTATCTAAAAAAGCTATTGATGCTGATCAAGCATGGGTAGAACTTGAAGAAAAATACAATAGCGGTGAAATTTTTGAAACGGAAGTAAAAGAAGTTGTTAAAGGTGGACTGGTTGTAGATGTAGGGGTTAGAGGATTTATACCTGCATCATTAGTCGAAACCTATTTTGTGGAAGATTTCTCTGAATATAAAAATAAAATGCTTACTGTTAAAATTGCTGAATTGGATAAAGATCAAAACCGTATTATTCTATCTCATCGTGCGGTATCGGAGGATGAAGCGAAAGCTAAAAAAGGAGAATTGCTTCAGTCTTTAGAAGCTGGCCAGGTACTTGACGGTACAGTTCAGCGTATTACTAACTTTGGTGTATTTGTTGATCTCGGTGGAGTAGATGGTCTTGTTCACATTTCTCAGTTGGCTCACAAACATGTTGAGAAAGCTTCAGATGTAGTAACGGAAGGTGACAAACTAAAAGTAGAAGTACTTTCTGTGGATATGGATAATGAGCGAATTTCCCTATCTCATAAAAATACAATACCTGGTCCGTGGTCAGATATTGAAAATAGATTCTCTGCAGGAGATACTGTAGAGGGGACAGTTCAGCGACTTGTTAACTTCGGTGCATTTGTTGAAATTGAGCCAGGTGTAGAAGGCCTTGTGCATATCTCTCAAATTGCCAACCGACACATCGGCACTCCACAAGAAGTACTTGAAGTGGGCCAAAAGGTTAATGTTAAAATTCTTGACGTAAATGAAAATGAAGAGCGTATTTCATTGAGTATTAAAGAGCTTGAACAGGAACAAGCTGAAAAAGAATATAAGCAATATGAAAAAGATGATGAACAATCTGGTTTCCAATTAGGTGATTTCATTGGAGACAAATTAAATAAATATAAATAATTTATCTTAAAAAAGCAGACGTCTTCCAAATTGGAAGACGTCTTTCTTTTTGTTTTAAATGTAATCTTTCTTAAGTTTCACTTCTCAACCGCTCTAATCTTCATTAATTTTTGTATAACGGCCCTTTAAAGTATCCATAATGTTAAGGGTAGGTGAAGATAAATGATTAATGAAGTTTACTTTTATTGGATTGGTTGGATGCTGTGGATCTTGACAACCTTTTTTATGAGTTACGGAAGAGAAAGAGACCTATATACAATATGGCTTATGAGTCTTATGATTTTATCAAATACTAATATCCACATCGGTTTAACACAAATTAATGCCTCCACATTTCCTATAATGCTTGGTTCCATTATTCTTCTTCTGAACCTTCAACGTCAAATTTACTTAACAGTATGTACCGTTACCATAATACTTGGCTATACTTCCATACTTTTTTGGGAAATAGTAGCTCCCGTGTGGCTTTTTCTGCCCAGAGAATTGTTAATACCACTTCTTCTAGGTTTGACCGCACTTATACTTGTCAACGAGCTCAAGAGTCGTATTTGTGTTATTCTCTTGGGCGCAACTATGGGTGAATATGTTTTCAGCTTCTATTTATTTTCTTATGGTATGACAAGAGGAGTTGGAGAACTTCCTTTTTTAGGTAATATTATGATGACAATTGTAATTATCGTATTTTTAGACATAATACGTAAAAGTAGAGTGAAGAAAGTGAAAAATCATGATTTACCTATAGACTTGGAGGTAGCAAAATGAATGAATATACATACCCCATTATCTTTGGAGTGATAGTGGGTACGATTGCGCGTATGCTTATGTTACGAACCGATTATCGACAATACCCCACTTATTTACATGGAAAAGTAATTCATCTGTCACTGGGGTTTATCGCAGCCGCGCTTGGCGCAGTAGCGGTACCAGCTATTATGGAAATGGAATTCACCGCTGTAACATTTCTAACTGTAGCGGCGACCCAATTTAGGGAAGTTAGAAATATGGAGCGTAACACACTTAGTGAGGTAGATGAGTTTGAATTGGTGCCCCGTGGGAAAACATATATCGAGGGTATAGCAATTTCATTTGAAAGTAGGAACTATCTTGTTATTGTAACGGCATTTATTGGCACACTCTTGTATATTGTATTAAATATTTACATTGCTTTAGCTGGTGCAATCATTTGCTTAATTGTAAATAAAGCACTAATGAGTGGTTCCACCATCAAGGATATTGTCAATATCGATTATCATGAACTTCATTTCGAGGGAGCAGGTCTTTATGTCGATAATATTTATATTATGAACATTGGGCTACCGGAAAGACAAAAAGAAATTATGAAATATGGGATGGGATTTGTGCTTACACCAAAAAACATGAATGTCATTACAACAATTGGAAATTTAGGTCAGCGACAGGCGATTCTTCATGACGTTTCTGTTTCACTAGGTGTTGTCAGGGATTCTGGCACGCCGGCTTTGACACCATTAATTAAAAGAGATTTAGATGATGGTCGTATAGGTGTGTTTATCCTTCCACAATTACGAGAAAAACAAAAAGCAATTGAAGTAATTGGGGCTGTACCGGTATTGGAAAATGCTATCCGAATGCCTTCAGAATCAAAATCCCATAGTAAGGAGAAACATTAGGTATGATGATTGAAAAAGCAATTCTTGCCGTTGTGACAACAAATAAAACAAAAGTTGGCGGTGGAGCGCCTATTTTTTATTGTAACGATGCAGATGAGTCTGCAAAGGTGGCTGCAAACCTAGAAGCGATAACAGATGGGATAGCCCATTCCCTCTCCAATGAGATGTATATTATCGTAAAACATTAAAAATAAATTGTTAATATGTGCTACTTTTGCTAGAATGAATAAATGTTAGAAAATAAGAAAGTAAAGAGAGAGGATGCTCCTTTCATGAGGAAATCTGTTGTAGCAATTGTAGGTAGACCAAATGTCGGAAAGTCGACAATATTTAATAGACTAGTCGGGGAAAGAATTTCTATTGTAGAAGATATACCCGGCGTTACACGAGACCGTATTTATGCAGAAGCTGAATGGCTCACTTCTAAATTTAATCTAATCGATACTGGTGGGATTGAGATTGGGGATGAACCACTCCTTGTTCAGATGAGACAGCAGGCAGAGATTGCAATTAATGAAGCTGATGTGATTATCTTTCTTTTAAATGGACGAGAGGGTATAACAGCAGCTGACGAAGAGGTAGCTAAGCTATTATTTAAATCTAATAAGCCAGTAGTACTTGGTATAAACAAAATTGATAATCCAGAAATGCGTGAGTCCATTTATGAATACTATTCCTTAGGGTTTGGAGAGCCGTTTCCTATATCAGGATCTCATGGATTAGGTTTAGGAGACTTATTAGACGCTGTGGTGGGCCATTTCCCTCAACGATCTGAGGAAGTTTATGATGAAGAAACGATTTATTTCAGTTTAATTGGACGGCCAAATGTTGGGAAGTCTTCCCTAGTCAATTCTATGTTAAATGAAGAACGCGTTATAGTGAGCGAAATAGAAGGTACCACAAGAGATGCGATTGATACTACTTTGACTCGAGATGAACAAGATTACGTTATCATTGATACTGCTGGTATGCGAAAAAGAGGGAAAGTGTATGAAACGACGGAAAAATACAGCGTTTTACGTGCACTAAAAGCAATTGAACGCTCAGACGTGGTGCTTGTATTAATTGATGCTGAAACAGGCATTAGAGAGCAAGACAAGAAGATTGCGGGTTATGCGCATGAGGCAGGAAGAGCTATTGTCATTGTAGTGAATAAATGGGATACCGTGGAATCAAATGAGAAAGCTATGAAGGAATTTGAAACAAATGTCAGAGCGCATTTTCAGTATTTGGATTATGCACCAGTAGTCTTTTTATCCGCAAAGACTAAAAAACGATTACACACCCTTTTACCTGCTGTGAAATTAGCAAGTGAGAACCACGCAAAACGGGTCCCAACAAATGTCTTAAATGACGTTATTATGGATGCTATTGCAATGAACCCTACACCTACCTTGAAAGGAAAGAGACTTAAGGTACTTTATGCAACACAAGTTGCCGTCAAACCACCAAGTTTTGTAGTATTTGTTAATGAACCCGAATTAATGCACTTTTCCTATGAACGTTTTCTTGAAAACAAGATTCGAGATGCCTTTGGTTTTGTAGGCACACCTATAAAACTGTTTGCTAGGAGAAGACAATAAGGAGGAACGATTTATGGAGAAAGTAGCAGTTATTGGAGCAGGGAGCTGGGGAACAGCCCTAAGTATTGTTCTTGCAGATAATGGTCATGAGGTACGCTTATGGACGCACCGACTTGAGCAGGCAGAAGCAATAAACAAAGAAAAGCGGAACGAAAAATATCTAAAAGAGGTAGAAATCCCTAAAAAAATTAGAGCATACAATAACTTAAACGAAGCTGTTGAAGGGGTAGCTACAATTATTATCGTGGTGCCTACTAAAGCAATTCGTGAAGTGTGTAAGCAACTACAGACGGCTTTAAAACAAAAAGTAACTATTATTCACGCAACAAAGGGGATAGAACCTGTAACGCTTAAGAGAGTTTCACAGTTAATTAGTGAGGAAATGGAGCAATATTCGGAAGAGGAAATTGTTGTGCTATCTGGGCCAAGTCATGCTGAGGAAGTAGCATTAAGACAACCAACTACCGTAACAGTTTCTTCAAATAACGCTAAGAATGCCTCATATGCACAGGATTTATTTATAAATGATGCTTTTCGTGTGTATACGAGCCCAGACATACTTGGGATTGAATTGGGTGGCGCTTTAAAAAATATCATTGCATTAGGTGCGGGGATCTCTGACGGACTTGGATATGGAGATAATGCCAAGGCTGCCCTTATTACGAGAGGGTTAGCTGAAATTGCCAGATTGGGCACCTCACTTGGTGCTAATCCTTTAAGTTTTCTAGGCTTACCTGGTGTAGGAGACCTAATTGTAACGTGTACAAGTGTTCATAGTAGAAACTGGCGTGCTGGAAACCTCTTAGGGAAAGGTTATAAGCTTGAAGATGTACTCGAGAAAATGGGGATGGCAGTTGAAGGGGTTAGAACCGTTAAGGCTGCCTATCAATTTGCTGAAGAGCAAAATGTAGAAATGCCGATTACAAAGGGTATTTACCAGATCTTATTCGAAGAACAAGATCCCAAAAAGGTTGTTGAGCAACTAATGAGTAGAACGAAGCGAGAAGAAATGGACGACCTTGCTTCTCTCTTAAATGAGCGATATAGCCAATAACACGGATTACGCCTCTTTGCATATACTATGTTGAATAAAACATGCAAGGAGGAGTATAGGTGAATAATTTTCAAAAAGGTCTTTTTGATAAAATACAGAAAAATGCCAATGTAAATCCAGATGATGTATATAAAGTTGCAGATGCTGTAAAAAATGCTGATTTTTCTGATGAGCAAACAGTAAGAAAGTTGGTTCGTCATTTGGCCAAGTTGGCTAATAAGTCAATACCAAAGGAAAAAGAAGATAAAATAGTTGAAACCATTACAAAGAACAATGTCCCAATGGATATGCAATCATTAAACAAATTATTTAAAAAGTAGTGAAGTATAGGCAATTGAGGATACCGTAATGCTTATAACTGCATACACTAAATCGCACAAGCATTCACAATAGAGCTGTAGCGGACATTATTTAGTCAATCCGGGATAAGGCTAGCCCTCTTTATCCCGGCTTTTTATTATGTTCTTAAAGTTATAAGCTTCAATCTCTAAGTGGGCCAAAAAAACGGGTTATGTCGAAATATCCACCAATACGGATTACATCTATTCAGTTTTCCACCATACAGACGTTCTTCGCTCTTCTAAATTCAAAAATTTTTGAAAAACGCTTTTCTATCCCTCGTTTGATCCCTCTGTGATATAATATGGGGTACATGGTTTGATAAGAGAAAGCATACAGGAGTGAAAAAGATGTCTACGTCAATGCTTAAGATGTATATATCATTCGTTGGAATGATATTTTTATTTCTAGCTATTGGGCTAATTCTTCTTAGTCGCTATAAGCTTAGAGGTGTTTTTGCAGTTATTGTGTCGTTTCTTGCATACATATTTTTAGTTTTAGGTGCCCTTATCATTTTTTATATTGTATTTAGTGGGCCAACAGGATAGCACATAGGGAGGTTCATAATGAAACATAACTACATACTAGTTTTTACAATGGTTAGTGTACTTGCCGTGTTAAGCGGTTGCTTATATCCCCAAGGAGAACTAGCGAAGAACCAACCCCCTAATGAAGCACAATTGGAAATGGTTCAAAGCGCAGTGGAAGAGTATCGGGAAATGAAACAGGGTCTGGTACCTATAAAGACAAAAGATAATGATATACCAATATTTCAAAAATATTTGGTGGATTTTTCTTTATTAAAGGAAAATGGTATTCTACAGGAAATACCAGCTACTGCTTATGAAAATGGTGGTCTATACCAATATACATTAATTACTCCTGATGAGGACCCGAGAGTAAAACTGATTGATTTGCGGATTACGGAGCAAATTAGAAGTATTAATGTGAAATTAGATATATATAGAAATGAACATATCTATCCACCATTTAAAGAAGAAATAGAAGATGGGATATACACAATTGATTATGAAAAGTTGGGGTATGAAAACCCGCCACACGTTGTTAGCCCATATTCACAGGAAAATCTTCCTATCATTATGGATGTTAATGGACAGCTCTATGTCGATTATCGGATTGATCTTCTTAGAGCATTAGATGACTATGAACACTCATATGAGGAGGGAGATGACATTCGTTTCCTGCTAGCAGAGAACACGCCCTTTGCTCCAGCCTATTCTCTCCCTTATACTGTCCGTTCAGGTGAACCAGTATTTATGAATGACAAATAAATATCATAAACATGCCCTTGTAACATATATTGTTACAAGGGTTTATTTGTATACCGACATATACTTGAAGCGAAGGGAATGAATAATAATTCTTTTACACATATTTAAGTCATAATTTGATAGGACAACATCATAGACTTGTAATGTCAATTAATCGTTGTCTGTACGTAATTAAATGCAAGAAGATCGGGAGGGGATCTTTTGGAAAGAGTTGATATTTTTAAAGATATTTCAAAACGGACAAATGGAGATATTTACCTCGGTGTTGTAGGTGCTGTCCGTACAGGAAAATCAACATTTATTAAAAAGTTTATGGAGCTGGTTGTATTACCTAGTATTGAGGAAGAAACAGACCGTGCTAGAGCGCTTGATGAGCTACCGCAAAGCGCAGCAGGTAAAACAATTATGACGACAGAGCCTAAATTCATTCCAAATCAAGCTGTAAAGCTTAATGTGGAAGAAGGACTTGATGTCAATGTTAGACTAGTTGATTGTGTAGGTTATGCGGTAGAGGGTGCAAAAGGGTATGAGGATGAAGATGGCCCAAGAATGATTAACACACCTTGGTATGAAGATCCGATACCATTCCATGATGCAGCAGAGATTGGTACAAGAAAAGTTATTCAGGAGCATTCAACTATAGGTGTTGTTGTTACTACAGATGGCTCCATTGGTGAGATACCTAGAAGTGATTATATTGATGCTGAAGCAAAAGTGGTCGATGAATTAAAAGAAGTAGGCAAACCATTTATTATGCTTGTGAATTCTGTAAAGCCAACAAGCCAAGAAACGGAGTTGCTTAGGCAGGATCTAGCAGAAAAGTATGATATACCAGTACTGGCCATGAGTGTTGAAGCAATGACAGAACACGATGTACACAATGTATTAAGAGAATCTCTATATGAATTTCCCGTATTAGAGGTAAATGTAAATCTTCCTAGCTGGGTAATGGTACTAAATGAGAAACACTGGTTAAGAAAGAATTACCAGGAAGCAATACAAGAAACGGTAAAGAACATAAAGCGATTAAGGGATGTCGACCAGATTGTAGGGGAATTTAGAGATTTCGAGTACATTGAGAAAGCAAATCTGGCAGGTATGGAGATGGGTGAAGGAGTCGCAGAGATTGACTTACATGCCCCAGACTACCTGTACGATGATATTCTTAAGGAAATTGTAGGAGAAGAAATACGAGGTAAGGACCACCTCCTTCAGTTAATGCAGGATTTCGCACATGCAAAAAGAGAATTTGATCAGGTTTCTGGTGCACTGAAAATGGTGAAGCAGACAGGTTATGGTATTGCTGCACCGTCATTAGAAGATATGATATTAGATGAGCCAGAAATTATTCGCCAAGGGTCTCGCTTCGGCGTTCGCTTAAAAGCAGTAGCACCATCGATTCATATGATAAAAGTAGAGGTAGAATCAGAGTTTGCCCCGATTATAGGTACAGAAAAGCAAAGTGAAGAGCTAGTACGGTACCTCATGCAAGATTTTGAAGAAGACCCATTATCAATTTGGGAATCTGATATTTTCGGAAGATCATTAAGTTCTATCGTGCGTGAAGGGATCCAAGCTAAAATTGCTCTCATGCCAGAAAATGCAAGATACAAATTAAAAGATACACTGGAACGAATTATTAATGAAGGTTCAGGTGGATTAATAGCAATTATCCTTTAGCAGCTAAATTTAGCTGCTTTTTTGTTTGCATCTAAATTGTTTATCGATTGTGTTAATCAGTAAATTTAACTCTCCCATTATATTTTTTCTGTAACAGCAGGAAAATAAAAACATACGTCGTATATGTATAATAAGCTTTAAAATCAGAGTTACACTGCAAATCAGACAAGTTGTTTAAATTGGGTTTATTTGGTAAAGAATACACGTATAAATTGGGTGATTTTTACTTTTATTAAATAAATACATAGAAATTCAGCGCTAATTGTTGAATTTTGTAGCGAACTCGGTTAATATAAGCCTTGTCATCAAAAGAAAGTGATGGCTTTAAGTATAAAAAAAGGCAGATTGGTAAACAAATGATGATAGTTTCATTTTGTTAGCTAATCTCGATTGAAATGATTTGGGAGGAGGTGAATGTCATGAACAAAACAGACTTAATTAATGCTGTAGCAGAAAAAAGCGATCTTTCTAAAAAAGATGCGACAAAAGCAGTTGATGCAGTTTTCGAATCTGTCATGGATTCACTAAAAGACGGTGAAAAAGTACAACTAATCGGATTTGGTAACTTTGAGGTACGTGAACGTTCAGCTCGTAAAGGGCGTAACCCACAAACTGGAGAAGAGATTGAAATCCCTGCAAGTAAAGTTCCTGCTTTTAAACCAGGTAAAGCCCTTAAAGACAGTGTAAAATAATTTTACATAGGGCGAAGGGAGAGGATACGCTTAGGCGTATCCTTTTTTTCTTCATTTTATCTTTTTATACTTAATAGGTAGTACCTGTTTGTTTGACAATACAGGATAGATGGTAGATTATTTTAATGAGAATGCTAAGGAGGAATAAATATGGATGATTCAACAGCTAAATCAGACTTTTTCGTTATAAAGGCCTTGGAAGATGGTGTCAGTGTAATTGGATTGACTAGAGGAACAGATACTAGATTCCATCATTCCGAAAAGCTTGATAGAAATGAAGTGATGATTGCCCAGTTTACAGAACATACCTCCGCGGTAAAAGTTAGAGGCAAGGCAATCATACAGACTAGCCATGGGGAGATCGAAAACTCATAGCTACTATTTTATCGGGTTGCTTGATTATCGATATCGCGCTTAACTTATGCTATAATAACAAAAGCATTACTGAAACAATGAAAGGGCTATGGTGATATTTTAATGACTGCAAGATTGGACATTTACCACCTAACAAAGCTAATCCGCGAAAAAATGAAACATTCATACCTATATAAACATATTGAGAAGCCCGTACTTGATCAATCTAAGCTTATTCTTTTAACGGATATAATAGATCACACAACCCTAACTAGTTCACAAAAAGAAAGCTATATCATTACTACAATGCTCGTTCAAGTGGCACTAGATACACATGAAAAAGTACCTGTCACTAGGAATGTAGATGAAAACAGAGATTCCAAAGTAGCTGGTCAACTTAAAGTGCTAGCTGGTGACTATTATAGTGGTCTCTATTATTTACTTTTATCAGAAATAAAGGAAATAGAACTTATACATAAATTGGCAAATGCCATTAAAGAAATAAATGAAAATAAAATGCGGTTATACTATAATGAAGCAGCTACCTTTGTAGAGTACCTTGACATCCTTGCAAACATAGAATCATTACTTATTTCAAGTGTGGCAGATTTCGTTAATGACACTACGTATAAAAGTATTTGCAAGGAATGGGTCTTAACAAACAGGTTAATACAGGAGAAACAAAACTACATGGAATTTGGTATGTCACCACTACTCGACGCGGGAAAGTATTTCACAGATAAAACCACAAGCGAAAACGAACTTTCTATGGTAAACGACATAATAGAAAAAAACTTAAATAAGCTTTCTCTTTTCATGGGGAACGATATACATAGGGAAACCATGCTTGGACATGCAATCCAGCATACCCTTAAAGAATACAGTACTATATCGGAAGAAGGATAGACATATGAAGCCAGAACAAACAAAAGAAGAACGGGTACATCACGTTTTCGAAAAGATATATGGAAAATACGACAAAATGAATTCCATCATTTCCTTTCAGCGTCATAAATCCTGGCGGAAAGATGTCATGCGCAAAATGAATATGCCAGAAGGATCACATGTGCTTGACGTTTGCTGTGGTACAGGAGACTGGGCAATATCTTCAGCAACAACTGTAGGTCCAACTGGAAAGGTTATCGGATTGGATTTCAGTGAAAATATGTTGTCAATCGCAAAGGAAAAGAAGAAAGAGTTACAATTAAGTCAACTGGAACTTATACATGGAAACGCAATGGAGCTACCATTCGAAGATAATTCATTTGATTATGTCACGATAGGATTTGGCTTGCGCAATGTACCTGATTATGCAACAGTGCTGAAAGAAATGTATCGAGTAGTTAAACCTGCCGGAAAAGTAGTGTGCTTGGAAACCTCTCAGCCTACTTTACTAGGTTTTCGTCAGCTATACTATCTATATTTCCGTTTTGTCATGCCATTACTAGGTAGGTTAATGGCTAAGAGCTACAAGGAATATGCATGGTTACATGAATCTGCAAAAGACTTTCCAGACAAACAAAAACTCAAACAATTATTTTACCAGGCAGGCTTCTCTCAAGTAGAAGTGAAGAGTTATACTGGCGGGGTAGCTGCAATGCATATGGGCCATAAATAATAAAATGTAAACTGAATTAATAAATTTATACTTTTTAAGTGAAGTTAAAGGTGACACAAATGAAGCTAGCAAGAATTTATAGTTTTTTAAAAAAAGATTTGGATATAATTGAGGATTCACTCAACAAGGTTTTTCAAGCGGAGCATCCTGTTTTGCATGATGCCTCAACAGAGCTTTTAAAAGCAGGTGGAAAAAGAATTAGACCTGTTTTTGTAATTCTCTCAGGGCAATTAGGACAGTATCAGTTAGAGCGGGTTAAAACGGTTGCCGTTTCGTTAGAACTTATTCACATGGCTACTTTAGTTCACGATGATGTTATTGATGATGCTTCCTTAAGAAGGGGGCAGCCAACTATACGAGAGCTATACGGTAATAGGGTTGCGATGTACACAGGCGATTATATATTGGCTAGAGCACTTGAAGAAATAACACAAATTAAGGATCCATCTGTTCATCAGCTTCTTTCTCGGACAATTGTGGAAGTTTGTGTCGGAGAAATTGAACAGATTAAGGACAAATACAATTGGGAGCAAGGGTTGCGTGATTATTTACGACGTATAAAAAGGAAGACAGCACTTCTAATTGCGACTAGCTGTCAACTGGGTGCAATAGTTTCCGGTTTATCGAGAGCTGAGGCTAATAATCTTTATAAATATGGCTATTATATTGGAATGTCCTATCAAATTATTGACGATATATTAGATTTCACTTCTAATGAAAAAGAATTAGGCAAGCCTTCAGGGAGTGATCTATTACAGGGGAATATAACATTACCTGTCTTATACGCGATGAAGAACGAAGCCTTTTATAATACTATTAATACAGCTAAACATTCTAAAGGAGCTATTCATAAAGAACAGATTGGTGAAATTATATCTGCTTTGAAAAATACAGATGCCATTGAGCAATCGTATCGTTTAAGCGAACTTTATTTACAGAAAGCGTTAAGGTCTCTGGAAAATCTGCCAGAAGGTCGTGCAAAACATACCCTACAAGAAATTGCTAAGTATATCGGTAAAAGACGCTCTTGATAAATCTATTGTTATTTTTCAAAAAATTTGATAGAATTTTTAAGGTAGTCTATTAAGCCTATACATATTAGAGGGGTGAAATGATGGAGAAGACTTTTTTAATGGTAAAACCTGATGGTGTACAACGTAACTTAATTGGCGAGATTTTAAATCGCTTTGAAAAAAAAGGCTTTAAACTCGTTGGGGCAAAATTAATGTTAGTTACAGAGGACTTGGCAAAAAGTCATTATGCTGAGCATAAGGAACGTCCTTTCTTTGGGGAACTGGTTGAGTTTATCACCTCGGGTCCAGTGTTTGCTATGGTATGGGAAGGGGAGAAAGTAATTCCCACTGCAAGAGAGTTAATGGGTAAAACAAATCCTCTTGAGGCTTCACCAGGCACAATTCGAGGTGATTTTGGAATGTCAGTCGGTAAAAATATTATCCATGGTTCTGACTCTCCTGAGAGTGCTGAACGAGAAGTCGCGTTGTTCTTCAATGAAAGCGAAATCATTTCTTTTGACAAACAGGATAGTGCTTGGATTTATTAAGCAATAAGCAAAAGCCTCCGTTTTATATACGGAGGTTTTTCATATTAAAAAAACAAAGCTTTTGTGAAAGAGGAATAAACATGATAGATGAATATGTTGGTTTCACCGCAAATATTAAATCAAAACTTGGAATTGATCTCAATTTATATAAAGAGGCACAGATGAAGCGACGACTTACTTCTTTACGTAATAAACGAGGGTTTTCAAATTTCAAGTCTTATTTTGAGGCAATGAATCAAGAAGAAGTTTTACTTAATGAGTTCATAGACCGAATTACCATTAATGTATCTGAATATTACCGTAACCCTAAACGCTGGGTAGTATTAGAAAAAGAAATATTTCCGGCTTTGTTAAAAAAGACAAAGAAACTATCTATCTGGAGTGCTGCATGTTCAACAGGTGAGGAACCCTACAGCTTGGCAATTCTTTTAAATGAACATTTTCCTCAGCTAGATTTTCAAATTACTGCTACTGACATTGATCTGAACGCTTTAGAAAAAGCAAAACAGGGAGTATATAGCGAACAATCTTTAAAAGAGCTGCCTAACAAGTTAAAAGAAAAGTTTTTCCGTGAGCAACATGGCTTATATTCAGTGAAACCAGTACTCAGAGAAAAGATCTTATTTAAACAGCATAATTTATTAGCGGATAGCTATCCAAAAAACATGGATTTAATTGTGTGCAGAAATGTTTTAATTTATTTCACTGATCCAGCAAAGGAAACAATATATCATAATTTCAGTGCCTCACTAAAAAAAGGTGGCTTTCTGTTTGTAGGAAGTACTGAACAGATCTTTAATCCTACTTCTTACGATATGAACTTAAAGGACACTTTTTTTTATGAAAAACTATAAGAAAGTCTTTTTTAGCATAAATAAACCATTTCCTAATTTTTTTACCACAATTCAGCAAGATGTGTTATAGTAGTTAGAAAAATCTTAAAGGAGTATGTATATGCGCTACTTAACTGCAGGAGAATCACACGGAAAGCAATTAACTACTATTATTGAGAATATCCCGGCTGGAATGCCACTACAAAAAGAAAATATTAATGAATCTTTACTTCGGAGACAAAAAGGCCATGGACGTGGCAAAAGGATGCAGATTGAAAAAGACCTTGTGGAAATTACAAGTGGTGTAAGACACGGGTTTACACTTGGTTCTCCTTTATCTTTAGTTATACATAATGATGATTTCAAGCATTGGGTCGATATTATGGGTGACGATCCTATAGAAGAAGACGCAAAAATCAGAAGAGTCATTACAAGACCAAGACCTGGGCATGCTGATTTGAATGGTGCCTTAAAATATGGCCATCGGGACATACGTAATGTACTAGAACGCTCTTCAGCGCGGGAAACAGCTGCCAGAGTTGCAGCAGGAGCTGTAGCCAAAACATTACTTAGACAACTAGGTATTGAAATTTCTTCATATGTTAGGGAAATTGCTGGAATTGTAGCAGAGGAAAAACCTGATCTTACAATGGAAGAGAGACAAAATATTGCAGAAGACTCCCCTGTAAGAGTCCTGGATAAAGAGATAGAACAGCCTATGATGGATGCAATTGATCAAGCGAAGAAAGAAGGGGACTCGATCGGTGGTGTTGTTGAAGTCTATGTGGAAGGCATGCCTGCCGGTATAGGTTCCTATGTACATTTCGATAGAAAGCTTGATAGTAGAATTGCAGGCGCTGTGGTAAGTATTAATGCGTTTAAAGGAGTAGAGTTCGGTCTTGGCTTTGAAGCTGCTCGACTTAATGGTAGTAAGGTACATGACGAGATAGCTTGGGATGAACAAAAGGGGTATTATCGTAAAACAAACCGTCTTGGAGGGTTTGAAGGTGGAATGACCACAGGAATGCCTCTAATTGTAAAAGGTGTCATGAAACCAATCCCGACTCTTATGAAAAAACCATTGCAAAGTGTTGACATTGATTCTAAAGAACCTTTCAAAGCAACAGTAGAGAGATCTGATGCATGTGCCGTTCCTGCAGCAGCAGTCGTTATGGAACACGTGGTGGCCTTTGAATTGGCTAATGCTATCACGGAGCAATTTACAAGTGATCAATTCTCTCAACTGAAGAAAGCAATGGAGGATTATAGAGAAGAAATTAGGTGTTTTTAATGGAAGAGATCGTAGTCAAATCAAGCATGCACGATTACACCATTAGCATGGGAGAAGGAATACGATCTCAGCTCAATGGTTTTCTCAAAAAAGATTATTCATCTATTTTAATCGTGACAGATGATAAAGTTGGAAATTTATATTTAGATGATGTTTTAGCAGGATTTAATTTAAAAGAGAACATCTTTTACACAATAATTAAATCAGGAGAACAATCGAAAGACATTGACACGTTTTATCGCTTGCATACCATTGCTCTGGAAAAGGGGTTGGATAGAAATTCTTTAGTGGTAGCACTAGGGGGCGGGGTTATAGGTGATCTAGCAGGTTTTGTTGCTGCAACATTTATGCGAGGTGTAGATTACGTCCAAATGCCAACGACTATACTAGCGCATGACAGTAGTGTAGGGGGCAAGGTTGCCATTAACCATGCATATGGGAAAAACCTTATAGGTAACTTTTATCCCCCTGTTGCAGTTGTTTATGATATGGAAACATTAACAACACTTCCCAAAGAGGAAGTGCGGTCTGGTTACGCCGAATTAGTCAAAGAAGCATTGATAACAGATCAAGCCAGTTTAAACAGTGTTCTAGAGGCCAATTTAAATAGACTTGCAATTAGCCAGTTAAGCATTCATTTAAATTCAGGAATTAGGACAAAATCCTTTATCGTACAACAAGATGAAAAAGAAGCAGGTGTGCGAAAATACCTCAACCTTGGTCATACACTTGGACATGCGCTTGAATCCTACCACGGTTATGGAAAACTAACTCATGGTGAAGCAGTAGCTATCGGAACATTATTTGCACTGCATATTAGTGAAGACATTTTTACCATCAAGCTTCCATATGAAGAGGTTTATAGTTGGATGAATTTAAATTACTACCCATTAAACGCTAATTTAATTGAAGATTCAGATGCTTTAATAAAAAAAATGAAAGCAGACAAAAAAACGGTGGATACTAAGATTCAAATGGTATTATTGGAATCTGTAGGAAAACCAGTAAATAGAATCGTTTCAGATGAAGCACTAAAAGACTATTTACATTCATTTTCAAAAAGGTTGGTGAAAGCATGACACGTGGCATAAGAGGTGCAACAACAGTAAAAGAAAATGAAGCAACTACCATGATTGAAAATACACGTCGTCTTATAGAAGAAATGGTTCAAACCAATAACATAGTCCCAGAAGATATTTCTCATGTGTTTATATCAGTTACAGGAGATTTAAATGCTACCTTTCCGGCAAAAGGTTTAAGAGAATTGCCTGGTTATATGTATGTACCTGTTATGTGTATGTCGGAGATTGACGTACCCGGAAGTCTAACTAAGTGTATTCGCATTATGATGGTTGTCAATACACAAATCGACCAATCTGGCATCAATCATATTTTTCACAATGAAGCAATAAAGCTACGTCCTGATCTAACAGAGAAAGGGGCTACCTGACTCATGCAAGGAAAAAAAATACTAGATAAGTTGACTCCGTATCAACAAGGAAAGCAAATGAAAGAAATTAAGGAAGCTTATGGATTAGAGAAAATTGTAAAACTTTCATCGAATGAAAATCCATACGGCTTTTCACCAACTGTGAATGCATTTTTCAAAGAACAGCCTATTGACTTTCATATATATCCAGATGGCTATACCGCTGAGTTACGGACAGCTATAGCGGAAAAGTGTGATGTGTCCGAAAATCAAATTCTTTTTGGCAGTGGATCGGAAGAAATTGTACAAATGTTGAGTAGAGCTTTTCTATATCCTGGTGTCAACGTAATTATGCCGACACCTTCTTTCCCTCAATACAAACACAATGCTTTGATTGAAGGAGCGGATATTAAAGAAATCTCTACAATTAATGGGTATCATGATTTAGGTGCAATGCTTGAAGCAATTGATGAACAAACAAATGTCATTTGGCTTTGTTCTCCAAACAACCCAACTGGTAGTGTTATCGAGAAAGAGCAACTATACGACTTTCTTGATAAGTGTCCGGAACATATTGTGGTGGCGTTAGATGAGGCATATTATGAGTATATGGAGAGTGAAGAGGATCCTGAGGCGATCAAGTTACTCTCTCGCCATCCTAACCTCATTATCTTACGAACGTTTTCTAAAGCGTATGGATTGGCGGGGCTACGAATCGGATATGGAATCGCCAATGCTAAACTTATTCGAAAACTTGATGTTATTCGTGGTCCATTTAATACCACTTCCATTGCACAAAAAGCTGCACTCCTGGCATTAACTGATAACACTTTTATCAAAGAAACGTATTCAAAAAATCATGCAGTCAGAAAATCATTCGAGGCATTCCTTGATGAACTTGGCTGGGGATATATTCCGTCCCAAACGAATTTTATGCTCGTTTCCACACCTGTAAGTGGAATGGATGTGTTCCAACATTTAATTGAAAGAGGGTTTATTGTTCGACCGGGCGAGCTTCTAGGTTGTCCAGGAACAATTAGAATGACATTAGGGACAGAGGAAGACATGGAAGGAATTAAACAAATATTAAAAAGCTATAACGATCAACTAAAGAAGGAGCATACATTGTGAAACGAGTAATCGTAGTGGCAGGCTTAGGCTTAATTGGCGGATCCATTGCGAAAAGTGTGATTCGTGATAAAAATTATTATGTTATAGGTTATGACACCAATGATGAGACGCTCCAATTTGCTTTGGAGATGGGAATGGTTCATGAGTCAGCTACAGACTTAATGACAGTAGCCAAAAGAGCTGACTTTATTATACTTGCAGCACCAATTTCACAAACAATTGAATTAATGAAGCAGCTTGATAAAGTGGAGTTTGAGAAAGACATTATCGTTTCAGATGTCTCTTCTGTAAAAAGGCCCGTAATGGAAGCAGCAGAAAAATTAAAAAACCAACGCTTACACTTTATTGGTGGACACCCTATGGCGGGGTCACATAAAAAAGGGATTCAAGCAGCAAAGGCGCATTTATTTGAGAATGCTATCTATGTACTTGTTGCTGCAAAAGCAGTACATACGAATCAAGTTAATCAATTAAAGGGAGTCTTAGCATCTACGAATAGTAAGTTTATCAAACTTAATGCACAAGAACATGATGAAATGACAGGGGTAGTGTCACATTTTCCACACCTTATTGCCTCTTCACTAGTCCATCAGGCAAGAAAGTGGCAAGAAAAACATTCTTATTTGCCTAATCTTGCTGCTGGAGGATTCCGTGACATAACGCGAATCGCTTCAAGTAATCCAGTTCTTTGGCAAGATATATTCCACCATAATCGAGAAAAAATGGTTCAATTACTAGATGAGTGGATTACGGAAATGTCATTTCTAAAACAACTTGTTGAGGAAAAAGATAAGGAGACGATGGTCACTTATTTAGATAATGCTAAAACTTATCGCGATGGGCTTGGAAATAAAGAGAAGGGTGTTATCCCTTCTTTCTACGATCTTTATGTAGACATCCGTGATCAAACAGGAGCCGTTGCGAAGGTAACACAACTACTAGCGGACCATTCTATCAGTATAAATAATATACAAATACTTGAAATAAGAGAAGGAATCACAGGTGCACTAAGGTTATCTTTTTCCTCACAGACATTTTTAGTACAGGCTAGTGAACTATTAACTGAGCATGGTTATGAAACGATGGTTGAGAAATAAACACTATAAGAACAGGAGGCATATCTATTATGGAAAAGCGATTGAAATCTGTAAATAATCCTCTCCAAGGCGAAATAGAAGTACCTGGAGATAAATCAATCTCCCACCGTGCTGTAATGTTTGGTTCTATGGCTCATGGCGTCACACATGTGCGCCACTTTCTAGAAGGGGAAGACTGTATGCGAACAGTAAAGGCCTTTCAGGATATGGGTGTTTCCATTAGCAAGAGGGAGGATGAACTTATAATAGATGGCAAAGGGATCACAAAACTTACAGAACCGGAAAAACAGTTGGATTTTGGAAATTCAGGAACCACTGCCAGATTAATGCTCGGTGTCCTTGCGGGAATGAATTTTAACACAGATATTTATGGCGATGCTTCCTTAACAAAACGACCAATGGATAGGGTAGTTAACCCGTTAAAACAAATGGGTGCAAAAATAGAAGGACAAGATTCTGGTAGATTTTTACCATTATCGATTATAGGCCAGTCGTTAACCGGGATCGATTACACGCTTCCTGTTAAAAGTGCTCAAGTAAAGTCAGCAGTATTGCTTGCAGGTTTGCAGGCAGAGGGAGAAACTACTGTTAGAGAATCTAATCTAACCAGGAATCATACCGAGACAATGCTACAGGCTTTTGGGGCTTCTATAAAAACGGAAGGCCTAAAAACAACTGTAACAAATCATAATAAATTAGTTGCTACAGACGTATACGTCCCCGGGGATATTTCATCGGCTGCTTTCTTTTTAGTAGCTACAGCTATCGTGCCTGGTAGTAAATTGACATTGCGACGTGTTGGTTTAAACCATACACGAACTGGAATACTGGATATCATTCAAAAGATGGGTGTTAAAATAACAATCCTAAATGAGAAGACTCTAGGCGGTGAAAGCTTTGGGGATATTGTCGTAGAAGCTGGTAATCTAAAAAGTGTAACAATTGAAGGTGATATGATTCCAAGGTTAATTGATGAAATCCCTATACTTGCTTTACTCGCAACACAAGCTAAAGGAACGACAGTGATAAAGGATGCAGAAGAATTACGCGTTAAGGAGACAGATCGCATAATGGCAGTTTCTAGTGTCTTAAACAACTTAGGAGCTTCTATAGAAGCTACTGAAGATGGTATGCTCATCCATGGCAAGACTGAACTACAGGGAGGGGAAGCTGCTTCCTTTAATGACCATCGTATCGCCATGATGAGTGCAATTGCTTCATTAATTACAGTTAAAGATGTTATCATTGATGATATATCCTCTATTGCAATATCATATCCAAGCTTTTTTGAGGATTTGGAGCGGATCAAATAATTTATTAACCCTATATTGTCATAAAAGAATCTGCTACATGCAGGTTCTTTTATTTACACAGTTAAAATCTAAGCCAAGATAGTTACTAAGTGCAAGCTAATAGATACATTGTTAAACTACTAGTAAAATTATCAACCTCTGGTTTTCTAAGTGTGTAGCATTTGGTTATAATGATAAAGGCCGGTCAGGAAAGGATGCGTAATATATGGAAACAATCATGGAAGCTGTTAAATTAATGGAAGCAAAGCAATCAGAAAAAGCAATGCAACTTTTGGAAAGTTATTTGCCAACTGCGGACTCTGAAGAAAAGTATACAATTGCAGAATTATATATTCAGTGGGGATTTTTAGACGAGGCAATCCAAATCTTGGATGAGCTACTGCAACTGTTTCCGGAAGAGAGTGAGTTAAAAATTACGTTAGCTGATATCTATATTGAATTAGAAAATGACGAAGCAGCCATCGAATTATTGAATGAGATAAAAGAAGATGATGAAGCTTATGTTCAGGTACTAATTCAGTTAGCTGATCTTTATCAAGCACAAGGATTGTTTGAGGTAGCTGAGCAAAAACTATTAAATGCCAAACAGGTTGCTCCTAATGAGCCTATTATTGACTTTGCACTAGCTGAGCTTTTATTTTCTATTGGTGAATATCGAGGCGCTACCACTTACTATGGTAAAGTAGCGAGCATGGATATTAAAGAGCTAGCAAATGTATCAATAGATGACCGTAGAGCAGAATCACTTGCGGCATCAGGCGAATATGAGAAAGCATTAGAAATTTATCAGAGCCAAGAGATGGAAAACTCGGACTCACTTTTCAAATATGGTATTACAGCAAATCAAGCTGATCGTAAAGACATAGCTATTAAAGCATGGGAACGTGTTGTAGAAACAGATCCGTATTATCATACGGTGTATCATAAGCTTGCAGCTGCATATGAAGAGGAAGGTATGGAAAAAGAAGCATACGAAACGGCGATAAATGGACTAAAATATGATGAATTTAATAAAGAGCTTTATTTTATGGCAGGGCAGTTAGCACACAAGCTTGATAAAAATGAAGAAAGTGAGAAATGGATACGCGAAGCAGTGGCAATAGACCCAGACTATAAGGAAGGAGTCCTATTTTTAATCGAACTGCTAAAAAATAATGAGAATTTTAAAGGAATTATTGAGCTTGTTGGCGAAATTAAAAGTACAGGAGCCAGTGACCCACTATATGAATGGGAACTTGCCCGAGCTTATAATGAAGCAGAATTATATAAAGATGCATTAAACCATTATAAGGAAGCATATAATAGCCTTAATCAAGACAGTGACTTCATGAAGGAGTATGGTTATTTTCTTACAGAGGAAGGGAGGATCCAGGAGGCAATACCAATTTTAGAAGCCTACATGGTGCAACAACCCTTGGATGATGATGTGGAAGGATTTTTAAGTCGCTTAAAACAAGCGAATACAGAAGCGTAATGTAATGCAAGAACAGATAATTGAAGGGGGACTGAAAATATATGCAAACTCCTATTTCCATACAAGATAAAAAAGGATTTCTTCAGTGGTTTCTTAATCATTATCAACTGAAAAAAAGAGAAAGTGTATGGATCTTAAATTATTTGGTCAATCATGATGAAATTCTGGCAAATGTTCATTTCGTAAGAGAAGCAAAGTTTTGTCCAAGAGGTATCATTATGACGAGCCACTGTTCCGAAGAGACACCTTTTCGATTTTACAAAAACCAATTGGTGACCACAGATGCTGAAAAATCGTTCCATGACATTCGCCTTAACCATAATGAACCTCTATATTTGCAATTAAATTTCAAGAAATCTTATCAAAATGCAGCATACGTGGCAGTATTGGAAGAAAATCCGTATATTCCGGACGAATATTTTATCACGGAAAAAGATCAACAGATTGCTGAAGAGCTTTTAGAACAATCCATATATACATTTAAGCGAAGTTATTTAACCCAAGAGATCGACATAGCTCTAGACAGGATGGATCAGAAGAGATTTCTACAACTTTCAAATGAATTAAAAAAACTAGAAGACTCTTTTTCCCAAAATCAACCATTGCAAGAGCAATAGGTTGATTTTTTTTATTCCATTAAGATAAGATTTATGTAAGCTTAATCATATCAATCGTTATTTTAATGATATTATAACTTGTTAAGTTGCTGGTTAAACGAAGTACTTTTAGTATTTACTAATTTCGATTAATCTAAATGTTAGAAGATATGTAGAGTGTGATCTACGTAAACAACTTACTACAAAAATGAGAAAGATTAGTGAGAGGATGATGAATAACAATGAAATGGAAAAAGAATGATATAGCGCAGTATATAGAGGCGAAAGAGTACATAGACAGCGTGCTTATCCCCCTTGTACCTTTTCAGGTGTCAGACGAAAATGCATTAACAACAAGCACCTTTCAGAGTGAGGTGATTTATATCCTTGCTAATGAAATTGAAAAAGAGCTAACAGGGAGGGTATTGTTAACACCAACTTATCATTACTTAAAAAATTCTAATAAAGAGACAGAGGTAGACCGTCTGAATTATTGGGTTCAGGATGTTAAGCAGCAGCCGTTTGAACATGTTTTTTTCATTACCTTTGACTCAGGGTGGAAAAAGCTAGAAAAAGAGTTGGACGGAACATTGCTCTGGCTTCCTGGAAGTAAAACTGGAAACCTGCAATCTGTTGAAATGAGAGCACTTATTAAAGAACAAGTAGAACAGTTAGGAGAATTGATCCGGTCCTATTGGGTATGATATAGATGTATGCATTTTCATCTTAAACAGTTAATTTTGTTATTAGGCTGAATATTTATTGACCGGACAAGCAGTTTGCGCTATCATGGTAATGTCCTAGTAATATGATAATTAACTAATAATTGTCCCGTGATTAACGTAAAGAGGGGGGAAACAGATGAGTGAGAAAAAGCAACAAGTATCCCGTAGACAGTTTTTAAATTATACGCTTACAGGCGTTGGCGGATTTATGGCTGCTGGTATGCTAATGCCCATGGTTCGTATGGCAGTAGACCCAGTCCTTAAAGAGACTGGACATGGTGGGTTGACCAATGTCAGTCTTGCAGTTGAGGATATCACCACAGATCCACAAAGGATCGATTGGAAGGTCGAACAAGTGGATGGATGGTACGAGTCTGAGGTTAGCAGGTCTGCGTGGGTATTCAAGGATGAAAATGATGAAATTCAAGCTTTTTCCCCGATATGTAAACATCTAGGATGTGTCGTATCTTGGGAAGGTAATGAATCCTATCCGAATGAATTCTTTTGTCCTTGCCATAATGGACGCTATTATAAGAACGGGGAAAATGTACCAGGGACACCACCACTAGCACCGCTTGATGTTTATGAACAAGAAGTTAGAGATGGTATGTTATTCCTTGGTGATGCAATTCCTAAAGGGGAGGCGTAATAATTTATGCTACAAAAAATTTATGATTGGATCGACGATCGTATAGATATTACGCCAATATGGCGCGATATAGCTGATCACGAGGTCCCAGAACATGTAAACCCTGCCCATCACTTTTCTGCTTTTGTATACTGCTTTGGCGGACTGACATTCTTCGTTGTAGTCATTCAAATTCTTTCAGGGATGTTTTTGACTATGTATTACGTTCCAGATATCGAGAATGCTTGGAAGTCCGTATATTACTTACAGACAGAAGTGGCACATGGACAGATTGTTCGAGGAATGCACCATTGGGGAGCCAGTGTTGTAATTGTCATGTTATTACTACATACATTGCGGGTATTTTTCCAAGGGGCTTATAAAAAACCACGTGAGCTTAACTGGATTGTCGGAGTATTAATTTTCTTTATTATGCTAGGCCTTGGTTTTACAGGCTACTTATTACCATGGGATAATAAAGCTTACTTTGCAACACAAGTTGGACTGGAAATAGCGGAACAAGTTCCGTTTATTGGAATGCATCTGAAGACATTATTGGCTGGTGATCCGTCCATTGTAGGAGCGCAAACATTAACAAGATTCTTTGCAATCCACGTATTTTTCTTACCAGCAGCTCTATTTGGATTAATGGCTGCTCACTTTATACTAATACGAAGACAAGGTATCTCAGGACCATTATAAAAAGGAGGGAAAGCTGTGCATAAGGGAAAAGGCATGAAATTTGTAGGGGATTCTCGTATTTCTGCGGAAAGAAAACCTAACGTACCAAAAGATTATTCTGAATATCCCGGAAGAACAGAAGCTTTCTGGCCCAACTTTTTATTAAAAGAATGGTTGGTAGGTGCTGTCTTCCTTGCTGGATTTTTAACATTAACATTGGCACATCCTTCGCCTCTTGAAGGTGTAGCTGACCCGACGAATGCCGCTTATATCCCATTGCCGGACTGGTATTTCTTATTCTTATACGAATTGCTTAAATATGAATTTGCCAGTGGTAGTTGGACCATTATGGGTATTCTTGTTTTACCAGGCTTAGCATTTGGTGGTCTATTACTAGCACCATTCCTTGATAATGGTCCTGGTAGAAGGCCACATCAGCGACCAGTTGCCGTTGCAATGATGATACTTGGTCTTGCATCTGTTATTTGGTTAACCTATGAGTCAGCTGCTCACGTAAATTGGGAAGAACGGGCAGAAGCGAATAAACCTATACCTACATCTGAAGTAGAAATTGATACAGACGATCCAGGGTATGCGATTTATGAAAATAGTTGTCTACAATGCCATGGAGAAGACCTACAAGGTGGAGCTGCTGCTCCTGGCTTGATCGGCACAGAGCACTCAGCCGAAGAAATTGCAACTATTGCGGTTGAAGGAATTGGCTCCATGCCACCTGATCAATTCCAAGGAACTGATGAAGAGCTACAACAACTCGTTGACTTCATTGTTTCAGTTAATGAACAGGCGGAATAATATTTCTTAAATAAAACACCTTTACCATTTAAACTGGTGAAGGTGTTTTTTTACACGTGAGGAATACATAAAATTTTGAATCACTAGAAAAACGTACACTCGCTAAAAGACAAGCGAACGTGAGTTATTTTCATCTATTTGAAACCAAAGATAAAAGGAGAAGCTATGATTAACTACATATTACGTGATAAACGCTTTTTAGTTATATTATTTCTCATAAACTTATTCGGGACCATATATGGATTTATGTGGTATGAGAGTCAGCTTGCAATAACCCCAGAAATATTTCTCATCTTTGTACCTGACAGCCCTACTGCCAGCCTGTTTTTTACTATTTTTCTGTTGTTTTTTATCTTTGGTAAAAATGTTCCATATATAGAAGCGCTTGGCATCATAACATTATTTAAGTATGGCATATGGGCAGTTGTAATGAATCTTTTAACACTTGTAGTAGATGGTTCGCTTTCACCTGCGGGTTATATGCTAATGGCATCTCATGGTGCGATGGCCATACAGGGACTACTATATGCACCCTTTTACAAGTTAAAGCTTCGCCATATTGCTGTAGCAGCGATCTGGACATTGCATAATGATGTGATTGATTATGTTTTTGAAATGATGCCGATTTATTCATCCCTGACCGATTATATGAACGAAATAGGTTATTTTACGTTTTGGTTAAGCATTCTTTCGATATTTATCGCCTATAGATGTACTATATCTAAAAGCAACGCTTTAAAAGCTTAAATAGTTGTTATATATTTAGCTTCAAAACAATATATTAGTTGTAGAAGATATATACAGAGGTGATCTCTATGGCTAAGAAAAGAATTTGCTGGTTAGTGCTTATCCTCATAGGGATTAAAATAACATTGCTGACTACTTCAATCCGTATCATGGCCTATACACCTAGCGCAACAGCACAGCAAACGGATATGAAAGCTGATTTTTCTTTATTGTTTTGGACAATCGGAATTGTAGGTGGATGTATTGCTATTACATTAACTTATGTAAGCTGGAGAAAATATAAAGGGGAAGAAAAGAAGAGAAAGCAACAAGACAATATAATTGACTAAATCGACATTTTTGACTAAAATTGACCTTAAGGAAATTACTTTACAAAACATGGAGGAATGTAGAATGTTTGGCGGGCTTGGTGGGTATCTCATTTACCTTGCGCTCATTATGATTATCCCATTATGGGCACAATCAAAAGTTAAAAGTACGTACAAAAAGTATTCAAATAAAGCAACTTCCTCTGGGATGACTGGAGCACAGGTTGCAAGAAAAATATTAGATGATAATGGATTATATAATGTTTCCATTCAAGAGACCAAAGGAATGCTATCAGACCACTATGATCCTCGCAAGAAAGTAGTTCGCTTATCTTCAGGTAACTTCCATAGTCCTTCAATGGCAGCTGCTGCAGTAGCTGCTCATGAAGTGGGACATGCTATTCAAGATGAACAGGAATATGCGTTTTTAAAATTTAGAAGTGCACTTGTACCTGTAGCCAGCCTGGGATCAAATTTATCGTTCTTTTTAATCCTAATAGGTTTCTTTACTGGTATGATGGAACTGTTTCTATTCGGGATTATTTTTATGGCAGCAGCTGTTTTGTTCCAGCTTGTAACATTGCCAGTTGAATTTGATGCTTCTAATCGAGCGATGGGACAGCTTGTTTCGACAGGAATTATTCGAAATAATGAAGAGCGGGAAACCAAAAAAGTATTAAATGCTGCCGCTATGACATACGTAGCTGCTGCACTTGTAGCTGTAGCTGAGCTTCTTCGTTTCATTCTTATGTATGCAGCTTCAAGAGATTAAAATAAGCTTATAGCACGACACGAATATGTTTTCCAACCACTAAAAAGCCTAGCGGCCATTAATACGACCGCTAGGCTTTTCTTTTTTAATCATCATTTAAAGGATTTTTATTTTCATCTAATGTAAATCCTTCGCCTAATACATCATGGACAGTACTAACTGCTACGAAAGCATGGGGATCAATAGAATTAATTATAGATTTTAACCTGACTATTTCGTTCCTTGCAACGACACAATATAGCACGTCTCTTTTCTCTCCTGAAAAACTGCCTCGGCCATCCAAGACTGTAACACCACGATCCATTTCCTTAAGTATTTTTTCTGCAATTGCCTCACTTTGACTTGAAATAATAGTAGTCCCTTTTGCTGAATAGGCACCTTCTTGAATAAAGTCAATAACCCTTGCACCGACATATACTGCGACGAGAGTGTACATTCCCTCAACAAGATCCAGAATAGCGAAAACCGAAGTCGCAATAACGACAAAGTCAAAAAGAAACATTGTACGGCCCATACTCCAGCCGATATATTTATTAACAAGCCGAGCGATGATATCTACACCACCAGTAGTACCACCAAATCTAAAAATAATGCCGAGTCCTACACCGATAAACACTCCAGCAAACAAAGCTACAAGCGTCATATCATTCTGAAGTCCAATTTGAAATTGATATGCCTGGAAGATGCTTAGAAACACAGAGACAGCAGATGTTCCGATAATAGTGTAAAGAAACGTATTACGTCCAAGAAACTTCCATCCTATAAAAAATAATGGGATATTTAATAATATATTTGTAATAGCAGGATCCCATCCCCATATAAAGTATAGAAGAAGGGTAATACCTGTAAACCCACCTTCACCTAAGTTGTTTTGCATATTAAAATGTACGATTCCAAAAGAAAATATAGCAGACCCTAATAAGATGAATAGTATATTTTTTATCTTTAATCCAAACAACATGTACAACTCCTCTCTTTAATCTTTAATATTAAATTTCTTCCAACATAATTAGCAATAAGACTCCAATTCAATTGGAATAACTCCCAATAATGATTTAATTCGTTCACCTAACAGTTAAGGAACTTTCAACAAATGCAGTTTCACTTTATATCAATGCCCTAAATAAGGTAAGTCAGAGTAAAAAGTTTGTCAAATCATACCCTATTAGCTAACATGTTAGATAGGATAATGCTAAAGGGGTTTTTAATATTCATACAAATGACTATACCACAAAAGAAATGCAAAAACGTGTCGATGATTATATTTCCCAATTTAAAGAGGGCTATTTCTCTCCATTGAGTTTAATGGCAAGACTCTCCGAAGAAGTGGGAGAACTAGCACGTGAAGTTAACCACTATTATGGGGAAAAGCCAAAGAAGGATAGCGAACAGGCAAAGACAGTAGAAGACGAGTTAGGGGATATTTTATTTGTACTTTCCTGTTTTGCTAATTCACTAGATATTGATTTATCAGAGGCATTCAATATGTCACTTACAAAAATAGAGACAAGAGATAAAGATCGCTGGACAAAAAAGTAAACAACTTAGGTTACCAGTTAGGGAGGAAACAGACTATGAAGAAAATAATTATCGCAGGCCCACGTGGTAAAATGGGCTCTGAAGCAGTAAAACTTGTTCAATCACAGGACGATATGCAATTGGTTGCTTGTATTGATCGTAAAAATAACGGTAAGAGGCTAAAAGACGTAGACGGGTTGCCTGCATTAGATGTGCCCATTTTTGAAGATGCCCAAGAGTGTTTCGGTCAGGTCGATGCAGACATATTAATTGAATTAACTATTCCTGAACAAGGGTACAGGCATACAAAAGCAGCAATGGAGCATGGAATTCGCCCAGTTGTTGGTACTACAGGCTTTACTGAGGAACAAATTGATGAGCTAAAGTGGCTGGCTAGTGAGAGAAATATAGGATGTATTATTGCTCCCAATTTTGCAATTGGCGCTGTCTTAATGATGAAGTTTTCCCAATTAGCTGCACAATATTTTCAAGATGTCGACATAATTGAAAAGCATCATGATAATAAGCTGGATGCTCCCTCTGGGACTGCTGTAAAAACAGCTGAAATGATAAAGGAATCTCGTGAATATAAACAGCAAGGACATGCAAACGAGAAAGAGACCTATCCTGGAGCAAGGGGAGCAGACTATGATGGAATGCGAATACATAGTGTCCGCTTACCAGGTTTAGTTGCACATCAAGAGGTTATTTTTGGAAGCCCTGGTCAAACCTTAACGATCAAGCATGACTCGCTTAACCGTGCATCTTTCATGGATGGCGTTAAACTAGCAGCAGACAAAGTTATGGAAATGCAGGAAGTTATATATGGATTGGAAAATGTCTTATAGGGGGAAAAACGATGAATATAGCTCTAATTGCACATGATAAGAAAAAACAAGAAATAATAGGATTTACCATTGCTTATACTTCCATTCTTAAAGAACATAATTTATTTGCGACTGGAACAACTGGAAGTAAAATTACAGAAGCAACCGGTTTACCTGTTCACTTATTTCAATCTGGACCTCTTGGAGGAGACCAGCAGATCGGCGCGATGATCGCAAATAACGACATGGATATGGTTATTTTCTTTAGAGATCCATTAACTGCCCAACCCCATGAGCCAGATGTTAGTGCACTTATGCGTCTTTGTGATGTCCATCAAATCCCTTTGGCCACTAATATAGCAGCTGCTGAAATCTTTATTCGAGGGCTAGATCAAGGAGACTTAGACTGGAGAAAAATTATTAACCAGAGAGAGGAAGAGGAAAAACAGGGATGAAGAAGATAGGAATTACCTGCTATCCCACTGTAGGTGGATCTGGTGTTATTGCCACAGAACTTGGGATACGCTTGGCGGAGGAAGGGCATGAAATCCACTTTATCACATCAAGTTTGCCATTCCGTTTAAATAAAGTATATCCAAATATTTTTTATCATGAAGTAGAACTAAATCATTATCCTGTTTTTCAATATCCTCCTTACGATCTCGCATTGGCAACAAAAATGGCAGAGGTGATAGACAGAGAGAAGCTAGATATCCTACACGTACATTACGCTATGCCACATGCTGTTTGTGCTATTCTTGCTAGAGATATCGCTGAGCATGATGTAAAGATTGTCACTACACTGCATGGTACTGATATAACGGTTTTGGGAATAGATAATACGTTCCAGAAAATGATTAAGCATGGCATCGAACAATCTGATGCTGTTACAGCTGTTTCTGCAGATTTGGTAAGACAAACAGAGGAAATGCTACAAGTAAATAAAGAAATTGAAGTGATTTATAACTTTGTGAATGAGAATGATTACTATAAACAAAATATGCCGCATTTAAAAGAACAATATGGGATTAAACCTGAAGAAAAAGTAGTAGTTCATATCTCCAATTTTCGAAAAGTAAAACGTCTGGAAGATGTTATTAAGACTTTCTATCAAATTCAAACATCTGTTAAGAGCAAATTGCTTTTGATTGGGGACGGGCCTGAATATACCAATGCAGTTCATTTGGTAAAAAAATTGGATATAGAAGATCAGGTCTTGTTTCTAGGTAAACAAAAAAATATTCGTGATCTCTTGTCGATATCTGACCTTAAACTTCTTTTATCTGAAAAAGAAAGCTTTGGGTTGGTTCTTTTAGAAGCGATGGCTTGTGAAGTTCCTTGTATTGCAACAAATGTAGGTGGCATACCAGAAGTGGTCAATAATAATGAGACAGGCTACATCGTAGAACTCGGTAATACAGAGAGAGCTGCTGAGCTTGGAATTGCATTGTTACAAGATGAAGTGAAGTTAGAACAGTTTTCGCAAAATGCACTTCAAAGAGCAAAAGAGTATTTTAACTCAGATCGCATTCTCCAACAGTATTTGGAACTTTATAGTAGAGTATTAAATTAAACAATAGTGGTGATAAGATGCTTGACAGTCCATTTAAAGAAGCAATAGCTGTACTAAATCACATCGAGGAACACGGCCATGAAGCGTATTTTGTTGGTGGATGTGTTCGTGATTACTTACTTGGGAGAGAAATTAGGGATGTGGATATCGCCACATCTGCAACCCCACAATTCATTCAGAAGATATTTGATAAGGTCATCCCAGTAGGAATCGAACATGGAACTGTAATCGTCCGTCACCAACAAACATCCTATGAGGTGACGACCTTTCGTATCGACGGCACTTATTCAGATAGTAGACATCCTGATCATGTAGCATTTATTAGTAAAATCGACAAGGATTTAAAAAGGCGAGATTTTACAATTAATGCGATGGCAATGGATAAAAAAGGAAAAGTCATTGATTTGTATCAAGGCCGAGAAGATATAAGTGATAAAGTTATTCGTACAGTGGGGAATGGTTATGATCGGTTTAAAGAGGATCCATTACGGATGGTTCGAGCATTGCGTTTTGCAAGTCAACTTGGTTTTACACTTGATTCAGAGACCCAAAAACAGATCAAAACTTTAAGAAGAGAAGTAAATACCATTGCTGTAGAGCGTATAGCCATGGAAATGGAAAAGTTTTTCGCTGGCAATTACATTGCGGATGCTATAAAGGAATTACAATTAACTGGGCTTCATAAAAATCTCCCTGTTCTAAAGCAAAAGCCTGCTATGATAGATGCACTTCAGAGGGAGCAAAAGCCTTTATTTACTCTTGCAGAAATGTTCGCGTTTTTTCATTTGCTAGATCCGACTGTTAGCATTATGACTTGGATAAGAGAATGGAAGGCCTCCAATCAAACGAAACGTGATACCATAAAGCTTGTTGAAGCAGTAAGGGAGTTTCAAGAATCTGGGATACAAAACTGGATTGTCTATAAATTGCCAGGTGAGTTGTATGAGGGGTTTATTCGTGTATTAGTGGCTCTTTCCTGCCAAGCTGTACCATCTTTGCAGGAGATGTATAATATGGAAGACGACTTGCCCATCATGTCTCGGCAGCAGCTTTGCTTTAATGGAAATGATTTAATAGAGCTATTTCCTCAAATTGCGAAGGGGCCTTGGATGCAAAAAATACTCATTGAAGTAGAATACCTTGTGGTAATAAAGGAATTGACCAATGACAAAGAAAAAATAAAGGAATGGTTGAAATGGAATCCACCAGAAATAAGTTAATTAGATTGCTTGCAGACGCGAAAGAAAACTATATTTCTGGTCAGCAGCTTTCTGATCAATTACATATTTCCAGAACTGCTATTTGGAAGCACATGAAAGAACTTGAAAAAGATGGGTATGTTATCGAGGCAAAACCTAAAACGGGGTATAGAATTAAACAATTTTCTGAAAATGTAAGTGCCAATACTCTAAAATGGGGTCTTAACACATCATGGATGGGGAAAGAAATTATCCATAAACCAATAGTCACCTCAACACAACATGTTGCACATCAAGCAGCACGCGAAAATACACCACATGGAACAGTCGTCATAGCTGATGAACAATCCAATGGCAGAGGAAGAATGGATCGTGTTTGGCATTCCGAAAAAGGAAAAGGTATATGGATGAGTATCATTTTACGACCGGAATTACCCCCATATATTGCTCCTCAGCTAACTCTAATGACAGCAACTGCCATAGCTGAGGTGCTTGATCAACATGATACATTAAAACCTAAGATAAAGTGGCCTAATGACATTCTTATTCAAAATAAAAAAGTTGCCGGGATTCTGACAGAGATGCAGGCTGAACAGGACAGGATTCAATACGTCGTAGTAGGTATTGGATTAAATGTAAATCAGGAAAATACAGAAATACCAGACTCCATTCATTACAAGGCAACTTCCTTAAAAATGGAAACAGAGAAAGAATGGCCGATCGTAGAATTAGTGCAACAAATTCTTGAAGCACTTGAAAAAGAATACAATGCTTTTTTAGAGAACGGTTTTCCAAGTGTAAAGACAAAATGGGAAAACTATGGGTTTAGAATTGGTGAAAAAATTTCTTTACATAGTGGGAATAAACAAAAGAATGCCATTTTTACAGGCATTGCTGAAGATGGTGCACTATTGATAGAACCAACAAAAGGAAAAACAGAGAAAATTTATTCAGCTGAAATTGATTGGTTTGTGGAATAATAATAAATAGTCTTATACTGTACGGAAAATAAGGCAAAGACAGTTAGAGGGAAAGTGAGGTGGTCGAGTGGAACGTTTTGTCGTAATCGACCTAGAAACTACCGGCCATTCAGCAGTAAAAAGAGATAGAATTATTGAGGTAGGTATTGTGGTTATTGAACAAGACGAAATAGTTGATAGCTATGGCACCTTCCTCAATCCAGGTAAATCTATTCCAGAATTTATATCAAGTCTGACAGGTATTAAGGACGAGGATGTTCAAGATGCACCAACTTTTGACCAAAGGGCAGAAGAAATTGCTGCCTTATTTGAGAATAGTTACTTAATTGCACACAATGTCCCGTTTGATATGGGGTTTCTTAATGCGGAATTTGCCGCGGTAGGTATGGAAATTCTTACAAACCCAGTTTTAGATACGGTAGAGCTGGCTCGTATACTTTATCCTAAAGCTCCTAGCTATAAATTAGGTCAACTTGCAGAGTATTTGGGAATTCAACATGAGGACCCACATAGGGCATTGTCTGACGCCTATGTGACTGCCAAGCTTTTCTTAAAGTTACGGGAAAAACTCGGTAGTCTTCCTTATGAGACGATATCACATTTAATTCGTCTAGAAAAAATGTTTAAATCAGATCTATATGAATTACTTGCAGCTAGAGAAAGTGTTCTCGCCTTTTCAACTGATGAGAATCCTGAGATAGAGACTTTCCAAGGAATGGCATATAAAAAAATTAGGGAAGTAAAGCAACTCCCTCCATCTGAATTAGGTTCCTATGGGGATTTTTTAGATGCAATCTATGAAGATGGGGGATCACTTTCTCAGCAAATGTCGCGATATGAAAAAAGAGCAGGCCAGCGTGAGATGTCAGAAGTCATTTATAATGCATTTGAATCTAAAAGCCATGCCTTAATAGAGGCAGAGACTGGTACAGGAAAATCATTAGCTTACATACTCCCTGCAATTTTTGAGGCTGTTAAAACAGATCAACGATTGGTTATAAGTACCTTTACCACACAGTTACAAACACAGCTATTGGACGAGGAAATGCCACTTGTACGTAACCTTCTTCCTTTTCATTTTAAAGTGGCATTATTAAAAGGTAAAAGCCATTATATTAGCCTAGAGAAATTCGAGAGGGAGCTTTCATCCACAGAAAAGGATAATTATGATATTACACTAACGAAAGCTATGATCTTAGTCTGGTTGACCGAAACGACAACTGGAGATATCGACGAGGTTCAATTACCTTCTAGTGGCTATTTGTTCTTCAAACGTATTTCTACAGATACAGAAGCCAGTGTGGATCCACAATCTCCATGGTTTTTAAGATCCTATTACCAAAAAGCAAGAAAAGCTGCTCAGCAAGCTGATGTTGTGATTACTAATCATGCTCTCCTTGCAACTGACATGTTTCGTGATTATCAGCTATTGCCTAGTTATGAAAAAGTAATTATTGATGAAGCACACCATTTTGAGGAAACAACTTCCAAGCATTATGGCCTCAAACTTGATTATATGAATATGCAATACACTCTTAATCAAATAGGGGAGACCAACGATCCAAAGTTTATTGGTCATTTAATAACAAGGTACAGAGAATATATAGAAGAGGAATTTATTGATAAGTGGGACGACCTTATAATCGATGCAAAGTATGAAACCGATGATTTATTCCGTGGTATTTTCCAGTATGTTGCCGAACAAAATAAGCATCAAAAGTCACTAAGTGATATCGGGCGGACGCAATATCGATTTGAGAACAGTAAGGAAGATACTGCAAAATGGGATACTATACTGGAAATGACAAATCGATTAATGTTTTTCCTCCGCGACCTGATTTTTATTTTAGCAAGGCTAGATCAGATACTAGAGAAAGAATACCAGGATAAACATGATAAAAATGAAGTTCAGCAGTATATTGAGCAACTGCAAATATATATGGACCACTTGGAAAGCCTCTTTATAACCAAAGATTCGCCAATGCATGTTAAATGGATAGAAGTGGAAACATATGGAGCTAAAAATGCTGTTTATATATATAGTGAGCCCACAGATATATCTAGCTATCTTTCCAATGATTTCTTTGCAAAAAAGGAAAGCGTCATTTTAACTAGCGCTACTCTTACGATGAAAAACTCTTTTGCATTTATAAAAAAACGATTAGGACTAGAAGATGAAGATGCAAGGGTAGAAACAAAGAAAATTCCATCTCCTTTTTCATATAAAGATCAGGTGCAGCTTATGATACCGACTGATTTTCCTGATATTAAACATGGCAATCAAGACGAATTCATTTATGCCACCTGTGAGGCTATCTATTCACTTGCCGAAATCACAAGCGGGCGAATGCTTGTTCTGTTCACTTCCTATGACATGTTAAAGAAATCATACTACCTATTGAAAGAGATATTGGACACATCCACCTATGCTTTAATAGCGCAAGGGATATCAAGTGGGAGTAGGAGTAGGCTAAAAAAGAACTTCCAAACTTTTGACCAATCTATATTACTTGGAACAAATTCGTTCTGGGAAGGTGTTGATATACCTGGAGATGACTTGTCTAGTTTGGTAATCGTCCGACTACCATTTCAGCCACCTGACCATCCTATATTTGAAGCTAAATCTGCAAACTTAAAAGAAGATGGAAAGAATGCGTTTATGGAATTATCATTACCAAATGCAGTTATTCGCTTTAAACAAGGATTTGGCCGACTAATACGTTCGAACACAGATAGAGGAATTGTTTTCGTTTGTGATTCTCGAATCATCAACGCACGCTATGGCAAGTACTTTCTAGACTCTATTCCTGAGATCCCATTAACGAAAGATACCACACAACGTTTAATGCGAAAAGCCGAGGACTGGTTTTAACACTTGTCCTATTATTAGGTTGTAAAAAAACTACTGATGCGTCAATTGTGCATCAGTAGGAAAGATGGTATGGTATAGGTTGGAATTAATTTATTGAATTCAATAAAACAAAACACAATTGTTCGCTTACTTGGTATACTGTAATTGTGCTTTATCTTACATCAATATATCTATAGTATAAGCAAGAAGCCCTTCGCTATGTCTAACAAATTTTGATAAAAAAAGCAGTTCTTTAACTGGAGGGGAAAAGATGGATAATAAAATACAAACACTGTCTACAGTCAAGCTCCAATATTCATCAGATCTTTATAAAATTGTCGATTCATTAAATCGTACGCTTAAAGAAAATGATTTAATGTTCGGCTTAACCTTGGATGAAAATGATGAGAATCAGGCAATTTTCACCATATACAAAACCTAGCTGGCTAAAATGGAGCTTGCTGCTAGTGGGCATTGTGGTAATTGCAATAGGGATTTATGCTGCATTTTTGTATCATGACATAAACGAGAGTCGAACTGCCGGATATGAAACAACAAAAAAACAAGTCTTATCTGCTACATCCGTGACGGAAATTGAAAAAGTTGTCACTTTTAATGGGGCAGAGAGTTACCACGTCGTATTTGGAAAAACCGAAAAAAATGAGGGAAGACTTGTCTTTTATCCTTTAGAGGGCAATGAGAAGACTTTAACAACCATGAACGAAGATGAAATGGTAAGTGAAGAGAATATGCTACAAGAGTGGAGTAGCAGGTGTACAGATTGTAAATTTATTAAGATTGTACCAGGTATTGTTGATGAAAAAGTGTTATGGGAAATCACCTATCGTGATGCTTCAGATCGATATGTACTAGACTATTATGCCATTGAAGATGGTAGCCAGTATGAACAATATCGATTAAAACAAATGTTTAAATAGAAAGGTGTAAAAGTGAATGAACTTAGCGAAAAGAGTAAAAACATTATCACCATCATCCACTCTTGCCATTACGGCAAAGGCGAAAGAATTAAAACAACAAGGACATGATGTAATTGGGCTTGGAGCTGGAGAGCCTGACTTTAATACACCTCAATATATTCTTGATGGTGCTATTAAGGCCATGAAGGATGGCAGAACAAAATATACGCCATCTGGAGGGGTTCCAGAATTAAAAGAAGCCATCGTTAATAAGTTTCAGGCGGATAATCAACTTGGTTACAGTTCAGACCAGATCATTGTAACCACAGGAGCTAAACATGCTTTATATACATTATTCCAAGTGTTATTAGACGAAGATGATGAAGTTATCGTCCCAGCACCATATTGGGTAAGCTATCCAGAGCAAGTTAAGTTAGCAGGAGGGAACCCAGTTATTGTAACCGCTAGGGAAGACAACCATTTCAAAATGACGCCACAAGAACTAGAGGCAGCAATTACTGATAAAACAAAAGCGGTTATTATTAATTCTCCAAGCAATCCTACAGGAATGATGTATTCACAGGAAGAATTGCAGGCCTTAGGAGATATTTGCCTTAAGCACGATGTTCTTATTGTATCTGATGAGATCTATGAAAAACTTATTTATACAAGTGATAAGCATGTTTCAGTTGCCCAGTTGTCTAAAAGATTATTTGAAAATACCATTGTTATTAATGGTGTAAGTAAATCACACTCTATGACAGGATGGAGAATTGGATACGCTGCTGGTCCTTTGGAAATTATTAAGGCTATGACAAATCTTGCTTCCCATTCAACATCGAACCCAACTTCTGTTGCTCAATATGCAGCTTTGGCAGCTTATGAGCAGAGTGAAGACACATTAGATGAGATGAAAAGAGTATTTGCAGAACGATTAGATATGTTACACGGTTTATTAATTGAAATACCTGGAATTACATGTATTAAGCCTAAAGGTGCCTTTTATTTGTTTCCTAATGTGAAGGAAGCTGCAAGCAATTGTGGCTATGCTAATGTAGATGATTGGGTAGCAGCATTATTAGAAGAGGAAAAGGTTGCAGTTGTACCTGGCTCTGGATTTGGCTCAGAGGATAATATTAGGTTGTCTTATGCTACTTCAACAGAAGCACTTGAGGAAGCAGCTGAAAGAATTAAACAATTTGTTTTAAAACACCAATCATAGTTGCAGGAGGTAGGAAAGTGAAAATAACCATTTCGCAAGCACCAAAAAATAATGAACAAACGGTTACCATCGGAGCATGGTTGTCGAACAAACGTTCCAGCGGTAAAATTGCATTTTTACAGTTACGTGACGGGACAGGTTTTATTCAAGGTGTCGTTGTAAAAAACGATGTCAGCGAGGAAGCTTTTCAGCTCGCTAAAAATATAACACAGGAATCTTCCATGTACATAACTGGTAAGATAGTGGAAGATACAAGGTCACCCTTTGGATATGAAATGCAAGTAAGTGACATTGAATTAATTCACGAAGCAACAGATTATCCCATTACACCAAAAGAACATGGTACAGAATTTCTTATGGATCACAGGCATTTGTGGCTTCGTTCAAAGCGCCAGCATGCTGTTATGAAAATTCGTAATGAAATAATTCGTTCCACATACCAATTTTTCAATGAAAATGACTATGTAAAAATAGATCCACCAATCCTTACTGGATCTTCCGCAGAAGGAACAACAGAGCTATTCCATACAAAGTATTTTGATGAAGAGGCATACTTGTCACAAAGTGGACAACTTTACATGGAAGCTGCAGCGATGGCATTTGGAAAAGTATTCTCATTTGGACCAACCTTCCGTGCAGAAAAATCGAAAACGAGAAGACATCTTATTGAATTTTGGATGATCGAACCAGAAATGGCTTTTGTAGATCATGAGGAAAGCTTAGAAATACAAGAGCAATATGTAAGCTTCATTGCACAAAATGTGTTAGAGAACTGTAAATTAGAGTTGGATGTTCTCGAGAGGGACACATCCAAGTTGGAAGCCATTAAAGCTCCGTTTCCAAGAATCTCTTATGATGATGCAATTAAATTACTTCAAGAAAAAGGATTTACAGATATTGAGTGGGGCGAAGACTTTGGAGCTCCACATGAAACGGCAATAGCAGAAAGCTTTGATAAGCCAGTTTTCATTACAAACTATCCAAAAGATATTAAGGCCTTTTATATGAAACCACATCCTGATCGTTCAGATGTCGTCTTATGTGCAGATTTAATTGCTCCAGAAGGGTACGGGGAGATTATTGGTGGTTCACAGCGTATCGATGATCTAGAGTTAATGCAGAAGAGATATGAAGAGCACGGTTTAACTGGACAGGCTTATAAATGGTATTTAGAGCTTCGCCAGTACGGTAGTGTTCCACACTCAGGCTTCGGGCTTGGCTTAGAAAGAACGGTAGCTTGGTTATCGGGTGTCGACCATGTACGTGAGACTATTCCGTTTCCACGCTTACTAAATCGTTTGTATCCATAATTGTTTGATTGAATTTAAGAGTATAAAATCCCTTGCCTAGTACAGTGCAAGGGATTTTTGTTCCACTATGAAGTATCATTTTTAAACCCACAAAAGAGCAATGTAATATCGCAGAGTTATTCGAGTATTTTCTCACAGTGTCGTGCTATAATTATAATTGAGGTGCTACTATGAAAAAATCTTTACAGATTCAACAAATTTTATTGGATCAGATTCATATTCCGATAAAACTTATAACATCCTTCCAAACGTTAGGGCTTGATGAAAGAGATGTTATGTTAATTTTACAAATTCAACAATTTCAACAAAAGGGCATTGGATTTCCCACACCAGCTGAACTTTCCGCTAATTTGACAATGGATGAAAAAGAGTGCTCCAATATATTGCGTAAGTTTATTCAAAAGGGAATACTTGTCATTGAGCAGGATACCGGTTTAGCTACAGAAAAAATTAGCGAAGTTTATTCTTTAAATGAATTGTGGGAAACGTTATACAGTGAAAAGGAAGCTAAAAAGGAAGAGGAATCCACAGATGGCACGTTATTCATCCTTTTTGAGCAAGAATTTGGTAGACCATTATCTCCTTTTGAAATCGAAACGATTAATGGGTGGCTTGATGAAGACAAGCAGGCTCCATCTTTAATAAAAGCAGCCTTAAGAGAATCGGTTCTTATGGGCAAGTTGAATTTTAAGTATATCGACCGTATTTTAAGAGAATGGCAAAAGAAGGGGATTCATTCCGTAGAGCAAGCAAGAGATGCAAGTAAAAAATTCCACGGTAATCAGACTACTAAACAAGAAATCCCTCGTACCAAACGTGATACATCCTTTTACTATAATTGGCTGGAAGGGGAGGATTAGCCAATGCTAAATAAGAAACAGATTCGTTTTTGTCTTGATGAAATTACAAAAATGTTTCCAGAAGCTGCATGTGAATTAACTCATAAAAATCCTTTTGAACTCGTTATTGCCGTGTTGTTATCTGCGCAATGTACAGATGTACTCGTGAATAAAGTTACAGCGGAGCTTTTCAAAAAATATAAAACACCAGAGGACTATTTAGCCGTATCACTTGAAGAACTACAGCAAGACATACGTTCCATTGGTTTGTATCGTAATAAAGCCAAAAATATTCGCAAACTGTGTGATGTTTTAATTGAAGAATATGGTGGGGAAGTTCCGAGAACAAAAGCAGAGCTAGAAAAACTAGCAGGTGTTGGCCGTAAAACAGCGAATGTAGTGGCTTCCGTTGCATTTAACGAGCCTGCCATTGCGGTTGATACCCATGTAGAAAGAGTATCTAAACGATTAGGAATATGCAGGTGGAAGGATTCTGTAGTGCAGGTAGAGGAGACGTTAATGCGAAAAGTACCTATAGAAGAATGGACGGATACCCATCACCGATTAATTTTCTTCGGCAGATATCACTGCAAAGCACGTAATCCTGAGTGCCATACATGTCCGTTACTTGATCTCTGTAGAGAAGGTCAGAAACGAATAAAGAAAGAAAAAGAGGTAAACGCATAGAATCGCGTTTACCTCTTTTTTTAGCTTGAAATAGAAATTCAATTCTATTCTTCGTTGTCCCCATCATCAGAACCAGTATCACCGTCCTCGCTTTGGTCATCGGTACCATCTCCATCTTCGTCATTATCCGGGGTGTCGTCATCCTCATCATCTGACCCTTGGCCCTCGTTTTCTTCGCCGCCACTATCTTCATCGTTACCCTCGTCATTATTACCGCCATCTTCTTCCTGTGGTACAGTAACGCTTGTTGATTGGGATTCTCCCTCAACGCCTTCGTTTGCACCATTTTGGCCAATAGGTGTTACAACGATGTCATAAGTTTGGCCTGGGGTTGCACCACCAATCTCAATACCGTTTGCCTCAACTGTTTGTGATTGATTATTAACCGTAACTTTAAAGGCTGCGGGTGGGCCATTATAATTCCACGAGACATCAATGACACCATTATCTTCATTGTATTGAGCAGATAAACCACTTACAGGTGGAATATTTCCTTCTTCTTCTTCTTCGTCACCATCTCCAGGGATAGTAACCGAAGTTGTAGCAGCTTCACTTCGCATATCTTCATCGTTACTCGCTGCTACTACCTGAATTGTATAGGTCGTACCTGGCTCTACTTCTGATATTTCCATAGAGGTATCTTCTGTGGTAGAAAGACTTTGCATTTGCCCGTCATCTACCTGTGCACTAACTTCAAAGGAGACATCAGCTTCTTCATCATAGTTCCATGAAACTTCTATTGAGTTATTACCTTCATTGTAACTTGCAGACAACCCACTTACAGCATCAAGTTCATCAAATTTCTCCGATGTATCATCTGGTTCTGTACCCTTTACAAATAGCTCTGTCACAATTTGTGATGAAGGGGTGTATTCACTAGGTTTTGCTGCAGGGCGGGAGCCTTTTTCTACTTTCGCCTCCACAACAGAATTTGGTTTCACAAAATCACTATTATCAACATTCTTCGATATCTCTGCCATCGTATTACTGAATAGGGCATGCGGTATTCTCGTTTGCCCATCTGGAATGGCCGATCGATTACCTTCCTCGTTTGTATAACCACCAGTCCAGACAGAAATAGTGTAATTCGTTGAGTAGCCAGTAAACCAGGAGTCGGGACTCCCTGACTCATCAGGTAAACTTGTTGTACCGGTTTTTCCTGCAACTGGTACTCCAGGTACATTAGCAGCAGTACCAGTTCCGTCTGTAATTACCGTTTTTAACATATCCGTAATCATGTAGGCAGTGTAATCTGCCATTACGGCTTCAGCTTCCGGTTTTATTTCAACCGTTCTGCCATCCGGAAATTCCACACTGGTAACAGCATATGGATCGTTATATAATCCTTCATTTCCAAAAGCTCGGTAAGCTCCAGCCATTTGTAACGGTGTTACATTTGTTTTGCTTCCTCCAATGGCGTCACCTACCACGATAGGATCATTAGCGAACTCAATGCCTAGACCCTCCGCAAAACCTTGTGCTTTCTTATATCCAACTTCTTCTAATGTTTTAACAGCAGGAACGTTAAGAGATTGATTTAGTGCATGTCTTGCACTCATCCAACCTGCATAGCTTCGGTTCCAGTTTCTAATTGGATTACTACCGCCATAATCAAATGGTTTATCATCGTTTATTTGATGGTAGGTGGACATTTTATTGTATTCGATCGCTGGACCGTAAGCAACAAGTGGTTTCATGGTCGAACCAGGCTGTTGACCACCTTGTATAGCAAAGTTGTAACCAGTACCATCTCCATTCCTGCTACCACCGATTGCTCGAATCGCACCATTTTTTGTGTCTAACACTGTCATTCCAGCTTGCATTTCATCATCAGGATAGGGGATAGGGTTTTCTTCACTATCTGTAAGTAAGAACTCCACATGGTCTTGGATACTTGTATCAATGGTTGTATGAATTTTTAAACCATCTGAGTAAATATCTGCACCATCTACTTTTTGCTCCACTTCACGCTGTACTTGTTTTAGAAAGTCCTTATAAGGAATAGAATTTTCGCTTACTCCTACTAGCATGGATGGGATATCCACTTCTCTTGCTTCATCCGCTTCTTCTTGGGAAATCTTTCCATGGCGTACCATGAGAGTAAGCACTGTGTTCATTCGTTCTTTCGTTAATTCAGGACTTTCATAAGGATTATAAGCAGTTGGTCTTTGCGGAAGACCTGCTAATATAGCAGCTTCTGGAAGGGTAAGCTCACTCAAATCTTTCTTACCAAAATATACTTCAGCTGCTCTTGCTACTCCATATGCATTACTACCGTAGAAAATTTTATTTAAATACATTTCCATTATTTCCTCTTTGGAGTATTCACGTTCTAATTTCAAAGCAAGCCATTGTTCTTGAACCTTTAAACTGACTTTCTTTTCAGCTGATAAAAAGGATTTTTCTACGACCTGTTGGGTAATGGTACTTGCGCCCTCTGATCCAAATCCATTTTTAAAGTTAGCTAGAACTGCTCCGCCGATACGGCGCAAATCAATACCGGAATGCTCAAAAAATCGGGCATCCTCTGTGGCTGTAACGGCATCCACGAGCACCTTTGGTAAGTCGTCGTAACTAACTTTTGTTCTTTTCTCATCTCCTAAAGTTGCAAAAACTTCACCATTCATATCTAAAACTTGTGATGCCAGTGGATCGGAAAGTTTTGATTCATCAAGATCAGGAGCCGTAGCAATCCAATAAGCAGCTGTTGCTCCTGCTCCTAGTCCCATTATGACAAAAATAAGTAGCAATATAAGTAGGGTTTTTTTCCAAACTGGTTTTTTCTTCGCTTTTTTTTGTTTTCTTCTAGCTGTACGAGATTGGCTATTGTTGGCCATAACTCATTCCTCCGTCTCTAATAATAAAGCTTATCTATGATAGCTAAATAATCAATTCTTGCCTTGTATTGGAAGGGGATAATATAGCCCTCCTGACATATCTGTTCATAACTAATTGACTTTCTTCCGCCTTTTAATTTGTCGTCCCAGTGCTTGAAAAGTTTCTCTGCTGGTAACAAATATGTTTGTTGATATACAGTAAATCGGATCAATAAGAAGCAAATACCACCATGCTCCACAACGGAACGCATATGAGCTACCTGATGGTTATGAATATTAGCTAATGGAAATAAGGTTTTGTTTTTCGTTTCCTTTGCTTCAAAATCTATATATTTATTTCTGTACACTCCATTATAATCAGTGGTTGAAGCCTGTTTGAAATATGCTTCTGTTATTACAGCAGCACTCCTTTTTGGGTAATTCACTTTTACAATTTGTAAAGGTGTAGGTTTCTTATGGATAATTGCCATGTTCATATCAAGGTAATAACGGTTGGTATCATTAATATCTTCTTCTAGTGTCATTCCTCTGTTACTAAAAGCTTGGTTCGCTGCACCACGCCTGTCTGGGGCAGCTTTTCCTGACGTCCCTTTTTTTCCATTGGGGTAGTTCATTGATAATATCCTCCTTGCATATTACAGTATCATATCAAATATAAGCGAAAATGATAACTTTAAAATGCATCATTTGGATGAGAAAGAGACAAAATAAAGAAAACGAAAGCAGGATCATCCATGTATGGAAAAGAATCGTTGGATTCATATATCCATTATATAATAAACACTACAAATAAGCATAATAAAGACAATATAACACGGACAAAGGCCTACTTGAACTTTTATATGGATTGCCCAGAGATTAAGTGGGCATTCCTGGCGAGCATGGTTTCTAGAAATGCTGGCTGGAATATGACCGATCTCCATTTACCACCTTTTAAAAAAATGTTGGGGAGAGAAGAGAGAAACCAGTTATTCATGACATATGAGAGAGCAAATTGGCTAATATTCTCAGATGCATTTCCTCAGTTGTTAGTTTATAAACTCTCAAAACAAATAGGAAAACCAATGTTTCATTTACTGAAATGGTTACATGTATCTAAATTTATGGTGAACCAATGGAAGCTATTTTGGAAAAGGCAGGAACAAAATAGGCTTATGCTTTCCCTTATTATAAATGAACAAAATGTTATCCAGGGACCTGTGGTGAAACATACGTACTTTCAGTATCATGTTTTTAAACAACTTCCATACATGATGCAGAATTTTTTACGTTTGAATGCTGTATTATTGCCAACTAGTAATACAGAAATATATGGAGCATCAGTTCAGGGATTCACAAATATAACAAAACGGATCAGGCTAGGAGTCCAACTAGCTAATATACTCTATACCCCGAATGTCTATGATAAATTCTTGTTATTTGCTAAAACCCAGGAACATACTGGTTCACGTAAAGATTATGAAACCTTTTTTGATTCCCATTATTCGCATGCTCCCATCCTACGTGTACTCTACCCAGTTATTAAACATCAAGATAATATTCGGGAAGATTGGTGGAAGATAGGGGGTGTGCCATCTAAATGGTGGCATGAACCAAAAGTTACTGCTTTAGAGGATATGAAGAAAACGTATTACAGAAAACGAGATTTATTATATGGCTATTATTATATGAAGTATGCAATTAAACCCGACTGGTAAGAATTCTCCCAGTCGGGTTTAATGGTGTTTATCCCAGAGCCACCGTCCGTAAGACTCCCACTTCAAAGCATGAAGGGAAACCGTAGTTTTGAGTGGGAGTCAACGGACGCTAACACCCCGATTCGTTCAACTAACAATCAGTGGGGGATGAAAGAAAACCCCCACTGATTGAAGTTTCACTTTATGTGGAAGGACGGTTAGGACCTTGCAGCTTTTTATCCCCCGTTTTAAGGGAGTGTGATTTTTCACTTTCTGCTTTTTGCTTTTGCTTTTTCTTATTCATCTTTATCCCTCCTTTGCATCTTAGTTTGTCTCATTATCGCTAAAAGATAAGTAATTTCACTTGTTTTGTTACCTTCTTTCTAGTTTTGTCGAACAGGCAGGACACTTTAGTTTAAGAGCGAATAATACAAATACCAAAGGAGAGAGGTGTGTTTAGATGGGCCTAGCGATTAAGTACGTTGACAATAAATTTAACGGAGTAGAAAAGAAAATTGTGGAAATAAAGTTACAGGGTCTTGCTGACCAAGTTAGAAGGATGGATCAAAGAATAACAACACGTGTAGATCGGTCAATTTGCGAAGACTTTGAAACACAGCAGCTTGCAATCAGTTATAGCCGTTCATCCATTAGAGGAGCGTTTAGGTAAAGTGGCAGGTGCAATTTATCTAAATAGATGATAAAGTATTGATGAAGAGTTATGAAGCTAAAAGGCGGTTTTTTAATATGGAATTACTTAAACAGACAGAAAGATTACAACAATATCTAACATCATTGAGAGACAAATTTGAACAAAGTGAACCACCTGAGAATAAAAAAGATAGAGAATTTTTCATTCTAGTTAAAGAGGAAACAAAACCTATTTATGAACTTCTTAACAAGTGGGAGGAACATGCATTACATGCTGTGAAGAATAGGGAAGTACAAGTACACCCGCACCAGGTTTCTTCCACTAGAGAAAATATGGAATTATTACTTATGCATAGCTACTATATTGATGCGAGACGTAAACGGTATATGGAACTATACAAATCTATCCTATATGTATTGGACCAAATTCATCATGAACTAAGTCAGTCATAGTTAAATTTCTGTACCGTTTTACATATATTAGAACTTATCACAGGGGGCTACAATATGACAAAAGATCAATTGATTGAAGAAGCATTACAGATGAGAGAAAAAGCGTATATCCCTTATTCTTCTTTTCCGGTAGGTGCTGCCTTGTTAACTAAATCTGGCAAACTATATACGGGTTGTAACATTGAAAATGCTGCATATCCTGTTACATGTTGTGCTGAAAGGGTTGCTATATTTAAAGCTATTTCAGAAGGAGAAAGAGATTTCGCAGAGATGGCTGTTGCAGCAGACATGAAGCGACCAGTACCTCCGTGTGGATCATGTAGACAGGTAATGAGTGAATTTTTTGATAGTGAGATGGTTATCCACTTGACGAATAATGAGAAAATGGTTAAAACTGTAACGATGGAAGAACTACTTCCATTCTCATTCCAACAAGCTGATATGGATAAGTAAATGTCATCACTTAAATAAACTACTTAAAGGAGGGGGCTGATTTTTCAGGTTCCTTTTTTAGTGGTAAACTGGTACCATAAAGACACGAAACAATTAATTTGTTTTTAGATGTATAAAATAAGTTTCGGATAAATAGACTTTACATTGACAATAAGTTTGTGTTTTGATTATAAAACAAGCATGTAAATAGGATGAGGTGATGAAATTGAGTTTAAATCAAGTTCAATTTAGTGGGAAAGACATACTTGAAAAAGAATTCAAGACGGGGATGCGAGGGTATAATCAAGAAGAAGTGGACGAGTTCCTAGATAAGATTATTCAAGATTATGATTTATTGAAACAAGAAATTGATCGCCTTCAACAAGAAAATGAACGACTAAAGAAAACAAGTTCCGATCATACTAGAACCAGATCTGCTCAACCAGCTCCACAAATGAATTATGATGTATTAAAGAGATTATCAAACCTCGAAAAAGCCGTATTTGGGAAAAAGTTTGCTGATACGGAGAACGAAGGTTAAATAAAAGTATTTCTTGTCGAAATAACAAATTAATGGTATAATGTTAGAACTGAATATAAATACTCATGTAATCGCTGCATGCTACATGCAGAGGAAAGTCCATGCTCACACAAACTGAGATGTTTGTAGTGTTCGTGCTTGACGAATTCATAAGTCAAGGTAACCATCATGGTTAACGGCAGGTCGTATTCCTAAGTCTTCGGATATGGGATACATACCTTGAAAGTGCCACAGTGACGTAGCTGAATAGGAAACTGTTCAGGTGGAACGAGGTAAACCCCACGAGTGAGCAACCCAAATTTTGGTAGGGGCATCCTTCAGTAGGGAAATGAACCGAAGTAGGGACAAGTTATATACTTGTAGATAGATGATTACAACCAATGTACAAGGCTGACCACCGTTTGTAGTACGTTGGATACAGAACATGGCTTATCGAGTATTTATGGGTCCATCATAAAACAAATGAAACCTTGCTTACAGAAAAAACTGTTAGCAAGGTTTTTTATTTGGCTCACTTGAAATCCTTCGACAAGGACACCATGCCGAAGAAAGCAGTTTCACGTAATAGATATGAATTCATCTTTTACAAACGATTGTGATAAACTATAAAAGAATTAATTTCGAGATATGAAAGGATACATTACATGCAGAATGTTACATTAATTGCAACGGCAGCAATGGGACTTGAATCAATTGTTGCGAATGAAGTAAAAAGCCTGGGGTATGAGGTGCAAGTAGAGAATGGCCGTGTCATTTTTGAAGCCCCGGTTTCCGCTATTCCACGGTGTAACCTATGGCTTAGAACAGCTGATAGGGTCCGATTACTTATAGGAAGATTTAAGGCCTCCACGTTTGATGAATTATTTGAAGCGACAAAAGCCTTGCCATGGGAATACTATATTTCTGAAGAAGGACAGTTTCCGGTATCAGGGAAATCAGTTCAATCAAAATTATTTAGCGTTCCAGACTGTCAGGCGATAACTAAAAAGGCAATTGCTGAACGACTTAAGCTTAAACATGGTGTTGCATCTAAAATGCCAGAGACGGGGGCTCTTTACAAGGTTGAAGTTTCCCTACTAAAGGATGAAGCAATGTTAACCATTGATACATCTGGTGTAGGTCTCCATAAAAGAGGGTACAGAGTTGGCCAGGGAGAGGCACCGCTTAAGGAAACGATGGCAGCAGCACTAGTACTATTAACAAATTGGAAACCCGAGAACCCATTAATTGATCCATTCTGTGGTTCAGGTACCATCCCGATTGAAGCAGCTATGATTGGTCAAAACATAGCTCCAGGTTTTAATAGAGAGTTTGCTTCAGAAGGTTGGTCCTTAATTAAGTCGAAGTATTGGGAAAAGGCTTTTGAAGAAGCGGAAGATAAGGCTAACTATGATCAAAAATTAGATATAACAGGCTCTGATATTGATCATAAATTAATCCGAATTTCTGCGGATAATGCAATGGAAGCAGGTTTTGGTGATTTAATCTCATGGAAACAAATGCAAGTAAAGGACCTAACTATAAAAAAAGAAAACGGTTATATTATAGGCAATCCACCATACGGCCAACGGCTTAGTGATAAAGATGCTGTTGCAAAAATCTATAAAGACTTTGGGTCTGTTATGCAAGACCATCCGAGCTGGAGTGTTTATATCCTAACTGCTTTTGAACAATTTGAAAAACAGTACGGACTAGCTGCTACTAAAAAAAGGAAGCTGTTCAACGGTTTTATTAAAACAGACTATTACCAATACTTTGGAAAGAAGAACAAGGGGGAGAAGTAATTGGAAAATACGTACTTAATTGAAAAGGACTTTAAGGAACTATTAAAAGAACAAAGTGCATACAAAGAAGCTATATCTCTTGCACATTGGGACATGAGAACCAAGATTCCCAGAAAAGGTGTAGAACAACGCTCAGAGGTAGTAGGTTTTCTAGCTGAGAAGTTACATCAGTTAGAGACTTCTGAAAAAATGAAGTATTTCATTGACGTACTTAAGGATAATACAAAAGATGAAATTATTCGAAAAACAGTCGAAGAATGTGAACAAAATTATGAGCGTAACCGTAAAATACCACATGATGAATACAAAGAGTATGTCATGTTGCAGTCAAAATCTGAAGCAGTTTGGCAAGAAGCAAGGGAAAAGTCAGATTTTTCCCTTTTTCAGCCATACTTAGAAGAATTAGTAGAACACAACAAAAAGTTCGCGAATTATTGGGGTTATGAGAAAAATATATATGATGCTCTGCTACATAATTATGAACCAGGTGTTACAACGGAAACATTAGATCAGGTGTTCCCTTCGTTACGAAACTCGCTAACAGGATTATTGGAAAAAATAAAGCATAGCAGTGTAAAGCCAGATCCTCAAGCACTTAAAGGACATTTTCCAAAAGCGAAACAGGAAGCATTTACGTTAGATATTTTGGAAAGAATGGGCTATGATTTCAGTTCAGGGAGATTAGATGAAACTATTCACCCTTTTGCTATTTCCTTAAATATGAACGATGTACGTGTTACAACTCGATATGATGTAGAGGATTTTCGTATGGCAGTTTTCGGTACGATCCATGAAGGTGGCCATGCGCTTTACGAACAAAATATTAACCCTAATTTAGCAAATACACCATTGGCAACTGGAACTTCCATGGGCATTCATGAATCACAATCCTTATTTTGGGAAAACTTTATAGGGAGAAGTGAATCATTTTGGAAGAGCCACTATGATCTATTTAAAAACTATGCACCGGATGGCTTTCAAACTGTACCATTAGATCAATTCTATCGGGCTGTTAATGAAGTGAAACCATCATATATTAGAATAGAAGCAGATGAGTTAACTTATCCACTTCATATTATGGTACGCTATGAGCTTGAAAAAGCACTAATGAATAATGATATACAGGTGAAAGACTTACCAGGTCTGTGGAATGAAAAGATGAAAGACTATTTAGGGATAATACCACCAACAGATAAAGAGGGTGTATTACAAGACATTCATTGGTCTGGAGGAGATTTTGGTTATTTTCCATCCTATGCTTTAGGTTACATGTATGCAGCACAATTTAATCATACGTTGAATAAGGAAATGAATGTAAACAACTTGATTGCTTCAGGAGATTTTCAACAAATTCGAGAGTGGTTTACGAAACATGTTCACCAATTTGGTAAGATGAAAAAACCATTAGAAATTGTTAACGATGTTACAGGTGAATCTTTAAATGCAAAGTACCTGGTCGACTATTTAACAAAGAAATATAGCGGTATATATCAGTTTTAATACAAAATTTATTAGAAGGTGCGCTATGACATATATTTGTTCAACAGGAATAGGTGTTCCAACCAATACTATTACTCAGGAGGAAATTACAGAGCTGGTACAAGATATTTTTCTTGACTCTAGTAGGCATATCACAAAATTGTTACCCGTGTTTCAAAACGCCGAGGTTAAAAGAAGGCAATTTGTTGTTGAAAAAGATTGGTTTCGCACAGAGCATAGCTTCCAGGAACGAAACGATCTTTACAAAGAGCATGCAGTGACCACTTCTCTTGAGGCAATTGATCAATGCCTTACAAACGAAGTGTTTTTAGAGAGTGATATTCCTCACTCGGCAATTGATATGTTATTATTTGTTTCTAGCACTGGTATAGCGACACCTTCTATTGACACGTACCTATTTAATCAAAGAGAATTTCGTAGTGATATTATACGAATGCCATTATGGGGCTTAGGATGTGCTGGAGGGGCTATAGCTTTAGCACGTGCCCATGATTGGATCACAGCTAATCCAGATAAGACAGCGCTTGTGGTTTGCTGTGAGCTATGTAGCTTAACTTTTCAAAAAAGTGATCTTAAAAAAAGTAATATTATAGGTAGTGCGTTATTTGGTGACGGAACAGCTGCGGCCTTATTAATTGGCGAAAACTCACCTTATAAAAGCAATCTCAAGCTTAACCCCGCAAAAATATTGCAAACAAGCTCTAAAACGAAAAAGAACAGCACGGATGTAATGGGGTGGAATGTAACAGATCAAGGACTTGAGGTTGTCTTTTCTAAGAGCATTCCATCCTTGGTTGAAACTTTCTGGCGTGAGCATTGTCAATCATTTTTTAAAAAAACTGATTTAGAAGAGAGCAGTATACATAACTACATCGCCCATCCAGGTGGTAAAAAGGTGTTAGAAGCGATGGAGAATGTTCTAAAAACGTCAAAGAAGAAACTGAATCACTCTTATAGTGTCTTAAGAAACCATGGGAATATGTCTTCAGCTACTGTTATATATGTTTTAGGTGAAGCGATGAGAGAACAAAACCCTTCGAAAGCAAGAAGTGTACTCTCTGCTCTTGGACCTGGTTTCAGTTCAGAATTACTTTTGTTGGAGTGGACATGATGTTACCAGGCCTATTATGGGGATTGTTTATCTTCTTAATTATCCAACGATTGCTTGAGGTTTATATAGCGAAGCGGAATGAGCGATGGCTTAAAGCCCATGGGGGAATAGAACGAGGAAAAGAACATTATAAATGGTTTATCATTGTGCACACTCTCTTCTTTATATCTTTACTATTGGAAGTTTTTATTAAACAGGAAGTAGTACATAACCCTGCGTTCATACTAGTTACCCTCTTCATTCTAACGCAAGTGTTTCGGGTTTGGTGTATTACGTCGCTTGGGAAGTTTTGGAATACGAAGATTATTGTTTCTCCAAACTACCCACTGATTAAAACAGGACCATATAAATACATTGCTCATCCTAATTATGTAGTAGTTGGGATAGAGCTCTTTATTATTCCACTTATGTACGAAGCTTATATTACTAGCATTGTTTTCCCTATCTTGCACATTCTCCTGCTCTTGATCCGTATACCAGCAGAAGAGCGAGTACTCCGGGAGACGACGGTATCTAACTCATGGAGCAGTCAGCGTTAAGCTAGCTGTTCTTTTTATATTAATCGAAAATATTAATTGAATATGCTTCTATCATGATCTCATAATTTACGAAATGATTGCTCATACTAAACCGAAAAGTAGAGTAGAGGAGAGGGTTTTCGTGTTCGTACCTTGGATGTGGTTTGCGATACTTGGATTAGTGGTCGAAAGGATTGCTGCCACTCAAATTTCTAGCAGGAATGAGCGGTGGCTTTTAGAGAAAGGAGGGAGAAGCTCCATTGATAAGCATTACCTCGGCTTACTATTTGTCCAATATTTAAGTTTTGGAGCTATCATGGTTGAAATATTATTTATTAAGCAAACAGCAATGTCATTCCACGTTTTCTTTTTTGTTTGCTGTGTTATTGTTCTTTGTGCGAAATGGTGGTGTATTCGATCTGCAGGAATGTTCTGGAATGCAAAGAAAATCACATTACCGCGGGTACGGTTGTTTAAACAAGGACCATATAAATATGTGAAAGAACCAGAGTATCTTATTACGTTATTTGAAATTGCTTTTATTCCCCTCTTTTTTGGAGCGTATATTACAGCATGTGTTTTTCCGCTTTTATATATGTTCTATTTCAAAGCTACCCAAAGCGGGGGAAGCAAAGTATATACGAATGCATAAAAAAAGCCAGCATTAGCTGGCTTTTTCGTTATTCATTCTTTTTGCGATATACATAAATGGAGTATCTATTACTGCAACAATAAATTTAATAACATACGTCGTTAAGAGAATCTCAAGCCATACGGACAATGGAAATTGACCATAAAAAGCTATTGTACAGAACACGACGGAATCCAGCAATTGACTTATTACTGTACTACCATTATTTCTAATCCAAAGCTGCCGATCAGATGGAAATAACTTCCTTAGCTTGTCATATATCCATACATCGAAATATTGACTAACAATATATGCTGCAAGGCTTCCGGCAGCGACACGCACTACCAACCCAAAAATCGTAGCAAGTGAACCATGTGCAATGTCATCACCAGCTGGTTGAAAGGAGAGGGAGAACTGCATGACAACCGTCATAGTTATTAAGGTAGCAAAACCTATCCATACCGCTTTCTTTGCTTCCTTTTTCCCATACTTTTCGTTGAGAATGTCGGTTGCTAGATATGCTGTTCCATACATGATATTTCCCAAGGTTGCTGTCAAACCAAGTAGTTCGACAGTCTTGAGTACTTGCATATTTGCGACGACAGTTGACATTCCAATCCACACAAATAAACCTGTTTTACCAAATAGTCGATAAAACAAGAGTAAAAGAGAGAAATTAATAATTGCAAACAAAATCCATATAAATTCATTTGACATAAAAATGCCTCCTTAGTTTTGATAACGCGGGAGTTTGCGAACCGCGAAAGTATTATTATAGCATATTTTCCGTTTTATGTGCGAAATAGATACAGAAACAGAAAAAGCGGTAATCCTTTTACAGATTACCGCTTCTATATACAGTACACTTATTTTTTTGTTACATTAGCAGCTTGTGGGCCACGTTCGCCTTCAACTATTTCAAAAGAAACTTCTTGTCCTTCTTCTAATGATTTGAAGCCTTCCTCTTGAATTGCAGAATAATGTACGAATACATCATTTCCTTCTTCTAATTGGATGAAGCCATAGCCTTTTTCTGCGTTAAACCATTTTACTACACCGTTTTCCATGAATATAATCCTCCTAGAAACTTTCACGCTTACAATAATGAAACGTGTTAATACAAAGTAGAATTATGGAACATAAATAAAGGCAGCATCTATAGAGGAGTAGGATCACGTTACATCCACTTCTATAGAAGCTGCCTGTGTCATTAAGGATCCATACATCTTCTTTGCTTGTACCTAATATAGCTTATATAGACTTGTCAGTCAAGAAGTAGCCATTATTTCTTCTAGGATTTTTATAAAAGTACAGGTATAATTAAACCGTTTCAACATATTCAACAAACCACTAAGACAGAAGGGAATAATGAGAGTGAAATCAGACATTGAAATTGCCCAAGAAACAACATTAAAACCAATTCAAGCTATCGCATTACAACTAGGTTTGACTGATGAAGACTGGGAGCCCTATGGAAGAACAAAAGCAAAGCTTTCCACTGGACTTTTAGAGAAATTAGATGAGCGACCTGAAGGGAAAGTCGTTTTGGTTACGTCCATTAATCCGACAGCAGCTGGTGAAGGGAAATCAACCGTAACTGTTGGTTTAGGACAGGCATTAAACAAGCTTGGAGAAAAAGCTATTATTGCCTTGCGTGAACCTAGTCTTGGTCCTGTAATGGGATTAAAAGGCGGAGCAGCTGGGGGTGGGTACTCGCAAGTTCTTCCAATGGAGGATATTAACTTGCATTTTACTGGTGACCTCCATGCTATTACGACAGCAAACAACGCATTGTCAGCACTTATAGATAATCATATACATAGAGGAAATAAGCTGCAAATTGACCCACGAAGAGTGGAATGGAACAGAGTAATCGACATGAACGATAGGGCATTAAGAGAAGTCGTTGTAGGGCTAGGTGGACCAGCCAAAGGCGTTCCGCGAGAAGAAGCGTTTAGCATTACAGTTGCATCAGAGATTATGGCTGTTTTGTGTTTGGCTAAAGACCTAAAGGATTTGAAACGCCGACTTAAGAAAATTGTAATTGGCTACACATATGAAGAAAAGCCCGTTACGGTTGAGGATCTAGAAGTGGAGGGGGCTTTAACTGTTTTGCTTAAAGAAGCTTTAAAACCAAACCTTGTCCAAACAACAGAAAATACGCCTGCCATTATACATGGAGGTCCATTTGCAAATATCGCCCATGGCTGTAACAGTATTATCGCTACGAAAACAGCTGCAAAACTAGGAGATTATGTTGTGACCGAAGCTGGATTTGGAGCAGATCTTGGCGCAGAGAAATTTTTAAATATAAAATCCAGAGCTGGGGAAATTCAACCAAGCGCTGTCGTTATTGTTGCTACAATCCGTGCTTTAAAGATGCATGGAGGAGTTGGGAAGTGTGAACTAACAACAGAAAATGTAGAAGCTATTTCAAGTGGTGTCGAAAACTTAAAGAAACATATGGAGACGATTGAATCCTTCGGTCTTCCATATGTTGTAGCAATTAATAAATTCCCAACAGATACAGAAAGAGAAATAGACTTTTTGAAAGAATGGTGCTCCACTAATAATGTGGAGGTAGCATTAACAGATGTTTGGAAAAACGGAGGAGCAGGTGGTTTCGACTTAGCAAAAAAAGTCATACAAAAAGCAGAAGAGCCGGCCACAAACTTAAAATTTACGTATGACCTACATGACTCTTTAGAGGAAAAGATTAGGAAAGTAGCGCAAACCGTATATGGGGCAAATGATATTGTTTTAAGCGCTAAAGCACGTAATCAGTTAGCGTTTTTTGAAAAAGAGGGTTGGGGGAACTTACCTATTTGTATGGCAAAAACCCAATATGCTTTATCTAATGATCCTTCACAAGTAGGCCGTCCAACGAATTTCACCATTCAAATTCGTGAGCTTCGAGCCTCTGTCGGAGCAGAATTTATTGTTGTCTTAACTGGGGATGTAATGACAATGCCGGGCTTACCTCAGCATCCTGCAGCATTAAATATGGATGTTACGGATGATGGTAAGATTGTAGGGCTTTTCTAATGGATAAACACAAACAATTATCCGCTATTCGAGAATATGTGAAAGCTCTTTTTATAAATGAACGCACAGGCCACGACCTATACCATTTACAACGTGTAACACACACGGCGAAATTAATTGCTTGTGAAGAGGATGCTAACTTATTTCTAAGTGAGGCTATCGCATGGCTACATGATACGACAGATCATAAACTTGTTGAAAGCGAAGAACAGGCCAAAATCACACTAAGAAAATTTTTAGACTCTATTCTTTTGTCTGAATCGGAGATAGAAGAGATTTTGGAAGCAATCACCACTATTTCGTTTAGCAAAGAGGAAGAGCCCTCCACGCTAGAGGGTAAAATAGTACAGGACGCAGATCGCCTGGATGCAATGGGTGCTATTGGTATTGCAAGAGCTTTTACTTATGGAGGCGCTAAAAAAAGGTTTATGTATCATGAAGAGGAAAAAGATCACACGATTCAACATTTTTATGATAAATTATTAAAGCTGAAATCTACTATGCATACAGCCTCTGCAAGGACTATAGCTGAGGAAAGACATCTATTTATGCAACAATTTCTTGATCAGTTTTATAAAGAATGGAACTAGAAAAAGCAGGCATCTTTATAAGGATGTCTGCTTTTTAATTTCTTTTTATCGCAAAATGCCTTCTCTTTTAATTTTTCCACTTTGAATTAACCAATTATGCTGAAAAATCTCTGTGATAACGAGAAGGACTGCTGTCAGTATGGCACCAAGTGGTGTAACACCAGTATTAGCAAACACCCATGCACCGATATAAATACCAACAGCGGAGATAACAAAATCCAATGCCAGAACAGAACCTTTCGTTTTTTTACTAAGTAACATTAACTCGGCAGTATAGCCGATAACGGCAAGCAATGCTCCAATTAAGATTGGCTGATACCAATAAGCGAATTGCACATTTGGTAAGAGCCAGGAGGCAATAATAATTCCTAAGGGTGTGATAATTAATTTTAGTAACATGCCAGTCATAGAACCCACCTTTTATTCATTTGATAGGTTAGTATATGTAGCCCATGATTTTCTATACTACTTAATTTCGCTTATTGTATTACACGTTTTACACCGATGTATCTTTCTTTCCAATAACTGTTTTCTAACTCAGTAATCTGAACACCGCTTGATTCACTGGCATGAATAAATTTACCATCACCAATATAAATACCCATATGGGATGGACCAGGTTTATAGGTTTCAAAGAAGACCAAATCTCCAACAGACTTTGATTCTACACTTGTGGAAAAATTCCACATGTCACTTACTGTCCTTGGGGTTTCAATTCCCTGTATATTGAACACATATTGGATAAAACCACTGCAGTCAAATCCATTGGGTGTCGTACCACCCCAAAGATAAGGAACGCCAATAAAGGACCGGGCCTCGGTAACGAGATTTCCACCATTTATCCCTTTAACGTCTACCTCCTTGACCTCGTTTACTTCTTCTTCTTTTTCATTGTTATCTTGTTCGTTTGATACACTATCTTCTGACTTTTCTTCTTTAACTTTCTTATGTGTCTTAACTTTTACTGCTGGTGCTTCTGCTAACTTAATACCATCATGTTCTCCACTAGCGATAATAAGCGCTTCTTTTGTAAGAGGACCGTAAATTCCATCAACGTTTCCTTTGTAATAACCAAAATACTGTAGGGCGTGTTGAATTGTCTCTATCTTATCTCCAGTTAGCCCAGGATATACTTCAGAAGAAAGATTTTGAACTTGTTTTAGATAAAGGTCTTTTTCGGTTTCGATTAGAGCGAGTATCGTTTCCTCATCTGCCTGGCCATTAATTTTTATATTGTGATCCGCCTGGAAATTTTTTAAAGCATGTGCAGTCATTTCACTAAATTCTCCATCGAAGTTAGAGTCAGTATAATTAAGTTTGTTAAGCTTTTTTTGCAGAAGCTTAATCGATTCTCCATGTTCTCCAAATTCTAGCTGCTCTGTCTCTATTAATAGTTTATTTTGCAGTTCAGGGTATGCATCAACGTAATTAACGAGCGGTTGGCTAAGTACATAACTATACAATATGGAATGTTTTACTACATGTTCCATTGTCCCATTCAGCATGCAACTATCCCCTTTCCCGGTATGTTAGCTCTTAACAGATTTATGTAGAAAATTATATTTTCATGCGTTACGAGTATGTTACAATAAGATGAAACTTCAATCAGTGGGAGGGGCATGCACCCACAATCATGGTTGGTACCTCATGGGGATGACTTAATGGCCCTTGAACAGAATCAGACATCTACTGGCAGTTTAGCCCCCAATTTCCCATCATAGATGGAGGTGGGTGTTTTACTGCCATTAACATGCTTGATAAATATTAATTTTAGAACATATAAAGTGAGGAGATCATAATGATAAATGGTGAACAGGCTTATTTAGACTTATGTAAGCATATTTTAAATAACGGTACAAAGAAAGAGGACAGAACAAATACTGGTACATATTCAGTATTCGGTCACCAAATGCGATTCGATCTTAACAAAGGCTTCCCATTATTAACAACAAAGAAGGTTCCATTTCGTCTTGTTGCTTCAGAATTGCTGTGGTTTATTAAAGGGGATACGAACATACGTTTTCTATTGGAACACAATAATAATATTTGGAATGAGTGGGCATTCGAAAAATGGGTAAATAGTACGGAATACAAGGGTCCGGATATGAAGGACTTTGGTAACCGTAGCCAAGTAGATCAAGGTTTTAACGAACAATACCAAGAGCAAATGAGCCTTTTTAAAGAAAAAGTCTTGCATGATGATGAGTTTGCGGCTACATATGGAAGTTTGGGTTCGGTATATGGAAAACAATGGCGAGAATGGAAAACTTCTAGTAATACGACCATTGATCAACTAAAGGATGTTATTACATCCATTAAACAGAAGCCGGACTCCAGAAGACACATCGTATCCGCTTGGAATCCAGAGGATGTACCGACGATGGCTTTGCCACCATGTCATACACTTTTTCAATTTTATGTAGCAGATGGAAAGTTATCTTGCCAGCTTTATCAGCGGAGTGCAGATGTTTTCCTTGGTGTTCCTTTTAATATTGCAAGTTACGCATTACTAACACATCTTATTGCATATGAATGTGGGCTTGAGGTTGGAGAATTCGTGCATACATTAGGTGATGCACATATATACTCCAACCATATTGAGCAAGTAAAAACACAATTAAAAAGAGACATTCGCACGATGCCTAAGTTAAACATTACAGCAGACAAGCACTCGATTTTTGATTTTGATATGAACGATTTTTCTGTAGAGGGGTATAAACCCCATCCGTCTATAAAAGCACCAATAGCAGTTTAAATGAAGAAAGGTGGGATAAAATGATATCTCTTTTATTAGCTATGGACAGGAACAACCTTATCGGTCGAGACAATGATCTTCCCTGGCATTTACCTAAAGATTTACGCTTCTTTAAAGAGAAAACGTTAGGTCAAACTATCATTATGGGCAGGAAAACATTTGAATCAATTGGATATCCACTACCTAAGAGACAAAATGTAGTGATTACTAGTAATACAGAACTTCCTAAAGGGGTAACCTGTATCTCTGATGTAGCGACAATTAAGAATTGGAACGAGTCAAACCCAGATAAAGAATACTTTGTAATAGGTGGTGGGCGCTTATTTGAGCAAGTCTTGCCATTTGCTGACCGAATGTATATTACATTAATCGACGAAGCGTTTACTGGAGACACTTATTTTCCTACGTACTCTCAAGAAGAATGGAAAGAGACTTCTAAAGTTAAGGGAGAGAAAAACGAGACTAATCCTTATGATTATTATTTCATGCAATATGACCGGGTAAACTAATTGTTCAAAGAATGCATGAGATTGTAAGAAGTGTTTAAACTAGAAGAACAACAGAAAAGCTTGTTCATGGAGGGGCTTCCATGGTAAACTAAGGAAAACTAGTCTGTACCATCAAGACATAACTTTAAAGAGTAGAGAAGGTGTTTAGATGTTATCAAGTATTGGAATTCCTGGGTTAATTCTCATCCTTATTATAGCACTCGTTATCTTCGGTCCGAAAAAGCTGCCCGAAATTGGAAAGGCTGCAGGCCAGTCATTAAGTGAGTTTCGTAAATCTACTCATGATCTAACCCATGATGACTCAACTGAGGAAAAAGATGCTAAAAGAAGCGAGACAAAATAAATCTTGGGAGTGAATTGAAATGTTTAGTAGTATCGGCATCCCGGGTCTAATATTAATTTTAATAGTTGCATTAGTCGTTTTTGGTCCATCAAAGCTACCAGAAATCGGAAAAGCTTTTGGTACCTCTCTAAAAGAATTTAAAAACGCAACAAGAGACATTGTTTCAGACGAAGAGACCACAACTAAAAGCAATAATCATACATCAACTAAAAACTAATGAATGAAGGTGTAAGGTACATACCCTTGCATCTTCTTTTGTGTCTGCTAAGATATAATTCAGGAGTGTGGAATATGTCGGACAACAAAACGGAATTTAATGAAAAGGAAATGAACGTAACAGGCCATCTAACAGAGTTAAGAAACAGAATTATAGTTACAGCAGTTTTCTTCATAGCGTTTTTCGCACTAGGGTTCATATATGTGAAAGATATATACCATTTTTTCACAGCTGATCTTAGTTTTCAGTTAAATATTATCAGCCCCGGAGAAACGATATGGCTATACTTTACGATGGCGAGTCTAGTTGCTATAGCTGGAACCATACCGGTATTAACTTACCAAATTTGGGCTTTTGTAAAACCCGGATTGACTGATGTTGAAAAAAAGGCATCCATTGCATACATACCTACAGTCTTTTTACTTTTCATCGGAGGCTTAGTATTTGGTTACTATTTATTCATTGAATTAATTTTGCCTTTTTTACTTGGTCTAAGTGAAGGTATGTTTAACGAAATGTTTACAACGGAGAAGTATTTTAAATTCATGCTTAGGGTAACCTTGCCATTTGCAATATTGTTTGAGATCCCGATTATAGCAATGTTTCTTACAACTATCGGGGTACTAACCCCAGAATTTATGCGGAAGACACGGAAATATGCCTATTTAATTTTAATCATTATTGGTACTATTGTTACGCCACCTGACTTCTTATTACAGCTAGTTGTAGCGGTACCGTTGATTATTTTATATGAAATTAGTATACACCTGTCTGCTGTGGTATACCGCAAGAAATTGAAAAAGCATCAAGAATTTATGGAGCAGGAGGAGCAGGAATAGGGGGGATATTTTATGCGCTCTTTTTATCATTTTTTACTAACCTATCGTGGAAAGAAGAAACCCGATGAAAAATCAAAGCTTGCTGATTGGGCTTTTTTTGACCATAACTTTCCTAAGCATTCAACAGATTATGATGAACTAAGTAGCTACCTTGAGTGGAATAGCCCTTTTACTAGTGCTTTGGTGACTTTTGATACATTGTGGAATGAGTATACAAGATAACATTTAAAAAACGTAAGGGCTGCTAATAAAGGCAGCTCTTTTTATATCACAAAAATCAAACAAACGTTTGATCAATATTCTAAATGTAACCCTAACGCGCATAAATACAATAAACGTTCTTCATTCGACAAAATAATCTAATGAGTAAGAGGAACCTGTTGAATCATGCGGTTGCCCGGGAAATATTCCTTTGTATTTCCCTTAACAGTTAGCCTACACCTTTTTCTTTTCGTGACGTATTCTATAAGTGATGCAAATTCTAAAATCATAAAATAAAGGGGAAGTGCAGCATGGTATTTCCATCACCTCGGGGCCAGCAATTTCAGCGTCCAATAGAGCATAGGCAAAATCCATTTATGTTTCCCAATCGTAATGTAAGTCCTTCTAGACAAGGCTTACCTTCACTTTTAGGTAAATTTACGAATCAGCAAGCTTCAGCTGGATTGATAAATAAAGGAGTGGGGGGGCTCTCCTCGACATTAAACAATGTGCAACAAGTCTTAAAGGTGGTACAGTCCACAGCACCAATCGTGCAGGAATACGGTCCAATGGTGAAAAACTTACCATCCATGTATCGTATGATGAAGGCGTTTAAGGATTTGGAAGCAGAAGATAAAAAGTCAGATGATAAACCAATTGAATCGAAAGACAACAAATATGAGAAAGAACAAGTATCAAAAAGCCAATCTAGCAAACATATTAAAAGGGAAACGAGCGGTGATTCTAAGCCAATTTTATTTATTTAAAGAATATAAGGCCCCCGACTTGATTTTTTCACTAATAAACGAAAAAATAGAGATAAGCTGAAATATTGCAATGGAGGTAATAGCATGAGTTCAAATAAAGAAATTGCAACATTTGCCGGGGGTTGCTTTTGGTGTATGGTAGAACCATTTGATGAACGACCTGGAATTCATAGTGTTGTATCCGGATATACTGGTGGACATGTAGAAAATCCTACTTATGAACAAGTTTGTTCAGATACTACAGGTCATGTTGAAGCTGTTCAGATTACATTCGATCCTGAAGTAATGCCATATGAGGATATTCTTCAAACTTTCTGGCAGCAAATTGATCCTACAGATACTGGAGGGCAATTTAATGATAGAGGAGAATCCTATCAAACAGCCATCTTTTATCATAACGAACAGCAAAGAGAAATAGCAGAGCAATCCAAACAAGAGTTAGACCAAAGTGGTAGGTTCTCCAAACCAATCTTCACACCAATTCTTCCAGCCAAACCATTTTACTTAGCGGAAGAAAAGCACCAGGACTACTACAAAAAACAGTCTTTTCATTATCGGCTCTACAAAAAAGGTTCAGGACGCGAAGATTTTATCAACAACAACTGGAAAAAAGTAATAAACAAAGAAGAATTAAAACAAAAGCTTACTCCTATTCAGTACCATGTCACGCAAGAAAACGGTACAGAAAGGCCATTTCAAAATGATTACTGGGATAATGAAGAAGAGGGGATCTACGTCGATGTAATCACAGGAAAGCCATTGTTTTCATCAAAAGATAAGTATGATGCAGGCTGTGGGTGGCCAAGCTTTACCAAACCAATTGATAAATACCAAGTAGAAGAAAAAACAGATTCCACTCATGGTATGATTCGAACTGAAATAAGAAGTAAAGACTCCGATTCTCACCTTGGACATGTTTTTGAAGACGGCCCTATGGAAGCTGGTGGGCTTAGGTATTGTATGAATTCTGCAGCAATGCGTTTTGTACCTGTTAGTCAAATGGAAAAAGAAGGATACGAAAAGTTGCTACATTTATTCAAGTAGACCATAATAATATTATGTAAACAAAGCGAGGAAAAATAATGATTCATCTAAATTGGGAAAATAGAGAAACAGTAAAACAGATAAAGTGTGTGCATGCTGATGCTAAGAAATTTATAGTACACAATAAGTTAACACCAGGGAAAACCTATGATGTAAAGAATGAAACAGATGAGTTTTATTTTATCATAGACAATAGTAATCGAATTGGTGGCTTTCGAAAAGATTACTTTGAAGAGGTAAAATAACAGGGGTAATCCCTTGTTATTTTACCTTTTTCTTTTCTGCTTATAAATATAAATTGGCTAGCATGATTCCTAATTTTTCCTGGTAGATTTCCTCGAATTGTTCAATTGGTAATGGGTTCACACCACTCCCTAATTCTACTGTAAACCCCGGAAGTTGAAACTCTTGAATAAACCAATCCTTATAACCAGCGTAACTATCAATATATTGGACAGGCTCATAACCGCTAACCCTAGCATATTCCATTACGATTTGTTCTGATTCTGGTGGCTCAAAACCTTCAAAACCCCAGTAAATTTCCTCTCCTTGTGTATGAAAAGCATTCATTCGTGCAAATTGACGTAGTCTTGCTAGTTCAGCCATTGCGATCGCTTCAGGTTCGGTTAGCGGGGCATATCCAGGGAAATCCCTTGGCTCAGGGGTAGTCGGTTTCCGTTCCGCTTCAACATTCCAAAGTGCAGGGTATTGGTTATTTAAATCGACTCCTCTAATGTTTGCTTTCCAATTTGAAAAATCCGCTTGTTGATTATTTATTTCTAAAACTTCTTGTTCTCTGTCTTCTGCTGATGAAGCGCCGTTTATAACGAGGTTTACACCGTCCGGATTAACCATTGGAACAATGGATAGCGTGGTGTCAGTAAACAAAGGTAGGGCAAATATACCTCTTATAGGTAAATGATTCGTTAGTGCAAGTGCATATTCATTTAGAAACCGCATGATAACAGATGTTGTAATCCATTCATTTGCATGAAAGGAACCATTTAAGTGGACTTGTTTTGTACCATTTCCAACTTGTAATTCTATTAAATCTTTACCCATTACAGAATTCCCTATGACGTTTTGCCGGATAAAAGGGTAAACAATCAACAATGTCTCCAAATTATCAAGCATTTTATCATACGTATAGTTATCTGGATCAGTGAAGAGCATAGCATTTACTTTTCGAGGAACCTGTAGTATCTGACCTTGTTGCAAATTATTTGGATTAAGCAAGGTATTTGCCAAAAACAACATATCCAATGGCACGTTATTACGTATCGAAATAGAATATAATGTATCTTGTTCCTGTATGCTGTACGGTTCTGTTACGTAACCGGGAATTTTTATTTCCTCACCTATGGATAACTGATTGGGTGACACGCCTGGATTTGACTGTTCTATAAGAATCAGAGGTATACCAAATAACTGGCTGTAATACCAAAGTGAATCCCCTTGTCGTATTGTAACCTCCATGCATTTCTCCCCCTTAACATGTATTACTAAATAATATGGTTATATATTTCAAAAGTGCATCTAAACGATTTTGGATACTCTACTACTATGCATTAATAAACGAAATAATGTTAATAGAAAAAAAGAGAGAAGGATAAGGGTAAGTTCTAGGTTTGTCCTTTTAATTTTTGGTGAAAATAAGTTATAATAGCTTGTAGCAACCAATACGCAACGGATATGGAAAGATTAGAGGAGGAAATGGTTTTATGGCTTTTGTAATAACTTCACCATGTAAGGAAGAAAAAGCAGGCGAGTGTGTAGAAGTTTGTCCTGTAGACTGTATAGAAGAAGGAAAAGATATGTTTTATATTGATCCTGAAATTTGTATTGACTGTGGGGCATGTGAAGCTGTTTGTCCGGTTGAGGCTATATACATGGAAGATGAGGTTCCAGAAGAGGAAACCCCTTATATTGCGATAAATCAAAAGTTTTTTGAAGAAAAATAATTTAAACAAAGATCAACTGGACTTCCTCCAGCTGATCTTTTTGTTTCTTTAGGCTATCTTGTTTGAAAGCTATCATAGCCATTATTTTCTTTGTTTGTCACATACATTTGTTCGACACGTATAAACTTGTTCAAACCTTTATCAAGATCCTGTAGATAAGCATTAAGCTTTTCTTCTTGTCCTTCTACCTCTAATTCTACAGTACCGTCATCTTTGTTACGAACCCATCCATTTAAGTCCATCTCCTTAGCTTTCACCTGTGCAGAACGTCTAAATCCTACGCCTTGAACACGTCCACTTATAATTACATGCTTTCTCATATTTTCACCTCTCTACTCTTTTCTAATTACCTGTTTACCTGTGAATAAAACACATATATTCTACAAAAATAGCTAATAATACTACTAACCAATAGTGAAGAAGAGGAGACAAAAGTGTGAGTGAAAATCAATTACCACAATTTCCAGAGCCGTTTTGGCGAGAAACAGAGCTACCCACTTTCAAAAAACTGGATACATCTATAAAAGCTGATGTTGGAATCGTAGGAGGGGGGATAACAGGAATTACTACCGCCTATTTATTATCCAAGCAAAACTTTAAAGTAGTTTTGATTGATTCTGACGAAATACTTAATGGTACAACAGGTCATACGACAGCTAAAATAACGGCACAGCATGGTTTGATTTATGATGAATTCATAAAGCACATGGGTGAAGAAAAAGCAGCAAAGTATTACAAGGCTGCTATGAAAGCAAAAGAACTTATTGAGAAGTTGATAACCGAACACAAAATTGATTGTGATTATGAACAACAAGATGCTTATGTTTACACAAGTGATGATGGTTATATGATGCAGCTAGAAAATGAGATGAAGGCTTATGAGAAATTACAAATTAGCAGTGAATTCCTTTCAGAAATTCCTTTAAAGCTACCAATTAAAGCAGCAGTGAAAATGCATGACCAGGCACAATTTCACCCTTTAAAGTATTTAAAAGAACTTGTGCAAGAGTGTAAGAAAAACGGTGTTCTCTTCTACGAAAATACAACTGCTGTAGATATTGAGTATAATAAACATCCTAACATTGTGACAAGAGATGGACACCGTATAACATGTAACCATGTAATTGCTGCATCACATTTCCCGTTTTATGACAAGCAAAGTTTTTATTTTGCTAGAATGTACCCGCAACGATCGTATGTTCTTGCTATTACTTCTAAATTAAAATTCCCTGGAGGAATGTACATTAACGCAGAGAATCCTACAAGATCAATTAGAACTACACCAGGTGATAAAGGACCTTTATGGTTGATAGGAGGAGAAAGCCATAAAACAGGCCAAGGGGAATCTGTTATCCACCATTATGAAAAACTAGAACAATTCTCTTCAAAGCATTTTGATATTCAAGACATTGTCTATCGGTGGTCTGCTCAGGACTTAACAACAATTGATAAAGTACCTTATATTGGTCCGGTCAGCAAGGGAGAAGAAAATGTATATGTAGCAACCGGTTACAGAAAATGGGGAATGACGAATGGAACGGCTGCAGCAATGATGCTTGCTGATAGAATAACCGAGACTCCAAACGAATTTGCAGAAATATATGAGCCATCGCGTTTTCAGCCAGATCCGTCAGTTCGTAAATTTATGGAAATAAATGCAGATGTAGCAAAACATATGTTAAAAGGAAAATTGGATTTTTCTAACAACAAATTAACAGAACTAAAAACTGACGAAGCAGTGGTAACACGCATAAATGGGACAAGAACTGGAATTTATAAAGATAAAAAGGAAACGTTACATGCTGTAGATACAACTTGCACACATTTAGGCTGTGAAGTGGAATGGAATTCTGGAGATCGAAGCTGGGATTGTCCATGTCATGGGTCTAGGTTTACCTATGAAGGTAGTGTAATTGAAGGACCTGCCAAAAAACCTTTAGCTAAAGTTGAAATTCCAAACGAATAAGTTAAATAAAAAACTACGCCTATAAGAAAGTTTTGGCGTAGTTTTTTTAAAATATCTCACTATCTCAAGTATACTTTGGTATTAAGACGCGAAAAGTAGTTTTTGCTATAACTTCCTATAATATATATTATGTAAACTAGAAAAGAATAAAAAAAGCAAGGTTATATGATTTAACATATTGTTCACCTCGCCCTACTTTTTATCCGATATTCGAAACCTAACTTATGCTACTTTTTATGACGATAAAAGATGGTCTTCTTTTTTCATTGATCAACTTGGGCATTTTTTGTAAGCCTATTGAATTTGACTGTGGTTCAATTATTTTTTCTATTCTTAATCCATTTTTTATGAGCGTATTCATTAATGTTGATACGGTACGATGATAAATAATGACACCCTCAACATACCAATTATGCTCCCGTTTTCCTTCTTCTTGATAGTTGTCTACAGCCCAGTGTAACTTTTCACCATCGACGTCCTTAACCCAATTGTTAGCTTCATTTCGAGCTGTGACAATAGGATGTTCGGTTGAAAATATGAATTCTCCATTTTCCTTTAGTAAGCTTTTTATCTTTACAATTAAATTCGAGTAATCTTCTATATAGTGTATTGCTAATGAACTAATTATTAAATCAAAAGTTTTCTGAAAATCTAGTTCTTCTATTGGCTTACATATATACTCAATTCTCTCATGATTGTTCTCTAGTTTGGCTAGATTTATCATATTCTTTGAAATATCTACCCCAGTAACAGTTGAAGCACCTTCACTGATACAGTATTTAGCGAAATAACCTGCCCCACAACCTAAATCTAATACGGATCTATCTTTAAAATTTGGCATAACAGACTTTATGGCTGGTTGCTCAACAAAATCATTATACGTTATTCCACTTTTTCGTAAGGATATATATTCCTTAAAAAAATCATGGTTATCATAAATGTTTTGCATGAATGTTTTCACTCCCCTTTTAGCCTTTATTCGTACAGTTATTTACAATGTTATGTATTTTAACTGATTCCATAGTTATCATGAATTTGGCTCCTTATGGTCCTTCATATGGAGGATTTAGCAATGATCTGCAAAAGTCTCTTTCTCTGTAGCGTGTTTGTTTTAAGAATTCTTTCAGAAGCTCTTTTTGAGTCATACGCTGTTATCAATTGTTAAAGTTTTCTGTATTAATCTCACATTCTTCCTTAGTAAAATAATCTCAATCCAATTATAATTATCATAATATCTGCACATATATGGATAATCCATGACGCCCAGATGGTTCTATTCTTCTCATTTACTATATGGAAAACTAAACCAATTAACCATAAACCAAAAAAGCAAAGTAAGACAATTTCAGCTGTAAACCACAGCATAATCATTGGAATATGGTAAGCTGCAAATAATAGCGGACTATATACATACCCCCACTTACGCGGCAATTTAAAAAATATAAAACCCCTGAAGAAGTACTCTTCAAGTAAAGAGTTCCCAAAGGAAATATAAATCCCAACAAAAATAAAACCAGCTGCTGTAATGCCGAGTCTCTCTGTTAAGTCTTGTTGAATCAGGCTAAGATCAATGTAAGGTAGAAATAACAAATAAGCAGTAAGCACAATACCTGCTGACGATAAACCGAGAAGCGTTACCTTCAGCCAGTCTCTCTTCCCTAACTTAGATAATGCAAGTACATCTTTAAAACGAAAATCCTTAAATATCATTTTATAAGTCCATACTACAAGGAAAAAGAAGCTAACCTTACAAATCGTCTTTATAACATAATTAATCTCTAACCCATGCTCAATAAAGGCAAGTAGACCACAGGTAAATAATGTACTTAGCAAAATATAAGCGATTCTCCTATTCATGTTCTCCCCCACTTACCTTCCAATTACTGCAAATAAATAACTAACCTTTTAATTTTAAGTCAAAAAAGACTATCTTTATTTTAACATAACAAATATTCAAAAATGTTATCCAATTAAAAAAGCCTGCTTTCCAAGAAATACAGGCTTTTAGCTATATATTCAAATCTATAAAATGGTTTTTAGTTTTTTGGACTCTTACTATTTGTGCTTATAAGGTCCTGTCTTTAAAAAAAATTACGCATAATCGTCTTCAAACAAATTCATACTTAGATATCTTTCACCTGTATCTGGTGCGATACAGACTACACGTTTCCCTTTCCCTAAGCGAACTGCTTCATCTATAGCTGCTGAAACTGCAGCCGCTCCTGACAAACCAATGAATATTCCTTCCTTTTGTGGGAGCTTTTTATACATGGAAATCGCAGTCTCGTCATCTGTTTGTACAATTACATCATAAATGGAAGTATTTAAAATGTCTGGAATAAATCCTGGACTTGTTCCTACCAGTTTATGGCTTCCTGGCTTACCACCTGAAAGAACTGGAGATCCCTTTGGTTCTACGACAGTTATTTTTAGATCAGGCAGCTTTTCTTTTAATGCTTCACCTGTCCCTGTCACCGTTCCTCCTGTCCCGGCAGTACATACAAATGCATCAAGCTTTCCTTCCATTTGTTTTAAAATTTCTGGAGCAGTTGTTACACGGTGTACATCAGGATTCGCCATATTTTCGAACTGCTGAGGAATAAAGCTGTTTGGTATGTCTTTTTGTATTTCCAATGCTTTTTGAATCGCACCTGGCATTTTTTCTTTACTTGGTGTTAATACTACCTTTGCACCAAATGCTTTTAAAAGGTTTCTCCGTTCTTGTGTACTATTATCAGGCATAACTAGAATTGCTTTGTACCCTTTAGCAGCAGCATTCATAGCTAATCCGATACCCGTATTTCCACTAGTTGGTTCTATAATGGTATCCCCTGGTTTAATAAGTCCCTTTGCTTCTGCAACTTGGATCATATTATATGCAGCTCGGTCCTTTACACTTTTACTCGGATTAAACATTTCCATTTTAATATACACATCTGCTGCTCCATCTGGTACAAGACTGTTTAGTCTTACCATTGGTGTTTCTCCAATTAATTCTGTTATATTCTCAACAACTTTCATTCCGATAATCACCTCTACATACTCTACATTTCACTTTATTTTACCACCAAAAAGTTAATATAAACAAGTGAACCACTCGGGATTAATTGGAAGTAATTGGCATATATAGAGAGTGAATAAAATTGTTTTATAAGGTTAAAATACTTCATGTAATTGCTATGTGGCAAACAAAAAGCCTGCCATGTAGAAAAAAATAAAAAGGAGTGTTAGCGATGAGCAACAATAACAATAACAATAACAACAATCGTCAAAACAACCGTAACAACAATCGCAATGACAACAACAATAACAACCAGGAAATTAACAATGTTGAATTTGCAAATGAATTTTTAGACGATAACAACAATAACCGTAACAACAATAACAATCGCAACAACAACAATAATAATAATAATAATCGTAACAACAATCGCAACAAATAGTCTAACACTAAAAAAGCTGCTTCCTTTGTGAAGCAGCTTTTCCATATTTATTAGAAAAGTAATCAAGATAAATAAATCTTCATCACCTTTACTTATCTAAGCTTTTTAGTGACTCTACTGCTGGACCTTCGATTACTTCACCCGTTCCACTAAATCGTGAACCGTGGCAAGGGCAATCCCATGTATTATCTCCGTCATTCCACTGAACACCGCAACCAAGATGTGTACATGTGAGATCCACGTAATGAAGTTTTCCATTTTCGTCTTTGTATACTCCTACATCTTCCCCATCGCGTTTCGTAATCATCCCTTGGTTATCAGACAAATTTTCAGGGTTATTTTCTTCACTTGCACCATCATATTGATCTGGATTTTTTTCTTCAGGTTCTACAGAGGTGCTCTCCTGTATGTTTCGATTTGGTGAGAATAGCGATTGATATGGATTTTCTCTCTGAAGAATAGTATCGGTCAGAATTTTAGAACCAGTAGCAGAAATGGCTAACCCCCATTTACTTAATCCTGTCACAACTAATACATTAGGCTGATCTTGGGATAGTACACCTATAAATGGAAGTCTATCCTCTGAAATATAGTCATGTGCGGACCAGCGATTTATAATTTCTTTCACTTCGAAAGTTTCTTTGGCGAAATTCTCTAGTTCATGATAGCGTTCAGCAGACGATTTACCGTCCCCGGTAGAATGGCTCTCTCCTCCGACTAATACAACCCTTCCTGTTTTACTATCTAACCCACGTAATGTACGTTTCGGAAGATCGGCGTTTATATACATACCATCCGGGAATTCGTCTTCTGTTTTCACTGCAAGTGCATAAGAACTTTCTGGATTGTTCTGTTGGGAGTAGAAATTTCCTTCCGGCTCAAGGATAGGTAAGTGTGTTGCCTGAATAACCTTACTAGCTGTTACCTTCAGTCCGTTTTCTGTCTTACATTGAATTCGGCCCCCATCGTCTGTTATATCCATTACCCTTGTTTGATCGTAGATTTGACCGCCAAGCTTTACAAACTCGTCTAATAAGCCAGATAGAAATTTAACTGGATGAAACTGTGCCTGATTACGCATCATAATTGCCGCTTCAATTTCAATATTTAGCGGAAGGTCTTCAATAAATTCTCCTTCAATACCTAATTTTTCATAGGCTTCTATTTCTTTTATGACTTTATTACGATTTTGCATTTTTTGTGTATAGACAAAAGCCTCTCTTTCTTCTAATTCGCAGTCAATACCATACTGGTCAGAAAGTTCCTTAATGGAGGCAATGCCCTCCATATTCGCTTGATAGAATTGCTTAGCTGATTCTTGTCCATATCGGTTTATTAATTCATCATAAATAAGATTGTGCTGTGCAGTCAGTTTTGCTGTAGTAAAACCGCTTGTACCACTAAACAACTCTCGTGCCTCTAGTAAGGCTACTTCTTTTCCTTCTTTGGCAAGCTGATAAGCTGTCATGACACCCGCTATACCTGCTCCAACTACTGCAACATCCGTGCTAATATTTTCTTTTAACTCACCAAATGAAGGAACCTTACCTGTATCTCTCCAATATGATTCAATTTCCTTAGGTAAAATAGATGTTTTCTCATTTTGTTTCAATGTAATACCTCCAGGTTAAATACTTGATTATGTTATTCTAATAACCTGTATTGGTAAGGTATAAACCACCAACGAAGCAGTTTCTATTGCAATAAGTGATTTATATGGGACCGAATTCGCGCAACATATGAAGGTGACAATATATCCGATGCTCCACGCAAAATTTCATTCGCATACCTTTCAGTTGGTTTAGTTTCAGTGTGTTTATCCACACTTACAAAGGTAATTCCATCTACTTCTTCCCCTTGATTTAATGTTAGCTTGATAATCGTCGGGCGATACCTTTTACTATAAACTCCCTCTCTCTTGTACAAATAATCGATTGCTTCTAATGGTACTTTGTAAACCACACCTTCTACTTTCTCCAATGGCGATACGATAATATCTGCTTTTCCACCATCTTCACTCGATCTCGTGAAGCGAAAACCATAATTCTCTAAGACTCCTTTTCCAGCTATAGATGTAAAGTATTGATCAACATTTGCCATTTTAAAACGATTATCATCCATACAGGACCCATAAGCGAAATAGTATAGAGTTTCATTTTTTAAATAACGATAAACCTTCCAGTCACCAAATGGTACTTCTTCCAATTTGTCCTCATTATTTGGTTCTTCTCTATATATGAAGGCGTTATATTGCTCATCTGTAGAAGAACTTACAGACGTGTTAGATCGTTCGCTGTTCAATTCTTCATCAAGTTTTTCTAAGTTTTCCTCACTAATCTCGACTAACTCTCCATATGTTGATGCATCCTTGTCATCAACTAAATAGGGGCTCCCGTTACAATCGTAAAGCTTTCCAGTTACCCATACTTGCTCATCTATACTAGTAGCATGTTTTTTTAGTGTTTCTGTTTTATCTGTTCTAAGATCTCCGTAGATAAATAATAAACTCATAAAATCTCTCCTTTCTATATTCCATTCCTTTTGAAGGGTCTGATAAAACGAAAATGACCTGTGGGTATAGATTCTTTTCCTTTGATAAAAATAAGGTAAACCTCAATAAAAAAGTAGGAGTTTGATAAAACATGAAAGCTGTAACATATCAAGGTAAATATAGCGTAGCAGTAAAAAAAGTCCCTTTTCCAACAATACAGGATTCAGAAGATGTCATTATTCGCATTACTTCTACAGCTATTTGTGGGTCTGACCTTCATTTATACCAAGGGAATTTTCCATTACCGATCGGGTATACAATTGGCCATGAACCGATGGGGATTGTAGAGGAAGTCGGCCCAGATGTAACAAAAGTAAAGAAGGGCGATCGTGTTGTCATTCCTTTTACTGTAGCCTGTGGGACATGTCCTTATTGTGCTAATCATCAAGAGAGTCAGTGTGATAACTCCAATCCACACTATGATTCAGGAGGATATTTTGGATACTCCGAAAAATTCGGCGACTTCCCTGGTGGACAAGCGGAATATTTACGCGTCCCTTATGGAAACTATACCCCCTTTTTAATTCCAGAGGATTGTGAATTAGAAGATGATCAATTGCTTTTCTTATCCGATGTTCTCCCTACAGCTTATTGGAGTGTCGAACATGCCGGTGTGAAACAGGGAGATACTGTCATTGTCCTTGGATGTGGGCCTGTTGGATTAATGGCTCAAAAGTTCGCCTGGCAAAAAGGTGCTGAGCGCGTTATTGCCATTGACTATTTTGATTACCGCCTCCAACATTCTAGGCAGACAAACAAGACAGAGATCTTTGATTTTACAAAATATGATGATATGGGTGAAACGTTAAAAGAGTTAACAAAAGGTGGAGCTGACGTCGTAATTGATTGTGTAGGGATGGATGGAAAGAAGTCAGCTTTGGAATTTGCTGAGCAAAAGTTAAAACTTCAAGGCGGGACATTAGGACCTATTCAAATTGCTACAAAAGCGGTTAAGAAGTGGGGTACAGTCCAATTGACCGGGGTATATGGCGGGCTCTACAATATGTTTCCATTGGGGCCATTCTTCACAAGAAATATTACCCTAAAAATGGGACAAGCCCCTGCACGAAGTTATATGCAGGAGCTTTATCGCCAGATTACAACAAACGAAATTGATCCAACCGATATTATTACTCATAAGTTGCCATTAGATGATGCTGCGACAGGATATAAACTATTTCAGAATAAAGAAGAAGACTGTATAAAAGTTATATTAAAACCTTAATCCTTAAATTAATTTGACGAGATTTTTGAACTCAAGCTCGTCAAATTTTTTCTCTATTTTATCTTTATCATAGTTCCATAAAGCTCCATCTAGTTCACAGGATATCGGTACGTCGCATTTTATTTCAGCGAGTGATCTAGATAGGTGTAACATATCTAAGTTCGCTTTAATTTTAGTCTGGACGCCTTTTGGTAGCGAGTCTATATTAACAAGCAGTTCGTCTATTGTTCCATGCTCTTTAATAAGCTTGAGAGCGGTTTTTTCCCCAATCCCTTTAACACCAGGATAATTATCAGAGCTATCCCCCATTAATCCTTTTAAATCAATGACTTGTCTTGGGGTAATTCCCTTCTTCTCATAAAAGTTTTCATTTGTGAAAACCTCATAATTGCCTTGTCCCTTACGCATAATAGCTACTTGAATATGTTCCTCTACTAGCTGTAGGATATCTTGATCGCCTGTTAGGATTGTCACATCATTCTCTGTAGCATATGTTCTGGCTAGTGTGCCAATGCAATCATCCGCTTCAAAATTTTCTAACCCAATATTTGGCATATCAAATGCCTCGACAACTTCTTTAACCAGGTCAAATTGTGGGACCAATTCTATTGGTGGGGCATCACGGTTCGCCTTATAGCCTTCATACATTTCTGTACGGAACGTTTTACTCCCCATATCCCAGCAGCATACTACATGTGTTGGTGAGAAAGTTTCCACGGCATCTAGAAAATAGCGCATAAATTGGTATACACCATTCGTAGGAACACCTTGTTTGGTAACCATAAAGTTACCTCTAAATGATGTTGCGAAAAAGCCCCTGAATAAAAGGGCCATTCCATCGACGAGCAAGATTTGTTTTCTATCCATAATTTTTCAATCCTTTGTAATTTGATTCGTTAAGATGCGTTCCATTTTCTGAATTTTTTCTGTCAGTACTTCCGTGTCCAATGGGGAGGTTAACATGGCAAGGGAATCCTCCACATACTGTGTGACTTTCATATGGAGATCCTTTTGTACTCTTGTTACATTTTCTTCCCATTGCCTTGTATATTGTTTTTCCAACAGTCCTTTCATTTCGTCTAAATAAGCTGATGCTAGAGGGCGAATCTGTTGGAAAAGAGCTTCCTTCATTTGTTCTTTTTCATTCTTTGCAAAGAAAGCTTTCGTGCCCCTGTATGTTGCTAACACAGCATGAAAATCTCTTGTGCTTACAGACTGAAGCCCTTTGTTGAGTGTTGGTGTCTCTAGATGAATTGTATCTAAATCAGCTATACGGAATTGGGTATCTTGTTCATTCAATTTCGTATAGAGTTCCTGATAGACTTCATGAAGTAGCTTATTCAACAATGCTTCAATCCTTAACGACACCGCTTGTATTTCCTGTAGTAGTTCAAACGCCGTATAGTCAAGGAGCTGCTGCAACGCCACCTTTAGTTCTGACTGTGCAGTCTTTCCGGACTGAGTAATGGTAGTAGGATTAAATGTTTCCTTAAACATGTCATGAAATCGAATCCCAAACCGTTCTAGTACATGAAATAACTGTTTGCTTATTTTTTGCTGAATTTGCCGAGACAGAACATCTGTTTCATATACTTTGATAACCTTTTCCATCTCATGCTTTTTACGAGAAATAGCTAGTTCATGTTGTTCTTTCTCTTTCTGACCCAGCTTGCTAGATTCCAATAAATGAACCAAAGCAGATTTTGCTCGCTCTATATCTCTTGTCGCTGAAGCTATCGTAAGTGAGCTTAAATCCTGCTTAATAAAGGATTGAAATGCATTTTCAAATTGTACCATCTTTTTATTCAGTGGCACAGCCTGCCTCTTTTCTAGAAGTGACTGTTTGCTTGATATTGGATAGAGCTTTGCAAAGCGAATTCCTAATTGATTTAATTGATCTTCCACATAGTCTGTAACAAGTTTAAGTTCTTGCTCATCTTGTGCTAGATCAGCAGCATTAACTAAAAAGAACATTTTATCAAGCTCAAATGTATCTTTAACGCGGCCAAGCTGCATAAGGAAGTTTTTATCTGCTTGAGATAACGCATGATTATAATATGTCACATATAAAATAGCATCAGCATGTTTGATATAGGTAAAAGCAGAGTTTGTGTGCCGGGCATTAACCGAATCAGCCCCTGGTGTATCAACAAGCGTAATGCCCTGTCTTGTAATTTCACAATCATAGTAGAGATCAATGACATCAATATAACATGCTTTCTTTTCGTCCGTAACATATTGACTTAAATCGTCTAATTCGATTCGGAGTTGTCCACCAATATACCTTGCCATCCCATCATATCCATCAAGGATTGCCTGAAGGTAGGATTGGTATAATGGGTTTAATTCCTCGCTGTGTTGCAATTCATGCTTTTTCACCCAAGTTAGTAGCTCTTCAAAGTGTGCATCAGGTGGCTGAAATATCTTTAAGATCTCTAATAAGTCTTTCTCAAGGTCTGTTTTTTTCTTCAAGGTAATGTATACATCACCATGTAAAACTTTGTCCGTGATTGGATTTATCCTATTTACAGCTGCTGTAGTAGGGTTCGGGGAAACAGGCAGCACATGATTTCCAAGTAATGCGTTAGCAAAAGAAGATTTCCCCGCGCTAAAAGCACCAAATAACGCCACCGTGTAAGATCGGTCTTCCAAACGCACTTTTTTCTGTCGAAGGTCTTCGAGGAGATGTTTAACACCTGGTACATCTTCTAATACCTTCATTGTCTCTTCCAATTGAGGGAGAACATTTTCTTGGCTAGATGTACGCTTTTCACCAGGTTGCTTCTCTATTTCCTTTTCTACATTCTCTTTTTGTATAGAATAATTTTGATCTGCTGCCAAAGTTTGCTTCCATTTCACTTTTCGCTTTAAATGGGCATTTTCAAGAGATTCACTGGATTTGAAGAAAGGCTGGTCTGTTTCTAATTGTGTACGAACCCATTCTTTTTTTTCAGCAAGCTCTCTTTCTAACCTCAGAGTGCCTTCCCTAGCAGATGCTTCCCTCTCAAGCTCACTGATGTCCCTTTCCCATTCCTTTACCTGCCTGCTATATTGCTCCGTTAAAGCCTCTTTTACTTGGTCCGTGAGGATTTTTGCTCTACCTTTGTATTTAGATTTGATATCTGATGATACATCGTTTGTGTAATTTAATAAATAATCCCCGTTCAACGTTGCGCCTGTTTTCATCAAACGGATTAGATCTTTATCTGTATAATTTACTGCGATGTCTTGGATCTTTTGGAAAAGAACAGTATCATGTATCTGATATTGGGATAAAATTGCGGATAGCTTTTCCTTCAACCGCCATTCAATTGAGGACTTAACCGACTTATTTAACTCCTCTAAAAAAGCAAAAAGTCTCGCTTCCTGTTCTGCCTTCGTTTTTTTCTTCGAATTGAAAAGACCTACCTTATAATCAGGCTGGTGAGAAGCAAGAAATTGTTCAGCCTTTTCTCTTAGGGTAGCTGGCATAAGATATGCATTTTTAATTGTCTGCTGTGTTTCTATCATTAATTGATCCTGAATATGTTCTGGCCTCTCTGTTAATGCATCCTTTTGTTCAATGAGGTAATGCTTCTTTTGTTGGATTTCCTCAAGAGAATGCTTTTGGTCAGTAAACGGCATTCTTTCTCCATATAGGCTATCAAGATAGTCTTCATGTGCTCGGACGAGCGTCTCTAGCGAATGGTCGGTCGTGTCATAGGCTTTTGGCTCATTTCCAATTAAGTCGTTAATAGTCTTTTTAAGGACTGAAAATTCGTTGCGAATAGCAGCACCGTTCGTTAAGGAAGAGTAAAATATACGTTGGGGTAATATGCCCCACTGTTCAAACGTTTGTTTGATACTCTCCTCAAATGAAGCAAATGAAAGCTCTGATTCGTCATGTTTATCAATCTGATTAATGACCACATAATATGGAATACGTTTGTCTTGAAGCGACTCCAGAAATTGTAAATTGACTTCTGATTGCACATGATTGTAATCCATAATATAAAAAACTACATCAACCAAATGCATAGCAGATTCTGTCATAAGACGGTCGGCATCATCCGCTGCATCAATTCCTGGTGTATCCATAATAACTGTTCCTTTTGGAAGCCCGCCCTGTTTTAAACGTATATCAAGCTGCTTTATTTTATCTCTATCCTTTGAATATTGCTTAATCAATTCGAGGTCATATGGTTCTTCTATTTCTAGAACCTCGCCATTATGATAGTGGACCCGAATATAGCCATCCCCATGAGAAATGGTCACGATATTTGCACTTGTTGGTACAGGACTTTTTGGAAGGAGATCCTCATTTAAAAGCGCATTAGTCATAGAGGACTTACCAGCAGAAAAGTGACCAGCAAAACTAATGACAAACTGATCGTTCTGTTGTTTTTCATAGAGATCGAGCAACTTCTCCGCATTTATATTATCTTTTTGGTCAACAAAATAGTGATATAAGGAAGCCATTCTTTGTATTACCAACTGTTTTTCTTCTTTTTGCATGAGCAATTTCATGACCCTTTCTTTAGAACATTCTCCATCATCATTATACGCCCTTTAAGCTCGATTATCTACACCAGCTTATGACTTACTCATCAACAGCTTGATCAATTAATTGTGTTGTAATATAACGAATTAAATCTCCGCGGCTGATTACCCCAATGACCCTATTAGCCGGGTTTACGACTGGTACCTTTTTGATATGATGTTTCGAGAAAACATCCATTGCTTCATCAATCGGACTTTTTGGATTAACTGTAAAAATATTCTTCTGCATGATTTCTTTTACTGGTCGATTCAATGAATAGCGCAAACGGTCAGTAAGATCTGCCTGCTCACTAACTAAAATTAAGGAAAAGATGTCATAAACCGTTCTTCCTTTTGGTTGTATATGCCTTATTACATCACCATCTGTGACCATTCCGAGTAGCTTGCCTTCCTCGTCGACAACTGGGACACCAGTAATTTTATGGTGGACAAGCTTTTCAAGAAGTGACTTAATGGTTGTTTCTTTGCTAACACTAATAACGTCTCTAATCATAAACTCTTCAATAATCATTATGTACCCTCCATCTCATAGTTCTGTTACGGTTTATTATTCTATTTTTTCTTGGAATGTCAAACACTAGCCATTTAAATTATTCTTTTTATTGTTTGTTTACATAATACTATTATGGTCTACTACATTACTCCATATGTTTGTCCTATCTAGGATATAAGATATCAATTTTTTCAATTTTTCCGATTTGCATTGGGTAGCTTTCTTGAATCGGTCCATTCGCCTCCACTGAAATATAATCTCCATTCTCTATACCATTAGCGGCATTGTCATGAATTGTAATAAGCTTCAACCCATTAATCTCTTCAAAATAGTCATTATAACTTTGTTCATTAACGTCATCACTCTGTGTCATCTCAAAAAAATCTTCGTAGTAACTTTTAAAATGGTTGTCCATATGATAAAAGTATATATCCTCGGCATCATTACTCATTTTTTCTCTTTCATCTAAAAATCCAAAATAGTAATACCCCTTTAATTCAATTTGATGCTGTTGGCTACCACCTGTATTAGGTATATCTTCAGAATCATTTTGACCTTTATTGTTATAACTATTTGAGTCAATTACTAATAATACTGTGCTTAATATAATGATAAAACTAAAAGCAACAAACAGTAACTTCTTCATAAAAACCCTCCCTATAATTAAATTAGTCTCTTATTTCAAAGTACAGTCTTCATTTTAATTAAAGCACTTTTTGGATTTAGTTATGAATATGTCGTTTTAATCTCCTTAATGGAGGCTCATTTAAATTCTTCGCCACTACAGCCATAACTTCGCAACTTAAAAACCAGAGGGGATATGTGCCACCTCTGGTTAAATGCTTTTCTTATACAGGATAAACTCCGTGCTTTCTTTCTGTGAATGTCACATTTTTAGATTCATAAAGAGTAAAACGATTGGACAGTTCTTCTCTTAAATTTTCAGGATCCACCACATCATCCACAATCATTTCTGAAGCCATCCGGTAAATGTCAATATTATCTTTATACTCATCTTGTTTCTCCTTAATAAAAGCAGGTCTTTCAGACTCAGGTAGTTCTGCGATCTTATTTGCATAGACCGCATTCACAGCAGCTTCTGGTCCCATGACTGCAATATGAGCTGTCGGCAATGCAATACAGCTATCCGGTTCAAATGCTGGACCTGCCATTGCATACAAACCAGCTCCATATGCTTTTCTGACAATAACAGATATTTTAGGAACAGTTGCTTCACTCATCGTTGCAACCATTTTAGCCCCATGTCGTATGATCCCAGCCCGCTCCACTTTCGTACCAATCATAAAGCCAGGTACATCCACTAAAAATAAGAGCGGAATATGAAAGGCGTCACATAACTGAACAAACTTTGCAGACTTATCTGCTGAGTCAGGAAAAAGTACTCCACCCTTTACCTTAGGTTGATTGGCAATAATACCAATTGGTTTGCCATCAATTCTTGCTAATGCTGTAATTAGTTCAGGAGCAAACTTCTTCTTTATTTCACAAAGGCTATCCTCATCGATTAATTTATCAATCAAGTCATACATGTTAAATGGCGCATTTTGGTTTTCCGGAATAATATCTGTTACAGACTTTTCTATGAATTTCGCTTCTCTTGTTTCAGTTGCCTTAGGGTTTTGCCTAAAGTTAGTAGGAAAATAGCTTAAGTATTTTCTAGAAAATGATATAGCCTCTTGCTCCGTTTGAACCAACACATCGCCTACCCCAGAAACACTGCAATGCATGTTGGCTCCCCCCATTTCTTCAAGGCTCACTTTTTCTCCAATTACTTTTTCAGCCATTCTTGGTGATCCAAGATACATAGAAGCATTGCCATCGACCATGACTACAATATCACAAAATGCAGGGATATATGCTCCGCCAGCTGCTGAAGGACCAAATAACAAGCATACTTGAGGAACGCGTCCCGACAGTTTAATTTGATTATGGAAGATCCGCCCCGCTCCCCTTCTTCCTGGGAACATTTCTACCTGATCCGTAATTCTCGCTCCAGCTGAATCTACTAAATAAAGCATTGGAATTTCCAACTTCATTGCGGTCTCTTGTATACGAAGGATTTTCTCAACCGTTCGTTTTCCCCATGAACCCGCCTTAACTGTGGAATCATTTGCCATAACACAAACCGCTTCACCGTTAATTCTTCCAATTCCTGTTACCACTCCATCTGAAGGGAGCGTATCATCCATACAATTGGCAAAAAAGGCGTCCTCTATTTTTACCCCTTCATCAAATAGCAATGCAAGCCGTTCTCGGACGAATAATTTCCCCTTTTCTTCATTTTGTTTGTGGTACTTTTCCTTGCCACCACTTTTTATCGACTCGATTTTTTGGTTTAACGTATCTCTATAATCCATATCTGCCCTCCTGCTTATACTAATGTCCTTTGAATTGTGGTTTTCTCTTTTCTTTAAATGCAGTAAGTCCTTCTATTCGGTCCTTTGTAGGTATCGTATTCTGATATGCCAAGTGTTCTACCCTTAACGCTGTTCTAATATCTACCTGCATACCAGCATCAATGGCAAGCTTTGCCTGGCGTATGGCGATCGGTCCATTTGAGGCAATTTTTCTTGCCATTTCTGTTGCCTTCTCAATTACATTTTCCGGCTCCGTTATCTCTTCTACTAATCCGAGCCTATATGCTTCAGAGGCACTAATCGGATTACCTGTGTAAATTAATCTTTTTGCCTGGCCCGGTCCGATTAAACGTGGTAAGCGTTGGGTACCTCCAGCTCCAGGAATGATTGCCAAACTAGTTTCTGTCAGTCCCAATTTAGCTTGATTTCCAGCTATTCTTATATCACTGGCTAATGCAAGTTCCAATCCTCCACCATAAGCAGCCCCATTTATTGCCGCTATAATTGGTATAGGTAGGTTTTCTAGTGCTGTGATGGTTTCTCCGATATAGTTTACTGCTTGCATGACTTGGGTTTCTGTCATTTCTTTACGTTCCTTCAAATCAGCTCCAGCACAAAATGCTTTATGGCCAGCCCCTGTGACAATGAGACAACGAATAGAAGGTGATTGACTTATTAAGCGAATATGTTCACTCAATTCATCAAGAAGTTCTCTTGATAAAGCGTTTGCCGCTTTTGGCCTATTGAGGGTAATAACCCCTATGCTTTCGTCTATAAGATGATAGGTTGTAACGCTCATAGATACCTCCGCTACTAACTATTTAATAGTTTCATTTGATGGCTTGAAAGTGCCGGTACATGCTGTGAAATATAAGTTGCTGCTTCACTAACTTTCTCTGAATTTATGCCTGTGTGAACACCCATTCGATGTAACATATATAAAAGATCCTCTGTTGCTAAATTCCCTGATGCCCCTTTTGCATAAGGACATCCACCAAGACCTCCGACCGTGCTATCAAACTTGGAAATACCTAAGTTCATTGCCGTAATTACGTTAGCCAAAGCCGTCCCTCTTGTATCGTGAAAATGCATCGCGATACGATCTTTAGGAAAATGATTTAGTAACGCTTTGGTAACATTCTCTACATGTAAAGGGTCTGCAACGCCAATAGTATCGCCAATAGATAATTCTTGCACTCCCATTTCTAATAACTTGTCACAGATAAAAAGAACCTGGTCGATAGAAGTCTCCCCTTCATATGGACAACCGAACACAGTAGAAATATAGCCTCTGAGCTGTTTTCGATTTTGTACAGCCTCGTTTGCTACTTTATCAATAATAGGAATTGTATCTGCAATGGTTTTATTTACGTTTTTTAGATTATGCGTCTCACTAGCTGATATAAAAACACATACTTCATCTATGTCTACCTCTAGTGCCCTCTCCAGCCCTCTCTGATTTGGGACAAGGGCAGCATACGTAACATTAGGGTCCCGTTTAATCCTTTTCGCAACCTCTGTTGCATCTTTTAACTGTGGAATCCATTCTGGTCGGACAAAGGAAGATATTTCGATATAGGACATTCCAGTTTCACTTAATAAATTAATCCATTCTACTTTTGCGTCTAGCGGAACAACCGTTCGCTCATTTTGCAATCCATCCCTTGGACCAACTTCTTTAATTGTCACCTCTGGTGGAAAGTTCATGTACAACCCTCCTTCTAATCAGCTTATTCAATTACAGCCAGAACGTCTCCTTCGTTTACAAAATCGCCTTCTGCAACATTTAACTTCTGCAAGGTACCTGTTTTTTCTGCGGGTATTGGTATCTCCATCTTCATTGACTCCAGAATGATAACGTCCTCTCCCTCGTTCACAGAGTCACCTTGCGCTACATTTATTTTCCATACACTTCCTGCCATGCTTGCTTTTAATTCCATTTACAATTCCTCCTTATTTTGCATTAATATTAGGTATATAGTGTTCTTGAACATATGCTGTTGTGACATTGCCTTTTCTGAAGATTTCATCCTCGGAAATGTACTGAAGCATCGGTAAGTTCGTTTTTATTCCAACTACTCTATATGTTTGCAACGCTTTTGTTAGTTTGGCAATTGCATCCTGTCGATCCGTTCCATGTATAATAAGCTTTGCGATCATCGGATCATAGAAGTGGGTTATATCACTCGGCCCCGTAATTGCTGGTTCATTACGTGCATAATCTTCGTTAGGAAATGTTATCTGGCTTACATGTCCTGGTGAAGGCATAAATGTAACTGGATCCTCTGCATAAATACGCACTTCAATGGCGTGCCCATTCGTATAGATATCTTTTTGGGAAATGTCCAAAGATTCACCTGCAGCAATTTTAATCTGTTTTTCCACAATATCGATCCCTGTTATTTCCTCAGAGACAGGGTGTTCTACTTGGACTCGGGTATTCATCTCAAGAAAATAAAAGTTTTCCTTGTTATCAACTAAAAACTCTATTGTACCTGCATTGGTGTATTCAAGCGCCTTGGCTGCATTGATTGCAGCTTCCGTCATGCGTCTCCTTGTTTCTTCAGAGATAAAAGTGGACGGCGCTTCTTCTACTACCTTTTGATTACGACGTTGGATAGAACAATCTCGCTCAAATAAATGGATCACATTCCCATTGTGATCTGCTAGAATCTGTACTTCTATATGTCTAGCATTCTTAAGTTTCTTTTCCAAAAACATGTCGCCGTTCCCAAAAAATGTTTTAGCACGTTTTGCATTACTTTCAAAAGCACGAACTAACTCCTCATCGTTTTCAACAACTTGCATACCAATTCCTCCACCACCAGCAGATGCCTTCAGCATAATGGGATACCCAATATCTTGTGCGGCATTTAATGCTTCTTCTGCTGTAGCAAGCGCCTCCTTTGTTCCAGGGATTGTTGGTACCCCAGCCTTTTCCATTAACTGCCTTGCTAGCACTTTACTTCCCATTTGTTTCATTACAGAGGCTTTAGGACCGATAAATGTAATTCCTGCTTCTTCACATTTCCCTGCGAACTGATCGCTTTCACTTAAGAAACCATATCCTGGATGTATCGCATCCACCTTTGCCTGCTTAGCTATAGAAATTATTTTTTCAGCATTTAAATAGCTTTCATTTACTCTTGGTGGTCCAATTAAATAACACTCATCAGCCATTTTTGTAAAATCTGCTTTTTGGTCAGCTTCCGAATAAACTGCCACAGTCGTAATGTTCATTTGCTTACAAGTTCGAATTATTCTAGCAGCAATTTCCCCTCTATTTGCTATCAGTACCTTTTTAATCATGGAATCTCTCCTATTGCATCAAGTTTTTTCACTGCTTCTTCTCTCAATTTGAATTTTTGAATTTTGCCACTAGCTGTCATAGGGTAGGAGGAGACAAATTGAACATATTTCGGGACCTTGTGTCTTGCAATATTTTCTTTACAGTACTTTTGAATATCTTCAACTTTAACCTGTTCTGTTTTCTTTAGAATGATCGATGCAAGTACTTCCTCACCGTATTTCTCATCAGGCACCCCAATGACTTGCACATCTAGAACGGCTGGATGCTGATATAAAAACTCCTCAATTTCCCGTGGATAGATGTTTTCCCCTCCACGAATAATCATATCTTTCATTCTCCCGGTAATTTCTAAATAGCCATTTTCGTATTGAACAGCAAGATCTCCAGTATGGAGCCAGCCCTCTTCATCGATTGCTTCAGCGGTAGCTTCTGGGTTTTTATAATAGCCCTTCATTACATGATAGCCTCTTGTTAGTAACTCTCCTGGTAGCCCTCTTTTTTGCTCCTCTTCTGTACCAGGAATTACAATCTTCACTTCCACATTCGGATGCGGCTTTCCTACTGTACTGACCTTTCTTTCAATCGGATCATTTGTCCTCGTTTGTGTAATAACAGGAGAAGATTCAGTCTGACCATATGCAATGGTAATTTCTTTTGCTCCCATCCTTTCCATCACCTTTGTCATAACTTCCATAGGACAGGTCGAGCCAGCCATTATTCCCGTTCGTAAAGTGGAAACATTATACTTGTCAAAGTCAGGATGGTTTAATTCTGCAATAAACATCGTCGGCACACCATGTAATGCCGTACAATTCTCGGATTCAACCGCTTTCAAAACAGTCCCTGGATCAAACTGTTCAAGGAGTACCATGGTTGTTCCTTTCGATACTGCGGCCAATATGCCTAGTACACAACCAAAACAATGAAAAAATGGTACGGGAATACACAATCTATCTGCCGTTGTTAATTCCATACAATCTGCAATCTGATTACCGTTATTTACTATATTATGGTGTGTAAGCATCACACCTTTTGGAAAGCCAGTGGTACCCGAAGTGTATTGCATATTAATAACATCATATGGATCTAGCGAATCGCTACGTTTCTTTAATTCTTCTACGTTTACAATACGCCCTGCTTGGTTAACTTCTTGCCAGCTATAAGCGTAATGTGGTACTTGTTCTTCTAAAACAATAATATTTTCTAGGTTTGGTAGATTTTCAGAAAAAACATTACCTTTGTCACTCGCTTTTAATTCTGGGCAAACCTTTTCTAAAATATCTAAATAGGATGTACCTTTATAAGATGTAGCCATAATTAATGTCTTTGTATCAGATTGTTTCAGTAAATACTCTAGCTCCATTGCTTGATAGTTAGTATTTACAGTTACAAGAACAGCGCCGATTTTTGCAGTAGCAAATTGGGAGATAAGCCACTCTGGTTTATTATCAGCCCATATGGCAACATGGTCTCCTTTCTTAATTCCTAGAGCTATAAAACCTTTTGCTGTTTCATCAACCATTTCATTAAATGCTTTGTAGGATTTCCTAAAGTTTAATTCTGGATAGACTACTGCTTCTTGATGAGGATGTTCATTCACTTGCTTCTCTAAAAGTTCACCAACTGTTAAGGATATTAACCCCATGAATTATCTCCTCTCATCGTTCTTTCTTAACTAGCAGCCTAGTTGTCTAGCAATTACAAGTCGTTGCACCTCTGATGTCCCTTCACCGATCTCAAGTAATTTAGCATCACGTAAATATCTTTCCACTTCATATTCCCTCATATATCCGTAGCCACCATGTATTTGAATTGCTTGATTTGCTGCTCGAAATGCTGTTTCGGTTGCATAAAGCTTGGCATAAGCCGCTTCTTTACTAAACGGTTTATCCTTATCTTTTAACCAGGCAGCCTTATGAACCATATTCCGCGCTAATTCAATCTCCATCGCCATATCCGCAAGCTTGAATTGAATAGCCTGGAAACTAGATATGGTCTTGCCAAATTGTTTTCTTTCTTTAGCATAGCTTAAAGCTTTATTCAAAGCTCCCTGGGCAATTCCTACTCCGAGTGCGGCAATCGAAATTCTTCCACCGTCAAGGGTATAAAGAAATTGATTAAATCCTTTATTTGGATCACCAAGCAGATTAGCCCGCGGTACGCGTACGTCTGTTAGCACAATTTCCGCCGTATCTGATCCTCTAACCCCCATCTTTTTGTATTCACTCGAAATGGAAACGCCTTTCGTGTCAGTTGGGACGATAATTGCTGAAATGATATTTCTTCCTTTTTCATTTCTCCCAGTAACAGCTGTGACAATAAGGGTTTTTGCAAAGCTGGCATTCGTAATAAAACATTTTTCTCCATTTATAACAAAGTCATCCCCATCAATGATTGCCGTCGTCTTAGTACCTCCAGCATCAGATCCGGCATTAGGCTCTGTTAAACCAAAGGAACCGAGCGACTTACCACTTGCGAGCGGTTTCAAGAATAGCTCTTTTTGTTCCTCTGTGCCAAAATAATAGATTGGACTTGCTCCTAACGAAACAGCAGCAGCGTAACTTAAGCCGGTACTTCCACAAACACGACCAATTTCTTCGACAGCAAGTGCATAGGAAAGGGTGTCGCCACCTGATCCACCTAACTCTTCCGGGAAAGGAATTCCAAGCAGTCCAAGCTCTCCCATTTTATCGAATATATCAGCTGGAAATGTTGCCGTTTCATCGATCTCAATTGCTCGTGGCTGAATAACCTCATCAGCAAAGTCTTTTACCATTTTTTTAATCATGGATTGTTCTTTTGTGAGTTCAAAGTTCATAATAAACCTCCTTTGAATTGATCAGACCGACTGGTTGGTCTGTTGAGCCTAATAAAAAAATATGCAAAGACGCATACATTTAAAACATATTTTCAAAGGGAGCGTATTCTACTTCCTTATTTAAGACAGACCGGAGAATAAGATCAACGAAAATATCTCCAATTTCATTAATAGACTTCTCCCCAGATTGCTTATACCATTTGTACGTCCAATTCACCATTCCTAAAATGGCCATACTAGTGATTTCTACTGATAGGTCTTGGCGAAATTCACCTGCTTTTTTTCCGTCTTTAATTGCTTGTATAATCATTTCTTTGAATAGATTACGTTTCTCATTTATAAGTTTCGCATAGTGGGGTTTTAAGTAAATGTTCTCCTGGTAAAATACAGAAATATGTGGTTTGTAAAGATCAAAGACCTTTACAAAATCTTTTATGATAGCTTGAAGTTTTAATGTAGGTGATGTATGTATCGCATTAGCTATCGATGCTTTTTCTAGGACATACGATATGAAAGTATCATGTATTACATATAATAATTCATCTTTTGAAGAAAAGTGGTGGTAAAATCCACCCTTAGATGTCCCAACATTTTCGACGATCTGTTTGACCGTAACACCATGAAATCCATCTTGTTCAAACAAAAGCAGAGACGATTCTATAATTTTCTGTCGTAGCTCCGTTATGGCCCCTCCTTTCTCCTCTTACAACAAACTTTATCATACTTTTCTGATTAAAGAAAGCGTTTTCAATAGTTAAGAAAAAGAACAGCCCAATTAAGAGCTGTCCTTCCTTTATTCATTTGTTTCTTCAAAAGGCTTCCGATATTCTGCTTGCTTCCATGCTTCGATAACTTCACCATCATGGTCTGCATCAATTACAAAGGAACCATTGCTATAACGATCGCTTGCAGAAAGGGCGAGTGGATAGATGTTATGGGTTTTTCCATTTGCAGTATTATAGCAAATCGTATCATGATCATCTACTACAAAAAAGCCTTGTATACGATGTGGCTTGCTCTTTAACTCCCTGAGCATAAGCAAACCACGTTTAGCTCTGCTCGTTTTTTCAAATTCTTGGAGCTTCATTCGCTTGCAAGCCCCACGTTGGGTAATAATTGCTAAGGATGGGGTTGTCATATCATCAAAAACCTGTCCATTTACTACATATTCTTGCTCTTTTAATTGAATTGCTTTTACTCCTGCAGCTCGTTGTCCAACAACTGTAACATCGGATTCATGATACCAAAGTCCATAACCTTTGTTGGAAGCTAAGAATATATCAGCATTTCCGTTTGTCTGGAAAACATTTACCACTTCATCGCCTTGTTTTACGTTTAGGGCGATCAAAGCTTTAGAAAATCGTTGAGAGTCATATTGGGCAAGCTCACTACGTTTAATCATCCCATTTTTTGTAAAGAAGAGGAGATAGTGACCCTCCGAAAACTCTCTTATTGGTAATACTTGGATGATACGCTCATCTTTATCTATTGAAGCGATATTGGAAATATGCTGTCCAATGTCTTTCCAACGAATATCTGGAAGTTCATGGACAGGTATTGGCAAGTATTTCCCTTTATTGGTGAAGAGGAGAACTTTATCAGTCGTATTTAACTCCACTAAACCAACTAAGTGGTCTTCATCCTTTATTGCCAAATCATCGCCATTTGAAGCGCCATAAGAACGTAGACTAGTCCTCTTAATATAGCCATCCTTAGTGACAGAAACAAGTACGTCTTCACTTGCAACCATTACTTCTATATTAATTTTTAACTCTTCAATTTTGTCTTCAATTAAGGTTCGACGTGAAGTAGAAAACGTTTTTTTAATTTGCTTTAAATCTTTTTTTATTGTTTGTAGAAGTTTTTTCTCACTTTGGAGAATAGCTTCAAGCTCTGTTATACTTTTTCTTAATTCCTCTGCTTCTTTTTCAAGTGATGTAATGTCAGTATTTGTCAAACGGTATAATTGTAGCATCACGATTGCTTCAGCTTGTGCCTCGGAAAAAGCATAGCTTGCGATAATGCGCTTTTTGGCATCCTGCTTGTCCTTTGATGCACGAATAGTGGCAATTAGTTCATCTAAAATTGAAATTGCCTTAATGAGGCCTTCAACAATATGTGCTCTATCCTTTGCCTTACGTAAATCAAAATTAGTTTGTCTTGTTACGACTTCCTTTTGATGTTCTATATAGGCATCAAGCATTTGTGGGAGCGAAAGAAGCTTCGGTGTTTTATCCTGAATAGCCACCATATTGAAATGGTAAGTAATCTGTAGGTCTGTGTTTTTAAAGAGAAAGTTTAAAATTCCTTCACTGTTTACATCTTTTTTCAGCTCTACAACTACTCGTAAACCAGTACGATCTGTTTCATCACGTACTTCAGCTATTCCTTCAACTTTACGATCTATGCGAAGTTCATCTATCTTCTTTACCATATTTGCCTTATTTACTTCATATGGAATTTCGTCTATCACAATTTGCTGTCGGTTACCGCGGACTTCTTCTATCGAAGTTCTCCCCCGAACAATAACCTTACCTTTTCCTGTCTCATATGCTTTCTTTATTCCTTCAACTCCCTGAATAATACCGCCTGTTGGGAAGTCTGGTCCTTTCATTACTTGCATCAATTTGTCAACAGGTACCTCTGAATCATCAATTCTCATAATTACAGCATCAATTACTTCAGAAAGATTATGTGGTGGTATGTCAGTTGCATACCCGGAAGAGATACCGGTAGATCCGTTAACTAATAGGTTAGGAAATTTAGCAGGTAAAACTACTGGTTCCTCAATGGTATCATCAAAGTTTGGGATGAAGTCCACCGTTTCCTTATCAATATCCCGTAACAATTCAGAGGAAATACTAGAAAGTCTTGCCTCTGTGTAACGCATTGCTGCTGGTGGATCGCCATCAATACTCCCATTATTCCCATGCATTTCAACAAGTACATTGCGAATTTTCCAATCTTGGCTAAGTCGAACCATTGCTTCATAAACCGATGAATCACCATGTGGATGATAGTTACCAATTACTGTACCAACCGTTTTAGCAGATTTTCGGAAGTTTTTTTCAAAAGTGTTTTTCTCAACATGCATTGCATATAAAATTCTTCGCTGTACTGGCTTTAAACCATCTCGGGCATCAGGTAAGGCCCTATCTTGAATAATATATTTACTGTACCTTCCAAATCTATCGCCAATTACTTCTTCTAATGGAAGGTCCAGAAATGTCTCCGGTTGTGACAAATGAAATCCCCCTTAATTCTTAAAACATTAGCTTTCCTCATGTATCCGTTCATTTTCTAGTATGTTGGTGTCTTCCTGAAGTCCAAATTCTACATGGCCTTCAATCCATTTTCTCCGTGGCTCTACTTTATCTCCCATAAGGGTAGTGACTCTGCGCTCTGCCCTGGCAAGATCTTCAAGCGTTACTCTAATTAGCGTACGAGTATCGGGGTTCATTGTTGTTTCCCATAATTGATCAGCATTCATTTCACCGAGACCCTTGTAACGCTGTATCATATAACCGTTTTTAAATTCAGCTACCGCTTTTTTCATTTCAGCTTCATCCCAAGCGTAAACAATCTTCTCTTTTTTACCTTTCCCTTTGGAAATTTTAAAGAGTGGGGGTAGAGCTATATAAATTTTACCAGCTTCGACAAGTTGTCGCATATAACGATAGAAAAAAGTAAGCAATAATACCTGAATATGTGCACCATCTGTATCAGCATCAGTCATGATAACAATCTTGTCGTATTGCACATCTTCCAGGTCAAAGTCGCCACCTACACCTGCTCCAATGGTGTGTATAATCGTGGATATCTCTTCGTTTTTAAAAACATCTTGTAGCTTTGCCTTCTCTGTATTAATAACTTTTCCGCGCAGTGGAAGTACAGCTTGGAATTTTCGGTCCCTTCCCTGCTTTGCAGAGCCACCAGCTGAATCACCCTCCACAAGGTATAATTCGTTTCGTTTTGGATTTTTCGACTGAGCTGGAGTTAACTTTCCACTTAGTAGTGTATCTTTTCTGCGTTTTTTCTTGCCAGAACGAGCTTCATCACGCGCTCTTCTCGCAGCTTCCCGAGCTTCCTTCGCCTTGATCGATTTTCTAATCAGCTGACCAGATACTTCGGGATTTTCTTGAAGAAAGTAGGCAAGTTTCTCTGATACTACACCATCTACCGCCGATCGAGCTTCGGAAGTACCCAATTTCCCTTTAGTCTGCCCTTCAAATTGTAGCATTTCCTCGGGTACACGTACTGAGACGACTGCTGTAAAACCTTCCCTTATATCAGTACCTTCCAGGTTTTTTTCTTTTTCTTTTATGAGTCCGTTTCTTCTGGCGTATTCATTAAAGGTTCTAGTGATCGCTGCACGTGCTCCAGATTCATGGGTTCCCCCATCTCTTGTGCGGACATGGTTCACGAAGGAAAGCATACTCTCTGCATAGCCATCATTAAACTGGAATGCAAAGTCAACTTCTATCCCCTGCTGTTCCCCTTCGAAGGAAACAACTTGATGCAATGTATCTTTTTCTTCGTTTAAATAACTGACAAACGATTCAAGGCCCTCGGGATACTCGAATACTTCTTGAGTGTCCTGTCGAAGATCATCCAATTGGATTGTCAGACCTTTTAGTAAGAAAGCCGCTTCACGTAGTCGTTCAGATAAGGTTTCATAATCATATACGGTTACGGAGAAGATGCTAGGATCTGGTTTAAAGTGAATTATTGAGCCTTTTTTCTTGGTTGGGCCCTTCTTCTCGAGTGATCCAACTGGCTTTCCACCGTTCTCAAAACGCTGGTAATAAGTATGCCCGTCACGATGAATTGTAACATCAAGCCACTCTGAAAGTGCGTTTACTACAGAAGCTCCTACCCCGTGAAGACCTCCACTCGTTTTATATCCACCTTGTCCAAATTTACCACCTGCGTGTAGGACAGTAAAAATTACTTCCGTTGTCGGTCTCCCTGTACTGTGCATACCAGTGGGGATTCCTCGTCCATTGTCTGCTACAGAAATACTATTATCTTTATGAATCGTCACTTTTATTTTATTTCCATAACCAGCAAGTGCCTCATCTACTGAATTATCGACGATTTCAAATACTAGATGGTGTAAACCTCTTGTATCCGTGCTACCAATATACATACCAGGTCGTTTGCGGACAGCTTCGAGTCCTTCTAGTACTTGTATAGAATCATCACTATATTGTAATGGTTGCTTAGTCAAAATATCTTACCCCTTTCAAATACCGCTTTTTTCCACACATGTATGTATTATCATAGAACAAACGTTTCGATCTTGTAAAGACTATAAACATTAGGATATGAATTAGAGTTGATGAGAAAGCCCTATACGTCTTCCTCTAATTGGAAACATGTTATTAAGTATACTATAAAAGAAATCAGCTTGCATAGGTGAATCGCAATGCTAGACCTTTTCAAACTCATTTCGAGTACAAAAAGCAAGTAAAAGGATGGCATCATCTGATACCATCCTTTAATAATTAGGATTTTACTAGAACGGCATGAACCACTTTAATACAAAGGTCCATAATCACAGTAAAATCATTCTCTTTAAGATAATCATAGGCCTCTTGGTTAACGATTCCTTGTTGGGCCCAAAATATATTACAGTTTGTTTGCGTCGCTTCTTCTGCTATTGCTGGTAAGAATTCGGGCCTTCTAAAAACATTAATAATATCAATGTCTTCAGGTACATCTTGCAAAGAAGGGTAGGCTTTCTCACCCAAAACTTCCTTAACTGTTGGATTAACCGGAATGATTCTATATCCCTGTTTCTGCATAGCAGCAGAAATTTGGTAAGATGTTCTTTCTTGATTATCAGAGAGTCCAACTACTGCAATTGTCTTTGCGTTTTCTAAAATTTGTTTTATATTCTCATTTGATGGATTTTCCCAAGCCAATGATTATACCTCCTATCTATTCAATTAACCCTTCATTTCGTAAATATTCTTCAGCTACTTGCCGTGGTGAACGGTCTTTATAATCTACTTCATAATTCATCTCACGCATTTCTTCATCGCTAATTTGTCCACCTAGTTGATTGAGTATATCCTTTAACGCTGGATATTCTTCTAATGTTTCATTACGCAATAATGGCGCCCCTTGGTATGGTGGAAATAGGTTTTCAGGGTCATCTAATGTAACAAGGTTCAATTCTACCATGTAACTATCTGTCCCATAAGCGTCAATTATATCAACTTCTCCCTTTGCTAAAGCATCCTGTCTAATCCCTGGTTCCATCGTTCTTATGTTACTAATATCTAGGTTATACACATCCTGCATGCCTACATACCCATCATAACGGTCATTAAACTCTAATGTAAAGCCTGCAGTCAGCTCATTCTCTACTTCTTGTAAGTCTCCAATTGTTTTAAGATTATATTGTTCTGCAAGTTCCTCTGTAGTAGCAACAGCATACGTGTTATTAAATGCCATGGGCTGTAATAAAGCCATGTTATATTTTTCATCCATGCCATTTCTCGCCTGTTCATAAACCTCTTGAGCATCATTGCTTTCGGCTTCTGCTTCCATATGTGTCACAATGGCTGTTCCGGTAAATTCTGGATAGATATCGATACTACCATTATCTAAGGCATTAAACACGAAGGAAGTTTTCCCCAGCCCTGTTTCTAATCCAACATCTAAATCTGTGTCCTCTTCAATTAAGAGCTTGTACATATTAGCTAATATGGCTGGTTCAGAACCTAGCTTACCACCAATAATAATATCTGCCCTTTGATTGCTGTTAAATATAAATGGGGACGTAACAACAAGAGCAGCTATAAGTAACATGATAACCAAAGATTTAAAACCAGCTCTTTTTGAAACACGTTCAAATCCGCGAAGAATTAAATCAAGTATAATAGCCAGTAATGCGGCCGGTATAGCCCCGAGAAGTATTAAATTAATATCTGCTCCTCGATCAATTCCCAAGAGAATCAGTTCACCAAGCCCACCTGCTCCAATTAATGCAGCGATTGTGGTGGTGCCGACGATGAGTACCATAGAGGTACGTATCCCTGCCATTATTACCGGCATGGCAATTGGAAGTTCTACTTTAGAAAGTCGCTTAAATGAGTTCATTCCCATACCGATAGCTGCTTCTTTCAGCGCAGGGTCGACCCCTATAATTCCCGTATAGCTGTTCCGCAATATTGGAAGCAAACCATAAGCAGTTAGTGCAATGATGGCAGGTACTTTGCCTATACCCAAAAATGGAATAAGAAACGCTAACACTGCTAAGCTTGGTATGGTCTGCATTACAGCAGATATGCCTATTATTGGCTCAGCAACTCGAGGATATCTTGTGAGTATAAGCCCTAAAGGAACGGCTATAAGAATTGCGATAAGTAAACTTATTAGTGAGATTTGCAAATGTTCCCAAAGCGTTTCTAGTAATTGTCCTTTTCTATCCTGAAAAACCGTAATAAAGTCTGCCATTACTGAATCACCCCATTTTCTAGGGTTGTTTTACTTCTTAGATAGTCTAAAATAATCTTATTACTTAAAACTCCAATAAACTTTCCCTGTTTAACAACAGGAAATAGTTCCTGATTTTCATTTTGCTCCATCAACCCTGCTGCTTTATAAAGTGGAAGATCATTTTCCAAAGTTAAAAATTCATCGTGGATGGAACCCTTGCTGACAGTTGCTTGGTACATACTATTTTCATCGGTAACGATGTAGGATAAATGTGGTTCAAACTCCCCTTGTTCAACATTTTCTTTTGTTATAACACGTTTTTTTGATTGGTCGCAAATAACATCTACAGCTGTTTGCCAAGGTGATTTCCTTTCTCCAATAAAGTTCTTCACAAACTCAGTTTTAGGATTTAGAATCAGCTGCTGTGGCGTATCAAACTGGACGATTTTTCCATCCTTCATTAAACATACCCTGTCCCCAAGTGCCATTGCTTCATCCATATCATGGGTAACGAATAGAATGGTCTTTTTTATTTCTTTTTGCAATGTCCGGATGTCAGTTTGTAGTTGCTCTCTGCTAATCGGATCGAGGGCACTAAATGGCTCGTCCATTAAAATAATATCTGGATCGGCTGCAAGCGCCCTTACGACACCTATCCGCTGTTGTTGACCACCAGATAGCTCTCTAGGCATTCTTTTTTGATAAGTAACAGGGTCTAAACCTACCATTTCCAGTAAATCATCAATCCTGTTTTTCACTTTATTTTTTTTCCATTTTTTCATCTCAGGTACAACAGAGATGTTTTCCCCTATAGTCATATGTGGAAATAATGCTATTTCCTGAAGAACATATCCAATATTCCAGCGAAGTTCGTTAATGTTATATGAATTAATTTTCCGTTCATTTATGTATATATCACCAGCCGATGGTTCAATTAAACGGTTAACCATCTTCATCGCAGTGGTTTTTCCACAACCACTTGGCCCAATTAGCGTAACAATTTCACCAGGCTCAACCTTTAACGAAAAATCACTTATAGCTTCCGTGCCATCTGGATAAACCTTTTTCACTTTATCAAATTCTATCATCTATTTTATTCCCCCTAATAGTAAACAAACCTCAACATCTCTAATCCTAGATACCATACCCTATCTTACTTGAATAAAAACTTTTCTTTCAATGTTTCAGTTTGAAAATGCTAAAAATGGTTCTTTCCCTACGTACTTCGTGCTAGAATATAAATAGATTTTTTTTGCTATATACTAACCAGAGAGAAGGAATGACTATGGAATATGTTATATTCGCTATTGTTGCTTATTTATTAGGATCTATTCCAACAGCATTGATTGTTGGAAAGCTCGGGTATAATTTGGATATTCGTGAACACGGAAGCGGTAACCTTGGTGCCACTAATACATTTCGTGTACTTGGATTTAAGGCAGGGAGTATCGTAATTGTTACAGATATATTGAAGGGAACGGCCGCTACGTTGGTTCCTCTTCTTTTTAATGCAGATGTGTACACGTTAGTAATTGGACTTTTTGCTGTTATCGGTCATACCTACCCATTGTTTGCTAAGTTTAAAGGTGGTAAAGCAGTCGCTACCTCAGGTGGAATTATTTTAGGAATAAACCCGTTACTATTTGTGATTATGATTAGTACTTTTTTAATTAGTCTCTATTTATCGAAGTATGTTTCAATGTCTTCCATTATTACGGGATTTGTTGCAATAATCGCTTCTTTACTTTTTCAAGATACTGGATTAATTATCGTCACTTCCTTGCTAACACTGTTTGTCGTTTACCGTCATAAAGCAAACATTAAACGAATTAGGGATAAGACGGAGCCAAAAATCACATGGATGTAGTAACGCTTAAAACCAATGAATTGAATAATAATAGGTGCTCACGTATACTTGTTTACACATGAATAGAAAGGGGACTGCGTCGTGAATACGAAAATCTTCCCACTAAAACAACTGCCCTCAAAGGCAGAACGACATAAATTATTTGGTTCAGTATTACCAGTTCCGAAAACAAAACCAGTTGAAAAAAGTCAGATGGCTGACTTACAAAATACAAAAAAAGATTTTCTTTTTGATTTGGATGCTGTAGGGATTTCAAATGTAAAACATCCTGTGTCTGTTACTGGTAACCTAGACCCTAAAGTACAATCCAGTATAGCTAACATTTCCTTTTCAACTAGCTTGAAAAGCACAAGTAAAGGGACGAATATGAGCCGTTTTACAGAGCAGCTAAGCACCTATTACAGGCAAGGTGGCTTTCAAGCTGATTGGCAAACATTAAAAACATTCACGAAAGAACTAGCAGATCGACTTGATCAACAGGATGCAACCATCGAATTGCAATTTCCTTGGTTCTTCGAACGGCGTGGACCTCAAAGTGATCTTGCAGGATTAAATCACACGGATATAACCATGAAAGTAATCTATGACTACCAAACAGGTTATACCCTTTCAGCTTCTCTTTCGGCATTAATTACCACACTTTGTCCTTGTTCCAAGGAAATTAGTGAATATAGTGCTCATAACCAAAGAGGTGTTGTAACAATAGAAGTGGAACTAAACGAAGGTGCAGTCAGCACGGATATGGATTGGAAAACAATGCTCTTAGAAGCAGCAGAAAGTAATGCTAGTGCACGTATTCATCCGGTACTTAAGCGACCAGATGAAAAAATGGTAACAGAGCAGGCTTATGAAAACCCTCGATTTGTGGAGGATATGGTTCGTCTAGTCGCGGCTGACCTATACGAAATGGATATAGTTGATAAGTTTAAAGTTGCTTGTCGAAATGAAGAGTCTATCCATATGCATGATGCCATTGCTTCTGTTAGTTACGATAAACGCACTGAGAACCTCGGGTAATAAATATGAAACATTTATTCATTAGGCTTATTACCTTTTACCGTAAAGCAATAAGTCCATTCACCCCTAGAACATGTCGTTTCTATCCAAGCTGTTCTGAATATGGCCTTGAGGCATTTAATAAATTTGGAGCCATCAAAGGGGCATATCTAACAGTAAAAAGAATTAGCAAATGCCACCCATTTCATAAAGGCGGAGTTGATTTAGTACCGGAGAAAAAACAAAATCTTAGGAAATAGTTGCAAAAGGAGTTGTCTCAATTGATGTTGCAGGTTAGCAAGGAAGTTGCTAAATGGTATAAAGAGGAATTGGAGTTAGAAGAGCACAGCACATTACGTTTTTATGTTAGATATGGTGGTGTAGGTGGAAATCTTCCTGGTTTTTCCCTCGGAGTTGCGGTTCAAGATCCGGAGAACGAGCATACTTCTGTTATAGTCGAGGGTATTACCTTCTACGTAGAAACGAAGGACGCATGGTACTTTGAAGACAAGGATTTAAAAGTACAAATGAATAATAAACTTGCAGAACCTGTATTTAAATATACGTCCCTTAATAATTAAAAGGTTTAACAAAAAACAACAGCACAGGAAAGCTCCAAGTGCTGTTGTTTTTTTACTTATTCATTAAATTAAATTGTTCTAGTTGCTTCCATTGCTTTTCGGAAATTAAAACATCCCGCTGTCTTTCTCCAAATAAATCATAATGGGGAAACCTTTTGTCTCTATGAACCCATTCAGCTTCTAAACCGTATTGACTCCCCCATTTAGTTAGTTTCTCAAGATCGTTACAGCCAACTTTTGTAACGGATGTACACCCAGGAAATCGATTATCGAGCCAATAATGTGTCAAGATTGCAATTTCTCCGGCAAGTACTTTCTTCTTCCAAGAAATTAACTCATCTCTTTTCAACCCAAACGCCATGCCTATTATCCCTCTTTCAGTTTGTTACTGTATGCTTCATGCCACTCTGGAAAAGCTTTTCTAAGTGAAAGTGGACGAAAACTGTCTTTCTTCACAATTACATGTTCCGTCTTACCACTAACTGCTATATCCCTTTCTGAATTAAGAACTTGATACCCATACACCGTTCGTAACCCATCGTAACTTTCCAGCCAGGTTACTACAACTGTATCTTCTCCGTAGCGAATGGGCTGTTTAAAGCTAATTGTAGCATCGGTTACAGGTGAAACCACCCCCTGCTCTTCCATTGCTCCGTATCTCAACCCGAGGGATTCTACAAATTTTGTTCTCCCTATTTCAAACCACACTAAATAATTGGCATGGTATACGACGCCCATTTGGTCGGTTTCCTGATAACGTACTTCAATTGGTGTTTGCACTTTATTCAACAGTAATTCCTCCAATACAGCTTGTTACACCTTATATCCTATCATATCTTCTAAAGACTTCGCCTAACGAAACACTTATGAGAGTAGAAGGAAAATGTAAAACCAAAGGAAAAGTCGAACGAATGTTCAAAACCTATACTAAGGGTTCGAATTCGTCCGACTTTATCTACTGTCTAAAATTATTAAATGTAATTTTCAATGTCTAATCTAACGCATTATACTCATCTTTAATTTCGTCACGCATTGCATCAATTGCTTCTTCACGTCGTTTATTCTTGGCTTCAATTTCCTGCTTTTCTTCCCCATCTGTAAAACGCATGGTTTCATGTGACTTCTCGATGTTTTGAATCGTATCTTGTACCATACTTTGCAATTTTTCTACATTATCGCTACGATCATCTGGCTTTGGTTTGTTTGAATGTTTATTAGCCATGTTAATGCTCCTTTCCTTTTCTTTTTTATTCTGACTTAATCTTAGAAAGCTATACCTCAAAAAGTATGGCGAATTTAAGATAAACATCCGTGTTATACGCATTGACTCTTATTAGCTCAACAAAATTCAATTAAAAAACTCCCCTGAGACACAGGAGAGTTTACACATTTAAGATTCTTTCCGATTGAGAGTTTGATTCATTTTCATTTCTATGTCTCTCTCTATCCTCTCCAATAAAGAGGAATCTTGCAAAATTTGCTTTTTATTTTCCTGTACCAACTGCTCAAAGGAAATCTTCTTTTTTAAAGAAATGGTAACTCACTCCTTTTTTAAATAGAAGTATTACCATTTCTTTTTATTTTCATACTATTACTCCATATTTGAAATACTTTCTTCCATAAACTCATATGTCATCGGCCCCGATTTGCGAGGCATTGCTATTCTACCATCTGTTCCGATAAAATACGTTGTTGGTACGGTAAATACATTATATGCAGCACTAATTTCACCCTCAATATCAAGTGGCATAGGATAAGAATATGCAAATTTCTCATTAAATTTTTTAACATCATTTTGCCCACTAGTCTCAGTTTTGGTCATATTAACAGCCAATACTTCAACTTCATCACCATACGTTTCATGAAATGTTTGCATCTCAGGCATTTCTTCCTTACATGGAGGGCACCATGTTGCCCAAAAATTCAGAAGAACTTTTTTCCCCTTCAGCTCAGAAAGTTGAATTTCTTCTCCGTTTAATGTTTGCAGGGTGAAATTTGGTGCCATTTCACCTGGTTCCAGTCCAGCGCTTTCTACAGGGGCAATAGCGCCGCCTTCAGAGCTTGTATTCTTTTGACTGTAATCCTCTGTCTCAGCTTCTTTTTGATCTTCAACAAAATTAAAAATGACAATCCCCGACAAGACAAGCAAAACAAAGGTTCCTAAAAACTTTTTTATCATATTAAATCTCCTCTTATTACACGTTTAAATGAATTCGATTTACTATTAATGTTAGATAGAAAGTGACTATTTGTAAAGAGTCATTTCTAATTATATTCTTATTCAAAATTTCAAATGAAATCTCAAGGATGATACCACTATACTAAAAAACCGCATCTACACAGTATCACTGTGTAAAGCGGTTTTTTAGCGATATGGCTCTATTTCTAATTCTTTATCATGAAAACTACATTATTTTTCAAGCTTGTCGCGAAGTACCATTTGCAAAATACCACCATGACGATAGTAGTCAATTTCGACTTCACTGTCAAAACGAGCAACTGCTTTGAAAGTGGTAATTTTACCTTTTTCATCTGTTGCTGTAACATTTACAAGATCATGTGGCTGTACACTTTCATCAATTTCAATGTTGAATGTCTCTCTACCAGTTAGACCAAGTTTTTCAGCACTTTCACCTTTTTCGAACTGCAATGGAAGAACACCCATCATAACTAGGTTTGAACGGTGAATACGTTCAAAGCTTTCGGCAATTACTGTTTTAATACCTAAAAGGTTTGTACCTTTGGCTGCCCAGTCACGTGATGAGCCCATGCCGTAATCTTTTCCACCCATTACAATAAGTCCTGTGCCATCTTGTTGATATTTCATTGCTGCATCATAAATTGGCATAACTTCTTCTGTAGGCCAGTAGGTTGTATAACCACCCTCTGTACCAGGGGCAAGTAAGTTACGAATACGAATATTGGCAAACGTACCACGCATCATTATTTCATGGTTTCCACGTCGTGAACCATAAGAGTTAAAGTTTCGTGGAGAAACGCCTTTCTCCTGTAAATGCTGACCAGCTGGCATATCTTTGGCGATCGCTCCTGCAGGTGAAATGTGGTCAGTTGTAACTGAGTCTCCAAACTTTCCAATAGCCCGTAAATTCACTAATGAATGTACTTTACCAGCTTCTTCAGTTAGCCCCTCAAAGAATGGTGGGTTTTGTATATATGTTGAATCTTCATCCCACTTGAATAATGGCTCATCTGTTGTATCAATTTCGTTCCAACGCTCGTTGGAATCAAATACGTTTTCGTACTCTTTACGGAAGATTTCCGGAGTCACAACATTTGCAACCTGTTCTTTTATGTCTTCCATAGTTGGCCAAATATCATTCATATAAACTGGCTTTCCGTCTTTATCTTTCCCAATTGGCTCTTTCGTTAAGTCTACATCAACTGTACCAGCAAGAGCGTATGCAACCACAAGTGGTGGTGAAGCCAAGTAATTTGCTTTTACTAGTGGATGTATTCTTCCCTCAAAGTTACGGTTACCCGAAAGGACAGAGGAAACCAATAAGTCGTTATCCATGATGGATTTCTCTATTTCTTCACGCAATGGACCTGAGTTTCCGATACAAGTTGTACAACCATAACCAACAAGGTTGAAGCCAAGCTTATCAAGATAAGGCATTAAGCCAGAGTCCTCTAAATAGCGAGTTACAACTTTAGACCCTGGTGCCAGAGATGTTTTTACATAGTCAGGCACGTTTAGGCCTTTCTCAACAGCATTCTTTGCCAGTAGCCCGGCACCAAGCATTACATATGGGTTAGAAGTGTTTGTACAAGAAGTAATAGCTGCAATAGCTAGTGCTCCTGTTTTCATAACGGAAGTGTTACCATTTGGATGGTTAACCGTTACTTCTTTATCAAACTCTTTCTTATCCATACCGAAACCTTGATTTCCTTCCGGTGCAGTTATTGCTTTATTAAATTCTTTCTTCATATTGGATAATGATATCAAGTCTTGAGGACGTTTTGGTCCAGAAAGGTTTGGTTCTAAATCAGATAGGTTAATTTCTACCAATTCGGTATATTCCGGGTCTGCCTGATCAGAGGAATACCAAAGATCATTTTCTTTACAATATGTCTCTACAAGATCTATTTGCTCTTCGCTTCGACCAGTTAGACGAAGATAGTTTAATGCTTCTTCATCTACAGGGAAGAAACCACAAGTAGCTCCATATTCTGGTGCCATATTTGAAATAGTTGCCCTGTCAGCAAGAGGCATATCTTTTAACCCTGGTCCAAAATATTCAACAAATTTACCTACCACATTTTTACCACGAAGTACTTGAGTAACTTTTAAGGCTAAATCTGTTGCGGTAGTACCATTAGGGAAACTACCCGTGAATTTAACACCTATTACCTCTGGCGCTGGGAAAAAGGATGGTTGACCAAGCATACCAGCTTCTGCTTCTATTCCTCCAACTCCCCAACCTAGTACACCTAGGCCGTTTATCATCGTTGTATGCGAGTCTGTACCAACTAGTGTATCTGGAAATGCATCATACTCACCATTTTCATTTTCAAGACCATGTACAACATTAGCAATATATTCTAGGTTTACTTGGTGAACAATACCTGTAGCAGGTGGCACGGCACGGTAGTTATCAAAAGCTTTTTGAGCCCAATTTAAAAACTCATAACGCTCACCATTCCGCTTAAATTCAAGATCCATATTTGCTTTAAGTGCATCTGCTGTTCCATATTTGTCTACTTGTACGGAATGGTCAATTACAAGATCAACCGGAACTTCCGGATTGATTTTATTTGGTTCTCCGCCCATATCTACCATGGCTTTACGTAATGATGCTAAGTCAACTACAGCAGGTACTCCTGTAAAGTCCTGAAGGATTACTCGTGAAGGTTTAAAAGGAACATCTACCCCTTTTCCCTCTTTCGTGCCCCATTTTGTTAATTTTTCTACATGCTCATCCTTAATTTGACGACCATCATGCTGACGTAACAATGACTCTAGCAATACACGTACAGAGAATGGTAAACGGCTAATTTTACCGTGTCCAGCTTCTTCGAGTGACTTTAAACGATAATAGTTGTACTTTTTACCATTTAAATCAAACTGCTTCTTCGCATTATAATTGTTGAAATTCCCCATTTTGTTTCCCCTTTCATTCATTGCTTCATTTCACATTTCGCATATACTACAAATTTCGACTGCTTTTACACTATTATTCTATTAATCATATAAAAGCGATTTCCTTACAGTTATATCTTAAAGGATAATCGTGGAGAAAACAAACCATTCCTTCCTTCTTGCGTATATTAAAATCTTATGTAGAGTGATAAGCAATACTTATTAGATTGTTTTAAAAAAACAAGAGTATCAAATAGCAAATTACTTATGAAAAACGATAAAGAACGTACTCCCACCATTCTCATTTTGACTAATCTCTAGTTTAGCTTGGTGTGAAGCAAGAATTTGTCTAGTGATCATAATCCCAAGGCCAGTTCCCGTTTGCTTGGTCGTGAAAAAGGGCTCACCTAATTTATGTATAATTTCTTCTGGAATGCCGGGACCTTCGTCAACAATACTAACTTTAACAAACTTCTCATTGTCTTCCACCAAAAACGTAATTAATCCTGGTGTATCCATTGCTTCTATCGCATTTTTCAATAAATTTATAAGAACTTGCTTAATTTGTGATCGATCACAATTAATGCGTGCTTGTCCTGAACTTATTATCTTAATGTCTATATTTTTAATTTTAGCTTGAGGACCTAGTAAAACCGTAACATCGTGAATCATATCATCAATCGATTCTATTTTTCTATTATCCGTTAAAGGCTTGGAAATAAAGAGAAGTTCTGAAGTTATCGTTTCAATTTTCTCTATCTCTTCCGTCATAATCTGATAATACTCCTCTTTTCCATTAACACCTGCTTGCAAGAGCTGAAGAAATCCTTTAAGAGAAGTTAAGGGATTGCGTATTTCATGTGCAATACCTGCAGCAAGCTGTCCAGCTACTGACATCTTTTCAGAACGAATCATCATTTCTTCTGCTTCTTTTTTATCTGTAATATCTTTTAATGTCGAAATATAGTACTTTCTGTTAGAAGACTCATCTGTTAACTTGGCAACATTGCACTCCGACCAAATATACTTGCCACTATTATTTAAAATGTTTACATTAATTTTTTGAAAGGAGTCCGATGCCCTTTCCAACCTTTCCCTAATATAGCTAACATCTTCGGCAGATATTTTTTCATACCAGTAGGTGCCTCTTAGTTCAGAAGTGTGATAACCCAACAGCTGTTCTATTGAACTTGAAATGTAAATCACTTTACCACTCTCATCCCAAACTGTCACAATATCATGGTTGTTTTTCTCTACCCAATCTATCATGTATAGGGGTAACTTCGATAATGCTTCATAGGTATCCTGTGTATTGGCGGGTTCTGCTTTTTTTACAGTATTATTAGTTTTGTATTTACTTTCATTTCTGTCCTTAAAAGCCATATTACTCCCCCTCTTGTCATTATGTAACAACCATTTAGCGTCTTATAATTCTATGTCTATGAGATAATATGAGATAATATGTCGATTGTATCCAGTAATTTTTACTATTATAATATGATATAATTGTTTTACTTCTTTTCTATTTAAAATATATACCCAATTATTAGTAATATTACTATAACTGCGTTAAAAAATAAATCACTAATGTAAAATGCTTGTAACATTTTGTAATTTCATTAAATAATTTGAAGAAATAGGTGACATTATGTCAGGAATTGTAGATTATTCCATATTAATTTTATTATGGGGACTTTTCATGATTGTGTTTATGGCAATCGGCGGCTTTTTTATGTTTCGTAAATTTCTAAAACGTCTTCCCAAAGAAGATGGCAAGTCCATAATGGATTGGGAAGAATATTATATGGAACAAAGCCAGGACATGTGGAAAGCAGAAGAAAAAGAACTTCTCGAAGAATTGGTTTCTCCCGTTCCTGAGCTATTCAGGGATATAGCAAGACACAAGATTGCGAGTAAAATTGGAGAAATTGCTATTAAGAAAGAAATGAGTTATATCAACGAGGAAGTTCTGATTGAAGGGTACATTTTAGCAACACCTAAGAGGGATCATAAATTCCTACGAAAGAAACTTGCGGAAAAAAATATACAGGTGGCTCCTTATGAACATTTATTTTTAATGTCGAAAGAGGATTATGAATCTGATTGGGAAGCACGCATAAGAAACAAATAAAAAGAAGTCCGAACCATTCGTGTTTCGGACTTCTTTCTATGCGTTAACGTGTAACTGTTTTTCAAGTTGAAGAAATTTAAACAACATACAGCATCTCCATGTGAAGATCATGCCGAAAGCTAGGATAAAAAACATCCCACTTGTTTCCCCAGCGGAAATACTGCCACCGATAATCAACTTCATCACAATTCGAAATACCAGTAAACCAAAGAGAATAAAAATAAATGATTTAGAAGGAATTAAAAAAATTGCTTCATCACGTATTTCAAATCTTGAAGCTTTGACTAGAAAAATAGAACAAACCATCCCTACAATGAGAGCTTCAAGAAATTGGCTTAAGCTTATTTGAAATACAGGAAATATGAACATTAATGCCCCTGTACTCATAAAAAGAGGGGGTAACATTATTTTTTTTACAGAAGCCGGCTTCTTAGCTCCCCTAATACGAATAAAAATCATAGCCACAGCCATACATGCTGCAATAAGTGTACTGGCTACCAACCAAAACATAATGGCATTACCTCATACTTTCTATCAGGTTATTTTCTAGATGCCGTTTCACTACATGATTCGATTAACGGTTTCTAGGACCTGGCTTTCATCAAATGGTTTGACAATAAAGTCTTTTGCACCTGACTCTATCGCTTCCACCACAACCTTTTGTTGTCCCATTGCTGAACAAACAATTATAGTAGCATTGGGGTCATAGGCCTTAATTGCCTTAATAGCATCAATTCCATTCATGACAGGCATTGTTATATCCATCGTAACGAGGTCAGGATTCAATTCTTTGTAGAGCCTTACCGCTTCAGCACCATCTCCTGCTTCCCCTGCGATTTCATGCTTTTCTTTTTTTAGTATAGTGGATAATGTTACCCTCATAAAATTCGCATCATCAACTACCAATACTCTGGCCATATTATTCCTCCCCTGATCGTTACTGATCTTTTGCTATGGTTAGAATGATTGTCATCATTACTCCGATTACAGTGAAATAAACACCTAGATCAAAAAGCATTGCGGTTGCCAATTCAATCTTACCAAACAAAGGAAATGTATAGTAATCAAAAGTTTGGGATAAGAATGGGACACCGAATATGAATGAGCCTATGCCTGTTCCAAGTGCAATGGCTAAACCAATTGGAATTAGCATCATAAAATTAACTGGTAGTACTTTCTTAACAGCTTCCACCCCATATGCTATGTACATAAGCAAAATGGCAGCTGATGTCATAAGCCCACCGACAAATCCACCACCGGGAGAGTTATGCCCTGCAAGCAATAGATAAACTGCAAAACCAAGCAGGATAAAGGCTATCAATGATGTGGTAGTACGTAAAATTAGATCATTCGTTTTGTACATGTAAAAGCTCCTTTATACCTATATATCTTAATATTAATATACTCCGTTAATAAAATCCATTAAAATCCTGTAAAACCGAACAAGCCTGCAAGATAGGATGTTAGTTTATATATCCAGTCAAAAAACAAAGCTATACCAATTGCAACCATCAAATACCCGCCAACTTTTACAATAATAGGACTGTGTCTTTTAATCCACCCTAATTTCCCCACAAAGAAGGATAATACAAAGAAAGGAACCGAGAAGCCAAGAACATAACTGATCATCATAATCATTCCTGATTGCGGCTCTGTTGAAGCAAGTGACAGAACTATACCCAGTATAGGGCCAGTGCATGGCGTCCATCCGAGAGAGAAAGCAAGACCAATGATGAAAGAACCGACAAAGCCAGCTGGACGGTTTTTAAACTTAATTTGTTTGTTCTTCATCAAAAACTCAAAATTGAGTACTCCAGCAATTACTAATCCAAAAAATATGATTAGAATTGCGCCAACTTGTCTGATTAATTCTTTGTATGTATTAAGAAATTCGGAAATATACAGGCTGGTAAATCCCATCATAATAAATACGCAAGAAAACCCTAGCAAAAAGAACAAAGTATGTATCATGCTCTTTATATTAAAATTTCGGTTATCCTCTTTTAATTCATTTACACTCATTCCTGTTATATATGAGATAAAAACAGGAAACAAAGGTAAAACGCAGGGAGATATAAAAGATAAAAAACCAGCGCCAAATGCTATAAAAATATTTACTTCAGACATATTCTACCTCCTTCACAACTAACTTATCACAGTATAACTAGAAAAGTATTGTAACATGCATTAAATTTATGACGATAATTCGAAAATTTTTAAGACAATTAAAAGCAGATTACGGCATTCTGTTTGAGGCTTTTAGTCCTAGACAATTTGTCTCTCGCTCCTCGGGCCACTTCTATATACTATGCCTTCAGTTGAGGAGTAGTCAAAAAAAGCCCCTTACATTATACAGTAAGGGGCACTTGTGCGGATGCTTCCAGCTAAATTATAAAATAATTGCTTATTTACCAGCTTGGTTATTCATTGAACGCATCATTTGATTAATCTTCTTCTGGGATGGTTTTTGTCCCATTTGCATCATTAACGTACGAAGCATTTGCTCATTAATTGGTGGATTCTTTTTTAAATAGCTCATCATATATTTTCTAGCAATGAAAAATCCAAGAGCAACACCAGCAATCAATGCTGCTACAGCAATTAGTACTACCCAAATCGTGCTCATGTCACGCCTTCCTCCTTCGTGTTGTCTCTTTTACAGTATAGTAAATTAATGATAATAATACAATCAAATATGAAAAGAACGTCATAAAAAATCGTTTAACGTCAATATATCACTGATTTTACACTTTTATAGATAGTTATTCAAACACATGAAGTTTATATTTCAATGCTACTATTTTACTATAAAGATTTACAAAAGCGAAAACCAGCCCTTACAACAATATCTTAAATTACAATTTACATTTTAAGAAGTGATGAAGTGGTGGTTTGTTATTCTCGCTATTTTAGTAATAAGAATAATTGTCACTAACCTTAATGGGGATAACACAACTGAAGAAAACAGAACGGCTACCGCTCTAGGTAGATAAAGAAAATGAAAAAGCTAGTCAAAATAGGAAAATTTATCTTTTTAGGTTTTAAAAGAAGGCAGCGCTCAAATTACGAAGTGCAATGTCCTGAACTTTATACATTAATTTAGTAGATAATCATCGGGAAGCTTTCCTTTATAAAGGATTTCATAATTAGAATAATTATGCTCTTTGCATCTAACTAAGGTCATATTAATCAAATCTATTTTTTTTACGAAAACAGTAATATCAGTAGTATCTGCGAAACAAATTACTACATCACAGTCAGAATTTAAAAATTGACCTAAAGTCTTCATACTAGTATGGCTTATATCGTTGTTAAAGTAGACTGAAAATGTTGCATTTATGATGTAATAATCTTCTGAGGAATACGCATGCTCTTTCATTTGTTCATTTGTAAGTATTTTTTTATTCAGCAGCCTGGCCCTACTATCAACTGGAGTGGTTAATTCCTTCGAAGCTCTTATATTCTCAATATCTTCTTCATACAAGATTTCGTGAGAATCCCCTGTAACCCAGACAGACGGAAACTGCATAAAATCTTGGAATAACTCAAACAATATTTTGCCAGATTTATTTTCAACCTCAAGTTTTACTCCTATTTCGTTCATCTTTTCCTCCTCATTACAAGGCTTATAGTTACCTTCACAGAATTAATGATAAGAATACAATACTTGTCCACTTTTAGGCTCACGTATACGAACAACTGGGGAAACCCAGCCATACTGAGCTATATTTTCTCCGATGATAAAAAAGGTAGAATCTATCTCCCGTAATATCGGAAACAATACCTCTTCAGCTTCTAATATTGTTTTACAACGGAACTTCAGATGGTTCTCACATATATGTAAGGGAATGTTTGTCGAGTTTTTAACTAATCGTAAATTGTCTGCAGATTCATACGAAACCATCGAATTATCCATCTTTTCTTCTACTATTTTACAAAACTGTGTGCCTGGGAAAGGGTATGTACTATAATCATACTGCATTTGTAACTCTGGTCTTTTTTGATACTCTTTTTGGTAATGTTTTATAAATCGATAAAGAATATCACTTTTGTGAAAGTAGTGCCAAGAGAATTCTTCCTTAATCCGGAAAACAGTATATTCATACATCTAAACTTCCCCCTTTTCAAACTATTATAAAGGAAGGTCTTATAAAAAAATGTCAGTTTCTCTGCAGAATGATAACTAGTTTTGTCGAGAAAAATTTACTATTCATCTTCTAAGGTTTAATAGAAAGTTCTTAGAATGGCAGCAACTCAATTTGTTTTCTAAGCATAAAAAAAGATGACCTTCATAAAAGGTCATCTTTTTAATAAAATTACTTGGTAAGTGATTCTACATGTTCCACTACATTCTCAACTGTAAAACCATATTCCGCAATAACTTTGTCTCCATTAGCAGAAGCACCAAATCGATCGATGGCAATAATCTTCCCATGATCTCCTACATAGCGATCCCAACCAAAGGATGTTGCCATTTCGATTGCTACTCTATTTTTTACAGATGATGGTAATACCTTTTCTTTATAAGCTGCATCTTGAACATTAAAACGATCCCAAGATGGCATACTTACAACACGAGCATCAATCCCTTTTTCTTTTAATGCGGATTGCGCAGATACAGCTAGTTGTACCTCAGAGCCCGTAGCTAAAAGCAATGCATCGGGTGTTTCTTTATCGGCATCACTTACGATATATGCCCCTTTTTTCACACCTTCATACGCATACTCTTTTGTGCCTTCAAGAGTAGGAAGGTTTTGACGTGTAAGCACAAGTGCTGTTGGTTGATTGGTTGATTCAATAGCAAGTCTCCATGCAGCCTGTGTTTCATTAGCATCTGCCGGACGGATTAGAGACAGTCCTGGCATTGCACGCAATGCGGCTAGTTGCTCAACTGGTTCGTGTGTTGGGCCATCTTCACCTACAGCAATGGAATCATGCGTGAATACATAGGTCACTGGTGTATTCATGATAGCAGACAAACGAACCGCTGGACGAAGGTAATCACTAAATACAAAGAAAGTACCAGCATAAACTTTCAACCCACCATGTAGAGCCATACCATTTAAGGCAGCGCCCATTGCATGCTCCCGTACACCAAACCATACATTACGGCCAGCATAATTTTTACGAGAGAAATCCTCTTCATCATTCATCATTGTTTTATTGGACCCTGCCAAATCTGCACTACCACCAAAGAAATTTGGTACAGCTTGTGCAATAGCATTCAATACTTTTCCAGAAGAAGCACGAGTTGCAAGCGTATCTTTACCTGCTTCAAAAACAGGAAGTGATTTTTCCCAATCGACAGGAAGTTCACCTTTCATTGCTAATTCGAATTCCTTAGCTAATTCAGGATACTTTTCATTGTATGTTGCCAATAAAACATTCCAATTATCCTCTGCTTCAGCACCTTGGTTTCCAATCTTCTCTTTAAAGTCTTCATAAACTTCATCAGGAACATGGAAATCTTGCTCGTATGTCCATTTATAATAATCTTTCGTAAGTTTTACTTCGTCAGCACCCAAAGGAGCTCCGTGAGAAGATGCTGATGCTGATTTATTAGGAGATCCGTAACCAATAATAGTTTTCACTTCAATTAAAGTAGGTTGATCTGTATTCTCCTGTGCTTGCTTTATTGCTTTTCTTAAATCATCTATATCATTACCATCTTCAACACGAATTACTTGCCATCCATAGGCTTTAAAACGCTCTTCTGTGTTTTCAGAGAAAGATTGGTTTAGATCGCCATCTAATGAAATATCATTGGAATCATATAATGCGATAAGTTTTCCAAGTCCTAAGTGACCTGCAAGTGATGCCGCTTCATGTGAAATACCTTCCATTAAATCTCCATCACTTACAAGCGCGTAAGTATAGTGATCAACAATCTCAATATCTTCTTTGTTAAATTTACCTGCAAGATGTGCCTCTGCCATTGCCATTCCAACAGACATTGCGATACCTTGACCCAATGGACCTGTTGTAGCTTCCACACCGTCTGTGTGGTGTACTTCTGGATGGCCAGGTGTTTTAGAATCCCATTGACGGAATTCTTTTAAGTCATTCATTGATAAATTATAACCAGATAAATGTAGCAAGCTGTATAGAAGCATAGACCCATGACCTGCTGAAAGGACAAAACGGTCTCTGTTAAACCATTTTGAGTTTCTCGGATTATGGTTCATAAAGTCTGTCCAAAGCGTATAGGCCATTGGAGCAGCACCCATAGGAAGTCCAGGATGGCCAGAATTTGCTTTTTCAATTGCATCAATAGATAATGTACGGATTGTAGCGATTGATTTTTGTTCTATGTTGTTTAACATATTGTTTTAAAACCCCTTTCAAGAATAACTGCTTGTAATTACCTTCTCATTCTATAACGAAACCCATCCAGGAACAAGTTAAATGGACAGGCTTCCTTATAATGAGGTTAGTTTCGGTTTAAGTGTGGTACAAAATTAATGTTTTTTATTTCTATCCTGTAAGTCTTTCACTTTTTTGGGGGTTACGTCATTCCCTTGAGGATCTACAACTGTCATGGATTTAAACTGGTTTTTAAAAGAGCTTCTTACATTGTTAAGATATTCTTCGCGAAGCTCTTTTTGTTCCTTTTTCTCTTTCTCAGTTAAGCCCTTAGCTTTAGCTTTTTGGGATAGTACATTAATTCGTTCAATTTTATCTTTAGATAACATTTCGCTACCTCCTCTTCCTTAATCTATTAGGTAAGACCCTTAGCTTGTCTTATGTTATAAAGCTGCAATAATTTAACTTAATCTCAGCACTCGCCAAATTAATTTACTCGGATCACCAATTCCTTATCAACAGACAATTACTGTTTAAATTTGAAAAACATAAAAAACAAGAGCATTAGCCCTTGCTTCATTATTTTACGCCTGTTACAGCTTATATTCAAGTATCTTGCAATTCCTTATATCTTCGATGAACAGTTGCTTTGGAAACATTGTATCCCAGTCCATTTAATGTGCTTGTAATCTCTTCAAATGTAAGTTTCTTCTCTCTGAGCCTCACGACTTCTTCAATTGGGAAGTCGAGTCTATCGCGGCCTGGAGCGAGATGCTGATTTCTTAGATTATCGGCAGGATTATATCCTTGTTCTACAGCACGTCTCATCCCTCTTTTTATTTTTGCATTGTGTATCTTACGTTGATATTCTTCCACAATCCCAACAATTTGCAATACCATAGAGTCTGACTCTGATAGTTCAAGCTCTCCATCATGCATTGCGGTGTAGACAGAGATATTAAGCTTATGAAGTTGGTGGAACAACGCAATTTTGGTGTTTCCCCTGCCCAGCCTTGTTTCATCTTGTATAAGTAAACAATCGGCATCTTTGGCGCCAAATAAATCTAGCATTTCAAATATACCTTCACGTTCTATTTCATAACCGCTCTTTTGTTCCTCTATACATGCTACAACATTAAAGTTATATCGTTCAGCTAATCCTATTAATTCTACCTTTTGTCTAGCAAGAGAGGTCTCTTGGGTATGTTTGTCCGTGCTCACACGGCAATAAATAATGGCATTCAACACGCTTTCTCCTTCTTATACCTATTAACTTGTAATCATAGTAAAGTACAGGAATCCTAGCGTCAAGGCAAAGGCAACTATATAAAACAAATCCGTTTTAGTAAGTTTACTAAACATAGTCTCATTCCCCCCTTTTCCATAAACAAGAACTTCTGTTCGCTTTTATAGTTTGATTATAACAGAACATATGATCTTGTCAACCGTTTATTCGAACGAATGTTTGCTTTTTGTGGAATCAAATGGTAAACTATTAATAATTAATCTTATGGGCGAGGTGAAACATTTATGTCAAAACTATCAAAACGTCAGCAAATGATTTTAGACTATATTAAAGATGAAGTTACGAAAAAAGGATATCCGCCTTCCGTCCGGGAAATAGCTGAAGCAGTAGGACTCGCTTCCAGTTCTACAGTACATGGACATCTATCTCGAATTGAAAGCAAGGGATATATTCGACGTGACCCGACCAAGCCGCGTGCGATTGAGATAATTGATTTGTCGGAAGGAAATGATATTCCGAGAGAAGAAGCTCGATATGCTCCAGTAATTGGGAAAGTCACTGCTGGTCTTCCTATTACAGCGGTAGAAAACATAGAAGAATTTATCCCATTACCAACAACAAGTGCTGGCCCGGATGATAATCTATTTGTATTGGTTATCGAGGGAGAAAGTATGATAGAAGCAGGAATACTTGATGGTGATATGGTTATAGTAAAACAACAAAACATAGCACAAAACAGTGATATCGTTGTAGCGATGACAGAAGATAATGAAGCTACTGTGAAACGGTTCTTTAAAGAAAAAGATCATATACGTTTACAGCCTGAAAATGCAACAATGGAACCATTAATTTATGATAATGTAACAATACTTGGTAAAGTTATTGGTCTGTATCGCAACATACATTAAAAAACAGCTGCTCAATAGCAGCTGTTTTTTATTATTTCTCCATTATTTTTTGAACTGATTGATATAGAACCTTAACAGCCGGTAATAATGTTTCTTCATTAATATCAAATCTTTCATTATGATGACCAGCCGCCAATTCTGTTCCAAATACACAATAGGTTGCCTGTCCTCCATTTTTCTGTACGGCTTTCATAAAATAAGTGGCATCCTCCGACCCTCCTGGTGTATTATCCTCCAGTCTACTTTTTTCGATATCTGGGGATGCTTCCGCACACTGATGGAGGATTTCTGCTAGGTCTAACGAACATTTACAGCTTAGTGCCTCGCCTACTGTTTCAATCTTATGTTCTACCTGGTACATGGTAGCCGCTCCACTGACGATGGATGTCACCTGTTCTTTTACAAAATCATTAATTTCAGAAGTCTCTCCTCTTGTTTCTACTTTCATACTAGCATGATTGGCAATTATATTTCTTCCTGCACCAGCTTCTAACTGCCCAACATTTACCCTGGTAGCTCCTCCTGAATGGCGAGATATACCATGAAGACTTAGCACACTAGCCGCAGCTGCTAAGAGTGCATTCTTTCCTTCTTCAGGGCTACCTCCGGCATGTGCTGCTGTTCCTGTATAGGTTATATCTAACTTGGAGGTAGCAAGAAAGCCACTATTGGCAGCAATGAATTGCTTATGCGGAACACCGACCCCAATATGGGTAGCAATGAAATAATCAACATCTTCTATTACATTTGCTGCTGCCATAGCTTTTGCACCACGTGTACCTTCCTCAGCTGGTTGAAATATTAGTTTTATCTTTCCCTTAAGCTGATGCTTGTTTTCAATAAGAAGGGTAGCCAGCCCTAGTCCCATTGCGGTGTGGGAGTCATGACCACAAGCATGCATTTTACCGTGAAGTTTCGAGCTAAATCCTTCATTTAGTGGGAAATGATCGTTACTGTCTGATTCTAAAATGTCCAATGCATCCATATCAAACCGATAAGCAATGGTTGGACCTTCCTTACCTGAATCCAAAGTAGCTACAATTCCTGTATAACCTTCAGAAAATAAAGGGAGATAGTCTTTTTTCGCTCCATTTTCTTTCGCCCATTGATAATGTTCTTTTGTTTCTTCGTCAGTTGGCTTTCCCATGCAGTCTTGCTCAGACATTACTTTTTTCCCCATTTGCAAATAGAAACCAAGCTCATCTAAAATGGATGCTACAATAGAGGCTGTCCTCATCTCTAAAAATCCTGTTTCGGGATATTGGTGAAAATCTCGGCGCCACTGAATTAATTTATCTCCTAATTGTTGCATACTGCTCTCCTCCTTCTATAAAAGTGGGTATATTCCTGGACCAAATGGTAGACCAGAATAGTAAAATACTAGAATTAGTATAATCCAAGTAGTTAAAAACGCAATACTATACGGTAGCATTAATGAAATATAAGTACCTATACTTGCTTTTTTATCGTATTTTTTTATAAAAGCCAAAATGATAACCATATAAGGAAACAATGGAGTAATAATATTTGTTGAAGAGTCAGCTACTCGATAAGCTACTTGTGTAAAGGCAGGGTGGTACCCAAGCTGCATAAACAGAGGGATAAACACAGGTGCCTCTAACGCCCACTTCGCAGAGCCTGACGTTATTAGGAAGTTCATTAGTGCTGTAAAGATGATATAGCCAATAATTAACCAAATACCTGTAAAGTTAATATCTTTCAGATAATCAGCTCCATTAACAGCTACCCAAGTCCCTAGATTTGACCAATTAAAATATGCAATAAACTGAGCAATGGCAAAAACTAAAACGATATAACCCGACATGTCTTTAATAGAATCGGCCATGTAGTCTCCTACATCCTTACCAGATCTAATTTTACCTACTGTTATACCAAACGTAACACCAATTATCACAAAGAATATTAAAACGATTGGAACAATACCATCTAAGAAAGGAGAAGGAACAATACTACCATCCTCACTCCTTAATGGGCTATTTGGTAAAAGTATGATCGTCAAAATAATCGCTATGTATGCTAGGCCAGCAATAAGCGCATTACGAAACCCTTTCCCACCATTTTTTAACTCCTCGCTGTTCTCTTCTTCAACGGCTCCTCCTTTGTATTCTCCCAAACGGGGTTCAACAAATTTAGTAGTAACGAGTCCGCCAACAATTGTCATAATAAAGACAGAAACAATATTAAAGTACCAGTTATCTACAGGTGTGATCACCAGAGAATCATCAAGGATGGCTGCTGCTTCTGTGGAGATTCCTGCTAACAATACATCTGTTCCTGCGATAAAGATATTTGCCGTAAATCCAGCTCCTGCGCCGGCAAACCCTGCAGCTAATCCAGCTAATGGATGCCGTCCTACTTTATAAAATACCATCGCAGCAAGTGGTGGTATCAATACAACTGCAGCATCAGAAGCAAGGTTCCCAAGAATTCCCACAAATACTACCGTATAAGTAACTAAACTTGGAGGTGAACTTAAGATTGTTTTTCTGATTGCATAATCCATCAGTCCAACTTTTTCAGCTAGACCAATTCCTAGCATCATAACAAGAACTAGTCCCAGTGGAGCAAAACCAGTAAAGTTATCGAGCATGGAAGATAAGATAAACTGCAACCCTTCACCTGATAGCAAATTTTGAATCTCTAGCTCTTCCCCTGTACCTGGATGTACAACGGAAGCATTAAACAAACTAAATATATAGGAAACAACGATCATTAATAGTGATAAGCCAATAAATAAAACAAACGGATCCGGTAGCTTATTTCCTACCTTTTCCACTAAATCTAAAAATCTTTGAAATAAACCACGCCTCTTTTCCATAATATCCCTCTCATTCTACATTAATATTACTAACAAACTATTTGAAAAGCCTATTTCTCATGCAACTTTGAAGGAGTTACACCCTCAGGAATAGGATTGCTGTAAGGATTAGCTTTCTTAAATGCCTTGAATTCTTCTTTTATGTTTTCTAGATCTTCTGGGCTATCAAATAGCTGAATACCTGCTAAGGCCATTGTTTCTGAAGCGCGGAACATGCCATTTAGTGCATAGTTTCTTAATCCCTGTGTCGTCATTTGCCATGTGTGTAAAGCTGTACCCAGCACTGAAGTTGATGCTGATAATTGAGCTGTTGGTACGACCCAGCTTACATCTGCAACATCTGTAGATCCAGCAAGGATTTCCTTGGATTCATGATAAGGGGAAATAGAGTCAGAATAATACTTACCAGCAAATTCACTACCATCTCCTACATAACCAAAGCCTTTCATTGGGTCTAGGAAATTTTCTTTTTCACCGTCTGTAAAGGTATTCCATATTTTCTCTGCAAATGCATTCTCTTCATCTGTTGGCTTTTGTACCCCAACCTCAGTAAATTTTTTATATAAGATCTTTTCCAGTGAACGATTGGGAATATAATTAGAACATGCCTTATCAAAATCAATTGTTACTTCAGTTTCTGTCATGAGTGCAGCACCTTCGGCAATTTTCTTTACTCTTTGGAAAATGCTGTCCACTTGCGCCACCTTTGGAGCTCTTACCAGGTATAGTACCTCGGCGTTTGCTTGAACCACATTTGGGGATATCCCCCCTGTGTTTGTCACAGAATAATGAATACGTGCCTCTGATACAATATGCTCTCGTAAATAGTTGACACCCACGTTCATTAGTTCAACAGCATCCAACGCACTCCGACCCAAATGAGGCGTGTTTGCAGCGTGAGATGAAATGCCTTTGAATTTAAATGAAACTTGATAGTTTGCTAAGCTTGATAAACTCATAATTGCATTTGCAGGAGAGGGATGCCATGTAAGCGCAGCATCGACGCCATCAAACACACCTTCTCTTACCATAAATGTTTTTCCAGAACCACCTTCTTCTCCTGGACAGCCAAAAAATTTCACAGTACCTGGCAGGTTATTTTCTTCTAAGTATTTTTTTGCAGCACATGCAGCAGCAAACGCTCCTGTACCTAACAAATTATGACCACATCCATGTCCAATATCTTTCTCTAAAGGTTGATAGCTCGTTTTATTAGGCTTCTGACTTAAACCTGAAAGTGCATCAAACTCTCCTAGATATCCTATTACAGGCTTACCTTCGCCATATGTAGCAATAAATGCCGTTTCTATCCCAGCAACATTACGTTCAACAAGAAAGCCTTGTTCCTCGCAAACCTTAGCGAAATAGGACGCTGATTCATATTCTTCAAATCTTGTTTCTGGATGGTGGTAAATATAGCTACTCACCTGTTCAAAAGTATTCCTATTGGTAGATAAATAGTTTGCTACAAATTTATTCATGTAAGTTCCTCCTTTGTTAACCTTTAAGAATGATTAACGACATATTCAACAACATTCTGAATTTTCATCTTGCAATTTAAGTCGAGAAATGTAGATTTATTTTACCATTAATCTAAAATATTTGACAAATGAAATCATTAGAAGCATAGGAATGTTTTGACATCTTAGGTAAAAAAGATAGAGGGTTTGTATCATAGGACACCTGCTCTACCTCCCTTTATTTTCAAAACGATCAAGAAATTAGTATAATTTTATTAAAAATACCGCCCATATATGGACGGTATTTTTATGCATTTAATATAATACTTCCAAGCTTCCTTAATGCTTAGTATGTGCTTAAATATTGTTCTCTTTCCCATGGATGTACCTGCGTACGGAACATATCCCACTCTATTTCTTTTGCTTCAATAAAGTGTTCAAACAAGTGCTCACCAAGTGAATTTACAATTACTTCATTTTTCTTCAATTCTTCTAGTGCTTGAGCTAATGTACTAGGCAGATCTTCAATTCCAGCTTCTTCACGTTCTTCTTTTGTAAGAACATAAATATTACGGTCAACAGCTGGTGGTGTTTCCATTTTCTTCTCAATTCCATCTAACCCTGCTGCTAGCAATGAAGAAAGTGCCAAGTATGGGTTTGCTGCCGGGTCAACACTTCTCGCTTCTACTCGCGTGCTAATTCCACGAGAATTAGGAATACGCATTAGACAGCTTCGGTTAGAGCCAGACCATGCAATGTAGCTTGGAGCTTCATAGCCGGGAACTAAACGTTTGTATGAGTTAACTGTTGGATTTGTAACAGCGGTAAAACTCTTTGCATGTTTGATTGTGCCTGAGATAAACTGATAAGCTGTTTCACTTAATTGCATATCTCCATTTTCATCATAGAAGGCATTTTTTCCGTCTTTGAATAAAGACATGTTCACATGCATTCCAGATCCGTTAACACCAAATAATGGTTTTGGCATGAAAGTCGCATGAAGATTATGCTTTCTAGCAATTGTTTTAACTACTAGTTTAAAAGTTTGAATATCATCTGCATGTTTTACAGCATCAGAATATTTAAAGTCGATCTCATGCTGTCCAGGTGCTACTTCATGATGGGATGCTTCGATTTCAAAGCCCATTTCTTCAAGTTCAAGTACGATATCACGACGGCAATTTTCACCTAGATCGGTAGGTGCTAAGTCAAAATATCCACCTCTATCATTTAATTCTAGAGAAGGGTCTCCTTTTTCATCTAATTTGAAAAGGAAAAATTCTGGTTCTGTCCCAATGTTAAAAGCGTCAAACCCTAGCTCTTCCATTTTTTTAAGGTTTCGTTTCAAATTATAACGAGGGTCTCCTTCAAATGGTGTACCATCAGTCTTGTAAATGTCACAAATAAAGCGAGCTACCTTTCCTTTTTCTGAAGTCCATGGGAATACAACGAAGGTATCCAGGTCAGGATATAGATACATATCAGATTCTTCAATGCGAACAAATCCTTCGATAGAAGAACCGTCAAACATCATCTTATTATCCAATGCTTTATCTAATTGACTTAGAGGGATTTCAACGTTTTTGATTGTCCCTAACATGTCTGTAAATTGAAGACGGATAAACCTTACGTTCTCTTCTTTAATTTGTTTCAGGATTTCATCTTTTGATAATTTCTTTCCCATTCTTTCTCCTCCTAATAATTTATATATTTGAATAAAAAAATGGTTATATAAGCTAGGCTATGTATCCATATTTTTTATACATTATTAATGATTTGTAAAGAATCTGGATAATTCACCTTGGCGTAGATTCGTCTTCCCATGTCTGCCCGCATCGGTAAGTTCTGTTCGTAAAATTTTCCGAAGCTCCTTGTCTGTCAATTCATTGGAGGTAGGCTTGGGAGACTCTTCAACTATTCCGGTAACATCCTCTTGAAGCATTAGCTTTATGCCTGCTATATTTAATCCTTTATCCAGCAGATCTTTTATTTCTAGTAATCTGTCCACGTCATTAAATGAAAACAATCGTTGGTTTCCACCTGTTCTCTCTGGATGAATTAAATCATGCTCTTCATAGTACCTTATTTGTCTTGCAGTCAGTTCTGTAAGCTTCATTACAATACCAATTGCAAATAAGGGCATGGAACGTCTGTCTTGATCATTCAATTCATGACCCCCTTGTAACGAATTAGTTATATTATATGCAATGTCAGGTTACACGTCAACCTTATGTAAGGTTTTCTAACATAAAAAATAAAACAAAACTTGTTTTATTCAGTAAAAGAAGCATCTAGCTTTTTTTATACCCTAATTTTTATCAATCAAACCTTGTTTCATAAGTGTCTCTACTGAGGCAACAAGTGCTAGTTTAACATGGGAATAGGTTAACCCACCTTGTACAAAGGCTGTATATGGTTGTCTTAAAGGCCCGTCTGCTGAAAGCTCAATGCTGGCACCTTGTATAAATGTGCCTGCTGCCATAATCACTTTGTCTTCATAGCCCGGCATCTCACTAGGGTATGGGGTAACGAAAGAATTTACTGGTGAATTACGCTGGATTTCCTGACAAAAGAGAACCATTGGCTTTTCTTCCCGAAAGGTTACAGACTGAATAAGATCAGTTCTTTTATCGAGAAAATGAGGGCTTGTCTCAAAACCAGCCAACTCTAAAAAGCGAGAGGTAAAGACTGCACCTTTCAGGGCTTCTCCTACAATATGTGGTGCAAGGAAAAACCCTTGATACATTTCCTGAAGTGTATGGAAAGTAGCTCCCGTCTCCTTTCCTAAGCCAGGAGCAGTTAAGCGATTAGCGCACTGTTCGATCAAGTTTTTACTGCCTGCAAGATAACCACCAGCTCTTACGATCCCACCACCAGGGTTTTTTATAAGGGAACCAGCGATGATATCAGCGCCTACATGCAAGGGCTCTCTATCCTCCACGAATTCTCCGTAGCAATTATCAACAAAGATAATAAGATTTTCATTAATTCCTTTAACAAATGCTATCATCTCTTTAATTTCATCAATGGTGAAGGATGGGCGGTCGTCATACCCTTTAGAACGCTGGATTCCAATTACCTTTGTTTGGCTATTAATAGCTTCCTGGATTCCATTGTAGTTGACTGCTCCATTATCCTTCAGGTTCACTTGATTGTATGAAACTTGAAAATCTTTAAGCGAACCTGTGTTATCACCACGTATCCCAATAACCTCTTCTAACGTGTCATATGGTTTTCCCGTAATATAAAGCAATTCATCATCAGGCCTTAATAGTCCAAATAACGCTGTTGTAATAGCATGGGTACCTGATACAATCTGGGGCCTAACTAGCGCATCTTCCCCACCAAAAACTTCCGCATAAACAGCTTCAAGCGTTTCTCTTCCTATGTCATCATATCCATAGCCACTAGTTGAATGAAAATGACTATCACTAACACGGTGCTTTTTAAAAGCCTCTAGTACCCTTTTTTGATTCATTTCTCGAACTTCTTCTATATTTTTATACTGATTGGCACAATCTATTTCTGCCTGCTGTATCATGTCTTTGATCATGTAATGTCTTTACTCCTCTAAAAAGCCCCTTAATGGGTGATCTTGTTTTATATAACCTTGTAGTATATATCGATTTATTGATTCATCAAACTCTTTGTGCATAATAAGAGATCCTTGTTCAAGCTTGTTCAATTGTTTACCATCCTCAGGGTTTAATTGGACATTGTAGGGTTGCCATATTTCCTGTAAGACAGCTTCCACTTGAATTAACATTTTTTCAATATCTTCTTGCTTATATGCGCTCATAAAAAAGTAAGGATGCTGCATAGGTATTACTTCTTCTCCATTTAGTCGATCCTCTTTGTTATAGATAGTTAGCATAGGAATAGAACCAGCATCCAATTCATCCAATAGCTTTATAACTGTATCTTGTTGTTGTTCCTGGTCAGGGTGGGACACATCCACGACATGTAATAAGAAGTCGGCTTCTTTGACCTCTTCTAATGTAGAGCGAAAGGCAGCAATTAGAGCTGTTGGTAGATCCTGCATAAAACCTACTGTATCTGTAACAAGCGCTTGAAAGCCAGATGGAAGCTGAAGTTGCCTAGTTAAAGGGTCTAATGTAGCAAATAATTGATTCTCCTCTAGAGAGGAACTATTCGTCATTCGATTAAACAATGTTGATTTCCCTGCATTTGTATAGCCTACGATGGCAATTTGAAAGGCTTCATTAGATTTCCTGCGTTTTCTGTACTGCTCCCTTTGTTGTACGATCGTTTCCAATCTTCTTTTTATATCATAGATTCTTCTTCTAATATGACGTTGATCGGATTCAAGCTTGGTCTCACCCGGTCCTCTTGTGCCAATTCCCGCGCCTAGACGAGACATTTCAATACCTTGCCCGCGGAGTCTAGGTAACGTATATTCGAGTTGTGCCAATTCTACCTGAAGTTTACCTTCCTTCGTTCTAGCCCGCTGGGCAAAAATATCAAGGATAAGCTGACTCCTATCGATAATCCGCACACCAAATTCTGCACCAAGGTTTCGCAATTGGCCAGCTGAAAGTTCATCATTAGAAATGACTAAATCTATATCAAGTTCTTGAATAGCTTCTTTTATTTCTTCCATTTTTCCTTTACCAATATAATGAGCTGGATCGATTCGGTCCCTGTTCTGTGTCATAACCGTCTCAACTTTCCCACCTGCTGTTTCACTTAGGGAAATAAGCTCATCTAAAGATGACTGGAATCTTATTTCATTTTGCTGTTTATTAATTACGGCTATAATTAGAATTTTTTCGGACATAACTGCAACCTTTCTTTGCGATGAGTGTTTTTGTTATCAGCATTGTAGCTTTATCTTATCAAAATTGGCAATTGAGTACAAAATTGAGATGGACTAGTTACTACTCGACACGTCCTCTCTTGTTAAATGAATTAAGTCTTGTGTCGAAAAATGCTCTTCCGTTAAAAGCCTTACAGCATGCATACGAATAGCATGCTCTATCACATTTCTAACATACCGGGCATTGGAGAAGTTCCGCTCTTCATCTAGCATCTTTTTTGTTAATTGCTCCCTAAGTTCATATTTTGCTTCCTTTGTAAATCGATATTCACGTTCGGCTGCCATTTGGGTAGCAATCTCCATTAATTGGGATACTTCATAGTTATGAAAATCAAGTATAAATGGAAAGCGCGATTTAAGTCCTGGATTTAATGATAAAAACCGCTCCATCTCATAAGGATACCCAGCCAAGATAAGGACGAAATCATTTTGATAGTCCTCCATATGCTTTACCAGTGTATCAATAGCTTCCTTTCCGAAATCCTTATCCCCACCTCGAGCTAACGAGTACGCTTCATCTATAAATAGGACACCACCCATCGCTTTTTGGATAAGGGCCCTTGTCTTTTGAGCTGTCTGCCCGATGTATTCACCAACTAAATCCGCTCTTTCTGCTTCTATAAAGTGTCCTTTCGATAGTTGGCCCATATCAAAATAAATTTTAGCTAATTTCCGAGCTACTGTTGTTTTTCCGGTGCCAGGATTACCTTTAAAAAGCATATGAAGTACTTGTTTAGAACAAGTTAAACCTGCTTGCTTTCTCTTTTCGTTAATTATTACTGTAGCATAGACTTCTTTTATTTTTTGCTTCAACTCATACATGCCGACAAATGAGGAGAACTCACTGTCAATGTGTTTAAAAGAGTTATTATCAGCCATTCGACTTTGTTTTTTTGAAACTGCCTTTATTTCTTCTTTTCTATCCTGTAGTATAATGTTAATTTGGTTGCTCTTACTACGCATTAACTGTGTTTCCATGCCATCATCCCTCCGTCCTTTATTATACGCGGAGGCATAAAAGGTGTGACATTAGCCTAGTTATGCAACAGTTTTACTTTTACTTCAAATGAAAAACGGGCGCCTATTAGCACCCGTGTAATTGCTTATTCTTTTTCCAATGTTACATTTTTGGCAGGAGCGAATGTGGAAATTGCATGCTTAAATATCAGCTGCTGTTTTCCGTCGGTTTCTAAAAGAACGGTGAAATTGTCGAATGCTTTTACGACTCCCCGTAACTGAAAACCGTTTGTCAGAAACACAGTCACCGCAATATGGTTCTTTCTCAATTGGTTTAAATATTGGTCCTGGATATTTACTGTTTGCGCCATTTTCCTTCCTCCTCTTTTCTATCTATATAATCATTTCTACTTTTGTTTTAGAAATCCTGCAATATCACGTAAAATTAGTCTAGATTTTTCGCTAGCATTTTCGGGAGTGAGCGAATACCAGTTTACTTCCATTTTGTTTCTAAACCAGGTATACTGTCGCTTAGCAAATCTTCGAGAATTCTGCTTAAGTGTGTCAATTGATTCTTCAATTGACCGCTGATGTTTGAAATAAGGAATTAACTCCTTATAACCAATTCCTTGCATTGCCGGCTTATCTGCATATCCTTTTTCATAAAAAGACTGTACCTCTTCCACTAAACCTTGGTTAATCATTTTGTCTACACGTTGATTAATGCGGTTATACAAAATCTCTCTATCCATCTCCAACCCAATTAATTGTACATTATATGGAGACGTTAACTGCTGTGATTTTTGCCATTCTGTCATGGTAATTCCTGTTGTTTCATAGATTTCAAGAGCTCGAATTACACGCCTAGCATTATTAGGATGTGTTTTTTCCGCCTGAATAGGGTCCAACGCCTTAAGTCTAGAATATAAAGCAGCTGCCCCCTCTTCTTCCATCTGCTGTACAAGCTGCCTTGTGACAGTAATGTTTCGCTTATTATCAGCAAAATTATAATCATATAAAGCTGCTTGCACATACAGACCGCTTCCTCCCACAAGAATGGGCAATTTACCTCTTGCTGTAATGTTCTCTATGTGCTGTTTAACTCTCGTTTGAAACTCAGCAACAGAAAAGGATTCCCAAGGCTCTTTGATATCAATCATATGATGAGGGACACCGGCCATTTCTTCTTTTGTTACCTTAGCAGTTCCAATATCCATTCCCTTATAGACCTGCATTGAATCCCCACTAATGATCTCACCATCAAATTGTTTCGCTACTTCAAGACTAAGATTTGTTTTACCTACCGCAGTGGGCCCAATAATTGCAATAACTGTTTGTTTCATAATTATCCCCTAAATTCTCAATGTTTAATCATATGCCATGTACGCTCTAAGCATCCAGCATCTTTTCTCTGTCTTAGCTTGGATTGCTAGCAACAAATCTTCTGTAGGTCCATCTTCTAACTCTCTTGCAAGTTTAAGGCCACTTGATTGGATTTCCTTTACTAACTGTATAAAGTCATCATATAACTGACTAATTAGTTCACTCTCTTTATCATCTGCATTAGCTTCTACTAGTGTCGCCTCTTTAATATATTTCACCATAGTTGCTAGCGGCTTGCCTTCTATCATTAAAATTCGCTCTGCGATTTCATCCAAATCTTTTGCAATATCCGTATACATTTCTTCAAACTTCTCATGCAATGTAAAGAAATGTCTTCCTTGCACAAACCAATGATATCGATGTAACTTTACATATAACACAAAATGATTGGACAACAATTGATTGAGAAAATTAATTAGTCTTTGATTTTCCACCTGAATGCACCTCGTTATTCTTTTTTATCTATCATCGGCGAGGTGCATACGGTTTATTCACTTTTACATTACTCTTTTAAACATTTTTTCAAGCTCATATGAGGAAAAATGCACGATAATCGGCCGTCCGTGTGGGCAAGTAAAAGGATCTGTCGTTTTTCTTAAGTCTTCTAACAGGCGAAACATATCTTCTTGTCCTAAATAATGGTTTGCTTTAATCGACCGTTTACAGGACATCATGATTGCGGCTTCTTCTCTAATTGATTCGATATTAATTCGGTCATCTGCCATTATTTGTTCAAGCATTTCCCTAATTACTTCTTCCTCAAAACCATCCGGGAACCAATTTGGATGAGATCTGATTACATACGACTGGTGGCCAAATGACTCAAAAAACAAGCCTACTTTTTCTAACTCTGCTTTATATTGCTCGATGAAGATTGCTTCTTGTTTAGAGAAATCAAATGTTAAAGGTAACAAGAGCTCCTGTGATTCATTGTGCGTGCTTCCAAGCTTTGCTTTAAAAAATTCGTACTTTATACGCTCTTGGGCAGCATGTTGGTCTACCATATATAATCCATTTTCATTTTGTGCCATTATATAGGTTCCGTGCAACTGTCCAATGGGATACATTATTGGAACTCGCTGCTTTTGTTGAATAGTATCCGTGTTATCTGATTTAATAAATGTCTCATCTAATCTCTCGTCTGTAGTAGTTACCGACGTACCACTTTGTTCTTGTTCTATACCGCTATTGTAATTCGTGAAAGGAGAGGATCCAGCTTCAAATTGTTCTACTTGCTTTTCTTTCGCATTTTTCTCGCGAATTGTATTCATCTTGCCCCAAGCTTCTTCTGAAACCGATTCTGCTTTCTTTTGCTCGAAATCCATTGTATGTTGAAAAGATTTTTCCCTGGCTACAGGTTTCGATTGTAATTCAGGTATTAAAGTTAATTGTCTAAATCTTTCCCGTATTGTTTCTTCAATGAGCTGAAATAATTCTTTTTCTTTACTAAAACGCACCTCCAATTTAGTCGGATGAACGTTCACATCCACTAGAATTGGATCCATTCTTATATCCAAAACAACAATGGGGTTCCGTCCAATAGGAAGCAATGTATGATAAGCCTTCAATATAGCTTGTGACAATGGGATGCTTTTAATATAGCGACCATTTATCATAGTAGAAATAAAGCTTCTTGAAGCCCTTGTCACTTCAGGCTTGGCAATATAGCCTTTAATCGAAAAATCCAGCGTTTCCTGCTCTATCCATAGCATCTGCTTCGCTATTCCCATGCCATACACATTGGAAATGACCTGTAAAAGATCACCTGTACCAGGAGATTTGAAAAGACCTTTTTCATTATGAGTAGCTTCAAAACGGATTTCTGGATGGGAAAGAGATAAACGGTTTAATAGGTCTGTAATATGCCCAAGCTCTGTATGAATTGTTTTCATATATTTAAGTCTAGCAGGTGTATTAAAAAAAAGATCCTCTACTAAAATCTCTGATCCTTTTCTTGCATCGCTTTTGGCTTTACGAATGACCTTACCGCCTTCTAGTTGAAGCAAAGTACCCGCTTCCTCTCCCTGGGAGGTTTGTATCGTTAGTTTGCTGACAGATGCAATACTTGCTAAAGCCTCTCCGCGAAAGCCCAAGGTTCTAACATGGAAAAGATCGTTTTCGTCTCTAATTTTACTTGTAGCATGACGTAAAAAAGCCCGTTCGCAATCATCCTCTGCCATTCCGTCACCATTATCTGTAATTTTAATTTGCTGAAGTCCAGCCTCCAGCAGGTCTACTTTTATCCATGTGCTATTTGCGTCGATGCTATTTTCTACTAGTTCTTTTACGACAGAAGCGGGACGTTCAACCACTTCACCAGCAGCAATTTTATTTGCTAACACATCAGGCATCTGCACAATGCTCATACTAAACAACCCTTTCTACTTCACACTCTTTGCTTGCTTCTGCAATTGATACAATGTATTCATGGCATCCATTGGTGTCATGTCAAATAAGTCAATCTCTTGCAACTGTTTTAATAGCTTGTTATCTAGATTTGAGGATCCACTAGGCGCGCTCGATTCTTGCCGATTCTCTTCTACAAAAAAGGATAGTTGGTCAGATTCTAGCGCATCTTCTTGCAATATTGCTTCTTTTTGTTCTCCTTCTAGTTGCTGTAGGATAAGCGTAGCACGGTCAATCAATGTCTCTGGCAGGTTGGCAAGCTTTGCTACATGGATACCATAGCTTTCGTCTGCTGCTCCTTCCTTAATTTGATGAAGAAAGACGACATTTCCTTCGTATTCTTCTGCACGTACATGTATGTTCTTTAAGCGATCAAGTGAATTTTCTAAGCTAGTTAGTTCATGATAATGGGTAGAAAACAATGTCTTGGCTTGGATATTATCATGAATATATTCCACAATTGCCTGCGCAAGTGCCATTCCATCATAAGTGCTCGTACCACGGCCTATTTCATCAAGTAATATCAAGCTCTTATCTGTTGCATGCGAAATTGCATGGTTCGCTTCAAGCATTTCTACCATAAACGTGCTTTGACCGGAAACAAGGTCGTCTGCTGCCCCAATTCTAGTAAATATTTGATCAAATAATAGGAGATCAGCTTCCTCACAAGGAACAAAGCAGCCAATTTGTCCCATGATCACTGTCAAGGCAAGTTGACGCATATACGTGCTTTTTCCTGACATATTCGGACCTGTAATTAGCAACATATTCTTTTCTGCATCCATGGTTACATCATTAGGTACAAAATTACCATCACGCATAACCTGTTCAATAACAGGGTGACGACCACTTTTAATGGCAAGCTTCTTCGTGTTAAAAGTCGGCCGCTTATAATTATTCATCTCACTAACTGTAGCAAAGGTTTGAAGTACATCTATTCGACTGACGATATCAGCCAAGTATTGAATCTCTGGGATATGTTGTTTAATTTTTTCTCGAATTTCTAAAAAGAGTTGGTATTCTAGATCAACGCTCTTTTCTTCTGCTTCTAATATAAGTTGTTCTTTTTCTTTTAATTCAGGGGTGATGAACCTTTCTGCATTGGTTAATGTTTGTTTCCGTTCATATTTATTCTCGGGTAGTAGGTGAAGGTTCGCCCGTGTTACCTCAATATAATAACCAAAGACCCGATTATAGCCGATCTTCAAGGATTTAATATTTGTCTCCTGTTTTTCTCTCTTTTCTAGTTCGGCGATCCACTGTTTACCATTTCTGGAAGCATAACGGTACGTATCAAGTTGCTCGTTATACCCATCTTTAATAATAGATCCTTCTTTTATAGAAATAGGTGGATTGTCTACTAAACTATCATTTAATAATGCTACTAAATGTTCTGGATATCGTAAATCATTTGCAAGGTTCCCAATTTCTTTTTGTCCTATTTGATTCAAGGTATCCCTAATGGCTGGGATCTTTTCTAGTGACAACTTTAATTGCTGAAGATCTCTAGCATTAACATTTCCAAAAGCAATCCTACCAGCAAGCCTTTCAAGGTCATAGACTGATTTTAATGTCTCTCTTAAAGTATCTCTTTCTAAAAAATGTTCATAGAATGCTGTTACTGCTTCCAGTCTGTCCTCGATTTTATCCTTATTTAATAAAGGACGTTCGAGCCATTTTTTTAGCATGCGAGATCCCATTGCCGTTACGGTCTTGTCTAAAACCCAAAGCAGGCTTCCTTGCTTTCCCTTTTTCATAATAGTTTCGGTCAATTCAAGATTTCGTTTAGAGTACATATCCAGTGAAAGATAATTTCTTCGGTCAATAATCTCCGCTTGTTGTAAATGACCAAGGGATCGCTTTTGCGTATCCTGCACATAATTAAGTAGTCTACTAAACGCTGTCATTAACCTTTCATCATTCAAATTTTCACTAAGATCACGATATTCCGCACTAAATTTAACCTCATCTTGGTAGGACAAGGTCACCTGTAAGCGTGTTCGAAGCTGACTTTGCAGTCCTTCAGGAAGAGATGATGGAATCACGATTTCTTTAATAGGTTGATTGTATAATTCATGAATGACCGCATCAAACCCCTCCTCAATAAGGGCAAGTCGATTTTCTCCTGTAGACAAGTCATTATACGCAATTACAAACGTTCCATCTTCAAAGTGAGAAAGACTTGCGATATAATTATTTTCTCCTTCTGTAAGCATCGCGCTCTCCATGACTGTACCAGGCGTTACAAGTTGAACGACCTCTCTTTTCACGACTCCCTTAGCGGTTTTCGGGTCTTCCACTTGCTCACAAATCGCTACTTTATAACCTTTTTCTACAAGTGTTTTTATATAATTTGCCGCAGCATGGTAAGGGACACCACACATTGGAATTGGTTCTTTTTGTCCAGAGTCTCTCTTGGTTAGGGTTATCTCTAACTCTCTCGCAGCTTCTATTGCATCATTAAAAAACATCTCATAAAAATCGCCTAACCTAAAAAATAGAAAGGCATCTTTATAAGCTGCTTTTATTTGTAAATATTGCTCCATCATGGGTGTATGCTTTGCCATGTTTCATCCTCCAAAACTACTTTATACTAAGTTATATTATAGCATATACACCCTTTCTCATACGAATTTCCAAAAAAGCTACTTCTTCTGGCTGTATATTGCCTTTACCATCGGGTAACAAGAAATGTGCATGTCCAAGTGTACATGACAAAAAATTACGAGAGAGGTTATCCCTCGTAATTTTCATTAGTCTTTATGGTGAAGAAAATCTGGTTCAACTTGCTCTAGTTCATCATCAGTCAACTCAAAGTCCCAGTTGTCATCATCGTCATCATAACTGTTTTCATTAGGATCAACGCGGACAGCAATTTTGGTTTCACCAATAATCTGCACAACAAACTCTCTTTCAATCTCTACGACAATCTTGTGTCCCTTGCTAGCAATTTTACATTCCAAGCAATTTGGCTGCTGTGTAACCTTTGCAATTACATCAAACTCATCATTGATACAATTATTATCTTTAACAGATAGTGGAATTAAATCCGTGTAGGTAACTCTTTCTGTTACAACCTCTGTTTTGGTATTATCATTATAGGAATACCATACGTTGATATCGTAGCTCCCATTAATTTCTACCGTGTCTTCAGACTTTTTCTTCGCATTGTATAAATGATTGATCACCCAGCAACCTAAGATGCTTGATGGTCTATGAGATGGCGTAATGGAATGTGAAGCTTGCGTAAACTTTTTTCCTTTTCCACAAACGGCTTTTGTAATGATTTCTCTATAGTCTTTTTCAAGAAAAGTCATAATTACTTTTACCTCCTCTTTTTTCATTCTCATTTTATGCAAGACAAATACCTAAAGTGCATAAGTTATTTGATGAAATTAAGAAAAGTATTTAGTTTCGGTTGATTAAGAAGGCGTGGTGTGAGTTTAAAATAAAAAAAGGAAGAGGGCATAATGCCTCTTCCAATATATAATTAGTTACCACAACTGTGATTCTTTTTTGCTTTTGAGCCAGTTTCTCCTGCAAGAAGGTCGCCACCAGTCGATTCAATAACATTATTCGTAACTTCCCTTGCAATAGTGCCTGACACTAATTGTAATACATCATTTACAACAATTTGTGTTTCTTTAAATTCCTGAACAACTGGAATTTCATCAATCTCACCTTGCAACCTGTCAATCTCTTCTTCAATACGTTTTAAAGCTTCTCTTTTTTCGTAAGCTTGGAAGTTCACTGCTTGTTTCTGCAATGCTTTTATCTTCGTAATTAGCTTCTGTACTTTTTGGTTTTCATTTATTTTTGCTTCAACTTGCTTAAAACGATCGATTTCTTCTGTATTTGCAAGCATCGAAGCGAGTTTTTTCGCTTCCTCTAATACTTGCGAACGTGTGTATTCCGCCATATTAATTCACCTCAACTGTATTTTCTACCATCACGCCATTTAAAGACCATGTTTTTGTATCCGTTACTTCTACTTCGACAATACTACCAATTGCAGATTTTGGTCCTTTAAAATTAACTAACTTGTTTTTCTCCGTATATCCCGCTAACACATCAGGGTCTTTCTTACTCTCCCCTTCTACAAGAACTTTTACTGTTTTATTTTTATACGTTTTCATGGATTCGGCCGATTGCTTATTTACAAGATCATTTAAACGATATAGGCGTTGCTTTTTCACTTCTTCAGGTACATCGTCTTTTTTCCTAGCAGCTGGTGTTCCCTCACGTGGTGAATAGATAAATGTATAAGCAGCCTCAAAACCAACTTCTTCCACTAATGTCATGGTTTCCTCGAATTGCTCATCTGTTTCATTTGGGAAGCCAACAATAATATCAGTGGTCAATGTTGCATTTGGCATTGCAATACGAATTTTTCTTACGAGTTCAAGATATTCTTCACGTGTATACTTTCGGTTCATTTTCTTTAAGATTTCACTGCTTCCAGATTGAACTGGCAGGTGAATGTGATCAAGTAGATTACCACCTTTGGCCAGCACTTCAATTAAACGGTCATCAAAATCACGCGGATGGGAAGTAGTAAAGCGAACGCGTGGGATATCAATCTTGTGCATATCATTCATTAAGTCACCAAGACCATACGTGACGTCTTCAAAATCTTTTCCATATGCGTTAACGTTTTGCCCTAATAACGTTACTTCCTGATAACCTTGTGCTGCTAGGTGTCGCACTTCCTGTATAATATCTTCAGGTCTGCGACTTCTTTCCTTACCGCGAGTCATGGGAACAATACAATAGGTACAAAACTTATCACATCCATACATGATATTTACCCATGCCTTAATTTTCCCTTTCCTTGCTTTTGGAAGATTCTCTATGACGTCGCCTTCTTTAGACCACACCTCTATAATCTTTTCTTTACCAAACATTGCTTCTTTTACTAAGTGTGGTAAACGATGAATATTATGGGTACCGAAAATTAAGTCTACGTGCTGGTGCTTTTTAAGTATGCGGTTTACAACGGATTCTTCTTGTGACATACATCCACAAACACCTAATATAAGATCAGGTTTTTCTAGTTTCAAAGGTTTTAAATGACCAATTTCACCAAACCCCTTATTCTCCGCATTTTCTCTAATGGCACAAGTATTTAATAAGATAATATCTGCTTCATTCGTATCAGAGGTCGACTCATACCCCATTTCGGTTAAGATCCCTGCCATTACTTCAGTATCGTGCTCGTTCATTTGACAGCCATATGTACGTATTAAAAATTTCTTTCCTTCACCAACGCGCTCCATGTCTTCCGGGATAGCAAAGTCATAGTGAACGTTTACTTTGTCTCGTCCACGCTTCCGAGCCTTATTTAGATTAGGTGGTTCATAAGTAGTTTCAAAGTATTTCGCGAAATCAGCACTCGTTTTTTCCTGTAAAGGCTTCTCCTGTCCGGATTTTCTGTCCGCGGCATCTACCTGGTTAATTTGCGACTGTTCTTTTCGTTGCTGTTCATTCATTTAAAAGACTCCTTTCGTGTGTTGCCACATCAAACTATACCTATACAATACTACAGTATAAATGGTACAAGCAAAATATACAATATTATTAAACAAAAGCGTAGAGCGCCTGTTTAAAAACGTAGCGACTGGAGTAAATCAACTGAGATAAAGGAATTATGCCCCTGCAAAAGGGGTATGTCGGCGTTGGCCGGCAAGGCCGATTTTAGTCCGACCTACTTTAATTTAGAAATCGATAATGACTTTCACCTCTCTGGGTATAAGTGCGACCAAGCCTCTGGTTAACACCAGTCGGCAAGTCTTCTATATCGTAAGGCAATTTGCGAAGTAGCCTAGTTTTTGGCGCTCGAATCTAGACGATCAAAAGCGGAGAGCGCGAGATGGGAGTGGGGCTGTTTTTTTGGAGCGTTTAAATTAGAAGATACTATTTTGTCACTAACATATACTTTAAAACAAAATAATTTTCATAGAAAAAATAAAAACCTCCCTGGATCTCGGGGAGGTAAATAATCTACTATTATTTATCTAGGTTCTACAATAAGCTTAATGGCTGTTCTTTCTTCATTATCAATCATAATATCTGTAAATGCAGGAATACATATTAAGTCCACGCCACTTGGTGCTACAAATCCTCTTGCAATAGCTACAGCTTTTACGGATTGGTTTAATGCACCCGCCCCGATTGCTTGAATTTCTGCTGAGCCACGTTCTCTTAGGACATTCGCAAGTGCGCCTGCTACTGAATTTGGACTTGATTTAGCTGAAACCTTTAATACTTCCATTACTAGTACCTCCTTTATTGGCTATTGTAGTTCTATTGCTACTATATTCTTGGAGATGTTAGCTTATTACAGTATGGACAAATAATTCAAAGAATCAATGAATCAACCAAAAAAAGGGTGATCTTCGTTAATTATGATCCGCTCTACATTAGTAGATTTCCCACTATTCTTGTCAATTGAAACCACTAAGCCATTTAATTGTGTTCTTCCCTCTTTTGTGATTTCAAAACGTACCGGCATGGATGTGAGAAACCTTTTAATTACAGCCTCCCTATTAACTCCAAGGATTCCGTCATATGGCCCAGTCATCCCAACATCTGAAATATATGCTGTACCTTTTGGTAATATCCTTTCGTCTGCTGTTTGTGTATGCGTATGGGTTCCGACGATAGCACTTACCCTTCCATCTACATACCATCCCATTGCTTGCTTTTCACTGGTTGCTTCTCCATGAAAGTCGACAAAAATAATGTTAGTCCGCTGTTTTGCCTCTTCAATTAGAAGATCCATTTTTGTAAAAGGATCATCAATGGCCGGCAAAAATGTGCGACCTTGCATATTAATAACGGCTATTTCTGTACCATTAATATTCAAATATACTATCCCTTTTCCTGGATTGTTTTCTGGAAAGTTCGCTGGACGAATCATGTATTTCGCTTCATCAATAAACTCAAAGATCTCTTTCTTATCCCATGTATGGTTTCCCATCGTAACGACTTGTGCGCCCCATTCTAAAAATTGCTTATAAATTTTCTCAGTTATTCCTTTACCAGACGCTGCATTTTCTCCATTAATTATCGTAACAGTTGGGCGATATTTCTCTTTTAGTTTTGGTAAATACTCTTGCACCATATCTCTTCCTGGCGAACCTACGACATCACCAATAAATAGTATTTTCATAACTCGTTCATCCTATCTCTATTAGATATATTTAGTTTTTCATATATGATTACCGTTGTCAAAATGTAGCTGATTTTCTAGACACCTAAAAAAGCAAACAATCATACTGGATTAGGTGACATGATTTTAGTAAGTTCTTTCTTCTCAAATAAAAAAAGCGGTCAATGACCGCTTTTTTTGAGAAGCTATACATTATTTTGCATATTCAACTGATCTGGTTTCTCTAATTACCGTAACTTTAATGTGTCCTGGGTAATCAAGTTCACCTTCAATTCGTTTTCTAATATCTCTAGCAATACGAACTGATTCGATATCATCTATTTCGTCAGGTTTTACCATGATTCGAATTTCTCGACCTGCTTGAATAGCAAAAGATTTTTCTACTCCTGTAAATGATTCAGAAATCTCTTCTAGCTTCTCAAGCCTTTTAATGTAATTCTCAAGTGTTTCACTTCTTGCACCAGGTCTAGCAGCAGAAAGTGCATCTGCAGCAGCTACAAGGACAGAAATGATAGAAGTAGGTTCCTCATCACCATGATGTGAAGCAATTGAGTTAATCACAACTTCGTGCTCTTTGTATTTCATAGCTAGTTCTTTTCCGATCTCGACATGACTACCTTCTACTTCATGGTCAATCGCTTTACCGATGTCATGCAGTAATCCGGCTCTTCTAGCCAATGTTTCATCTTCTCCTAATTCAGCTGCAAGCAAACCAGACAAATAAGCAACTTCTGTTGAATGCTTCAAGACATTTTGTCCATAGCTTGTACGATATTTCAGTCGACCAAGTATTTTCACTAGATCTGGATGGAGACCATGAACGCCAACTTCGAATGTTGTTTCTTCACCAATCTCTCTTATATATTCGTCCACTTCACGTCTAGATTTATCCACCATTTCCTCAATTCTCGCAGGGTGAATTCTTCCATCCTGTACGAGCTTTTCAAGTGCCAAACGTGCAGTTTCGCGTCGAATTGGATCAAATCCAGATAGAATTACCGCTTCAGGTGTATCGTCTATAATTAGATCAATTCCAGTCAATGTTTCCAGTGTACGTATATTGCGTCCTTCTCTACCAATAATACGTCCTTTCATTTCATCATTTGGAAGATTCACTACAGAAACGGTTGTTTCCGCAACGTGGTCTGCTGCGCAGCGTTGCAGGGCAAGGGATAAAATGTTCTTCGCCTTCTTGTCTGCTTCTTCCTTCGCTCGATTCTCAGCTTCTTTAATCATAAGTGCAGACTCATGTGCAACATCTTTTTCAATACGCTCTAAGATAACCTGTCTAGCTTGGTCGGTCGTGTATCCTGAAATGCGTTCAAGCTCTGTTTGCTGCTCCTGCTTCATAGCTTCCACTTTGCTTTCCATTTCTTCAATTTGTTGTTGTTTTTCTGTTAGTGACTGTTCTCTTTTCTCTAACATGAGCTCACGCTTGTCTAATGTATCACTTTTTCTGTCCAGATTTTCTTCTTTTTGCATCAGACGATTTTCTTGCTTCTGTACATCTAAGCGACGTTCCCGCAACTCTTCTTCTGTCTGCTGACGAAGCTTATGGTTTTCATCCTTCGCCTCAAGAAGTGCCTCTTTTTTAGCGGCATCTGCATTTCGATGTGCTTCATCCACTATTTGTTTAGCTAAGGTTTCTGCACTGGAGATCTTAGCTTCAGCAATAGATTTACGAATCCAATAACCAACAACAATACCGACGATTAGAAGCAAAATGGAGATGATTATAAAGATAGAATTGTCCATAATTTCACCTCCTATTGCTATTAAATTTTACAAATCATTATTGTCGGCGTTTACCGTTTTCAAATGCTAAAGAACAATAATTCATATAATATAAATTATAAATTTATACATTTTTAATTTTAATTGTCTATATAAGGAATGTCAAGGAAACGTCACAAACTATTTACGTTCCCTTATATAATATAGAAGAAACACATTTAATTAGCTCTACATATTTTATTTTCCTCACGAATAATTCAGTTGTAAAGGCTTCTCATATAAATTAGGAGTGTGAATGGAAATACATTTCTATATCCTTAGTTTCATATACTTATATTCAAAAGAAAACCGGACAAATTCGACACAGCTGTCGAATGATCGTCCGGTTTTCAAAACTAATTAAGAAAATGCTTCCTCTTTATACATCAAAGCTTTCCTGGCCAACCTCTTCTTCTTCATCAGGCTCCTCATCCAATTTATAATGTTGACGAATTGCCTCATGGATTTCTGCCATCATATCTGTATTTTCTTTTAGGAATTGCTTCGCATTTTCGCGACCCTGTCCTAGTCTTTCTTCATTATAAGAATACCAAGCGCCACTTTTTAGTACGATGTCCAGATCTGATCCAATATCTAGGATTTCACCTTCTCTTGATATACCCTCACCATACATGATATCTACTTCTGCTTGTCTAAAAGGTGGAGCTACTTTATTTTTTACAACTTTAATTCTAGCTTTATTTCCCATAATATCATTACCTTGTTTTAAGGTTTCCGCACGGCGAACTTCTAGTCTTACAGATGAATAGAATTTAAGTGCACGTCCACCTGGTGTCGTTTCAGGGTTACCGAACATAACACCTACTTTCTCACGGATTTGGTTAATAAAGATAGCAGTCGTTTTTGATTTGTTAATCGCTCCAGATAGTTTTCTAAGTGCTTGAGACATTAGACGTGCTTGAAGACCGACGTGAGCGTCTCCCATTTCACCTTCTATTTCCGCTTTAGGTACAAGGGCAGCTACCGAATCCACTACTACGATATCTACTGCACCACTTCGTACAAGAGCTTCTGCTATTTCCAATGCTTGTTCCCCGGTATCTGGCTGAGACAACAGTAATTCATCAATATTTACGCCTAAAGCCCGTGCGTAAATTGGATCAAGAGCATGCTCAGCATCAATAAAAGCAGCTTGTCCACCTTTTTGTTGAGCTTCAGCAATAGCATGTAAAGCAACAGTCGTTTTACCTGAAGATTCAGGACCATATATTTCGATAACACGCCCGCGTGGATATCCCCCTATTCCTAAGGCCACATCTAAAGCTAGTGAGCCACTTGGAATGGTAGCAATCTTCCTTTGCTCCTGCTCACCCAATTTCATTATTGATCCTTTACCAAATTGCTTCTCTATTTGTCTAAGCGCCATATCTAACGCTTGTTTTCTATCACTCACAACGTATTCCTCCTTCAATTCTTCTATTTACATCATACATTGTTTTTTTCCTTTTGCCAAGAAAAAAACGAATAAATGTTCCCTTTTTTTAAGTGTGTTCTATTGAGGAAAATATCATTTTACTATGTAAAGTAATACTATAATCAGTTTCTCTCCTAAAACAAGCTATTCAATAGAGGATTTTAAATATTTATAAAAAAATTCTAATCCTTTTAACGCAGACCTGCTCCTTACCGTGTTACGGTCCCCTTGAAGATGATAGGCTTGTGTTTCATGCCGGTTACTCAGTTGATCATAGATGGAAACAAACACCGTACCTGGTTCTTTATTTTCAATCGAGCCTGGTCCTGCAACTCCTGTTAGCGAGATTCCATAAGTACTTCCTAAAAGAGTGCTTACTTTTTCTGCCATTTGCATTGCACAAGCTTCAGAAACAGCGCCCTCATTTAAAAGCACTTCATTAGAGACTCCTAGTACATCCTGTTTCACACTCGTATCATAGCATACAATGGAGCCCTTGCAGACCTGTGAGGCGCCGGGCACGGAAACTAGTTTATCGGTAAACATACCACCTGTTAGACTCTCTGCCCCTGCTACCGTTCTACCTTTTGACTTAAGTAAATCTATTATTTGATTTTCAAGTGTTTGCTCGTTCATACCATAAAGATAAGAGCCAAGGCGCTCCTCTACTTGTCGTTTCGTATGATCTAGCAACTGATCTGCTTCGGCTTCAGAACTATGTTTAGCAGTAAGCCGGATTACTACACCACTATCTTGCGCCAGGGGTGCAATAGTAGGGTTAGTTTGATTTTGAATTAAATCATAGAGTTCATGTTCAAGCTGAGATTCTCCAATCCCGACAAACTTCAAGATCATAGACTTGATAACCTGCTTATCACCTGTTAATCGTTGTAAATGTGGAAAAACAGCTTCACTGGCCAAACTTTTCATTTCTCGCGGAACACCAGGAAGAAATATCCATGTCCTTCCTTCATACGTGACAATCATTCCTGGAGCCATACCCGTGTGGTTTTCCAACACTGTGGCATCAGCAAACACCCGAGCCTGTTTCCGGTTATTTGGTGTCATTTTTGTTCCACGTTTTTCGAAGAAAGCAACTATTTTATTCATAGAAGGTTCATGCTCCACAATTTCCATCCCCGTCATAGACTGAAAAGCTTCCCTTGTTAAATCATCGTCTGTCGGTCCGAGGCCCCCTGTCACAATAATTACATCTGAACGTGCATGTGCTTGATTAAACACTGTTTCCACTCGTTGCAAATTATCTCCTACTACAGTGTGATGGTACACATTCACCCCAAATAGGGCAAGTTGTTGTGACAGCCACTGAGCGTTGGTATTTGAAATCTGTCCAAGCAGAAGTTCTGTTCCAACAGCAACGACTTCCGTTTTTAGTTGCTTCATCATTTAGAATCCCTCATTACATGCCAGTTTTTTATAAAATAGTCAACTCCAGATATAACCGTAAAGATTAGGGCGGCATAAAGCATGACTGTCCCAAAAGGGAATCCAATATATGAGAATGGAAATTGATGTAAAAGCAAAATAGCAATTGCAATCATCTGTGTCGCAGTTTTAAGCTTTCCCATGCTCCCGGCAGCCAGCACAATACCTTCACCTGCTGCAACCAGACGTAATCCAGTGACAGCGAACTCTCTACTTATAATGATAATAACGAGCCAAGCTGGTGCCATTCCCATTTCAACTAAAAGAATGAGTGCAGCTGATACAAGAAGTTTATCAGCAAGCGGATCTAAAAATTTCCCAAGATTCGTAACAAGGTTATGTTTACGTGCATAATGGCCATCTACCCAATCTGTGGCAGCAGCTATAATGAAAAGTAGTGCTGCTATAAAATGTGTTAATGGGAGTTCCGTTTCCCCAATGTCCCACGAACCCCAATTAAACGGGATACTTAGTAAAATAATAAAGATAGGTATTAACAATATTCTTGAAAGCGTAATTTTATTTGGTACATTCATTTGTACATCCTCCTACTATGTCTACTATAAGTGATAAAACCCTTCCGTGTATAAAAAGGAAGGGCTTCTCTACAATTATTCTGTTTCCTGATTAATTTCCAGCCAAATATCCTGACGAACTTTTGCATTCGCATCGACCGGATATTCCATCTCAACACCATTTATTGTGATGGTTAGGTGAGAGGCATTTCCTATTTTAAAAAATATACGTTCTTTTCCACTCATGTCGATTTCTAATGGAGATTGGTCACTTGTAAACATTCCTTCTTGAAAGAATGTCTCTCCATCTTCAGATTCCACAAGAAGCCAAGTATCATTTTCCGCCTCAAGGGTAGCTGTTACTTCCTCACCCGCATTATCTAACGCAACAGTAGATCTCGGGGTAGAACCAGTCCCCTCCTCTACTACAGAAAAGGTAGGATCCGGCTGATTTTCTTCTTGTTCTTCCGCATTGGAACCTTCTTGTTCGGCATCATCACCAGTGCTCGACTCGTCTTCATTGCTTTGATCCTCTTCATTTTCTGAAGCATTATCCTGTGAATTTTCAGGGTTTGTAATAATAATCTCTTCATCATCTTCGTTTTGCGTATTGTTGCTATTATTATTCCCCATTGACTGCTGAATAAAATACCATGCTGCGAAAAGAATACCTATAACTAGTACAATCGTAATAATTGTAGGCAGAATAGAAGAATTAGAATTGCTTTTTTCACTATTTCCGGCTCGCTTCGTTCGTTGCATACGAGTATATTGAACCTCTTCTTGCTCTTCAGTTTTTGGGACTTCTTCTTTATATTCTTCTAACAATTCGTCTGGATCTAATCCAACTGCATTGGCATATTCTTTAATAAATGCTCTTGCATAAAACTTACCTGGAAGAATCTTCATATTCCCTTCTTCTATCGCCACAAGATAGCGTTTCTGTATCTTAGTTGATTCCTGAAGACTCTCTAAAGAAATATTCTTTGCTTCTCTAGCTTCTTTTAACCGTGCACCAATTTCCATATATAACACCATCCATTTTAAAAATCAAACATCGAAAAGCCATCGTCCTGGCTAAATTCTTGCCTTTCAATCGGCTCATATGTAATAACCTCATCTTCGTGGCTACGAAGTTCAATGATATAATCGAAATCATCAATTTTATACTCCGTTGCCTGTACAAAAATATCTGGGTGCTCAACTACCTTAATAGAAGGGAGTTGCATCACCTCTCGTATTAGTTGCCAATGTTTCTCATTTGCTCTGTTTTTCGATACAACACCATCAATAATATAGATATTATCGGGGTTATATTCGCCTTCAATCAATTTACTGCGCACTGTCTGCTTGAGTAATGTACTTGAAACAAACAACCACCGTTTGTTAGCACAAACACTCGCTGCAACCACTGATTCCGTCTTGCCAACCCGAGGCATCCCCCGAATCCCGATTAGCTTATGGCCTTCCTGCTTATATAATTCGGCCATAAAATCTACTAGTAAACCGAGTTCATTACGAACAAATCGAATGGTTTTACGGTCATCAACATCCCTATGAATGTACTTTCCATGTCGAACAGCTAATTTATCGCGGAGTTTTGGCTTTCTAATCTTTGTCACATTAATTGTATCCATTGTTTGTAAGATTGTTCTAAGCCTTGTAATATTTTCATCATACTTGGAAAGGAGAAGCATCCCTCTCCGAGAGTTTTCCACACCGTTTATCGTAATAATATTTATTGACAACATCCCTAACAAAGAAGAAATATCACCAAGTAACCCGGGTCGATTTATTTGAATTTCATATTCAAGATACCATTCTGTTCTATCCATAAAATTACCCCTTAGTAAATAACATCAAACGATCTAACATGTCAATCTCTCTCTATATATAATAAATGATTTTAACGTAAGTGAAAAGAGATTATCCTCCATTAGTAAAAATAAAAATTAAAAAGCGTAGCGACTGGAGCGAATCACCTGTGGTATCAATGCTTCGTATAAAAAAAGAAAAAGGAATTGTATTTATTTCTCAACAATTCCTCTTTCTCATGTGTTTTCATTTGCCTTTTACTTTTGAACAAGCTTGATCATAGTGTTTGCAATCGCTTGTTGTTCCTGTTCAGAAGCAGCATTCCAAAGTTCACGTAACACAGCCTCTTCTTCATTCTTAGCTTCTACGCTTTGCGAAAGGTAATCGCCTACTTCTTGTGCTACACTTTGGATTGTTTTTTCACTCATACCTTGTTGCTGGGCCTGTTGTAATTTATTCGATAAGAAACCCTTCCAGGATTCAAAATTATCCAATACTGACATACAAATGCCTCCTTCCATATTATACATCCATAGTATTTGATGAAAAGGAGGCTTTATACATGAATTATGGAATTACCATCCACCAGTCATGTTAATAATTTCACCATGAATGTAAGAAGACTGCTTCTCAAGTAAAAATGCAACTAAATTTGCTATTTCTTCAGGCCTGCCTGCACGTCGTAACGGAATCTCATCCATAATAGCTTCCTTTTCGTCCAGGTCTAGCTGTCCATTCATTTTAGTTTCAATAAACCCAGGACTTATCCCATTAACTGAGACTCCTGCTGATCCGACCTCTTTTGCCAATGCTCTGACGAAGCTGTTTTGCGCTCCTTTTACCGAAGAGTAGACGACTTCATTGCTAGCCCCTTCTTCACCCCATATGGAAGTGATAAAAATAATGTTTCCATCATTATTTTGAATCATTTCCGGTAGCAGACGCTTAGTGAGCTGCCACGGGGCTTTGACATGCAATGTTAACATCTCGTCCATTACCTTATCCGGAGTTTGCTGAAAGACCCCATGGTAGGAACGACCACCAGCAAAGATAACACTATCCACCGAATAGGCAAGCTTATTCATAAATTCTTGTATGGCAGAAGGGATAGCAAAGTTTGCCTCCAACACATCTAAAACAACTTCTGGTTTATGTTGCATTCTAAACTGATGCAGCCTCGATACATTTTGATGTCCATGTAAAAGAAGAGTATAACCGCTCAGGGCGAGTTTTTCAGCAATCGCTATCCCTATATCTCCACTTGCACCTATAATCAATACTTTCTTCCCCATTATATCTCCTTATTCGTTTGTAATCACATGTGTTGTCATCTGTTCATCTGAAATCCACTCATTTAAAAATGCATGTGCATCTTCTAACTTAAACGCCTGAATCTCGGGAATCAAGTTGAAAAAGTCAATTCCAAGCATGTGATAATGCGTATATTTACTTGCTATAAATTCAAGAGAATTCATTGATCTTAATAATTGACCAATCTTTTTCTTCTTCATTCTGTTAAAATCTTCTTTTTCTAATCCGATATCCCTCGTTGAAAGAAGCATTTCTTTTACCTTTTTGGCGAAAGCTTCAGGCTTATGTGTATTGCTACCAATAAGGGTATAACCAAAATTCCTTTCCAAGTTGGTTTCATAGAAAAAGCTATCATCAATTAATTCCGATTGATATAATTCTTGGTAAAAATCTCCACCTTTAGAGAAGTAGTGATCTAATACCATGCTTTGCAGGAGTTCACGTTTTAAAAATTCCTGCTCTGATAATGTAGAGACTGTGTCTTTTATACCAATGGTGCACTTTGGTACGGAAACCGACATCGTTTGCTCCGAATTTTCACTCGCTACTTCTAGCTTTTCTTCAGGGAATTGACGTTTAATTTCATCCATTTTTTGGAAAGATTTTGCATTTTGATTTGTTTTAATCAATTCCATCATCGATGTTGGGTCAAAATTTCCCGCTAAAAAGAAAACCATATTTTCTGGGTGATAGAAAGTATTGTAGCATGTATACAAATCATCTTTTGTAATAGTGTAAATGGAATCCACTGTTCCAGCAATATCAATGTTTACAGGGTGTTCCTTAAACATGCTTTTAATGGTCCCCATAAAAGATTGCCAATCAGGCTGGTCGTCATACATTTTTATTTCTTGTGCGATAATACCTTTTTCCTTTTCGACCGATTCTTCTGAGAAATATGGATCTTGAACAAAGTCTAAAAGGGTTTCGACATTCTTATCAATATGATTCGTTGCAGAAAATAAATAGGCTGTTTTCGTAAAAGAAGTATATGCGTTAGGTGAAGCACCCTGCTTACCAAAATCTGCAAACACATCTCTATCTTTTTTTTCAAATAGCTTATGTTCTAAAAAGTGGGCAACCCCTTCCGGAACTGTAACAGCCTCATTAGAACCAATTGGTGTAAAGGTCTGATCAATGGAGCCATAATTTGTAGTAAACAGTCCGTACGTTTTTGCCATTTCTGATCTCGGTAATAAGAAGACCGTTAGTCCATTATCCATTTTTTCAGTGTAGAGGGTTTCTGAGATCTCTTCATATACTTGCTTATTCATTTCCTTCACCATCCTTGCTAGTCAGTAGATAAAGGGTATCAGCTTCTATTTTTTTCGCCGCAGTGATAACCTCATCACGTTTTACTGCTTTGATTCCCTTGATTAACTGCTCGGGAGACCGTTCAGTTTCAGCTAAAACTTGTTGGTAAAGAAGCTCTACCATTCCTTGAGGGTGATCCATTGTTTCTCGTAACTGATTAACAATCAGATCTTTTGTTTCTTCTAATTCTTCTTCCGTAAAATCGCCGTTTTTCATAGCTTCAAGCTGCTCGTTCATTATTGTACTAGCCTGTTTGTAATCCTTGGGTGCAATTCCACTAAATACAATCAAAAGTCCCTTTTGACTTTCAAGACGGGATGAAGCATAATAAGCCAAACTATTTTTTTCCCTAACGTTTATAAATAGTTTAGAACTCGGAAAGCCACCAAACATTCCATTGAATACCTGCAATGCATAATAACCTTCATCACGATACGTACAATTAGTACGGTAACCAATATGCAACTTTGCCTGTTGGATATTTTCTTTTTCCACTACTTCAGAAAATTCTCTAGCATTTTTTTCACTATTTGTTGTTTCCTTTTTAACTGGAGAATTCACTTCTTCTCGCTTCAATTTGGCGACAAGCAGTTCTTGCAAAGCTTTTTCATCAAAATCTCCTTGAACATAAACATCGAGCTGATTTTCGGAAATTGCCTGTTTATAATAAGTATAAAGATTTTCAGGTGTAATCTTCTCGAGGTCCTCTTGGTAACCGTGTACATGGAGGGAAAAGGCTTCTCCTTTGCACATTTCATCAATTAATCGCAAATTTGCATAACTCATTTTATCATCTTTTATGGCATGTATTTTCTGTTTCAGAGTATCCTTCTCACGTTTTACAACTGACTTACTAAATGCTTCGTTTTCTACGTTTGGTTCAAAAAGTAGCTCACCTAGTAAATTTATCCCTTCTTCTACAATCGCTGACTCATTCGGAATAAACTTCTCATTAGGCACTTCCAAACGAAAGCTTATAATATGTTGCTCTCCTTTTTTTGAACCATCGACCGAGAGTACAGCACCGTATAATTCATCCAATTTACGTTGTAGTTCCTTTTTACCTGGATAGTTAAGCGTTCCTTGTTGCAAAATATAAGGTAGTAATGCTCTATGGGTGATCGTTTCCCTTTCCAGTGGTGCTTTCAGTTTCACAACTATATTGATGGTTTTGTATTTCTTATTATGGATAAAGTGTAAATTTAATCCGTCTGAGTGGACGACGTTTTCTGTAACAGCTTCCATCCTGTTTTCCTCCTGTTCTTTTATACGTAACTTTCTTAGGTACTTAAATTATTCTGTTCATTTTTACCACTTGTAATCCATTATAAATTAAAAAAATCTGACTTGCTACTAAATGCAAGTCAGATTTCTGAACAGATTTTATCTGCTTCCTTTTATATATGGCTCACCGTTAGCTCGTGGAGCCTCAGAGCGACCGATAAATCCAGCCAGAGCTAAAATAGTCAGTACATATGGTGCAATTAATAAAAATACCTGTGGTACATCAGCTAGCAACGGAATTCCCGCACCGATCACACTTAGGCTTTGGGCAAATCCAAAAAATAATGCTGCGCCCATCGCGCCGAGGGGATGCCACTTACCAAAAATAACTGCTGCTAAGGCCATAAATCCTTGTCCAACGATAGTAGCGTGTGAGAAATTAAGTGCAATGGTTAAGGCAAATACAGAACCACCCAATCCACCAAATGCTCCAGAAATAATGACAGCTACGTAACGCATTTTTGTAACGCTAATTCCATTGGTGTCTGCAGCCATTGGATGTTCTCCAACTGCACGCAGTCTTAAACCAAATGGGGTTTTATACATAATATACCAGCAAACTAGTGCTAATATAATGGAAATATAGGAGATAACATAGATCCCTTCAAAGAAGATAGGCCCTAAAACTGGTATGTCTGACAAAAGCCAAATATCTGTTGTGTAAAACGGTTGTGTGACCATGTCGGTCTGTCCCTTACCATAAAATTGTTTGGTTAAAAATATACCGAGTCCTAGTGCCAGGAAATTAATAGCTACACCACTTACAACCTGATCTGCTCTAAACGAAACAGAAGCTACTGCATGTATTATAGAGAAGATTGCAGAAACAACCATGGCAACTAAGATGGAAACCCAAGGCGTCCACGCACCTAGAACGTCTGCAAAAGTTAAGTTAAACACAATACCGACAAATGCTCCCATAACCATTAGCCCTTCAAGGCCAATATTAACGACACCTGATCTTTCACTGAACACTCCGCCAAGCGCTGTGAAAATAAGCGGCGCAGAGAAGAAGAGTGCTGGTGGTATGACCGATTGTAATAGCTCAATAAACCCCATCTATTTCTCCCCCTTTTTAAAACGAAGTAATACCCAGCGAATAATATAGCTTGATGCAACAAAAAAGATAATGAGTGCAATGATAATATCAACTAACTCGTTTGGCACTCCCGCTTCTGTCGGCATGTTCAAAGCTCCAACTTTTAAAGCACCAAAAAGAAATGCCGCCAAGATAACACCAATTGCTGTATTAGCACCTAATAACGCTACAGCAATTCCATCAAATCCAAGGTTTGTAAAGCCTGAACTAACAGACATATTTCCATACGTTCCGAGACCTTCCATAGACCCAGCAAGACCAGCAAATGCTCCTGATATAACCATTGCTAAGACTATATTGCGAGATACATTCATTCCTGCATATTTCGAGGCATGTTTGTTATAGCCAACAGACTTTAATTCATACCCTATAGAAGTGCGCTCAATGATAAACCACATTAATACGGCAGCAAATAAGGCAATCAAAATACCATAATGCATTCTTGAGAAAAAAGTAAGATTTTGTAACCATTCAGAAGCAAGTGAAGCGGAAGAAGAAATTTTTTCAGTTTTATCTTGATTATCAGATAGTACTGACCGAATTAAAGCGTTAGAGCTATATAGCGCTACATAATTTAACATAATGGTTACGATTACTTCATGAACTCCAAGTCGTGCTTTTAAAAGACCTGGAATAAATCCCCAAACTGCGCCAGCCAGAGCAGCAATGACAACTGCAAATGGGAGATGAAGGTACATTGGTAAATCAAATGTAATACCTACCCAAATTGCAGCAAGCCATCCCACAATAACCTGGCCTTCTGCACCGATATTAAATAAGCCAGTACGAAAAGCAAATGCTACTGCCAATCCGGTAAGGATATATGGCGTTACTTGCCTGATTGTTTCACCTACAAAATACATATCACCAAAGGCGCCTTCCCATAATGCAGCATATCCCTCGATTGGGTTGTATCCAAAAGCAAGCATGATAATGGCACCGGAGATAAGCCCGATGAACACTGAAATAACCGGAACCAAGATGTTAAACAATTTATTCGAGGTCATCTACAACACCCACCTTTTCTTCTGAACTTCCGGCCATCAGCAGTCCAAGTTTTTGTTCATTTGTTTCTTCTGGTTTGACATTTGCTACAATTTCACCATCAAAAACAACTGCAATTCGGTCACTAACATCAAGGATTTCATCGAGTTCAAAGGAGACTAATAATATTGCACGTCCTTTATCTCTTTCTTCAATCAGCTTTTGATGAATAAATTCAATTGCTCCTACATCGAGTCCTCGTGTAGGCTGTGCAGCAATTAATAGATCTGGTGAACGGTCTACCTCACGACTGATAATCGCTTTTTGCTGGTTTCCACCCGATAGTGCACGGGCTTTTGTATAGACACTAGGCGTTCGAACGTCATATTCCTTAATCAATTTTTCTGCTTTATCGTAAATTTCTTTGTAGTTTAATACTTTGTATTTAGAATAAGGCTTTTTATAATAGGTTTGGAGCACAATATTTTCGCCAATTGGAAAATCTAGAACTAATCCAAACTTATGCCTATCTTGCGGAATATGTCCGACACCACTTTCCGTCACTTTACGAGGAGATAAATTTGTGATTGCTTTTCCATTTAACTCGATGGATCCTTTTTGAGCTTTTTTTAATCCCGTAATGGCTTCGATTAATTCACTCTGTCCATTACCATCCACACCTGCAATTCCAACAATCTCCCCTGCACGCAATTCTAAGTTCAACCCTTTTACCATATCAACTTTACGTGAATCTTTTACATGTAAGTTGTCAATTTTTAAAACCGTTTGTTTAGGCTGAGCTGGTGTCTTTTTTGTTTTAAAGGAAACATCCCTACCAACCATTAGGGAGGCTAATTCATTAACAGAGGTCCCCTCTACATTTACTGTGCCAATACCTTTCCCTTTTCTTATTACCGTACAACGGTCACATATTTGCATAATTTCTTTTAATTTATGTGTTATAAGAATGATAGATTTCCCTTCTGCAATTAGAGACTTCATAATCTGCATCAATTCAATAATTTCTTGTGGTGTTAATACAGCAGTAGGTTCATCAAAGATAAGTACATCTGCTCCACGGTATAAGGTTTTCAAGATTTCTACCCGTTGTTGCATTCCAACAGAAATATCTTGGATTTTTGCTTTTGCGTCCACTTTTAGACCATACTTATTGGATAACTCTTGTACTTCTTTTTCTGCCTTCCGTAAATCAATTTTCCCCATGGCAGTCGGTTCAGTACCTAAAATAATATTTTGCGTAACAGTAAAAGGCTCTACAAGCATAAAATGTTGATGTACCATACCAATACCATGGTCATTCGCGACATTTGGATCGGTCATGTTTACCGGTTTCCCCTTAACTCGGATTTCTCCTTTTTCCGGCTGATATAAACCAAAAAGCACATTCATTAATGTTGATTTTCCTGCACCGTTTTCTCCAAGCAATGCATGAATTTCACCTTTTTTTAGCTGTATGGTAATGTCATCATTCGCTACAATTCCTGGAAATTCTTTTCGTATATTTAACATTTCAACAACATAGTCCACCAAACATCAACCTCCTTATGAGCAGAATAGTCTGAATAAATCTTTACATTGAAAATGAAGATCGCCAACTGAAGGAGCGGGATACACATTCCTTCAGTTGAAGATCTTCTTAATAGAACACCACATAATGGCAATGGTTAAATTTACAACCTTAATTTAATAATGAAAAAGGCTGTCTATCAGCCTTTTTCACGTTTTCTATTACCTTATAATTCTTCTTCGAATGCTTTTAGTTCGTCACGTGTTTGTGGAACCTTTACATCACCATTTTTAATCTTTTCTTTCCATTCGTTAACTGCTGTAGCAATTTCTTCTGTATATGCTTCTTCATTTGTTTCAGCGATCCCGATACCTTCATCCTCAAGTCCGAATACGAGTACTTCTCCTCCTGGGAACTCTCCGTTAAGTCCTTGATTACTTACTTCTATTACAGAAGTATCTACACGCTTCACCATAGATGTTAACGTTACGTTATGATCACCGATTGCTCCTTCTTCATATTGGTCACGGTCAACACCAATAACATAGATCTCTCTATCTTCATCTTTTTGTTTTAAATCTTTAGCCTGTGCAAATACACCGTTTCCAGCAGCTCCTGCAGAATGGTAGATTACATCTGCACCGTCATTGTACATACGTGTTGCAATTAATTTACCATCAGCTGCAGAGCTAAAGTTACCAACATATTGAATGTCTACTTCAATATCAGGATTTACAGACTTAGCACCTGCTACGAAACCGGATTCAAACTTATTAATTAAAGCTGAATCTACACCACCAACAAAACCAAGTTTGTCTGTATTTGTCTTCATTGCTGCTGCAACACCCGTAAGGAATGAGCCTTCATGTTCAGCGAATGTAATACTTGCTACATTCGGAGCTTCTACTACTGTATCTACGATTGCAAAGTCATTGTCTGGGTTTTGTTTAGCAATTTCAGTAATTGCATCCTCTAATAGAAAACCAATACCAAATACTAGATCATAGTCATTACGAACAAGTCTTGTCATGTTTGGAAGATAATCAGATTCGTCCTCTGATTGGGCATAGTCAAAACCAGCACCTTTTGATAATCCATGCTCTTCGCCCCAAGCTTGTAAACCTTCCCATGCAGATTGGTTAAATGACTTATCATCTACGCCACCTTCATCTGTTACCATACCTACATTATATTCTGAAGAACCTTCTTCAGAAGTGCCTTCATCTTCTCCTTCATTGTCACTTCCTGATTGATCTTCACCGCCACCACATGCAGCTAATACAAGACCAAGACTTAGCAATAATGCAAACAATAAGATAAATTTACGATTTTTCAACATTGTTACCCCCTGTTTTTCTATAATATTTTGAATATAGTGCTCGCAGTTCTCGTAAACTATCACCTCCCTAAATGCTTCGTAATTCATTACATTCTTTTTCGCAACACGTGAAAACTAAAGACATCGGAACGAAAATAGTTTGCAGAATAAAGAACTGGTTCGTCTGCTTCAGTGTAATGCATTTGCTTTAGCAATAAGAGAGATTGTTCAGGTTCACAGTTAAGAATACTGTAAATCCTGTCATGATAGCTAACTGGTTCAATATAGGTAACGGCATAAGCTACACGCTTGTCTGTATATTCCTCAAGTAATTGAAAAAGTGAATCTTCTTCGTGTACCCTTTCCATTGGAATCAAGTGTGATGGAATCTTATCAATACAGAAAACGACTGGCTTATTATCAGCAGTTCTTACACGTTCTATCTTTGCAAGAATGTCAATTTGATCAGGTGCAAATTTGCTCCGTTCATCCTCGGTTGGTTCAAGAAACTCTGTGGACAAATACTGTGAAGCAGCCTTCTTACCTGATTGCTCGATCATATCCGTAACACTAGTTAATTGTTCTATACCTGATGAAAAAATCGGCTTTTGATTAACAAATGTTCCAACACCATGTCTTCTTGTTACCACATTATCTTCTTCTAAAATACGTAACGCTTCCCTAAGTGTAGCTCTAGATACTCCAAGAAGCTTAGACAACTGAAACTCAGAAGGAAGCTTCTGCTTTTCTTTATATTTACCGCTTTCAATATCCTTTTTAATTTCGTCTATTACCTGTAAATATAGATGTCTGGAATCAATTTTTATAGACATGGTTAGCTTCCTCCTAACTGTCCGGATATGTATGGTTCATAGAGATCAGACCTCTGACGTTGGACATATTTCTCATTTGTTCGAGATAAATCATACCATTAATAGTCGAATAAATAAATAGTTATAGGACAAATTCCTTAAATAATTTGCTAACTATTCGACGTTTTTCTACAATAAGCATATTTCTATCATATCTGTCTTAGGAATATTATGATAGCGTTTTCTTTTTATGGGTAGGATCTTAAAATCTATCTCAAACTTCCATATACTTATTTAAAACGTTTAACTACACTTTCTAGATATGTTTTAAGAATTATCAAGCACCATTACGATTGTAAATCTCAAAAAAACAGCAGGCCATTCTCTGAATGACTGCTGTTTTTTAAAAAGGATACGCTTCGTTTAGGATGATTTTTCTTCTGATTGTGTGACAAGTACTGTACGCGGTTTGCTTCCTTCATATGGTCCTACGATACCTCTATCTTCCATGGCATCAATTAATCTAGCAGCCCTGGTATAGCCTATTCGAAATCTTCTTTGTAACATAGAGACACTTGCACTTTGCATTTCAACGATTAATTGGACAGCTTCCTCATACAATTCATCTCCAACTTCTTCTTTCACATCATTTGTATCATCAGGAATCATTTCTTCCTGATAAGAAGCCTTTTGTTGGTCAATACAGTGATCTACTACCCTTTCTACTTCTTCATCAGATAAAAAAGCACCTTGAACTCGAGTAGGTTTAGAAGCACCGACTGGAAGAAAGAGCATGTCCCCTCGTCCGAGTAGCTTCTCTGCACCACCAGAATCAAGAATTGTTCTAGAATCTGTCTGAGAAGAAACACTAAATGCAATCCTGGAAGGGATATTAGCTTTGATGACTCCAGTAATAACATCTACAGAAGGACGTTGTGTCGCAATAATTAAATGGATTCCAGCTGCCCGGGCCATCTGAGCAAGACGAGTAATCGCATCCTCTACATCGTTAGAAGCAACCATCATTAGATCGGCCAACTCATCGACTAGTACAACAATATACGGTAAATTAGGCTGGGTATCCTCAGTAGTTTGATTATATTTTCTTATATATTCATTATACCCCTCAATATTGCGGGTGCCCGTATCTGAAAATAACTCATATCTTCTTTCCATTTCGGATACTACTTTTTGTAATGCTCTAGATGCTTTTTTTGGATCTGTCACTACGGGAGCCAAAAGATGAGGAATACCATTATAAACATTTAATTCCACTTTCTTTGGATCTATCATCATCATCTTAACCTCGTGTGGTTTAGTCCGCATAAGAATGGTTGTAATAATTCCATTTACACACACACTTTTCCCGCTACCGGTTGCTCCTGCGATAAGCATATGCGGCATTTTATTAAGCTCTGCTACCACCGCTTCTCCCGATATATCTCTTCCGAGCGCAAACAATAATTTTGATGTTTGGTTTTGTAACGTTTTATCTACCACTTCACGAAGGCTTACCATCGCAACTTCCTGGTTAGGCACTTCAATCCCGACTGCTGACTTTCCAGGAATAGGCGCTTCAATCCGAATATCCTTTGCTGCAAGAGCGAGCGCTAAATCATCATGTAACCCGACAATTTTACTCACCTTCACCCCCGCTTCTGGATACACTTCATATTTTGTTACAGCAGGTCCAACATGAACCTTAGTGACTCTAGCCTTAACACCAAAACTATGAAACGTTTTTTCTAGTTTTCTAACTGTAGCTTGAATCTGAGATTTCTCCTGTTGCTGTGAGTTGTTTGCAGGTTCTGCTAATAGCTTAGGAGATGGAAGCACATATTCGTGGTTTTCTGGCTCCGTCATAGGCATATTTTCCATAATATCGTCTACACTAGTATCTTCTTTTTCAGCATCATCAATCTTTTCCTGAGGAGCATCCTCTTTTGATAACTCTGAAGCAGCGTATGTAACATCAGTGAAGTCCTGTATAACTGGCTCTGTTTCATATGCTTCTGCCAGTTCTTCTGGTTCCTCATTTCGATTATACGCTTCCTCCTCTTTTTCCTTCTTACGTTTCCGTTTGTCTTCTTTATTACCTGCTGTTTTTTCTTTGTAATTGCTTATGACTTGGTTCAATTTTTTTCCTAATTTGGAAAATAAGTCACCAATCGAGTATTCAGTCATAAAGATTATTCCAATTAAAATTGAAAATACGGAAACAATTTTTGCTCCTACTAAAGAAAACAAATAATAGCAAAATGTAAAAAGTAATGCAGCAACCATTCCTCCCCCAAGCATAGAGCTACTGACCTCTCCATTTAAATGGGAAATAAAACTATCCCATGAAGCAGCTAAAATGGAGACATTACCTGTCAAAATAACTTGTTCGAATGCCTGGATATGTGTTAGCAATAGAACACCTGCAAATATGATATAGAAGCCTATTAATCTTTTGTTTGTAAAATCTGGGTATCTACGTTTTACAACAAGTAACACTCCAGTAATGAGTAATAGAAGGGAAGCAACAAAGTACCATATTCCGAAAAAGAAACGGAAGACATGTTCAAGTCCGCCCGGTATAGCACCATCGCTTATCGCACTTGCTCCGCTACCAAGAATCGCTAGAAAAATAAATAATAGACCTAGCAGTTCAAATTTTAATTGTGTTTTTAATTTACTGTTTCGTTTCTTTCTTCTTTTTTTAGCCATTTTCTCACCTCTGTCCTACCATGCAATATGACGATGAAACCCCTGCCGCTTAACGACAAGGGTTATTCCTTCATTTACCTCTATTATATCACAAAATACTTATTCTAAGATAAAGTGAACATTAACTAGGTAGCATTTTATTCATTCCCACTAATAGTTAATATAATAAAGCTCTATTTGGTTGGGGAGTTCCCTACTTTTCACCAAATGTTAGTTAGCTAAAAGCGGATGCTAAACCCCAGTACATTTAAGATAAAATCGTTCCAGGGCTAAGCGAATCGTTCAGGTAATCCTGGGGATCTGTTGATAGCAGCTGTAGCAACTGATAGGATCCATCTTCCTTTTGCTCTACATACATGCTTTTCCCTTGATGCACAACACATTGGCGCTTTGCCGTGACATCTTCCTGTTGTGGAAAAATCTCCTCCTGTGACAATGGTGTATAAAGTATCATTGAATCACCTGATTTTCTTCCATTTTTGGACCAATCAATTCGTTGATTTTTTGCATCGCTTCTTTTACTCCACCTACACTATCGATCAAGCCATATTCCACAGCATCCGTCCCCACTACATTTGTGCCAATATCCCTCGTTAGGTTGCCTTTATCGAACATTAGATCCTTAAATTTTTCTTCTTTTATGTTGGAATGGCTGACAACAAAATTGATTACCCGCTCTTGCATTTTATCGAGGTATTCAAACGTTTGCGGCACACCGATTACCAAGCCAGTTAACCTCACAGGATGGATGGTCATCGTTGCCGTCGGTACAATAAAAGAATAGTCTGTTGCAACTGCTATTGGTACTCCGATGGAATGACCACCACCGAGGACTATGGAAACAGTTGGTTTGGAAATAGAAGCAATCATTTCAGAAAGAGCAAGTCCAGCCTCTACATCTCCGCCTACTGTATTTAACAGAATAATTAATCCTTCAATTTTCGGGTTTTGTTCAATAGCAATGAGCTGAGGTAATAAATGCTCGTACTTCGTAGTCTTGTTTTGCGGTGGTAGTTGAATGTGTCCTTCTACCTGACCTATGATGGAAAGTACATGTATATTTGAGTCTGGCGCCTGTGGAACATTTGATTGTCCCAGCTGTTGAATCTTTTGTACCAAAGCAGAAGAGTTTTGTTGCCCATCCTGATTTTGATCTTCTTTTCTACCTTCTTTATTCATTTACGAACACTCCTTATCACTAGTAGCTCTTACTAGTATGAACGTAAATTAGTGACTCCATGCAAAAAACAAAATACCAGCTTAAAGAACTGGTATTTTGCAACATTACCTATCCATTTTTTCTTTTAAAACACTTCGTTCTTCATCTGTTAACGGAAGAAGTGGCAATCGTACACCGCCTGATTCAATACCCTTCATTTGTAAGGCAGCTTTTACTGGTGACGGAGATGGGGCAGTAAATAATGCATTCATAACAGGAACTAACTTCCTGTGCTTGGCAGCAGCCTGTTTAACCTCCCCGGTTTCGTAATGATTCACCATTTCTTTCATCTCATTACCGACAATATGAGAAGCTACAGAGATAATTCCATTTGCCCCGATTGATAGCATTGGCAATGTCATGCTGTCATCACCACTGTATAAACTAAAATCATCACTTGTGTTCTCAATAATTTCAGCTGCTTGATCGAGATCACCGGTTGACTCTTTAACTGAAACAATGTTTTGGATTTTACTAAGTTCTATTATCGTCTCTGCTGTGAGCTTTACTACAGACCGACCTGGTATATTATATAGCATGACTGGCAAAGTGGTTGCATTTGCAATTGTTTTAAAATGCTCAAACATGCCTCGTTGATTTGGCTTATTGTAATAGGGAGCTACTAGCATAACCGCGTCTACCCCAGATTTTTCTGCTTCACTCGTTAAATCAATTGAAGCTTTCGTGCTGTTGCTACCTGTACCAGCGATTACAGGAACACGTTTATTTACAACTTTAACTACATGCTTAAAAAGATTTACTTTTTCATCCATTGATAAAGTTGGTGATTCCCCCGTGGTTCCAGCAATAACTAAACCATCAGTGCCGTTCTCTAGTAAGTATTCAATTAAAATGTCAGTTTGATCATAATCAATCTCTCCATTATGATCAAAAGGGGTTACCATTGCTGTTAAAACCCGACCAAAATTCATTTCTATCACCTTTCTCTTTCTAATCTTATCTAGGATTGTTACTGTAAACCACTAAGCTCAAATACATCATGCAATGCATTTACTGCAGCCCTTAAATCCTTGTCATGTACAAGAACCCAGATCGTTGTATGACTGTCTGCAGATTGCAGGATCTGTACCCCCGCATCAGTTAGTGCTTGAACAATCATCGAAGCAACACCAGGTACACCGGTCATCCCTGCTCCAACTGCAGAAACCTTGGCACAGCTTTCCGTAATTTCCGGATAAAAACCTAATGTCTTCAAAATATGCACAGCCTTCTCCGTATGTCTCTCTGGGACCGTGTAAGCCACTCCTGATGGGGAAATGTTAATAAAATCTACAGAAATACCGGATTCGGCCATTGCTTTAAAAACTTCTGACTGTAAACGATATGCTTCTTCTTTCGTCTGAACTCTTATCTGGGTAATGGATGATATGTGTGCAATACCCGTGATAAGCCGTTCTGTAACATCCATTCCTGCTTCTTGTAGTCTTGAAGAAGTAACAAGTGTGCCCTCTTCTTGTGAATATGTTGATCTAACACGCATTGGAATTTTCGATTGCATTGCTATTTCAACTGCCCGTGGGTGAACAACCTTAGCCCCCTGGTATGCCAAATTACAGATTTCTGTGTAAGTCACCACATCAAGAGGTCTTGCAGATTCCACCACCCTGGGGTCTGCCGTCATAATACCATTTACATCCGTGAAAATCTCTATACGCTCAGCTGCAAGCGCAGCTCCCAATGCAGCAGCAGTGGTGTCACTCCCACCACGACCTATTGTCGTTATTTCACCTTCTTCGGTCTGTCCCTGAAAGCCAGCAACAACTACCACATCATGGTTTTCCAATTCTTTAAGAATTCTTTCTGGATGTACTGCTTTAATTTTCGCTTGATTAAAATCATCATTTGTAATAAAGCCTGCTTGAGCTCCTGTTAATGCAGTGGAGGTAATATGTTGTTTTTTTAGTTCATTTGACAAAACGACAGAAGAAATAACCTCACCACATGAGAGAAGCAAATCAATTTCCCTAGCAGAACTTTTACCAGCAGGATAATCAACCAGACCTAGCAATGTATCTGTTGCATATGGGTCTGGTTTTCTTCCAAGAGCTGAAACAACCACTACAAGTTTATATTCTTGCATTAACGCATTTTTTATATGTTTTACTACATGTTCTCTATTTTTTTCGGACTGGACTGATGTACCACCGAATTTTTGAACAACTATTTGCATTGTCACACCTCTAGTACTTATAAGCCTTTATTTTCAATTAAAGTTTCTGCAATTTGCACCGTATTCCACGCTGCACCCTTCATAAGGTTATCAGAGACAATCCACATGTGAAAACCATTGTCTAAGTCTGGGTCTTTACGGACACGTCCGACAAAAACCTCTTCCCTATTTGCTGCACTTAACGGGGTCGGATATGTTTGAGTCTTTGGATCATCTTCCAATATGACTCCATCAGCATCGTCTAATACTTTTTGAATATCTTCTACGGATAAATTAGTACTGTTTAATTCTACATACACGCTCTCAGCATGTGAAGTAAAAATTGGCAAACGGACACAAGTTGCCGCAACAGATAAGTCAGGCGCATGCATAATTTTCTTTGTTTCGTTAATCATTTTCATTTCTTCAAATGTATAACCATTATCCTGAAAAACATCAATTTGTGGCAACGCATTAAATGCAATTGGGTAGTGTTTTTTATCACTTTTTACTGGTAAAATTTCAGCATTCATTTCTTCATTATTTAAATGACTTGCAGATTGATTTTCAAGTTCTTTGTTTGCACTCATACCAGCTCCAGAAACGGCTTGGTAAGTAGACACAATTACACGACTAAGTCCAAATGCTTTTTGCAATGGCTTTAATGCAGCAACCATCTGAATTGTAGAACAGTTGGGATTAGCAATAATTCCATTATGCTTTAAGATATCTTCTTTATTCACTTCTGGTACGACTAGAGGGACATTTTCATCCATTCTATATGCACTCGTATTGTCAACAACTACCGCTCCGTGTTTAACTGCTTCAGGGGCCAGTTGTTTTGAAATAGAACCACCAGCTGAAAATAATGCTATATCTACACCTTTAAAACTCTCAGGTACAGCTTCTTCTACTGTGACTTCTTTGCCATTAAATAACACTTTTTTACCGGCTGATCTGCTTGAGGATAAAAGCTTGATCTCATCTATTGGAAAATTCTTTTCTTCTAATAATTTTATGATTTTTTGACCTACTGCACCTGTTGCTCCTACTACAGCTACATTGTATGCTACTTTATGCGACATCCCCATTTCTCCCTTCACTTATAAAAATATTTCTCTACTAGCTATTCATTCTACCACATTCTAATCCATATGCGGAATAATAACAGGTTGTAACTGGCGATGTTCTAAGGCAGCTTCTACTGTATCACTCAGAAGGTCCATTTTTGCTACTAATGAATTGGGTTTTTTATAAGGGTCATCCTGGCCGTAAGGAATAAAGTAAATATATTTGCTTGCCATTAGGCGCATTAAGTTTACTCCATTTAAACCAAGAGCATCATTTGTGGAAATTCCTAAAACAACAGGACTTCTGTTACGCATTGTAGCTTTAGCAGCCATTAATACTGGTGAATCTGTTAATGCGTTAGCCATCTTGCTTAAAGAATTTCCCGTTAGCGGGGCAATCACCATACAATCAAGTGGAGCAGTTGGACCCAGTGGTTCTGCCTCCTGCATAGTGGAAATAACTCGTTTTCCTGTTATAGCTTCAATTTTTTCAATATGATCTTCTGCTTTACCAAACTTTGTACTGGTATTTCTCACCGTATACGTCACAATTGGAACAACCTCTGCTTTTTGTTCCATTAACTTCTCCAACTGTGGAAAAACTTGGTCATATGTGCAATGAGAACCCGTAACTCCAAAACCAATTCGTTTTCCTTCCAAACTCATAAATAATACCCCTTTTCTGCTAATTTCCTATTTTTGCGTGTTTTCTTGAAGAAATTGCTTTATAACGTCCGCTAGTATCCTACCCGATGTTTTAGGTGCCACGATCCCCGGTAAACTTCTTGCTAAAATGGCTTTAATGCCTCGTTGCTTTGCATAATCAAAATCTGTTCCACCTGGTTTTGATGCTAAGTCGATAATGATTGCATGTGTCGGAAGGCGTTGAATGGTTTTTCGATCTATAACAGTTGCTGGAATCGTATTGATAACCACATCGTATTCATTAGCATAGTCTGCCATCTTATCAAGGTGGATAGCAGTTAGCGCCATTTCTGAAATCCTAGCAAGTTCTGCACTGCTTTTTGTGGCTACAGAAACCTTCGCACCCAACGCAGCAAACTTGTTGGCAATCGTTTTCCCCACTCGGCCAAATCCAGCAACCATTACACGAGACCCATGTATGGTATAGTCTGTATGTTCTATTGCCATCATAATGGATCCTTCTGCTGTTGGTATGGAATTATAAATCGCTACATCGTCTCTGTTTAATAAAGGAATTAATGAAATATCTTCTTCTGTCGTTACTTTTTTCAAATAATCACTTGAAATACCAGTAAAAATAATAGCCGTATCCTTTAATCGCCGGAACCATTCTGGTGCTATGTGAATCGTCTCATGAGAAAAAACTGTCTCTACATTTCCTTTATTATCTGTCCCTGTAATTGGTAAAATGAGGACATCAAGCTCTTCTGGTTTTAGCTCACTAAACTCCAATTGTTTTAATCCGGTAAACCCTTGTTCTAATCTATCAAAGCCGACAAGATTAATGTTCGCACCTGAAATAGCCTGTAATTGACGAATCAATTCCAGATAGCGGGCGTCGCCTCCTATTACTGCAATTGTATGACTCATTATTTTGAACACCCTCCAAACATCGAGTTCCTTAAATCATTTCCATATAGCTTATGAAATGGTCGATTGTTAGTGATTGGTTATTTTTAAAAAATAGGAAAAAGGCTGATACCCTTGTTTGTAGGTCCAGCCTTTTCTTTCAAAATAAATGAGTTTTACAACTTAATTGAAACGATCCGTGTCAATAATGATCATATCTTCTCCAATCTTCCTTATTGCCTCCCATTTAATTTTCGTTTCCTCCCCTTCTTTTTTCAAACCAAACCATTTATAATTCGGTATGATGAAGGATTCAATTTGTCCGGTATGTTCATTAATCTCCAGGTCTGTCTGACCAAGCACTCCCAAACGAGACCCTTCATTTACATTTACAATTTCTTTACCACTAATATCCTTATATCGCATTCTTGTCACCCTCCCAAATGCTCGTTATTTTTATTTCTTTAAACCTTATTAAGTCAACTAGCTTGATCATACTTACAGTTCAAACAGTAAAAAATAGCTTATCCTTACTAGTATAGTAATAGACATAAAAAAAAGAACCTATGGTTTACATAGGTTCTTTTGTTGGAGCAATTAATGCACTTGAAGAAGGTTTTTCAAAAACGGTATCGATTACCTTCCTAATCGACTCATGGTCTACTGCATCAATTTCTTGAATCATTTGATCCATTGTTCTGTGGCGACCAAGAAGTAACTCGTTTTTTCCATTACGGCTCATTCTGCTGTTTGTGCTTTCTAAGCTGAGCAAAAGATTACCTTTTAATTGTTCTTTATTGTTTTTAAGTTCTTTATCGGTTATGCCATCTTGGATTAATTTATTCACAGTAAGATCTATCGTCTTCCTTAATTGTGGTAATTGGTCATTGCCCGTTCCTGCATAGATAGTCAACATTCCATTATCCAAAAAAGAAGAATGATAGGAAAATACCGAATAAGCAAGACCTTGCTTTTCTCGAATATCTTGGAAAAGTCGAGAACTCATACTACCACCTAGAACATTATTCATTATAATAAGACTATATATCTGATCATGCCCCGTTTGTAGTCCATCATAGCCAAGGCAAAGATGCGCTTGTTCTGTATCTTTATTCCGCTCAAGATTATTGGCTAGAAATTCAGGCTTCACAAGCGAGCTAGGCTGGTGGTATGACTCATAAGAACCAAAATATTCATCCACTTTGTTTATAAAAGCACTATCAACATTACCTGCAACCGAAACTACAACGTTTTCTGGGTTATAACATTCTCGCATGTAATCTTTTAATGACTGTGGCTTAAAGGAACGCAACTGTTCTTCAGTCCCTAAGATTGGATAACCTAAAGGATGGCTCCCGTAAGAGGCTGTTGCTAGCAGGTCATGAACGATATCATCTGGAGTATCTTCATACATTTTTATTTCTTCATATACTACTTTCTTTTCTCTCTCCATTTCCTCTTCATCAAATGCAGAGTTAAAGAACATGTCAGCCAAAATTTCTAAAGCAAAATCTTTATGTGTATCAACAACTTTTGCATAATAGCAAGTGTATTCTTTGGATGTAAAGGCATTTACCTGCCCACCAATTGAATCAAATGCTTCAGCTATATCTTGAGCTGAACGAGTATGGGTTCCTTTGAAAAACATGTGCTCTAAAAAGTGAGAAATTCCATTATTTGTTTTCATTTCATTTCTAGAACCGGTTAATACCCATATTCCAATCGTAACAGATCTTACAGCAGGAATATTTTCTAGAACAACCCTCAGGCCGTTTTTACTCTTGTGTTTTTCAATCAACGTATTTCCTCCTATGCTAGATATGTAAGATGAACGCTTGATTATCTTTCAGGGCTAACTAATTGTTCCACTGTACCTATTTTGTAACCTTTATCCTTAACTGAATCTATCAATTCATCAAGGCCATCTGCTGTTGAAGCTGTTGGATGCATTAAAATTGTTGCCCCCGGATGCAGCTTACTATTCACTCGGTCAATCATAACAGATACTGTTGGATTCTTCCAATCAATTGTGTCTGTTGTCCAAAGCACTGTTTCCATTTTGAAATTATGTGCTGCATCAACAACATATTGATTATAACTTCCACTCGGGGGAGCAAACCAAGCAGGTTTATCACCCGTAATAGCCTTTAGAATATCATTGGTTTGGTTTATTTGCTCAACCATTTGTTGGTTCGTTAAACGTGCCATATCGGGATGATTATATGCATGATTGCCAATTAAATGGTTCTGGTTTTTTATCATTTTAACAAGCTCAACATTCTCCTTAGCCCATTTCCCTTCGATAAAGAATGTAGCTTTAACCTGCTTATCTTTCAGTATGGCTAATAATTTTGGGACATATTCCGTGCCCCATGAAACATTAATTAATAAGGAGACCATTTTCTTTTCTGGATTACCTCGATAGATCGGCGATGGGGGCAAGTCATCCAGAGAAACACTTGGAGAGATTTGCTTGAAGACAAGCATGCTTTCATCAAATTCACCTTCTTTTTTCATTTTTTCATAAGATTTAGTAACATCCACTTCCACTCCATTACGGCCAGGTGTTTTTTTCCATACCTCGTCAATGTACGGATCCACAGGTTCTTCCTTATACTCTTTAGCCTGTTCTTCTATTTCCTTATAAAGCGTTTCATTTGTTTTTGCTGTCGGCATAAAGGTTGTACTACTTTCCATCGAAAATGGATTATAAGAAGTATTGAATGAAATACCAACTATAATTAGAAAAACGATTATATGTGTTATTTTACGTAATTGGTCCATACTTACCCCCTCCTATTTCAAACTTATGTTGAAAGAGGACAAGGTATGCTTGAAACTATATAGACAAGTAGGGAGAATTAAATGGTTTCCTAATTCTTCTCGTACAGCTTTCCAATTAAAAAATCCGAGAAGCATTTTAAATAGCCTCTCGGATTTTTCTTCGATATTCATTTCAACCCATAATTTAAAAGCAAATTTTAATTAAGAGTTCGCTTTTTCTTGTTTTTCTTTTTCCTCTTTTAATACTGCTTTTCGAGAAAGGTTTACTCTACCTTGGTTATCAACCTCTTTAACTTTAACCATGATCTCATCACCGATAGAGACAACATCTTCCACTTTATTGGTTCGTTCTTCAGCCAACTCAGAGATATGAACTAGTCCATCTTTTCCTTTAAACAATTCTACAAAGGCACCGAACTTTTCAATACGCTTCACTGTACCAAGATACATTTGTCCAACTTCCACTTCTCTTACTAGGTCTTCAATGATTTTTTTAGCTTTATAGTTCATTTTGGCATCTGTTGACGAAATGAACACACTACCGTCTTGTTCTATATCAATTTTCACACCAGTTTCATCAATGATCTGATTTATTTGCTTACCGCTTGGTCCAATAACATCACGGATTTTGTCAGGATTAATGGACATCGTAAGGATCTTCGGAGCATATTCAGATAATTCTTCTTTTGGCTCCTTAATCGTAGCAAGCATAGAATCAAGAATTTGCATTCTTCCTTTTTTAGCCTGGTTAAGTGCTTCTTCAAGAATCTCTCTTGATAGGCCATCAATTTTAATATCCATTTGTAATGCTGTTACACCTTTAGATGTACCAGCTACCTTAAAGTCCATATCACCAAGTGCGTCTTCCATACCTTGAATATCCGTAAGAATAGAATAATCTTCCCCAGATTTAACAAGACCCATTGCAATTCCTGCTACCGGTGCTTTAATGGGTACACCTGCTGCCATCATTGCTAGTGTGCTTGCACAAATACTAGCCTGTGAAGTGGAACCATTAGATTCTAGTACTTCAGATACAAGGCGAATAGTATATGGAAAGTCCTTATCTGAAGGAATAACTTTCTCTAATGCACGCTCTCCTAATGCACCGTGTCCAATCTCTCTTCGACCTGGTCCTCTAATTGGACCCGTTTCCCCTACACTATACTGCGGGAAATTGTAGTGATGCATAAAGCGTTTAGATTCCTCTAAATCGAGACCATCCAAAATTTGCACATCTCCGAGTGCACCTAATGTACACACACTTAATGCCTGTGTTTGTCCACGTGTAAATAACCCAGAACCATGTGTTCTTGGCAATACATTAATACGTGAAGATAATTGGCGGATTTCATCTATTTTACGGCCATCTGGACGAACTTTTTCTTTCGTGATTAATCTGCGGACTTCATCTTTAACCATTTTGTCTAACACAGATTTAACTTGTTTTAGGATGTCAGCATCCTCTTCATCTTCATAGGACGCAAGGACCTCTTCTTTAACCTTACTGATAGCATCTTCTCTGGCATGTTTTTCTTTCACTTGGATAGCTGCTATAAGGTCTTCTGCTGCTTCAGCTTCAACCTTCTTCTTAATTTCTTCATCCAAATCGAAAAGCTTTACTGCAGACTTTTCTTGTCCAACAGCCTTTACAATTTCTTCTTGGAACTCAACAAGTCGAATAATTTCTTTATGCCCAAACATGATTGCTTCAAGCATTACCTCTTCAGGTACTTCATCTGCTCCTGCTTCTACCATGTTAATAGCATCTTTTGTACCGGCAACTGTTAGTTCGATATCACTTTTTTCTTCCTGCTCAATAGTTGGATTTATAATAAATTCTCCGTCAACTCGTCCAACATTAACACCAGCAATTGGCTCTGCAAATGGAATATCTGAGACGCTTAAAGCAATAGATGAACCAACCATTGCAGCAATTTCTGATGGGCAATCTTGATCCACGCTCATCACTGTACTAATAACTTGGACTTCATTTCGAAAGCCATCAGGGAACAGTGGACGAATCGGACGGTCAATTAGACGTGAAGAAAGGATTGCTTTTTCACTTGGACGTCCTTCTCGTTTTATAAAACCTCCTGGAATTTTCCCTACTGCATATAGACGCTCTTCATAGTTAACAGTTAATGGAAAAAACGGCAGATCTTTCGGTTCCTTTGAGGCAGTCGCAACAGACAAAACAGACGTATCGCCATAATGGATCATGCAAGCACCGTTCGCTTGTTTTGCTAATTCCCCTATTTCAACGGTGAATTTTTGACCTGCAATTTCTGTAGAAAATATTTGCTTCTCTTCTGGCATTTGTAGTACTCCTTTCAATAAAATCATGCCCATGTTGAGCATTGTAGTAGCTTACTTAAGATAATCACGGTTAACAATTTATTGATTGCCTTATGGCTTACAAACTGTTTACCCGTTATAAAAAACACTCCTAATATTATATTATAGTTTATAAGCAGGAATGTAAATTTTATGTAGAAAAATCTTGTCGATAATGTCGTAACGTTTCTTTTTTTAAACTGATTTGTACTTATTAACCACTCTCAAAAACAGATGTGAAAAATTTTACTTATAAAAAAAGCAGGATTTCTCCTGCTTTTTGAATAATTATCGGCGTAAGCCAAGATTTTTAATTAATTCACGATAGCGGGTAACATCTTTATTACGTAAGTAGTTAAGTAAATTACGACGTTTACCAACCATTTTCAAAAGACCTCTACGTGAGTGATGATCTTTTTTGTGAACACGAAGATGTTCATTTAGAGTTGTGATTTCTTCAGTAAGTACAGCGATTTGTACCTCTGGAGAACCAGTGTCACTTTCATGAACCTTGTACTCGTTGATAATTTCATTCTTACGTTCCTGTGTGATTGCCATATGGCGCACCTCCTATAGAATATTGAATCCCCATTCCCCTAGCAATCGTCGGAGTTACGAATTGCCAAGCGATGGTTTTACGTTGTTAATATTACATCTTTTTATGACAAAATGCAAGTAAAACATAGGTAGTATTGATCTGTGTTTAAGAGTTAAAGTAAGTTCTGACTTCTGTTTCGTCCTTAGCAATTTCGTGAACTAGTTCCTCTACGCCAGAAAACTTCTTTTCCTCTCGAATAAAAGCATGCCATTCTACCCTTAATTCTTCCCCATAAAGGTCGTTGTTATAATCAAAGATATTGACTTCCAGGACCGGTTCTTCGATTTGATCTGTGAAGGTTGGTTTAAAACCTAAACTCGCCATCCCCTCATATACTTCATTTTTATAAAGTACTTTAACGGCATATACACCGATCATAGGTAGTAATGCTTTATCGCTAACCGCAATATTTGCTGTTGGATACCCAATTGTTCGGCCTCGTTGATCACCTTTAACTACAATACCTGTTACAGATAATGGTCTACCGAGTAGTTCTGTCACCTTATTCATTTGCCCTTCCCTCATTAAACTGCGTACCTTGGTTGAACTAATTTTTTCTTCGTTTAACAAAACTTTATCGACCTGCGTTACAGTGAACGCACCATCTGCATGCTCTTGAATAGTCTCCATATTCCCTTTTCCTTTGTGCCCATATGAAAAATCGAATCCAGCAACCATATGTTTAATATGAAGTCCAATTAAAAAATGATCAACAAATTCTTGGGGAGATAAAGATGCAAGCTCATGATTAAATTCAATAATATAAAGTCTGTCCACCTCAAGTTTTTGCAATATCTCCTGCTTCTCGCGTAATGGTGTAAGATATTTTACATGTTGAATATCTTTTTTTAACACAACAGTTGGGTGTGGATAAAAAGTAATGACTGCACTTTCCATCCCTTTGTCTTTTGCTTCTTTTACAGCAGTTTGAATGACTTTCTGATGCCCTTTATGTATTCCATCAAAAAAGCCGATGGCTGTAACAGTTTCAGGTAGTTCATTTAACATCATAGAATGTGGGTATGTTAGTTCAAAAGTCCTCATATTCCTCACCTGCACTTTTTATCCGTTAAAAACACGTACGGGTTTAATTTCCGCAGGTTTTTCCGGATGGGTTTGATAGATTGCCAATAATTCATTCTTAAACATTATTACAAATGGCTCTTTCAATATTTTATCAGGTTTTAAAAGTTTTTGCCCGTTTCGTACTTTAACTGCTGTTTCTTCATCTACTTGTAAGTGTTCTAGATGCTCTAAACCTCTTTGGGCAGGCAATAATAGAGAGGATGGTTGTGTGGTTTTTAATCTTTCTTCAACCTGTTCTAGTGTAATAGCTTCCTGCTGAGTGAACGAAGCGACCTGTGTCCTTTTAAGACCAGACATATGGGCTGGATACCCCAATTTCTTTCCAATGTCCACACAAAGTGTGCGAATATAAGTACCTTTTGAGCACACTACGTGAAAAGAAATACTGTTTTCCTCTGGCCTTATAAAGACATTTGAAATGGAGAAAATTTTAACCTGCCGTGTTGGTCTCTCGACAACCTGATTAGCCCTAGCATATTCGTAAAGTTTTTTGCCATTCACCTTTACTGCTGAATACATTGGTGGAACTTGCGTGATTTCACCAATAAAACCATTTAACACCTCTTCTATCTGGCGCTCAGCTGGAAATTTATTAACAGTCTCTTCTTCAATCACTTTACCATGTGCATCTTCTGTATCAGTTGCCACTCCTAGTTTGAGCTCTGCAATGTATGTCTTATTTGTCTCTGTTAGAAAGGGAACAATTTTTGTTGACTGCCCAATACAAATTGGTAAGACTCCTTCTACTTCAGGATCTAATGTACCTGTATGGCCAACCTTTTTGGTTTGAAATAATTTTCGAATCTTAAAAACACAGTCATGGGATGTCATTCCCTTTGTTTTCCACAATGGCAAAATTCCATTCATATCTTCACCTCCATTTAACACAAATATTGAAAAAGAACCTCTCTTTATACATATAAACAGAATTACAGCTTTGGATACACATGGAAAAAATCTGGCTCAATAAAAGAGCCAGATTATCCTTTTACCTTATTTATTTAAATCACGTAATATTGTTTCAATCCTATTGCCATATTCAAGGGCTTCGTCGAATTCAAACATGAGCTCAGGTGTTTTGCGAAGTCGAATTCGCTGTCCTATTTCGGAGCGAATAAAACCTTTCGCTTTAGCAAGACCTAATAGCGTGTCCTGTTTTTGTTGTTCGTCACCTAGTACAGAAATAAACACTTTTGCCTGCTGTAGGTCCCCTGTTACTTCTACATCTGTAACTGTAACAAATCCAACCCGAGGATCTTTAATTTTTCTGGTCAAAATTTCTCCCAGTTCTTTTTTCATTTGCTCTGCGATTCGGTTTGCTCTCATTTCTGCCAACTCATTCACCTCTTTAAAAATACGCACACAACTCGTCTGTTAATCAATCGAACATCTACATTCTTTCAATCGTGGTTTGTGTTCTTTCAAGTTCCACGTACGTATCAATGATTTTCAACACTTCTTGCATGACCTTTTCAGAATGTCCGTAGTCATTAGAAATGGTCACAATGCCAATCTTTGTTCGTTGCCATAAGTCATGGTAGTCAAGCTCTGTTACAGCTACATTAAATGTGTTCTGCAGCTTTGCAATTAACTTTTTTAAAACAGACCTTTTTTGTTTAAGGGAATGCCCATCATACATCATACACTCCACTTCGGCGTATACGATCATTTACGTTCAATTTCCTCCATCACATATGCTTCAATAATATCGCCTTCTTTAATATCATTAAAGTTTTTAATTGTGATACCACACTCATAGTTCTGTGCAACTTCTTTTACATCATCTTTAAAACGTTTTAATGCATCGATTTCTCCTTCGAAATGAACAACGCCATCGCGAATCAATCGAATTCCAGCATCTCTTGTAATTTTACCTTCTGTTACATAACTACCAGCTATTGTACCGATTTTAGACACTTTAAAGGTTTCACGAACCTCTGCTTGCCCTGTTACTTTTTCTTCAAATTCCGGGTCAAGCATTCCCTTCATAGCAGCCTCAACTTCTTCAATCGCTTTATAAATAACACGGTGAAGACGGACATCTACTTTTTCGGATTCTGCAGCCTTTTTAGCATTTGCGTCAGGTCTTACGTTGAATCCAATTACGATAGCGTTTGATGCAGAGGCTAAAATGATATCTGATTCAGTAATTGCACCTACACCAGTATGGATAATCTTAATATTAACTCCCTCTACCTCAATCTTTTGTAAGGAAGAAGCTAATGCACCAGCAGAACCTTGAACATCTGCTTTTATAATAATATTGATTTCCTTCATTTCCCCTTGTTTGATTTGTTCAAACAAGTCATCCAGACTAACTTTTGTTTGTTCAGTTCTGTTTTCCTGAATTTGTTTTTGTTGACGGGCTTCCCCAATTTGTCGTGCCTTCTTCTCATCGGTAAATACAAGGAACTGGTCTCCAGCTTGTGGGACTTCATTTAATCCTGTGATTTCAACAGGAGTAGATGGGCCTGCCTCAGTTACCCGTTGACCAAGATCATTTACCATAGCGCGTACTCGACCATGGGTATTCCCTACTACTAGAGAGTCTCCCACATGAAGTTCTCCATTTTGTACTAGTAATGTAGCAACAGAACCGCGCCCTTTATCCAACTGTGCATCAATTACGGTACCAAAAGCATTTGCCTTAGGATTAGCTTTTAATTCTTCCATTTCAGAAACGAGTACGATCATTTCTAACAGGTCATCAATCCCCTCATTTTTGATGGCTGATAAGTTCACAAAAATCGTGCTACCGCCCCAATCTTCAGGGATTAGTTCATATTCCGTTAATTCTTGCATAACACGGTCCGGATTGGCGCCTTCTTTATCCATTTTGTTAACTGCAATAATGATTGGTACTTCAGCAGCTTTTGCGTGGTTAATTGCTTCCACAGTCTGTGGCATAACACCATCATCTGCAGCAACCACTAAAATAGCAATATCTGTAACTTGCGCACCTCTTGAACGCATGCTTGTAAAAGCAGCATGGCCAGGTGTATCAAGGAACGTGATTTTCTTACCATCGTTTTCTACTTGGTATGCTCCAATATGCTGTGTAATTCCACCAGCTTCTCCAGCTGTAACTTTTGTATGGCGAATAGCATCCAATAATGTTGTTTTTCCATGGTCAACGTGTCCCATAATGGTAACAACAGCTGGACGTTCTACAAGATCAGCTTCTTTATCTTCTTCAAGGTATTTATCAAAGTCTGTATCTTCTAAAATTATTTCTTTTTCAACTTTAACGTCAAACTCGCCACAGATTAACTCAATTGCATCATCATCTAGGTCCTGGTTTTTTGTTGCCATAACACCTAGGAACATTAATTTCTTAATAATCTCTGAAGCATCTTTGTTTAATTTAGCAGCAAGATCACTTACAGTAAGTGTTTCACTATAGGTGATTTGCTTTGGTGTTTCTTTCACCACAGGTTGTTTAGGAGCCTGGTGTTGTTGATTACCTCTTCTATTCCCTTTTTGCTTTTTGTTTTGGAAATTTGAATTACCATTGTTTCGTTGTTGATTGGAATTCGGCTTATTTTTCCCTTTATTCCCTTGATTATGATTTTTTTTAGTCTCCGATGTATTAGTGTTCACGTTTTTTGTCCCACCATTACCGCCTGATGTCTGGTTTGGTTTCTCAGATGTCTTAGGCGTTGAGTTGAATTTTTCATCTAGCTTACTAACGGTATCAGCTGAAATGGTAGACATGTGGTTAGACACTTCTACATTAATTTCTTCTAAATAATTGATAACATCTTTACTAGGTTTATTTATTTTTTTTGCATATTCATATACACGCATTTTACTCATACGTTCACCCCCGAATTTAATTACCCGAGTAACGATTGAATCTTAGTAGCAAATCCTGCATCTAAAATCGCAACAGCTACTCTTTGGGATTTTCCAATAGCTTGTGATAGTGTCTCTCTATCATCAACTATCTCATATGGTACATTGTACGATTTGCACTTGTCCGTGAGCTTTTTTCTCGTTTGCGGACCTATATCACTAGCCAAGAGGATAAGCTTTGCTCTGTTTTGTCTAATATCCTTGACAATTGCCTCTTCTCCCAAGGAAATTTTTCGCGCTCGGTATGCAAGTCCAATCATATTTAAGTACGAATTATTATTATGATTCATTTTTTTTACCTTCAACCAATTGTAATAAGTCCTCGTAGATCTTTGCGTTCACTTCTGTATTCAATTGGCGGTTTAGGACGCCGGTTTTCTCAGCTTGTCGGATAACTTCAGGATCCCTTGTTAAATAAGCCCCGCGGCCATTTTTCTTACCTGTCTCATCCACAAACACCTCGCCATCCTTATTGCGGACAACGCGTATAAGCTGTTTCTTCGGCTTCATTTCATTTGTTACGACACATTTACGCTCAGGTATTTTTCTTTTTTGCACCATTGGACAGCCTCCTACTCGAACAAGTCTTCCTCAGTGTCTGGTAGAACCTCTTCCTGTTCTTTTAACAAGCCCTCTTCTCGTGCCTCAGATTCACTCTTAATATCAATCTTCCAGCCAGTAAGTTTAGCAGCAAGACGAGCATTCTGACCACGTTTTCCGATAGCTAGGGATAGCTGGTAATCTGGAACTATAACCGTGGTAGCTTTCTCTTCCTCATTCACTAACACATCTACCACTTTAGAAGGGCTTAGAGCATTGGATACATATACTACTGGATCCTCAGACCACTCGACCACATCAATCTTTTCACCTTTTAACTCGTTTACAATCGCTTGTACACGTTGACCCTTTTGACCAACACATGATCCTACTGGGTCTATTTCTGGATCTGGTGCGTGCACAGATATTTTAGAACGGTCCCCAGCTTCACGTGCAACAGACTTAATTTCTACAATACCTTCATAAATTTCTGGTACTTCCATTTCAAACAAACGTTTTAAAAGGCCTGGATGAGATCTAGAAATATAAATTTGTGGACCCTTGCTCGTATTTTCTACTTTGGTCACAAACACTTTCAAACGGTCGTGAACATAGTATTCTTCTGTTGGCATTTGTTCAGCTTCAGCTAGCTTCGCCTCTATTTTACCAAGGTTTACATACACAAATCTTGGATCCTTACGCTGAATAATACCGGTCATTACATCCTCTTCACGGTCAGCATACTCAGAGAAAATCACTCCACGTTCTGCTTCTCTAACTCGTTGTGTCACAACTTGTTTCGCCGCTTGTGCTGCAATACGTCCAAAGTCTTTAGGTGTTACTTCAACTTCTACCACGTCTTCAATTGTGTAGTTAGGATCAATCTTTATCGCTTCTTCGAGGGACATCTCTTCTTGGTTGTCTTCGACTTCCTCGACAACTGTTTTTCTAGAAAAGACACCCATCTTGCCAGTTTCTTCATTAAGTTCTACTCGAACATTTGTAGCGGATTTAAAATTCTTTTTATATGCAGAGATTAAAGCTGCTTCCAGTGCCTCTAGAAGAATATCCTTGTCAATCCCTTTATCCTTTGCCAAATAATCAATCGCTTCAAACAACTGATTGCTCACGTTCTTTTTCCCCCTTCTAAAACATTACAGCAAGTCGTGCTTTTGCTATTTTATCGTATGGTAGTTCTACTTGTTTTTTTCTTGTTTTTTCCTTGTACTCTATTGTTAAGAGATCATTGTCAAAGCTTTTTAGAATACCTTCATATTCCTTCTCACCTTGTATTGGCTCGTAAAGTTTTACAAAGATATTTTTTTCAATGTTATTTTGGGAATCTTCTTTTTTCTTTTATGGTCGCTCTACCCCAGGGGAAGATACTTCTAAAAAATACGCTTCCTTAATAGGATCTGTGCTATCCAGTTTCTCACTTAGTTCTTCAGAAACTTCACCACATTCGGTAATATCTACTCCGCCTGGTTTATCAATATACACACGTAAGAACCAGTTTTTTCCTTCTTTTACGTATTCTACATCAACAAGTTCCAGTTTTTTGGGTTCCAAAATCGGCCGCAATAATTCCTCTGTTGTTTGTATTACTTGAGAACTCACCATTCATCCTCCTTTATTCAGTTGTTTTGCTGCCTATCAGCTAATATTAGCCGTCTTTTCTGATAGTATGAACCATCACACTACTTTTCATTTGATCATGTTCTAAATCAATAGAAAACCCCTGCCGTAATGCGGTGGCAAGGGGGAGTTTACGCGAAGTTGAAAAGAAGTATGAAGAAAGAGTGGGCGTATACCCACTCTTTTAACCGTTCGTATCATTACTTACCAAAAAATAGTATATCATAAAGGTTTATCTAATGCAAGATGAGGGGGCACGTTTATAGTATAGCCGTAATCGTTAACTCTTAAACGAAGAGAGCACCTTTTCCTCTTTATCTTTATTGGTGAAAAGTCCTAGAGCTTGTTGAAGATTCCCTGTTGTTTTTACTTTTTCACCGAAGGATACGTCAAACGCTATGATCTCTCGAACAATATCTGGTCGTAATCCGGTTATCGTTGTTTCACAACCCATCATGGAAATACCATCAAGTAGTTTAAGGAAATAATGTATTGCCTCTTTATCCATTTCTGCAATTCCTGAAAGATCCATAAGTAATTTCTCGACATGATTTTTCCCAATTTCCATAAGGACCTTTTCTTCGATTATTCCTGCTCTATATGTGTCAATGGTACCAATTAAAGGTAAAATACTTGTGTTATTCGTAATTGGAATAATTGGCACAGATAAATTCTCAACAAGCTTTCGCTCTTTCTCTAATAACTCTTCCTTATAATCTGAATAAGAAATAAAGAAGCCTTGAAAGAACTCATCAATTAATTTATTTATTTTGATAACCATCTCATAAGAGTTTTCACTCAATGGCTTCATATCATAGGTTTTTTCATATTCATATAAGAAGCTCCAAAAAGATTTTCTGATTGCTTTTACCCATTCAAGCTTAAATGATAAGGTGAGTGTCGTTTTCGCCCAGGCAACACCTTCTTTTTTGGCAAAGTCTATCACTTTCTGCTCCTCGTTATTAACGAACATAAGAATAAGATGATAAGCATTTTCCACCAGATTAATACCACCGATAAGCTTAATTTCTTCTATTTTATCATAGCCAATTGATGCTTCATTAAGTAGCAGTGCTTCTAGTTCCTTTCTGTTTTTTATAATAAAATTTTCTAAATCAGCTTTATTATTAAAAATATAACTCATAAATAGCTGCATCTCCTTCATCTTATGTATAGTACCGCCAAGTAAATTCTTTGAATATTCTGCACCGATTATATCATAACATCTTACATCCACAAAAAAAGAAATAGGTGGACCCTACTTCCAAATATAGGAAAAAGGGTAGACTAGCTACCCTTATTTTCCCTCTTTTCTATAATTTAAAACAAGGATAATTGATTTTTTTCTGCCATTCCTTCAAGGCATCCATGGTTATCAAGATATTCTAATACTGTTTTAGAAATTTTACTTCTTTCACGTAAATCTTCCTTCGAGAGAAATTCCCCTTCTTCTCTTGCTTTCACAATATTGAGCGCAGCGTTTGTACCCAAGCCATCTACTGCATTAAACGGGGGTAATAAGGAATTGCCATCTACAATAAATTCAGTAGCACTAGATTTGTAGAGGTCAACCTTATTAAAGTGAAAACCACGTTCACACATTTCCAAAGATATTTCCAGTACTGTTAGAAGACTTTTTTCTTTTGGAGGTGCTTCGTTCCCCTTGGCTGTAATGGAATCAATCCGTTGTTTAATAGCAGCCGGCCCTTTTATCATGGTATCTAGTTCAAAGTCATCCGCTCTTACAGTGAAGTAAGCAGCATAGAAGAAGATCGGATGGTGGACTTTAAAGTAGGCTATTCGAACAGCCATCAAAACATAAGCTGCGGCGTGTGCTTTAGGAAACATATATTTAATCTTTTTACATGATTCTATATACCAATCCGGCACACCGTGTTTCTTCATTTCTGTAATCCATTCATCCTGCAGCCCTTTTCCTTTTCGTACAAATTCCATAATTTTAAATGCCAAAGAAGCTTCCAAACCTTTATGCATTAAATAGACCATAATGTCATCACGACAACCAATCACGTCCGGCAGCTCACATATTCCATCGTTAATCAGTTCCTGTGCATTACCAAGCCAAACGTCTGTACCATGTGAGAGACCAGAAATAATGACCAGCTCCGCAAATGTACTTGGTTTTGTATCTTCAAGCATTTGTCTTACAAATTTAGTACCAAACTCTGGAACCCCTAATGTACCTGTTTTACAATAAATTTGCTCTGGTGTAACCCCTAATGAATCTGTACCTGAAAAGATCTTCATTACCTCAGGGTCATCTGTAGGAATTGTTTTAGGGTCAATTCCGCTTAAGTCTTGTAGCATCCGTATTACCGTAGGATCATCATGACCTAAAATATCAAGTTTAAGCAAATTATCATGTATGGAATGGAAATCAAAATGTGTTGTTCTCCATTCACTTTTACGATCATCTGCTGGAAATTGAATTGGGGTAAAATCAAAGATTTCTTTATCATCGGGTACAACAATAATGCCACCAGGATGCTGACCCGTCGTGCGTTTAACACCAGTCGTTCCTTGTACAAGCCTGTCTACCTCAGCATTTTTATATACAAGCTGTTTGTCAGAAGCGTAACCTTTCACATATCCATAGGCGGTTTTCTCGGCAATCGTTCCAATGGTACCTGCTCGGTAAACATTATCAACCCCAAATAATTCTTTAGTGTAGTTGTGTGCTTGTGGCTGGTATGCCCCTGAGAAGTTTAAGTCAATATCAGGGACTTTATCCCCTTTAAAGCCAAGGAAAGTCTCAAATGGAATGTCCTGGCCATCTTTAGTAAGGGGTATGTTACATTGCGGGCAATTTTTATCATCAAGGTCAAATCCGCTTCCCACAGAACCATCTGTAATAAACTCATGGTGATGACATTCTAAGCATACATAATGTGGCGGTAATGGGTTTACTTCTGTAATTTCCGTCATTGTTGCTACAAAAGATGACCCTACGGAGCCACGAGAACCAACAAGATACCCGTCGTCAAGCGACTTCTTCACAAGCTTATGAGAAATTAAATAAATAACCGCAAACCCATGTCCAATTATACTTTCTAGCTCTTTCTCAAGGCGATCTGTTACAATTTGTGGCACCGGTTCACCGTATATTTTCTTTGCTCTGGTATAGCAAAGATCACGCATTTCCTGGTCAGCACCTTCAATTGTAGGAGTGAAAAGACCATCTTTCACTGGTGAAATTTCGTCAATTTCATCGGCAATTTTATTTGAGTTTTCCACCACAATTTCATTCGCTTTCTCCTCACCAAGAAAATGAAATGCCTTTACCATTTCAGTAGTCGTACGGAATGGTGTTTCAGGAAGTGTTTGACGATTGAGTGGGTTACCAGCTTGAGCAGCTATCAATATTTGTCGGTAAACCTTGTCATGGTCATCTAAATAATGTACATTACCTGTGGCTACAACAGTTTTACCCAAACGATCTCCCATATCCACTAACTTTTTTATAATATCTAGAATTTGAGCTTCATTCTGTACGAGGTCTTTCTCAATTAAGTGTGCATAGTTTGCAGGTGGCTGTACTTCAATGTAATCATAAAATTCGGCCACACTTTCCGCTTCTTCAGCTGATTTCTGCATCATAGTTTCAAAAACTTCGCCTTTATCACATGCAGAACCGATAAGCAGACCCTCTCGGTACTTTTTCAAAAGAGATCTCGGTATACGAGGGACCCTATAAAAGTAGTCGATATGCGCATGGGAAACGAGCTTATAAATATTTTTCAACCCTTCATCTGATTTTGCCATTATGGTGCAATGAAATGGTCGTGAACGCTGGTATGCATTGCCTTCTCCCATATGGTTATTCAAGTGAAGATGATTTGCGATTTCTTTTTCCAAAAGCTTTTGCACAAGCTTCCATAATAAATAACCTGTAGCTTCTGCATCATAAATAGCTCTATGATGCTGTGTAAGCTCAATGTCAAGGTGCTTACATAATGTATTAAGTCGATGGTTTTTTAATTCAGGGAATAAAAATCTGGCAAGCTCTAGCGTATCCATTACAGCATTTTCAGCCTTAGGATAATCTATTCTTTTAAAACCTTGGTTTAGAAATCCCATGTCAAAACTAGCGTTATGCGCAACTAAAATATCCTTACCCATCCATTTATGAAAGTCTTTGAGAACAGTCGATACTTCTGGTGCATCTTTTACCATGTCATCTGTAATACCAGTTAAGTCTGTCGTTGTTTGTGACAAGGGGTGATGTGGGTTTGCGAATGATTCAAACCTATCAACAATCTCTCCGTTGCAAACTTTTACGGCAGCAAGTTCAATAATGGTGTCATACACTGCAGACAATCCAGTCGTTTCCACGTCAAAAACAATGTAGTTGGCACTTGCTAGATCAATATCCTGTTCATTATAAGCAATTGGTACGCCATCATCTACAAGATTTGCTTCTACTCCATAAAGGACTTTAATTCCATTCTTTTGACCCGCAGCATGTGCGTCAGGGAAACCTTGCACACCTGCATGATCAGTAATAGCAACTGCCTTATGACCCCACTTTGCTGCCTGGGCTATTAAATTACTAGGCGAAACAACAGCATCCATTTGACTCATAGTGGAATGAGCATGTAGCTCTACCCTTCTTTTATCTTCAGGAGCATCATCCATCCGTGTTTCAACTTTTATTTCGTGAATGTCATTTGCCATCATAGCTAGCTCATTTGTATACATATCTGTTTGAATGCTACCCCTAGCTTTAATCCACATCCCTTTTTTCACTGTTTCAAATTTTTCAGCATCTTCATCACCTTTAGAGAACATTTTAATTTGTAGGGAATCCGTGTAATCTGTGGCTTTAATAATTAAAAGACTTCTACCAGAACGTAACTTGCGAATGTCTACATCAAAGATGTAACCCTGGATGGTAACGCGGCGTTCTTCGTCTTGTATCTCTTGGATTTGAAGAGGTTCATCTTGTATTTTATAGCCCAATGTTAGAGGACGATTGTCTTGCTGTATTTTCTGAGTATCTCTTTTCTCTTTTTCTTGAACAGTCTTAAGAACGAGCTTCTGATCCTCCATCGCTTTTTGTTCTTTAAACTTTTTTAGTGCTTCTTCCTCAGCTTTGACTTCTGTTTCAATTGGATAATAACGAAGACCAGCTTTTAAGCAAAACAATTTAAAATCTGGATCAAGTCGTTTTTTCAGGGCAGAGCCTTCTGCTTCATTTCTCACAGTTAACATAATCTTATTACTGTTTACTTGAGGTATTTGCTCATGAATTAAGTCCTTGTAAGCAGGCGACAAATCTGTCTTACTTCCTACGAATAGTTTCCAGTATGCTGTAATGGTCTCTTCATCACAGCTATTATCTTCTGTTAGAACAGTTAATTCTGTAGTGGCGACATGCTCAAAAGTGTCATTTAATTTACCAGCCAAAAGCTGGTAAACCTGTATTGGCAATACGCGTTCTACATATATATGAAAATGCCACGTTTTGGTTTTTTTATATATTTCGAGTTTTTCTAGATAACTATCATTAAAAAAGGCTTCTACATCTTCTCCAGCAATTTGCAGCTGTTTTAAGAGAAGACGCATTTTTTCTTTTTTTGTTAAGTCCATCATATATCCCCCTGTTACAGCTGTGAATCGTTTTTTGACTCCTCAACATATTTTACCAAAAAAACGAGGTAAAATCAGCGAGAACCTTTGTCGATTTCAAGACAAAGGTTCTCAACTCTTGCTGTATTATTTGTAGTTCACTGTGAGGCAAATACTGCGCTAACTTGACGCAATTGCTACGTACATTTCAGCCTTTGAATAATTTAGTAGCGATTTCTATTTATCAGTCTTAACGCTTAAATATCTATAATCCTACAGGAATAAGCGTTGGATATCGTTCCAAGTTACGACGATCATGAGTAACATTAATAATGCAAAGCCAACGAAGTGAAAGATCCCTTCTTTTTCAGGCGCAATTGGTTTGCCGCGAATCGCTTCAACTCCGACAAACAATAGTCTTCCTCCATCAAGTGCAGGAAGCGGAACGAGATTGACAATACCAAGATTAATACTTAATATTGCTGTCCATAAAAGGAAATTCATAAAACCAGTTTGTACAACTTGGTCTGTAGCATCATAGATACCGACCGGACCCGACAACATATCAATAGAAACCTGTCCAGTAATTAACATACCAAGATTCGTTAAAATTAATTTTGTTGTGTCATAGGTTTGGGTAAAACCATATTTGAGTGTACCAAGTACTGATTTTTCATAAGCTAGATTCACACCTAGTTGACCAATTGTTTCTTTCCCATCTACACCTTCCACTTCCAACTCTCTAGGAGTTACCGTTAGTGGAACTTGTTCGCCATTACGCTGGACAATAATATCTAATTCTTGACCGGGGTTGGCTCTGACAATTGTAGTAAACTCATCCCAGGTGGACACAGATGTATCGCCTATTTTCACCACTTCATCATTTTTTTGCAAACCTGCTGTTTCAGCCGGACTACCTTCTTCTATTTCTCCCATTTGTGCCTGATCAACAGGTGCCCCTTGTATAATACCAAGAATGAAAAAGATCACCATTGCCAAAATAAAGTTCATCATAGGCCCAGCGAACAACTGCATTGCTCGCTTTCCAACACTTTTAGAAGCAAACTGTCTGTCATATGGCGCGATTTGTGTCTCTCTTTCATCCATAACAAAGAATGCTTTTCGGTCTACTTCAAATTGTAGTTTTTCATCATGATCGTCTGGCTCATAACCTTCGATTACTAAACGATGATCCAAATCAGCATACTCAATCTCCACGACCCTAGCATTAGGATGCTTGGACTTATTATTCACAATAATGCGATTCACTTTGCCATCATCATTAAATTCAAGTCCAACATGGTAGCCTGGTTTTAATTCTATTATCTCAGGGTCTTCTCCTGCAACACGTACATATCCACCGATCGGTAATAGACGTATTGTATAAACTGTCTCATTGCGAGTAAACGCGAAAATCTTGGGTCCGAAGCCAATTGCAAATTCACGTGCTAACATGCCAGCACGTTTGGCGAAAATGAGGTGACCCCATTCATGTATAAACACGAGTAGTCCAAACATGAAAATAAATGCGATAACTGTGTTCAATAAAAACACCTTCCTTTAACCGATATCAGTATATGATGATCAGGAGATTGTCATTATTTCGTATTGGGTGACTTTTAAGTATACGATGACCGAGTCATAAATATTTCTATAATTATACAAAGCCTATGAAATGCAAGACAGGTAAAACAAACAACATACTGTCAAACCGGTCTAATATCCCGCCATGACCTGGTAGTATGTCCCCAGAATCCTTCACCCCATAATGTCGTTTAAATGCCGATTCTACAAGATCTCCAACTTGGCCAAAAATGGAGGCTAATACTGTCACTAGTACAACCACTAACATAGAATGCTGTTGAATTGGACTAAACAAATGGAATATGATGGCTACAACACATGCTAGTAACACACCACCAACTGCGCCTTCCACTGTCTTATTAGGACTAATCTTCGGCCAGAGTTTTTTCTTTCCAAATGCTCGTCCAAAAAAGTAAGCCCCTGTATCTGTTGCCCAAATAACAAGGAATACATATACAATTGTTGCAAGGCCATCCGTTGTATAATTTCTTGTTTCAATTAAGAACGAAAAGCCCATTCCTACATAAATCGTTGCAAGTAACACAAATCCTGCATGGTCAAAAGAAAACCTGTTCTTAACAAGAACAGTATAAGATAATAAGAGCAATACAACTAACATAATAACATCTGATTTAATGAATAGCGACTCGGGTATTGAAATAAATTCAAATCCATTTGCTGGAAGCATGAGCATCCAAAGTAATAAAATCCCTAACGCTGAAGATACAGAATACTTTCCAATCTCCCTCATGCGCATAAGCTCTATTAACCCAATTGTAGCCATTAAATAGACAAATAATTCAAAGGGTAACCCTCCAAATATGACAAATGGTACAAAGATAATTAGTGCTATAATTGCTGTCAGTATTCTTTGTTTCATAATACTTTAATCACCTAAATTCCTCCGTAGCGGCGCTTTCGCTGCTGATAATCATTTAATGCTTCTACAAAAACAGCTTCACTAAAGTCAGGCCACAATACATCAGTAAACCAAAACTCTGTATAAGCTAGTTGCCAGAGCAGGAAGTTACTCAATCGTTGCTCACCACTTGTACGTATTAATAAATCTGGGTCGCTTAATCCCTGCGTATATAGGTAATCAGAAAAGGCCTTTTCATCCAATGTATCAAGCGAAATTTTCGAGCAATCAATATCGGTCATGATTCGCTTAATGGCCTGCATGATTTCATACCTACTACCATAGTTTAATGCAAAATTTAATAATAATCCATCATTATTCTTTGTTTTATCTTTTGCATATTGAACTGCCTTTTTAGTATGAGCGGGCAACGCATCAAAATCACCAATTGTTTCGATTCGAACATTTTTTTCCATTAATTCTGGAAGGTAGATATGTAAGAATTCCTTGGGAAGTTTCATTAAAAAATCAATCTCAGATTTTGGTCTTTTCCAGTTCTCTGTAGAAAATGCATATAATGTAAGAACTTTTACGTTGTAGTTACTAGCAGCACGTACAACTTTCATAACAGCACTTACACCTTCTTTATGCCCGGCAATACGTGGTAGTGAACGTTTTTTTGCCCACCTGCCATTACCATCCATGATGATGGCAACATGGTTTGGGACATTTTCTATATCCTTTTGTTCTATTGGATCATCTATTTGTTTCGTTTTTAAAAATGGAAGTTTCATTGACATCTTATGTCCTCCGAATGCAGTTGATTATCCATACCCTCTCGCACACACTATATGTTTATGCTTGGATCAATACATTCTATTCAGTATAGGTGGTATGAATTATCATTATATCATTAAAAGCCATGAGAATTATATCGAAAAAAAGGAATACGTTATGTAATCTTTTCATTGAATCCTTTATCATAACTACTCTCATACATCTTTTTAGTTTTTTATCGTAATTTCTTTCTATTACTTTACTGGTAGTTCATTTACTGACCGGTAAACCTTCTTTCCACTATACCATGATTTATACAGATATGATACGAATGGTACCTTCTAGGTATGAACCTGCATATAGATGGAAGAAAAGAAAAGCCCCCTTATAAGAAGAGGGCTATTACAACTTATTGTACAGAAAAAGGTATGAATTAAACTTCCGTAATTTCTTTTTCTTTGTCTTTTGCAAGTTGATCAATACGAGCAATGTGCTGGTCTGTTTCCTTTTGTACATCATCTTGCGCAGCGCGCACATCATCTTCTGTTAAGTCATCTGACTTTTTCAGCTGATCATTGGCATCTCTACGAATATTACGAATTTGCACACGAGATTCTTCTGCATATTTTCCAACAACTTTAATTAGGTCTTTACGACGTTCTTCCGTAAGTGCAGGAATATTAATACGGATAACATTTCCATCACTAGACGGAGATAATCCTAAATCTGCTTTTTGGATTGCTTTTTCTACTTCTTGAATCGCTGATTTATCATATGGTGTAATAACAAGCAGCCTAGCTTCTGGAGCATTAACTGAAGCGAGTTGATTTAATGGAGTGGAAGCTCCATAATAATCCACATAAACATTATCCAAAATACCTGGATTAGCTCGCCCCGCACGAACAGTAGCCAAGCTCTTTGAAAAAGCCTGCACTGCTTGGGACATCTTATCCTTCATATCTTTCATAATTGATTCTGACATTATTATTTCCCCCTTATTGTTGTGCCAATGTTTTCACCTTGGACAACGCGTTTTATGTTACCTTCTTCCGTTATTGAGAAGACAATTAGTGGAATATCATTATCCATACAAAGAGTAGAAGCTGTTGAATCCATTACACCTAATCCTTCATTTAGCATTTCCATATAGGATAGCTGCTCATACTTCTCAGCGTTTTTATTGACTTTCGGATCATCAGTGTAAACACCGTCAACATTATTTTTGGCCATCAAAATTACTTCAGCTTCAATTTCTGCAGCTCGTAACGCGGCTGTTGTGTCTGTAGAGAAATACGGATTACCAGTACCTGCCGCGAAGATAACAACTCGCTTTTTCTCCAGGTGACGAATAGCTTTCCTTCTTATGTAAGGCTCTGCAACCTGACGCATTTCAATGGAAGTCTGAACTCTTGTTGGTATACCAATGTTTTCAAGTCCATCTTGCAATGCGAGTGAGTTCATGATTGTAGCAAGCATCCCCATGTAATCGGCATTTGCACGATCCATACCCATTTCACTTCCAACTTTTCCACGCCAGATGTTACCACCGCCAACAACGATCGCTATTTCTACATCTAATTCTGAGATTGCTTTCACCTGTTCAGCAACGGATTTTATAATCTTTGGCTCAATGCCATAACCCTGTTCACCACTTAAGGCTTCTCCGCTTAACTTTAGTACTATTCTTCGGTAACGAGCTGTTGTCATAATAACCTCCATGAATAAATAAGATTTTATAGGGTTTCCCTATGCAAAATTGGTCTTTGTTTGCTTTTTTGTTGTAGATAAAAACAACAGAAGCAAAAGAAGAGTAAAGTAATTTGGAGAAATAGGGAACAACGAGTGCTCCCTATGTGGTTTATTATTTTTTAATTTGGCTCATTACTTCATCAGCAAAGTTTTCTTCACGTTTTTCCATACCTTCTCCAACTTCATAACGGATGAATGTTTGAACAGTCGCACCTTTATCAGCTACAATTTTCTTAACTTTTTGGTCTGGATCTTTAACAAAACTTTGTTCTAAAAGACAAATTTCTTCAAAGAATTTCCCAAGACGACCTTCTACCATTTTCTCAACGATATTAGCAGGTTTTCCTTCATTCAATGCTTGTGTTTTTAATACTTCGCGCTCATGATTTACCTCATCTTCAGATACTGCGTCACGAGATACATAACGAGGGTTAACTGCTGCTACATGCATAGCTACATCTTTTGCAAGATCTTCGTCAGTTGTACCTTCAAGCAATGATAGTACACCAATACGTCCACCCATGTGAAGGTAAGAACCGAATGCATCATTATCTGTTTTTGTTAATACTGTGAAACGACGTAGAGAAATTTTTTCTCCGATTGTTGCAACAGTAGAGTTAATAAACGTCTCAACTGTATCCCCATTTCCATGGAGCTCTTGTTGAAGTGCTTCTTCTAGAGTTGTTGGCTTTTGGTTAACAATATGTTTACCAAGTTCTGACAATAAATTCTTAAACTGATCATTTTTTACTACGAAGTCTGTTTCACAGTTTACTTCTAAAAGAACAGCACTATTGCCTACAACTTCAATGTATGTAGACCCTTCAGCAGCAATACGATCTGCTTTTTTAGCAGCTTTCGAGATGCCTTTTTCACGAAGATAGTCTGCAGCTTTATTAATATCCCCATCTGTTTCTGTAAGTGCTTTTTTACAATCCATCATTCCTGCACCTGTTTTTTCACGTAGTTCTTTAACCATTTTTGCTGTTACTGCCATTGTAATTCCTCCTTGTTATAAGTCATTTCTAGGTTTTTCGCTGTAAAAAAGGGTGATAAAAGGCTCTTATCCTCTTATCACCCTCACCTTTTACTTGAATTTACTCTTGATTTGATTCAGTAGCAGTTACTGCTTCTTCTTCAGTCTGCACTTCTTCTGTTTCTTCGCCTTGTTTCACTTCCAAAATAGCATCTGCCATTTTAGATGTCAAAAGTTTTACTGCACGGATGGCATCATCGTTTGCAGGAATAACATAATCAATTTCATCTGGATCACAGTTTGTATCAACAATTCCGATAATCGGAATGTTCAATTTGTGTGCTTCCGCAATTGCAATGCGTTCTTTACGTGGATCGATAACGAACAATGCATCAGGCAATTTGTTCATTTCTTTAATTCCACCAAGGAATTTAACTAGACGATCTTTCTCTTTTAAAAGATCTACTACTTCTTTTTTAGGCAGTACTTCAAAAGTACCGTCTTCTTCCATACGCTCAATGTCTTTAAGACGGTTGATACGTTTACGGATAGTTTGGAAGTTAGTAAGTGTTCCACCTAACCAACGTTGGTTAACATAGAACATTCCAGAACGAGTTGCTTCGTCACGGACAGAATCCTGTGCTTGTTTTTTTGTACCAACGAAAAGTACTGTCCCGCCATTTGACGCGATTTCTTTCACGTAGTTATAAGCTTCATCAACCTTCTTAACTGTTTTTTGTAGGTCAATGATGTAGATGCCGTTACGCTCTGTAAAGATGTATTTTTTCATCTTTGGATTCCAACGGCGAGTCTGATGTCCAAAATGTACACCAGCTTCAAGTAATTGCTTCATAGAAATTGCTGACATAATATTTTCCTCCTAAGGTTTTATTCCTCCGTTCAGGTCATCTTTATATAGAGACTGTTATACAGCACCCACTATATAAATCACTAAACGTGCGTGTTATCGTACCTCGTTCAATTTTATGAACATAGTATTTACACCAAAAGTTAATATATCATACCATTTAATACTAAGCAAGTATTATTCTCCATTTTTTGCATGCAATTTTATCATTAGCTCAACTTCTGTCTTTCCACAGTCTAATTGCTTCGCGATTTCGGTATTGCTTTTTCCAGAATGATGTAATTGAAGAATTCTGCTTTGTAAAGATGCTTCAACATAATCTTCTTCCACAGGTGATGGTGGAGTGTACAATGTATCTTCTTGATCCGGCTGCGACGATGTAATAACTTCATCCTTTATTATTGAAGACGAATTCGCCTCATTTCTTTGAATAGTCTCCTGCAGCCTATCATTTTCTTCTTTTACTTCCTGAAGATACGTTTCTAATAAAGCGACCATGTCTTCTGTATGGGAATCGTGTTTAGGTTGAGACTTTTGTTTAAAAAGCTGAAATAGAATGGTAAGTGTCACAATATGTAATAAGAAACTAATAATTAGTAAAAAAGATTCCATAAAATTAAAATTCTCCCTACTATCCGTTGAAATCTATCCTCTGCCCTAGAAAAGGGTGAACTTCCTTTTCTAGAAGTTGTTGTTCCTTCTTTTCCTGACGATTTTGCAATTCATCGTTCGTATTATTTTCCTTCTTTATCTTTTCCGTATCCCCGAGCTTATTTACCTGTTTTCGTTTCATCACTTGCTGCTTTAACTGTATTCCAGCTAAGGACTCTTGAAAATGCTGGGGCTGCTTCATCTGTTGTTCCTGTAATTTGCCTACATCTTGGGTTCTCGGCAATGCCACTTGCATCTCTATCGAGCGCCAACTCATAACAACACTTCCCTTTTGTCGGGTGAATTCACTGAATCCGCTGAATAATGGATGTGTTATGAATCATTTTTAGTTAAACCAAATCCCTATATAATCCTAAAAACTTACTCTTAGATGCTTTCATCCATTTACTCACTGTAAATAGATTCGCCGTCGAAACCTCTAATTCCTTTTTTAAATAACTATTCATTTTCAGACATCTAGAGTGAGAGGGATTGCAGTCAATTAACAGCCTGTATTTTCTTAAGTGTACTTCTTAATTTCACAATAGACTTTTTGTGAATTTGCGAGATACGTGAAGTAGTTAAACCCAGCACTTGTCCGATTTCTGTTAAAGATAGTTCCTCATGATAAAACAAGCTAATGACCATTTGCTCATTGTAATTCAAACTACTAATTCCTTCTGTAAGTTCCTTTTTTAACTCGTTTGTTAAAACATTAACCTCTGGTAAAACGGTTGTTTCATCAGGTACAGCATAGCCAATTCCTTCTTTCAGCTCGCTTCTTCCATCTTTTGGTTTTTCTTCAATAGAAAGTACATTTGCAAATAAAGAATCATTCAATATAGTTTCCACTTCCTTCACTCCCAGTCCAGCCATTTCTGCAATTTCTTCAGTTGTCGGCATACGCTGAAGTGATTGTTCTAGGGAATGACTTAGTTGCTCCAGCTTCTTTGTTTTCTCGCGTAACGATCTTGGAAGCCAGTCTTCTCTTCTTAAACCATCCATGATTGCTCCCCTGATACGAAAAGATGCATATGTATCAAACTTTAGATCACGAGCCGGCTCAAACTTTTTAAGTGCATCATACAACCCAAGCAAACCAAAGCTCTTTACATCATCTTTATTAACACTGCTTGGCAAGTGACTGGAAATACGTTCAGTATGATAGTTTACAAGATACATATATATTTGGATAAGCTCATTTGCAGCATCATTATCTTTTTTATTTTGCCAATCATGCCACAATTTTTGTTCCTGAGAAGACTTGTTCACCGCCATCGTTAACTCCTCCCTCTAAATTAATAAACAAATTAGCTATCATTAAATCAGTTGTTCCTCTTTACTGGCTTTCTTAATTTTCAGCTTACTTGTGTCTGGGTTAAACTCTATTGTTCTCCCCACGTTACCGCCAATATCTGAAGCGATCACAGGTATACACATATCCTGTAAGATAGCTAAAACGGCTTCAGAATTTCTCGGGCCGATCCGCATGATATCGGAATTAGATGTAAAATGAAACATTTGAGCCCCACCAGCGAGCTTGGCCTTCAATGCATACTTCCTGGCCCCATCATCTATCAATTTATTAACTAAGACTGGTATGGCTGTATCTGCATACTTGAATACATTTATTTCAGCCTGTTTAGCTAAACTTGATTCTGGCAGAAGGATGTGTGATAGTCCTGCGATTCGCTTACCTTCATCATATATAACAACCCCTACGCACGATCCAAGTCCGGAAGTCCGTATAATTCCCGGTGCTCTAACTATATTTAAATCTGCTATTCCTACTTTCACAATCGTTTTAACATCAGTCATAGTCGGTAATCCCTAATGCCTGGAATAGCTTCGTTAGTGAAGCAGGGTCAGGTATAAGTAGGAAGTTTCCTCGTACACCTTTTTGCTCTTCCTGCTCATTAATTTTAGTATCAATTATAAGAGCATAATCCGAGACCTGAGACAACTCCAGTAACCCAACCGTCAAAATGGCCCCTGCCATATCAATGCTTAAATAGGGTACAGATGGCTGCATGTTTATATTAGTAAAATCAGATAGGGCAGATAAATAGGATCCTGTTAAAATGTTACCTGCTTCCTGAAGAGCAGAGATTGCAAATTCATTGGTGGAATCTCCAAATAGACTAACCTTATTTCCTGGTACAATTTCATTTACCAAGAATTCTGCCTCTTCGATAGATAATATAAAATATACTGTTCCTGGAGCTTCTCCTTGAATACGAAAAAAAACTGTAGCAATTAATTTATCTGGCCCTCCAATTAATTCCATTACTTCATCGAAACTAACCACTTTAACGGAAGGGACTTGCATATCAATCTTTTTATTTAGCAATTTCGCCATAGAAGTTGCAGCATTTCCTGCACCTATATTACCAATTTCCCGTAGCACATCTTTTTGTACATTGGTTAGATTTGTATAGTCCTGCATTTGTTAAGAACCTTCCACTCCATGTAATTCTTTAATGTTGTCTTCGGTCAAGACCTTTTCAAGATCAAGGAGAATAAACAATCGATCTTCCAGCTTAACAACACCTTCGATATAGTCTACGTCTACTGTTCCAATCACTTCTGGTGCAGGTTCAATTGCCTCCTCGGAGATATCCAATACATCATTGGCAGCATCCACAATTAGACCGACTTCCATGTTCTCCAAATTAATTATAATGATTCTAGTAGACTCATTGTAGTCTGTAGCTTCTAGGTTAAATCTAACGCGTAAATCGATAACCGGGGTCACTACTCCTCTCAGGTTTATCACACCCTTAACGAAGTCAGCGGTTTGAGGAACTCTTGTAATAGGAAGAACCCTTTCTATTGCTCCTACTTGCTGCACTGATACTGCATATTCTTCATCACATAATTGAAAAATGATGACTTTTCTATTGAGAGTAGTAATTGATTCCATACTTGACGCCTCCATAATTAATTATTTTTTAATGTTAATATAGTTACTTAAAACTGTTTTGTAATTATTTATAAAACTATTAATCAAGAGTTAGTTTTTTTAGCGTTTCAGCTACTTGATTTAGTGCAACAACGTGATTAACACAATTGGTTTTAACAGCAGCCTTTGGCATTCCGTATATAACTGCCGTCTTTTCTGATTCAGCTATGGTAATAGTTGAAGGGTCCTTCATTTTCAGCCCCTTTATTCCATTTGAACCATCGCTTCCCATTCCAGTTAAAATGACAGCAATTTTATTTGTTTGATTCAAGTCACTTGCAGATTCAAACAGCACATCAACAGATGGCCGATGCCCATTGACTGGAGGGTCTTGAGATAATTCCAATAGCATAGTTGTTCCATGCTTCTTTATTCGCATATGGTAATCGCCTGGTGCTATATATGCTGTACCATTCTCGAGAACTTCTCCTTGCACCGCCTCTTTAACATTGATTGGCGAAAGCGAATTCAGGCGCTGTGCTAGAGACTTGGTGAAACCTGGGGGCATATGCTGGACAATTAAAACTGGAGCCGGGAAATCAGCCGGTAGCCCTGGAATCACTTGTTGGAGAGCTCGTGGACCTCCAGTTGATGTGCCAATAGTCACGACTGTCCGACTATATTGTTGTAAACCATTTTGGACAGGCAGCTCAGTAGATAGAACATGGTCTTCTTCTGGACCTTCAATCATTGTCACACCGGACGCGGCAATTACTTTGTTTATAATTTCTTGTACTATTTGACCATTCTCCATCGTTAAATTGCTTGATGGCTTTGTTATAAAATCAACAGCCCCATTGGAAATAGCTTGTAGCGTTTTTTCTGCACCTTCTGCTGTGGCGCTAGACAACATTACAACCGGAACAGGGCATTCATGCATAATATGCTGAAGTGCTGTAATACCATCCATTACCGGCATATGTACATCAAGTGTAACAACGTCTGGTGATAATTTTTTTATTTTATTTATTCCATCCTCACCATTACGGGCTGTAGCAACCACTTGGATATGCTGGTCAGATTCCAACATATCCTTAATAATCTTTCGCATAAAAGCAGAATCATCAATTACCAGAACACGAATGAGATTCATCATAATCCGTTACCTCTCTGTCATAAGTTGTTTTAATTTTTGTAAGAAGTTCTTACGGCCAGATTGCTGAAAATCTTGCGGCATATCATCCGCATAATGATAGGCTAACTGTTTCATAGCCTTACTAACAGGAGCGTTTTCATTATATAATGTGTACGGTATCTGCCGAATAACGGCCTGCGTTACGTGCTTATCATCAGGCAAGATGCCAAGAGCGTCTATTTCTATTTGAAGAAAACGTATTACCACATCGCGAAAACGTTGTAAAGCACGCTTGCCTTCTTTCACACTGGGAGCTCTATTCATAATAACTTTTAAAGGCATGTCCGGATTGTTGGTTACAATGTGTTTTATCATACCATAAGCATCTGTAATTGACGTCGGTTCTGGAGTGGTAACAACAATACATTCATCAGAGGCCAAAATAAAAGACATCGTATCTTTAGTGGCACCAGCACCCATGTCGAAAATAATATAATCATATGATGAAACAAGCTTATAATACTGTTCAAAGAAATAATCTCTGCTGTTGGTATCAAGAGAAAATAACTCATTTAGTCCTGAACCACCTGCAATGTAGCCTAAACCAAGTGGGCCAGTCTCAATTATATCCTCTATGGCCTCATAGTTATGCAGGAGATTCACTATTGACTTTTGTGCCGGCATTCCCATTAAGATGTCTATATTTCCCATGCCGATATCCAAATCAAATAATAGCACCCGCTTGTTCTGACTAATTAATTCTAACGATAAATTGAGTGCTACATTTGATTTCCCTACGCCGCCTTTACCACTAATAATTGAAACGGTCTTCGCCTCTTTTATCTTCTGGGGAGGACTCTTTTGCTGTTTCAATCTTTCCCGCAGGTTTGCTGCTTGATCTTCAAGCATGTCGTAAACCTTCTATAATATAATCACAAATTAGGGAAGGTGTTAACCTGACTAGATCTTCAGGGACATCCTGACCATTTGTTGCGTAAGCAATCCCAGTATTTTTGCCAAGTGAAATGTTTAGAAGACTACCGTATTGTCTAGTCTCATCGGTTTTTGTAAAGATTACTTCTTTGACACCGATTGGAGAAAACTGATCATAAATGGTACTAATATCTTCTGATTTTGCAGTTAATGCTAGTACGAGATATGTATCCATGTTCCACTCCGGACGGGTAGACTCTTTTAACTGTTTTATATACTGCTCATCTCGAAAATTTCTCCCTGCTGTATCGACAAGGATGACATCATACTCTGCAAATTTTTCAAACGCTTGCTTAAAGTCTTCTGCTGTATAAGCAACCTCCATTGGAACTTCTAGTATCTTGGCATATGTTCTTAACTGATCTACAGCAGCTATACGATACGTATCAGATGTGATAAGTGCTACTCTTTTCTGTTCCTCTAACATACATTTCGCTGCTATTTTGGCAATTGTAGTTGTCTTACCAACACCAGTTGGTCCCACAAATTGCGCTATTTTTTTTGTTCCATCTAAACCATTATAAGAGAGAGCAGACAGTGCTGATCTTAATTCCTTAGCTAAAACATCCACTACATCTTGATAGTCGAGATCTTGGGAATCAAACTCCCCTACTGTCTCTAAAACCTTATCTACAAGCTGGTGTGCTAGGTGAGGATCAACTTCTTGTTTAAGAAGACCTTCATATACAAGGCGAAAATTCGCTGGGTAATTTTTAGTATTATCCGTTGTGTAATCAAGCATTTTCTTTAGCTGCTTTATTTCCTCAAGCACCTGATTATTAGAGTTGTTCCTCATTTTAACTTGGTTGCTCTCAGGCTTTATATTATCAAGATATTCATTTTTAGGTTTGGTGTTGCTTGCTCTAATAGGATCGGGATCATGGGCTGCCACTACTTCAATTCTGCTTTTTTTAAATAGACCCATAAAACCTTTGCTTTTAACTTCTTTGGAATTTAAGATGACAGCACCTGTACCTAATTCCTTTCTTACCTGTTTCATTGCTTCCGGCATAGTAGCCGCTGTGTATTTTTTTACCTTCATTGAATATTCACCACCCCTACACTTTGTACTTGCACTGTTGGTTCCAATTCGTTATAGGATAGTACTACAACCTGAGGAAGAAAGCGTTCAACAAGTTGTTTTAAATACATTCTTACTGCAGGTGAACAAAGTACGATCGCGGTCTCTTCCTGTAACGATAGTTTTTCTGTTTCACTGTGAAGGGACTTTATAATTTCTTGCTGCGAATCAGGATCCAGAGCTAAATAGTTCCCATGCTCTGTTTGCTGGATGCTTTCTGCAATAAGCTTCTCAACTTTCCCTGAAACTGTCAGTACATGCATGGAAGAATCACTTTCTGCATATTGTTTGGTAATTTGTGTCGATAAAGCTTGTCTTACATATTCACCTAGCAGTTCTGTATCATTTGTTAATTTGGAAAAGTCAGCCAGTGTTTCGAAAATTACGGGTAGGTTTCGTATGGAAATATTCTCTTTCAACAATTTAGCCAGCACTTTTTGAATTTCTCCAACAGATAAAGGCTCTGGTGTAACTTCTTCCACTAATATTGGATAGCTTTCTTTTAAATGATCGATTAATTGCTTTGTTTCCTGGCGCCCTAATAGCGTATGTGCGTTCTTTTTTATAACTTCGGTAATATGTGTGGAGACAACAGATGGTGGATCTACAACAGTATAACCAGATAATTCAGCTTCATCTTTCATTTCTTCATTTATCCATTTAGCAGGAAGGCCAAATGCAGGTTCCTTTGTATCAATACCATCAATATCGTCCTCTGCCATGTCGGGAGACATAGCAAGGTAATGATCAAGCAGTAATTCTCCTTCTGCCACTTCGTTTCCCTTGATTTTCAACTGGTATTCATTTGGATTAAGTTGAATGTTATCTCGTATACGTACAACCGGTATGACAATTCCTAGTTCTATCGCCAATTGTCTTCGTATCATAATTATTCTGTCCAACAGGTCCCCGCCCTGATTTGTATCTGCTAGGGGAATTAGAGCATAACCAAATTCAAATTCTATCGGATCCATATTGATTAGACTAACCACATTTTCTGATGTCTTCATGGCACTGCTTTCTGTCTGAACCTCTTCTTCCACTTCATCAACTTCTGGCTGTTCGGCTTGCTTCAGTAATAAGTAGCCACTAAGCGCTAGCACACCAGCAATAATAGTAGTAAGAAAGAAGTTAATTGGTGTTAAACCAAGTAAAAATATCGTTCCAGCTGCAATAAAAAGTAACTTGGGGTATTGCAGAAGCTGTCCCGTCACATCTGTTCCAAGGTTTCCTGTACCTGCCACACGCGTTACGACAATACCTGTCGCAGTTGCGATTAATAACGCAGGTATTTGACTAACGAGTCCATCCCCAACTGTCAGTCTCATATATGTATTAATTGCTTCTTCAAATGGCATACCCAGTTGTACCATGCCAATAACTAAGCCGAAAATAATGTTAATGAGAACGATTATAATACCAGCAATAGCATCCCCTTTTACGAACTTACTTGCTCCATCCATTGAACCATGGAAATCTGCTTCATTCTCTACTTTCTCCCGCCTGTCTTTTGCCTGTTGCTCAGATATCAGTCCGGCATTCAGATCGGCATCAATACTCATTTGCTTTCCTGGCATGGCATCAAGTGTAAACCTTGCTGCCACTTCCGAAACGCGTTCTGACCCTTTTGTTATAACTAAAAATTGAATGATAACTAGTATAATAAATACAACGAATCCTACTAGCGGATTATCGCCAATTACAAATGTACCAAACGTTTCTACGACGCCACCAGCTTCAGCCTCCGAAAGGATAGACCTGGTGGTAGAAACATTTAATCCTAAACGGAAAAGCGTTAAAAGCAGTAAGAGAGATGGAAATATAGAAAACTGCAATGCTTCCTGGGTGTTCATAGATACAAGTATAACGATTAATGCAAGGGTTATATTACTTAAAATGAGTATACTTAATAGCCATCCCGGTAATGGGATGACAAGCATTACAATAATTAATATAACACCTAAAAGAACGGATAAATCACGAGCTTTCATTATTGTCTCTCCTTATTGCTTAAGCTTTTTTCTCTAATTTATAAACATACGCCAGCACTTCAGCCACAGCCTGGAAAAAATCTTCTGGAATGATATCCCCAATCTCTGCAGCTTTGTATAAGGATCGTGCCAGAGGCTTGTTCTCAACGGTGGTTACCCCATTTGCCTTTGCAACTTCTTTTATCTTCAGGGCAATATCATCTGAACCCTTTGCAACAATATACGGGGCATCTGCCTTTGTCTCATCGTACCTAATGGCAATGGCAAAGTGTGTTGGATTGGTAATGACCACATCAGCATTGGGAACCTCGCTCATCATTCTTCTGGTTGCCATTTGCCGTTGTCTTTCTTTTATTTTCGATTTAATTAAAGGGTCACCCTCAATATTTTTATATTCATCCTTAACATCCTGTTTAGACATTTTCATATTTTTTTCAAAGTCGTAACGTTGGTAAGCATAGTCGAAAACAGCTAAAAAAAGTAGTGCTATCGTTGCCGAGATAGCCATAATAACCGTTACCCTACCAAAAAAGGCAAGTGCACCGTCAACCGATTTAAAAGACAACATCATCATGTCATCCTTATAAATCCAAATCACAAGAAATGTAATAGCACCAATAAAGACGATTTTAAGTAATGATTTCAACAATTCTACTAACGCTCGTATAGAGAAGATCCTTTTAGCCCCTTGGATAGGATCTATTTTTTTTAAGTCAAATTTAAGTGGCTCTGTAGTAAATAAGAACCCAATCTGCAAAAAATTAGCTGCTAACCCTGCTATTATCGCAATTAGCATGACTGGTGCTAGCATTTTAGTAGCTTCTATTGCAGCACCTGTGAAAACTTGATGAACCGTGTTTTCCGTAACATCCCATTGTACAAATTCAGAAAAGGTATGTTCAAAGAAATCCATTAAACTATTCTTTATCGAGTTCCCAAAAACAATGAGAATAATGAAAGTAAAAAGTAGCAATATCGCTGTATTAACGTCCTGGCTCTTCGCAACCTTTCCTTTTTTTCGTTCATCCTGACGCTTTTTCGGAGTCGCTTTTTCGGTTTTTTCACCTGCGAAAAATTGTAAATCAAGCTTAAGCAAGTTACGCACCCCCGAATAGCTGCATTAGTCCCTGCATGGTCTGAAACAGGTATGTAAATAAATTTTTCACAAGCACTATATAGAGGCTTAAAAATACGAATAATGTTAAAAAGCTAACTAAAATCTTTAATGGTAATCCGACAACAAATACATTGAGTTGTGGGACTGTTCTAGCAATGATTCCAAGTGCTACATCTACTAAGAATAAGCATCCGACAATCGGGATAGCGATTTGGAAAGCAATTAAAAACATTTTATTAAATGTTTCAATAACAAAATCAGCGATTGATTGATTTCCAAATGGTATATATGTATCAATTGGAATAAATGAATAGCTATTATAAATCCCATCGATTAATAAATGATGACCATCTACAGCTAATAAAAAAAGCAATGAAAAAATATAGAAATATTGACCAGTTAGTGGACTTTGAGCACCAGTTTGCGGATCTATAACGTTTGCTATAGCAAATCCCATTTGAAAATCTATAAATCCGCCTGCGATCTGAACTGCAGAGAGAATGATATAAGCAAGTAAACCAATTAACAGTCCGACCAAAGCTTCTTTAATTAAGAGCAATAAGTACATTTCATTAAATATAATATCTGTTGGCCCTATTGTATAAAACATAATAAATGCTAAAAAGAAACTAAAACCAATCTTAAATGGTGTCGGGATAGTTCCATAAGCAAACAATGGTAGTGTGACAAAAAAAGCTAACACTCTAACAAATACAAGAATAAAAACTGGCAAACTATTTATATTAATTAATTCAAGCATGGATTACCCTACAAACTGATTTATATTTTGAAATATGTCTGCCGTAAATTTAACCATTTCTGTTAGCATCCATGGTCCAAAAAAGATGAGGCCAACTAGAACTGCTACAATCTTTGGTATAAATGCCAGAGTCTGTTCCTGTATCTGTGTTGTTGCTTGAAAGATACTTACTAGCAAGCCAACGGCAAGCGCTAGTATCAATAAAGGTCCTGTGACTAAGATAATGGTATAAACACCTTTTTCAGCAAGGCCTAATACAAATTCACTGCTCACCTAAACCACCTACTTTTCTTTAATGTGCAAATTAGAAACCATCCAAAAGAGAATGCGTAATCATATACCATCCATCGACTAGTACAAATAATAGAATTTTAAATGGCAAGGAAATCATGACAGGTGGCAGCATCATCATACCCATTGACATAAGAACACTGGCAACAGCCATATCAATAATTAAAAAAGGCACGAAAATCATGAAACCCATTTGAAAGGCAGTTTTCAACTCACTTATGGCAAACGCGGGGACAAGCGTTGTTAGTGGTATTTCCTGAACAGTTTCCGGCTTTTCTAATTCAGCATAATTCATAAATAAAGCAAGGTCTTTCTGTCTTGTATGCTCTGCCATAAAGTCCTTCATCGGAGTACTTGCTCTTTCATAGGCTTCATCAAGCGTTATTTCTTCATCAAATAGTGGTTGCAATGCTTCGTCGTAAACCTCTGTAAATACAGGTGCCATAATAAAAAATGTTAGAAATAAAGCAATACCAATTAATACCTGGTTCGGTGGCATTTGTTGCGTTGCTAATGATGTTCTCACAAACGATAAGACAATAATAATTCTAGTAAAGCTAGTCATTAAAATTAAGATACCGGGTGCAAGAGACAATACTGTCAATAAAAGTAATAGTTTTACCGATGTCGCTATATTCGAAGGATCTGAACTTGAAAACATGTCTACGAATTCATTCATGACTATCTTCCTTTTGCTTATGCTGTTGAATCAATTTGCCGCGATTATTCTTTAGCTTTTTTAATTCAGTTGAGAAAAGATCTTTAAAGTTAGAACTATCTGATTCAGAAGCTGAAGGAGAACCCTTTTCTTTTGAAGAAAAGATATCTGCTAAAACTCCACTAGTTCCTTGTTGCATTTCACCCTGTCTTTGTAATTCAGCCTTCACACTGGCATCTGTGATTTCCTGTAAGAGATCTACATTGTCCCCCACCCCTAACAGGTAAAAACGATCTCCAAGACGAATTATTTGAACAGATTTATTTTGGCCAACCGATACTCCTCCAAGGCTTTCTAGTGCTCTTACCTTAGAAAATAATTTATTTCGCTTATTTAGGAATTTTAAAAGCACATAGATAAGAGCTAAAACAAGTACTAAAGCAAAGAATAATCTAATTAGATCAAACAGCATAGAGCCACCTTCCTCGTCTTGCCCCTGTTCCAATTGTTCGTCTTGATTCATCTGTTCTTGGTCAGTTTGACTATCCTTCCCATTCTCCTCTTCATTCACCCAGTCTGTCACATTGGCAGTACTTGCTATGGCTTCATGAGAAAATATAGAGAAGGATAGTAATGTCATGAAACAGATAACCATACAAATTTTTTTAATCAACATACTCACTCGTTTCTTAATTCAGTGCCTTCTGTATTGCTTCAATTACGCGGTCAGACTGAAACGGCTTCACGATAAAATCTTTTGCGCCTGCCTGAATAGCATCAATCACCATTGCTTGCTGCCCCATTGCAGAACACATAATGATTTTCGCATTTGGATGCTTTGTTTTGATTTCTTTTAATGCTGTAATGCCATCTTTTTCTGGCATGGTAATATCCATCGTAACCAAGTCAGGTTCTAATTCATTATATTTTTCAACAGCTTGTACACCGTCCTGTGCTTCTCCTACTACATTAAATCCATTTTTAGTCAAAATATCCTTAATCATCATTCTCATGAAAGCTGCATCATCTACAATCAAGATTCGTTGTGCCATTTGAAAATCCCCCTAAGTAAATTACTATTTAAGTTTTCTTAGCCGATCTGACTGGCTTAATATGTCTGTTACCCGTACACCAAAATTCTCATCTATTACTACTACTTCTCCTCTGGCAATAAGCTTTTCATTTACGAGAATGTCTACAGGCTCCCCAGCTAATTTATCTAACTCTATAATTGAACCGGCAGATAAATCTAAAATATCACGGATTGTACGTTTCGTTCTTCCTAGTTCAACTGTTACTTTCAACGGTATATCCATCAACATGTCCAAATTACGATGTTCCGATTTGTTCAATTCTACTGGCTCAAAACTGGAAAAAGCTGCAGGTTGAACAGTGCTATGCTGATTCGCGGAATTACCTAGTATGCTTGGGTCCTCGTGTTGCGAGTGGTGTACCTCATTGTATTGGTGTACAGTCTCTGCCGGCTCAGATTCATAGTTTCTTTCAAGCTCTTCTACTGTCACTGCGGCTTCGGCTTCGGCTCCTCCGTTAAGTAACTCATCTACTAGTTTTCTTGCAAAGCTCATCGGCATAAGCTGCATAATATTTGAATCTATTAACTCGCCCACTTTCAACTGAAAAAAGACCTTCACATAGGCATCTTCTGTAAACCTATCCTTGGTGTGATCCCCAGGGTCTTCTAATAGTATGTTTGGTGGTGAGATATCAACTTTCTTGTTGAATACTGTTGACATACTTGTTGCAGCTGCCCCCATCATTTGATTCATTGCTTCCTGGACAGCACTCAAGTGAATTTCATTTAATTCCTCTGCTGGTGAAGTTCCATCTCCCCCTAACATAATATCAGAAATAATTGCTGCATCTGCTGATTTTAGCACAAATACGTTTTTTCCAATAAAGCCATCAATATAGCTCACTTCGACACTTACTGGTTCAAAGTTAAACTCTTTTTCTAGGTCTGTCTTCTGAATTACAGATACGGTTGGTGTTGTGATATCTACTTTTTGGTTTAACAAGGTTGATAGTGTCGTTGCTGAACTCCCAAAAGAGATATTTCCAATCTCCCCTAGTGTATCTTCTTCAATTGTAGTTAAAGTCTGATGTACAGGTGTATTGGCATCAGCATCATCCGCTTCATCTTCACCAATCTTTAATAATGCATCAATTTCATCCTGTGACAGCATTCCATCATTCATCATCTATGTTCACCCCTTTAATTTCTTCCATTATTTGCACTGACAATTTATTTTTTTTCTTGCCAGGCTGCACATAAAATTTTGGCTTATCATTAACTTCAAGTATAAGTGGATCTTCGATTGTCTGATCCAGACCGATCACATCATTCGGCTTTAAATTAAGAAATTGTTCAATATTTATATTTGTTGTTCCTAGCAACGTTTTAGCTTCTACTTTTGCAGTTTCCAGATTTGTAGACAATTTACTATATGCTTCGTCGTCTCTTTCTTTAGTAGAAGTTTGCATCCAATAATGGACAGATAGTTTCGAAATAATTGGCTCAAGGACAATATGAGGAATACAGATGTTTATTAATCCACTTGTATCACCTATGGCAGTATTTAAAGAGACAACAACTACCGTTTCATTTGGGGAAACCATCTGTAAAAACTGTGGATTTACTTCAAATTCTTCCATAACAGGATCAATTTCTACGATCGAAGACCAAGCTTCTTGCAGGTTAACAATTGCCTTTTCAAAAGTTTGTGACATGAGAATGGTTTCTATTTCAGTCAGGTTGTCAACTTTATTTGCACTATATCCCTTGCCCCCGAGTATTCTGTCCAATAACGCATACGCGATATTTGGGTTAATTTCCATCACTATTCTTCCATCTAGTGGTGCCACACTGTATGTATTAAGTACTGTCATCTTTGGAACTGACCTTATAAATTCTTCGTATGGTATTTGATCTACAGATGCAACATTAATGTTTACATATGTCCGCAATTGAGCAGAGAAAAATGTTGTAAGCATCCGTGCGTAGTTTTCATGAATTCGAGAAATACTCCGTATTTGATCTTTTGAAAAACGTAAGGCACGCTTAAAATCATATATACGAACTTTTTTCTCTTTCTCTTCTTTTTTAAGTTCTTCTGCATCCATTTCGCCTGACGTAATAGCAGACAGGAGAGCATCTATCTCATTTTGTGAAAGAACTTCATCTACCAATTAACTCACCTCCATGCTGGAGTTTTACATCCATATTTACTGCAAAATCTTATTTATTGTATAAACATCGGTAATCTTTCCATCTGTCATCACTTCGTTTAACTTGGATTGAACGGTCCCTTCTAAATCAGATAGTCCTGCTTTGAAGTCCTCTTCATTCAGTACAGCTAACTCTTTAATAAGGATGTTTTTGAGCTGGAAATCTCGTTTGCTTATTTCTTCCTTGGCAGCTTTACTGTCTGTCACAATTTGAAATTGGATACGCACAAAACTTCCATCCTCCAAATCTGTTGTTATCTCAGGTGATTCGTAGGAATGCTCTACAATATCATCGATCGTCTTCGCTTTACCTTCGTTTTCGTCTTTATTGAAATTAACGATTACTAAAAATACTGCAGCTGCTCCAACAATCAGTATAACTATAGAGGAAAGCATCACCTTAACTAACTTACTCATCTTTGCCTTCACCTGCTTTATTTAAAGATTGTTGCAATCCAATTTTGTTGTAAAAATCGGTTGCCATTTCAATTACCGTTTGTTCCTTTTCTTTAACGACAACTTTTTTGCCGTTTAATAACGTAATGGTTGTGTCAGGGAATGCTTGAACCTGTTCGATCATTAACGCATTAAGCGTAAATGTTTCATTATTTAAGCGTCTCAACTCAATCATAAAATGGGCGGGAGTGCCAAGATATGGCACTCCCTACCTCCTTATCGTTTTAGATTTACTAGCTCCTGAAGTATTTCATCTGATGTCGTAATAATACGTGTATTAGCCTGGAACCCACGTTGTGCAGTAATCATCTCTGTGAATTCTTCTGAAAGATCAACGTTTGACATTTCAAGTGAACCACTAACGATGCTTGCTGTTCCTTCTGTTTCAGGAGCAACTAATCCCCCTTCTTGCAACCCAGCATTAGTACTGTCTAAGAAAAGATTACTTCCGGCTTTTTCCAAACCAGCAGGATTAGAAAAAGATGCCAATCCAATTTGTCCAGCATCTTGTGGTTCTCCAGCTGCATTAATATAGGAGACTGTTCCATTGCTTTGAACACTAAAGCTTTGTGCATCATTTGGAATACTTATTTTTTGGTTATTTAAATCTTGTAGGTAATAACCTTGTGAATTTACAATATCGCCACTTTCATCCAAATAAAAATTACCTGCTCTTGTGTAAAACGTTTGATCACCATTTTGAACAACGAACATTCCGTCACCTTCCAATGCAAAATCCAGCGGATTATTTGTTGTCTGTCTAAAGCCTTGTGTGTGGATGTTGTCAATTGTTCCAAGCTGTGAACCAAGCCCCACTTGGGATGGGTTAACTCCACCTCGTGTGCCATCTATAGCACCCTGTGCACCAGCTGTCGTTTGACTCATCATATCCTGAAAGGTTACCCTTCCTTTTTTAAAGCCTGACGTGTTTACATTGGCGATGTTGTTCCCAATTACGTCTAATTTATTTTGAAAGCCTTTCATACCTGAAATACCAGCATACATTGAACGTAACATTATACATTTCCCCTTTTTGGTTTTTTCGATTTCGCTGTATCTATCCATCAACAGCGTTTGGCCTCCCATTAGGGTCCAGCCTAGTTATCTAACAGAATCGTTCCATTAATATTTGTAAATATACGGCTTGAAGCTTCTTGTCTATTCATTGCAGTAACCACTGTATTGTTTTTCGCACTAACTAGCAAAGCTGCCTGATCTGTAAGGACTAATGAGTCTGTTATCCCTTTTGACTTTGCTTCCTTTACTTTGTCGCCAATTTGTTCCCATTGCTTTTCATTAATCGTAATGTTTCTTTCTTGAAGCCGCTCCGAGGCATGCTTGCTAATTTTTAACCCTGTCTGTTCTGTTAAAACATCTTTAAAACTAACGGTTGGTGTGGAATTTGGTTTCCTAACAGGTGCAGTTACATTTAGGGCATGCTGGTGCGGCAATTGATGAATACGGTGATCCATCGTGCTCACATCCTTTTTCTACCATTACGCTTTTTCTTCTGTATCTTCGGTTGGATCACTTACTTGAATGGCAGCATCCGCATAAATTTTATCTCCGTTTTTCAGTTCAAGAACTGCCCATCCCTCATGCTGACTCACCGAAACCACTTGACTTGAAATCTCTTCACCTTTTTCTCCGGTTTCTTCATCAACAGCCCGATAGCTTACTTCCTTTCCAATCATATGACTATACTGAATGACTGGAGAAATCATTTGACTCTCTACTAGTCTATCTATCGATTTTGCCATATTCATTGTCTGCTCTAGTGAAGAAAATTGGGCCATTTGCGAAATAAACTGCTTGTCATCCATCGGGTTGCTAGGATCCTGATTTTGTAGCTGTGCCATAAGAATTTTTAGAAACTCATCTTTTCCTAGATTCGTACTTGGTGTCCTGTCATTAGGTTGATTTTTTAAATACAAGGACGGGTCTAGATTCACAGACATTATTTCCACCTACACTTTCTCGTTCATTATTAACTCATGAAACTGTGTTGCAAAATCATCTTCTGGTTGATCATCTTCTTCCTGCCTTGTATCACTAGATCGGTTTTGGTTTTGCTCAGAGTGCTGGCTATCTTGGTCCTCTTGCAAATTCTGAGTTTGTTGAACTGTCGGATCCTGTTTCTCTATTACAACTTGGTTTGGTGAGAACATATTGCGCAACTGGTGAATATTCCCTTCCATCATCTCTTTTGTTGCCTGAGAAGAAACAAGTATTTTCACAGTCATTTCACCATTTATTTGTGTAAGCTTTATCATCATATCACCAAGGTTTTCAGGTCGTAATGAAATAGAAAGCTGTGTCGTTCCATTTGATTTAGCCGCAAATTTGCTTGAGTGGATAAGTTGTTGAAACTGCTCGACTAATTGTTTATCTGGTGACTTTATAGCTGTATGGGAAGAGTTGATGTGAATAACAAGCTGTTCCGTTTGACTCATTGGCCCAGTTAATGTAAATGAGCTCTGCCCTGCACCTTCCACTTTAGTGGTACCTTCTGTCTGTTGTGCTAATGCGTTTGTGACCCACTTCGCAACATCACTACTTGTTACCTTGGAATCAGTGTTGTACTGATTCTTTGAAGCCATCTGGTTACGTTTTTCAAAAGATTGTAGTAATTCCTTCCAAACCCCTTGTAACCCAGATGTCTCCTTTTTCATTAGGTTAAGTACAGTATCTCCACTTTTCTCTACGCCCGACTTCTTATCCAACGACATCCATTGTTGTAAAAAGTGTAATAACGTTGGCGCTGCTTTTTCTGCATCTTGTTTAGAAGATATTTGGGATAGAACAGAATTTACCTCACTTAACAATTGAGCGAATTCACTAAATAAGGGTGGCAGGTTAGCCATTTCATTCAGTTTTGCCCCTACATCTAACTTTTCAGCATTACTCTCGGATTCCATTAGGGTTGCTAAGAGATTCATAAGCTGCTCCTGCTCTTCCTCAGTCAATTCAACTCTTCCTCTTATCTCACCAACCTGAAATATAATCGCTAAATCTGGTTGTAATACATTAGAATCTATCTCCTGGTCGGTCCCATTTGGAAGCTCAGCTGTCTTGTTATTGCTATTTTGTTCTGTTTGCAAAAGCAATTCTCCTAATTCATTCGCTTCGTTGCCATGCTCACTATCTAGCATTGCTTGGAACAACCCCCCTTTGCCTGGCGTCTTTTCAGAGGTCGCAGGTATCTTAGTGAATTGTGCTAGATCTGAAAACATCCCGATCGCATTCATTTTATATCACCCCCTCTCAAATCTTTTAGTTCCCTGCGTCAATGAAACGTTTTGTTAAGTCTGCTGCTTTTGCTGGTTCCATCTCTGCCAAGATAGCGCCTCTAACTTTGTTGGAAACTTCCTTTAATATAGATATAGCTGTTTGATTATCTAGATCTTGTATAATTAAAGCTGCCTGTTCGCCGTCCATGTCTTTAAAAGAACTTGCGATTGTCTGAATTGTGCTGTTCGCCGTTTCTTCTTCTTCTTTATCCATTTCAGCAGTAGCCTCATTTTGCTTATTCCGATTTTCTAATATTATGGCTTCCTCTTCTAAGCGATCAATTATTGCTTTCATGTCTTGTACTTGTTGGTTAAGTTGTTCAATTTCTTCATCTTTTGCAGTCAATTGTTCAGCCGTCTGCTCCAATGCTTCTTCGCCTGACTCTTTTTCAGGCTCCGTTATAAGCGAAGAAACAACTGGAACGCCACTCCCTTTTTCCTTTATCCAGTCCATTACGTTTACTCCTGCCATACTAAAGGCAATTGCCGCAATGACTAATGCGATAAGTAATGGAATCACAATCGCAAAAAGGAACCAAAGGAATGGATTTGTTTTCTTTTTCTCTTCTTTTAATTCTTTTTCCATTCCATCACCTGTTTATATGACTTAAATATTGCTGAATTGAGACTTCATCCATCGAGGATTTCTCCATTTTCTCCTGGATTACTTTCTTCTCTTCCTGTCTCATTTCAATAATCTTATCGAACTTCTTCATTTCTACATGTGCTTCGGTAAGTAAACTTTGCTTCAATTCCATATCATTTCTTGCATGCTGAACAGCATTTTGCATGTCCATAATTTGCTTATTTAATCGCTCAATATATGCATTTTGCTCTCTTATTCTATCAAGCGTTATAGCTTGTTGAATCGCATCCTCATAATCTCTTTCAGCATTTTCCTTCTTCTTTAATAACTGGAACATTTTTGTGGCGATGTCCTCAAAAAATTCAGTCGACTGATGATAGGCTTTCTGTGCATCATTTTTTTCTTTTTCCCGGACATTACGAATTTTAGATAAAGCCATTAATTCCGCCATTAGTTCGTGCCTCCATTTATTAATGCTGACATTTGTTCAATTGATTCATTTCGTGATAAAACCTCGTTTACGTCTTGTTTTAAAAAGGATTGTATCTTTGGTTGATATGAAATTGCTCTATCTATTAATTGGTCTGTACCTCGCTTGTAGGCACCAATATTAATTAGTTCACTATTCTCTTCATATTTTGCCATTAGTGAACGTATTTCCTGGGCTATTTGCTTGTGTGCATCCCCAGTAATTCCATTCATCACACGGCTTATAGATTTTAAAATGTTAATTGCCGGAAACTGACCGCGCTCTGCAAGCTTTCTGTCCATTACAAAATGTCCGTCTAAAATACCTCTAACAGTATCCGCAATTGGCTCATTCATGTCATCACCATCAACTAATACTGTGTAAAATGCTGTAATTGTTCCATTTTTGTTTGTACCTGTTCGTTCAAGTAATTTTGGAAGTGTAGCAAATACGGAGGGTGTATATCCTTTTGTTGTTGGTGGTTCCCCAGTAGCAAGTCCAACCTCACGTTGGGCCATGGCCACTCTTGTAACAGAATCCATCATAAGGTTCACATTATAACCCTGGTCACGGAAGTACTCACTAATAGCTGTTGCAGTATAGGCCCCTTTTATTCGCATTAACGCTGGTTGGTCAGAAGTGGCGACCACCACAATGGAGCGTTTAAGTCCTTCTGGACCAAGGTCCTTTTCAATAAATTCTCTTACTTCTCTTCCTCTTTCACCTATTAGTGCTATAACATTAATATCTGCATCACTATTTCTAGCTATCATACCTAATAGTGTACTTTTCCCAACACCACTTCCAGCAAATATTCCGATACGTTGCCCCTTCCCTACCGTTAGAAGGGAATCAATAGCTTTAACCCCGACCTGAATTGGTTCAGAAATGGGGGGCCTCTCCATTGGATTTGGTGGAGACTGATCAGTTAGATAACGGGTTAAACCTTGTGGTAGAGAAGAATGATCTAATTTTTCTCCTAATGAATCGACTACATTACCAATCAGGCCTCTGCCCACTTTTATCCTGAGGGGTTTTCCTGTGGACTCCACAAGACACCCAGGTCCGATTTCATTCACTTCAGCGTAAGGCATAAGGATTATTCTTTCATTATTAAAGCCAACAACCTCTGATAATATAGGAGAACCACTTTCAGATGAATGAATATAACAAACTTCTCCTATATTGGCAGCAGGACCTTGTGACTCTATCATTAAGCCAACCACCCGGAGTACTTTCCCGTAGCGTTTATATGTATCTGCTTGTTCTACTGCTGAGAGGTATTGTGAAATGTTCATTGTTTTTGCTCCAATACAATTTCATGTAATACTTCCCTAATTTGCTTTAATTGAGTATCTATTCCAATGTCTAACTCACCAAAAGGATGTTGGATCCGACATCCATTTTCTTCAATGGTATCCTTTAGATAGATTGCAAGTTTTGTATCATCATTTAATATTTGTAGCAATTCTTCTTTTTGCTGAACTACAATCTCATAGTTCTTAGGATTTAGATAAATGGAAATGATTGATTGATCCTCTAGTTCCTGAATCGCTTTTTTTATAATTTGCAAAAAAGATGTAGGTTCCTCTTTAATATGTTGGTCTATTATTTTTTCAGCAGTATGTATTGCTATATTTATAATTTCATCCGTACTTTTTTCTACAGTTTGCTCGAATTCTTTCATTGCACGATCTGTTAACTGGTTCACCTCATCTAGTTTTGCTTCATAAGCCAACCAGCCTTCTTCTTTTCCTTTATTAAACCCATCTTGGTATCCATCATTGCTAGCCTGTTCAATTAGGAATTTCTTTTCATCTTCCCAACTTAACCTTGCTTGCTCAATCTCTTTATGCGTCTCTTCTAGCATCTTCGTAGTCTTTTCCTTTATTTCAACTAAAGACTCCTGTGCGACTTGGAGTTCTGCCTGGACTTGTGCTTCAGTATCAAGACCTTTTTCCACATCGTTGCTTGTTCTTACTGGCTTTATCTTAATCAACCTGCCACCAGTCACGTGTGAATCAGACAATGATATCATCTCCTCCACCTCTGGCAATGACTATCTCTCCTATGTCTTCCAATCTTCTAATCGTTCCAACAATTCTTGTTTGTGCTTCCTCTACATCTCGTAAACGTACAGGACCCATGTATTCCATTTCTTCTTTAAAAGTCTCTGCCATTCTTTGGGACATATTTTTAAATACAATATCTTTCACTTCATCACTTGCTACTTTAAGAGATAAACGTAAATCATCGTTTTCTACTTCTCGAATCACCCGTTGAATTGCTCTATTGTCAAGAATAACAATATCTTCGAATACGAACATTCTTTTCTTGATTTCATCAGCAAGCTCTGGGTCTTGGATCTCAAGTGCATCTAATATGGTCCTTTCTGTACTGCGATCTACGCCATTGAGTACTTCTACAACCGCTTGAATTCCACCCGTTTGTGTATAATCTTCTGTCACAGAAGAAGATATATTCTTTTCTAAAACCTGTTCAACCTGGGTAATGATCTCAGGTGAGGTAGAATCCATTGTTGCGATTCTTCTTGCTATATCAGCCTGCATCTCTTGTGGTAGCGCAGATAAAATTTGACCAGATTGCTCTGAGTCTAAATAGGATAGAACAAGTGCGATCGTTTGCGGATGTTCGTTTTGAATGAAATTCAATACCTGCTGTGGCTCTGCTTTTCTTGCAAAATCAAATGGTCTTACCTGCAAGGAAGAAGTAAGCCGATTTATTATATTGGAAGCTTCCTGACTCCCAAAAGCTTTTTCTAAGACTGTTTTCGCATACCCTATTCCACCCTGTGAAATAAAATCTTGCGCTACAGCAATTTGATGAAATTGATCTAAGACATCTTCTTTTAAAGAATTATCAACTTTTTTTACTGAAGAAATTTCCAGGCTAAGCTTTTCAATCTCTTCCTCGGTTAAATGCTTGTACACCTGAGCAGACACATCTGGACCTAAGGAGATCAGAAGAATCGCTGCTTTTTGTTTGCCTGTTAAAGTGCCTTTTTGTCTCGCCATTTAATCTCCTCCTAATCTTCCCCAATCCAGCTACGTAATAGTTTTGCAAAATCTTCTGGCTTGTCTTGCGCAATCTTTTCTAATTGCTTTCGACGGACTTCTGATTCTGTTTGTTCATTCTCTGGTAAATCTGGTATTTCTACCGGTGTTTCTTCTGACGTATAACTTTCCTCAATAATTTCTTCTTCTTCCCCACGGTTACGCAGCAACATAATAACTAATACAATAATGATTAGTAGTAAGGCTCCCCCTGCTACATACATCCATAACGAAATACTAGCAGTTGTAGGTACAGCAGTATTAGCTTGTTTTCCACTAAACTCTTGGAAGGTGATTGATACATTCCCTTCAGGAGCAGTTTGCTCAAACTCTGCGTCAATCGTGGTGGTAGTAATGGAGTTTAATATAGAAGAGATGCCTTCTTCTACAGTAGTCTGTTCCTGTTGTGATAAATATTCTACTGTGTCTCCATCGTCGTTTTTAACATTATTCACAGCTACCTGTATTCCAAGGTTACGAACTTTATAAGGACTTTCTACAATTTCTCTTTGAATCCGGTTATACTCATTGTTTACCGTTTCTTTAACAAGCTCGTAATCTCCGTTTTCGCCTTCTGCTGCACCTTGATAATTTGCTATATCTTCATCACCAGTACCAGCATTTCCGCCAACAGGAGGATTACCACTATACGTTTCTTGTATTGTTTCAACACTGACTGGCAAGCCTTCCATATTCTCCTCGTCAGCAGGTTCTACAAGATTTTCCGTTCTGTTTTCTTGAGTAAAGTCAATATCAGACGTTACAGATACGATTACATTCTCCCCGCCAACCATGGCACTAAGCATCTGTTGTAGTCTTTTTTGGATATCTCGTTCTATGTCTTTCTTTACTGATTGTTGATATGTATGTGCATCCTGTGTTCCATTTGCTGTCTGACTATTTCTATCAAAGTATTCAAAGTACTGATTCATGATCACGATATTGTCTGCAGGTAGATTGGGTACCGCTTTTGATACTAAATGATAAAGCGACTCCATTTGGTTACCTTCAAATTGATATCCAGGAGTCGTATTTACGACAATGGAAGCACTAGCCTCTTGAGCCGCGTCACTAACAAAGACTGGATCCTCTGGCATATTGATCATAACTTCAGCACTTTCTATCCCGTCAATACCTTTCATCAAGTTAGCCAATTCAGTTTGCATCGCATCTAGCTTCATTACATTAAATTCATTATCTGTCACACCCCAAGATGCATTTTCACTAAAAAAGGAATAATCAATATTCCCGCTATTTGGCAGACCCTGTCCTGCAAGATCAACAAGCAGAGTATCCACCTGGGTTTCTGGAACATTTATAGATGTTCCCCCATCTTGCAGCTCATATTGTATACCTCTCGTCTCAAGCTCTGTCTTTATTTGTCCCACTTCTTGTAAAGAAAGATTGCTGTATAACGGAACTAATTTAGTGCCAGGCGACAAAAATAATATCCCACTTATCAGCAGGATGACTAAAAATATAGATCCGATAAAGACTCCTTTTTGCGTATTGGAGCGCTTTTTCCAGAAACCAGTCGTACTTTCTTTCCAACTCATTATCTTCTCTTTCATATATTCCCCCACCATAGTGCCAAAGTTGATAAAAACCTCTAACCATACTATGTACATTACTATACCTAATTAGTATTTTGATTAAAGTTCTTTTTTTGAATTTAAATTGTTTGTTAAGAAGTACACAAGCCTGTCCCCGCGTAAAAGGAAATTAAACCTGCATTCGCATAATTTCATTATAGGCATCTATAGCTTTTCGTTGCATTTGAACACTCGCTTCCAATGTAATGCTTGCCTTTTGTGCTGTTATCATTACATCGTGCAAATCATCAATTTGGCCAGAAGCAAGTGCTTCGGTTTTTTTGTCTGAGGCTATTTGCTGGCTGTTCACATTATTAATAGCGGCCTTTAAAGTATTCGCAAAGCTTGCTTGTGCTTCGCCTGGAGTTACTGCAGCCTTGCTAATTGGTTGATTTGCCATATTTCCCATTGTTATGTTATTAATCATTATTTATAGCTCCCAACATAATTATTTTCCAATTTCTAATGCTTTCATGAGCATTCCCTTGCTTGCATTTAAAGAGGTTATATTTGCTTCATATGATCTGGTAGCACTCATTAAGTCAACCATTTCTTTTAAAGGATCAACATTTGGTGTTTGAACATAACCAGTATCATCAGCGTCTGGATGTGTTGGGTCATATATTAATTTAAAAGGGGTTTCATCTTCTGTAATACCTGTGACCTTCACGCCATTCCCAGTTCCGTTAACTGTTCCTGTTGCTTTATGTAAAAAAGATTTAAAACTTCCGCCGTTCGGCTCAACCGAAACCATTTTTCTTCTATAAGGCTCGTAATCACCATTTTCATTGATTGTCGCTCTAGTGGTCTGCGCATTAGCTATATTTGAAGAGACGACATCCATTCTAAGTCGTTGTGCGGTAAGCGCACTTGCGCTTGAATTTATTGCATTAAAAATGGACACTACTAATTACCTCCCTGTAAAACTTTTTGCAAACTACCAAACTTACCATTTATCCGATCCACTAATGCCTGATAGTAGATTTGGTTTTTGGCAAGTTCTGCCATCTCTTTGTCTACATCCACGTTATTTCCGTTACTATTGTAGGATGTATTGTTTTTTGTCATTATTTGGTAAGATGAATCAGAAGTACCATTAAAGGAAAGGTGCCTCTCATGTGTCCTTTTTGCCTCTACATTCTGTGACATGCTCTCATTTAATATATTTTTAAACACAGCATTCTTTGCCTTGTAATTCGGTGTATCGACATTTGCTATGTTATTAGATATGGTTTGGTTCTTTGCTGACGCGTACTGCATTGATTTTTCCAAAGTGGAAATAGTGCCTCTAAACAGATCCATCCATTCCCCTCCTCAATCTTTTTTTCGACGGTCAAAAATATTCTTAACATACGAATATTGTAATTTATAAAGACGGCAAAGTCTATCACTTTTCGACATTTTCCTTATTAAGAACATAATATAGTTAAATGTAACTAGGTCTTATTTATCAATAAATTGGCTTTTTAATTGTTAATTTTCCTTAACTTTACTTTTTTCCATATAATTTTATCCCATTTTCGTCGAAAAACATTAAAAAATGTAGTAAATTTTTTTCAGTTTTATTAACCAACAAAAAAGACGCCCCGTCTAGACCAAAGTCTGACAAGGCGTCTTCTAAAAGTTTATCTTGAGCGAAGTTTCTCAAGCTCAACTAAAAATTTACTGTTTAGTACTTTAATATATGTCCCTTTCATTCCTAGTGAACGGGATTCAATTACTCCAGCACTTTCAAGCTTTCTAAGGGCATTAACGATAACTGACCTTGTGATTCCTACACGATCCGCAATTTTACTTGCAACAAGCAAGCCTTCATTACCATTTAATTCTTCAAAGATGTGATCGATTGCTTCAAGTTCACTGTATGAAAGAGAGCTGATTGCCATTTGTACTACAGCTTTACTACGTGCTTCCATTTCAATCTCTTCCGTTTTCTCATGAAGGATTTCCATTCCTACTACAGTCGCACCATACTCTGCAAGTAATAGGTCATCATCATTAAAGCTATCTGTTAACCTTCCAAGCACTAATGTACCTAATCGTTCTCCACCGCCGATAATCGGCACAATAGTAGTTAACCCAGTTTTAAATAGTTCACGATTCTCAACAGGAAATACTGTTTGCGGGCTGTCCATATCAAGGTTTGCTGTTGTTTCATGAATGTTGAATAACCCTTCTGTATACTCTTCAGGAAATTGTCTTTGTTCTAACATATCCTTCATACGTTCGTTTTCTATTTCTTGATTGATCGCGAAACCTAATAATTTACCTCTTCTGCTAAGAATGTAAACATTCCCTTTGATTACGTCACGTAAAGAAGCTGACATATCGTTAAAATTCACTGATTTACCTGTAGCCTTCTGTAGCATTGCATTAATTTTTCTTGCGCGTCCTAATAATTCCATTAATGATCCTCCATTCAATTGTTTGATATTATAGTATAAATTGACTTAAGTCCTTGTTTTTAGCAATAGTACTTAGTTTTTCATCCACATAAGCTGGTGTTATTTCGATTTGCTCCATATTAATTTCAGGTGCTTCAAACGACAAGTCTTCCAAAAGCTTTTCTAGGATAGTGTGCAGTCTTCTCGCACCAATATTATCAGTCTCTTGATTTACCTGATAGGCAATCTCAGCTAATCTTTCTATAGCTTCGTCTGTAAAAACAACTTTTATACCTTCCGTTTGTAACAATGAAGAATATTGTTTTAGTAAGGCATTAGAAGGTTCACCTAAAATCCGTTTAAAATCTTCTACTGATAGTTTATCCAATTCCACTCTAATAGGAAATCTTCCTTGGAGCTCAGGGATAAGGTCAGAAGGCTTTGCCATATGGAAGGCGCCAGCTGCAATGAAAAGCATGTGATCTGTCTTAACAGGCCCATGTTTTGTCACAACAGTTGAACCCTCAACAATTGGAAGAATGTCTCTTTGTACACCTTCTCGAGATACATTTGCATTGTTATCTTGCTTACCAGCTACCTTATCAATCTCATCGATAAATAGAATACCGGATTGTTCTGCCCTTTCTACGGCAATTTGAGCAGCTTCCTCTAAATCAATCAGTTTACCAGCCTCTTGTTGGGTCAAAACGTTTCTTGCTTCTGAAACAGGAAGCTTTCGTTTTTTCTTCTTCTTAGGCATAAATTGGCCAAATGCGTCCTGCATGTTCATCCCCATTTGTTCCATTCCCGAACCTTGTAGCATATCAAACATGGAAGGAGGAACTTCCTCTATCTCAATTGTGACCATGCTGTCTTCTAGTTCACCTAGGGCTAACTGGTGCTCAACGCGTTTTCGTTTGTTTTTAATTTCCTCATCATTTTCTTCCTTGCTCTCAGACTGTTCATCGTCATTTCCGCCAGAGAAGAGCATCTCAAAAGGATTCTTCATAGAAGACTCTTTTTTTGCCTGGGGCACGAGTAATGCGACCAACTTTTTATTGGCTTCTTGTTCTGCTTTAGCCTTTACTTCTGTCATTTTCTCTTCTTTTACCATACGTAGTGACATTTCTACAAGGTCTCGAATCATCGATTCAACATCTCGACCGACGTATCCTACTTCTGTAAACTTGGTGGCTTCAACCTTAACAAACGGCGCACCAACCAATTTTGCTAATCGCCTGGCGATTTCCGTTTTTCCTACTCCTGTAGGGCCAATCATCAAGATATTCTTAGGAACTATTTCGTCCTTTATTGTATCATCAAGCTGCATCCTTCTGTAGCGGTTGCGCAAAGCTACCGCTACAGATCGTTTAGCACTCTTTTGACCAATTATATATTTATCCAATTGACTGACAATCTGCTTTGGCGTGTAATCAATACCCATTGTCCAAAGGCCTCCTTTTAGTCAAGTACCTCTAAGGTTATCTGGTCGTTTGTATACACACAAATCTCACCTGCTATTTCCAATGCTGATCTTGCTATTTCTTTTGCAGTTAAATGATCAGCCTTCCTGGCAAGCGCTCTACCAGCACTCAAGGCATAATTACCCCCAGACCCTATGGCCAAAATGCCATCATCCGGTTCAATTACTTCTCCAGTACCTGAAACTAAAAACATATTCTCTTTATTCATTACAATTAGCATGGCTTCCAGTTTACGGAGTACTTTATCACTTCTCCATTCCTGAGCCAGTTCAACAGCAGCCCGTGCTAAATTACCATTAAAGGCTTCCAGTTTTCCTTCAAACTTTTCGAAAAGCGTAAAAGCATCTGCTACAGAACCAGCAAAACCCGCTAGTACTTGACCACGAAATAATGTACGAACTTTTTTAGCCTTATGTTTCATAACAACTGCATTTCCAAGTGTCACTTGACCGTCACCACTCATTGCACATTGTCCATTATGGTTGATGGCAAATATAGTCGTTGCATGCATCTCGTTTGCCAAATTAATCACCTCTTCTAGTCATTTGACTGGTTATTTGCCCTTGGGTGGCTATTCATATAGACACTGCGCAAATAATCCTTTGTAACATGAGTGTAAATTTGTGTAGAAGACAGATTTTCATGCCCAAGTAGTTCCTGCACACTACGCAAATCAGCCCCTTCATTTAATAGATGGGTCGCAAACGTATGTCGTAACTTATGGGGATGAACGTGGACTGTTAAAGCAGCTTTTTCAACCATTTTATTAAGAATTAATCTTATTCCTCTAGCCGTCACAGGATTTCCACGTGCATTTAAAAAAACAGCTTCGGTCTGCTGTTCCGTCTTTTTCAGTAGCAATTGTCGCCCCTCATTTATGTACGTTTCCAAAGCAATTTCTGCAAATCTTCCAAATGGAATGTACCGTTCCTTTCTTCCCTTACCTCGTACAAAGATAGTGCCAATTGTAAAATCGATATCCTGTAACCTTAATCCTTGGCATTCACTTACCCTCATACCTGTAGCATAAAGCAATTCAAGCAATGCTTGATCTCGCTGGCCAGTCGGCTCGCCGAGATCGTTAACGTCAAACAGTTTTTCAAGTTCCTGCTTGTATAAGAAACCAGGAATAGGTTTTTCGGTCTTGGGAAGAGAAATATGAACAAAAGGGTTGGAAAGAAAAATATTTTCTCTTTCTAAATACTTGTAAAAGCTCCTCAACGTAGAAATTTTTCGAGAAACAGACCTCCTGCCTAGCTGATTGTTATATAGCATTGTCAGGTATATGCGCACAACTTTCTGGTCTACATCACGCAGATCAACGATACCTTCCCCTTGTAAAAAACGAAAAAATATTTCCAGATCATTCTGATAATATTTCACAGTATAAGGGGATGCGTTCTTCTCAATCTGCAAGTAGGACGTAAATGCTTTAATTGCTTCATCGAAATTCAGCAAAACTTCACCCCATTGATTAGCGAATAAATCATATCATAGAAAAACTTGAAGTGCAATAAATTTAACAAAATTGCAACAAAATTCTGAATTACTCCATGGCTATCCTACACTCTTCAATCAATATATTTAAGTTCATAGCAATTAAACACCCATAAGACGTAGTCTTTGCTGTCAAGGCATTACACTTACCAAGGCGTAATTATAACTGTTTCCCTAATGATAGTCAACAATCTTCCCTTATAAGCATATTAATCTTTCTTAACATATTTATTTACTAGTCCCTTTAGATATTATTTGGCTTTAAACGTTTTCTTTTAAAATCTAATTGATGAAGCCTTCACAGCAATACAGTCAAGTTATCAATAGGGTAGCCTTTTTGTGCCATGCAGATGTTAAGACTTCGATAACATTACCAATAGTTACCAGTTAATCGAAGAGGTATAGCATTACTAGAACTCTATCTGGTTATAGAGCGCCACTAATATAGAGTGAAATGTTTTTTTAGAAAATAGTCTATAGAAGCAATCTTCTTTTCTTAATATCGTCCAAATATAACTAGAGTATTCCTAATTCACCTATTTTTTCCTTTGTTTTATCTGTTCCTAATTTATAAACTTTACGATAAACAGTTATGAGATGATCATCATAGCTGTTTCGTTCATCATCTGCGCCCCATTCGTCAAAAGGCTTGGATAAATATTCTACTGAGTTTTTAGCATTTTTATTTTCGTGAAGAAAAAGCTCCCGTATTTCTTCAACCTCTTCATTATTAGCCACAATTTCGTATTCTGCAGAACGATCTGGTATGGACACCTCATTAATTTCTTTTTCCGTTATCTTTACGAAATAATGTTTTCTTTGGTCCACTAGATTACCTCCTTCAAACTTATATTAGCTACTGTTCCCTTTTTGCACGGACAAAAAACACTTAATAGACTATACACTCATGTAAATTAGCTTAAGAAAAAAACTGCCCACTCAATTTGCGGACAGTTTTTTTACATTGCGCTCTATGCTTGCGCTGTTTCTTTATATTCACAATTTGTACATTGTATTTGTGTTTCCTTCTTACTTTTCTTTTCTACTAACAGAGATTCACATTTCGGACACGGTCTTGAAATTGGTTTATCCCATGAAAGGAAATCACATTCCGGAAAACGATCACAGCCATAGAAGATTCGACGTTTTTTTGATTTTCTTTCAACGACATTTCCTTCTTCACATTTTGGACACTTTACACCAATCTCTTTAAGAATTGGTTTCGTGTTTCGACATTCAGGAAAATTAGAACAGGCAAGGAATTTTCCATACCTTCCCATTTTATAGACCATCTCATGCCCACAGTTCTCACAGTCTATGCCTGCTGGCTCATCACGAATTTCAATTTTTTCCATTTCCTTTTCAGCTGTTTCCAAGCGCTTTTCAAAACCTTTATAAAATCCATCAATGATAGTGATCCATTCTGTCTTACCCTCTTCAATGGCATCCAGATCACCTTCCATTTTAACTGTGAAGTCCACATCTATGATTTCTGGAAAGAATTCTTTAACCAGATCCAATACGATAGTTCCAAGCTCGGTAGGTATAAAACGCTTGTTATCAATCGTCACATAACCTCTCCGCTGAATCGTATCAAGTGTGGGGGCATATGTGGAAGGTCTCCCTATTCCTAATTCTTCCATTGTACGAACAAGTCTGGCTTCTGTATAGCGCGGTGGTGGCTGTGTGAAATGCTGATTTGGTTCTATTTCTTCGGATTTAACTGTCTGTCCTTCATGAAGGTCTGGGAGAAATTTATTTTCCTCTTTTTTATTATCATCCGTTCCTTCAACATATACCTTCATAAACCCTTTGAATTTTACTTTTGATCCAGTCGCTCGAAATTCTACTTGGTTATTTAAAAGGTGAACAGTCATGGTATCTAAGACTGCAGGTGCCATTTGGCTAGCGAGAAATCGTTCCCAAATTAATTTATATAGTCTAAGCTGGTCTCTCGATAAGATAGCTTTTAAGGACTTTGGTGTACGAAGGGCTGAAGTTGGCCGAATTGCTTCGTGAGCATCCTGTGACCCTTCCTTCTTTTTAGTAGCCTTACTTGTTCCCAAATAATCTTCCCCATAAGTCTCTTCTATATAATCCTTTGCTTCGTTTTTGGCTGTATCTGAGATCCTTGTGGAATCTGTACGCATATACGTTATAAGTCCGGTAATACCACCTGATTTTTTTCCTAAGTCAATTCCTTCATACAATTGCTGAGCAACCATCATGGTTTTTTTTGCACGAAAATTTAGCTTTCTAGCGGCTTCCTGTTGCAAAGAAGAAGTAGTGAACGGCTGGGATGGGTTTCTTTTCCGCTCTCTTTTATTAACCTTATCAATTGTAAAACCTTCTTCATCGAGCTGGTTGATTATTTGTTTCACATCATCTTCTGTTTTTAGCTCTTGTTTCTTACCATTTACACCATAAAAAGATCCACTAAATAACTCTTCATCTTTTTTAAAGCTTCCTTCTATCGACCAGTATTCCTCTGGTTTAAAATCCTCTATTTCTTTCTCTCGATCAAGGATCATCTTCACTGCTACAGATTGTACACGGCCTGCGCTTAGTCCTTTTTTCACCTTTTTCCAAAGTAATGGACTAATATTATAGCCAACCAACCTATCTAAGATTCGGCGTGCTTGTTGTGCATCTACTAGGTCTGTATCAATTGATCTCGGATTTTTAAAAGATTCTTTAATAGCTTCTTTGGTGATTTCATTGAAAACAACACGGCACTTAGAGTTTTCGTCCACATTAAGTATATGGGCAAGGTGCCAAGCAATTGCTTCTCCTTCTCTATCGGGGTCGGCAGCAAGATAGATTTTTTTCGCTTTTTTGGCTGCTGTACGTAATTCTTTTAATACATCGCCTTTTCCACGAATTGTAATGTATTTTGGTTTATATTCGTCTTCTGTATCAACGCCCATCTGACTTTTTGGCAGATCACGGATATGTCCCATTGATGCTTTTACTTTATATTTTTTCCCCAAATAACGTTCTATCGTCTTCGCTTTTGCTGGCGATTCTACGATTACTAGATAATCTGACATTATATTTTCCTCCCACATGAGGTTACAAATAATTTAAATTGGAAATCTTCACTAATAGTAAATATATACGTTCCATTTGTCAAACATACAATTTAATGAAGAAGTTGGCTTTCGCTTCTTTCCCTATCACTAATCCCTGCTAATCGATGCAAAATAAGAACCTTGAGTATCCCAGTCCTCAAAAATACATTGGGCATCGATTACAAGTTTCGCACCTTCCTGTATCATACGATGACATCCTTTGGTTTGTGCTACTAACGGGGAACCTGGAATGGCATATACTTCCCTTCCTTGATCTAGTGCTTGATCAACTGTTATTAACGTACCGCTTTTTTCAGTTGCTTCTATTACAAGGGTACCAAATGTCAACCCACTGATGATTCGGTTGCGCTCCGGAAAATGGAATCGGCTAGCTGCTGCACCAGGTGGATACTCTGAAAGGACTATACCACTTTTACTAATCTCTGTAAATAATGCATGGTTTTCCTTAGGATAAATATGGTTGAATCCACTTCCAAGTACAGCAATCGTATTTCCATTATAAGCTAAAGCTTCCTGATGAGCATAGGTGTCGATTCCTCTTGCCATTCCGCTTACAATAACCCACCCCTTTTCCACAAGAGGCTGCACGATTAATTTTGTTTTTTTTCTTGCTTCAACTGTTGGCTTTCTTGTTCCAATTACACTAATAGAAGGAACTCTTGATAATAAATTTAGATTACCCAAAGTATACAAGACCAAGGGAGGATCTTTAATTGTTTTTAAACTAGTGGGGTAAGCTTGATCAAAAATAGAAATAATGGAATATAGTTTTTTATCTTGCTTAATTTGATCAATGAGGTCAGAGTTATGGAGATCTTGATATAGAGGAATTGCTTTCTTTTCAGGGATGTGAAAATATTTTGTAAGGTCTTTTGGGGATAGATAGTAAATCTCTTTAAGTTCAATATCTTTCTGGATAATATACGTTAACATACGTCTGGTCATACCTTTGCTTCTTGATAGATGAATTAATCTATCACTTTGTCTACTCAATATACATCATCCTTTCATGGAGAAAAAGCCCAGGAATTTCATCATTCCAGGGCTTCTTCACTAGTTCTTTTTAATGCGTTTTACATTTCTCTTTTAAACCGTTCTCTTCTAATACACGGATCATCGTGTCACCCATTACAGAAGGTGTTTCTGCTACCTGAATTCCGCATTCGTTCATAACTCGAATTTTTTCGTCAGCAGTGCCCTTTCCACCAGAAATAATGGCACCAGCGTGTCCCATTCGTTTTCCTGGAGGGGCAGTAGCACCACCAATAAATCCTACTACCGGTTTTTTCATATTGGCTTTCACCCACTCTGCTGCTTCTTCTTCAGCAGTACCGCCAATTTCACCAATCATTATTACGGCTTCTGTTTCACTATCTTCATTAAATGCTTTTAGTGAATCGATAAAATCTGTTCCATTTACCGGGTCCCCACCAATTCCTACTGCAGTGGACTGACCATAGCCAGCTTCAGATAATTGATGAACAGCCTCATAGGTTAACGTTCCTGAACGTGAAACAACGCCAATATGACCTTTTTTGTGAATGTAGCCAGGCATGATACCAATTTTACATTCTTCCGGGGTAATAACTCCAGGGCAGTTTGGTCCAACCAGACGAGTCTTTTTCCCTTCCATATAACGTTTCACTTTCACCATATCCATTACAGGAATATGCTCTGTAATACAGATAGCTAAATCCAGCTCAGCATCTACTGCTTCTAATATTGCATCTGCAGCAAATGGGGCCGGAACATAAATAACGGAAGCATTTGCTCCAGTTTCTTCAACTGCTTCTTTAACTGTATTAAATACAGGTACGCCTTCTACTTCAGAGCCGCCTTTTTTTGGTGTAACCCCTGCAACGATATTAGTACCATACTCTAGCATTTGCTTTGTATGGAATTTTGCTGTACCACCTGTAATTCCTTGTACAACTACTTTTGTATCTTTATTAACAAATACACTCATACTTGTCCGTCCTTTCCATGCAAACTATTACGTTTTTATTTTACTAGAGAAACAATTTTCTCAGCGCCGTCTGCCATTGATCCAGCAGATGTAATATTTAAGCCTGATTCCTCGAGAATTTTCTTTCCTAATTCAACGTTTGTTCCTTCCAGACGAACAACAAGCGGAATTTCCAAACCAACTTGCTTAGTTGCTTCCACAACACCTTCTGCAATTACATCACATTTCATAATTCCACCGAAGATGTTAACAAAAATCCCTTTAACATTGGCATCAGATAAAATAATCTTAAATGCTTCTGTTACTTTCTCTGCTGTAGCACCGCCCCCAACGTCAAGAAAGTTTGCGGGGTCTCCGCCATAATGCTTAATGATATCCATTGTGGACATTGCAAGTCCTGCACCATTAACCATACAGCCAATATTACCATTCAGAGAGATGTAGCTAAGATCGTATTTGCTTGCCTCAATCTCTTTTTCATCTTCTTCATCAAGATCACGCAATTCCTGAATATCTTTTTGACGGAATAAAGCGTTATCATCAAAGTTCAATTTAGCATCAAGAGCCAGTACTTCTCCGTCGCCAGTTGTTACCAATGGGTTAATTTCCGCGATGGAACAATCCTTTGCAACAAATGCCTCATAAAGCGCCATCATAAATTTCACAGCTTTGCCCATTAATTCATCTGGAATATTAATGTTGAATGCAAGTCTACGAGCCTGATAGCCTGATAGTCCTACTACAGGATCAATTACTTCTTTAAAAATCTTTTCTGGTGTAGCTTCTGCTACCTCTTCAATCTCTGTTCCACCTTCTTCAGATGCCATCATTACAACACGAGAAGTGGCACGGTCAAGAACCACACCAACGTAGTATTCTTTTTTAATATCGCAGCCCTCTTCAATAAGCAAGCGTTTTACTTCTTTACCTTCTGGACCAGTTTGATGTGTTACTAGTGTTTTTCCAAGTATCTCATCAGCGTATGTACGCACTTCATCCAAGCCTTTAGCAACTTTAACACCGCCCGCTTTACCGCGACCGCCGGCATGGATCTGAGCTTTAACTACTGTTACATCAGTACCTAGTTTTTCAGCCGCTTGTACAGCTTCATCAACTGTATAGGCAACATAACCATTAGGAACGTTTACACCATACTGACGCAAGACATCTTTGCCTTGATATTCATGAATGTTCATCCTTTATCCTCCCATCAAAATTCACTGCATTTCTATTGTATTAAAAAAAAAGAACTTTCACAAGAATAATAGAATACTTGTAATCACAATATTTGAAAATAGGGTTACGATTTATCCAATTTACGGTCCACTCTATAGACGAAAGCAAACACTTCTGCTACCGCTTGGTATAATTCTTCAGGAATAGTTTCATTAATATTTAACTCTGCCAATATCTCAACCATAGAACTGTCTTCCATAATAGGTACATTGTGCTCTTCGGCTTTTTGTATGATCGCCTCTGCCCTCATCCCTTTACCTGCAGCTGAAACGATTGGGGCAGTTCCTTTTTGTAAATCATAGGATAATGCTGCTGCTTTTTTTCTATTTTCTGTCATATTCGAAAATCAACTCCTTGATACGAGGCAGGATGTGATTGCTGCCGTTTTGACGTAATCAATTCCTCTTCTCGAGCAGGCTTAAACATCACACTTGATAAATGATAATCTAGTTCATTCAGACCTTTTTTTAAAACAGCCTGATAGTCTTTGGCTAAAGGTCTTATTTCTTCTTCACTTTGACTGTATATTGTAACGGAAACATTTCTGTTTTGTACCGTCATATCAATAATTGTTTGATTTAAGTTAGCTAAATCCAAATAAAACAAAACCCGACAATGACTAGAATCTATTTCCCCATCTTCCGTTTTTCTCCCCTCAAACTCTAGCTGAAGGTCTGTAGCTAATCCTAACTTTTCGCCTGGCAGTTGCAAGCTAGCATACATCGAATTACCTGTATCCTGAACAGATTGTAACTGAAGACCGTTAATAAAATGAAGGAGTTGTTTGCTTTGTTCGGTTGTATTGTGGTCGCCCTGTTGGATGAACTGTAGGAGTACACCTTTTAAAGAAGTTTGTTCCTGTGTTACCTTGTTTGCCAAATCATGCTCATACGAATATCCTGTGAAGGAAAGCGTGTGTTTAAGATGCTGCAAGAATTGATCCTTTGGCGAAGCCGCCATTAATAGATTTACATCTCGTAACTGCTTCATAGTAACTTCTAAGCTTTCTGGAGTATCGGAAGCCGCATTTTGCAAAAATTGATATACTTGGGATAGAGCATGGCGATTGTTTTGCAGCATAGAAGATACTGGGAAAGTAGTATCCTTTGGCAGATATTGGAGTACAGACTGGGTAAACTGCTCCTTTAATCGTGAAAAAAGTTGGATATCTAAGGGTCTTTCATTAGCAATGGACTGTGATAGATTATGGAAGCTATTTAAGAGAAGCTTTGCATTCTGTTGCAAGATGGCTTTATTTTCCATTACAGTTTGCAGATTTCGCAACTGTGCTTCTGAGATTTGGAAAGGTGTATCTTGTTTTCCACCATGTTCATTTGCAGTATTAGCCTTCCATGCATCAAATGTTTGGGCAGGATCAATAGCACCTGAAAGTTTTAGTAGGTGATATAGATTCTGATTGTTTATTCTCTCCCCCATTAACTGGCTTTCTTTTGAAATGACTGATTGATTGCTGACTAACCTGTTTAGATTTTGGCTTATATTTGGTTGGAAATTAGCTCGGTTCAATTCTGGCATAGCGTTTGCTAAACGATCCGAAAAGCTAGAATTGGATACAGCCTGAAGAGCATCTAGCACATTTTTGGTTATGGGCAGACGATTTGCAATCATGTCTACAAGTACCTTTCCTGTCAATTGTTTATCTTTCGAGCCTTCAAGAAGTTGTAAAGATTGTGTGAGCTGCGTTTTTTCAAATGGAATCTTCTTTGTGAATAGCTGTTGCAGAAAAACAATGTTCCGCTTGGATGCCTTTAGTCCGAGCTGATGAAGCAAGTGGAGACTATTAAGATGGTCCTGCTGTTGTAATTGGTCCCCTATCACTTTTAATTGAATAACAGGATCTGTTGATTGCACCATAAAGTGATACTTCCCACCAGCAGAGAGAGAAGCCTCTAATTGAGCAACCATTTTTTGGGATCCCAGCTGTATTTCAGCTTTATTTTCTGGATAGATCTTTAAAATACTTCCCTTAATAACTTGTCCTGGTTTAATTGTATTAGGCGTTGGTTGAAGCACACGTAAACTCTCACCTGTTTTTTGAATGCCCAATGGATTGTCCTCCTATTTCACTTCTACATTACCGACCGGTGCGAATGACCTACGATGGTATGGCGTTGCACCTTCATTCCTTAATGTCTCCATATGGTGTTTCGTTCCATAACCCATATTAGAGGCAAAATCATATGCAGGATAGGTCATATGTATCTTTTTCATAAAACGGTCCCTTGTTACCTTAGCTAAAATGCTGGCAGCTGCAATAGAAATACTTTTCGAATCTCCTTTTATGATGGATTCAGATGGGCAATTTAACCCTTTTAATGGAACAGCATCTACTAACACAAAATCGGCAATTGGATCCAATTGATTAATTGCCTCGTTCATAGCAAGCTTGGTTGCTTCATAAATATTCACGCTATCGATTACGTTATTATGGATAATGCCAATTCCATAACTAATAGCATTATCTGTAATAACTTCATAATAAGATTCTCTTGTAGACTCACTTAACTGCTTTGAATCGTTCAACCCTAGTAGCTTAAAGTCTTGCGGCAAAACTACGGCAGCGGCAACAACTGGTCCTGCCAATGGGCCTCTTCCCACTTCATCTACTCCAGCTATATTCACATAACCATTATTCCGGAGCTTAAGTTCAAATTCTGACATGGCTAAGAATTGTTGCTCTAATGCTTTCATTCTATCCTGCTTCACGTCATATCGTTTAAGCAATGTTTGAACGCCTTTGCGCTCATCCTGCCGCATTTCTGCTATCTTTTGCTCCGTTAATTTATCTTCTTCAAATAACTGTTTTAGCAAAGCTATTGAATCTTTTTGCATACATCTACCTGCTTTCTTCCTTTTATCGGTTACTAAATAGTAAAAATGAAACAAAATGCCCTATTTTGCAACCCCAAAGCTGAGATTTATAAATTTTAAAATTACCATGTTAAACTTTAACAAGATAGGCTGTTAACGGGCAAATGAAAATCTAATAAGCAAAAGGCCGCACTAAAACCCTAATGATTACAGATCAGGTTTTAGTACGGACAGTTATTCATTGTTAGGTAATTAAAATTAGAACAAACTTAAGCGGAGGAAAAATGCAAACCTTTTCGCATTTTCTGCGTGCGATGAGTTGCTAATGTAGCCTTACTTGTCCTGTGGGAACAGCACGAGTCTTAAGGCCCCGGAAGACAGGGAAGGAACAAAGGCTAAGAGCGCCACGTCCTGTGGCAACGCCTTCGTGACCCACATCCTGTTGGCCCGAGACTGAGGCCGTGCCCACGGAAAGGTAGTATTTTCCATAGCGGTGATTTAACAGTCCTTTGGATTTTCAAAATGAAAGGAATGTTATGTCACTGCCTCTCTATTCTTCAGGGTTCTCTAGCGTAATGTTACCAAGTCTTCCTGTGCGTAAGTCACGTATCACTAGATCTGACACTTTTTCAAAGTTAACGCCCCCACCACTTTCCAAGGCTCCACGTTGTTTTCCTATTGCTTCAAATATCTCCCACATATCTGTCATTTCACGGTCTATCGGATAGCGTTCCTCTAATCTTTCAGGATAATGTTTTTGTAGATAAGAAATAACAAAAGCGACGATATCCTGCATGGAAAGAAGTTGGTCTTTGATTGTACCTATTGCAGCTAATCTATAACCAACAAGCTCATCTTCGAATTTTGGCCACAAAATACCTGGTGTATCAAGTAACTCAAAATCTTTTTTTACTTTAATCCATAATTGCTGCTTTGTTACACCTGGTCTGTCACCTGTCTTTGCGATTTTCTTGTTGGCAAGTCTATTAATTAGGGTAGATTTACCCACGTTCGGTATCCCCACAATCATGGCTCTTGATGGACGCGGTTGAATTCCTTTTTTAATAAGTTTGTCCAGCTTTTCTTGTCCAAGGTCTTTCGCAAGTTGAATTACTTTTTTTATATCTGATTTGTCATTTACATTAATTGCTATAGCGGGGATGGACCGTTCTTTAAAGTATGAAATCCATTCCTCTGTTTGGCGATTGTCTGCCAAGTCTTTCTTCATCAGGACAACCATTTTTGACTTCTGTTGTAGAACTTGCTGAAGCATAGGATTTTGCGAGGACAAAGGTGCACGAGCGTCCACAAGCTCCATGACAAAGTCTACAAGCTTTAATTTTTCTTCTACTTCTCGACGTGCTTTCGCCATGTGTCCGGGAAACCATTGAATTGTCATAATAATTTTACTCTCCTAATTTCATAATATCTATACGATCAAATGGCCAATAACGTAAACTAGTTTTTCCGACAACTTGATCCATTGAAATCATTCCTAAAATACGGCTATCTGTAGAATTCCCGCGATTATCACCCAACACGAAAACATGGTCTTCAGGAACAGTATTAAATTCACCCGGAAGTTCCTCGAGCTCAAAATCATTCGTAAGGATTTCATTACTATAACCGGTTAAAAAAGGTTCCTCTATTGGTTCGTCATTTACATACAGTACATTATCCCTTACTGCAATATGTTCACCTGGTAGTCCGATGACTCGTTTTATAAAATCCTTTTTATCAGAAGCGTGAAAGACAACAATTTCAAAACGTTCTGGCTCGCCAAAACGATAGCTAAATTTATTTACAATCATTTGATCTCTATCATGCAGTGTTGGGAGCATGGATGGCCCATCTACTACAATAGGTGCGAACAAAAATGTCCTTACAATAAAAGCTAACCCAAAAGCTATTAAAAGTGCCTTCAGCCAATCTAACCACTCATTTTTTTTCTTATCTTGCTTTCCCATTCTATCTCCTCCACGCCAAGCAATCTACTGTTAGTTTAGTCCGACCTAATGCAGATAATACAAATGTAAGTCTTATTCTGTTTTCTAATAGCAAATATGTATGTTCAATTTCTAGTTTGTCCTTCATTCCCCTTTAAAAGGAACGTATAAAAGCAAAAAGGAGCTTGTGCATATTGCCAAGCTCCTTTCCAATAATTTTTGTTACAACAGCTGTATTCAGCTTTAACGGCGTTCTTTAATACGCGCTGCTTTACCACGTAGATTACGTAGATAGTAAAGTTTAGCACGACGTACAATACCGCGACGAGAAACTTCAATTTTATCAATACGAGGGGAATGTACTGGGAAAGTACGTTCAACACCTACACCGTAAGAAATTTTTCTTACAGTAAATGTTTCACTAATTCCACCGTTTTGACGTTTGATGACAACACCTTCGAATACCTGAATACGCTCACGAGTACCTTCCACAACTTTCACGTGGACTTTTACAGTATCTCCTGGACGAAAATCAGGATGATCTGTACGAAGCTGATCTTTTGTAATGTCTTCAATTAGTTTTTGCATCCTGTTACACTCCTTCCAAACCAATGTTCATCCCCATTAGATGACAGCGGAACATCGTTTATAGTACAAAAAGTCGACACTTTTAGCACAAAATTAAATATACCATAACCTAACAAAGACTTCAAGGAGTTTTATTATAAAACTTATAGAATCTTATTAAGAGTTTTCTTCTGATTTAAATTGCTTTAAATAGTTAGTGTCCTCTTCAGACAACTCCTTATCTGTAAGCATCTCTCTTCGGCGTTCATAAGTTCTTTTAAGTGCCTGCTGTCTTCTCCACTCACTAATTTTCGCATGATTACCAGACAATAAGACATCAGGTACCTTTATCCCTCTAAAATCAGCTGGCCTCGTATAGTGCGGATGCTCTAGTAATCCAGTAGAGAAGGAATCCTGTGGTGCGGAATCTTGATTGCCTAAAGCATCAGGTAACAAGCGGATTACGCTGTCCATCACTACCATCGCTCCTAGCTCACCACCCGTTAGCACATAATCCCCTATCGAGATCTCGTCTGTAACCAAGTGTTCGCGTATCCGCTCATCGAAGCCTTCATAATGACCACAAATAAATACCAAATGATCCTCCTCAGCCAATTCTTCTGCCTTCTTTTGATTGTAGGGCTCTCCCTGGGGACACATTAACACCACACGCGGTTTTGTGGAGCTTTTGGAAGTAATGTCATCAACTGCATCAAAAATAGGTTGTGGGGTCAGTACCATGCCAGCACCACCCCCATAAGGATAATCATCCACCTTGCTATGTTTGTTCTGCGTATAATCTCGAAAGTTGACCAGATTATATGAAAAAGTGCTTCTTTCGTGGGCTCTTTGAAGAATAGAAGACTGGAAGACACCTGCAAACATTTCTGGGAATAGTGTCAGAACATCAATATGCATTAGTCAAGCAACCCTTCCATCGGCTCAATGACAACCTTTTTATCCTGAATGGATACTTCTTTTACCACATCATCAATATAGGGAATTAACAAATCCTTCTCTTTCGGGCGCTTTACCACCCAGACATCATTAGCACCTGGAGACAAAATTTCTTTAATAACACCCAAGCTTTCACCGGAAGCTGTAACAACGTCACAGCCGATGATCTCATGGTAGTAATACTCATCACTGTCTAACTCTGTTAGTTGTTCCTCAGAAATCTTTAGGTAGCTTCCTTTAAAATGCTCCACATCATTTATGTTTGCGTAATCTTCAAATTGAAGAAGGTCGAACCCTTTGTGAATCCGATGTGCAGCTATGGTTAATGCAACTGGCTCTGCTTTATCTTTTACTACAAAGACTTGGTTTCCAACGGCAAAACGTTCTTCAAAGTCACTAATTCTAACTACTTTTACTTCACCACGAATACCATGCGTATTTACAATTTTTCCGATGTTATACATTTCATGATTCATTTCATCACCTGCTATTCATCAATTCTTATTACCACATTATCTTTTATAATAATGGTTTTCTCTCCCATGATTTCATCCCAATGCGAGCCTTCGGAAACTTCAACAAGAGCTTCAACTTCTTTTTCCGTGATCTCACTGCCTAATTCCAGCATATCTAGTTGTTCTAATTTAAAATCGACAAGTTTAATTTTTTCTTTTCGATTATTTATTTCTTGTTGAAACTTGTGACTGATATCCTGTTTGGAAACCTTTGATTTATTCTCAAATTTCCGTTGCTCAAACAGCAATTGTTGACACTCTTGTTCAAGCCGCATTTTATGATTATAGAAGTTTGTATGCAATAATTTTTTACTATTCTCTGTGACTACTTGTTTCACAATAACTTTCGTAATAATTTTCACGTTATATCCTCACTCTCAAAAATGATCTTCCTTCAGAAATTCCTGAGGTGTTAAGAAAAGCGCAGATCCCCCATGTCAATGAATGCAATCTGCACATATATTATACTTTCTCACATGTATAAAAAGGGAAAGGTTTCCCTTTCCCCTTTACATAATATCCAAATAAATACGTTTCTTAGTGTCTGTCTTTGCAGCATAGACAACTGTGCGTATCGCTTTGGCAATACGTCCGTTCTTGCCGATAACCTTTCCGACATCATCCGGATGAACAGCTAAATGATAAACCAATTTGGCATCTTCTTCTGTCTCCGTTATTTTAATATCCTCAGGATTATCTACCAATGACGAAACAATTGATTCAATTAGGGCTTTCATGATATCACACTACTTTACTACTGATTTTTCTGGTCGTGGAATTTCTTCATGATGCCTTCATTTGAAAATAGGTTACGTACTGTATCACTTGGTTTTGCTCCATTAGTCATCCAGCTAAGTGCTTTCTCTTCATCAATCTTCACTTCAACCGGGTTTACAACAGGATTATATGTTCCAATTTGCTCGATTTGACGTCCATCACGTGGAGCACGAGAATCAGCTACAACGATACGATAGAAAGGATTTCTTTTAGATCCCATACGTTTTAAACGAATTTTAACAGCCATTTATTTGCACCTCCAAATATTAATGTTTTACACAATTTAAGATTCTATCAGAAACAGGGAAGTCTGTAAAGTGTTTTTACATTACAATGTTAAATTCCCTTTTAAATAGGCTTCTTTACATGAATGGGAGTTTCATCCCTTTGCCTTTTTTTCCTTTTTGCATGTTTGTCATTTGTTTCATCATTTTTTTCATTTCGTCAAACTGTTTAAGCAATCTATTTACCTGTGATACAGAAGTACCTGAACCTTTTGCAATCCTTTTTTTGCGACTCGCGTTCATCAGTCCTGGATCCTGACGCTCTTTCTTAGTCATGGACTGTATAATTGCTTCCACGTGGGAAAGCTGTTTCTCATCAAGCTGTGCATTTTTTAGGCCTTTCATCTTGCTAGCCCCTGGGATCATGGCCATTAGATCGTCTAGTGGTCCCATGTTTTTAACCTGACCCATTTGTTCAAGAAAGTCATCGAAGGTAAAGGACATTGTTCGCATTTTTTCCTCAAGTTCCTTCGCCTGTTTCTCATCCACATTTGTCTGTGCTTTTTCGATTAGGGACAACACATCACCCATACCGAGGATTCGTGATGCCATTCGCTCAGGGTGGAATGCTTCCAGCTGATCCAGTTTTTCACCCATACCAGCAAACTTAATTGGTTTATCGGTGACAGCTTTAATGGATAGAGCCGCACCACCCCTAGTATCGCCATCGAGTTTCGTTAACACAACGCCTGTTAAATCTAGCTGCTCATTAAAGCTTTCAGCAACATTAACAGCATCCTGACCAGTCATGGAGTCAACCACAAGAAAGATTTCGTCAGGCTTTACAGCTGTTTTAATTCCTTGAAGCTCGTCCATGAGTTCATTGTCTACATGCAAACGACCTGCTGTATCAATGATCACATAATCATGATGCTCTTCTTTAGCTTTTTCAATTGCTTTTTTTGCAATATCGATCGGGTTTGCCTCTGTGCCCATTGAAAATACAGGCATTGTTAATTGTTCGCCCAACGTTTCTAACTGTTTAATTGCTGCCGGACGGTAAACATCACAAGCTGCTAGTAAAGGGGTACGATTATGTTTTTTACGTAGTAGGTTCGCCAGCTTACCAGTAGTCGTTGTTTTTCCGGCTCCTTGAAGCCCCACCATCATAATGACAGTGGGAGCACGGTCAGCTACAGCTATCTTGCTGTTCTCTCCACCCATTAATTCAGTTAATTCTTCTTTAACTACTTTAATGACCTGTTGACCTGGAGTCAGGCTTTCCATTACTTCTTGTCCAATAGCCCGTTCTTTAATACGCTTTATTAAATCCTTAACAACTTTGAAGTTAACATCTGCCTCTAGTAAAGCAAGACGAACCTCGCGTGTCATTTCTTTTACATCTTGCTCATTAACTTTCCCTTTACCTGTAATTTTTTTTATCGTACTTTGCAGGCGGTCGGCCAGTCCTTCAAATGCCATAGAGGGTGTCCTCCTAATCTAATTCTTTTAATTGGTTAAGCTTATCAATGATTACCTTATCTTTACTTGCAATAACTGTCTCTAGTTCTTTAATCAAAGAATGCCGTTGTTGAAATTTATCATATAGTTGAAGCTTTTCTTCATAAGATTCCAACATGGATTCCGTCCTCTTAATATTATCATAAACTGCTTGTCTGGAAACCTCGGCTTCCTCAGAGATTTCTCCAAGTGAGTAGTCTTCAAGATAATACATTTCCATGTAGTTTCGCTGTTTAGGGGTCAGTAACGCCTGATAAAAATCAAATAAATAATTCATTCGCGTAGTTTTTTCTAGCATCGGGTACTCCCCTTGTTAAGTGAATTTGCTTTACATTCCATGATAGCGAAGTGTTACTAGAATTGTCAAGCAATGGTTTATTCTGCTTCTTCAAGCATATCTGCAAATAAACCATAAACAAACGCGTGTGCATTAAATTCCTGCAAGTCGTCTATTCTTTCACCGAGACCTACATATTTCACAGGGATATTCAGTTCCTTACGTATAGCTAATACGATTCCACCCTTGGCTGTTCCATCCAATTTTGTTAGAACAATCCCAGACACATTTGTCGACTCCGAGAATGTCTTTGCTTGATTAAGCGCATTCTGACCGGTGGTAGCATCTAAAACAAGGAGCACCTCATGTGGAGCATTAGGCACCTCACGCTCAATTACTCGTTTTACTTTAGAAAGCTCATTCATTAAGTTTACTTTGTTCTGCAGTCTACCAGCTGTATCACATATTAGCACATCTGCATTTTTAGCTTTGGCTGATTTTATACCATCGAAAATTACAGCTGCAGGGTCACTTCCTGCACCTTGCTTAACAACATCGACACCAGCTCTTTCACCCCATACTTCTAGTTGTTCTATAGCTCCTGCCCGAAAGGTGTCTCCAGCAGCAAGTACAACTTTTTTCCCTTGTAACTTTAATTGGTTTGCCAGCTTTCCAATGGAAGTTGTCTTACCCACACCATTCACTCCGACAACTAAAATGACAGACAGTTCTTTTTCTTCTAGCTTAAGACCTTCAATTTTTTCGTCATCTTCACCATAATAGATTTCTACCAGCTTTTCGGAAATGGTTTCTTTTATGTCCTTTGTGTCTTTAATATTTTGTCGCTTCACTTCCATTTTGAGCTCTTCCACTAAATCCATGACAGTCGTTACCCCAACATCTGCGGAAATAAGAACTTCTTCTAGTTCTTCAAAAAAGTCTTCATCTACTTTTCGATAGCGTGCAATTAAATCGTTTATCTTACCCGAAAAAGTTTGTCGAGACTTTTTCATTCCTTCTTTATATTTTGTAGAGACTTCTTCCGCTTCTTCATTTTGTTTAAAGCGATTTTTTAATTTATCCATAAATCCCATAGTTATAACCTCCTTATGATTTCACTAGTGATTTCGTATCTTCTAGCCGGACAGACACCAGCCTTGAAACACCTGATTCTTGCATGGTAACCCCATACAGTACATCAGCTTCCTCCATTGTACCTTGACGGTGGGTTATCACAATAAATTGCGTGTTTTTACTATAATGATTGACGTATTTCGCAAAACGAGCAACATTTGCTTCATCCAAGGCAGCTTCTACTTCATCCAATACACAAAAAGGAACCGGCCGGACTCTTAGAATAGCAAACAGCAGTGCAATAGCGGTTAAAGCTCTTTCGCCTCCGGATAGAAGACCAAGGTGTTGGAGTTTCTTACCAGGGGGCTGTGCAATGATATCTACCCCTGTATCTAACAAGTTTTTGGGATCAGTTAGCTTCAATTCCGCATGACCGCCCCCGAACAGCTGGCGAAACACCTCCGTAAACTCTGCTTTAATCTTGGAAAATGTTTCGTCAAAACGCTTTTTCATCTCCTCGTCCATTTCTGCAATAACCGTATATAATGTTTGCTTTGCTTCCACTAGGTCGGTTTGCTGATCTGTTAGAAAGGAATAGCGCTCTGATATTCGCTCATATTCCTCAATTGCCCCTAAATTCACTGTGCCCAACCTATCTATTTCAAGCTTTAATTGTTTAACATTTTCTTTAGCTGCTTCCATATCCTCTGCTTTTTTATAGGATTGCTGCGCTTTTTCAAACGTAATCATGTATTCTGTCTGCAAATGAGTTAGTCGATTTTCAAGGTCAACATCTACCCGGTTAACCTTCACTTCTTGTTCATTTATCTTCTTAACTTGTTCTTGATGTGCATTGTTCTCTTCCTTTAGTTCTTTCTCTTTTTCTTGCAATAACTTGGCTCTTTCGTGTCGTGTTGTACGTTCTTTCTGAATGTCCACTGTTAAGCTTTGTTTTTCTTCGCTTTTTCTTTCAATTGTCAACTCAATTTCTTTTTCACTTTCTTCTGATAGCTCATATTCCAATAAGTCATTCAATTCTCTAGCATAGCGATCATATTGCTGTTTTGCTTCTGATAATTGTGTTTCTAAACCATCAGATTTTTCTCGTTGGTTCTTCATGCGTTCTTCCTGTTCAGCTAACTGTACCTGTTTTTCATGGAGCTCTTGCTGCATTTCACCATAATTCTCTTTCATAATTGCTTCCTTGTTGGAAAGCTGATCAATCTCTGCCTGAATATTTTCTAATGATTGTTTAATCTGATCTAACTCTTTTAAAAGCTGATTTTCTCGAGTTTTAAAGTAATCTCTATCCTCATCAAATTGTTGTTTGTCTTGATCATAAATCGTTAGGTTGTCATCCAATGTTTCCTTTTTTAATTGCAATTCTCGTAATTGAGCATGTGTCTCTTGCATTAATCTTTGTTTCTGTGAAAGTTCCTCTTCTTTGCTAGGAAGCTGTTTTTCAAGCACTGCAACATGTGATTTTTGTTCAGCAACTTGCTTTTCAAATGCGATGGTTTTCTCTTGGAAAGTGTTTAGTTTGCCTATCATTTCCTGTAAATCTTTTTCCCGTGAAAAGAGGGATTGATTGGTCTTTTTCTGAGCCCCACCTGACATGGCCCCTCCTGGATTAACAACATCCCCTTCCAAGGTTACAATTCTATACCTACGCATCACCTGTTGGGCTATGTCATTTGCATCTTTTAATGTGTTTGCAATAATAACGTGGCCCATCAAGTGATTTACAGCACGTTGATAGGTTGGATTTGTTTGAACGAGCTTAGATGCTATGCCAATAAACCCAGGGTGATTCTCAATCTTTGCTAATAGGTCGTTGGAAATAAAACGCTCCTGAATAGACTCTAGCGGAAGAAATGTGGCTCTCCCATTATTTGTTTGCTTAAGCCAGGAAATTGCTTTGCGCGCAGCTTGATCATGCTGGACAACGATATGCTGTGATTGACCACCCAATACTGTTTCCATTGCTGTTATATATTTTTTGGGAACATCAACAAGCTCGATGACCGCACCATGAATCTCTTGTAGCTGATTTTCTTTACGAGCTTTTAAAACTGCTTTAACGCCTTGGAAAAAACCTTGGAAATCCTCTTTCATTTCTTCTAGCATTTCTTTTTTTGATTTCAGTTTCTCTATATACTGATAGCCTTGATAGAGCTTAGTCTGTTGTTCTTGAAACGTATTCCTAGAAGTACGGAGCTCTGCCTTAATGGATTCCATTACATCTTTATGTTCTTTGAATTCTTTTTCCTGTTTTTGATAATCAGCTTCATATGCTTGAAGTTTCTCGAGTAACTCCTGTCGTGATTTTATAAGATCTTGGAATTTCCCAACCTGCTTGTCCCTTTTACCATTCATTTGAAGCATCTGTTTGGCAATGGATTGCTTTTCGTTTCGCTTTGCCGCTTGCTTGTTAAGATACTCAATATACTCAGATTTTAAGTCTTCAATTTTCTCTGCAATGTCATCCTGACTTGTTGTTAAATCTTTTTCTAAATGTTTTACACGCTTAGATGTTTCCTTTCGAAGTTCCTGAAGTTCATGCAGGTTCTTCCGTTCTATAATTAATTGTTCGTGCAAAGTCCCAACACGAGAGGATGCTTCCTGCTTTTGTGCTTCTAGCTTTTCTTTATTCTCAGAAAAATGTTTGGACCTCTCAAAAAGCAACTGCTTTTTCCCTTCATTTTTTTCAAGCTCTTCTGTAGCAGAGAGTAGCTGGGCTTGCATTTCCTCAATCTTACTGTCAAGACGATTTATTACCTGTTGGTCTTCTTCTATTGCTGCTTCTTTTTGTTGAATGCCTTGTTTCATTTCCAACTCAACGTGCTTATTTTTCTCTAAATCTTCTAGCAAACTTTTCCATTCACTGTGCAAATTCTCAATATCTGTAATTAGGAAAGCAATTTCTTCTTGTGATAACTTTTCCTTTAGTTCCACATATTTCTCTGCCTTGTCAGCTTGAGTCTTTAGTGGGTTTACCTGTTGCTCTATTTCATGAATAATATCTTCAACACGATTTAAGTTTTCTTGTGTTTCCGCTAGTTTGTATTCTGCTTTTTTCTTTCGTTGCTTGTACTTTAGTACACCTGCAGCCTCTTCAAAAATGGTACGTCTTTCTTCCGCCTTTGAACTCAAAATCTCTTCAACTTTACCTTGGCTAATAATAGAAAATGCTTCTCTACCAAGCCCTGAATCCATAAATAGATCCACAATATCTTTTAGCCTACAAGCTTGCTTATTCATGTAGAATTCACTGTCACCAGATCGATAAACCCTTCTTGTGACACTTACTTCTTCATAATCCACTGGCAAAGCCCGATCCTGATTGTCCAAAACAAGTGTCACCTCTGCAACGTTCAGTGCCTTTCTGGAATCACTACCTTGGAAAATAATATCTTCCATTTTGGAGCCCCGTAGTGATTTAGCCGATTGCTCCCCAAGGACCCAACGAATTGCATCAGTTATGTTACTTTTTCCGCTGCCATTTGGTCCAACTACTGCTGTAACTCCTGGAACAAAATCCACAGAAATTCGTTCAGCAAATGATTTGAAACCTACACTCTCCAGCCTTTTTAAATACATATACATTCTCCTATTTGAAAAGTTTGGTAAACGGCACACAAGTTAAAATTAAAGGAATAAGGCATCTCCATACATCCACTTGTTGTAAATCTGGAACCAAGACCTTTATTTAATGTATCCTTCTAAGCATTCACTTATCTTGTATTTACTTTACCAAACATTTAATCCTCTTTATTGAACACTTACGTTTATATAAAAAACCATTATGCTACCTCTTAGTGTATAAATTTTAATTGCCCTCCAGACTACTATAAATAAACTAATTTATATACCTCTTTAAGATAAAACCGCGTTTTTTATATGCTTGTCATGTTTTTATGTAGTTTTTACCGCATTTATTTTACCACAATCATAGCATACTGACATGTTTAGAAAGAAAAAAAGCCTAATGTCCGAATGTTTGATTGTACTTCACAATGTTCACTTATGTTATGATAAGACTTATGATAATCATTTTATATGGGGTGTTGTAATGAATTTAGAAAATCCAAGCAAAGAAAATATGTCTTTTATTCTTGAACAATTAGGAGAGCGACTTGATGTAGTTAACCGATCAATCTTAGACCCGGAAGACTACGATTTAAATAAATATGATGACCTCAAGCTTATGTATGAAATTGTTGAACAAAAAGGTCGACTAAGTGCTTCTGAAGCACAAGCATTTATTGAAGAACTACGCTCTGTGCGAAAAAACTAACGAGACAGACAAAGGCTGTGAGCATTTAAAACTCACAGCCTTTTATGTTTTAACAAGATTGTTGCTCTCTGTCCAAGAAAACGGCCCGGGTCTACTTTAAATACTTTCTACACGAGCAATATTAATTTACTATTTTATGGATGATAACGATCAAGTGCAGCTTTTGCTGCTCTTTGCTCTGCCTCTTTTTTTGTTCTTCCTTTACCTGTACCTGTTACTTCTCCACTCACCTGTACTTCGGCTGAAAATTCCCTATTATGAGATGGCCCTGTTTCATCAATAATACTATACGTAATCGTTTGATGCTTATATTGTTGCACAAGCTCTTGTAGCTGGCTCTTATAATCCATCGCATGCGAAAAAGCACCTGTAGTGATCTTCGGGAAGACATGACGCTCTAAAAAGTTTAAAGCCTCTGAAAAGCCTTTATCCAAATAAAGAGCTCCAAGAAATGCTTCAAATACGTCTGCAAGTAGAGCAGGACGTTCTCTCCCACCTGTCTGTTCCTCTCCTTTTCCGAGACGAATAAATTTACCAAAATCCAAATCTCTTGCAAAATTTACAAGGGAAGGCTCACAGACTATTGCCGCTCGGAGTTTTGTCATTTCACCTTCTGGCATTGCTTCATTTTCTTTGAACAAGTACTGGGATACACCGAGTTCAAGTACAGCATCACCTAAAAACTCCAAACGTTCATTATCTACACCCGTTTCATTACGATGCTCATTCACATAAGATGAATGTGTAAAGGCTTGTTTAATTAGCTCGTGATTCTCAAAATGAATCGCTAACTCTTTTTCTAGTTGTGCAATATCCATTTTATTTCACCTCCTTGAATATTATTGGTTATATACGGAAAGTCCCGCTAAAATGCGAGACTTTCAATTTTTATACTTTTGGTTGGAGTGAAACTATAAACTGTTTATGTAGTTTACAGCGTCACCCACTGTATTAATTTTTTCAGCTTCTTCATCAGCGATTTCCATATCGAACTCGTCTTCAAGTTCCATAACTAATTCCACAACATCTAAAGAATCTGCCTCAAGGTCATCTTTAAATGAAGCTTCCATTGTTACTTTTGACTCGTCAACGTCTAAACGATCTACGATAATAGCTTTTACACGATCAAACACGTCTGCCATTCTCTCTTCACCCCCTTTCAAAGATCTCTCATTTGGAGAATTGTTACATTACCATTCCACCGTCAATATGAATGGTTTGTCCAGTTATATAAGAAGCATCTTCTGAAGCAAGGAATCGTACCACTTTAGCTACTTCTTCAGGTCTGCCTAATTTACCTAGTGGTATCATATCTAGCATTCCTTCTCGTTGTTCCTCTGTTAGTGTATCGGTCATATCAGTAGAAATAAAACCTGGTGCTACAGCATTCACACGGATGTTTCGAGAAGCCAATTCTTTAGCGGTTGTTTTTGTTAGACCAATAACTCCAGCTTTCGCTGCTACATAATTGGCTTGACCAGGATTACCGCTCACACCCACAATAGACGCCACATTAATAATTTGGCCTGATTTTTGCTTCATCATTTGACGAGTTACCGCTTTTGTACAAACAAATACACCTTTTAAATTGGTATTAATAACCTGATCAAATTCTTCTTCCTTCATACGCATTAATAAGTTATCTCTTGTGACACCAGCATTGTTCACAAGAATATCCAACGTTCCAAATTGAGCAATAACTTCTTTTATCATTTCTTTGACATTAGCTTCATTGGCAACATCTGCTTGCACCTTAAAAGCGTTACAACCTATGGCTTTAATTTCATCGACGACTTCTTGTGCTTTTGCTTCACTACCTGAAAAATTAACTGCTACATTTGCACCTTGTCTTGCCAGTTCTAATGCTATTTCTCTTCCTATACCTCGTGAAGCTCCGGTTACCAAAGCGCTTTTCCCTTGTAACATTATGCTTCCTCCTTATACCAGGAAATGAATTCTTGAAGTGATGCTGTGTCTTGAACAGCAAACGTTTTAACACGTTTATCAATCTTTTTCACAAGCCCACTTAACACCTTACCATTTCCTACTTCAACTATTGCATCTACATCTTCATCAAGCATGTGACGAATAGATTCTTCAAAACGAACTGGTGAATATAATTGTTCAATTAATAACTCTCTAATCTGACCACTATCTGTTACAGGTTTTGCGGAAACATTTGCATAGACTGGGATAGATGCATCCGTGATCTTCACTTCATCCAAATAATGTGAGAATGCTTCACTCGCAGGTTGCATTAATTTCGAATGGAATGGACCACTTACATTCAACGGAAGAACCCGTTTTGCACCATGCTCCTTTAGAAGGGAAGTAGCTTGCTCAACACCTGCCTGTGATCCTGAAATGACCACTTGTCCTGGACAATTAAGATTAGCAATATTTACCGTCTCACCCTCCACTTTTGCAAGGGAAGCGGCAATTGTTTCTTCATCAAGACCTAGAACAGCCGCCATTGTGCCTTGCCCTTTAGGAAAGGCCTCTTCCATAAGTCTTCCTCTTGTGGCAACTAATGGTAAAGCATCCTCAATAGATAATGATCCAGCAGCAACTAAGGCACTGTATTCCCCCAAACTATGCCCTACAGCCATAACTGGCTGTATTTCCTCTTTAAGTAACAATGTATGTAAAGCAATACTTGATAGTAGGAGTGCTGGCTGGGCGTTTTCTGTTTCTGTTAATTCTTCTTTCGGTCCTTCAAACATTAAGCCAGACAGGTTTTTATTCAGTACTTGATCAGCTTCCTTAAACAATTGTCGAACATCAGAATATTCTTCATGAATATCCTTACCCATTCCAACAGCCTGTGATCCCTGCCCTGGAAACATAAGCGCTATTTTTTTCATTCGTTATCCTCCTTATCTATTCCCAATGTTTCGATTGTTTCTTTTATCGTATCTGTTACATTAAATTCAACCATATGGCATGCTTGTTTAATCGCATTATATATTGCTCTACTATTAGAAGAACCATGTGCCTTAATCACAGGAGCACCAAGCCCAAACAATCCGGCCCCACCATATTCTGAGTAATCTAGTTGATTTTTTAGTTCTTTTAAATCTTTTTTCATTACACCTGCTGCAAGCTTAGTTTTGAGTGATCCCATAAATACTTGCTTTAGCATAGAAAACATAGACTCAGCAGTTCCTTCGATTGTTTTTAAAGCAACATTTCCACTAAAGCCATCTGTTACAACTACATCTGCAACCCCAGTTAGTAAATCTCTTGCTTCGACATTGCCAACAAAGTTAATTGGTGCTCCTTCCAAGAGGGAGAATGCCCGTTTTGTCAAATCGTTTCCTTTACCGCTCTCTGTGCCAACATTCAGCAAACCAACTTTTGGTTGTGCAATCCCTCGTACTTTCTGAGCATATACAGAACCCATGATAGCGTACTGTAAAAGGTGCGAGGGTTTAGCATCTACATTTGCACCTACATCCAATAACAAAAAACCCTTTCCGTCTAAGGTCGGGAGTGTAGGACTTAGTGCTGGACGCTCTATACCTGGAATTCTTCCCACAACAAACAACCCAGCGCTCATTAAAGCGCCAGTGTTGCCAGCGGAGATACAAGCATCTGCTTGATTTTCTTTCACTGCTTTAGCCATTAACACTAAAGAAGCATCTTTTTTTCTTCGGACCGCCCTTACTGGTTCATCATCACTTGTAATGACTTCTGTAGTATGTACGACATTAATTTTTGGGTTCGTCGTTAAATATTGGTTAATTTTTGCTTCATCACCATATAACGTGACATGCAAATTGTCAATATCGGCAACTGCTTCGACGGATCCACGCACAATTTCTTCTGGGGCATGATCTCCACCCATTGCATCAATTGCTAATCTCATTATCTCGTTCTCCCTTGTGTCCACTAGTTTGGTACATATGGAATACACCTGTGAATACCAGTTCATTTTCTACAAAGCTATTAACACAAACAATTGACTGCCCTTTGTCATCCTTGCCTTCAACAGTAGCCTTAGCTATCACTCGTTCTCCCTGTTTCACCTGACGTATGAATTTAAGCTCCGTTTTCACTGTAAGAGCAAGTTCATCGTTAATAACGGCGACAGCAAGTGAATTAGCCTGGGCAAACAAATGATGGCCTCGAGCAATTTTATTTCTTGAGAAGACAAGATCACTGCTAATATCCAAAATGGAAATAGCCCGCTGGTCTAGTTCAAGATCAATAACCTCCCCAATCACTTCCTCAAGCGGCAATGCTTTTACCGTTTCATTCCACTGGTCGGTTGCAACTGACTTAATTCTCTGGCGTAACTCAGGTATAGATAGTTCTAATCTGTCCAATCTAATTGTTTGGATACTCACAGAAAATTTTCTAGCAAGCTCTTCATCTGTAATAAAAGGTGTTTGTTCAATTGTATCTTTCAGCATCTGCTGACGTTCTGTTTTGGTTCTTCGCATTGTGACACCGTCCACATCGAATTAATTACGTATCTAGTTACGTATTAAGACTTGGTACTAATAGTAATATATAATACGTTGTCCATTTATGCAAGGATCTAATCCAACTTATCCGTAAGTGCGACGTCTTTTTCCAAGGTTTTTTTCAAGGGCAAATAATCAGGATTATTCTCCAGCAATCCTTTTTCTATAATTTCTTGTGCATCACTCCGAGCTGTTTCTAAGGCACGATAATCATGGATCATATCAGCAACTTTGAATTCCGGCATCCCACTTTGTTTCTTACCAAAAAAATCTCCCGGTCCTCTCAGTTTCAAATCTTCTTCAGATAATTCAAATCCATTCGTTGTCTCTGTCATAATGCGCATTCGTTCTTTTCCTACTTCACCCTTTGGATCGGCAATTAAAATACAGTAACTCTGCTTATCACCACGACCGACTCTTCCTCTTAGCTGATGTAATTGAGAAAGGCCAAATCGTTCAGCATCATAAATTACCATTATTGTGGCATTTGGGACATTCACTCCCACTTCCACCACTGTTGTGGATACTAGGATTTGAATATCATTTTTAGAGAACTGTTGCATCACTTCCTCTTTCTCATCAGTATGTAGGCGCCCATGCATTAACCCAACCTTCACTTCAGGTGGATAAAATGCCTCAAGTTGTTGATGTAATTCTACAGCGTTTTGAATATCTAGCTTGTCTGATTCTTCTATAAGCGGACAAATGACATAAGCTTGTTCCCCTGCTGCTACTTGTTTTTCGATGAACCGTAGCACTCTGTCTAATGTATTTTCTTTAGTCCAATATGTTTCAATTTCTTTTCTTCCTACAGGCATTTCATCGATAACCGAAACATCCATGTCACCAAATGCTGTAATAGCAAGCGTACGTGGAATTGGTGTTGCTGTCATAAACAATACATCTGGATATAGCCCTTTTTCTCTCAGTGTACGTCGTTGAGCTACACCAAATCGATGCTGCTCATCAACAATTACAAAACCAAGATCCTGATATCTAACTTCCTCTTGTATAAGAGCATGGGTTCCAATAACAATATCTACATGTTTCTCTGAAATGGCTTGCAACACTTCTTTTCTTTTCTTTCCTTTTACAGATCCAGTTAATAAAGCAATTTTAGCGTGCTCGCCAAACATATCACATAATGATTGATAGTGTTGCTCTGCTAAAATTTCCGTCGGTACCATTAAAGCCCCTTGTTTCCCTGCTGTAATGGCGGCTAATAAGCAGATTGCTGCCACAGCAGTTTTACCTGATCCAACATCTCCCTGAAGCATTCGATTCATCCTGTATGGGGATCGCATATCATGCAAGATTTGCTCCAAAGCCTTTTGCTGGGCATTCGTTAAGGGAAAAGGTAATGTTTCAATAAAAGCTTCGACCTGTTGCTCATCATATTTTTGGGCATTTCCGTCTGTTGCTTCTCTTTTCCATTTTCGTAACAGTTGCATTTTTAGCTGGAAAAGAAGGAATTCTTCATAAATAAATCTTCTGCGTGCATGCTTTAACGCCAACCTATTAGCCGGAAAGTGCATGGAAGCAACAGCCTGCCTTCTGCTAGGCAGTTTATACGCCTCCAAATAATTTTCTGGCAATATCTCTAATATTTGATCACCGTACGTCTCCAATGCTGCTTTCACGGTTTTCTTTAAGCGAAATGGCGTGATATCCCCTTTCACAGTATAGACTGGTTGTATTTCAGCGTTTGATGCAGCTGGCCCTATCTTATATTGACTCACCGTTATTTGCAGGCGATGTGCATCCCATTTTCCAACAAGTGTTACAGTATCCCCCGCATTAATTTGTTTCTTTGCAAAGGCACGATTAAACATGATCGCCTTGACCGCGATATTTTCTACTTCTAATGTGAACGAAAGTCTGGATTTCTTTTTTCCAAAGAAAGAGAGGGAAGGATCATGTACTACCCTTCCCTCAATCGTCACTTTGTCATCATGGACAAGTTCAGCGAGTGGCTTTACTTCAAACACATCAAAACGGTATGGAAAATAAAACAGCATATCCTCAATTGTTTTTATATTCAGAGTCGCCAGAGACTCGGCATATTTTTCTCCGACTCCTTTTAAAGCTTCGATTGATTCATTCAACATATGACTAACACTTCCTATACAGACATACCAAATATTTTTTCTTTTAATAACCTGCCAGTCGGAGTATCCGCTAACCCGCCTTCCCCTGTTTCTCTTAAACTAGAAGGCATTTGCTTTCCAATTCGGTACATGGCGCCTATTACTTCATCACACGGAATACGACTTGTTACACCAGCTAAGGCCATATCCGCCGAGACAATTGCTAAGGAAGAGCCTGCTGCATTACGTTTAACACACGGAACTTCGACTAATCCGGCAACTGGGTCACAAACCAAGCCAAGCATATTTTTTAAAGTAATAGCAAATGCATCTGCAGACTGTTGTGGAGTACCACCTGCCATTTCAACAATTGCAGCAGAAGCCATCGCCCCCGCAGACCCCACTTCCGCTTGACAACCCCCAGCAGCTCCGGAAATAAAAGCATTATTTGCAACAACAAACCCAAACGCTCCCGCTGTAAATAAGAAACGAATCATTTGTTCACGAGTCGGATTCAGCTGCTCTTTTACCGCAAAAAGTGCTCCTGGCACACAGCCTGCACTACCAGCAGTTGGCGTAGCGCATATTGTCCCCATTGCTGCATTTACTTCATTTGTTCCCATCGCTTTACTTACAGCATCTAGCATTAAGTTTCCCGAAAGCGGTTTTTTTTCTTTCATATACTTTTGAATTAAGACCGCATCGCCGCCTGTAAGGCCAGTAACCGACTGGACTCCTTGCAACGCATCCTCAATTGCTTTTTCCATGACTTGAAGGTTTTTTTCCATTTCTTCATAAACTACTTCACGGGTTGTATCTTTCACGTCCATTTCTTGTCTTATCATGACTTCGGACAATTGTATTTCTTCTGTTTCTGCTATCTCCACCAATTCCTTTACTGTACGAAACATGTGGATTCCCTCCCTCTTGACATACTTAACTGTCAATTTTAGCTATCTGTATTATATGATCAGCACTGTTCAATTCCTTTAAGATGGTATCTTCTAAATTTTGATCTACTTCAATAACCATCAAGGCTTCTTTACCAACATCTTTGCGGTTTACTTCCATGTGTCCAATATTTATTTCGTGTTTGGCAAGTATCCTTGTAACAGAGGCTATGGCTCCGAAGCGATCATTATGCATAATTAAAATAGCTGGATGATTACCTGAAAGCCGTAATTCAAATCCATTTAACTCCGTAATTTCCACTTTACCGCCACCAATAGAAATCCCCACAAGCTCCAGTGACCCTGTCTCATTTCCAATAATTAATCTTGCAGTATTAGGATGATCTACCGCAGCACTGTCCTCGATGAATTCAATATCTAAATTAAGTTCTTTTGCTGTAGCTAAGGATTGGCTGATCCGTTTGTCATCTGCTTCATAGCCTAGTAACCCACCCACTAATGCAAAATCAGTCCCATGACCTTTATAAGTCTTAGCAAAAGATTCATAGAGATGTATCTTAGCCCATTTCGGCTCCTGACCAAATAAATTTCTCGCAGCTTTTCCTATCCTCGCTGCTCCTGCAGTATGTGAACTAGATGGTCCAATCATTACCGGACCGATAATATCAAAAACTGATTTATATTTCATTATCTCACCGCCATTTAAACGTATAGGTTATCGTTCTATTGTAAATTATAACAAAAAAGTGTAGAATAATCATTTGTGGATTATGGGCAAAGTACAAGATAATGAATGTTTTAATCAAATTTAGAACATTCACAGGGTACCTTGCCATGATCGGGTGGGAGAGGGATGTAAGTACGATGAGGAGATTTTATGGCTTTTAATAATAAAAGACCAGACAAGAAAGGGACACATAGTCTTCGTACAGAGCTAGTTGCAGGATTAATCGGATATCTAACTACCGTCTATATTGTTGTAGTAAACGGCTCCATTCTTAGCGAGGCTGGTATTTCTCTTGAGGCTGGTATGATTGCTACAATTCTGATTAGTTTTCTTGGTACAATGTTAATAGGACTTTATGCTAAACTTCCTTTGATTCTGATACCAGGCATGGGAATAAATGCATTATTTGCCTATTCTATTGTAGAAGGGACTAACCTAACTTTTGAAGAAGGATTAGCTGTGGTTTTAGTTGCCGGTTTAGTATTTTTGCTTACAGCATTTAGCAGACTGGGCATTCTCCTAAAAGAAGCGATACCAGATTCCTTAAAACACGGAATAACTGTGGGGCTCGGATTCTTCCTAATTTTAATTGGCCTAGAGAAAAGCGGCCTTGTAGTGAATGGAGAAAACACAATTTTAGCTTTTGGTGATTTCACATCACCAACGGTTCTTGTTAGTTTGCTTACTTTATTTCTAGCCATCTTTCTTTTTGTTAGAAATGTACCTGCAAATTTTCTCATTACAATGATCGTAGGCACAATTCTTGCTTCACTCTTTGGGGTTTTGGAAAGTGGTAGCAAGGCACTTCATATTGATTTTACAGAAGTTATTTTCCTACCATCATTTTCAGCAATCAGTGATTTAAGTTTCTGGCTAGCCGTATTTCCTTTAGCGATCATTCTTATATTTGAAAATATGGGATTACTAAACGGACAGCTGCAGATGCTTGATAAGGAAAACTCATATGTAAGAGCATATAGAGCAACAGCTTTCTCTACAGTAGCTTCAGCATTTCTAGGTACTTCTCCGACAGTATCCGCAGCTGAAAATGCAGCGGTTATTGCTTCAAAGGGAAGAACTGGCATAGCTGCCGTTACCGCTGGTCTGTTGTTTTTGGCTACATTGTTCTTAATACCTTTCATTACAATGATACCAAATTCAGCATTAAGTCCGATTTTAATTATTGTTGGTTTCTTAATGGTACAAAGTATTCGCCACATAGGTGTGAGTGATTTGGCAGAAAGTCTTCCCGCATTGCTTATTGTCGCAATGATACCTTTCACATACAGCATAGCAGATGGTATGGCTTTTGGTTTTATCGCTTATCCGATTGTAAAAATTGCGACTGGAAAACAAAAAGAGCTTTCGATTCCATTAATAATAATTTCAGCATTGTTCTTGTTTGACTTCGTAATGAAAATAACAGGTATATAAAGTGAAACTTCAATCAGTGGGGGTTTTCAATATCCCCCACTACTTGTTAGTTGAACGAATCGGGTTGTTAGTGTCCGTTTAATCCCACTAAACATCATTGTTTCACTTCATGTTTTGAAGTGGGAGTCTTACGGACTGTTGCTCCGGTATAAACTAAAATCGCTCTTATTCCATTCGGAATAAGAGCGATTTTTTGTTTATTCAACAGAGAATATATAAGAATAGATTGGCTGGTTCCCTTTGTGCACTTCGATTTCAATATCTTCAAATGTTTGCTCCACATAGCTTTCAAGTTCCGCAACGTCCTCGTCCGTTACATCTTCACCTTGAAGTATTGTTAGAATTTCATCATCTTCAGAGATCATTTCTTGTAAAAGCAATTTCACTGCTTCCGTTTTTTCTTTATGAGTAGCTTTTATTTTCCCATCAAGTATGCCCATGTAGTTTCCGTTTTCGATCGTGATGCCATCTATTTGTGTATCTCGAACCGCGTAGGTAACCTGCCCTGTCTTCACATGACTTCTCGCTTCATCCATTGCTTCCTTATTAGCATCAATATCTGATTCAGGATGGAATGCAAGCATAGCACTAATCCCTTGAGGTATGGTTTTTGTAGGAATCACCCGTACATTCACCTCGGCTAAATCAGCTGCTTGGTCTGCTGCCATTAGGATATTCTTATTATTCGGAAGAACAAGTACATTTTTAGCGTTCGTTTCCTGAATTGCGTTAGCTATATCCTGTGTACTTGGATTCATAGTTTGTCCGCCTTCAATTACAACAGTCGCGCCTAAACTTTCTAACAATACTTTTAATCCTTCACCCATTGCTACCGTAACAATACCGTATTCCGTTTGTTTCTTTGGCTTTTGCTCAGTTGTTTTATTTCCAACAATCGCTGTATGTTGTTCTCTCATGTTTTCAATCTTCATATTAATTAAGCTGCCATATTGTTGCCCTAGTGTCATACAAGTTCCCGGATATTCTGCATGTATATGCACTTTGACAATTTCCTCATCAGAAACAACCAAAAGGGAATCACCGTGTTTACTAAGCTCATCACGGAACGCTTCTTCATCAAAAGGATTTTCCTCAATTTTTTCATCTTCAAATTTAACCATGAATTCTGTACAATAACCAAATTCAATATCTGATGTGTCCATGAAATCCTGCGTGATTTTATGATGTTCTGCGTTAACCATATCTGTCATATCGATTTCAGCAATATGATCAGGAAGTTCCTCACCCTTTAATGCAGAGAGAAATCCTTCATAGACTGTAACTAACCCCTGTCCACCTGAATCAACTACACCTACTTCTTTTAAAACAGGCAAAAGATCAGGTGTGCGCTTCAAGGATGCTTTCGCTTCATCTAACACACTTTCCATTAATTGGATGATGTCATCTTCTTTTTCGGCTGCCTTTACAGCTTGTTTGGCTGCGTCTTTGGCCACTGTAAGAATGGTGCCTTCCACCGGTTTCATAACAGCTTTATATGCTGTCGTAACCCCAGTATCAAAAGCTTGTGCAAGGTCCTTTGTTGTTACAGTGCTCTTTTTGTCCATTCCTTTAGAGAAACCACGGAATATTTGAGAAAGGATAACTCCTGAGTTACCCCTTGCCCCCATAAGCAATCCTTTAGCAAAAGAGTTAGCAACTTCATATATTTCATCGCTGTTTTGCTTTTTAACCTCATTTGCTCCAGAACTCATAGATAAATTCATATTCGTACCAGTGTCCCCATCTGGTACCGGAAATACATTTAATGCATCTATTTTTTGTGCATTATTTGATAAATGGTGCGCGCCAGCTAATACCATTTGAGCAAATGTACTGCCATCCATTTTTTTCATTGTCACTACTTCCTCCTCTTGAATCAAAAGCGTGAGCGCTTATGAGCGTTCTGACACTTCTATCAACATGGAAGGTCAGTAATTGCTAAAATCTCCTTGAAGCGCTTATTCTACAAAATTGATACGCAATTGTTCGATGCTAGCTTTTAAATATTTTAGTTTGTTTTCTTAATCTTGTGCAACCCGTACACCTTGTACAAAGATGTTGACAGAATCAATCGCTAGACCAAGTGATTGACTAAGTGTATACTTCACCTGTGATTGTACATTATGAGCTACTACTGAGATCTTTGTTCCATAGCTTACAATAATATACATATCTATATCCAGTCTTTCGTTTTCCTGGCGAACTACTACACCTTTAGAAAAGTTCTCTTTACGAAGAATTTCAGCGATACCATCTCTAATTTGACTTTTAGAGGCCATCCCAACAATTCCGTAACACTCTATTGCAGCGCCACCAGCAATTGTAGAAATAACTTCGTTTGTTATGGTTACATGACCATCATTTGTATTAAGCTCTATGGACATAACATAATCCTCCTTTAATACCTGCACAATTATATAAGCATATTCTACTACATGCCGAATCATTTTGAAAGCAGAGTTCATAATATGTAAAAATGTCCTCTATAACAATGGACGAATTACACTAATCTGTCAAGTGATTATTCTTTATAATAATATAAAACAATAATTGCATTCTCTCGTGACTTATGGTAAATTGTATAAGTATGAAATGACACATGTAAACAGTAAGGAGGGATTTGCATGGCTAGAAAATGTGTTGTAACTGGACGCCAGACACGCAGTGGAAACCAACGTTCTCACGCTATGAATTCCAACAAGCGAACTTGGAAAGCTAATGTACAAAAAGTACGTATCATGGTAGACGGAAAACCTAAAAAAGTTTACGTATCTGCACGCGCACTTAAATCAGGTAAAGTAGAGCGCGTATAATTTACGTGTCATACAGAACTGGAATTGTACGATAGAAAAAACACCCTATTAACAGGGTGTTTTTTTATGGCTCTATAATATATGTTGGGGTACAGAGAAAATTCAGCTAAATAAAACACGCAAACTCCGAATTTTGTTAGACTTGTTTTAACCACAAAACAATAACAAAAGGAGTTGCGTGTAAGTGAATTTTAACATTTCTTTCCCAGGTTTAGAAGAGTTTCGTATTAAAAAAACGATTGAAAATGGTGGAGTTTTTCAGCTGCATGTGGAACTGGATTCCAAGCCCCATCGTTGTCCAGCGTGTAATACCCTAACACAAAAGGTGCACGATTATCGCACTCAAAAGATACAGCACTCAAAACTGTTTATGAGAGAGACGCTAATTTTTTACCGTAAACGTCGCTATAAATGTGAACACCCACAATGTAAAAGGCGTTTTTATGAAAGTAATTCATTGGTAGAACGCTATCAACGGCAGTCCAAAGAACTAAAGCAAGCTATTGCGTTAGAGCTAATTCATGGAAAAAACTTTAAAGCAATTGCCTCTCGATTTAACACTTCTGCAACTACTGTAATGCGTAGGTTTGATGAAGTGGGATCTAGCTTTTTGGAGGAAACACGAGAGTTACCTTCTGTAATCGCTATTGATGAATACAAGGGAGATTCAGACGGAGAAAAATACCAAACTATTATTGCCGATCCGGTGGATCGGAAGCCCCTCGAGATATTGCCGGATAGGAAAAAAGAAACGGTAGAGGCTTATCTAAGAGAGCATGGTCAGAAAGTAGAAAAAGTTGTAATGGATATGAGCCCTTCATTCAAAGCAGCTGTGGACCAAGCATTAGGGAAACCTATTGTAGTAGCTGACCGTTTTCATTTCTGTCGGCATATTTATTGGGCACTTGAGCGTGTAAGAAGAAAAGAACAAAAGCATTTTAGCGACTACGACCGTAAAAAGTGTAAGCGGATGAAACATGTGTTTAATAAGAAGCATGAAGATTTAACGGAGAAACAACGCTGGTATCTGGAACGTTACTTGAAAATGTCTGATACCTTGCGGACAGCATACCAATTAAAAGAAGCTTTTCGGTTTTGGTTTGAAGAAGCAAAGGCCCTAGGTCCTTCTAATTTAACGGCAGTCAAAGAACGTTTGTATGAGTTTTACGACTTGGTAAAAGCGTCTGGAATTGAGGAATTTAAAAAGGCCATGGAAACCTTTCAAAATTGGCAAAAAGAGATTATGAATAGCTTTGCCTTTAATTTACATAATGGCTATGTGGAGGGGATTAACAACCAAACGAAAGTAATAAAGAGGAATGCTTTTGGATACCGTCGTTTTGATCGGTTTCGAATGAGAGTATTATTACATCATCAATATAAAAATATAAATGGGCGAGTCGCATAAAGAAGGAGTGAGCGTTAGCTCACCCCAACATTTGACTTAGAACCTTTTTTTTTTTTTTATTGCTATAATACTAGTTTCATGTAAATAACAGCATGTCCTTGTAAATACGTCCATTAAGAATCAAAGCATAAATATTTAATACTTTGAGCCTAAATGTCACAAGCTTTGTGCAGTCTCTAAAAAAATCCATAACGGTTTTTCACATTAGTAAACAGACCATTTTCATGGTTTACTTGAGTGCAAAAAAATCAGCTTCTGTCAATCTACTGACAAAAGCTAACAGGTTTTACTTATCCTTTTTGAACACACCAATAACCACTTTGACAAAACCACCGATAAATCTTGGGAGCTTAATAGTATAAAATTTCATGAGTTCGCCCTCCTCTTCTACATGCACAGCTTACCTTTGAATCGTATCACGACTCTTTATTAGTAATAGTATGCCTTCTGTAAAAGAAAAAGTACCAATATTTCCAATAAGTCTGTTTGAAATACATAGGGTGGACCCCCATGCTACCGTTTTATCTGATAAGGGATAATAGAAGCCATTTAACGTCAACCCTTTAATTGTTGGAGAGAAAGGGATAAACGAAATATTAGTGTATAACGCACTGCCTTCTACGGTGTACTCCCCAGGTTTATATAATTCCACCAGATTGGATTGATCGACAATCGTGCCACGCACTCCATTTTCATTAATGGTATGCAGTAATTGAATGTTAATCATTTCATGATCCAAACGGCCTCCTGTCACGCCGAAAAGATAGAGATGTTGAGGTTGCTTTTCTAACGCCTTTAGAAGGGCAATTTCTAGGTCTGTTTCATCCTTTTCCGCCGGATATTCCTCAAATTGCTTCGCATGCGATCGTACATGCTCTTTTTCGTCTTCTGTGATAGAATCAAAATCTCCAACTGCTAGATCTATCGGAATATTATTATTCAACAAAGCCAATGCGCCTCTATCAGCGGCAATCCAAAAATCAATTTCTTCCTTAAATGGTGCGAAATCCGGGTAATGCTGAGGTCCGTTCCCAATAATACCAATTGCTGTCATTCTCTTATCCCTTCACAGCATCTTTAATCTCTAAGATGGCTTCTTGTCGATTAGTCGGATTAAAAATTGCACTGCCTGCAACCAACACATCAGCTCCCGCCTCGGAACATTGCTTTGCTGTGGTTACATTAATGCCACCATCCACCTCTATTTCAAAAGATAGGTTATTTTTTTCTCTAAAATCCGCAACCTGTTTAATTCGCTGTATTGTAGATGGGATAAATGACTGTCCACCAAATCCTGGATTTACAGACATCAACAAGACAAGATCTACTTCAGGTAAAATTGGATAAAGCATTTCTACAGGTGTGCCAGGGTTGATGACAACACCAGCTTTCACCCCATTATCCCTAATTAATTGGATAGAACGGTGTATGTGCCTGCTTGCCTCCTGATGAACCGTAATAATATCAGCACCGGCTTTAGCGAATGCAGGTATATAGGCGTCAGGGTTTTCAATCATCAGATGTACATCGAGTGGAAGGGACGTGATAGGCCGTATACCTTCTACTACAAGTGGCCCAATTGTTATGTTTGGAACATAGTGTCCATCCATCACATCAACATGGATATAATCTGCCCCTCCGTTTTCTACTTCTTTTATTTCTTCTCCCAGTTTGGAAAAATCAGCTGAGAGGATTGATGGTGCTATTTTTACCATATTAATACCTCGGCTTCCTTGATTGGATTTCTTCTAAAAAAGCTAAATAATGCTCATATCGATATTTACTAATTTCTCCGCTTTCAACTGCCTCTTTCACAGCACATCTTGGCTCCTTACGGTGCATACAGCCACGAAACTTACATTCACCTTTACGTGAGCGCATCTCGGGAAAACAATCACCAAGTTCTTCTGCTTCAATTTCTTGAAAATCAAGCGCACTAAATCCTGGTGTATCAGCTACAAGCCCATTGTTAACCTGAACAAGCTCTACATGCCTTGTCGTGTGTTTCCCCCTACCGAGACTTTCAGAAATAGCTGCTGTTTTTAATAACAACGATGGTTTTAACGCATTGAGAATAGAAGACTTGCCTACTCCTGATTGGCCAGCAAATACGGTGACTCCATCGGAAAAATAGTTTTCAAGAGGTAAAACCCCACCACTTGCCTTGGAGGAAATTAATTCTACCTTATAACCAATTCTTTCATAGTCATCACGATAGGCTTCTATCGCTCTACGTTCCTCAGCTGAAATCAAATCCATTTTTGAAATAAAGATTATCGGCTCTATGTTCTTTGCCTCTATTAATACAAGAAATCGGTCCAGCAGGGTTGTACTAAAATCTGGCTGAATGGCAGCATTTACGATAATGGCCTGATCAATATTTGCTATGGGTGGCCTAACTAACTCATTCTCTCTTTGCTTAATCTCAATTATATACCCCTCATCCGGTGAATCGGCTTCAAACTTCACGAAGTCCCCAACAAGCGGGGTGATTTTTCTTTTACGAAAAACCCCTCTGCCGCGGCACTGAATTACTTCGCCATTCTCTGTTTTTACATAATAGAAGCCACTTAAAGCTTTAATAATTCTTCCTTCTGACATTTAGCCACCTTCTTCATATGACACGGTTTTATTTGTCAACACTTCATCATCTCGTTTTATTATATACTCTGCTTGATCATCAGGCGCGATAGTCAACGTAAAGGTAAATTCCTCATCTTCTGTAATCGTTTCTTCTCGATACACTTCTGACAAATCATTGTTCATGTCATCAATATAAATTTGCACAATCTGCTCTACTGGCTCTTCCCCTTCTTCCTGCTCTGAATCCACGTTATATGGAACTGTGAACGTAATACTATGTGGAACTGGTGGCTTTTCTCCAGGTCCAGTTGAAGTATAGACATTAACCGTAGAACCTGGCTCTACTTCTGTATTTGGAGAAGGGCTTTGTCGTATAACATTTCCTTCAGATACATCTTCAGAGGTTTCTTCAACTTTATTCATTGTAAGATTATTTTCCTCCAAATAACTGCTTGCTTCCCCTTCGGTCATTCCAGATAAGTCTCTAAGCTCTACCATTTCGGGGCCTTCACTCACCTCGAAAATCACTTTAGTATCTCCTGGCACTACCTCGCTGTCTGGAGCTGGTTGAATTTGCGTTATAATCTCACCAACAGGGCGATCAGAATGCTTTGCATAGGAGATGACATCACTGTAATCCTCTTCCAAGAGGCGCTTAACCTGACTAAAATCTCTCCCTACATAATCTTTAAATACTTCCTTCTCTTTTCCATCACTGACCATTATGGTCACCGTAGATTCTTCCTTTACTGTTCTATCGGCTTTTGGATTCGTTTCAACTACTAAACCTTCTTCTACATCTTCGGAGAATACGTACTCTCTTTCTGTGTTTAGGTTAGCCAATTCCAATTTATCTACAGCCTCTTCATAATCCAACCCTGCTACATCGGGTATTTGCACATCTTTTGGTTGTAGGATACCAGGTATTAAAAAGAGTGCAGCTACTCCTGCCGCCAATATGAAAAATAAAACAATAAGAATAATTAGCCATTTCTTCTTTTTGTTCGTTTTGTCTTTCTTATTTTTCTTATTCTTATTCTTCTTCTCTTTTTTCTTCTTACCTGTATTTTCTGCTTTTTCAGGTTTATCCTCTGCTGTATAATTTTTCGTCATATTATTTGTTTGATGTACAATTGTATCTTGATTCGTATCATGTAGTTGGTTATCCGTTATGATAGGGATGGCCTTTGTTTCTTCCCCTGCTTCTACTGGTGGCTTATATACTTCTTCATTTAATTTGCTTGGATGTAAAGCAGTTTCAAGCACATCTTCCATCTCATATACGGTATCAAACCGATGGAAAGGATCCTTGGCAGTTGCCTTTAAAACAATATTTTCAACACTTTGCGGAACATCCTGATTAAACCTTCGAACGGAAGGTGTATCGCTTTGTAAATGTTTAAGAGCAATAGAAACAGGTGACTGTCCGGAAAAAGGGAGTCTAGCTGTTAGAAGCTCAAACAACACAATTCCGATTGAATAAATATCCGATTTCTTAGTAGCCATGCCACCACGAGCCTGTTCTGGAGATAGATAATGTACAGACCCTAGAATAGAGTTTGTTTGTGTGAGAGATGTAGCACTTAATGCTATGGCAATTCCAAAATCAGTCACTTTTACTTGTCCATATGTATCAATCAGTATATTTTGAGGTTTTATATCACGATGCACAATGTCATTGGCATGTGCATGAGCGATTGCAGATGTAATTTGTTTCAATATCTCCAAAGCTTCCTGGACACCGAGTGGGCCATATCGCTGAACGTATTCCTTCAAAGTCATACCATCTACATATTCCATAACCATATAAAGGATATCGTCTTCTTCACCAACGTCAAAAATGTTAACGATATTAGGGTGAGATAGACTTGTTGCAGACTGTGCTTCGCGATCAAACCTTGCTATAAATTCCTGATCATTAACGTATTCCATTCTTAGTACTTTAATTGCGACATCGCGTTCAAGGATTTTATCTCTTGCTAAATAAACGTTAGCCATACCACCGCCACCAATAGTATTGATTATTTGATAACGTTCATTTAGTAAATGTCCTTTTTTCAGCATTAACCTTCACCATCTTTCTTTGGTGAGTCATACATCACAATGATGACGGAGATATTGTCCTCTCCACCCCGAGCATTTGCTAAACGGATCATTTCAATTTCAATCTGCTCAATTTCTTCATCAGTAGAAACAAGCTGGTGGAGCTCTTCGTCCATAACTTTATTAGATAAACCATCTGAACATAAAAGAAGTCTATCTTTTGATTCCCACCCTAGTGAGAAGACCTCCGGAATCACGGATTGTTCTGTTCCTAACGCCTTTAATAAGACATTTTTTCTAGGATGTTGTTCGGCATCATCCTTAGAAATTTGTCCAGAACGGACAAGTTCATTAACAAGGGAGTGATCCACAGTTATTTGCTTAAACCCACTCTCACTAAGCATATAGCATCGACTATCCCCTATGTTTGCAACCGTAATAAAGTCACTAGTACATGCTGCTACCACGAAGGTAGTACCCATACCTTTACACTCCTCTTTTACTAAGGAATGCTCAAACACTTTCCTATTTATCTCCTCAACAGCAAGTTTAATCCAGTTTTCAGCCGCCTCGGGACTGTTCAATTGTTCTGCATCCAGCCATTTCTCCTCTATTAACGATGTTGCCATTCGACTCGCAACATCGCCTGCCTGGTGGCCACCCATTCCATCAGCTATGACTGCAAGCAACTGACCATGCTTATTATAAAACACACCGCCTGCATCCTCATTATGGCTTCTGACCAGTCCTTGATCTGTCATAAATTGACCTTCCATTTCTTCACCCCTCCACCATTTACGGATGTATTTGTAATAAGTATTACACAAATAAGGTTAAAAAAGAACATTTTTCCTGTTACGGTCAAGCATATATATGTTTTTATTCCTTCTTTTTAATAGCAATTATTACTTCTACAAAGAAAACAGCCACCTTATTCCGCACGAAAACAATGTAGAATACTGGTTCCAAGCGCCCCTTTAAATTTTCTTGATACGTGTTAGAAAGAAGCCGTCAGTATCCTCATCTTGTGGGAACAGCTGTAAACCATATTCTGTAATACCTTTTGCTTTTTTTAAGCTAGCGGGAAGTTCCTCAAAAAAGTCTTCATCAACTATATAATCAGGGTTATTAGCAAGAAATGATTTAACTACCCCTTCATTCTCTGAAGCTTCCACGGTGCATGTACTATAGATTAATAAACCATTCTTTTTAAGGAGTGGTGCTGTGCTTTCTAAAATATCAAGCTGAATACCGGCTAATCTCTTAATGTCAGCTTCCTGCTTATGATATTTAATTTCTGGTTTACCTCGCATTACACCTAGACCTGAACAAGGTGCATCGACTAAAATACGATCAAAGCTTTCTACCTCGTGTACATCTTGCAAGTTCCTTGCATCTTGAGGAGATGCATGGATAATTGACAAGCCTAGATCAGAAGCTTTGTACTCTATTCGCTTTGCTTTCTTTTTGTGCAAATCATAGGCATCTATCCGACCCTCGTTTTGCATTTTCTCCGCAATATGGGTAGCTTTTCCTCCTGGTGCACTGCATGCATCTAAAACATGCATACCAGATTGTGCTTGCAATAATTCCCCAACAAGCATCGAGCTCTGATCCTGAATTGTAACCTCTCCTTTTTTAAATAAAGAGGATCTTAAGATATTACCTTTGCTCACAATAATCCCTTGGGAAGACAAGCTGGAAGGTTTAACCTCATAGCCTTCCTCCCTCAGTCTGTCCATTGCTTCATTTCTTGCAATCCGCAATGGTTGAACTCGGATGGCAGTATGTTTTCTAGTTATATTTGTTTCACACATTTCTTTAACTGTTTCAAAGCCATATGTGTTTACCCATCGCCCAACTAGCCACTCTGGATGACTTGTTTCAATAGAAAGACGTTTAACACTATCTTCTATTAAAGAAGTAGAAGGAACACCTTTACGTTGTATGGTTCTTAAGACACCATTAACTAAAGATGCAATCCCTTTATGGCCACGGCTTTTAGCTATTTCAACGGCTTCATGAATGATGGCATGATCTGGGATCTTATCTAAATAGACCATTTGATAAACTGACATTCGCAAAAGCATATGTACCCAAAGATCTAATTTTTTTCGTTGATCAATAAAGCTTTCCAGGTAATAATCCAACGTCAATTTATATTGCATCGTACCATATACAACTTCTGTTAAGAGTCCTTCATCTTTCGCTTGAATGCTTTGCTTCCTTAATTCATTATCAATCAATAAGTGACTGAAGCCATTGTCCTTCTCTATTCTGATTAAAATATCTAGAATTGTATTCCTCAGTTGATAATTATTCATTTAACCACCCAATACTTTGCCTGTTTTTATTCGATCGGAAGAACCTTGTAAATAGTCTTTTACAGTCATCCTTTTCTTCCCTGCTGGTTGTATTTCTGTAATTTTAATAACATTTCCATCTCCACAAACAACATGGAACCCATCATCTGTTTTCTCCACAATCTCTCCTGGATTTCCAGAATATTGCTTATCTTGTATTTCTCCCCACCAAATTTTCATATTTGCCTCATCATAGGTGGTAAATGCTACAGGCCAAGGGTTAAGCCCACGTATATGGTTATATATCTCTAGGCTAGATCTACTCCAGTCAATTCTTTCCTGCTCACGTTTAATATTTCCTGCAAATGTAGCTTTCGCCCCATCTTGTTTCACGGGGGTAATATCCCCATTGAAAAGGCGTGGTAATGTATCCATCAATAACATAGAACCAGCTTCAGAGAGCTTGTCATGTAAAGAACCCACATGATCCTCTTTATCAATGGGAACAGTTTGTTGTGTTAAAATATCTCCTGCATCAAGCTGTTCCACCATATACATAATTGTGATGCCTGTTTCTTTCTTCCCTTGCATAAGCGCGTAATGAATCGGTGCGCCCCCTCTTAATTCAGGAAGTAAGGAGGCATGAACATTAATACATCCAAATTCTGGACCCTCTAATAAACCATTAGGCAATAACTGACCATACGCTGCAGTAACAATCAAATCCGGTTTATAAGCTAATATTTCCTCATATGCTTCTTTTAATTTTTCAGGCTGGTATACTGGAATACCATGCTTCTCTGCTTCAGCTTTAACTGGTGGTGGTGTTATCGTTCGCTTCCTACCTTTAGGCCTATCCGGTTGTGTCACAGCAAGTACGACCTCATATTCTGATTCAACTAAATTATGTAGGATGGGAACGGAAAAATCCGGTGTCCCCATAAATACGATACGTTTCAAATGAAAACCTTCTTTCTAATACAAATTTATTATAACTGTTATCAATCATGTTAAAAAGTAAAACTTCTATTGGTGGGGGGGTGCCTCTCCACCTCCCCTGCTTTGAATGCATGCTATCCCGATCGCATTCTTGTAGTGAAGGTCTAACTAGCAGTTATGTCGATATAAATTATTTACATAAGGTGGTGTGGTTGCATATCAACTGTTATAAGTAGGTCGCCTTTTTGCGTTTCATCTTTAAAATGGTCCATAATGTCTGAAATTACATCCCGAAGTTGTGGCTCATTTTTGTATTTTATCATGCATTGGTACCTATATCTATCTTTTATACGTGGTATCGGGGATGGCGAAGGACCAAGCACTACCGTGTTATGCATAACATTGCGTAGTAAATGCTGTACGATGTGACTTGTCGATTGAGCAGCTGAAACTTTGTTTGTATGGGATACGGTTATCAAGGTTAGAAAGAAAAATGGCGGGTATTGGAATGTTTTTCTTGTAGCCATTTCTTTTTTATAAAAACCTTCAAAGTCATATTGGCTTGCAAGCTCTATACTGTAATGATCTGGAGTATACGTCTGTACAATGACTTCCCCAGTAAGCTCATGTCGCCCTGCCCTACCACTTACCTGTGTCAATAACTGAAAGGTCTTTTCTGAAGATCTGAAGTCTGGCAGATGTAACATGGAGTCTGCGGTGAGAACCCCTACCAACGTTACATTTTCAAAGTCTAAGCCTTTTGCTATCATCTGTGTACCAAGAAGAATGCTTGCCTCTTTATCAGCAAATTTACGCAATAGTGCTTCATGTGATCCTTTTCTTCTGGTTGTATCCACATCCATACGGATAATACCCGCTTCAGGAAGCTGTTTGGTTAACGCTTCCTCTACACGTTGTGTACCTGTACCAAAATAACGAATTAAGTCACTTTCACATTCTGGACATGTTGTAGGCATTTGTTCTTCATAAGCACAGTAATGGCATTTTAAATGGTTTGTATTTTTATGATAGGTTAATGCGATATCACAATGCGGACACTCTTTAACATGACCACAATCTCGACACATAACAAAAGTAGAATAACCCCGCCTATTAAGAAGCAACACAATTTGTTCTCCTCTTTCTATGCATCGTTCCATTTTTTCCATTAATGTACGGGAAAACATTGTGCGGTTACCAGCATGTAATTCTTCCCGCATGTCAACAATGTCTACCTTTGGCATATCCTTTTCATTGGTTCTCTTACTTAACGTAGAAAGCTGGTAAACACCTTTCTGAGCTCTCGCAAATGATTCTAATGTTGGGGTGGCACTTCCTAAAACAACAGGGCACTGGTGTGACTTCCCACGTTGTATGGCAACATCCCTAGCATGATATCTAGGCTGGTCCTCTTGTTTATATGTTCCTTCATGTTCCTCGTCAATTATGATAATTCCAATATTTTCAAAAGGAGCAAAGATGGCAGATCTTGCGCCAACCACAACTTGAACTTCTTTTTGATGTATTCTTCGCCATTCATCATATTTTTCACCTGCAGAAAGCGCACTATGCATGACGGCAACCTTTGAACCAAAGCGACCCTTGAAACGATTAACCATTTGTGGGGTCAAGGCGATTTCTGGCACCAAGACGATGGATTCTTGTCCTTTGTGTATAACTTCCTGAATGGCTTGAAGGTAGATTTCCGTTTTTCCGCTCCCTGTAACGCCGTGCAATAGAAAAACCTCGTGCTCATTATTAGTAATTTTTTCCTTCATTGGAGCAATTGCCTGCTCTTGTTCATCTGTTAAGGTTAAAGCGGTGGTTTTACTAAATTGCTGCTGTTGGTGAGGATCCCGGTAAACTTCAACCCGGTTCGTTTCCAATAACTCTTTATCTACCAAGGTTTTAATAGTACTTGAGGTGGTTTCGTATTTTTTAAGTAATAGTCTCTTTTCAATTGGTTCAGGGTTCTGAAGGAAATATGCTAATAACTTACGCTGTTTTAAAGCTTGCTTAGATAAATCCTCAAATGCCTCTTCCAATAAATGGGCTTCTCTGGCTGGTTGAACCATGGTGATATATTTTTTTGTTATTTTGGAGTGCACCAAATACTTAACCGTAATGCTTCCGTCCTGAACTTCCTTTTGCAACTGATAGTAACTTAAGGTAGAGCCTTCAAACTCCTCAAACCCTATTACATCTCTTCCTGCAAAAAGGTCTTCCATTTCGTCTGAAAGCCTCTCCTCTGTATTTCGGACTAGTTCCTTCTTGTATTGTGCTTTTAACACTTGTGGAAGCATTGCTTGTAATGCGGTAATGTAAAAGCTTACGGTTTCTTTTGCAACCCATTTACCTAAATCAAGTAACTCCGAGGTCAGTACGGGGGTTAGATCAAGCACTTGTTCTATTTCCCGCAGTTTTTTAAATTCAGATTGCGAGGCCTTACCTACTACAAAACCCATAATCTTACGGGGGCCGAATGGCACAGTAACCCGCATTCCAATCTGTAGTATATCTAGAAATCTGTCTGGAATTAAATAATCAAATGTCTGATTTATTGAACTAACAGGTACGTCAACGATTACGTTCGCTATCTTCACATGGCTTCATCCTTCATGTCTCTCACTATAAGCTGAATGATTGACTTAGCAACCTCTGATTTTGCAGCTAATGCAATTTCTTCTTTTTCCTCTTGTTTATTTACATATGTCACCATATTGGTATCACTTTCAAACCCCGCGCCCTGTGTTGAAACATTGTTAATGACAATGGCGTCTAAATTTTTCGATTGAAGTTTTTGCAGTCCATATTTTAATGGTTCATTCGTTTCTGCCGCAAACCCCACTAGGAACTGCTTGTCTTTTTTATTTCCTAAAGACTTTAGAATGTCTTGTGTACGTACCATTTCCAATTCTAAATTCCCGTCTTGTTTCTTCATTTTTTCTGTGAAGACATGCTTTGGTTTATAATCAGCAACAGCTGCTGCCTTAATTACAATATCACTTTCAGCATAATAGCGATGCATTTCCTCAAACATTTCTTCGGCTGTTACAACATTAATCCGTTGTATGTGCTGCACATTCAGTACCTGCTCAGATGGACCTGCAACCAATGTAACATCTGCGCCCTCTGTAGCTGCTGCTTCTGCTAACGCAAAGCCCATTTTCCCAGATGATCTGTTTGTAAAATAGCGAACTGGGTCCACCTTTTCCCTTGTAGGTCCTGCCGAAATAAGCACTTTTTTACCTAATAATTTTTTCGACACCTTTTGTTCTAGGTGATGATTAATGGTTTCTATAATAGTTCCTGGTTCCTCTAATCGTCCTTTGCCTACATAACCACATGCTAAGTATCCTGCACCAGGTTCAATGAAATGATAATTCCATGCTTCTAGTTGCTGCATATTCTTCATTACTGCTGGATGTGCATACATATGTACATTCATTGCTGGAGCAATATATACTGGTGCTTCACTTGCAAGCAAAGTAGTGGAAAGCATGTCATCTGCAATGCCATTTGCCAATTTTGCTATTATATTAGCGGTTGCCGGGGCTAATAGGATAAAATCTGCCCAGTCAGCTAGGTCAATATGAGCTATTTTGCTCGGATCCTTTTCATCAAACGTGTCTGTGTAGACAGGATTTCGTGAGAGTGCCTGAAACGTTAAAGGGGAGACAAATTCAACCGCACTTTTAGTCATAATCACTTTTACATCTGCTCCCTGCTGTGTCAGCTTACTCGTAAGAGCACAAGCTTTATATGCAGCGATCCCGCCACTAACTCCAAGTAATATCTTTTTATTCTTCATCATTTGGCAACGACCCCCTACCTAGCTTTTTTCATATTTCGCTACATCAGTTATAACATAAGCGAAACTGCTTATGCTTTTAATATGAATTACTGTAGAATGAACAAAGTCCCCTCATATGCTATGTGAGGAGACTTCTTTAATGTTTATTCTTCCGTAATATAAAGCTTATCGGCTTGAACTTCTTCTAGTGCCATACCGACAAATTTATGGGATTTTGGATTATCCACTAATACCTTTTTCGTTACACTCATTTGCCTTGCACGTCTTGCAGATAGTGTAACAAGGGTATATTTTGAATTAATCTTTTCCTGTAGTGAATCAATTGACGGTTCTAACATTACAACTCATCCTCCAATAATTTCTTATATTGTTTTGCTACACGCTCACGTTTTAAGTGTTCACTTTGAATAATTGATTGTACTTTACTTACGGCATGTTCTACTTGGTCGTTCACTACAACATAATCGTAAGCATCCATCATTTCAATCTCTTTTCTTGCTTCCTTAAGACGGTTTAATACTAAATCAGATGATTCGGTTCCACGGCTAACAATTCTATTTTTCAATTCTTCCAGACTTGGCGGGAAAAGAAAAATAAATACACCTTCTGGGAAGTTCTCTTTTACTTGCAAGGCACCTTGAACTTCTATTTCCAAAAAGACATCATAACCAGCTGCTAAGGTCTGTTCCACATAGGTTCTTGGTGTACCATAATAATTATTAACATATTTTGCATATTCTAACAGCTCGTTTTGGTTAATCAGCTCTTCAAATTCTTCCTTGGACTTAAAGAAGTAGTCCACACCATCTGTTTCTCCGTGACGAATGTTTCTCGTGGTCATTGAAATAGAATATTTCAGTTCAGTTGCCTGGTCAAATAATTCTTTTCTAACCGTGCCCTTCCCTACACCGGAAGGCCCAGAAAGTATAAATAAAATTCCCTTCTCTTCAATCAAAATTGTTCCTCCTATACAAATCCATTAATTCTCATCTGTTATTTCTTCATGGCTTAGCACGCGCTGTCCTACTGTCTCTGGCTGGACAGCTGAAAGTACTACATGGTCACTATCTGTTATAATAACAGCTCTTGTTCTCCTGCCGTACGTCGCATCAACCAGCTTATTATTGTCTCTGGCTACCGTAATAATACGTTTGATTGGTGCCGATTCTGGTGAGACAATCGATATAACACGATTTGCAGAAACAACATTACCAAATCCTATATTTATCAATCGTAGACTCAACTTGCTTCCCCCTTAGTCATGCATGAACCTCTATAATATTAGCAGGCTTAGTCGTTCAATTACTTATACTATAATTATTATATGAAAAAAGATAGACCAAACTCAAGCTTTATTCTATATTCTGGACTTGCTCTTTCATTTTTTCTAGTTCACTTTTTAAATTTACGACATGCTCACTCATCACAGGATCATTTGATTTAGCACCGATTGTATTACCTTCCCGCTGCATTTCCTGAATAATAAAGTCAAGCTTTCTACCAACAGCATTCTGTTGCTTCAATGTTTCAAGAAAGTGGTTAATATGGCTCTTTAGTCGCGTCAGTTCTTCCGTGACGTCCCCTTTTTCCCCTAATAAAACAATCTCTTGATGAATCCTGTCTTGATCTAATTCACCTAGTGCAGGTAATTGTTCCATGACTCTCTTCCGGATTCTTTCTTTATAAGCGTTTATGACAGCTGGTCTGTGGGCTCCAATCATGTGAATTATTTCGTCGGCCAACTCAAGTCTTTTTCTTAGGTCTTTCTCTAAGAACATTCCTTCTGTCTCTCGCATCTCCTTCACTTGAACTGCAGCAATTCGAATTGCCTCTAAAAGAGGAATACGGAAACTTTGTGTAGCAAGTTTTGGTTCTGATACAGTAAAAATCTCAGGCAACAGTGCCATTGATTCAACTGATACTTTTCCACCCAAGTCGTATCGTTTCTGGGCTATTTTCATCTGAGATATATACTGATCCAACACATCCCAGTTGGTATGTACTTCCCTAGCGTTTAGTTGATCGTCATCAATTTGAACTAAAACCTCAATTTTACCTCTCTGAAAGAAAGACTGAATAATTTTCCTTATATCATCTTCCATCTTAGTGGACGAGCGAGGAACCTTTACATTTAAATCAAGAAAACGATGGTTTACACTACGAATCTCAACAATTATTGAACCGTCCATATATTCGAATACATGGCTCCCGTATCCAGTCATGCTTTTTAACATACAATCACATCCGTTAACTTCCATTATACCTTGAATCCTACAAAATGAAAACATAAAAGAAAAGCGCTGATTAGCGTAAAGTAATGTAGCTACAGGATTGAAACAAACGAAATTAAGGAGTCTTGCTCCTTCCATTAAGTTCGTGTACCTAGTAAATCGAAAGATGGAGCGGTTAAATAGATGGGGAGTCCCTGCCTGATTGTTATGTGTTATCTTCTACTTAACCATCTCTTGAACTAAAAAATAACCACGCACCTCCAAAAAAAGATACGTGGTAATTGTTTTATTTTTTAGTGAAGCCAAACAACACTGTTGGCAATGCGCTTAACCCAATAATTAGCATCCAATCCCTTAGTCCTAAATAGGTGGTATGGAAAATTGGTTGGAGTGGCTCCCAATATATAACGACAAGTAATAAGAGTAGTGATGAAAGTACCGCAAACACTAGATAGATATTTTCAAAAGGGTTTCTGGAAAACACAGATTTCTCACTACGGCAATCAAATACGTGAATTAATTGTGCCATCACAAGTGTTGTAAAGGCAACTGTTTGTCCGTAGATTAGATTATCAGGGTTGTTTTGGTATGTTACCATAAATCCTATTAAGGTTACAATCCCGATGAGAATTCCTCTTGATATAATTTTATAGCCAAGTCCTCTTGCAAATACTCCTTCACGGGGATTCCGTGGGGATTGCTTCATAACATCCCCCTCAGATTTATCCAAACCGAGTGCCATTGCCGGTAATCCGTCTGTAACCAAGTTAACCCAAAGGATTTGGACTGGGATAAGGGGTAGAGGCATTGCAAGAAGCATGGCAAACAACATAACTAAAATTTCTCCTACATTGGATGCAAGTAAATAGCGGATAAATTTCCTTATATTTTCATAGATGTTTCTTCCCTCATGAATCGCTGATTTTATTGTAGCAAAGTTGTCATCCATTAAAATAAGAGAAGAAGCTTCTTTTGTCACATCTGTTCCACTAATTCCCATACTGATTCCGATATCACTTGCTTTAATTGCTGGAGCATCATTTACCCCGTCACCTGTCATGGCAACGATATGCCCTTTTCTTTGAAATGCTTGTACAATTTTTAATTTATGTTCTGGTGTAACTCTTGCAAATACATACGTATCATCAATTACTTCTTCCAAATCTTCTATCGACATTTCTGATAGCTGATACCCTTCCAAAACCATCCCATTGTCAGGTAAAAGTTTTAGGTTTCTAGCAATAGCCCTTGCTGTTTTTACATGGTCTCCTGTTATCATTACTGTCTTGATACCAGCCTGGTTGCACTCTTCTATAGCAGCTTTTACCTCTTTACGAGGTGGGTCAATCATTCCATATAAGCCAATAAAGGTTAGATCTCTCTCGAGAAAAGCATCATCTAAACTTTCGTTTTTGTTCAATGGCTTAATGGCAACTGCTAATGTTCGTAATGCCTTCTCGGCCATGTCACTTACTGCCTTGTCGATCCTCTCTATGTCAGCATCTTGTAAGATACTCCTGCCTTGTACATTTCCTTGGTATTTAGACCTTGGTAGTAAGACATCTGGGGCACCTTTCGTAATCAGATAGCGCATCCCATTTTCATCTTGAACAATAACACTCATTCGCTTACGATCTGAATCAAAAGGGATTTCTTTTATAATGTGATATTTCTCCTTGGCCGCTAAGGTTATACCGAGCTTACGTGCAGCAATAATAAGCGCCCCATCGGTAGGATCTCCATCAATGTAGTGTTTTCCTTTTTTAACCTGAAGTGTGGCGTTATTGCATAAGGATCCATAGAGTAACATTGCCTTTAAATTTGAGAAATCTTCGTCAACCTTCTCGTTATTTAGAAAAAAATCTCCTTGAAGATTATAGCCATCTCCAGTTACATATAACTGGTTTCCTCCCAAGTAAAGTTCTTTTACTGTCATTTTGTTTTCTGTCATGGTCCCCGTTTTGTCACTACAGATTACGGAAGCACAACCAAGGGTTTCCACGGCAGATAGTTTTCTTACGATGGCTTTTTTTCGTATCATCCTTTGCACTCCGAGCGAGAGGGCAACTGTTACTATCGCAGGTAGGCCTTCTGGTATCGCTGCTACAGCTAGTGATACACCTGCAAGAAACATATTGTATACAGGGTGACCCTGCATTACACCAAGCATAACGACAAGCGCAGTAAGGAATAAAGCAACAACAATGAGTATTTTTCCTAGTTCTGCTAATTTCCTTTCCAGTGGTGTCATTACTTTTTTTGTATTTGCCATTAAGGAGGCAATCTGACCCATTATGGTATTCATGCCTGTCCCAACGACTATCCCAATTCCAGATCCTCTTGTGACAAGCGTACCCATGAAGCCCATATTTACTTGATCTTGCGCTTCTAATTGATCTCTAGTAATTGCTGTTGCATGTTTGGATACTGGGAGGGACTCACCAGTAAGAGCGGACTCTTCCGTTTCCATGCTATTCGACTTCACTATTCGTAGGTCTGCAGGAATTCTGTCCCCACTTGATACTTTTACGATATCTCCAACTACTACTTCCCTTGAATATACCTTTTCCCACTTTCCATCTCGTAACACTGTTGCAAGCGGAGCAGAAAGTTCTTTCAATTTTTCAAGCGATTTTTCTGCTTTTTGCTCCTGGAAATAGCCGAAACACCCGTTTACGAGAACGATGATCATGATCGCGATAGCATCGATATATTCCCCTAGCAGACCGGCAATTAATGTAGCAGCCAACAGGACAAGAACCATAAAATCTTGAAACTGCTTAAGGAAAATGAGCCATTTGGATGTACTTTTCTGTGTTTCTAATTCATTATAGCCTTGTTCTTTACGTCTTTTTTCCACTTGTTTCGTAGTTAATCCCTTTTTTGATGTTACATGAAGCTTTTGTTCCACTCGTTCAACATCCAATTGATACCATTTCATCGGCATTCCTCCAAATAAGCCTGTAATTAATTGTTTTGTATGTCACCTTTTTTTGACAGATGACTCCTTGTGTAACTAATATCTATGCAGACTTGTCCTCAAAAATGCTATAATTACTCAGGAGGTGATCTTATGCCGTTTGATGGTATTGTTACAAGAGCAGTAACAGAGGAATTGAAACAACAACTTTTACCAGGTAAAATAACAAAAATATATCAGCCTACCTTGACTGAAATTGTTTTTACAATTAGAAGTCATGGGAGTAACCATACCCTACTCTTTTCCATACACCCAACTTACGCCAGGTTCCATTTAACAAATGATAGCTATCAAAATCCTGCTGAAGCACCGATGTTTTGTATGGTATTAAGAAAGCATTTATCTGGAGCAATTATTGAGGAAATCTCGCAGCATGGGATGGAACGAATAGTGGAATTTTCAATTAAAACACGTAACGAAATTGGAGACATTACCCATAAAACACTTATTATGGAGTTAATGGGCAAACATAGTAATGTTATGCTTGTTGATAAAGAAAAAGGCCATATTGTTGATAGCTTGAAACATGTCTCCATGGCACAGAATCGCCATAGAACGATCTTGCCAGGTAATGAATATCAACTTCCTCCATTACAAGATAAATGGGATCCATTACAGATAAACGGAGAAGAGTTTATTAAAAAAATTGACTTCAATGCCGGTAAAGTAGACCAACAAATTGTTAACACACTCACAGGCTTTTCTCCCTTTATAGCAAAAGAGCTAGTAAACAGGACGCATCTCGGATCTGCCACAACCTATGTAGAGAAATTCACAGAACTTCAAACTCAAATGATAGAAAATCAGTACGAACCTGCTATCTACCGGGATAAAAAAGAAGATTTTCATGTAATTCCGTTGACTAACTATTCAGGTGAGAAAAAGACTTATGCTACTACAAATGAAATGCTGGATACTTTTTACTCTGGAAAAGCAGAAAGGGACCGGGTAAAACAACAGGCAAAAGATCTTTATCGATTTATTAAGAACGAAAAAGACAAAAACATTCGGAAATTAAAAAAACATAATCAGACTATAAAAAAAGCGGAAGGTGCCGAAAAGTTCCAGAAGCTGGGTGAATTGCTTACAGCCCATATTCATATCGTAAGACCTGGTGCAGACTCGGTTGAGGTCACTGATTACTATGATCCCGAGGGTGGCACCTTAACGATTGAATTGAATCAAAATAAAACAGCAAGTGATAATGCTCAAGGCTATTATAAAACCTATCAAAAATTGAAAAAATCGAAGCAGGTAATTGAAAAAGAAATTCTTAAAACAAACGAAGAAATAGCTTATTTTGATCAGTTATTACAGCAACTCGATGTAGCTGCAACTGAAGATATTGAAGAAATTCGAGAGGAATTGCAAGAAGAAGGCTATTTACGGAAACAAGCAAAGAAGAAGAAACAGAAGACAAAACAATCAAAACCTGTTCCAGAAGCTTATACATCCAGTGATGGTACTGCTATATTGGTTGGAAAGAACAATAAGCAAAATGAGTATGTCACGATGAAACTAGCTCGTCGTGATGATATTTGGCTCCACACGAAAGACATACCTGGCTCACATGTTATCATTCGTGACAGTGAACCTAGCGAAGAAACTCTTAGTGAGGCTGCACAAATTGCTGCATACTTTAGTAAATCACAGCAATCCTCTTCAGTACCTGTAGATTATACACTTATTCGTCATGTAAAAAAGCCAAATGGTGCGAAGCCAGGCTATGTGACGTATGATAACCAAAAAACACTTTATGTTACGCCAGACGCTAATATAGTTGAGAAACTAAAAAGTCCGAAAAGCAATGGCTGATGGAATATGCAATAAGAAGTTAAAAAAGGCTGTCGAACAAGTCGACAGCCTTTTTCTTAAACTTATTATTTTACTGTAGGATTTAATTCCACTTCGATGTTGCCTCTTGTTGCCTTTGAATAAGGGCAAAACTGATGAGCAGCTTCTGCTAACTTATCTGCTTCCTCTTGATCAACGCCCTCGATCGTAATGTTTAGTTTTACACCGATTTTAAATCCCCCATCTTCAGGATCTTTTAAGAAACTAACTTCTGCATTGGTTTCAGAGTCGATTTCTTTTTTTTGCTCACGGGCAACATGGTTTAATGCTCCGTCATAACAAGCCGCATATCCTGCAGCAAAAAGTTGCTCTGGATTTGAACCTTTATCTGAACTATTCTTTGCTGGGTTAACCAGATTAACATCAATTAAACCATCATCTGATTTCACATGGCCGTCACGGCCATTTTTTGCTGTTGCGCTAGAAGTAAATAATACGTCACTCATTAACTAAACACTCCTTTTTTTGTTCTACTGGTAATGTTCCTCTTATTGTCACCTGCTAAACATTCATAGAAAAGTTTGTCTGGACATCGCGTTAATGAAATGATCAACCTGTGGTAATTTTCGAACCCCTTCTTGATAACAGATCCAAGTATCACGTGTTACAGGCTCTCCATTAGTACGTAATGGAAGGTGTGGATATTGCTCTTTCATAGAATCAGAGACACTTTCAGGCAAAACAGCCATCCCTAACCCCTGTTTCATCAATTGCTTGCACGTTTCAATTTGGTCCACTGTTATTGTCTTCATCGCTTTTATGTCATTCTGTTGGTAAAGCCAGTTATCTACTAACTCATGCATACTATCATCACTTTTAAAAGAAATAAGCGTTCTTTCCTTGTTTTCATTGGAAGGAAACGGTTGGGAATCGAACAGATGGAGTGGGTCTGCAAAGAGTCGTTCGCAATTACTTTCCTTTAACTTTTCTCCCCGAATTATACAGACATGGTACTGTTTATGGTGTCTTTTTATATCCTCACTTATCCCTGTTACAAGATCAATTGCCACTTTTGGAAAACGTGCAGTAAACTCTCCTAAGATAGAAGGGAGAAATCGTTGACTAATAAGAGATGAACAGGCAATGGATAATGTACCTTGCACTTCTTCACTAGAACTAGCTAATGTATTCTTTATTTCCTGTTCTCGATTAACAACCTGAGAGGCATGATTCAATATCAACTCGCCACTAGGTGTTAATAACAACCTTTTAGGTGTCCGAATAAAAATGGTTTCACCAAAGTAATCTTCAATATATTTTAGTCGCTGTGTAACAGCAGGTTGTGAAATTAAAACTGCTTTTGCAGCCCCACGAATCGTACCAATTTCGTTAAGCTTGAGCAAAAGAGCATAGTCATCTATTTTCAATCCGTTTCACCCTTTTGATAAGTAATTGTTATTACACTTAATTATAAATCAATATTTTAATTATTGCAGTATTTAAGTTATATTAAAAGAAAGATAGGGGTGATGGTAATGAAAGACATTGAAAAGCGTCTTATTGAAAAAGTATTTACCGACAATAAAGAAGCCTATGTAGTAAGCGAAACACACGCATTCGGGGCTGATCTTAAAGCAATACCAGAGTGGCTTGAACTTACACGTGAGGACAAAATTCTAGATGTAGCAACAGGTGGAGGTCATGTGGCTAAAACACTCTCTCCTTATGTAAAACAAGTTTACGCAATTGATTTAACAAAGGAAATGCTTGCTGAAGCGAGGAAACATCTTGAGAACTTTCAAAATATCCATTTTATCATCGGAGAAGCCGAGGACTTACCTTTCTTGGATCATACGTTTGACCATATTATTTGCCGAACAGCCGCACATCATTTCACTAGTCCTAGGCACTTTATTGAGGAAGTGACTAGGGTTCTTAAACCAGGTGGTTCTTTTTTGCTTATTGATAATATTTCGCCAGAGGCTCATTCTCTTGATACTTTTGTTAATAGTTTTGAAAAAATGCGTGATAATAGCCATCACCGTGCACTGAAAATATCTGAATGGAAGCATCTTTTTCAGAAGAATCAGCTTTCAATCTATAAAGAAAAACCTCGTAAAAAGACACTTCCTTTTGATGACTGGTTGCATCGTACACAACATGATCGCTATATGAGACAACATGTGTCTAACTTTGTACTAGGAGCGAATCATGAGGTTTTAAATCATTTTCAAATTGACATCCGAGAACAACGCATTCACAGTATTGCACTCGACGAATGGATGGTATTAGTAAAGAAAGAGTAAATGTGACAAAAAATAACCTGAGAACCATAACAATGGAGGTTCTCAGGTTTTTTGGGTATTATAAGCTGTTTCTCCAATCTATTAGCTGTTTATGCTCAGACTTTGTTAGTCGGTTGTCAGCTTGCATTACATCTAATAGCTCGTCATAGCCTGTAATGGTTTCTAGCGTGATCTTTTCCCTCGAGAATAACTGATCAGATTTTTCCAACCCATAAGAAAAAATGGCATGAACACCGAGCACTGTTGCACCTTGCTCTTTCAAAACTCTAGCTGTTTCTAATGAGGAGCCACCAGTTGAGATAAGGTCTTCTATAACGAGAACCTTTTGCCCATTAGTGCAGGCACCTTCTACTTGATTTCCTTTTCCATGCCCCTTCGGCTTGGAACGTACATACACCATTGGTAAATCTAATTTATCAGCTAGCCACGATGCGTGAGGAATTCCTGCAGTCGCACAGCCAGCAATGACCTCAGGCTTTTCTGGCAGTCTATCGATCATCTCCATAAAAGCTTTTGTGATTTTTTTTCTTATCCTTGGATAGGACATGGTTAGGCGGTTATCACAATAAATTGGTGATTTTATTCCTGATGTCCAAGTAAAATATTCAGATGGATTTACCTGTACTGCTTTTATATCCAGTAAATCTCGCGCCAGATCATACGATACTACCATTTGTCCACTCCTCTACTACTCTCTCATATGCCTTTTTAGGGTTCTCAGCGTTCGTTATGCTTCTACCTACCACTATGTAGTCTGTGCCTTGGCTTTTGGCATATGCTGGTGTTGCTATCCGTTTTTGGTCATTAACTTCTGTACCGCCTAAACGAATGCCTGGTGTAACAGTTAAAAAGTTATCTCCACATTCAACTTTAATTTTCTCTGCTTCATAAACAGAGCAAACAACACCGTCTACTCCATTACTTTGGGAAAAGTGAGCGAAGTGACTTACCTTATCATCCACTTCACCTGGTAAAAGTAATTCATTATTCATTGTCTGTTTATCCATCGAAGTTAGAATGGTAACCGCGATTAATTTTGTCTTATTAGGATGGCCTGTGGTTAGGCCCTCCTTCGCTCGCTTAATCATCTCTGCCCCGCCCAATGCATGAACATTGACCATTTCCACATCAAGCTTTGAAATGCTCCGCATTGCTTTCATGACGGTTGTTGGAATATCGTGTAGCTTTAAATCAAGAAAAATTGAATGGTTGTTTTCTCGTAGATTTTCAATTACTTTTGGCCCTTCTCTATAGAAAAGCTCCATTCCTACTTTTACCGGTACACCATTTAATTGATTAGTTTGAAGAAATTGCTTTGTCTCTTCCCAACTAGGGAAATCTAATGCTAGATAAACGGATTGATTCATGTAAGGATCCCCTTTCCAACAACCTCTTGAACAGATTGAAAGCCATATCGCTCTAATACTGCTGGTAATACTTCGATAATTTCTGGGCAGACAAACGGATTTTGGAAATTTGCTGTCCCAATTGCAACTGCATTTGCCCCGGCTAGGAGAAACTCCAATACGTCCTCTGCATTTGTTATACCACCCATTCCAATAATTGGAATGGAAACATGTTGTCTAACCTCATAAATCATACGGATTGCGACTGGCTTTATAGCAGGACCTGATAAGCCTCCCGTTTTGTTGGCAAGCAATGGTTTACGGGAAGGTAGGTGGATTTGCATCCCAGTAAGGGTGTTAATCATAGATAATCCATCTGCCCCGGCCGATTCAACTGCTTTTGCCATGGCTGTAATATCTGTTACATTCGGTGATAATTTCACATATACCGGAAGATCACTAGCCTTTTTCACCCGATCTGTTACCCGTGCAGCCATAACAGGATCTGTGCCAAATTGGATTCCACCTTCCTTTACATTTGGACAGGAGATGTTTAATTCTAATGCGGCAACCTGACCAGTCTGATTAAACGTGCGAGCAACATGCTCATATTCTTCCAAGGAACTCCCAGCAATATTAGCAATAATGGGAGTCTCGTAATCTGCTAAAAATGGGACCTCACACTCAAGAATACTCTCTACACCTGGGTTCTGAAGGCCGATGGCATTAAGCATACCGGATGCCGTTTCCGCAACTCTTGGTGTCTGATTTCCAAATCTCGACTCACCGGTTGCTGCTTTCATAATGATGGCACCAAGTTTATTTAAGTCATAAAACTCACTGTACTCACGGCCAAAACCAAAGCAACCAGACGCAGGCATGATAGGATTCTTTAAGCTTAAACCAGGTAATTCTACATGTAATGGATTCATAGACTTACCTCCTTGTGATGAAATACTGGCCCGTCTTTGCATATTTTTCGATAACCACCATTATTATCAGTAGGGATAACACAAGCAAAGCAGGCACCAACACCACACCCCATTCTCTCTTCAAGCGATATATATCCATTCTTATGTTCTAAATTTGAAGATACTGATCTTAGCATAGGGATAGGCCCACAGGAATAGTAACTATCAAAATCTCCAATATTTTTTAATGCGTCTGTAACAAATCCCTGTGTTCCATAAGAGCCGTCATTAGTGACAATATGCGTCTCACCAAGCTCCTGAAATTCTTTTTCGTAAAACACATAATCCTTTGATTGGAATCCAAGTATGGAAATTATTTTTCTCTGTTTATCCAACAATTGTTTTCCAAGGTGATAAAGTGGTGGTACGCCGATTCCTCCCCCAATTAATAGAATCGTTGATGATTCCGAGTCTAGCGTAAAACCATTTCCAGCAGGTCCAAGTGCATTTAAAACATAGCCAGGTTGATAGCCTGCCAAATGCTTCGTGCCCGACCCATTGATCTTAAACAAGATCGTAACAGTGTTCTTTTCTTTATCTACACTTGCAATGGATATAGGACGTCTTAACATATGGCCATCAAGTTGGAGGTGAAGAAATTGACCAGGCTTTGCTGTCATGCTAACGAAGCTGTTTTCTAGCACCATTTCGTATGTTTCCAGCGCAATCTCTTTTAAGTCCTTTACGATCAATTCTTCTTTTTTCATTATAAAACGACCTCTTTTTGTTTTATTTCCTTTGCACTAAATGTTGTGGAGTCAATGACATTCAAAATAGCATTTGCTGTATCCATGTTCGTTAAACACGCGATGCCATGTTCTACTGATTCCCGGCGAATAATAAAGCCATCAGATCTCGGCTGCTTACCTGAAGTCAATGTATTTACAACAAACTGAACGTCTCCATTTTCAATAATGGAAAGGACATTAGGTTCTTCGGATCCAATCTTAGCGACCTCAGAAACAGGTATTCCAGATTCTCTTACATAAGATGCAGTGCCTGTTGTTGCGTAAAGCTGGAAGCCGAGTTGATGAAAACGCTCCGCTATTTCGAGCATTTCTTTCTTGTCTTTATCTGCCACAGTCAACAGCACAGCACCTTCTTGTGGAACGGTTAGACCTGAAGCAATTAACCCTTTGTATAAAGCTTTTTCTAATGTTTTATCATAGCCAATTGCTTCACCAGTTGACTTCATCTCTGGCCCGAGAATTGTATCCACACTGCGTAACTTTTCAAATGAGAAGACAGGTACTTTCACAGCTACATCATCGTTTTCCGGTAAAATTCCTGTTTTATAACCTAGATCCTTTAGTCTTGTACCGAGAATACATTTTGTAGCAATATTAGCCATCGTCACACCTGTGATTTTACTTAAAAACGGAATGGTTCGACTCGCTCTAGGATTCACTTCTAGTACATATACTTCATTATCTCGAACGATAAACTGTATGTTTATCAAGCCTTTCACATGTAATGCCTCTGAAATTCGCTGTGCAGCGTTCATGCATTTTTCTTTTACTGGTTCACTGATCCGCTGTGGTGGGTAAACGGCTATGGAGTCACCAGAATGAACCCCAGCACGCTCAATATGCTCCATAATACCTGGCACGATGGTTGTTTCCCCATCACTTATTGCATCTACTTCTACTTCGATCCCAGTAATGTATTTATCAACTAGTATGGGGTGTTCTGTATTAATGTTTGTTGTCTTCGCAAGATATGCATGTAATTCGTTCTCATTGTAGACAATTTCCATTCTACTTCCCCCGATTACATAGGAAGGTCGAACTAATACCGGGTAGCCAATTTCGTTGGCAACATCTATTGCCTGCTCCATTTTCTTTACAGCTTTCCCTTTTGGACGAAGCAAGTCAAGTTCATCTAGTAATATTTCAAATTTATCTCTGTCCTCCGCACGATCAATTGCTTCTAAGTTTGTTCCGAGGATTTCTACACCTCTTCTTTCAAGTCCCGCAGCTAAATTAATCGCTGTTTGACCTCCAAACTGCACGATAACCCCTTCAGGTTGCTCTAAGTCAATAACATGCATAACATCTTCAAGTGTAAGCGGCTCAAAGTATAGCTTGTCACTAATACTGAAATCCGTTGAGACTGTTTCTGGATTATTGTTCATAATAATTGCTTCATAGCCCATCTCTTTAATAGCTAATACAGAATGTACCGTAGCATAGTCAAATTCAATTCCTTGTCCAATGCGAATTGGACCTGAGCCAAGCACCAGTATTTTCTTTCGGTCAGAAACGATCGATTCGTTTTCTTCTTCATAGGTGCTATAGAAATACGGTGTTTCAGACTCAAATTCAGCTGCACAGGTGTCGACCATTTTATAAACTGGACGCAATCCTGAAGTAATCCTTAGTTGATAAATGTCATCTACAGTAAGCTTCCATAAGCGAGCAATATGGGAGTCAGAAAAACCTACCTTCTTCGCTCTCTCTAATAGTTCCATAGATTGTGGATTCTTCTCTATTTCTTGTTCTAATTTAATTAACCTTTCCAGTTTTACAAGGAAGAAACGGTCTATCTTTGTATGACCAAACACTTCCTCAATTGACATGCCCCTACGTAGAACTTCAGCAAGCACGAAGATTCGTTCATCGTTCGCTTTTTTAAGGCTAGAAATAAGGAATTCATTATTTTCCTTTGTTAAACTACTTAGCCAAAGCTCTTCAGTGCCGATATCAAGTGAGCGGATTCCTTTTAGTAAGGACTCTTCAAAGTTTCTACCGATGGACATTATTTCTCCAGTTGCTTTCATTTGCGTACCTAGCTTCCGATCCCCTGTTACGAATTTATCAAATGGGAAACGTGGGATTTTCGTTACAACATAATCTAGTGCTGGTTCAAAGCATGCATACGTTTTTCCTGTTACCGGGTTTATAATTTCATCCAAAGTTAAGCCAATAGCTATCTTTGCTGCAACTTTTGCGATCGGATACCCTGTTGCCTTTGATGCAAGTGCAGAGGATCTACTTACACGTGGATTTACTTCAATAATAAAATAATCAAAGCTGTCTGGATTAAGCGCTAGCTGAACATTACAACCACCTTCAATTTCCAGTGCACGTATTATTTTTAAAGAGGCATTCCTCAACATTTGATACTCTCGATCACTAAGTGTTTGAGACGGTGCTACAACAATAGAGTCCCCTGTATGAATGCCAACGGGATCCACATTCTCCATGTTACATACAACGATAGCCTGATCGTTTTTGTCGCGCATTACTTCATATTCAATTTCCTTATAACCAGCAATATTTTTCTCAATAAGGCATTGGTTTACCGGGGACAATGTGAGACCATTACGCGCAATTTCTTTTAGTTCATCCATACTATGGCACATGCCTCCACCAGCTCCACCCATTGTATATGCTGGCCGTACAATTAACGGAAATCCGATCTCTATGGCAAAATCACAGGCTTGTTCTACCGTGTTTACAATCATACTATCCGGGACTGGTTCTCCGAGCTCCTTCATTAAGGAACGGAATTTTTCTCTGTCTTCAGCTTGTTGAATTGCGTTTAAAGAAGTCCCTAACAATGTCACATTATAGTTTTTTAATATACCTGTTTCTTCAAGTGCAACTGCTAAATTTAATGCTGTTTGCCCACCAAGAGTTGGAAGCAAGGCATCAGGCTGCTCTTTGCGAATGATCTTCGTTAAAAATTCTACTGTCAAAGGCTCCATGTATACTTTATCCGCAACTGTGTGGTCTGTCATAATTGTTGCCGGGTTGGAATTTGCTAAAATAACGTTGTACCCTTCTTCTTTTAATGATTGGCAAGCTTGTGTACCAGAATAATCAAACTCTGCAGCCTGACCAATAACAATGGGACCTGACCCGATGACTAGTATTTTATGAATGTCTGTATTTTTAGGCATAAGCTTCCTCCTTGATTTTTCTCTGGAATTCGTCAATCATATTTAAAAACTGATCAAATAAGTGGTTCGTGTCATCCGGCCCTGGAGAGCTCTCCGGGTGATATTGTACTGAAAATGCAGGACAATGCTTATGCTTGATCCCTTCAACAGTTCCGTCATTCAACGCGATTTGTGTTAGCTGCAAATCCGTATTAGCAAGAGATAATTCTTTTACTGCATAGCTGTGGTTTTGTGAAGTGAGATATGTTTTGCCTTTTTCTAAATCCTTGACTGGATGATTGGACCCTCTGTGGCCAAACTTCATCTTCTCTGTATCCGCTCCACAAGCAAGTGCCAATAACTGATGTCCCAGGCATATTCCGAAGATTGGTACTTTTCCGATCAGCTGTGTAATCATTTCAATTGCTTCTGGCACATCTTTTGGATCCCCTGGTCCATTCGTTAGCATGATGCCATCTGGTTTTAAACGAATTATATTTTCTGCACTATAATTATACGGCACTACTGTAATGTGACAATTCCGTTTGGTTAGTTCCCGAAGAATACCATGTTTCATTCCAAAATCAACTAGCACTATTCTTCTTCCTCTACCTGGAACGACATATGGCTTAATGGTAGAGGTTTGAGGCACTTGATCTGTCGGTAACTCATGTTTATGTAATGTTTCAAGTAGCATCTCTACAGGTTCATCTTGACTAGTGATCATCGCCTTCATTGTCCCATGTTTACGAATTATCTTAGTTAGCATTCTAGTATCAATTCCGGAAACTCCCGGAATATCATGAACCTTGAGGTAGCTGTCCAGATTTTCTTCACTACGAAAATTAGAAGGAACCTCACAGACTTCCTTTACGATAAAGCCATGAATAAATGGATGAACAGTTTCAAAATCATCTCGATTGATCCCATAGTTACCTACAAGTGGGTAAGTCATCGTAACAATCTGCCCACAGTATGATGGGTCTGTAATTATCTCTTGATAGCCTGTCATCCCTGTATTGAAGACTATTTCGCCTATCATGTTGCGGTTACTGCCAAATCCTTCCCCTTTAAATACTGTTCCATCTTCCAATACAAGCTGCTTTTTATTCATGTTCATCCTCCTTGTACGCAATATTTCCTTCTGCAATTGTTAAAACTGGAAGACCCTGTACTTCCCATTCATGGAATGGCGTATTTTTTCCTTTTGATAGAAAACTAGCTTTATCAATTTTATGCTGTTTCTCAAGGTCAATTAGCGTTAAATCTGCTGCAACCCCCTCCGTAATTGTTCCATAAGGTAGGTTGAACACTTCTGCAGGTCTCACTGTTAACCAATCTACTAGCAGGTCTAACTGAATTTTCCCAGTTTGAACAAGGTGAGTATATAGTAATGGGAATGCCGTCTCCAGACCTACAATGCCAAACGGTGCCCCTTCGAAACCTTTAGCTTTCTCATCTTCAGCATGTGGTGCATGATCTGTCGCAATAAAATCGATCGTACCGTCTAACAATCCCTCTAGCAATGCTTCTTTATCAGCTACAGCCCTCAATGGTGGATTCATTTTAAAATTTGCATCATCCTCCACCACAGCCGTTTCGTCAAGCAAGAGGTGGTGTGGTGTCACCTCCGCAGTTACGTGAATACCCGCTTTCTTAGCATCCCTAATAACACGAACGGACTCCTTTGTACTTACGTGGCACACATGATAATGACACCCAGTTACTTCAGCTAGCAGTACATCTCGGGCAATTTGAACAGATTCACTAAGTGAAGGGATACCTGGAAATCCTAACTTTTCACTTACTTCGCCATCATGCATTACCCCTCCATAAACAATGGAATTATCCTCACAGTGTGCCACAATTGGCATGCCACAGGCAGCTGCTTTTTTCATTGCTTGAAGCATATAATCAGCTGTCTGAATTCCTACCCCATCGTCTGTAAAGGCGAACACCCCTTCTTTAGAAAGCTTGGCAATGTCTGTTAGTTCCTTTCCTCGCAAACCCTTTGTTATAGCGGCATATGGAAGGACTCGAACTTCCGCGTCCGTTTGAATTTTCTTTAGAAGAGCTTGTACAGACCCCGTATCGTCTGGTACTGGATTTGTATTTGGCATTGCACAGACAGTCGTAAATCCACCTTTTGCTGCTGCCTTTGTACCTGTTTTTATTGTTTCCTTATGCTCACCACCTGGTTCACGTAGGTGAATATGGACATCTATAAATCCTGGTAGTAGTAGGTTTCCTTGACAATCGATGATTTGGTCCGCCGCCTCATCTAATGACTCGCCAATCTTGGAAATTTTATTATCTTCTATTAAAACCTCATACGTTGATGTTTCAGATGCTGATGATAGCTTTTTGGCGTTTTTCAATAGTAGTTTCATTTAACTTTCCCCACTCCCCAAGTGTTTTTTTTATAATAGCCATTCGAATATAAACCCCATTTTTCATTTGTTTAAATATGCGTGACCTTTCGCATTCCACAAGAGAAGCATCGATCTCAACATTTCGGTTCACAGGAGCCGGATGCATAATTATGGCGTGAGGAAGCATTTGCTTCTCTCGTTCCTTCGTTAATCCATAGCGCTCCAAGTAATCTACATAGTCTCCTTCATCACAATGTCTTTCATGCTGTATACGCAAAAGCATCACAATATCACTTGATCGAGCAGCTTCATCCATGCTGATATATGGGTATGGATGAGATGCTTCCATAAATTCAGGTGCGGCGCTGAAAGAGACAATTGCCCCAAGCCTACTAAGTGCGTCAGCATTTGATTTAGCAACCCTGCTATGTTTGATATCTCCAGCAATGGTAATCTGCAAACCTCGGAAACTACCAAACTCTTGATAAATCGTTAATAGATCAAGCATACACTGTGTCGGATGCTCCGCCTTTCCCGCCCCTGCATTAAGGATTGGAATTGAAATACCATTCTGTAATTCCTGCATCCAAGAATCAGAGGCATGTCGTATAACGAGCATATCTGCACCAATTGATTCAAAGGTTTTTGCAGTATCATATAGTGTCTCTCCCTTTGCCGCACTTGAACTGTCTTGGTGAAAATCAAGAATTTCCATACCAAGTTTTCGTTCTGCTACAGTAAAGCTCATTTTTGTACGTGTACTAGGTTCATAAAATAGATTGGCCACGAACAGCTGCTTTTGAAGAGGTAAAGGATTACCCTTTAAAGCCTCTGCCATTTCTAAAAGTGAATAAACTTCTTCTTTAGTCAACTGATTTACTGATGTAAAATGTTTCATTCACACATCTCCTTCACGAAATAGTGATCCGCAGTAGCTAAAGGAAAGTCCGTTTTCAGACAATAAAAAAACCTCTTTGCAATGATTGCAAAGAGGTATACGTGTACCGTTCTAGAACACACGTCTCCTATAGCAACCTTGCAGATCTCACTGTATCTGATTAAAGGTTCTATTTAGCAGGCACTTCCTGCTATTTTTCATAAATGGTTACAAGATCACGTTCATCCGTTTCCTGAAACTCTACTGTAATTACTTCTTTCTCTGAAGTAGGGATATTTTTACCCACATAGTCTGCTCTGATTGGAAGCTCACGATGTCCTCTGTCAACAAGAACAGCTAACTGAATTTGGGAAGGTCTTCCTTTATCCATTACAGCATCCATTGCTGCACGAACTGTTCTTCCTGTGTATAGAACATCGTCTAGGAGAACAACCTTTTTACCTGAAAGATCCACGGAAATATCTGTTGCATTCAACAGAGGATCTTCCTCCGTTACTTTATCAAGATCATCACGATACAGTGTGATATCCAACTCACCGGTTGGGACCGTAATGTCTTCTATTTGACGTATCTTATCTTGTAGTCGTTTGGAGATAGGCACGCCACGGGTTTTTATACCGATAAGAACGAGCTCTTCTCCCCCTTTATTTTTCTCTAAAATTTCATGTGCAATCCTCGTGATGGCCCTATTTATTGCAGCCTGATCAAGAATTTCAGTTTTTTTCTTCATGTTTTCCACTCCAAGCATAGAAAAATCCCTTTCTCCATGAGGAAAAAGGGATACAGTTCTACTGTTATTTTACAACCGAATCCTTCTAAGCCTCACTGGACTACTTTAAAGGGTCAACTATTCATTTGGTTTATTATTACAAAGTTCAACAGTTATGTCAATACATTTTCTTGATATAGTCTAAAACCTCTTCGAAATATGATGGTAAAGGTGCTTCAAACTTCAAACGTTCTCCTGTTTTAGGATGTGTGAAGCCAAGAGACTTAGCATGGAGGACCTGTCCATCTGTGTCCATTGTTTTCCTTGGGCCATACTTTGGATCTCCAACTAATGGGTAGCCAATATAACGCATATGCACTCGTATTTGGTGGGTTCGACCTGTCTCTAGTTGACATTCTATATGTGTATAATCTGGAAAGCTTTTTAACACCTGAAAATGCGTGATAGCAGGCTTGCCATTATCAACAACCCCCATTTTTTGTCTGTCTTTCGGATCCCTTCCGATCGGTGCATCAACCATTCCTGTTTCATGGGGGATTTCTCCATGAACTATTGCCTCATATTTACGTTCAATCGTTTTATCAGACATTTGTTCTGATAAATGTTTATGGGCTACATCATTCTTTGCTACCACTAAAAGGCCACTCGTATCCTTATCAATTCGATGGACAATTCCTGGTCTTTCCACCCCATTTATCCCTGAAAGATCTTGACAGTGGTAAATAAGAGCGTTAACCATTGTTCCTGTTTGATGCCCTGCAGAAGGATGAACAACCATGCCTTTTTCTTTGTTGACAACAAGCAAATCTTGATCTTCATAGATAATATCTAGCGGAATGTTTTCTGGTAGGATATTTGTTGTCTCCGTTTCGGGAATCGACCACTCCAGCATATCTGCTGCCTGGCATTTATAATTTGCCTTTACTTCCTGTTGATTTACTCTAACTAGTCCCTTACTGATCCAGGTCTGTACTTGGGACCTAGAGGTTTCCGGGTTAATTTCTGAAAGTAGTTTATCCAAACGTGTACCTACTTCAGAAGCTGTTACGCTATGCTGAAATAAACTCATTTTTTACCTTTTCCTTTCTTTAACTCATCTATTATAGTAGCGATAATAATAAAAAACACACCTATTACAAGAGCCGAATCTGCTATATTGAATATCGGAAAGTCATAACCAAAGATAATAAAATCAAAAAAGTCGACTACTTCCTGACGAAATAAACGGTCAATAAAATTACCGATGGCCCCACCTAACAGAAGACTAAGTGCAATCGCTAATCCACGACTATCCTTGGCATAACGCTGCATATAAATGATAATTCCAATAACAACAGCAACAGTCACAACGTAAAAGAAAATCATTTGTCCTTCTAATATACCCCAAGCTGCTCCTGTATTTCGGTGAGAAGTTAAGGAGAAAAACTGGTCAATTATGGTAATCTCTTCCCCGTACTCCATGTTTTTAACAACCAGCCATTTAGTTAGTTGGTCTATACCAATTACAATAAGCGCAAAAATATAATATATGTACATGCTTTTTCCTCCGATTCTCCGATAAGGGTCCTTCTTATCTTAAACGTAAATGAATAAATTTTCAATTACATGATAATGTAAAAACACTCCCCTTTAACAAGAGGAGTATTTTATAGAACCTATGCAGTATAATGTTCTTTTACTACATTTGCACAACGTGTACAAAGAGTTGGATGATCCTGATCTTCACCCACTGTTTCAGAGGCTACCCAGCAACGTTCACATTTTTCACCAGGATGTGCTTCTACAGCAACATCAACATACTTGTAAGCTTTCGTATTATCCGCGCTTGTTTGTACTTCTGCTCCTGAAACAATTAAATATTGATGCAATGGATCTATTGCTTCTAATACATCCTTTGTTTCCTGATATTTAGGTACAATTATAATCTTCGCTTCAAGCGACTTTCCTATTACTTTTTCATTTCGTGCTTCTTCTAAGGCCTTTAGTACGTCATCCCTAACCTTCATGAAGTGATCCCATTTTTCGGATAGAGCAGATTGTTCGTTGCCTGCGACTTCTGGGATGTCCGTCAATTGAACACTTTCTTCATTTGTACCTGGAATATACTCCCAAACCTCATCTGTTGTATGAGGAATAATAGGTGTTAGAAGTTTTACCAGCGTTGTTAAGATTTCATAATATCCTGTTTGAATACTTCTACGTCGATGACTTTCTTTAGCCTCAATATATAAGACGTCTTTGGCAAAATCCAAGTAGAAGGAGCTTAAATCAACCGCACAGAAATTGTGAATCTGATGGAAGATTGGTGAAAACTCATAGTTCTCATAATTTGCTCTCACGTCTTTCAACAGTCGCTGCAAGCGTTGAAGCATATATTGATCTACTTCTTCTAAATCATTATGCGCAACCTTGTCTGTTTCTGGATTGAAATCAGAAAGATTTGCTAGCATAAAACGGAATGTATTACGGATTTTACGATATGCTTCAGAGATCTGTTTTAGAATATCATTAGAAATACGAACATCTGCCTGATAATCTACCGAAGACACCCACAGACGTAAGATATCTGAGCCAAGTTGCTTTTGTACTTTTGATGGAATCATAACATTTCCAAGTGATTTACTCATTTTTCTACCATTACCATCTAAAACAAAACCATGGCTAATCACTGTTTTATATGGAGATTTTCCAGTTACGGCAACAGCAGTTGATAGGGAAGAGTTAAACCAGCCACGGTATTGGTCACTACCTTCTAGATAGACATCTGCAGGACGTTGAAGATTTTCACGTTCTGCTAACACTCCTTCATGAGAAGAACCAGAATCAAACCATACATCCATGATATCTGTTTCTTTGGTGAATATATTATTCGGGCTGTGCTCAGACGTAAATCCATCTGGCAATAAATCTTTTGCATCCCATTCAAACCAAATATTTGATCCATGCTCTTTAAATAAATCTGAAACATGATTAATTGTCTCATCTGATATAATAGGCGTGTTATCTTCCGCATAAAATACTGGAATTGGAACTCCCCAAGTACGCTGGCGGGAAATACACCAATCTTCCCGGTCACGAACCATATTGTAGAGACGTGTCTCTCCCCAATTTGGGTACCAGTTTACTTCTTTAATCTCATCTAAAATGTTCTGACGGAAGTCTTTAATAGAAGCAAACCATTGTGATGTTGCACGGAAGATAGTTGGTTTTTTTGTTCTCCAGTCATGTGGGTAGGAGTGTGTAATAAAATTAAGTTTTAGTAAGGCCCCCACTTCTTCGAGCTTTTCTGTAATTACTTTATTCGCTTCATCATAGAACAGACCTTCAAATCCTGGTGCTTCTTTTGTGAATACACCCTTCTCATCTACTGGACATAATGCATCAATGCCATAGCTGCGGGATACATAAAAGTCGTCTTCCCCATGACCAGGAGCAGTATGAACACAACCTGTTCCGGCATCTGTAGTTACATGATCTCCTAGCATAACGAGGGAATCCCTGTCATAAAACGGGTGTTTCGCAACAATCCGGTCAGCTTCATGTCCTTTAAACGTTTTAACTACCTCATAGTTTTCCCATTCTAATGTTTCAGCAACAGACTCTACCAGTGCTTGTGCAAGGACATATTTCTCGTCCATTGCCTCTACTACTACATACTCCAATTCAGGATGTACACTAATCCCTAAGTTTGCAGGTATAGTCCAAGGTGTAGTGGTCCAAATAACGATTTTTTCACCACCATCAAGTAGACCTTTTCCGTCCTTCACTTCAAACCCTACATAGATAGAAGCAGAACGCTTGTCATGATATTCAATTTCAGCTTCTGCAAGAGCTGACTCAGAGGATGGAGACCAATAAACAGGTTTAAGGCCTTTGTAGATATACTCCTTTTTCGCCATTTCACCGAATACTTTAATTTGTGCAGCTTCATAATCCTTTGTCAAGGTAATGTATGGGTTATCCCAATCTCCTCTAACCCCTAGCTGTTTAAATTGTGTGCGCTGGCTATCCACTTGACCTAAAGCGTAATCAGCACAAAGCTGTCTAAATTCAGCGATACTCATCTCTTTACGCTTTACTTTCTTTTTCTTTGTTAAAGCTGTTTCAATTGGTAGACCGTGTGTATCCCAGCCTGGCACGTAAGGTGCATAATAACCAGTCATCGATTTATAACGTGTAATAAAATCCTTTAATATTTTATTAAGTGCATGCCCGATGTGAATATCGCCATTGGCATAAGGAGGTCCATCATGTAAAACGAACAATGGTTTATCCTTAGACCGTTGTAAGCTCTTTTGATAAATATCTTTCTCTTCCCAATCCTCTTGGCGTTTTGGTTCTTTATTTGGTAAATTTCCACGCATTGGAAATTCTGTCTTAGGCATTAATAATGTATCCTTGTAATCCATTTATGTTCCTCCTTCAAATAAATAAAAAAAGCCCCTCTATCCCAAAAGGGACGAGAAGACTCGCGGTACCACCCTTATAAACTTAAAACCCCTTAAGGATTTAAATTCACTCGATATCCGTAACGAGGATAAAACGTTCATTACTACTTTCTTTCGTAATGAATTACTCTGGAGTGATGTTCTAGAAGGATCTTTACCGGGCTCCCACCAAATCCGGCTCGCTAAAATCAGAGTGCTCTTCTATACTGTCTCCGTCAACGTATACCAATATAAATTCACTGTGTTTATGTTTATGAATTATATGTAAAAAACGTGACGCCGTCAAGGCTTAAGATTCATTTTCCGCTAATTCAAGTTCTTCGCCGATCTCTGCGTCAAATAGTTGTTCCCAATCATCTGTACCAATCATATCTAATTGGGCTTCCACAAGCATCTTCAAACGGGTACGGAAAACTTTTGCTTGTTTTTTAAGCTCTTCTACATCCATTGAGATACGTCTTGATTTACTTAAAGCTTCGTTAATAATGCGATCAGCATTCTTTTCTGCTTCTTTAATTATTAATTTGGACTCTTTTGTAGCATTTCCTTTAAGCTCTTCTGCGGTCTCTTGAGCAATAAGGATAGACTTATTAAGTGTTTCTTCGATATTAGTAAAATGACCAAGTCTTTCTGTAAGTTGCTCCACTTTTTCAGCAAGGTCCTTTTTATCTCTAATTACAATTTCGTAATCTTTAATGACCTGATCAAGAAACTCATTGACCTCGTCTTCATCATATCCCTTAAATTTTTTTGTGAATTCCTTATTATGAATATCTAGTGGCGTTAATGGCACTTTGGCCACCTCCTCTTAAATAGTAAGCTTTACATTAGTAAAATTATAAATAATAGCTAATTATTTATAATTCTTTTTAATGAATTCGACAAAAATCGGTTAATTCCTGCATACGTATGACTTTATTTTAGCACAGCAATCGTGATTTTCAACTTATCTTTTTTTGTTGTGCCGTTTATGGCAGTTAGTTTACTTCTCCCCTTTCCTCTAAGAGACAACAAATCTCCTGCCTGAAGACCATACTTTCCATCTTCTACTATTTTGTAATTTACTTTTACTTGCTGTTTTGCTATGTAAGCCGAAGCATCTTTTCTCGACAAATGATAAATCTCTTTTAATACCGTATCTAATCTTAGAGAAGAGACCGTTTTATCAAAAAAATCCCATTGCTGTGTAGTTTTCAACCCTTCAGATAATGATTTTTTTTCAAGTGAAATCTTAGCTTTTTTAATCGAATTCAAATTTGTTGTAACAAATGGTGTTATTTCATCAGCCAAAACAAATTGCAAAATCCCATTTTCAACAGCAATATCTCCAAGCTTCTGCCTTTTTATTCCAAGGGATAAAAAGGCACCCATAACATCACGATGCTCAACTGTGACAAATTTACTTTGATATGTTGCTTGACATAATGTCAGCTGGAAATCTTCTCGGCTTATTTCTTCATAATAAGGAGCTATAATGGCACGCCTTCTTTCAGCATGGTCTGTTCCCCCATCTAAGGAAAGCTTTAAATCTGAAGCATCCCCGCCAACTAACATTTGCACAATTTGCTGTTCCCTTGGATCAAGAAAATCGGTAAGCTTCGGTTGAAAGTTCCGCTCGACCTGTTCCTTCCATGTAAGCACCTTATCAATAAAGGGTTGTTCATCCTTTCTGAAATGCTGATATATATCCATATGTACCACCTAGAATAAAAACATCCGGAAAAATTCTAATAAACCACTTCTGGCTAAATAGATAACAAATATTCCAACGATCGGAGAGAAATCAATCATGCCTATAGATGGTATGAATTTCCTGAATTGTTCTAAATACGGTTCACAAATTTTAGTCAGAAAGCTTCCAATACTGGACTCTCTTGCACCAGGAAACCACGACATGAAAATATAAACAATCAGGGCAAAACTGTAAACCATTAATGCTGTATCTAATAATTGATATAACTGAACCATCTATCTACCATCCCTTTTCAAATTCATTTTCTGAAAATGCTTCTGATATTGTACCAGAAATATTTACGTTATCCGGAGTACAGAGGAAAGTCTCTGCTCCTAGTTTTTGTATATCACCATTTAAGGCATACACCGTACCGCTCAGAAAATCAACAATTCGTTTTGCTTGCTGGTGATCTACTCGTTGCAAATTGATGACAACAGCCCGGCGATTAATAATATTATCAGCGATTTCTTGCGCTTCATTATATGTTCTCGGCTCACACAAAACAACCTTCGAAGAAGCCTGTTGCATACTAGTAAGACTAACTACATTCTGCTTCTCATTCTGTTTCTTTCCATGCTGTGTTTCTCGTTGTTCTGGTTCCTCATCAACAGGGACATCCACATATTCATACTCATATTCTTCGTCCATGGTAAAATAATTTTTTAATTTATTTTTTATACTCATTTTTTTCACCCCACTAGTTTGGTTCCGATTCGGATATGTGTAGCACCTTCTTCAATTGCCAGTTCAAAGTCATTACTCATACCCATTGATAAATAAGCACATGGCGCGCTATCATAACCCTTTTCCTGAACTTCTTTTCTTAAAGAAGCTAGTCTTTTAAATACTTGACGCAAAGCTTCTTTATCTTCAATATGTGGTGCCATCGTCATGAGGCCAACCACTCGGATTCTTGAAAAATCACGCAACTTTCCTATAAAAGTTAATACCTCTTCCGGCATGATTCCATGCTTTGACTCTTCCTTGCTTACATTTACTTGGACAAAGCAATCTATCGTTTTTTCGGCACGCTTATTAATCTCTTTAGCTAAAGAAAGTCTATCTAGTGAATGAATCACATCAACCTGGTGAATCACTTCCTTAACTTTTCTTGATTGTAAAGTTCCAATGAAATGCCACTTTACATCGGTTTCTTGAAGCGAATCGTATTTTTCTTGAAAGCCTTCGAGCCGATTTTCTCCTAAATTGCAGATCCCCGCTTGAATCGCTTCCTTTGTTCGTTCTATTGTAACATATTTCGTCACTCCGATTAGGGTGATATCCTCCACTAGTCGATTACTTTTTATACAAGCACGTTCTATTTTGTGATTAATTTCTTCAAGGTTTGCAGCAACTTCCATGCTTATCCCTTCTCCTCCTTCACCTGAGCTAATCGGAAAAGCCAATAAATCCTAGCATCCTTCCAGTTTTCCCGTTATCCCTCCGATGAGAGAAAAACAGCTCCCTGTCCTCAAAAGTGCAGTAATTAGATACACCTATATTATTACGTAATACCCCAGATTGTAAAAGAATATCCTTATTTAGTTGCTTTAAATCAAGATTATAGCGACCATTTTGCTGTGCAGTTACACTATTCGAATGGAATTCTTCGGCTATATGGGTTATTACCTGCTCGTCCACCTCATAATGTGTCTTAGAAATACACGGACCGATCGTAACTAGTATATCAGAGGCGGTGCTTCCGAGACTGCGAAATCTATTGATCATTTGCTCCGCAATTCCATGAACCGTTCCTTTCCAACCAGCATGTGCAACTCCTAATAATTGTTGCTTTGGATCTAAAAAAAATAGTGGAACACAATCTGCAAAGAAGGCTGAGCAAAGTATACCTTTCTCTGTCGTTATAATTCCATCTATATTAGGTAGCGAAGTTGTATGACTGGTTGCACCGCTTCCTTTATCATCATTTGTGACAATTTTAATATTTGTGCCATGAATTTGTTCCCCACCAACCCAGTTTGATAGGGGAAAAGAAAGCAGTTCTGCTAGTTGTTCTCTATTTTTTATAACGTTATATTGGTCATCTTGAACGTGTAGTCCCATATTTAGGCTCTGATAAGGTGGCTTACTGAATCCACCTACGCTTGTAGAAAACCCGACTGTCAATGATGGCAACAGATTTTCCCATTTTTTAATACTCAGATAAGAAGCATGCTTCCTGACAAATGGTTCACTCATGTTTTTACCTCCCCCATGTTCTTGCACCATTTTACCACATTTCTTATCTTTTCAACCGTTATGACCTGTAATAAAGTTACTCGAATATAGTTTTGGTTCTCCAACATTTTTAACCAATATAACGTCTGAACCAATTCTTACAATTTGATCCCAATGAATTACCAATTCATCTGATTTCCCAAAAAAACCGCCTTTTTTATCTTTTATCGTAAGTACAATTGCTACAATTTTCCCCTTATCTGTATCAATTTCAAGGTCTGTTATATGTCCAAGCCTTTTGCCGTCATCCACAATAATAACCTCTTTAACTTGTAACTCTGATAGCTTCATCATTTTCATTCCCCCTATTTATTCTAAATATATGCAATAAATCAAGGACACTTTCACAGTAATTTAAATTAAGAACAGAAGCGGATATAACTATATTAAAAAGCGCCTACTTATAGCATAGGCGCTTTTATTTATTCAAACATCTGTTTATTCATTTGTTTAATTGCTGCTTTTTCAAGCCGTGAAACTTGAGCTTGTGAGATGCCAATTTCATCTGCAACCTCCATTTGGGTCTTTCCTTGAAAAAATCGCTTATTCAGTATCATCTTCTCCCGTTCATTCAATTGATGCATTCCTTCTTTTAATGACAGTTTATCAAGCCACGTTGAATCCTTGTCCTTGTCATCACTAATCTGATCCATAACAAAGATGGGGTCCCCACCATCATTATATATAGGCTCAAAGAGGGATACAGGATCTTGAATAGCATCCATAGCAAACACAATATCGGAATGCGGAACACCCATTTCTTCAGCTATTTCCATAGGTGTCGGTTCCTTAGAAGTTTTGTTTATTAATTTTTCTCTAACCTGTAATGCCTTGTAAGCTATATCACGTAAAGATCTGGAAACCCTTATTGGGTTATTATCTCGGAGATATCTTCTAATTTCTCCAATAATCATTGGAACAGCATACGTCGAAAATCTTACATTATGAGATAAATCAAAGTTATCAATGGATTTCATTAAGCCAATGCAGCCGACCTGAAACAAATCATCAACATATTCGCCGCGATTATTAAATCGCTGAATAACACTCAGTACAAGTCGTAAATTTCCATTGACCAATTGTTCTCTGGCAGAAATGTCATCCTCCTGCTGCATCTTTATAAATAATTTTTTCATTTCGTCATTTTTTAATACGGGCAATTTCGATGTATCAACACCACATATTTCAACTTTATGTCTAGTCACTACAATTCAACCCTCCCTGATGGTGATGCTGTTCAAGGACAGTTTCTCCACCTGGAGGGCTTTTTATGCAGTGAGGTCATTGACTTACCAGTTTAAAATGGGGTTGAATCTTAGAGTGATAAGGCTAGACCATTTTATTAAATTCTTTTTTCAGACGACGAATGATTTTTTTCTCCAGTCTGGATATATAAGACTGTGAAATACCTAACATATCAGCTACATCTTTTTGTGTTTTTTCCTCTTGACCAATTAAGCCAAATCTTAGTTCCATGATTTGTTTTTCTCGATCATTTAATTGGGAAAGAGCACTTTTTAAAAGGCTTTTATCTACATTTGATTCAAGATTTTTGGTGATAATATCATCATCTGTGCCTAATACGTCAGATAAAAGTAACTCATTTCCATCCCAATCAATATTCAAAGGCTCGTCAAAGGAAATTTCAGATTTAAGTTTATTATTCCTTCTAAGATACATAAGGATTTCATTTTCTATACACCTTGAAGCGTAAGTAGCTAACTTGATTTGTTTTTCAGGATTAAATGTATTGACAGCCTTTATTAAACCAATTGTTCCTATACTAATTAAATCTTCTATATTTATACCCGTATTTTCAAACTTCCGGGCAATATATACTACAAGCCGAAGATTTCGCTCTATCAGAACCGCTCTTGCTGCTTTATCCCCTTTAGGAAGTAAAATTAAAAGTTCTTGTTCCTCTTGTTTGGATAGTGGTGGCGGAAGAGCTTCACTTCCACCAATATAATAAATTTCATCTGATTTAATTCCTAATTTAATGAGTAGCTTATACCACCACAGACGCAGACGTAGTTTAACAGATTTCAATTTTAATCTCCCCTTTTTATGCAGAACTAATAGCTGCTAGTTTTATAATTTGTGGATGTAACAGACAATGGTAACTTCCATCCCTCACCAACTCTGCAAACTGGATTCCAATTAAGACATTTGATGTTACTAACTTTTGATCACCATAATATACCATTAGCTTTTCCGGTCTTACTGTAAAGAGAAATTCACTTTTTCCTTGCACCCCTTGATATGGAACAATTTGAATAAATCTCTCCCAGGTAGTTGGGAGTTGCTCAAAATCCAGACTCTCATAAGATGATTTAAGTAAATGCCAATCTTTTTCAGTAAACCAATTCTTAAGAAAGCTTTCATCACATATGACTACCGGCCTTTTGGTAATTGGATCAGTCAACTGATTTCCGCTATCAATGTATCCTTGAGTAGAAAGGGATTCGTTGTTTAACTGAATTGTCACCATACATAATTGATCATAACGAATTTTTTCAGCGGCATGCTTGTCCATTCGATTCTTTGTAAACAACCAAATAATTGGAAATCCGATAACAACAAACACCCAACTAACAGGGTCTCCATAGCCTCCATTAAACGTGAGAACACTGCTACCAGAGATGGTTACAGGATTCTGAATGACAAAATGTACGGCTAGTAATCCACCACCTATAGAAAAGGTAGAGAAATAGAAAATTAAAAGCAATTTCAAAGTACGATAAATGGACTTAAACCCGAAGGTACTCCATATAATAAACACGGAATACAAAACTTTCCCAAACACCCCTACAAAAAATGATTCAGGAAAATAAAACGTTATAGGCACCAATAGAGATGCTATGAATGCTCCAATAAGAATCCTCCATTTTTTGGTTGCTTCTCTGCAGAGAGCTTGTGTTAATAGGAGTAACATTGCATCAAGCAGGAAGTTCAACATCCAGACAGCATCTAAATAAATGATCAAAACAGTACTTCCTTTCAGCTGGAGAATAAATAAGATAGAACTTCAAACAGCAGATGTTTTCTCCTAAAAAGATTGTTGGTTAAGCAATTTGATTTTCACTTGTAGTTTAATCACCCTCAAATCCATCTCATAAGTATATAGAAGGTTTGGGCAGTTTCATGCAAATTAAAAAGTATGGTAGGTAGGAGTATTTAGATAGTAATGAAAGTATACCGAAGCAAGAAAGCAAAGTCTGTCATTTTTTGTATGCGTAAAGGGGCTAATTTAAACTAGTTATCAAAGAATATGTCATCCTGAAATAAGTTAGTAGGAAATTAAATAAAAATGTTGTTTGTCAGGAAAAGAAAGTCCAGGAGTAGTAGTTGGTTCTAGCGCCTCATAGTTATTTAGACAAATTTAGCGAATGGAAGAAACCAACTGAAAAAGTGGTATGGAGAGAAAATGATAAATTGATCTAATAAAGATTTTTGTGCCTAAGCTCTAGTTAATCAAATCAGTAAGTTTGCTTGAACGTAAAGTAAATGTGGGTGTCGACTAATTGCTAGATGCCAGAGTTAGATCTCATTCTTTTAGTTTGTTATTATTTTTAGTGTTGATCTAAAATTGCCTAAAATAGCAATAAAAAAATGAACCCTGAATAACAGGGTTCATTTTCACCACCCGAATTTAACGGTTGCGGTTTCGATTTCTTAAGAACGTTGGAATATCCAATGTATCTTCTTCTTGCTTTGTACTGCGTGGTTGAGAGTTTTCTCTAGCTGGAGCCTCATCATTTGCACGAGTAGCTGCATGTTGATTATGGTTAATTACAGGGCGCTGTGTCTGTTGTTTAGGTTGCTTTTCTGCTTTTTGTACAGCCTCATCAAAACCTGTAGCAATTACCGTAACAACAATTTCGTCCTTAAGGTCTTCATTAATTACTGAACCGAAGATTACGTTAACTTCATTATCAGCCGCTGAAGTAACAAGGTCAGCAGCTTCTTGGACCTCATACAAGCTTAAGTTTGTTCCACCTGTAATATTCATTAGTATTCCGTGTGCCCCATCAATTGAAGTTTCAAGCAATGGAGATGAAATTGCTTTTTTAGCAGCTTCAGTTGCACGTGTTTCACCTGTCGCTACACCAATCCCCATAAGAGCAGATCCTTTATCAAACATAATTGTTTTAACGTCGGCAAAGTCGACATTAATTAAGCCAGGTTTAGCAATTAGGTCAGAAATACCTTGCACACCTTGTCTTAAAACATTGTCAGCCTCACGGAAGGCTTCAAGCATAGGCGTATTTTTATCAACGATTTCTAGCAATCTGTCATTTGGTATTACAATAAGGGTGTCAACACTAGATTTTAGTGCCTCGATCCCAGAAATTGCTTGGGTAGAACGCCTTCTACCTTCAAAAGAGAAGGGTCTCGTTACGACACCAACAGTTAATGCACCAAGGTCTTTAGCAATTTGTGCGATAACCGGTGCAGCACCTGTACCTGTGCCACCACCCATTCCCGCTGTAACGAAGATCATGTCCGCTCCTTGAAGTACTTCTTCTAATTGTTCTTTGCTTTCTTCAGCAGCTTTTTTTCCTACTTCAGGGTTTGCTCCGGCTCCAAGGCCACGGGTAAGCTTGCCACCAATCTGAATTTTAACTTCAGCCTTTGAAAGATTCAGTGCTTGAGCGTCTGTATTTACAGCGATAAACTCTACACCTTCCACTCCATGTTCTATCATACGGTTAACAGCATTGTTTCCGCCACCGCCAACGCCGATTACTTTAATTGTTGCTAACTCTTCCATATTTGTATCAAACTCTAACATATTCCGTTCCTCCTATATGCAAATTACATGTACTCCAGAAGCTCACTTGCCCTATATGTAAGGGGTTCGTTCCAATCTATTGTTTAGATCCAAACGATCATCGAATTCTACCATATCTCAATGTTAATAAAAATTATTACATCAATCAAAGAAATTCTTGAACAAGTTTGCTATACTAGAATCCTTTTTCTTTTTTTCTTTCGTTTCATTGTATTGAGTTTGCTTTTTAGTTCTTTTTGGCCTTTCATCTTGGTCAGGCACAATAACAGAAGGAAATAACTCTTTTCCCTGTATTTTCGCATTTCGGTATGCAAATTGCAAGATTCCTACTCCTGCGGTAAATTGCGGTTCCCGAACACCTATGTAATCAGGAATTGCTATTCGGACACTTGTATGGAACATATCCTGGGCTAACTCTAGCACACCAGGCATTGTCACTGTACCTCCTGTTAATACAAAACCACCAGGCAATTCGCCATAGCCTAATTTTCTAATTTCACGTTCTGCAAAAGCGTAAATTTCTTCTAATCTAGCTTCGATCATATCAGAGATTTGTAACTGGTTATACGTCTGCTTGGAATTACTACCTATAACAGACACCTCGAAGGTCTCTTCTTCCTGTGCGTTATTATAGAAAGCATGTCCATAATTACGTTTTACATCTTCAGCTTCCTCGGAAGTTGTCCGCATACCTATAGAGAGGTCCTTCGTAATATTGTCTCCTCCTAAAGGTATAACGCTGGTTGCAGTAAGATGATCATTTTCAAAAACAGAAACTGTCGAACAGCCGCCACCAATATTAATTAGCGCTACGCCCATATTCATTTCATCTTTTGATAAGGCTACTGTCCCAGCAGCTAAAGGCTGCAAGCAAATATCTGCAATTTGCAGGTTGGCTCGCTCTACACATTTTAAAATATTGTGGAGTACGGTTTTTGAACATGTAATAATGGTACCTTCCATCTCTAATCGTACACCGATCATCCCACGTGGGTCTGTTATTTCATCAAGCCCATCGACAATAAACTGCTTAGGAATGACATCAATAATTTCTCTTTCAGGTGGGATAGATATAACCTGTGCACCATCGATCACACGATTAATATCCTCATCACCAATCTCTCTGTCTTCACTTTGGACTGCCACCACACCATGGCAAGGCTGTAATTGAATATGATTGCCGTTTATCCCTACAACAACACGGTCAATTTGCATTCCAACCATCCGTTCAGCTTGCTCCACAGCATTACGTATGGACTGAACTGTCTGGTCAATGTCCACTATGGCACCTTTTTTCATACCATTAGACTTTGCAGACCCTACTCCAATAATGTTTAATGAGTCATTTAATACTTCTCCAATAATTACTTTGATTTTTGTAGTACCTATATCTAGGCTAACTAATATATCACTGTTGTTCAAAAGTAAGGCACCCCCTAAATTCAGCAATCTTCATCTGTTTTTTTTATATAGTATCCTAAATTTCTATCTGATAACATATCATTTTATAGTAATATACTAGAAAAAGAAATATATTATAGGTAATTCCACAAGAAATAGCTGATTCCTTTATTTTTCTGTTACTTTTTTTATATAATATTAGGTTTTATACTACATACTATACGTTTCGTACAACCAACACTTTATATGACTTTCATAAAGATTGGTTTTAGTCATTCAGCAGCTTCCTCACTACCCTCTTCAGTCTCTTCTTGTTCCGTTGAATCGTTGAAAGCTTCAAAATAAGCGCCTACCCCAATATGAATAATCCCTCTGCTTCCTTCTTCAAGCTGGGAAACAATGGACGGATATACTCTCATCTTTTCTGCAAAATCTCTGATTGTGCCATCTACCAAAAAGCCATCGTTCATGTAAAGCAAAATTTTATTAGTATTTTCATCGGTTGGTACCCAATAGATTTCCGAAATTAATTTCAGAATACTAGTAGGTAGCTTTTCAAGCTCAGCTGTCATCCTATGTAAATATTCTTCTTCCTTAAAATCGAGCAACAGGGGTGCATCTCCGTTTGAAGACTCCTGGCCAGCGGTATTTAAAACTGTACCCGTTCCTAATACTGGATAATAGTTACTATCTTGTTCGATATATCCAACCCGATTTAATTCATTTACTTCTATCAACACAGTACGTGGGAGCTGTCTGCTAACCTCTACCGAGTCTATAATGGGATTTTTAGTTAGATCTTCAAGAATAGCTTTTTTATTAAGGCTCCAGATATTCGTTTTTGTTGTAAGGCCACTCATTTCTACTATTTCATTATCGGATAAAAATGTATTACCTTTAATAGTTATGGTTTTTACATCACTTAAAGGCGATTGCAAATAAGCAATAATTGATATTAAAAAGAAAAAAATAGAAAGGTAGAATACTAAACGACGATTCGCTTTCTTTTTTCTTGCCTGTTTCAGTTTAGGGATACGATCCTCGATTGAAACAATCTTCTTTTGGCTCATCTCCATTTCTTCCTTTATAAAAAATTAACAAAGAGCTTCGACTAGAAATAGCCAATGTTTCCTGTTACATGAATTATATCACAAGTTCCTAATAGAAATGTAGTATACACTCATAGTTTATCAAGTTTTTCAGATTAATCATCTATTAAATTTTACCAGTTGAATTTCCCCCTCAATATTAACTTAAATTTTTGAATACCTGCTAATATTTAACAGTATCCCCACCGAACACAATGTGAGGGTTAAGGAAGAGCCGCCATAGCTTAGAAAAGGAAGCGTAATACCAGTAACTGGAATTAGACCAATTACAACACTAATATTTATCATGGCTTGGATTGCAAGCATCGATATTATACCAAGTGCTAGAAATCGAGCAAATCCATCTGGGGCTTCGAGTGCAATTTTTATTCCACGCCAAAACAAAAGAAGAAATAATGCAATTACTGTACTCCCACCAATAAAGCCTAGCTCTTCACCTAATATCGCAAAAATAAAATCAGTTTGTGGTTCGGGTAAATAAAAGTACTTCTGAAGACTTTCCCCCAAACCAAGCCCCATTAAACCTCCTGGCCCAATTGCATATAAAGACTGAATAATTTGAAATCCATCCCCTAGAGGGTCTTCCCATGGATTTAGGAAAGCGGTTATCCTACTAATACGATATGGTGCAGATGCGATTAGAACAACAAATCCCACTACACCGAGTGCAGCGAGCCCAAAGAAATGTGAATAACGAGCCCCTGCCACAAACACCATCACCATACATGTCAATACAAGCACCATTCCAGTCCCAAGGTCAGGTTGCAGCATAATTAATCCAAATGCTGTAAAAATAAGCATAATAGATGGAAAAAATCCTTTTTTAAACGAGGTAATATATTTTTGATTTGATGCAAGATAGGCTGCCAGGAATATAATCAATCCTAGTTTCATAAATTCTGATGGTTGAATGCTAAACGCTCCAACTCCGATCCAGCTTTGTGCTCCTCCTCTTACCATTCCTACACCAGGAATTAGGACAAGAAATAAAAGAACAAAGCATATAATAAGTAAAATATTTGCATATTTTTTCCAAGTTCCATATGGAACAAGCATTGTGGCAATCATTGCAATAATCCCCGCTACAGCAAATAACAATTGTCGTTTTAAGTAATACATCGAATCATCAAATTTATAATCTGCCCATACGTATGATGAGCTATACACCATGACAATACCTGCCGTCAATAGCCCAATAATTACTGCAATCAGTATATAATCAGGTGAGTTTGAATCCTTTACTATTTTACTCAATAAAAAAACACCCCTTCTTCTTAAATGAGACGGGGGTGTTATCCAGTAATATAAGTTCAAAACATACGATTGTTAAGACAAGCCCCCTATTTCAGTCTATGCACGGCTTGTATAAACATGTCTCCTCTTTCTTCAAAGGTTCTGTATTGATCCCAGCTAGCACAAGCTGGAGATAGTAAGATTACATCTTCTTCCTCAGAAGCTTCGTATGCCTTTTCTACAGCATCCTCTACATTATTAGCATTAATAATGGTTGAAATGTCAGCCTGCTTGCCTAACTCTCTTAATTTTTCAGAGGTCTGTCCAAAGACTACTAATCCTTTAACAAACTTTAAATAAGGTAAAAGTTCTTCAAAATCATTCCCTCTATCAAGACCGCCTGCCAGTAGAATAACTGGTTGCTTAAAAGAAGAAAGAGCTTTTTGAGTAGCTAATATGTTCGTTGCTTTTGAATCATTATAAAAGAATCGTTTCTCAATGTTATCTACAAATTGCAGACGATGCTTAACACCGGAAAAGGTAGTAAGCACTTCATAGATTCCTTCGTTAGTAGCACCACGTAACTTGGCAGCTGCAATTGCTGCTAAAATATTTTCAAGGTTATGCTCTCCAACCAAAACAATATCTGAGACGGGCATAACTTTTTCTTCACGGAAATATAAATAATCTTGATCCATCCAAGCACCATTTGTAAGACGTTGTTTGACAGAGAAAGGCACTTTTTGTGATGACGCTTTGTCAATCACACTTGCAATTTTTGAGTCATCGGCATTAAAAACAAGATAGTCCTCTTCCGTTTGGTTCCGAAAAATATTAAATTTTGCCTCCATATAATTTTCCATCGACTTGTGATAATCGAGATGTGCTTCAAAGATATTAAGTAACACTGCAATAGACGGTTTAAAACGTTGTATTCCCAATAACTGAAAAGAAGATAGTTCCAAAACAAGTGATTCTTTTCTGTCGACTAGCTGTGCTATTTCTGTTGCAACTAACCCAATGTTGCCTGCTACTTTAACTGGCAAATTACTTTTGGAAAGCATCTCGTTCGTTAGCGTTGTGGTCGTGGTTTTGCCATTTGAACCAGTAATGGCAATAATCTCTCCATCCGCTAATTGTCCAGCAAGCTCTATTTCGGTAATTATGGGAATATCCCTTCTTGTAGCTTCAATTAAAATATTATTGTCGTATGGTATTCCTGGATTTTTCACAACAATATCTATTCCATCAAGTACATGAAGCGGATGAGTACCTAGAATAACCTCTGCTCCTTTGGACTTCAGCTCCTCAACAGTTTCGTCGTCTTCTTTTGCCTGCATATCATTGATTCGCACATTACGGTTACTATCAAGTAATACATTAGCTGCAGCGGTTCCGCTTCTTGCTAGGCCAAGCACTAGTACGTTGGAGTATGGAAAATCTGTTAGCTGCTTCAATTTAATCCCACCTCTATATAAATACCAAGCGCGGCAAAAACAAGACCGATAAGCCAAAAGGTCGTAACAACACGCCATTCAGACCAACCTAGTAATTCATAATGGTGATGGATTGGACTCATTTTAAATACTCTTTTTCCAGTTGTTTTAAAAGATATAACTTGAATAATAACTGAGAGCGTTTCTATAACAAAAACCCCACCAATAATAACTAGAATGATTTCAAGTTTTGTCAAAATAGCGATAGCTGCAATGGCGCCTCCGAGTGCAAGCGATCCTGTATCCCCCATAAAAACTTTCGCTGGATGGGCATTAAATACGAGAAAGCCAAGTAGTGCCCCGACTACAGCTAATGAGAATATAGCCACCTCATTTTGCGGAAAACCGTACCACGCTAGAATTCCGAATGCTCCAAAAGCAATCGCCGCTGTCCCTGCTAAAAGTCCATCTAAACCGTCAGTAAGATTAACCGCATTGGAAGCACCGACTAGCATAACGATAGTAAGTATCGCATACCCCCAACCAAGTTCGACCTGTAAGGAAGTACCCGGGATTTGGATAAACGTATCAAATCCCTGACTCTGTAATATAAAGTAAAATACAAGTGCAATTACAATTTGCCCAGCCATTTTCTGCTTAGAAGTTAAACCAAGGTTTCGCTTCATTGCCACCTTTATATAATCATCTAAAAACCCTAGTACTCCATAACCAAACAAAACAAAAATTAATAGCCAGATTTCATAGCCTATACCTTCTGCTCCTGCTTTTAATGCCATAATAATGGAAGTAATCACAATACTGAAGACAATCATAAGCCCACCCATTGTTGGTGTACCTGTCTTTTTTTGATGTGATTTTGGCCCTTCTTCTCGAATGCTTTGTCCAAACTTTAATCTTCTTAAAAATGGAATAAATATTGGAGATAAAAGGACGGTAATTAAAAATGCTATAGCAATCGTAATTAATAAAACTGAAATTTTCACTGCTTCTCCTCCTTGTAGATTAACCGTCCAACTGGAATGGCTAGCTTATAGCCTCTACCATTGTTTCAAATTTTAATCCTCTTGATGCCTTAAACAGTATAAGTGTATCTTTATTTAAATATGGTTGAAGTGCCTCAATAAGAGCTTCCTTTGTTGTAAAATGCTCAATCGTTACACTGCTTTCTTTTCTTTCAAGTTCCAAACTAATCCATTTTGCACTTTCACCGAAGGTATAGACGGTATCAATTGGTGATTTAATAACTTCTGCCACAGAACGATGTAACTTCTCAGCGTGTTCTCCAAGCTCCAATATGTCTCCAAGTACTAAAACTTTTTTTGTGAAGCCCTCCATTTGCATTACTACTTCAATGGCAGCCTTCATGGATGTAGCAGAAGCATTGTATGCATCATTAATAATGGAAGCCTCTTGCTTGCCATCTAATAGCTGAAAGCGCATTGTAGTCATCTCTAAGTCCTGTAACCCTTGCTGAATACTTGCCTGTGAGACACCTAATTTCTCACTTACAGTCACGGCCAAAGCAGCATTTAACGCATGATGCTTTCCAAGTAAAGGGATCGTATAAGATTGACCATTTAACTTAAACGCCGTTTTATCCTGTTGGATGTTTACGGATGTAATGACATGCTTGTTACTAGGATTGAAACCGCACGTTACGACATTAGTTTGCTCATGCTTATGTGAAAGTAATGGTTCGTCGCCATCCATCAGTAGCGCACCTTCCGATTTCAGCCCATTTGCTATTTCTAATTTCGCTTTTGCAATACCTTCACGAGAGCCAAGATACTCAATATGTGATTCACCGATATTCGTTATAATAGCATAGTCTGGGTTTGCAATATGTGTAAGAGTGTCGATCTCCCCAGCCTGACTCATTCCCATTTCTAATACTAGCAGTTCTGTATCTCGTGCCATGGATAAAATGGTAAGAGGTAACCCTATATGGTTGTTGAAATTCCCCTGTGTATGGTGGGTTTTAAACGTTGTCTTCATGATAGACGCTACCATATCTTTGGTTGTCGTTTTTCCATTCGACCCAGTTATGCCTATGACAGTAGGGTCTATTTCATTTCTATATTGTAAAGCAATTTTCTGCAAAGACTTTAAAGTATCCTCAACTTCGTAAACAATAAAAGAAGAATCGAGATCCTTTGGTAATGGCTTGCTTTTATCCCAAATTGTCGCAACGGCCCCATTATCAACAGCTTGTTCTAAGTAGGTATGTCCATCGAAATTCTCACCCACAAGAGGTATAAATAGGGCATTTGTGGAATGCTTCCTACTGTCAGTTGTCACTTCGTATATTTCTAAATGGTTATCTGTTTCTGACATGGGTGTCAGAAACTCCTCAAGCCAATTTGTTGTAAACAACATTTCTAATTCCCCTTTATCCGAATGGCATGTCGCGCCACTTCGCGATCATCAAAGTCATATTTTACAAGTCCTATTTGCTGGTAAGTCTCATGACCCTTTCCTGCAATTAAAATAATATCGTCTTTTTCAGCTAGCTTTATCGCATGCTGAATCGCTTCTTTCCTATCTGTTATTACATCGTATTCTTCCTTGCTATTTAATAAGTCCTTTGTCATATCTTCTAGAATTTGTGTCGGATCCTCAGTACGTGGATTGTCTGAAGTGAAAATTGCCCGATCAGCATATTGTAGTGCAATTCCAGCCATTAGCGGCCGCTTTGTTCGGTCGCGGTCTCCACCGCATCCTACAACTACATATACCTTACGTTCAGCAAAATCCTTAATGGTCTGCAAAACATTTTCTAACGAATCGGGAGTGTGTGCATAGTCCACAATCACGGCATAATCTTGTTTTTCGTCGACAGGCTCGAATCTACCGTTTACCCCTGTTATGCTCTCAAGCGCATCTTTAATAACCGTTAGCGGAACATCCTTTGCAATTGCTGCTGTGCTAGCTGCAAGCATGTTATAAACATTGAACATTCCGATTAACTTGGAATTAATTTCGATGTCTCCCACTGGTGTTTTTAGTATAAAGGACGTTCCACCAGCATCTAAACGAATATTATGTGCTGTAACATCTGCTTCTTTTTTACAAGAGTAAGTTAAGACATGTTGAGCAGTGCTACGCTTAAGCACAATGCTTGCTGCGTCATCCTCATTTAATATAGCAAATTTAGGACTGTGCTTTACATAAGTATTCCCTAACTGAGCAAACAAAAGACTTTTTGCACGTAAATAATCATCTATATCTTTATGATAATCTAAATGATCCTGTGAAAGGTTGGTGAAAATAGCAATATCATATTCACATCCATAAACCCGTCCCATATCCAAAGCATGAGAAGAAACTTCCATTATTGCTTGGTCTACATTTTTATCTAGCATACTGCTAAAGAATTTTTGTAAACTTAACGAATCTGGTGTTGTATTATTAACTGGATAAGTTTCCTCCCCAATTTTCATTTGAATGGTTCCGATCACACCTGTTTTCTTATTATGCTTATTAAAGATGTTTTCGAGCAAGTATGTTACGGTTGTTTTTCCATTCGTTCCAGTCACACCAATCAATGGCAGATCCTTGGTAGGGTTCTTATAAAAACTGACAGCAAGCATTGACAATACTCTGTCAGTATCTCTAACTATGATCACAGGCACAGTTGTCTGAACTGGTTTCTCTGCAATAATAGCAATTGCTCCGTTCGTAACCGCTTGATCCACAAAATCATGGCCATCTTGGGTATAGCCTGAAATACAAACAAACAGACTATTCGGGCTAGCAGTCCGTGAGTCCATTTCTACGGAAGCAATTTCCATGCCTTCTATAGGAGCTGTTGTATGGTAAAAAGGTATTACTTTCATTAAATCTGTTAATTTCATAAATAACATCCTATCTTTCATAATGTCTACATATGTATTCTCAGTAAGACTCAAATTTAAGAGGGTGTTATCACACCCTCTTATTAAATTACATAATTATTTATCGATATAATTGTTAAAAAGTAGATTCTTCACTTATTAAAATATAAACCAATGTTTTTCATGCGTAACCATTATAGCAAATTTTTATTCGTTTAACGATCTTTTTCGTTTAAATAAATTCTCATTTTCGAGCCTTGTTCCACCTTAGTACCAGGACTTGGTGCCTGATCAATAATATAATCCCCTTCCCCACTTGTTTCAATAGAAAGGTTTGTCATATATTCTGTTAGTTCTTCTTTTGTTAAACCAATTAGATCTGGAACCTCTACTTTTGGTTCTTCGGGCCATTGATATTCTTTATCTATCCCCCCGGTACGTGGTTCAACTTCCATAGCCTGTAGACTGTCACCTATGATACTACCTACAATAGGGGCAGCTACTACCCCACCAAATTGAACAGTATTTTTTGGATTATCTACCGCAACATAAACTACAATTTCCGGATCATCAGCAGGTGCGAAACCTATAAAGGAAACCACATAGTTGTTTTCCATATATCTTCCATTAGGTCCAACTTTTTGAGCTGTACCGGTTTTGCCACCGACACGATAACCGTCTACATAAGCAGGACGCCCCGTTCCTTGAGCGACAACACTCTCCAAAGCGTAACGGACTTCTTTAGATGTTTCTTCAGAAATAACTTTACGTTTAACCTTTGGTTCATGATCATCTACAACATCATTTGTTTTTGGATCAATCCATGACTCAGCAAGATACGGTTCATATAAATATCCACCATTTATCGATGCGGCAACAGCCATAACCTGTTGAATTGGTGTCACGGATACTCCTTGGCCAAACGCGGTAGTAGCAAGTTCGACTGGTCCAACTCTGTCTTCTGCAAATAAGATTCCATTACCCTCACCTTGCAAATCAACACCAGTTTTTTCACCAAATCCGAATTGGTCGATATAGGAAAACAACTTCTCTTTCCCGAGCTTTTGACCAAGTGTAACAAAGCCGGGGTTACAAGAATTTTGAACAACTTCAAGATAAGTTTGCTGTCCATGTCCTCCACTTTTCCAGCAATGAAGTTCACTTCCATCAACATTTATAGACCCATCATCATTATAATGATCCTTTTCCAAGTCCACAACTGCTTCTTCTAAAGCTGCAGCCAACGTTATGATTTTAAAGGTAGATCCAGGCTCATAAGTACTCCAGATAGGTAAGTTTCGATCAAAAATATTAGAGTCTACTTCTTGGTAATTTTCCGGGTGGAAATTTGGTCTAGAGCTCATCCCAAGAATGCCACCCGTCTTAGGGTTTACCGCTATAGCAAGTGCTCCATCTGGACTATACTTTGAAACAGCTAGGTCGAGTTCTCGTTCTATAATCGTCTGTACCTTAGAATTTATAGTAGTTTTTAAATTGAGTCCATCTTCAGGTGGTGTATAAACATCTGCTAAACTATCAAGTCTTCTACCTTTTGCATCAGAATAAAACGACAAACTGCCTTCCTTCCCTTTGAGCATCTCATCATAATATAGTTCTAACCCCATTAAACCTTGGTTATCAATTCCAGCAAATCCTAACACATGGGAAAGATCTTCACCATTAGGGTAATGCCTCTTTGAATCTTTAGCTAAATATATCCCATCCATATTCAATGTACGAATAGCCAGCTCTTGTTTTTCACTAATTTTAATTCCCTCTGGGCGCAAGTTTACACTGGAAGCATTTTTCGTAATATCAGCCAAAACTTTATCGACTGAGACATCTAAAATACTTGCCAAATTCTCTGCAGTCTTCTCTGGGTCACTAATCTGTCTGGGCACAGCTACAATAGATGGAGCTGTCACATTATCCGCTAACACCTCACCATCTGTATCTAAAATTTGTCCTCTTTCCGGCTCAAACACAATATCCCTTGTCCAAAGCTCATTAGCCTGTCCAACTAGTTTGTCACCTATTACAAATTGAACATATCCTAGCCTTATATCGATAATACTAAAGATGAGTAAACCAAAAAGAAAAACAGCAACAATTCGTTTTTTTACAGTGACAGTAGATACACGTTTCATTTTCCATCCCCTTTTCATAGGTAGGCTTGTATCCACTATATGATTTAAAAAACAGAATAGAACGCTGTTTCATGTAGTTTATTTATTCATCTTCTTGCTCTTCCTCGCCTGAGTCGTTATCTTCCTCTTGCTCATTATTCGGTGGGAGCAATTCTATACTAAGAGAATCCCCTTTTTTTATTTGCGTGCCAGCTTTTATACTTTGAGTAGTTACGAAACCACTACCTGTAGTATCTGTTTCCAGCTCTAATAGGTTAGAAAGTTGAAGCACTTCTCTTAACGACCAGCCCTTAACATTCGGCATTTCCGGATTGTCAGTAACAAGGATAACATGATCATTGGCTAAAATAGTTTCTCCTTCTTCCACATTAGCAGCTATTACTTCACCGTTTCCTAAGGCTGTGGTGCGTATTCCTTTATCCTCAAAATCTTTAAGTACATCTTTTACTTTTTTACCTATTATGCTAGGGACTTCTATATGCTTTGTTTCTTCAGTGGTTTCGTTATCTGGACTAATATTTAAGTAATGCAAGCCATTTTCCATAACGTTTTTAAAGATAAATGATACAGGATCAGCTCCCGTCTCGGTTGGCTCTAGTTCTGGCTGCTTGACTGTTACATACATCATTAACTGTGGATCATCAATAGGCGCCATTCCAAGGAAGGAAAAGACATGGTTTTCTTTCCCGCTCATATAAGCTCCCCCACCCGGTTCATTGTTCGGTATTTGAGCTGTCCCGGTTTTGCCACCAACTGTGTAATCGTCAAGTTTATACATTTTTCCTGTACCATGCTCGCCATTCACGACGGATTCAAGTAATTTTAAAACATGGTTTGCTGTATCTTCGGATATTGGCTTGCCTACTACGTTCTTCGACTTTTCTTCAACCGTCTTCCCTGTATCTGGATCGACTATTTTTTTAATAACGTATGGCTGTAACATTTCTCCGTTATTCGCAATTGCTGTGGCTGCCTTCAATTGTTGTATTGGGGTCATTGTACTTCCCTGACCGAAAGAAGAGGTGATTTTCTCTAAAGGCCAGTTATAAAGGATCTCACCCTTCACTTCTCCTGGTAAGTCTATCCCTGTCACTTCATCTAACTGAAAGGCTTTTAGATATTCCAAAAATGTATCTGACCCAATCTTTTCCCAGGCTAATTTGGCCGCAGCTACGTTAGAAGACCGTTGAAACCCTTCGTCATAAGAAATAGGTCCCCAGCCTTCTCCTCGATTATGATCACCAATTGATTTTACTTGCTTGTTAGGCCGGTAGCTACCTGATTCAAAGCTTTCCTCTCCATTATAGACACCTTCTTCAATTGCAGCAGCCCACGTAAACATCTTAACAGTTGAGCCTGGCTCAAAGGGGGTGGATATAACATCGTTATACCAGTTCTCTACATTACTTGGATCGTTGGGATTATAACTTGGACGATTACTCATCGCCACAATCTCGCCGGTTTTCGGATTCATTACAACGGCACTCATTCTTTCCGGGTTGTACTTTGAATCAACTTGCGTCATCGCATCCTCAAGTAATGTTTGAATTTTTTGGTCAATCGTTAAGTAAATGTCATCTCCATTTTCCGGTGTTGTTACCACTTCACTAGGATCTAGTAGCTTTTTATTATATTTATCCCGTTGATAAGTAATTTTACCATCAATACCTTTAAGGATATCGTCCATTACGTTTTCAATTCCGGCAATCCCTTTAATTTCATGTAACGTGTTGCCATTTTCATCTTTAACTTCAGTATCTCTTGCAAACCCAATAACCTGGGAGGCAAACATACCATTTGGATAATAACGCAATGCTTCTTCCTCAAATTTAATTCCTGGAAGTTTCTTCTCTGCTATCTCATCTTTTTTTTGTTGCGACAACTCTTTTCCAGCATTTCCGAATTCTACTTGAAAACGTTTCTTTTCTATCCCACTTTTTATCGTTTCAAGCAACTCTTCTTCCTTAACATCCAACAATGGTGCTAACTCTTTTGCTGTTTTTTCAGGATCTACTACATGCTTTGGCTCTTTTGCTTCACCAGTGTAGGCTTCATCTAGAATTGCGTACATACGAAAGGTGGGCCTGTCATACGCTAATGCCATGCCATTGTTGTCGAAAATCTTTCCACGCTCGGCAGCCATTGTATAAGAAGATGTACGTTTCTGTTCTGCCCATTCTTCTAATGAAACATCGTTTATCTCACCAGTAGCCTGGATATAAAGAAATCTACCAGTTAAAAGTAAAAAAACACCGACAAAAATAATGATTAAAATACCAGCCATAAAATGTGTGGTACGGTTTTTCCTCATATCTTTCTCCCCAGATTACTCAGATTCGTTATATGCGGTAGTTTGCTTCACTTGTGCATCCTGTATTTTAAGCCCGTTTTCTTTTGCAATTTTCGTAATACGTTCTGGTCTGCTTAATTCTTTCATTTCAAAAGTTAATCCTTCATTCGTCATTTGTTGAGTTTGCACTGTTTGTTCAAGTCGTTGAAGATCTCGGTTTAAGGTATCTGTAGTTGATGAAAAAGAAACGACAAATATGCCAGTAGCAACTAGCATTGCTCCTACTGCCGAATAAATTATCTTTTCTCCTTTTGTAATCCAACCTTGCTTTTGAACTTTTACAGCAACTTTTTGTTGGTCCGGTCTTTCTTGTGTCCTTGGCTGTTGCCATTGACGTGCATGATTTGCGCTCATTATTTCTTCCACCCTTCCGCATAATTGAATGATTCATCCCAAACTTTTACTTTTTCAATAATTCGCAGTTTCGCTGATCGAGATCTACGATTGGCTTCAAGCTCCTCGTCTCCAGCGATCACAGGTTTTCGTGTTACAACCTTAAACGGGGCCTCATGAGACTCAGGTATTATAGGCAGGTTTTTGGGTGTTGGTTTAGCAGTACTCCATTTCTTAAATGCTTGCTTACATAATCGGTCTTCAAGTGAATGAAAGGTAATTACAACAATTCTTCCGTGCAAACTAGTCATTCTGGCTGCTTGATGCAAAGCGTTATTAAAGACTTGCAATTCATCGTTTACCGCTATTCGCAACGCTTGGAAGACTCTTTTTGCAGGGTGCCCCCCTTTACGGCGAGTTGCTGCTGGGATACCTTCTTTAATAATTTCTACAAGCTCATGTGTTGTTTCGATTGGTTTTTCTTCACGATACCGTTCAATTTTACGAGCAATTTGTTTGGAAAATTTCTCTTCTCCATATTTAAAAAAGATGGAGACAAGTTCGTGATAGGACCAGTTATTAATGATTTCATATGCGTTTAGCTCATTGCTTTGGTCCATTCTCATATCCAAAAGCGCATCATGTTGGTAGCTAAATCCTCTTTCTCCTCTGTCCAATTGTGGAGAGGAAACACCTAAATCAAACAAAATGCCATCCACTTCTTTAATTCCGTGTTCAAGTAGGGCTTCTTCAAGTCCACTGAAATTAGAATGAATGAACAGAATACGATCTTCATATGCTACTAGCCTTTCTTTGGCTGCTTGCAAAGCGTCCTTATCCTGATCAAATGCAATTAATTTGCCACCCTCTTGGAGCTTTGAAGCAATAACTTCCGAATGGCCACCACCACCGACTGTACAATCTACATATGTACCAGTAGCTTTAACTGCCAAACCTTCTATTGTTTCTTGCTTTAATACACTATAATGTTCAAACATGTCATCCACCTACTTTTGTTAATTCCTTTTGCCTTGTGGGCTATTTAAATGTCAAAATCCATTAAATTCTCAGCGATTTCTGCGAAAGATTCTTCAGAGTCATTAAAATAATCCTCCCAGTTTTCGCTAGCCCAGAACTCAATACGATTAGAGACACCAATTACCACACACTCTTTATCCAGTGCCGCATAACCTCTAAGTGGCTGTGGAAGGTTTATTCTTCCCTGCTTATCCACTTCACATTCAACTGCTCCAGAAAAGAAGAACCTCGTAAAAGCTCTGGCATCTTTTTTGGTAAGTGGGAGTTTTTTTAATTTATCTTCTAATAATTTCCATTCATTCATGGGGTAGGCAAACAGACATTTGTCTAGTCCACGCGTTACAATAAATGTCTCACCAAGCTCATCACGGAACTTGGAAGGAACGATAATTCTTCCTTTTGCATCAATGTTATGCTGGAATTCGCCCATGAACATACAGTTCGCCCCACTTTCATATTTACATGTTACCACATCTCCCCACTATTCACCACTAGTTTCCCCATAATTATTAATTTGAAAACAAATATTGTTTTCAAGGAGGATATGCGCACAAGAAAAAAGCTGCCACAGCAAGGCTGGGCAACTTTTTTCTTAAACAGATCATTGGTGGGAGAAGGTGGTGCTTATAACCTTACCACATAATGAGGTGTTTTTATGGATAGATTTTCGTTTGTTAAAACTTCGATAAATTTAATGCCGTGATTATTCAACCAAAAGATAGGGTTCCAAATTCTTTCTTGGAAACTCCCGTCAGGCTTTAGAGACATCGTAATTAAATCGAATTCTGCTATTTCTCTTGCATATTTCTCCTCTACGGCTTTCTTAAGTCTTTTTTCTAAAAAGTGAACTGTGTCCTGTAAGTATTGTAGATTTTTATCAGCCAAATCTCCCAGGTCAGGTCGCATTTCTTTTGCCATCTCACGCAGTGGTTTGTGTACCTCTGTGATTTTTTGCCTAATCTCTTCGCTTAGACTATCAATAGGCGGGTTTTGCTTATTATCTAACCATTCCTGTTTCATGACTTCAACACCATTATTCACGGCATTCTCTACATTAATATTATATTTCATTAACGCTTTTTCAACACTCCGCTCAACAAATGTAAAAGATAATCGAGGCAAAACAGGAGGCATCTTAATTTGCATTGCATCAAACGCTGGCTTTAATACAGACCAATAGCCGATCTCACCTGGACCACCAATAAAGGCAAGAGTTGGTAATACTAGGTCCTGCATAATTGGACGAGTGACTACATTATTGCTTAGATTGTAAGGTTGTTCCATAGCAATCTGTCGTAATTCCTGTGTGGTTAATTTAATCTCATTTTGTTTACCAGACCACGTTCCCTCTTTATCTTTAACTAAAAGTATTCTTTCTCCGCCATCATGATAGAAAAGATGGCCATCTTCTTTGTCTAGTTCTAGGGAAATAGAATAACCCAAATGGTTTATTTCCTTACTAGTTTTAAAAACTTCTTTACTTATTTCAGGCTGTACCTTGATAAGTGAGTCAAAGTGCTTACCCTCTAACTCTCTCAAAGCTTTATCAGAAGAGTTAATTAACACAAGTCCTTCATTTGGAAACAACTTATAAACAAGACGGGCAAAAAAGTCTACATAGGACTTCGCCAAATCAAGACAGGATAAAATTGTCTTGTGCAAATCCTTAGTATTACTAGTTTCTTCAAGCTGTTCAAACAATTGGTTCACCCAGCTCTCTGCCCCTTCTTTTTCCAACTCAATATCGGAAACGGATTGCTTGCCTAAAGCTTGCTGAAATAACTTAAACTTTTTCATTTTTGGCATTTCAGGTACAAAAATATGGTTGATCTCAGCAAAATCATGGTCCTCCCCGGCGATCCAAAAAACAGGGATGACTGGGATATCCAATACTTCTTCTTGTTGCTTTGCAAGTTGAATAATAGAAATAATTTTATTAATCGTATACATAGGACCTGTTAAGATTCCTGCTTGCTGCCCCCCCACAACCACTACACTTTCTTTTTGTTTTAGCCTTGCTATATTAGCTATAGAGGATTCTGGAACTCCCCATTTGCTATTCATGTCATTTAATAATTGACTAAGCTTATCCCTGTCAAATGACCGGTCTTTAAGCTCTGATAAACGTTGTTTAAAATCATCGTACGGGTGGTATTGAAAGAATTGCATAATATTTGGGTCGTTATTACGGTAATCCTGTAATAATTTATTTTCTTTATGTATTTGAACTGCCTCAACCTGCATAGACCCCGTGCTCCTTTTATTTCATAATCTCCAATATGTATTGTACATAAATTCAAGCAAAAATTCATGTATTCTGTTTTACAGCTTTTTTAGTAGAAAAAAACTCGGTGAATTAACCCATATACAATTAATAGAAGATAAAGAAAAGAAAACAACAAAAAGCAAATACGACACAAAAGTTTTAATGCTCTCCCTAGTATTACCTCCATATTATATTTCCACTGTAGAAACATAATTATCATCATCATTCCGAGTAGAACGATCACTACTACTCCAGTGACGTTCATACCAAACAAGTGTGATATTAATAATACAGTAGCAATTATATATAGTGGGGTACTTATATTCACCGCTACATGAAAAGCACGTCTTTTTTGTTTGTATAACTTTAACGCACCCAGATAAATCAACCAGGTTGCTAAAAAGGGAGCGATAATAAATATACTGCTAATATACGTTAATAAATGCGCCATAATTTCTAAACCCCTTCTGCTATTATTCTTGTTATTCTAACCTATATGAGAACGATGTGATACCAAAGTGAACTAAAAATTAATTCATATAGTAGTATTTCTATTCGACATTCACAACCTCATAAACGCTATTCTCCCGGCAATTTAATAAAAAACAAGAAAGAAACTGAAAAGAGTTATTATTTATTCCTTTCAATTCCCTCAGAATTTTTCTATAATATAAATATATCATAACCTTCACCATCTAATAAAAAGCTCTTTTACCAAAGTTGCTAAACAGCAAAACCAATATGGTAAACGATTACATTAGTGTAATCACATGAAATGTTGGGTAAGTCTAGAGAGAACATGACAAAAGGGGATGTTTTGGAATGAAACAAACTGTAGAGAATTTATTAATTAATTATAAGACACTTGAAAAATTTAAGTATTTTAAAGAATACGGGAACCAAGAACTTTCTATGCTTGAAGACTTAGAAAACAAAATGGTGGAAAATTATAATGACTCTCCTTTCTATGGAATTTATATTGGAGATAATCTCGTCGCGAGAATGAGCCTTTATAAAGTATCAAAGAAATATGACGCTTACTTCGAACCACCACAGGACTATCTAACCCTGTGGAAGTTGGAAGTATTGCCAGATTATCAAGGTAAAGGCTTTGGGAAGGATTTAGTAGAATTTGCCAAAAGCTACAACCTGCCAATTAAGACGAACCCAAGAATTAATTCACATGGATTTTGGGAAAAAATGGGGTTTCAAAAAGCACAATATGATATGGAGCGGGACTTGGGAGAAAACCCGCTCATCTGGATGCCAGAAGGTGTGAAAGAACAAGAATCGAAGTAAATAGATTTTATTATAACATTTCAAAAAGACATGAATGTGTATACCATTCATGTCTTCTTTATGGTTAATATTATAATTGCTTTGTGAATAAGACTGATAGATAGTTCGCTTTTTGAAGACATTCTAGTTAGACGACCCTGTCTTCACCCAATCCCAAAGTTTCCCCATTTCCTTCCAAGCATTATCATACCTTAACAATCGTTGGCGAAGCTGCTCATTTTCCTGCTGCAGACGTTCCATGAGCTTTTCCTGCTCAACTTTGTTACTTGATACCTCTTCTATATATCCAGTTCTCATCTTCTCTAGTAAAGAAATTGCCGTCTCAATTGTATCACGTTCTGTGTTGCTGCCCTCAGAGTGGGCCCAGGATTGTTTTTTATCCCCTTGTTTTCTTTCTTCCTTGGCATATTGAATAGCGTCTTGATAATGTTTTCGAATGGTGGCGTTCCATCTAAAACCACATGCGGCCGATGTCCTCGAGAGTTGTTTTGCAACTTCCTTAAAAGCCTCTAACTGTGTTTTCCCTTCCCTTATATGTCGAAGTACTGTTTCAGCTAAAATAACATCTTCATCCTGCGTCCATGCATCCTGCCTTGTCGCATTCATACCATCCCTCCTTATACGTTTGCTATCAATGTATGCAAAAAATAGGAGTGATAGAATATGATATTGCCTTTTGAGCCTCTTTTTTTCTTTTTAATCTAGTCCATGTAATCGAATCTTTATTTCGTTACACAACAAAACCTGGACTACCCACCACTTTATATCTAGAAATATCTTAATATTTTCTGTATTCTAGCATCCCTATTACACTGGTGTGAGGCTTAGTGATGAAACTTATGCATAAAAAAAACAGGACACATTCTGTGCCCTGTTTTAAGCATACTATTTATTAGCTGCTTACTACTTCTTTACCATCATATTGCCCGCATGCTTTACAAACGTGGTGAGGCTTAGTTAACTCTCCACAATTTGAACATTCTACCATGCCAGGTACGTGTAATTTCTTATGAGTACGACGTTGGTTTTTAACTTTTTTAGACGTTCTTCTTTTAGGTACTGCCATGACTTACACCTCCTTCATAAAAAGAAAACAGTTCAGAACAGTAATCTTACTTGTCTTCCTTTTTATCTTCAAATAATGACTCTAGTTTTTTGAAACGTGGGTCGATCGTCTCTTCTACTGGTTTCTCAGAAACAAGCTCCCATCCTGCACCAGAAGCAGGTGCGGCATCTTGACCACTTGTATCCTCAGCAAAAACCCGAAAAGGAACCTCTAACAGAATATTCTCCTTTATATAGGGAGTTAAGTCAAGTACCTCCCCGTCAATTGGATGAATTTCTTCCTCTTCATCATAGTAAGAAGATGTTGTGAACAACTCATCCACTTTGATATCAAAGGGATAATCGACATCCACTAATGTACGTGCACATGGCAAAATCATCTTTCCGCTTATTTTAAATGAAACAATAATTTGTTCACCCTGCAAGAAGCATTGGCCCTGAACTCGGACCCGGTCGATTTTTCTAATATCATTGTTCATCTCTTCCAGTTCGGAAACGTTCACCATTTCATCAAAAGCAAAAGGTTCACTATAAGCACTTTTTCTAATTTGCGCCAATGTTAATTTCATTGTAATCACCTCTAGGCAACAAGAGTTATTTTAAAAGAAAAATAGACTTTTGTCAACATATTTTCTTTACACAATCCCATGATAACATATCTTATTCATTACCTATTTTAAATAAAGAATTGCATCATACTATACTTGACATTATTCCCTTTCATAATGGGGGCTAATCGTGCGTAATTCGGCTTTTTTTGATACAATAATTACCATCTTATATACAGGGGTTGTTATAATGCAAGCTTGTGGCTTAATTGTAGAATATAATCCTTTTCATAATGGACATGCTTACCATATTAATGAGGCTCGTAAAGTATCTAATGCTGACTGTATGATTGCTGTAATGAGTGGCAACTTCCTACAGAGGGGAGAACCTGCCATAATGGACAAATTTGCTCGTACTAAAGCAGCACTTTCATCAGGAATAGATATCGTATTAGAACTCCCCTTTGCTTATGCTGTGCAAAGTAGTGACCTCTTTGCAAAGGGATCGATTCATACATTGCATGAGATCGGTGTTACAAGTATTTGTTTTGGAAGTGAATCAGGAAATACGACCGATTTTACAAACAGTTATGAGTTTTTAAAGGGAAGAGAGGAACCATACCGTAAAACGCTAAAAGTAGAATTGGCTAAAGGACTTTCTTTTCCTGAAGCTAGCAGGCAAGCTTATCACCAGATCGGTCTTTCACATGAACGTATTGACTTAACTAAGCCAAATAATATTCTTGGCTACAGTTATGTAAAAACAATTCTGGAAAATGATTATAATATAGAACCATTCACCATTAAGCGATCAAACAGCGGTTATCATGACGAGACTATAGCTGGTTCTATTGCAAGTGCAACTAGTATCAGAAAAGCTATCCATTCCCATGGAGGCCTTACGGATGAAGCAATTCAAGCAATTCCCACTAGTACGTATAATCAATTACACGACTACAAAAGTAAGGCTGGACTTTGGCACACATGGGAACAATACTTTGAGCTTCTTCACTATCGTGTTATGACCATGAGCCTAAATGAACTTGCCAACATTCATGGCATCGAAGAAGGACTAGAACATCGAATAAAAAAAACCGCAATTCAGGCACGCTCATTTCATGAATGGGTAGAAGCAATTAAAACTAAGCGCTATACCTGGACGAGACTTCAACGTGTATTTGTCTTTATTTTGGCAAATGTAAAGAAAGATGATATTGCTATTTTAACTAGTAACAGTAATGTACCTCATGTTCGTTTACTAGGTTTGAATGAAAAGGGCCAAACTTACCTTAATGAAGTAAAGAAACAGCTAAATGTCCCGCTCGTTTCTAAACTATCAAAAAAGGACAACCCATTACTTCAATTAGAAGAACGAGCAAGTGATGCATATTATAGTGTCCTTTCTCCAACTCGTAGACAAAAATTGAAAAAGCAGGAGTTAATGTCACCAATCCTTATTCGCAAATAAAGACGCAAAGAAGGTATCTCCCCTTCTCTACTTGCAAACAATAAAAAGTATACAAGTTAAAACTTTTGCTCATAGCGTCTTCAAACTTATGTACGATATAAAAAATGGCCAGACAACAATACGAATTTTTTCCTAAGAATCCGTATTGTTGTCTGGCCTTACCTTAATATCTTATCATTCCATTATAATATCTACTTTAAATCAAGCTGCTCGAGATACTCAATTGCGTCTTGAAATGTTTCAATAGGTACAACTTTCATTTCAGTTCCAATTTCCTCTGCAGTTTTGGCTGCTACTTGATAATTGGAGTTCTCTTTACCATTTTCGTTAGGTGCAAAGAAAATGTCCACCCCTTCCTTATCTGCAGCAACTACCTTCTTATCAATACCACCGATTCGGTAAACCGTTCCGTCATAATCAATCTCACCAGTTCCCGCAATTTCAAACCCTTTTGTTATATCATCCTCTGTCAGTTGATCGTAAATTTCCAGGGAAAACATTAAACCAGCACTTGGTCCGCCAATACTCCCACTTGAAAACTCTACTGACGGGTCAACAGTCACACTACGATCTGTTACTAATTGAATGCCAATACCGATTTTATTTTCAGCACCTTCAAATGTTTTTAACTGTAATTCTTCAAACCGCGTACTCTCGTCGCGTACAAATTCCACTTCTATCGTATCATTTGCGTTTTTACTTTCAACGTACTTAATTAGATCGTCCGCCTCTTTAACATTTACCCCATCAATTCCGATAATTCGGTCCCCCATTTTCAATTTTCCATCTGCAGGCATCCCTTCCACTACCGACACAACAAACACACCATTATAGTCAATTGTTATATCCTTGTCCGCAGCTTCGTATGCCACTACGGTGGACGCTTCCTGAGAATTTTCCATCATTTGTAGCTGTGCATGCATATACTCATCATCCGAGATTCCTTCAGGTCGAACTTCTTCTAGTGGAAGAATCTGGTGGTGGGGAAGTAGCTTCGCCCAGACAAACTGAATTGGAGTAGCTTGTCCTCCACTTACCGTCACAAGATGCATGTCTCCTGTACTTTGATAGCCATTTTCAACAGACACAATTGGATTAAGAGCATCAGCGCCACCTGGTTTATAAATATAATATGGTAGCTTAAACGCAGCTAGAAAGTACGCAAGTATAACAACGATCACAAGGGCTACTACCTGCTTTTTTGTAAATTTCATAATAAGACTCCTTCCAGTTCCCTCCGCTGCCTGAAAAAAACATCATTAAAACAAGATTTCTCTTTAAAGAACGCGTAATATCCATGCGCTGAATCAATATAATGGTTGTTTTTTCTAGCAAAAGAAATATAGGTGTTGTACTAAAAAAAGTGTATGGCATAAAAAGCCTATGTATGTGCGTATATTGATATAAGCTTGTACAAACCATTCATCCTTCAACTTATTAAAGAGGATAGCATTATTCTACTACTATCGGAAAAATAAGTACAGAGCAAGGTTTATCACATATAGGGGGCTTTATATATTGAAACAATTAGTTAAAACAATTGTCTTAGCCAGTTTAACTACCTTTGTTGCATTCTCACTTATAGCTTTTCCTAATGACTCCTTTGAGGCAAGTATACGAGGATTAAATATATGGTGGGAAGTAGTTTTCCCCTCCTTACTTCCCTTTTTTATCACTTCTGAATTGTTAATTGGTTTCGGAGTGGTTCGTTTTATTGGCGTCCTATTTGAGCCTATTATGCGACCATTATTTAATGTACCTGGCGTAGGGAGTTTCGGATGGGTGATGGGAATGGCAAGCGGCTATCCAACAGGGGCAAAAATCGCAGCACGTCTGCGTGAAGAAAAACAAATTACAAGAGTGGAAGCAGAACGCCTTGTTTCTTTCACTAACGCTTCAAGCCCTTTGTTTATTATTGGAGCTGTTTCTATCGGATTTTTTCATGATGCAAAACTAGGTGTTTTGCTTGCTGTCTGTCATTATGGGAGTAATGCACTCGTAGGCCTTTGCATGCGTTTTTACGGAAGAGCAGAAGAAAGGAAAAACACTAAAATCCCTTTAAAAAAAGAGAGAAGTTTTTCTATAAAAAGAGCTTTTATTGAAATGCATGAGATGAGAACGAGTGATGACAGAGCACTGGGACAAATTTTGGGAGATGCTGTCATAAACTCGATTAAGACACTTGTAATGGTTGGTGGTTTCATTATCCTTTTTTCTGTTTTAACGAAGTTATTTTTCTTAATTGGCGTTTCGCCGCTCATTGCTAACGTGTTCCAGTTTATTTTATCAATCTTTTCTATCCCCATTGAAATGGCACTGCCTTTATTTTCAGGGCTATTTGAAATTACGATTGGCGCCCAAATGATCTCCCAGAAAGTAACAGAAACCGTCCTTCCACAGGCTGTCCTTGTAAGCTTTATCATGGGTTTTAATGGTCTTTCAGTGCAAGCACAGGTCGCTAGTATTCTAGCTGGAACAGATATACGTTTTAAACCTTATTTTCTTGCTCGCTTTTTACATGGTGCACTCGCCAGCATTCTTACGGTTATTTTATACATCCCTCTCTATTTAAATAAACAAACCTTTGAACTTAATGATATACCTGTTTTTAACCAGAACGGAGAGAGCATATGGATTGCAATTATGTCCACGATGCAAAGCATTGGACCTGTCATCACACTATTCTTCCTTTCCTTAGCCGTTTTCTTACTATATCGCAAAACCATTAAAACAAAAGCATAGAGCGCTGAAACGGTAAACGCCGACTATGTACAACCCGGCCTAGGTCAACGTTGACATGACTTAGATCTTTCGGGCTCACGTAGTGACAAATTTATTCTTTTACTTAGAAAAAAATGATCCCACATTAGTAGGATCATCTTTTTATTACTCTATTTTTTAATAAAGTTACTTCTTAGCTACGATATTTTTTGTTAAGCGCTTCTTCAACAGGCTTCGGTACAAGATCAGACACATTTGCTTTATATTTAGCAACTTCCTTAACAATACTTGAGCTCAGAAATGAATATTGATTATTTGTCATGATGAAAAAGGTCTCAATATCCTCGACAAGCTTTCTATTCATGGAAGTTATTTGCATTTCATACTCAAAATCACTCACTGCCCGAAGTCCGCGAATAACTGCTTGGGCGTTCTTTTCCCGAGCATAATCCATTAACAGACCATGGGAGTGATCTACTGTAACATTCGGAATATGTTTTGTAGATTTTTCTATTAACTCAATCCTTTCCTCCACACTGAATAATGGAGCTTTTGATTGATTATTAAATACTGCCACAATGATGTGATCAAAAACTTTTGCAGCGCGTTGGATAATATCTAAATGCCCTAGGGTTAAAGGATCAAAGCTCCCTGGACAAACAGCCATTCTGGTCACAGTAAGTACTCCCTTCTAACTCTTTTGTAAAATAGTTATTCCAATTGTTCCACCGTAGTTATCCTGTTTTAATAAAGTAAATTGTTCGTGATCAAAAGCAATGCTTTCAGCAGGGTCATGCTCGCAATAAATAATAGCAGACTGATTTAATATGTCTAGCTTTAAACTATCACGAAGTATTTGTTCATAATCGAACTTACCATAAGGCGGGTCAAGTAAGAGCAGGTTAAATTTCAACTCTCTTTTCGCAGTTGCTTGTAGAGCCCGAGAAGCTTCTGCTCTATATACCTCTGTACAGTCCTCTAATTTTAACAGACGAAGATTCTCGCCAATAGTATGTATTGCTTTAGGATGCTTATCAACAAATATTCCAAAATCCATCCCTCTGCTAAGAGCTTCTATGCCGAGTGAACCACTCCCTGCAAACAAATCCAGTACAGACCCGCCGTCAAAAAAAGGCCCCATCCTTTGAAAGATTGCTTCCTTTACTTTATCTGTAGTCGGCCTGGTTGATTTTCCAGGTACAGCTTTTAATTGTCTTCCTTTATGTAATCCTGCTATTACGCGCATTTTTCCACCTCTGTCCAGCAGTTCTCGAAATTAATCCTACCACATATAATGCTTTAGGAAAATAGAACGTTTATGAATTAAAAATAAAAACAGCTACGTGCATGTATATATTCTGTTTACTTGACCATAATAGCATATTGAGACAGCTAATGGTTAGTTTGGTTGTTTCAAAACACGGAGAAGACTTACACTTCCCCATAAGTTCTTCCTCCGGTTTCTCCTCTCCCTTTGCCTTTTTGTTTTCTATTTGGAAGCAACAAAGGGACCTGCAGACATTTGTTTGCAGGTTTTTTTATTTTTTAGTCTTTGATTTATCTACTGGAAAGTTATAATGTATACAAAAAAACTGAATAACTTTGTTTTAAAGTTATTCAGCAAATTTACTGGCTATTCGGTGACGAGTCTTTAGATGCCCATCTTATAGTCATACTGTTTTGCCTTATCAGGCTTTGCATTTTCATAATTCGTCTCAACAAAAGGTTTATAAGACCTCTCTACCTTAGATACATAAGATAATTTATTGAGTTTATGTTCTACCTTTTCTAGTTCCTCTTGGTTCACATAAAGCACAGCATATTTTAGACGCTTAGAAGCATATAGAAAATGTCCATAACGTTTAATATGCTTTAAATTTTTCATATGCTGGAACCAAACAATAATACCCTGGCGCATCGTTCGCATAGCTAATTCCTCACCATCTTTATTTTTTCTAAAAAGGGTTCACCTGATTAAGATGCACAGCCACAACCGCCACCACTTCCGCAGCCACAGCCACTATCAGTTAAAGCCCCTCCTTCTTTAGGAGCCTTAATTTGCTCACTTACGCTTAGTGCCACATGCCCACTAATATCGTCTAGCATTTTCTGAAGATTACGTTCTGCTATTTTAAACGAAGCAACCTTTTCATTCATGTCCATCTCACGTTTAACAGAACGAACACTTTTCATAATATCATTATAATCAGGATGATATCTTCCAAATCGTTGTACATCCTCATAATGTACTTTTATATCTTTAAAGGCCTTAATAAGCCTTTGTGCTTCCTTATCTTCATTTAATTCCTGCAGGGAGTGATTGTATGCTTCCATAACGTCGGATTCAATTACCATTTTCCCTAACAACTCTGATCGATCAAGAATATCAACATATTCTAAAGTAGCAATCATGCCTAAGCACCTCCACCCCCATTCTATCATTATATTTCCATTATGAAAATATATTAATCCTTCATAGCTCCTGCAAATTGTAGCATCATACCTACCATATTCATCTGATTGCTAAACCTCTCCACCCTTTGTGGTATTGTCTTGCCATAATAAACCTTTGCTTCTTTTGGCAATTCACTTATTCTGGATGGCTCTCTAGAGAGGTATCTATACCATTCGGGATTATATCGAACAAAGCGAGCAATCTGCGGATTCTCTTCAAGGTATAGAAGACATGACTTTTCCATTTTATCCTCCTTAATCTTTAAACCAGCCTAATCCATTCTTCGTTGCAGTTTCAGATGAGGTCTCAGATTGTTTAAACTGACCTAACAATTCTTGAATAACAGAAATCGTATTGTTAAATGAGTCAATTTGTTTTTGCACTTTGTTTAAATCCATATTCTCCGTCATTTTTATTAGGTTGGAAAAAAGCTCTTTATTTTTCTCTACTGACCCTTGACTCTCTTTTTGGTCTGCTTGTTCCCCCGTGTCTACCTCTTTATATTCATCCCAGACTGAATCATCTTCTCCAAGCAGGGCCCATTGTTCATAGTATTCCTGCCAAGACCTCCCACTCTTCCTAATTTTCTTGATCAGCGCTGGGTGCTTGTTAATAAATGTTTTGAATTCAACCACAGAGGGGTGTAATTTATGGCTCAACCTATTCACCTCCAGCAATATAGTCATCAGTACTATAATTTATGCCTTTAAAATGATACTGTGAAGGCGAAATTAAAAAGAAATTGAACCTGAGTATGAGATATACAGAAGTTTAATCAAGCATCACATTAATAAAGGCATAAGAGTATGCTATGCTAAATAAATAAAACAGAAATGCCAAACAACCAACAAGAGTCTAATCTCTTGATTGATTGTTCGGCATATGAGCCAGGAACTATGTTATATGCTTGTTATTCTGGTCGTTGCAAGAAGTTTTGAGTATAATATAATCGGTAGACCCCCACACCAAGATGGGTATAAGATTCGTTTAATAAGGCTTCCCTGTGACCCTCACTATTCAACCAGCCTTCCATTGCTGCCGGAGCATCCGTATATTGCGCAGCAATATTTTCTCCTGCTGATGAGTAATAAACATCTTCTAATGCTAGTCTTTCTTTTAATCCTGAACCGTCCTGACTATAGTGAGAGAAATAGTTGTTTTCTTCCATATCCTTACTATGTTTAAAAGCCACTAATGAGACCGAATTTTCTTCTTTTAGAGTCGAACGCTCATGATTTCTCCGAATAACATTTGTCATATCATAAATCTGCTTCTCCATTCCCGCTTCTATTTCTTCCCATTCCTCATCAGAAAAAGAGGGATCCTCAGGAATATTACCTCGATATTCTAAGCCATATGGACGATGTCGTAATAAAACATCACCTGTCATAATTCTTACGGAAGATAATTGATTAGTAAAGGTATCAAAATAAGTTTGCAGAAATAGATTATCGGTTAGCTTGATAAGTGGGCGCTTATTAAAATCTTCCTCAGACAGTTGAAAACGATATGAGGAAACACCTGCTTCATATGCAACTTCTTTTTCATATTGAAAGTCCGTTTTTATAGTGGCTAACGCATCCTGAACAGCTTGGCGCGATTGGCCAATTTCAATGGGAGCCATATCATTTCTTTCACCTGTAGCAAAAATGGTTTGAATTTCATCCTCTTGTATTCCAAATTGAAGATATTGATTCCCATCATTTGAATAAACCCACCAGGTATAATGGTATGCACTTTTATCTTTTCTTATAGGATCGCCAAGCTGTTCTACTAACTCTTCTGAACTCTTTCCAATCCATTCAAACAATTCACCACCATTAGTAAGCACTGGCATTTCAGGGACGACTTTGGATTTTAGTAAACTTTCTCTACCTTTTATAAAAATGTTATCTAATTCATTTATACTCGATTTTGTTGATCTATCAGATTGTTCAAGTAAGTAGAATCCAATCATAGTAAAAAGTAAAAGTGCTAAAATGATACGAATATAGCGCATAGCAAATCCTCCTAACTTGTATATATCTATCTATATGAACGAGAAGTAGAAACCATTCTTCTTTCTCTATTATTTAACACGTTCCACATAAAAAAATCTATTTATAAACCTACTTATTGAAAACGAAACCATTGTAATCAACATCCCTTGCAACTTGGTCCGATTCATACTATTATAGTTTAATGAGGACAAATATGTGAGGTGAACGAAATTGAGAATCGAAAACACTGGATTTGAAGACGTACTAATTGATTTAAAACCGCTGGATCACTTAACTGCAAAACATGCTTTTGTTCGTGCAGGCCAATGGGATTATGACCGTGTCACCTATGATTACAGAATTGATTCCAAAGAAAAAAATGTTACATACTATATCCGCCTTCAAGGTTATGCCACGGAAGGTGATGTAGATCGTGGAAATGCCGTAATCAAGATGATGACTCCACTACTTGGAAAGCATTACTATCCACATGGTGTGGAATATGGTGAGAATGAAAACTTCCCAGAAAACCTTGTGGAACGTGCTCAAAGCATTGTAAAGAAAGTCAAAGAAGAATTGGAACATTATAAAAACTGACAGATGAACGAACCAACTACTAATTTGTAGTTGGTTTTTTACGGAACTATGCTAAACAACCATGTTAGGATTTTCTAGCCATAACATTACATAATTTACTTTAATTAAACTGTTCAAAACAACGAATTAATGCTATATTTTTAATAACCATACATAAAAAGCTGTATTGAAAGGAGCTATCGTATACCGTTGCTGCGAAATATTAAAAAGCACCATTGGACATTAATTCTTCTTGGAATAGTGTTGGTGATGGCAATTATCTTTATATTGCCAATTTCTATCCCATTAGTAGTTGCTTTTATTACAGCACTTATTTTAAACCCTTTGGTTCGCTTACTACAAAAAAAAGTAAGACTTAGCAGAAAAGCTTCTGTTACAATCATCTTCTTGCTCTTTCTTCTAATAGTAGGTGTAGCTGGAACATTTATTGTAACGAAAACAGTAACACAAGTTGTAAATTTTGCTGAAGACGTGCCCTCCCATATAAATAAATTAAATGAGATTTATAAAGATTGGGAAGCTGATTTAGAACAATACACTGATAATTTACCTTCTGAATTTGTTAATCAGGTTTCTGAGAGTATTGAGCAGAATCTAGTCAATTTGAGCACCACTGCAAAAGAAAAGATCACCTTAGATAGAATCGCTCAAATTGTAGCACAAGTTCCACAATATTTGATTAGTTTTCTCGTATACCTAATTGCATTATTCTTATTTATGCTTGAGCTACCAATCCTAAAAGCGAAAACATATAATTTGATGACGACACAGACCGCTAAAAAAGTATCATTTATGAATAAACGTCTTTCTCATGTAATATTAGGTTTTTTTAAAGCTCAATTCCTTGTTAGTTTACTCATTCTTGCAGGGTCCCTTATCGGTCTATTTTTAATTGTGCCTGAAGTAGCGATTGTAATGTCACTTATAATTTGGGTAGTTGATATTATACCAATTATTGGTTCCGTTATAGTACTAGGGCCGTGGGCTTTAATTATGCTACTTGCAGGGGATGTCTCTACAGGTATTCAATTATCAATATTGGCGATTATACTGCTAGCGATACGACGAATAGTTGAACCGAAAGTTATGGGACGCCACATTGGTCTCTCGCCTTTAGCTACATTAATTGCTATGTTTATTGGCTTAAAGCTACTGGGTATCCTTGGTTTTATACTTGGTCCACTGCTTGTTATAGCATTTAACTCAGCCAAAGAGGCTGGTATCATAAAATGGAAGATAAAAGTTTAATAAAAGAAAAGCAAAAAGTGAGCCCTTTTAAAAAACAACGGCTCACTTTTTTATGTTTTACTTTCTAAATAATACTTTTAAAAAATATTTGGCTTAAGAGCCTAGTATGGCTTTTATCATGCTAGTAGTACCGCCACCATCATATAATATATAAAGTAATAAATAAACCATTACCCCAGTGATTGCTGTGAAGAACCAAATGATACTAGTAACGGGGCCGATTTTTCTATGTTTTTTTATATTCCGCTTAAAGGCAAGTGTTAATGTTACCAGGCCAAATACAGCTCCTGTGGTCGCGAGAATTATATGAAAAACAAGAAACAATGTATAATAAATTTCTAACTCCTCTGGACCACCGAAGCTTGTGTTTCCAACAAAAACAGTTCGCGATACGTAAATTATAAAGAATATCAAGGCACTGATAGCAGCTGCAATCATCGTTTTCTTATGTGTCGCAGCTTTTCCCTTTGCTATAAATCTCCAGCCGAATGCAACCAAGATAGCACTCAGTACGATGAAAAAAGTACTTACTGTTGGTAAAAGAGGCATAATTGATAATTCCTTTCCATCTAGAACTCATGTAACGAAAGCTTAATAGTTGTGTGTTTCAGCAGGAATTGGGTCCACCTTCAAACTTTCCGTGTTAAACCATCCATAAAAAATCCGTGCTAAAATAACACCGTACGTGATTTCTTGCATGATCTTCATGATGATACCACCCAATTGTTGATCCTCCAGTGGGCTCATATTAGAAAACATCTGCGGTCCAGACAATTGTCCACTTAGCCCTTGAAGAACATCTCCTGGGACACAAAGCTGCATTGCTTGTATCCAAGCCCCACCTTGCGAATATGTATCAAATAACGTATGATCTGCAAAGATAATTAATACACATGCAGGTGTTATCAGTACACTATTTGCAAAAATGTAGCCAATTTTCAATAAAGGTTTAATCGTATTTGTTTCTTTTAGTGGAGATAAAATTGGCCACCATACGATAAATGCAGCAACCAAAATAACGATCGATATCGTTGTATGTGCAATCTGTGAAGACTTAGCGAAATCAAAAATGATTGGCATGTGATAAACAGAAAACAACGTATTAAATAATAATAACGAAATTATCGGTTTAGTTAGCAAATTGAGTACTGGGCGTACAACTGGTAAATAAACAACCTTACGCCAAATCCATGCTGGGATCCCTTTAATCAACAATATAGGAAACACCAAGTAATAAATAGCCATTTGTGCCATATGTGCAGAAAGCATAATATGTGTTAGTAAGTCAATCGGTGATCCTTTCACAATGTATAATAGAGCAAAGGCAGTATAGACAAATACTTTTTGTTTTTTAGTCGGTTCCTCATCCCCACCAAACTTTCTGCGGAAAGGCCCTGTTATTAAAAAGTATGCAATAGCTAGTCCTAATACAAAGAGGAAAAAGTAAGGGCTCCATAATGCCCGGAAGCCAAATATCTGAAGTTCAAGCCACATTATTACCCACTCCAAAGTTAGATTATCTTTATCATTATAACGTACTCTCTAGCAAGATACACGCTTATAATGTGACGATTTTAGAACGAAAGTATTTTTTCGAAATTGCACTTAATGTGTTGACGAAAAAGAAAGATTATTTCGGTCTATTTCTTAACCATTTAAAAACAGTAAAAAAAAGGCTGGGATTTCTCCCAGCCTAAATATTTATTACCACCATACGATAACACTAAGTGCAGCTATGGTTAGTAAAGCAGCAAATATTCCACCATAAATCATCATTGAAGGTAACTCATGTCCCTTATCCTTCATATGCATGAAATAATAAAACTGGAATGCAACCTGCACTACCGCTAGAAGAAGTAGCACTGGAACGATGAACATTTTGTCCACAATTACATCTGTAGCTACGATACCGAAAGCAATGATTGTAAACCCAATCATAAGCGCAAAGGAAATAAGCTGCTTTTTCATTTCATCCTTACTCTTTTGTTTGTGGTATGAATTTACTTTATTGGTATTGGTGTTATCAGCCATTGGTTAACCCACCTTTCCCATTAAGTATACAACTGTAAAGATAAACACCCATACAACATCAATAAAGTGCCAGTATAAGCTAAAAGTGTAGTATTTCGGCGCGTTGTATAAATTAAGTCCTCTTTTCGCATTACGTACCATCAGAGCAATCAGCCAGCTAAGCCCAAAGACAACGTGGCCTCCGTGAAATCCTACTAATGTGTAAAAAGCAGAACCAAAGGCAGAAGAGCGAAAAGTAAACTCGTACTCATGAATATAATGGTAAAACTCATATATTTCGCAAGCAAGGAAAGCCATACCTAGCAAGGCTGTTATTCCTAACCAAAGTTGCATTTTTTTGAAATTGTTATTTTTCATTTGATACATTGCATATACACTTGTCAATGAACTTGTTAACAACAACATTGTCATTACAAATACAAGTTCAAGGCCAAATAGATCTGTTGATGCAGGGCCACCTGCTGTGGAATTTCTTAAAGCAAGATAGGTACCAAACAAACTGGCAAATAGGACGGTCTCTCCGCCAAGGAAAAACCATAAGCCTAAAAATTTATTCTTGCCTTCCAGGGTGGCCTTTTCCGGTTCTTGTGGCATTGTTTCTGGATTCAAGGAATGATCTTGACTCATATCAGTCAGCCTCCCTTTCAAGGTCTTCTTTGTGAATATGGAAACCGTGGTAATCTTTCAGTGATCTAATTAGCATGCAGATCAGCGCTATGCCTATACCTATAAATATTGCTGCCAGCCATCCACTGTGATCAACTTGATAGATAAACCCGAACCCTGCTACAAAAAATCCAAATGACATAATGAACGGTAAAATAGAAGCGTCCGGCATATGAATATCACCTAGAGGTTCTGCAGGTGTAATTTTACCTTTTCCTTCTGTTTTCTCAATCCATAATGGATCAAGCCCACGAATAAGTGGTGTTTGCTTAAAGTTATAAAATGGTGGTGGAGAAGGAATTGCCCACTCCAAGGAACGACCATCCCATGGATCAGCAGAAGCTTTTTCTCCTTTAACACTTGTATAAATAATGTTAATGACAAAGATTAATCCACCGATTCCCATTAGAAATGCACCAATGGTACTAATTAGATTACCATTATCTAGTCCTTGGTCTTCCAAGAATACCCAATAACGACGCGGCATTCCCATAAGCCCTAGAAAATGTTGGATAAAGAAAGTTAAATGAAATCCGATAAAGAACAACCAGAAAGATATCTTACCTAGTGTTTCATTTAAAATTCTGCCAAACATCTTCGGCCACCAATAATGTAATCCTGCAAGTATACCGAATACTACCCCACCAACAATTACATAGTGAAAGTGTGCGACAACAAAGTAGGTGTCATGATATTGATAGTCAGCCACTGCTGAGGCAAGCATTACACCAGTCATACCACCAATTGTAAAAGATGGAATGAATGCAAGCGTCCAAAGCATTGCTGAGTTGATGGTAATACTTCCACCCCACATTGTAGCAAGCCAGTTAAATATTTTAATACCTGTTGGTACTGCAATCGCCATTGTAGCAATTGCGAATATCGCGTTGGCTACTGGCCCTAGACCTACTGTAAACATGTGGTGTGCCCATACCATAAATCCTAAGAAAGCGATTAGTATTGTTGCGAATACCATTGCCGTATAACCAAACAACCGTTTTTTAGAGAAAGTCGAAATAATATCACTGAAGATACCAAAGGCAGGTAATATCAGAATATATACTTCAGGGTGTCCAAATATCCAAAATAAATGTTGCCAAATGACTGAATTTCCTCCCAATGTAACATCAAAAAATGCTGCACCGAACATACGGTCAAACATTAATAGGAATAATCCTACTGTTAAAGCTGGGAAAGCAAAAAGAATTAACACACTAGTTACAAATGTAGTCCATGTAAATAGTGGCATACGCATGTAAGTCATCCCTGGCGCTCTCATGGTAACAATTGTCACCAGAAAGTTAATTCCACCTATTAAGGTTCCGGCACCCGAGATCTGTAGACCCATTATGTAAAAATCTACACCATGTCCAGGTGATTGAATTGATAGAGGTGCATAAGAAGTCCAACCAGCATCAGGCGCACCGCCTAAAAACCAACTGCAGTTTAGCAAGACTCCACCAAACAAAAATAACCAAAATCCTAACGAGTTCAAAAATGGAAACGCAACGTCTCGTGCCCCGATTTGTAAAGGCATTATAGCGTTCATTAAACCTAGTAATAATGGCATGGCTGCAAGAAATATCATTGTTGTTCCATGCATCGTAATCATTTCATTGTATAAGCCAGCAGTAAGGAAATCATTTTCCGGGCTTATTAATTGTATACGTATAAATAAAGCTTCGAGTCCGCCTAGTAGGAAAAAGAAACCACCAGCAAATAAATATAACTTAGCTATTTTCTTATGGTCGACTGTTGTTAAATAATCCCACACGGCAGCCATAAAACCTTTCTTCTGAGCAGCTGCAATACTCAAATTTTAAACCTCCCTTTAACATCTTCCATCCCGTTTTAGTTTTGTTTTTACTTCTAGTTCCCTGCGCTTTCAGGAGAAATATCTGAAGGCTTTAATTGCAATAAATAGTTAGCAATCTGCTTTGCTTCTTCCTCTGAAACCTCAGGGTAATTACCAGTCATTTTATTTCCTGGTTTAATTGCTTCAGGATCCATTAACCATTCGACTAGATTTTCTTCTGTTGGCTCAAGATACCCTGCAATTTTGGAACGGTCACCGAAGTTTGTAAGGTTAGGCCCGGTTGCATTTGGAGAAGATCCAATAGCATGACAAGCCACACAACTTTTCTCCTCAAATAATGCTTTTCCATCTTGAGCTACTGCATCTTCTGGTTCAGCCTCAGGGTCAACACTTTGCATATCAGAAATCCATTGTTCGTATTCCTCTGGGCTCACTGCTACAACTTTGAAATCCATAAGTGAGTGAGATGGGCCACATAACTCAGCACATTTCCCCCAGTAAACGCCTTCTTCGTGTGCTTGTAAGTACATAGTGTTTACATTCTCAGGGTTGACATCCATTTTCCCAGAAATACTCGGAACCCACAGTGAGTGGATAACATCTGAAGATATCATGTTTAAATAAACTCTTTCACCTGTTGGAATGTATAAATCCTGACTTGTTTGCACTTCATCACCTTCATAATTAAAGTGCCACCAGTATTGATTCCCAGTTACTTCTACATTAATGCCATCTTGTGCCTCTGATTTATCAGCAAGGTCAAACGTTGCTGCAACTGTAGGCACTGCTAGAATAAGTACTAGAATAATCGGGATTACAGTCCAAACAGTCTCTAGTGTTTTATTACCTTCAACTTGTTTCGGAATAAAATCCTCCTGCCCCTTCTTTTTACGGAAGCGAACCAATGTAATGACATATACGAGTAATACAATAGCAAAAACAAACGCCATGATAATTATAGAAAGAATAATTAGATTCATGGATGACTCAGCGCCATACCCTTTTGGTTCAAAAGCCGTCAGATTTTCTTTCCCACATCCGGCAAGAAGTAATGCCAGCATACCGAAAAGAAATAAAGGTTTTCTTTTTCCCATCCAACCTATCATTTATTTATACCTCTCTTTCCTCATGTTGTTTCCTTATATATATTTATTATTAAGGACAATAACTAACTAAACGGTGAATTGATGGTTACTAGCACCATCACAAGGCAAAGAACTGTCAAATAATTTAACGAATAGATGAATATCATATTTGCCCATTTCAGATCATCTTTCATAAAGAAACCTCTTATTGCAAGTGCAAGCCAACCCACATTTAAAATAGAAGCGACTATAATAAACACAGTTCCTAACTCAGATAAGTAAAAAGGAAGTGGCAATAAGCAGGCGATATAAATTGCAATCTGCCGTTTAGTAATTTCGAAACCTCGCACAACTGGAAGCATCGGGATTCCAGCTCCTTTGTATTCTTTGCATTTTTTCATAGCTAATGCAAGGAAGTGTGGCGTTTGCCAAATAAACATTATGATGAAAAGGCCAAATGGTACAATATGAAAATTTGGATCTACTGCTGCCCATCCAATTAACGGGGGTGCAGCTCCTGAAAAGCTCCCGATTGCAGTATTAAGTGTGTACCTTCTTTTTGACCACATTGTATATAACACCACATAGGTAAACCACCCCATAAAAGCAAATAATACTGCCTCTAATGTGGTAAACATTAATAAACCAAATCCTAATGCTGTGGCGATTATTCCCAAAGCTAATGCTGTATTCAAAGATATGTTACCGGTTACGGTAGGCCTCGTCTTCGTTCGAGCCATTTTGGGGTCAATATCTACATCATACCAATTATTTAAAATACAACCACCAGCGATAACGAGTGTACTACCAATTATTGTTAATAGAAAGACATCCCATTTCGCCATAAAAGAGGTGTTTGTAAAATAAAGAGCTAACCAGAACCCTGTAAAAACAGTTATTAAGTTTGAGTTCACTATTCCAACCTTAACGAGTGATTTCACATCAGCAAATGTAACATGATTTTTTTTATCAGATACACTTAATGTTGCTACTTCTGGTGAAGATGTTGTCTCAATTTTATCCATTTTGTCTCCCCCCTTCATATACCAGTTAGATGGCCTAATATAGCCATTTACTTTTCTATTAAAGTTCTTAAATTGTAATAGACCATTATTTTTATTGTATCACGGAATTGTTTAACAATCTAATAACTTCAACATTATTTTAAAGTAATCAGGGAACAATTTATGTGACAAATTTATGAATATTAGGAGAAGGCTTACAAAATATCGCCTTTCTTTTCGTATCAAAATGGTTAACTATATGGCTTTAATCATGTTAAATTATGTAGAAACCACAAAATCATCTAGTCTATTTCTAGCAAACAACGACCAACAATGCAAGGTTTTTTGTAAATCCTAAGTGAAAAAACAGTCTATTCATGGTACTATAGCTATTGTGTCCGGCAAATTTTTGTCTGGTTAGACTTTATGTCGAATTAAACACCCAGCAACATTTACATATTTAACACTAACATTTTCCATTATGAAGTGGGGTTGTAAGATGATTAAAACTTTAAAAAGCTTTTCCCTTATTGCCACAATAGGGATGCTTCTAATACTTCTCGGTGGTGCACTGGTAACAAAGACCGATTCTGGTGATGGTTGCGGAAAAAGTTGGCCATTATGTGAGGGACAATTTATTCCTACCAACATTTCTATTGAGCTGGTCATAGAATTGAGCCACCGTATGGTATCAGGAATTGTCGGAATCGCTGTTGTAGTGTTAGCTGTACTTGCATGGAAATATTTAGGGCATGTCCGAGAAGTTAAGTTTCTTTCCATATTGTCTGTATTCTTCCTTGTATTACAAGCTTTAATTGGCGCTGCAGCAGTTATGTGGGGGCAATCTGACTTTGCATTGGCTGCTCACTTTGGAATCTCGCTTGTTTCATTCGCCTCCGTATTTCTACTTACGCTTCTCATTTTTGAGATCGATAAGAAATTTGATGCTAGGTCATTATTCATCAAAAAAAAGCATCGTATTGAGATTTATGCTTTAACTGTCTATACAATTTGCGTTGTATATACTGGAGCGCTCGTTCGCCATACAGAATCAAACCTAGTTTGCGGTGATTGGCCCTTCTGTACCAATACTTCACCATTTGCTTTTAATTTATACAGTACAGAGCAATGGATCCAAATGGGACATCGACTTGCAGCCGGTTTACTTTTTCTTTGGACTTTAACTTTAGCAATCCGAATGGTTCGTCAATATCGCGATAAAAAGGTTATGTATTGGGGATGGATTGTTACCCTTTCCCTAATTGCCTTACAGGTATTTACTGGAGCAATGATAATTTTCACCGTCTTAAACTTAGGTATAGCTCTACTACATGCTCTCATTATTTCCTGTTTCTTTGGTATGTTAAGTTATTTTGTCTTACATGCTACGAGAAGCTCAAAGTTTGAAAAAGAAAAACCTAACACATCCACTAAGAAAACAATGTAAAAAATGCGGCAGTTCCCATCTGGGTTTCTGCCGCACTTTTGTTTTACCTTATTCAAATTCAATCAAAAGATCATCCACCGCAATTGAGTCACTGTTCGATACGTATACCTTTTTAACAACCCCATCAAACGGAGCTTGAACAGTTGTTTCCATTTTCATGGCCTCTGTGAGCAATAGGTGATCCCCTTTTTCTACTCTGTCACCGTTGCTTACCATTGCTTTAATTACCGTTCCTGGCATTGTTGCACCAAGTTGTTTTTCATTATTTTTTTCCGCTTTTTGTTTTACTGCTAATTTAGATTTAATACTTTCATCTTTGACCACAATTTCTCTTGTTTGGCCATTTAATTCAAAATAGACAACACGTGTACCATCTTCCTGTGCTTCTGATATTGATACTAATTTTACTATCAAGGTTTTCCCCTGCTCTATCTCTACTTCAATTTCTTCACCAAGTTTCATGCCATAGAAGAATGTAGGGGTACTAAGGACAGACATATCACCGTATTTCTCATGGAAATTATGGTAGTCCATAAATACTTTTGGATACAAGGCATAGGAGATCATATCAAAGCTGGTAACCTGTCTATCTAACTTTTCAAACAACTCCTCTTTTAGCTCGGAGAAGTTTACTGGATCAAGTAACTCTCCAGGACGAACCTCTATAGCCTCTCTCCCCTTTAAAATAATGTCTTGTAATTTTTTCGGGAAGCCTTGATATGGTTGTCCAATATCTCCTTTGGCAAATTCAATAACAGATTCTGGGAAATCAATGGATTCGCCGCGCTCGTAAATTTCTTCCTGGGTAAGGTTGTTCTGAACCATGAATAAAGTCATATCCCCGATCACCTTTGATGATGGAGTCACCTTAACAACGTCTCCAAACATATCATTTACCTGTCTGAACATAGCCTTTACTTCATTCCATCGTTCTTCTAAACCAACCGCTTTTGCTTGCTGCTTTAAATTACTATATTGTCCGCCAGGCATTTCATGCTCGTATATTTCTGTATGTGGTGACTTCATGCCACTTTCAAAATCGCGGTAATAATCTCGAATACCTTCCCAATATTGTGACAACGATTCATATGCTTTTACATCCATATTAGGCTGCCTGTTCGTCCCTTCTAGTGCATGATATAAAGACTGTGCACTAGGTTGAGAAGTCATTCCAGCCATAGAGCCTGCCGCAACATCTACTGCGTCTACACCGGCCTCAATTGCCTTTGCGTACATAAATGTACCATTTCCACTCGTATCATGGGTATGGAGGTGAATAGGTAGATCTACACTCTCTTTCAAAGTGGAGATAAGCTGATAAGCAGCTTCAGGCTTTAATAGACCAGCCATATCTTTTATACCAAGTATATGTGCTCCAGCACTTTCGAGCTCTTTTGCCAAATTCTTATAGTAGGTAAGATCATATTTTGAACGCCCTTTATCAAGAATGTTCCCTGTATAACACATAGCCGCTTCGGCAATCTTATTTGTTTCTCGAACTGCCTCAATAGCAGGAGTCATTCCTTCGACCCAATTTAAGCTGTCAAAGACACGGAATACGTCAATACCGGCATCAGCGCTTTTCGTTACAAATTCACTAATTAAATTGTCCGGATAATTTTTATAACCAACAGCATTACTCGCACGTAGGAGCATTTGGAATAAAACGTTTGGCATCCTTTCACGCAACTTAAGAAGGCGATCCCAAGGGTCTTCTTTAAGGAATCGATATGCAACATCAAATGTCGCTCCCCCCCACATTTCTACTGAGAATAGATTCGGCAAGAGTGCCGCAGTAGGTTCAGCTATCTGTAACAGGTCTTTGGTTCTAACTCTTGTTGCTAACAAGGATTGATGTGCATCTCGAAAAGTAGTGTCTGTCAATAAGACTTCTTTCTGTTCTTTCATCCACTTGGCAAGTCCTTCAGGTCCCTGTTTATCTAGAATTTGTTTTGTACCATTTGTGACTGAAGCTTGATTGTACCCTTTAGGTACTGTTAAACCTGAGAAATTTGGTTTCTCTTTTTTCTGCAAGCCCTCTCCACCATTTACTGTGGTGTGTGCAATGTAGCTAAGCATCTTTGTTCCACGGTCTTTACGTCTTGGGAACACAAATAATCCTGGTGTCTCATCAATAAAAGTTGTATTGTACTCTCCAGAAAGAAAACTGGGGTGTTGGATGACATTTTCAAGAAATGGAATATTTGTCTTTATTCCGCGAATCCTAAATTCTTTTAAATTTCTGACCATTTTGAGTGCAGCTTGGTCAAATGATAAAGCCCATGTCGAAACTTTAACTAATAATGAATCATAATGTGGCGATATAACCGCCCCTTGAAAACCATTACCTGCATCGAGTCTTACGCCAAACCCTCCACCTGTTCTATATGCCATGATTTTTCCTGTGTCAGGCATAAAGTTATTCAGTGGATCTTCCGTTGTTACACGTGATTGAATTGCATAACCATTTGTCTTAATTTCATCTTGAAATGGAATTCCAATTTCTACTTCATGAAGATTTTTTCCCTCTGCCACTTTAATTTGTGTTTGTACAATATCGAAACCAGTAATTAATTCTGTAATTGTATGCTCAACTTGGACTCGAGGGTTAACCTCAATAAAATAAAATTCATTATTCGTTACAAGGAATTCCACCGTTCCTGCGTTTACATAGTCTACATTTTTGGATAACTTTACAGCAGCTTGACATATCTCCTGCCTAATTTCTTCTGTAAGTGATGTGCTTGGAGCCACTTCCACTACTTTTTGATGCCTTCTCTGTACAGAACAGTCTCTTTCAAATAAATGTACTATATTACCGTGTTGATCCCCAATTATTTGTACTTCAATATGCTTAGGGTTTTCTATAAGTTTTTCGACATAAATTTCATCATTTCCAAAAGCTGCTTTTGCTTCTGACTTTGCCCTGTCATAGGCCTCATGCAATTCTTTTTCATTACGTACAATACGCATACCACGTCCACCGCCACCGAGAGAAGCTTTGATAATTATTGGATAATCATGCTCGCTGACGAAGTTTTCCACTTCCTCTAGTGAACTAACTGGGCCATCACTTCCTGGGATAACTGGTAATCCCGCCTCGATTGCCTGTGTGCGTGCTTTCACCTTATCTCCAAACATTTCTAAATGTTTACTAGTCGGGCCAATAAATAGTATGCCCTCTTCCTCACAACGTTTAGCGAACTTTATATTTTCAGATAAAAAACCATAACCTGGGTGGATGGCATCTACCCCTACCTCTTTCGCCAGGTCAATAATTCCTTCAATATCCAAGTAAGCATCAATAGGCTTTTTACCTTCTCCTACTAAATAAGCTTCGTCCGCTTTAAAACGATGATATGCGCTTGTGTCTTCTTTCGAATATACAGCAACTGTTCGAATATTTAATTCCGTGCAGGCACGGAAAACACGTATTGCAATTTCCCCTCTGTTTGCGACTAATACTTTGTTTATCTGCTTTGATTCTGCCATTTTCTTCCTCCTCCAGTAAAATGAGCTGCATTTCTTTTGCCAGTAGAGTGATCATGCGCTTGATTGTGATTAACATCTTGCTGTTCTTGTTGTTTTACTGTTTTAGCAATATTATTTAAAACCCCCATTGAAATCATAAGAATCAACAGAGATGAACCACCATAACTAATAAAAGGTAATGTAACGCCAGTAATAGGAAGAATTCCACTAATAGATCCAAGGTTAATAAAAGCCTGAATACCTACCATTGAAGAAATTCCTAATGCAAGCAATGCTCCAAAGCTATCTTTACATTTACGAGAAATAAAAATGCCTCGGAGTACAATTAAGGCAAGCATTCCAATAACAATCAGGACACCGATAAAGCCAAGTTCTTCGGCAACAATTGCCATTATAAAGTCTGTGTGTGCTTCCATAAGATAACCAAGCTTTTGGACACTTTGTCCTAGCCCTTCACCCGTAAGGCCTCCAACACCAATTGCTAAGTAAGATTGAATGAGATGGTAACCGTCTGTATCAGGTGTTTGAAAAGGTTGATATGCTCCAGTGAATCTAGCAATACGCACATCTGTCACCATGTAGGGAACCACAAGTAATATAAAAAGGACTCCAACTCCTGTTAATAGCAATAAATGCTTAAGGCGAATACCTGAACTAACAATAATTGTGCTAACGATCAAAAATATAATCGACGCTGTCCCTATATCCGGTTGCATTACAATTAATCCTAAGACAAGAATAGTCAAAACTAAAGGAGGTAAAACCCCTTTACTAAAATCGTTAATATAGTCTTGCTTCTTAGAATATACTGAAGCGAGATACATGATTAATCCCAATTTCGCAAATTCGGCAGGTTGTAGATTGATAGGTCCTATAGAGAGCCATGAAGTAGCATTATTTCTAGTATCTCCTAGTAAAACAACGGCTATCAGGAGACCGATAACACCTAACACAATAATTTTGATAAGCTTGTGGTAATATTTATAAGGAAAAATACTACATGCAATAAAGCCAATAAGCCCTAAAGAGAACCACTGTAACTGACGAAACAGATAATATGTACTCTCGTTCCCCTCAACCACTGCAGTGACCATACTAGCGCTATAAACCATGACCGCGCCGAAAGCTGCTAACAGTAATGGGGTAATAATTAAAATAAAATCGTAATCTCTAAGTCTATGTAACATCTTGCTTCTCCCCAATATATGGTGATATGCACCATCTAATATTTTTCTATTATAACATATCCTGTAACCGAGGAAAAAAATCAAAGAAAACGTGCATTCCATAACTCTTTCAGTATATTTACTAGCTACTCTATTCCCTTTCTACTAACTTATTAACCTAACTATACAAAAAAACCTTGCCAATAAATACGCAGGCAAAGTTTTTACGAATCGTTAAACGCTTAAAACCCTGATTAAACAGAGTTTTGCGCTGCTTCGTGCAGTATATTAAGCTGCCTCTCTAAATTTTCGAGAAGTGCTTTTCCTTCATCCTCGCTGATTAAGTTCAAACGCACAGCAAAATCAATTTCCCTAGAGAGGCCGAACATTTGGGTGTCAAGGACTTCCTCATATAAAGGGCATTGTGGCATTGTTAGATTTTCTATTTGAACTTCTATTAGTCGCAAAATTTTATCAGCATCAGCCTTAAGAAGGGCATAGGCTTTTTCACGATGATTAACAGTCACCTCAGGCATCAAATATATCCCCTCCGCTAAAAGACTTTCTTCTATATTATATTATCGTTACACCCAAAAAAATGCAAATAAAATTATATATTTTTGTAACTATAAAGTGAAATTCTTTATTATCTCTGCTATCCTTATAAAAGATACATATAAAGAGGTGAAAAAATTGATCATACCAATCAGTGGAAACGTTACCTATCCGATCACATTAGATCCGACAGTCTGGATATTTGATGATCGAAAAATATTGTTAGAGGAAGCGTTTGATAAAAAACAAGAAGAACAAGAAGAAGACAACGAGCTAGAGAAAGCTTCTAAGCGCTGGAACAGAGAAGTTTATCAACAAAATATAAAACCCCCTGTCAACCAGAGTATTAAAAAGTTTGAGCGTGAAAAAATATTAACAAATTCCTATGTTATACCACTTAAAGATTTTATTGCTAACACAGAAGTAAATGCGTCAGCTGAAAACGCTATTTTGATAGCCGGAGAAAAAAAGATTAGAATTTCTCTTGATTTATTAAAGGATAGTTATTTCTTATTTGCTGTTGATGGAAAACCTCTGAAAGATGACGGCCCAGTTCATCTTTATTATAAAGATGGTTCAAATCGTGGAGAACCAATTAAAAATATTACTAAAATTATAATTGAGTAATATGAATCTTCGCTCATAAAAGACACTTTGTCTCTCAACTAAATAAGCAATCGAGTAGGAGACTAATCATTAATTGATTAGTCGACCTCTCACACCACCGTACGTACGGTTCCGTATACGGCGGTTCAATAGTTTGAGTATGTGCGCTCATATAAATGGTTAAGGTCTTTCAGACCCCATTGTATGAGCGTTTTAAGTTTAATCGCTTTATGGAGAGTTTCGCTATGCGAAACTCTCCAGTAACCTTTTCGGGTATTGGCAACTTTCCAAGCTTCCTCTTCCGTTATTCCTAACTGTTTCAATCGGATGAATCGGGTTTTGATTTTCTTCCAACGTTTCCAAACAAGCTGTCTTAGTCGGTGGTTTAACCACTGGGCCGTTTTCTTTATAAAACTTTTCATAAAGCTGATTCCATAATAGTTAATCCACCCAACGGTGACTTGGTTAATTTCTTTGGCGATTTCTTCGAACTCTCCTGGGCGGTTCCGTCTAGTTAGAGTCTTCAGCTTTGATTTAAATTTCTTCTTTGCAGATTTATCGGGACGGCATCTTACTTCTTTGGCTGTACGGTGTATACAGAACCCCAAGAACTTGATTTTTGTGGGAGAACCGACCTTGCTTTTCTTACGGTTAACCGTTAGTTTCAAGTCTGTTTCAAGGTATTTTGTAACACTCTCTAGCACCCGAAAACCCGCTCTATTGCTATTAACGTATATGCAAAAGTCGTCCGCATAGCGTACGAATTTGTGCCCACGTTTCTCTAACTCTTTATCAAGCTGATCCAAGTAGACATTGCTCAAAATCGGTGATAGATTTCCACCTTGAGGTGCCCCCATATCCGAGGAGGAAATGAGTCCCTTCTCCATAATGCCGCTTTTAAGAAATTTCCATATCAACTTTAATACCACTTTGTCCTGTACGAATACCTTCAGGTATTCCATCAGTTTTTGGTGTTGGATTGTATCGAAATAGCTTTTCAAATCACAGTCAACTACCACACGGTAACCTTTTTCGTAGTATTTTGCGGCTTGTTTTATTGCTTGTTTGGCGTTTCTCTTTGGTCGAAACCCGTAACTGTATTGGGAAAAATGGGGATTTATCCTTCCTTCAATGACTTGATAGATAGCTTGTTGAACTACTCGATCGAGTACACAAGGAATGCCCAATTTCCGTTTAGATCCATCGGGTTTAGGAATCTCCACCCGTTTTACAGGTTGAGGCTGATAAGAGCCATCTCTTAATTTCCTTTTAAGTGGCTTGTAGTATTTCTGCATGTGACCAAAAAGCTCGTCTACCGTTATACCATCAATGCCAGGGGCTCCTTTGTTCGCTCTAACTTTCTTGTAAGCTAGATAGAGGTTGTTATCCTCTACTACTTGATCAATTAAACGCATACCATCTCGTTGATTTATTTCTGTGTGGATTGTACTACACACTTCTACATACTCTTCGGTTTCCAACCTATCCCTTTGTAGATAGCCATCTTTCGATGTATTCGGTGGTCTATGCATGATCCACACCTCCATATTTCTTCAAGATTACTATTGTTCAGCCCTTCATCCTTTAGGATTACTATGGCCTCTGCTGACTTCTTACAATTCATCTAGACATCACTGTCTACATTGTTCCTGTGGGAAGTTCCTTCCCTCTTGTCGGGAACCCTTGTAAGACCTCCCCGGGTAAGAGCTATAACCTTCCTCCCATGTAACTGCTGTATTTACTGTATGGAATTCGTGCAGTATTGGACTTCGTTTTGAATTGCAAACTTATCCGTTCCAATTCAGCCTTGTATACAGTTTCTGTTCGTCAGTTCGGGATTTTGCCTCCGGCTTCCTTCAGATTCTACCTCACGGTAGACACCCTTGCCTTCAGCTAACAGTTCCTACTGCCAAGCCTGTAGTGGACTTTCACCACCAAGTTATAGCCCATGCCGGGCACACAACGTTTTATACAACGGAAACTTCCGTTGTATATTTTTTTGGTTTGCAAGCAAAATAATGGTATGAGAAGTATGAGGAGGGTTTTAATTGAAGGTACCTTTTGTTCTTATTTTATTGGGAAGTTTAGTATTCACTTTCGGATGCCAGCAATCAGAAGAGGAGCCGCTTGCCTCAGAGGACGACAGCAATCGTTATATTCAAGTTAAAGATTCAGATCCCGCTGAACGAAAAAACTTAAATAACAGCCAAATTGCAACTCATTTGGCTAACATTGCCAGTGATGTGCCGAATGTTAATGATGCAGCAGCTGTAGTCGCTGGACCATATGCCGTTGTCGGAATTGATGTAGATAAAGATTTAGATCGCTCACGTGTCGGAACAATAAAATATTCTGTGCTAGAGTCTCTCTATCATGATCCTTATGGTAAGTCAGCCATTGTAGTTGCTGACGCAGACATAACCGAGCGTATTCGTGGTATGGGTAATAAAATACAACAGGGACACCCAGTACATGGTGTTGTAGATGAGCTTGCCGCTATTGTAGGCAGGTATATGCCAGACTTCCCTATCAATGAACATCAGCCACAAGAACCAGATCAGAATAAAGAAGTTATACCTGAAGAGGATAAACGTAAGCTTGAAGAAATAGAAGGAGAACAATCCAATCACCAAGATGAGTAAATAACCTTTAGAAAAAATTTATTTGAAACAACATAGCCGGACAACCATCCAAGCCTAGTGGATAAGTGTCCGGCCTTCTTATATTATTTGATCTATACTGTAGCCTGGCGGGTTACTCCTCCCTTTTAATTTCCAGTGGACAGTTCGCCGTTAAGTCAAAGCTGTTGATTAGTTTTGCTGGTTTTCAATTTCATTGTCGTTTTTATACTCATTGTAATATTGAACCCCAAATTGTGATCCTTCTGAAACCATTTTAGCATTTTCAAATTGTGCTATATCCTTATTATTTGATTGGTCTGGTGCACCAGCATCTTCAAATGTTTCATCATTGCTTTGCATTCCCAATTTTCCCGGCACTTTACGCACACCTTGTTTAAATCTTTCTCTATTTGACTTATCTTTTAAAAAATACCCTGCAGTTAAACTTATTGCTCCTATTGCACTTGCGGTTGATAGCATCGTACGCTTTTTCATAAAATCACCTCTGTAAGTTTTATTTCTACATGTTCTTTTCCCTAGTTATTATTTTACAAAACATCTTCCCTATTCTTCTTAGAGTTTGTCATAATATGTTATACTGTAGGGAAATGCATCATGACATTAAGTTAGAGGTGATATCTATGCAAGTAAAATGTGCTATATGTGATCAAGTAGAAGATATAGAAGATAACTCGCTTCAAGCGAAAAGATTGAGAAATCGCCGAATTCATATGTATTTATGTAACCCTTGCTATGATAGAATTGGTGAGAACACTAAGAAAAGACTTGCAACTGGCCGATTTAGACTAAAAGAAGAAAAACAGCATTCAGATGATCTTATTTAAGTAAAATCGAATTAATTTACTCGATACTGATTATTCTTTTTTCAAATTAGATCAAAACAAAATATGAATAAAAGCCAAACGGGTAAACTTTTCAGCAATAAATCAACCCGTTTGGCTTTTTATATGCCCTTTTAGCATAGGCGTATTCTTAATTTCTTTCACGATGCAGCCTGAATCGGTATATGCCCAATACTAGTGAGACGACAATAAGGCTCTCCGTAATGGGTAGCTTTAAAATACTAAAAATAGTTAATATGTATACTCCGACCGCAAGCATAATATAGACAAAAATCGTTTTAACTAGTGGTAATTTCCTGGCAAATCCTAGTTTGAAAGCGATAGCTCCGAAAATTAAATTTAATAAGTAGAATGACAGATAAATATTATCTGTCCCAAAATATTCAATGTACATATCAAATAATATACTAAAGCTTGTATCCATTAAAATCCCCCATCAATCCCGTAAAATAGCGTTTATCATACCTATTCTATCATACAAAATCCTGATCATACATTACAATACTCGAAAAGTTACATAAAGTAAAACTTCAATCAGTGGGGGTTTTCATTTTTCCCCACTGATTGTTAGTTGAACGAATCGGCATGTTAGTACGTTTACTCCCACTAAAAACTAACTGCTTCACTTCATGTTTTGAAGTGGGAGTCTTACGGACGGTTGCTCCTGGATAAATAGTTTTTGAAACAAATACTTATATCGTTTATACTATGGAAGGGTAGAATAGAGGTGTATGTATGAAAGCGATTAATTTCCCTATGCTATTACTTGCCATTCTCGTTATTCTGATGTTTGTAGGCTGCGGTGTAGCGATTGCTTTACGTAATGTTTGGCTTATAGTCTTATTTATCTTATTAGGTTTTGCACTTATGGGATTTGGAATCTCTCTAAAAAAGAAAAAAAAGTGATATCCCTCGGACATCACTTTTTTCCTTTTATTAAGAAATCGTCTAAAATTTCTCTTTGTACGGAAGAGTTACTTGTGAAGACGGAATTTTTTGTTAGCATATTGATCGGCTCTCCGTCCGTAGTAATAGTTGCTCCACCAACCTCGTGTACAATGACCATGCCTGCAGCAATATCCCAAGGCGCCAGGCTCATTGTTAAATAGCCATCAACTATCCCCTCTGCAGTATAAGCAAATTCCAGTGCCGCAGATCCATATGTACGTGTCCCGCGGACTGTTTTAACTAACCTTTGCATTTCTTTCTCATTTACCAAACGATTTTCACATAACCAGAAATGATTTAGGCTAAGAATGGCTTCCTTTAATGGGACGCTAGTATCTAACTGAGGTATTTTTTCACCGTTTTTGTACGCTCCCTTTGTACGCTGAGCACTATAGAGTACATCTTCCATCACATCGTATATTAAGCCAATTTCGCCAATGCCGTCGTGATAAACCCCAACTGAGATTGCAAAATTTCTCTTCTGATGCACGAAATTCATTGTGCCGTCAATTGGATCGATAATCCATATGGTTCCATCCATGCTGGAAAGTTCATCACCAAATCCTTCTTCACTTAATATATAATGATCAGGATAGTTTTCTCTTATTTTCCCTGCAAAGAAGGCTTCCGTTTCTTTATCCATTGTAGTCACCAAATCATTAGGGTTTGACTTCGTATCAACTTTTAACGGGTCATCTATTTTTGTTCGAATGGTGGTTCCAGCATCCATTACCCACTCTTTTGCCTGTTGAAATAATTTTTCTCGTACATCCGCGTTCATCGGGACACCTCCACTCAATTTTAAACTATAATATAATAGTATCAAATTAAGAAGAGTGCGTCATTCGAAATGGGTTTGATGCTAAATCCAATATAACTTATTTGATGTCTTCATCATCTTCTATTTGCATTAATTGCTTTCTCAACTGCTCAAGCTTTTCCTTTGCTTTAATTATTTCCACTGTATCCTCTGCTTGTAGTGCATCATAAAGTGATACTAACTCGTAATCAATCTCCATACGGATTACCGGAAGTTTTTCCTGTGCTTCTTTACGTCGTAAGGCCTCCATTACATATTTCACTTCTTCCACAACCTTTCAGATCACTTTTAATATATTTATGAGCCAGCCTTGAATTTGGTTCAACAATTTTCTGAAAATCAACTATTTACTTGATAATATTCCCCATATTATGCTTGTTTAAAACATGGGAACGCGACCATTCAATTTGTCAGTGTAGAAAACTTGACTTGTATAGCTATTTACTTAATAATAATTATTATAATCTACATATTGATACCCATCATTGATGGAGAGAATTTAGGAGGTTTCTATATGTCATTTCAGGGGTTTACACAAGAGGATTTCAATACTTTTCATATAGAAGGTTTGGAAGAAAGAATGACTGCAATACAGGAAAGAATTCAACCAAAGTTTCAAGAAGTTGGTAGTCTATTGGCAGATTTCCTCGCTGCAGAGCTACAAAATGAGATGTTCTTACATATTGCCAAGCATGCTAGAAGAACAGTTAATCCCCCTCAGGATACTTGGTTAGCGATTGCTGATAATAAGCGGGGTTACAAAAAGCATCCTCATTTTCAGATCGGTTTATTTGATGACCATTTGTTTATTTGGCTTGCATGTATATATGAATTAGATCATAAGCAACAAATCGCACAGGCCTTTTCAGATAAATATGAGGAGTTAAGGAAGCTTCCAAATGATTTCGTTGTTTCATTAGATCATATGAAGAAACCATCAATTCCACTAAATGAGCTCGAAAATAAAGATCTCGAACGGTTTCGTGATGTAAAAAAAGCAGAATTTCTTATTGGTAGACATCTTTCTCCTACTGACTCGCGTGTTACAGACGGGGATGCTTTTATCGAAACTGTGAAAGAAACCTTCAAGCCTTTGCTACCTTTTTACCAAGTTGCATTAAATCAACGTTAGTTAATCTTTATAAATTACTTAAAAAACTTGCAGAGTATGACACATCATTCTCTGCAAGTTTTTTAAGTTACGGGAGGTATTTAATAGCCGAAATTTCAAATCTTAAATAAACGTTTTCCTACATCGAGAACATTTCGTCTTTCGTCTCTCTTGCTTTTTTCACAACTTTATAGCTTGAATAACCAGAGTCCCTTTCAAATGCTGCAAATACTTTTTTCTCCTCACTTTTTGACGGAATAATTTCCTTTAACCTATTATATAGTGCGAGAACATTTTGCTTTTTAACCTTGCCTTCATAGGCTTTTTCCATTAATGAAAAAAAGTTAACTACATCAATTATTTCTTCCTTTGTCCACGTTTCATCTAGTGGATACTGATAATTCATATATAAATCCTCCTTATTTCCATTTACTTCTAATTTGCTCTGCTTCTTTTATAATGAGATGGATAACTTCCTCTACAGATGAAATGTCTTTAATTCTAGCTGATCCTTGTCCTGCCCAACCAAACCCAGCTGTTTCATTACCTTCGTTAATATACCTTTGATTCGCTTTTCCGCTAATAAGCTCCTTCAACTGTTCATAACCCAGGTCTAACTTTTCTGCTTTTAATATTTCTTCGGTCCAAGGACTTCGTAACGCCCTTGCAGGTGCACCAAGCGAACGTTTAATCACGACAGTTGATTGCTCACCCGCATCTAATATTGCTTGCTTATAAGCCACATGTGCGTTCACACATTCTGTGGTAGCAATAAACCGTGTACCCATTTCAATTCCTTCTGCACCAAGCGCCATTGCAGCCATCATACCTTTTCCATCTACAATTCCACCTGACGCTATAACAGGTATCGATACATTTTCCTGGACATATGGGGTTAGAACCATGGTACCTATGTCTCCACGTCCAAGATGACCTCCACCTTCTTGACCGACAACCATAACAGCGTCAGCTCCAAGCTCTTCCGCCTTTACTGCTTGTCTCTTGGCGGCAACAAGTACTAGCGTCTTTATATTCTCCCCTCTTGCTTTGCTAAGTATGTTCTTAGGATTACCTCCCGTCACGCTAAGCACAGGAACTTTTTCTTCCAATACAACATCAAGCATGTGATCATATGGTCGACCATGCTGTCCTATAGCAAGATTTACACCAAAAGGCTTGTTTGTCATCCTCCTGACTTTTCTAATTTCCGACCGTAATTGTTCCTCATTAGGTAAACTCATAGCAGTTATTTGACCAAGCCCTCCTGCGTTAGAAACAGCAGCTGCCAAATCGGCATACGCAAGATAGGCTAAGCCTCCTTGAATGATTGGATACTTTATCCCTAAAAGTGAAGTGACCCTTGTTTGCCAATCCACTATCTCATCCCCTTTCCAAATCTACTTATATCCTATCATTACTTACATTGCCCTTGAAAGAAAATGAAGCTAGTATTTAGCAGATAAATTTGCTATAATACGTTAGTTATTTTATTTGAAAATGAGGTGCACCCTGTGAAGGACCAAACAAGAACGCCGCTTTTTTCTGGTTTATTAAAACATATTGATAATAACCCAACCCAATTTCATATACCTGGACATAAACAAGGAAATGCCACTGAACCAGCTTTTCGTTCTTTCCTTGGTGATAATGCATTTAAGATGGATTTAATAAATATTGAGCCACTTGATGATCTCCATCATCCAAGTAGTATTATTAAAGAGGCTCAGGAATTGGCAGCTGATGCTTTTGGAGCAGATTATACCTTTTTTTCCATTCAAGGGACAAGTGGTGCAATAATGACTATGGTCATGAGCGTGTGCAATCCGGGTGATAAAATCATCGTCCCACGAAATGTCCATAAATCTGTTACCTCAGCAATCATTTTTTCAGGCGCTATCCCTGTTTTCATTCATCCTGAGCTAGATCCACTACTCGGTATCTCGCACGGCATTACACCTAAGGCAGTAAAACATGCTTTAGAAGTACATCCCGATGCAAAGGCTGTACTCGTTATTAACCCTACTTACTTTGGAGTTTCAGCTGATCTTGAATCTATCGTAGAAATTGTTCATCATTACAATATACCAGTCCTTGTAGATGAGGCGCATGGTGTACACATCCACTTTCACGATAAGCTTCCGCTCTCTGCTATGCAGGCTGGAGCAGATATCGCTGCAACGAGCGTGCACAAATTAGGTGGCTCATTGACACAAAGTTCGGTTCTTAATTTGCAAGGTAATCGAATATCTCACGAACGCGTTCAGACGATACTGTCCATGTTAACTACAACTTCTACTTCATATATATTACTCGCATCTTTAGATACAGCAAGAAAGCAATTAGCAACAAGCGGTCATCCGCAAATTGATCAAGCTATTAACCTGGCAAATTATGCAAGAAATTCAATTAACGACCTTCAATTTATTTATTGTACTGGAGAAGAGATTTTAGGTACCGAAGCAGCATATAGTTTTGACCCTACCAAATTAATTGTCTCTGTAAAGGAACTGGGGATAACAGGCTATGATGCTGAGGTTTGGCTACGAAAAAATTTTAACATCGAAGTAGAACTATCTGATCTTTATAATATTTTATGTATTATCACACCAGGGGATTCCGACCAGACAATAGAAACATTAATTACTGCTCTTCGTCACCTTGAAAAAGCTATGCTACCTTTATCTTGTAAAAAAGACGTTAAGGTGAGGATTCCGGAGATTCCATTCTTAGCTTTGGCTCCTCGTGATGCTTTTTATGCTGAAACGGAAATCATCCCATTTGCTGAAGCTGCTGGCAGAATAAGCGCTGAATCAATTATGGTTTACCCCCCTGGAATTCCTATTTTCATACCTGGGGAAATTATTACAGATGAAAATATTCATTATATATGGGAAAATATTGAGGCTGGTTTGCCTGTTCAAGGTTTACAGGATGAAACATTGCAAAGCATTCGTGTAATAAAGGAATACAAAGCATTTAATTAAAAGATCCCGCATACATTAGTATGCGGGACTGTATTTTTAAACAAGCTTTCCTATTAAGTATGCGCTTTCTTTTTAGTCCTGATTACATCCTGAACATGTACCGTACAAGGTTGTAACTTTCTCCCCTTCAAAATGTTCAATAATCTCCTGACAGTCCTGACAAATAATTGTACCCATAGGAACAGCTCCCTCTCCAATTAAATGTTGTGTTACATTTCAATTATAATATGTCACAATCATTTTATCAAGACCAATTAGTATGTCCTATTTGTTTTTTAGTATCGTTTTGGTTTATAAACGTTAGTTGTTGCTTTTCTTCCGTATACCGTTATCTTTTAATCTTGAAAGTTAAGAAAGCAGGCTGCCACTTGGTATACATGGCAACCTGCTTTCTCCGTTTAATTTTCATTCTTTTTTGTTTGGATTAAGTCGGGATCAACCATTTCGTAGCCTTCTTCACGCAGCCCTTCAATGATATCTCCTAACGCCTCGGAGGTCCACTCCCTATCATGCATAAGTAAATTGGCACCGGATTTAAGCAAAGAATAATCCACCCCAGCTTCTGGCCCTTCGCCAGTAATCATCGCTTGCTTTAATTTCTCGGCATCCATATACGGTTCAAAATAATCATACCCATATGTCCAGTTCATAAGTGTCATTCCTTCGTCCTCTACAACCTGTTTAGAGTGCTCCGTATTCCTTCCGTGTGGAGCACGAAAAAAGGTTGGACGTTCTCCGATAATCTCCTCAATACGATCACTCACACTAACAATTTCCTCAGTCTGTTCCTCTTCTGGCAAGGTAGTCAGGTCTGGATGACTATATGTGTGGTTTCCAATTGGAAAGCCCATATCATGAATTTTTTTTAGTTTTTCTGCTCCCTCTTCTGTTTCAATGAAATGACCATTTACAAAAAAGATAGCACTAGCATTATGCTCTTTTAATGTTTCAGCCATTTTAATTGCATTTTCGTCTGGTACGTCATCGATCGTTAATAAAACCACCTTTTCATTTGTATCAGAATCTTGGTCGATCGGAACAATGGAAGAGGTTTCTTGATCTACTTTATATACAGGGTCTTTTGCAGTTTCTTCCTGTTGATCGGCCTCTTCAGCTGTATCGTTTTCAGCATCCTTTTCATCAGTACTAGTGCCTTTCTCTTGATTACTAACATCCTCTTCTTGCTCCGTTTTTTCCCCATTATCATCTTCTACTTCATTACTTGTTTGCTGACTATCACTACAAGCTACGAGAAGAAAAACAGAGAAAAGTAAAATGGATATAATAATATGACGCATTATGTAACCTCCTGTTGAATTTTATATAATTTTTACATACTTCATAATTATAAAGGAACTCCTACAATCATTACAATTCTTTTCTATTCTTACTTAATTTCCGTTTGAGTCTCTGAATTATGGGTATAGACTAAGGTCGACTACTATTTTCATTTCAGGGAAAACTATGTTTAGATTTGAACGATAGACAGGAATGTGTTTTAATACTTAGATGTATGCTTACATATTAAATAACTATTTAAAAAATAAAAGAAAGGGGAAATTATGAAAAAAGTATCGAATGTATTCTGGATATCGGCAATAGTCACAGTATTATTTATAGTATGGGGAATTATCCCACAAAGTGTCCTACCTACAGCAAATTTAGACAATATAACGACTATTATACAAAGTTACCTGGTTGACACTTTTGGTTGGTTCTATCTACTCACCGCAACCGGCTTTCTCATCTTCGCTATTTATTTAATCTTTTCAAAATATGGAAATATAAAATTAGGCAGGCCTGGAGATAAGCCTGAATATGGATACCTGACTTGGTTTGCTATGTTATTTAGTGCGGGTATGGGAATTGGGCTTGTATTCTGGGGTGCAGCAGAACCATTATCTCATTTCCATGAACCACCATTTGGTGATGCGGAAACAAGTGATGCCGGAAAAACCGCTTTACAATATAGCTTTTTCCATTGGGGATTTCACCCTTGGGCAATTTATGCCACTGTCGCATTAGCTCTAGCGTATTTTAAATTCCGAAAACAAGCACCCGGTGTGGTAAGTGCCATTTTAGAACCACTATTTGGTGAACGTATTCGAGGCAAATGGGGAACGCTTGTCGACTTTATCGTAGTCTTTGCCACTGTATTCGGTGTAGCGACATCACTAGGGTTTGGTGCTATTCAAATCAGCGGTGGTATAAGCTTTTTAACTGGTAATGAGCAATCAATTGCCCTTCAATTAATTATTATAGGGATCGTCACAATACTTTATATGACATCAGCCATGACTGGCTTAAATAAAGGGATTAAATACTTAAGTAATGCTAACTTAATTTTAGCCTTCTTATTGATGTTATTCTTGCTATTTGCAGGTCCTACAACATATATTTTAAATCTATTTACTAACACATTAGGTAACTATATTCAAAACCTGCCTAGCATGAGTTTTCGAATGACACCATTCAATGAAGATAATACAACTTGGATTAATGGGTGGACTATTTTCTATTGGGCATGGTGGATTTCATGGGCGCCTTTTGTTGGTACGTTTATTGCCCGTGTATCGCGCGGGAGAACCATCAGGGAATTTGTACTCGGTGTGTTGTTAGTTCCAACAATTTTTGGCGCACTATGGTTCACTGTTTTTGGAGGTTCAGCCATTAACTTAGAGTACTTCCAAAATGCAAATATTCAAGCAGATGTGGATGCAATTGGCACAGAGGCCGCGTTATTTTCTGTATTACAACATTATCCTTTTGCCATCGTTATGACCATCATCGCTATATTGCTGATTACAACTTTCTTTATAACATCAGCAGATTCAGCAACGTTTGTATTAGGAATGCAGACAACAAATGGCAGCCTATACCCACCAAATATTGTCAAGCTTATATGGGGTCTATTGCAGTCTAGTGCAGCTGCAGTACTCTTATGGCAAGGTGGACTGGAAGCCTTACAAACAGCTTCCATTATAGCAGCCTTTCCTTTCTCAATAATCATGATCTTGGTTGTCGCCTCCTTAATCAAGTCATTCAGAGCCGAAGCTAAGGATATCGACTTTAGTAAGAAGAGATAAAAACATCTTCTTAAAATCAAGAATAAAGCTGTAAATATGTATCTTTAAGTAAAAAATGTATAAGCAAGATATGTAGCCGAATGGTATCGAAACCTGTTGTATTATCCACAGCAGATTCGGATTGCCATTCGGCTTTTATTTTGGCTTAGCAGCACAGAAGTGTACGCTAGAAATCTCATCGGTATTGTTCAAAACCTAAATGGTATTAAAACCCCCTCTTTTCTAGAAACTTTATCGTGAATTTACAAAGTTAATTGTAGCTTGGAGTGTTTTTTTAACTTGTTTCTAACCAATTAGCTAACTCTATCAAATGCATATTATGATCAGCGAATTATCTCCTATATTTCTACTGTAAGTATGTAAATTTTATAATAAAAAAGGCTGCCCCAAATGTCGATTATCGACTTTTGGGACAGCCTCGTATTTAACCTACGTAACGTTTACGTAAAAAGTTATTATTTCATCATATGAATTGGTGTACCCATTGCAAGCTCTGCAGCTTCCATTGTGATTTCACCTAAGCTTGGATGCGCATGGATAGTTAGTGCAATATCTTCAGCAGTCATACCTGCTTCAATAGCTAGACCAACTTCAGCAATCATGTCACTTGCATTTGGACCAGCGATTTGTGCTCCAATAACAAGTCCATCCTCTTCTCTTGTAATAAGCTTCATGAAACCATCACTATCATTTAGAGAAAGAGCACGGCCATTTGCTGCAAATGGGAATTTAGCAGCTTTTACTTTGTAGCCTGCATCTTTTGCTTCTTGTTCAGATAAGCCTACTGTAGCCAATTCTGGATCAGAGAATACGACAGCTGGCATTCCGATATAATCAATTTCAGCCTTTTCTCCACTGATAGCTTCTGCAGCAATTTTACCTTCGTAAGACGCTTTATGTGCAAGTGGCATACCTGGAACAATATCACCAATTGCGTAGATATTGTCAACATTAGTGCGGCACTGCTTGTCAATTTGAACTAGTCCACGATCATCCATTTCGATACCCACTTGTTCAAGACCAAGTTCTTGCGTATTAGGACGACGACCGACTGTTACAAGGACATAATCAGCATCGATTTTTTCTTCTTTACCATTAGCTTCATAAGAAACAGTTACGCCATCTTTTGTTTCTTCTACACCTTTAGCCATAGCTTCAGTGATGATAGAAACATTTTTCTTTTTCAAGCGTTTTTTAACTACTTGCGTCATTTGTTTTTCAAATCCACCAAGAATATCTTTTGTTCCTTCTAAGACTGTAACCTCGGTACCGAAGTTAGCATATGCAGTACCTAATTCTGTACCAATGTAACCTCCGCCAATTACAACCATCTTCTTAGGAATCTCTTTAAGATTTAGTGCACCAGTAGAATCCAATACACGATCAGAGAATTTGAAGCTAGGAATTTCAATTGGTGTTGAACCAGTTGCAATAATACAGTTGTTGAACGTATATGTTTGAGAGTTTTTCTCATCCATTACTTTAGCTGTATTTTTGTCAACGAAATACACTTCACCACTAAGAATGTCTACTTTGTTTCCTTTTAAAAGTCCTTCAACGCCAGAAGTCAGCTTGTTTACTACACTGCCCTTCCATTCTTGAACTTTTGAAAAATCAACTGTAACGTTCTCTGTTTTAATACCAAGTTCTTCATTACCATGAGCATGCTCTGTAAGATGTCCAGCTTGGATTAGAGCTTTTGAAGGAATACATCCAACATTTAAGCAAACTCCACCAAGAGCTCCTTTATCTACAATCGTAACTTTTTGGCCTAGCTGAGCAGCACGGATGGCAGCTACATAGCCACCAGGCCCTGCTCCAACTACTAGTGTGTCTAGTTCAATCGGGAAATCTCCTACTACCATAATTTACGCCTCCATCATAATTAATTGTGGATCGCTTAACAATCGTTTGATTTGATTTAGAGCCAACTGTGCTGTTGCTCCATCAACAATACGATGATCAAAGCTTAATGACAATGCAAGAACAGGTGCAACGACAATTTCACCATCTTTTACTACCGGTTTTTCAGCAATACGACCAATTCCAAGAATAATCGCTTCAGGATAGTTTAGAACTGGTGTGAACCATTGTCCACCAGCTGAACCAATATTAGAAATTGTGTTAGAAGCACCTTTCATTTCATCTGGAGCAAGTTTACCATTACGTGCTTTTGCACCTAGTTCATTAATTTCTTGTGAAATGGTGAAGATTGACTTACGATCTGCGTTTTTCACAACTGGTACTAATAAACCTTTTTCAGTGTCCGCAGCAATACCGATATTGTAATAATGTTTCTCTACAATCTCGTTTGTGTTCTCATCAATATAAGAATTCAAGATAGGGAACTTCTTAGATGCTGAAACGAGTGCTTTGGCAACATATGGTAAATAAGTTAATTTAATTTCTTGCTCTGCTGCAACAGCTTTGAATTTCTTACGATGTGCAACAAGTTCTGTAACGTCAACCTCATCCATTAGTGTAACATGAGGTGCTTTTGTTTTGGAATTAACCATCGCTTTAGCGATTGACTTACGAATACCGCTCATCGCTTCACGAGTTTCTGGGTATTCACCCTCTGGTGCTGCCTGTGGTGCAGGTTTTTCTGCTTTTTCAGAAGCAGCCGGAGCTGGAGTATCAGCTTGAGTAGATGGCTGATCACCATTTAGGTAATTATCAATATCTTCTTTTAGAATACGACCATTTTTCCCAGATCCCGTAACAGAAGTAATGTTAACGTCATTATCACGTGCATGCTTTCTTACTGAAGGCATGGCAATGACACGTTTGTCACTACTTTCTTCTTTATCATCAGATTTAGCAGCTTCTTTTTGCTCTTCTTTTGGTGCTTCTTCTGCTGCTTCTTCTTCAGCTGAATCATCCTCATCAGAAGATTCATAGCCTTCTGCATCAAAAGTAATTAGTTTATCTCCAACTACTGCTACAGTTCCTTCTTCAACGTGAAGCTTTGTTACTTTACCTTCTACTGGAGAAGGAATTTCAACAACTGCTTTATCGTTCTGTACTTCACAAAGCACATCATCTTCTTTTACTTCATCGTCTACACTTACAAACCATTTAACTATTTCACCTTCGTGAATACCTTCACCGATATCCGGCAATTTGAAATCATATGCCATTATAACTACCTCCTGTTCACTTATTTAGAAATTCAATACAGTGTTTACTTTTTCTACGATGTCATTATGGTTAGGTAACCAAACTTCTTCAGCTGCTGAGAAGGAGTAGACTGTATCTGGTGCTGTTACACGTAATACAGGTGCTTCAAGATGTAGAATGGCTCTTTCTTGAATTTCAGCTACTACATTAGCACTTACACCAGCTTGACGTTGTGCTTCTTGAACCACTACAACACGATTAGTTTTCTTAACGGATTCGATAATAGTATCAATATCAATTGGAGAAACAGTTCTCAAATCAATTACTTCTGCAGATACGCCGTCTTTTTCAAGTTCTTCAGCCGCTTTTAGTGAAGCGTGTACCATTGCGCCGTAAGAAATTAAAGTAACATCTGTACCTTCGCGCTTTACTTCTGCTTTACCGATTTCCACTGTATATTCCTCTTCAGGAACTTCTTCACGGAAAGAACGATATAGTTTCATATGCTCTAAGAATAGTACAGGGTCATTATCGCGAATTGCAGCAATTAATAGACCTTTTGCATCGTATGGATTAGATGGAATAACCACTTTAATTCCTGGTTGTTGAGCAATTAAACCCTCTAAAGAATCAGCATGCAATTCTGGTGTGTGTACACCTCCACCGAATGGTGAACGAATTGTTACAGGTGCAGTATGATGTCCACCTGAACGGTATCTCATACGGGCAAGTTGTCCGCTAATTGAATCCATTACTTCGTAAACGAAGCCGAAGAACTGGATTTCTGGTACTGGACGGTAGCCTTCAAGAGCAAGTCCTACAGCTAATCCACCAATACCTGACTCAGCGAGTGGTGTGTCAAATACACGTTCTTCGCCGAACTCATCCTGCAACCCTTCAGTAGCACGGAATACACCACCGTTTTGACCAACATCTTCACCAAATACAAGCACATTCTCGTCGTTTTTAAGTTCTGTACGCATTGCATCAGTGATTGCTTGAATCATTGTCATTTGTGCCATGATTTACTTCGACTCCTTTTCTTTGTATTCTTCCATTTGCTCCTGCAAATTGTGTGGAAGTTCTTCAAACATATTTTCAATGAAGTCCGTTACTTTTTGTTTTGGATATTCATCTGCTTTTTTAATAGCTTGTTTGATTTCATCTTTTGCTTCTTCAATTACTTTGTTTTCTTCTTCTTCAGACCAAATTCCTTTTTCTTCAAGGAATGTACGGAAGCGTACAAGTGGATCTTTTTTCTCCCACTCATTATCTAGATCTTCTGTACGGTAACGAGTCGGATCATCACCAGCCATTGTATGTGGGCCATAACGATAAGTTAATGTTTCAATTAACGTTGGTCCTTCACCATTGATTGCACGTTCACGAGAATGTTTGGTAACAGCGTAAACAGCTAGCACGTCCATACCGTCAACCTGTATTCCTTCGATTCCAGCTGCTACAGCTTTTTGAGCAAGGGTTTTAGCATTCGTTTGTTTTTCAACTGGTACAGAAATTGCAAAATAGTTATTTTGCACAAAGAAAAGCGCTGGCGCTTTGTATGCTCCTGCAAAGTTAATTCCTTCATAGAAATCACCTTGAGACGTACCACCATCACCAGTGTATGTTACAGCAACAGCTTTTCTACCGCGTTTTTTAATACCAAGTGCTACCCCAGCAGTTTGAACGTACTGTGCTCCGATTATAATTTGAGGGCTTAATGCATTAACGCCTTCTGGCATTTGGTTACCATGGAAATGACCTCTGGAAAATAAAAATGCCTGGTATAGCGGAAGACCTTGCCAGATTAATTGAGGTACATCACGGTACCCTGGAAGAATGAAATCATCTTTTTCAAGTGCAAATTGACTTCCAAGCTGAGAAGCTTCTTGTCCTGCAGTTGGAGCATAGAAACCAAGGCGTCCTTGACGATTTAGTGCAATGGAACGTTGGTCAAGTATGCGTGTGTAAACCATTCTGCGCATTAATTCTTTTAATTCCTCATCTGATAGATCGGGCATATCATCTTTATTGACAATCTTTCCATCTTCATTAAGAATCTGGAACATTTCGAACTGACTTTCAACACTTTCAAGTACGTGTTTCAAAATAGTTCACCTCTTCCTTTCTTATATCCTTTTTAAATAATATTGTCCTTACTAGCCTACCCAAAACATAAAAAAACTGTACAAATTACCTAATAATCTTGTACCCTTTTTCATTTTCTTATAATCTTAAGTTTAATTTATCTTTCAAACTGTTACAGTTGGGCCATGACATTTATTAGTACAATAATTATTATACTTAAATACTAGCCTAAAATGTCTGTTTGGTCAAACAGTTTGTTTTTCTTATTTAAGCTACGTATTCTCCAAGTTATTCACTGAAAAAATAGTAGCTTATTATGGTATCTTTTAATCCTTGAATGCCTATAAAAAATTTCTTTCAGACCCCTAATCCGAATAAATTAAGAACTGTTATATTTGATAAGAAAATCTGTATTAATTTTTATTATACAGTTTTAGTTAGTAAACAAAAAACATCCTCATAAAAATGAAGCCGTGAAAAAAGCGTTAGATATATAAGAAACAGGACAGTTTTACAATTTGTTGATGGTTTATTAACAATAAAAAAAGAACTGATAAAATCAGTCCTTCGCATTGAAATTATTTATTACTCCGTTTCAGATTCACTTTCACCTGACTCTTCTTCACTTTGACCTTCATCTTTCTGCTCTGCGTTTTCATACTCTACTTCAATTTCAGCCTGAGAATAAAACTCTTTCTTTAAATCATTATAAGCAGTCGTACTTTGGTTAAATGATTCGTTTGCATCCAACACTTGTTGATAGCTATCATTAATAGTATTGATATGATTCGTTAGTTCTTCTTGTTCCGTCTCTTCCTCTTGCAACATTGCATATAGGTCTTTTTCTTGTTGAATGGCAGTTGAATATGCTTGGTAGAGCTCGTCATATGCTGAAAAGCGATCCATCATGGTAGAATACATATTATCTGCTGTTTCCGATAACTGCTCGTCCTCAATCTCTGCAATTAGGTCTTCTGTTTTCTCAAACTCTTCTCTGGCAGCATCAATGCTTTCTTTCTCAGCTTTTAGACTTTCTTCTCTTTCGGTCACAACATCTGTTGCCTCTTGAGAAAGCTTCTTAATTTGATCCATTTCATCTGTACCAAGTTCAATGATTTGGCTGTATAAGTCTTGTTCTTGAAGTTCGAGTTCTGTTATATTGCTCTGTTGCTCTTCAAATTCTTGCTCTTGAGCTACAGCCTCTTCCAAATGTCCATGAATTTGTTCTTCAGTTGACTCACTGCTACATGCAGATATGATGGCAAGCAAGCCAAATAATAATATGATTGATGTTTTCTTTAGCTGCATTCCTATATTCCCCTTTCATTCTCGATGTGTGCCAACAATTATAACATAAAACATTTGAAATCTCTGGTAAAAACATTACAATTAAGTAACCCAATCAAACATTATCGTTAGTCATACATATTATGATAGAATAAAACATTGAAATATATTCTATATACTAAATTTGCATGTAATCCAGCATTTTCATGACTCATACTAAACGGTAATTACAGTTCCATTAATTCAATTTTATTAGGCATGTAGGTAAAAGATACTAAAAACTTACCTTTAACACCAATTAAGCAGGCAGGAGTGACAAGTATGATTACAATGAAAGATATTGTGCGTGAGGGCCATCCTTCACTAAAAACAAAAGCTGAAGAAGTTAATATCCCCCTCCAACAAGGAGATCAGGATTTGCTTGAAGAGATGATGACATTTTTAAAAAATAGTCAGGATGAGGAAATTTCAAAGGAATATGACCTTCGTGCTGGCGTCGGGCTAGCTGCACCTCAGCTAGGCATTAATAAGCGTCTTGTTGCAATTCATTTCGAAGACTTTAATGGAAAGCTATATAGCTACGGGCTTGTAAACCCAAAGATTGTCAGCCATTCCGTTGAGGAAGCTTACCTTTCTTCTGGAGAAGGTTGCCTTTCCGTTGATAGAGCGGTTGAAGGATATGTAATACGTCATGCAAGAATAACTGTCAAGGCAACAGATATGAACAACAATCCACTAAAGCTAAGACTTAAAGGATATCCAGCAATTGTTTTTCAACACGAAATCGATCACCTCAATGGTATAATGTTCTATGATCGAATAAATAGTAAAAACCCATTTTTGGCACCTGAAAACGCAAATGCAATTGACTAGTGTCACACCTAAAATGCGAATACTACATTATAAGCTGCACGTATCGAAACCACTCTTTTGATGCGTGCGGTTTTCTTATTGCGCCACTATAATTGTCTACATGACCTATCTGGGTTGAATTATAGTAGCTAATGTATAAGAAAATAGGTTATGTGAAAAATAGAATATATCATGCTAACAAGCATTTCCATGTGAAATAATAAATATTTTTCCAACAAATAGCGTATTTTTATTTCAATATTCCTCAACTCGTACTATACTATAGCTAAGAGGGATTGGATCGGTAGGACGTTTTTGTTGCTTTTCTTAATATTCGAAAGGAGTTGCATTCGTATGTTAAAACGCCTAAAGGAAAAGCTCAAGAAACGCTGGAAAGACTTTTTAGGCCAAGGACGTGTACCTTCAACTTATAAAAAAGACTACCATTAAGGTTTCCCAATTACAGTGTGAAAAGGTACAATATCTAATATGAATGTTACGGAAAAATTACAGGTGCTCTTGTATTGCCCTATTTACGGATTGTTGACTCCTATGAGTCAACAGGCAATCAGGAATACAAATTGAATAAATAAAATGTAGATAGATTTACGTAAGGAGAGATGAGAGTGATTTATAAAGTTTTATATCAAGAATTAAAAGATGAGATTCCGGTTCGAGAACGTACGAAAAGTGCGTATGTAGAAGCGGATTCCATTCGTGAAGTTCGTTCCAGTTTAAATGAGAAACAATATAACATTGAATATATCCATGTTCTAGACGAGGCACATTTAGAATATGAAAAACAATCTGAAACCTTTAAAGTGGAGAATGCTTAGGATATGAAGTTTGTTAAAAATGACCAAGCAGCAGTTTTTGCACTTGGCGGTTTAGGTGAAATCGGAAAGAATACCTATGGTGTTCAATTTCAAGATGAAATTATCTTAATTGATGCTGGAATTAAATTCCCAGAAGACGAGCTTCTAGGTATTGATTATGTTATTCCCGATTACACTTACCTTGTGCAAAACCAAGATAAAATCAAAGGTTTAATCATTACCCACGGTCATGAGGACCATATTGGTGGAATACCATACCTTCTCCGTGAAATAAACGTGCCGATCTATGCAGGGAAACTTGCAATTGGATTAATTAGAAATAAACTGGATGAACATGGTTTACTAAGAAACGCAAAGTTAAACACAATTCAAGAAGACGATATCATCAAATTCCGTAAAACATCTGTAAGCTTTTTCCGTACAACACACAGTATTCCTGATTCTTACGGAGTAGTCGTTAAGACACCACCAGGAAACATTGTACACACTGGTGACTTCAAATTTGATTTCACACCTGTAGGGGAACCAGCAAACCTTTCCAGAATGGCAGAAATAGGCAAAGAAGGCGTACTTTGCTTACTTTCAGATAGTACTAATAGTGAAGTACCTGGTTTTACAATGTCTGAAAAGGTTGTCGGTGAAAATATCCATGATATTTTCGGTAGAGTAGATGGCAGATTAATATTTGCTACTTTCGCTTCCAACATCTATCGCCTCCAACAAGTTGTAGAAGCAGCAGTTAAACACAATCGTAAAGTGGCTGTTTTTGGACGAAGCATGGAAAATGCAATTAACCTTGGACAGGAATTGGGTTACATTCAAGCCCCTAAAGATACGTTTATTGAAGCAAATCAAATAAACCGTCTTCCTGCAAATGAAGTTACGATTCTTTGTACCGGTTCTCAAGGTGAGACTATGGCTGCCCTTTCTCGTATTGCAAACGGTACACACAGACAAATTCAGATCATACCTGGCGACACTGTTGTATTCTCTTCCTCACCAATCCCTGGAAATACAGTTAGTGTCGGTAGAACGATCAATAAGCTCTATCGCGCAGGAGCAGATGTGATTCATGGAAAATTAAGCAACATTCATACATCTGGTCATGGAAGCCAAGAGGAACAAAAGCTGATGCTACGCTTAATCAAACCGAAATACTTCATGCCAATCCATGGTGAGTATCGTATGTTAAAAGAGCATGTTAAGCTTGGTAAGCAATGTGATGTTGATCCAGCTAACTCCTTTGTAATGGATAATGGTGATGTGCTTGCATTAGGTAAGGATAATGCCATCATCGCAGGAAAAATACCATCAGGCTCTATTTATGTAGATGGTAGTGGTATTGGAGATATTGGTAATATTGTACTTCGAGACCGACGTATCCTCTCTGAGGAAGGTTTAGTCATTGTGGTAGTAAGCATCAATATGAAAGAATTCAAAATCTCAGCAGGTCCAGATATTATCTCACGTGGATTTGTTTATATGAGAGAGTCCGAAGACTTGATTAACGAAGCTCAAAAACTTGTCTCAAACCATTTAAATAAAGTGATGGAACGTAGAACAACACAATGGTCAGAAATCAAAAACGAAATTACTGATACCATTGCACCTTTCTTATATGAGAAAACAAAACGCAGACCTATGGTTCTACCGATCATAATGGAAGTGTGACATACAAAAAGCCCGGAATAGCATTTCCGGGCTTTTTTATATCTAAGTTTCTCTGTATAGATTCAATCTTCTATTACAAGGTTCTTTTCAAAGCGTGATATATCTTTATCCGCACCTATAACGATAAGAACATCCTCTTCTACTAATACATCTTCAGCTGCAGGGGAAACATTAATGTCCTTGCCTTGTTTAATTGCCACAACGTTACACCCATAGTTTGCACGAATATCAAGATCAATTAAGGTCTTTCCTACCATTTTGTTCCCTGCTTTTACCTCCACAATACTATGATCATCTGAAAGCTCCAAATAATCGAGTATATTATTGGAAATAATATTATGGGCAATTCTTTTCCCCATATCTCTTTCTGGATGTACTACATTATCTGCACCGATTTTGTTAAGAATCTTCTCGTGATAATCATTTTGAGCTTTTACTGTAATCTTCTTGATTCCAAGATCAGTCAGGATTACTGTAGTTAGAATACTGGCCTGAATATTATCACCTATTGCTACAATGACATGGTCAATATTTTTAATCCCCAACTCTTTTAAGGAAGCTTCATCTGTTGCATCTGCTATCACTGCATGGGAAGCAATATTCTTATATTCATTAATTTTATCCTCGTCGTTATCAATTACAAGCACTTCCATCCCTTCCATGCTTAACTCACGACATATACTTCCCCCAAACCGTCCTAGTCCAATTACTGCATAATCTCGTTTCATTGTTTTTCCTCCATCACTCATCATTGTCAATATAGCTATCATACATGATGAATTGAAAAAGGAGCAACCTCTTTTCAAGTTGCTCCTTTTTTTATTACATGGCATCAAGCATTTGGAATTGTGATTTAACTAAACCAAAGTACTCTCCACGCTTTTCCATCAACTCTTCATGATTACCATTCTCCAGAACTTTACCATTTTCCAAGACAAAAATATTATCTGATTCTCTAATTGTAGACAATCGATGAGCAATTATAATTGCTGTTCTACCTTCAAGCAACGTATTTAATGCTTTTTGTATTTTTACTTCTGTCTCTGTATCAATACTAGCTGTTGCTTCATCTAAAATAAGAATAGTTGGATCTGCTAAAAGCGCTCTAGCAAAAGATAGCAATTGTCTCTCCCCTGCGGATAAAATGCTTCCTCTTTCCTCAACCTCTGTTGCATATCCTTCTCCCAATCTTTGAATAAAGTCATCTGCACCAACTACTTTAGCTGCTTCCATGACTTCCTCATCCGTTGCGTTAGGCTTACCGAAACGGATATTTTCCATTATGGTACCTGAAAAAATAAAAGTATCCTGTAAAACGACACTAATTTTTTGACGAAGGCTATTGATTTTAACATCCCTTAAATCATGCCCATCAATTCTTACAACCCCTTTTGTAGGATCGTAGAACCTGCTAATTAAGTTAGCAATAGTGGATTTCCCACTACCCGTATGCCCTACAAGGGCGATAGTCTGCCCTTGCTTTATATCAAGCGATATTTCATGAAGAGCAATTCTTCCTTGTTCATAGGAGAATTCCACCTTATCAAATTCAATGTTGCCTTTCATATCTTCAATGTGATAAGAGGTTTCTTTTTCATCAACATTTGGTTTTTCATCAAGAAATTCAAAAATCCTTTCAGAAGCTGCCATTGCCATTAAGAGTTGATTATACATTTGACCAAGACGTGAAATAGGTTCCCAAAACATTCCAAGGAAAAAGGCAAATATTACAAATGTACCGAGTGCGATTCCACCATTGCCTTCACCAAGTAATATAAGATGTGCTCCATAAGCAATTAATATAACGGTACCAATGGCATTACACATCTCAACGAGTGGTCTAAACATCGCACTCTTTTTTGAAGCTCCACGAAAACTTTCAAAGAAACCGTGGTTCACACCATCAAAATATTCCCCATTCTCCTTTTCTTGAGAAAAAGATTGAGTGATCCGCATCCCTTGAATTCCCTCGTTTAAATGTGAGTTCATTCGAGATTGTTGAATGCGTACTTCTTGCCATGAACGACGTATATTTCTCCTTAGCTTTGTGGAAATGTAAAACATGATTGGCAATATAACCATGATGGCAAGCGCAAGTTTAGGACTTAGCACAAACAGAATGACGATAATGCTGACTAATGTCACAACATCCATCAATAGGTTAATGATTCCATTTGTAAACAGCTCCTGCAATGAATTGATATCATTCATAATCCTTACAAGAATCGAACCCGCTGACCGAGAGTCAAAAAAACGATGTGATAACCGTTGCACATGGGAAAACAAGTGCTGTCGTAAATCGTAAATTACATTTTGGCCCAGAATATTTACCCATTTGATCCGGAAAGTATTTCCCACAAAGCTTAATAAGTATAAGAGACCAATACCAATCACTAGATACGTTAACATCGTGGTATCTTCATTTTTTATGGCAACATCAATTGCAACTTTACCAATTAAGATTGGTACGATTAGTCTAACTGCTGTGGAAACGAACATGGCAATAATTGCCGCAGGTAGATAGTTTTTCGAATATGGTTTCAAGTAGACAAGCAAACGCATCATCTGTTTCCAGTTAAACTGTTTTTCAATTGCCTGATCAACTGTATAATGAAATCGCGTTAAATGTCTGTTTTTCTCGTTTTTCGTTTTAGCACTCGCCATCGAATCCCCCCTTTATATTTCTACTGTTCCTAGAATAGCTTCCCGGTCTTGATATTGAATATCGTAAATACGTTGGTATGGTCCATTATTAGAAACTAAATCTTCATGTACGCCCCGCTCTACAATTCCCCCGTCTTCCAGAACCAATATTTCATCTGCATGCTTTAACGAGGATATCCGGTGAGCAATAATGAAAGAAGTTCTCCCTTTCATTACTTCCTTTAATGCCTTTTGTATTTTAAATTCTGTTTCCATATCAACTGCCGAGGTAGCATCATCAAGTACGAGAATACTTGGATCCACACAAATAGCACGAGCTATAGCAATTCTCTGTTTCTGACCACCTGAAAGACCCATCCCTCTTTCTCCTAACATCGTATCGTACCCGTTTGGCATTTCCATGATAAATTGATGTGCTTGTGCACGTTTAGCTGCATCAATAACCTGCTCATCCGTCACATTCGGGTTACCGTAAGCAATATTTTCTCGTATGGAAGTAGAGAATAAGAAGGGTTCCTGTAAAACAAAACCAATACTGTTTCTCAATTTTTTTAATTCATAATCCGCCACTGGCCTTCCATCAATTAAAACTTCTCCTTGTTCTGCTTCGTAAAACCGGGTAATCAATTGAGTAATACTAGTTTTACCTGAACCAGTTGCTCCAATTAGACCAATCACTTTACCCGGAGGTGCATCAAACGAAATATTTTTTAATGCTGCATCGTCATCCTCTATATAAGTAAGCGTCACATCGTTGAATGTAACATGCCCTTTAATATCCGTTTGAATTGCATTTTCTTTTTCCACGATGTCTTCTTTGGCATCAAGAATCTCTAGTAATCGTTCTCCAGAAGCTTTCGCCTGTGAAAACTGATTCACAACAAACCCTAGGTTCATGAGGGGGCCCATAATGTACCAAACCAAACTAAAGAATGCAACAAGTTCACCAGTTGCTAAGCTACCCGAAATTACAAGATATCCTCCAAAGGTCAGTAAGGCTACCGCACATACATCTCCTATAAACTCCATAAATGGAAAGTATTTTGCCCAAATGCCAGATGTCTTTAAATAATTTTGGCGATAGTTATCGTTATTAGTAGAGAAACGATCAATTTCAAAGTCCTCTCTTGATAATGATTTCACTGTGTTCATACCACTTATATTTTCCTGAACCCTTGTATTTAGCTTCCCAAATGATTTTCTAATGCTTCTAAATGCAGGGTGTACTCGTTTATCAAACTTAAATACGACGATAATTAAAAAAGGCATAGCTGCCATTGTTACCAAAGCTAATGGAACTGAGTAGTAAAACATAACTGCTAAACTAAGACCTATCAACAGTACAATCCGAATTAATTCTGCAAACCCTGCTGATAGAAAAAATCGGAATCCCTCCACATCTGCTGTCAATCGAGACATGATATCACCTGTTTTAGCGTTGTCATAGTATTTAAAAGACAACTTCTGTAATTTTTCATAGAGGGCATTTCTTAGTTTATAAACAGATATAATTCCAAATAAATCTCCTAGATATTGATGAAAATATGTTGCAACTCCTTTAACAATCATCAATGAAATAAAAACACCCGCAATGTACGGTATCAGTGAGTATTGATTCCCATATACAACATTATCAATGGTTTGTTGTAATATAATTGGATAAACTACCGTAATGGACGTCATGAATAAAAGAAATACAAGCGATATAAAGAAGTATCTCTTATTTGGCCAATAAAATTGCTTTAGTTTTTTAAACGTGTTCAAACGATTCCCTCCCTTAAGATGTTTATTTTCCGTAATTACTAATATAACGGGTTCCGAAATAAATATCTACTGCTTTTGCTTAATTTTTTAAATTTTTTTCAAGTTCGATTTATTTCCTATTTATTTTTTTGATGATTAGTTGTATTAGTATCACATCAACAATTATATACAAAAATCACCAAGGCAGATTCTTTTGGTTTCCGCCTTGGTGATCCCTCAATTAATATCTTCAAATGTATTAGAAATGACTCTCCTGTACCCAAAATATCTATTGCATTGTTGCTGATTCAACAAAACGTTCTACTCGTTTCTTAAGTAGTTTTCCTGAACCACTACTTTGCTTATATCTTAGTTTCCCACTTCCATCAAACAGAAAATAGGCAGGGACAGTACGAACATTAAAATGTTTTGAAAGTACATCGTTATCATCCATCGCAATAGGATGGGTTATGTTGTATTTTTGCGTTTGTTGTATGACCTTTTCAAGTTCTTTATCTTTTTCCGAACGAGGCATATGGACAGCAATAACCTCCAGTCGCCCTCGATGTGTGTCCATCAGAGTTTGGATAAGGGGTATATTTCTTTTGCAGGAATCACAACTTACTGACCAAAAATGAATAAGAACAGGAATTCCTTGGCATAATTTCTCATTTTTAATTTCCTGATGAAGCCAATTTGTTGCACCAGATAGGTCCGGAATCGATTCTCTTAATTGCATAACGTTCCTCCTTATTTTTACTTTTTACTCCTTTTATCTATATGTATTCCCCTCCTATTTTGGTGCCTGAAAGTAAAAACAAACAATGGATATTAAGGATTATCTTTAATTTTTTCAGGATTACTAGAGAATAAGCCCGGCCTGCTGTTAGCTGGGTCAACGGGACCCTTTACTGACAATTGTTCTCCCACTTAGAATGCTTCATTACTACACCCCTCGGCTAACTACCGGTGAAGTTGGCTAAATGTTTCCGTTATACGCAAAAAGAAAAGCCCTCCTATTGGAGAGCTTTTGCTTTTTAAAATGCTTAACTAAGCTTTTGGTTTACCTGGTTACAAACAGTTTCTGCATTTGTTCCCTGTGCATTAATAACTGGACCTGAAATGATTGTATCAGCCATACCCATCATATCTTTGTCTTGCCCAGAAATTACGCAACAATCACAATATGCTGCATCCTCTGCTGACCTTAAGTCAACTACTTCATGTCCCATTTCCATTAGAGCAACCTTCACATCAGATAATGTGCCTTCAACACCAATTCGAGCCATTATAAAGCCTCCCATATAGAAAATCTCCTATATAGTTTCTGCATATATATTTATGTTATGCATGGCTAGTTGCTAATTTTGCAATGGTTTGCACTACCGCTCTTACTCCAACAGATAATGCATCCTCATTTGGGTTAAGTTGAGCATGATGTAATCCGTGAGGAGAGGCTACCCCGAGCCAGAACATGAACCCAGGGATTTCTTTTAACATGTAGCCAAAATCCTCTCCCGTCATGGCAGCAGGGGCTGTGTTAAATTGAATATTATGCTCTTCCATCACTTGGGAGAATAGATCCACATAGAAAGCTTCATTGTACACTTGATAATAGTTTGCTCCAAAATCCACATCTATTTCACATTCATAGGCAAGTGAGAAACCATCCATTAACTTTTGCAGCTTTTCCTTGATAATGGGCATAGTTTCCGGGCTAAGTGTCCGAATAGTGCCTTCAAGTCGGGCTGTTTCTGCAATAGCATTTTGTACAAAGCCACTTTCCATCTTGCCAATCGTTATAAGGGCACTTTCCAAGGGATCAATTCCTCTGGATATAATTTGTTGAAGTTGTACAACAAATTGACTTGCGGCAACCGTCATATCTTTAGCCAAATGTGGGTATGCAGCATGGCCACCTTTACCTTTAAAATCGAAGAATAGTTCACTTGTATTAGCAAATAGCAGCCCTTCCCTACTCGAAACCGATCCGACTGGTAACTCTGGTGCAATATGTAATGCAAAAATGATATCTGGACGCCATTCTTGAAACGCCTCTGATTGAAGCATAGGAAGAGCCCCCCCCGGTCCCTCCTCTGCTGGTTGAAAAACAAACAAGAGATCGTCTACTGGGGGATTCTCAATATAGTAATGGATAGAACCAAGTGCAATGGTCATGTGAAAGTCATGCCCACATGCATGCATTCTTCCTAAGTGGCTAGAAGAAAAGGCAAGTCCCGTCTCTTCCGTGATAGGAAGAGCGTCTATGTCAGCGCGAAAACCAATTGTCTTCTTAGGATTTGTCCCTGAAATGCGAACAAGTATCCCGGTTTTCCACTTCTTTATTTGAACGCGTTCTGTCTGCCATTCCATTAACTTTCCTAGTAGGTACTTTTGTGTTTTAAATTCTTGAAAGCCAAGTTCAGGTATTTGATGTAAATCTCGCCTTATCGAACGCAGGGATCTTTCTTCCATCATTTCAACCACCTAATTATCTAGCTTACGTAGCTCTTGCTTAATTTCAGTCTTAGATTTTGTATTTTCATCGATTTCTTTAAGTACTTTTGCTGGTGTACCGGCAACAAGTGTATTTGGCGCCACATCTTTCGTTACGATAGCACCAGCAGCGACGATTGCGCCTTTCCCTACAGTCACTCCTTCAAGTACAACCACATTAGCTCCAATCACCACGTCATCCTCGATTACAACAGGTTTGGCTGAAGGTGGTTCAATAACTCCTGCAAGGACTGTTCCAGCTCCTATATGGCAATTTTTACCAACTGTAGCTCTTCCACCAAGTACAGCATTCATATCAATCATCGTACCAGATCCAATAACAGAGCCAATATTAATACTCGCTCCCATCATAATCACGCAACCATCACCAATTTCTACTTGGTCTCTAATAATTGCTCCAGGCTCTATTCTCGCGTTAATTCCTTTTAAATCTAGCAACGGAATTGCTGAATTTCTTCTATCATTTTCGACTACATAATCTTCAATAGTCACTTCATTTTGGTCAAGTATAGACTTAATTGCATTCCACTCACCAAATAAAACACCGCTTTTATTTTCAACAAAAGCTTGTATGTCTTCACCAAACTGCAATGTCTCTAGGTTATCACCTTTTATGTAAACTTTAACAGGTGTACTTTTCTTACTATTAGAGATAAAACTAATAATTTCGTTTGCATCCATCATTTTCAAAGTCTCTTCCTCCTAATACTTTAATAACTTTACTTTAGCAGACGCTTTTTACTCAAGCAATAATAAACTATTTTCATGGAAAAACAAGGTAATTAAACCCATTTAAAAAGCGGTAATTCTCAAACTTTTCTAGAGGTTTACCGCTTTTTTTATACTTCATGTATTATGCTTCATATAGAGATGTATAGATATCTTTCTTAAGCCGTTTAAGGATAGCTCTTCTTGTTATAATTCCATCGAAATATCCCTCTTCATCCACAACGCAAACAAAGGGATGATCTATAACTGCATTCAGTCCGCCCATTATATTATCTTCTTTTTTTAAGCAAGGCAGCCCTTCATTCATTACGTCCTTTACTTCCATGTGAGCAAGCTTCTCCATCTCAAAGCGCTCAAGACCAAGGATTTCATTCAAAATTTTCGTTTTACCTATTGTTCCTTGAAGTCGGTAGGATGGGTCCAACACAGGCACCGCTGAGTAGCCAGATTTTACTAAGACCAGTAAGGCATGCTCCAAAGGATTATTCACTTGAACATGCGCTACCTTTTCCGATGAAATCATTAAATCCCCTACTGTAACAGCAGTTAATTGATTTGCTTGAATCATACTCATAGCATGCGCTCCTTTAACATCTATCTTCTCAATTAACAATTATTTTCTAATTACATATCAAACGTAAAAATTTCCAGTCACCTTTTAGTCTACCATAACTGAACAAATAGAAAAAATATCTTAACATATTTCTTGATAATTCACACACACTTATATTATTATATGAGCATATAATCATATAATAAAGGAGATTGAAAAATTGAACTACAATCCAATTGATGAAAAATTAATAGATCAAGTTTCCTTAACCTTTAAAGCACTTGCTGACCCGACCCGCATAAGAATACTCGATTTATTGTTTCAGCATGAATGCTCAGTAAGTCAAATTGCACACACGCTCAATATGAATCAGTCTGCTATATCACATCAGTTAAAATATTTGAAACAACTCCGCCTGGTAAAAAGCAGACGAGACAAAACTAAATACTATTACTCGCCTGATGATTACCATGTCATGAATTTGCTTGAACAAGCAATAGAACATGCTAAGCATATTAATTAGGAGGAGATACAAAATGGGACACAACCATTCACATAGCCATGATCATGGGCATTATCATACCTCGAATAAGAGGGTACTATTCTGGAGCTTTTTAATCATATTTACATTTATGATCGTTGAAGCTATAGGAGGATACCTTACCAACAGCCTAGCCTTGCTATCAGATGCTGGCCATATGTTAAGCGATGCTGCAGCGTTGGGACTTAGTTTGCTTGCGTTTAAAATTGGGGAGAAACAAGCTACCTCTGATAAGACATATGGATATAAAAGGTTTGAAATTGTTGCAGCATTTATAAACGGTCTAACCCTTATTATTATCTCTCTCTATATCTTTTATGAGGCCTATCATCGTTTTCTTGAACCACCGGAAGTTAATGCCGGAATGATGGTAATTGCGATTATAGGGTTGCTTGTAAATATTTTGGTAGCTTGGATGCTTATGCGGGGGGATTCCCATGAAAACTTGAATATCAAGAGTGCACTTCTACACGTTTTTGGAGACTTATTAGGATCAGTGGGGGCCATAATTGCAGGTGTTTTAATTATGCTCTTTAGCTGGAACATTGCCGACCCAATAGCAAGTGTGTTGGTGTCTGCTTTAATTCTTTACTCTGGCATTAGAATCGTGAAGGATTCTTTACACATCTTAATGGAAGGCAAGCCAGAGAATCTAGACGTATCTTCTTTAAAAAAAGCTATCGAAGAGCTTGAGGGTGTTTGTGATGTACATGATTTACATGTATGGTCCATAACTTCAGAGTTTCCAGCAATGAGTTGCCACGTTGTCGTAAAGCACGACACAAATAGAGACCAGTTACTCACTAAAATAAACAGTTTAGCAAGTACTACGTTCCACATTTCACATTGTACAATTCAAGTCGAGGGTATGAATACAGCTATCCATTCAAACTGTCATCCGTGTGAATAGCACTAATTCCAGAACCTCCATTTTTTGTGGAGGTTCTCTAGTTCTCCCAAGATATCATATTTATCTAGAACGGAAATTTATTCAACCATTGTCCTCCATCTAGTGTGATCACTTCTCCGTTCATATACGCTGCTTTTTCAGACAGCATAAAAAAGGCCAAGTCGGCTATCTCTTCTGGTTTACCTAATCTCCTTAAAGGAACAGATTCTATGGTTCTCTTTGCAGCTTTTTCAGATTCAAATAATTTGTCTGCTCCTCCTGTACGCTCTATAGGACCAGGGGCGATTGCATTCACTCTAATTCCATATTTAGTCCCCCACTCCACGGCTAATGTACGTGTCATATTCAATACTCCAGCTTTCGCCGCAGAGGAATGAATAACCCCCGCACCTGCATTCCATGCATATGTTGCTACCATGTTAATAATCGAACCTTTAATATTTTGTTCTATCCAGTATTTCCCAACTTCCCTGCTACAATAAAATGTGCCATTCAAAACAATGTTTATGACAGAATTCCAACCATTAACCGATAGTTCTTCAGCCGGTACAATAAAGTTTCCAGCTGCATTATTAACCAAATGATGTATTGCACCAAAATGTTCTACCGATTCTTCAACAACTCTTTTTACAGAGTCCGGATCCCGTACATCTAATTGAACAGCATGTATGGAACCATCAACTTGATCTAACAACTCCTTTTTAACCGCTTTCAATTTTTCGCTATCTCTACCTGTAATAACCACGTTTAACCCTTCACCTGCAAACTTTAAAGCCATGTGTTTACCCATTCCACTCGTGCTACCAGTAATAAGAACTGTTTCATTTTGTTTTTTCATTTCCCAACCCCCTCACTATTCATACTATTCGGAATTAAACTCAAAGTCAAAGAGCAAAAGTTTAGTTGAATCTCATTAATAACTGAAGTGCAAAACATGTTATAATTTATATTTAATGTATGTATAGAAAGGTTTGACCAATATGAATCGACGTTCCTTTATAAAAAGATCAATTGGCAGCCTCCTTGCTCTAATTGGTATCGGTGGTGGCACTTACTATTATGCTAGAGATATTGAACCAAGGATGCTACAAGTCCAAAACATAAAAATTATAGATGATACCCTCCCTGCTTCGTTTAATAAATTTAAACTTGTGCAATTTTCTGATACACATATTGGGTTCCATTATAGTGTAGAACAACTACGAGAGTTAGTTAAAAAGATTAATAGTATGAAACCTGACCTTATAGTATTTACAGGCGATCTAGTAGATGAGCCACATAGGTATTCATGGAATAATAATTTAATAAATGTTCTTAATTCTCTTGAAGCATCTCAAGGCAAATATTGGATTTACGGGAATCATGACCATGGAGGCTATGGTACAGAAAAGGTAAAGGAGGTTATGGAAGCTTCTGGTTTCGCTCTTTTACAAAATGAGCATTCCGTAATTGAACTAAACAATGAGCGAATCATTCTTTCGGGAATTGATGATGTTATGCTAGGAAGACCAGATTTGGGGAAAGCTTTAGAAAATGTAAACCCGGATTTATTCACATTATTACTTGCACACGAACCAGACTTTGTTGAAACAGCAGTAGACTATCCGGTTAATGTACAACTATCAGGTCATAGTCATGGCGGACAGGTTCGCTTACCTTTTATAGGACATTTATACACCCCAAAATATGCAGAAAAGTACGTTGAAGGAAAATACTTATTAGACGATGGAAGATTGCAGCTATTTGTTAATCGTGGAATAGGTACAACCAGGCTACCCTATCGTCTTTTTTGCAAACCTGAACTTCATGTGTACACATTACACAATGAGTGATATTAACCCATTTTATATTACTTGCATAGACTAAAAGGAATACAAGAATGAAAGGGAGATTAACTTGCATTATCACCAGTATATACCATATCGTAACGATCAGTCTCAAGATGATACGCGATTTTTCCCTGTCCTTCCTTTTTTAACAGGCCTTGCTTTCGGCCCACTATTATATGGTGCCTTTCAGGGTGGAGGATATCCTTCATACCCTCCGTACCCTCCATACCCCCCTACACCATATTACCCATATGGATATGGTTATAACCAAGTACCACCATACTATCAGCCATATTAAAATCCATATTATCATAGCAGCAATCGATTCTACCTAGTCGACTGCTGCTTTGTTAACATTTTGTACATGGTTTTTTATTTGCCTTCATGCTAAAATTAATAGGATTTAAAAAGAATGGAGGACATACATATGCCCAATAAGTATAAACTGATATTACCATTCCTCGGACTATTATTACTTTTGACAGCTTGTGGTGAGGAAGACTATAATGGTGACTTTTCATATAATGTAAAGGATTTCACTTATACAAACCAGGATAACGAAGAATTTAATAGTAATGAATTAGAAGGTAAGTTTTGGGTTGCTGATTTTGTTTTTACAAATTGTGAAACAGTTTGTCCAAACATGACTTCTAATATGGCCGATTTGCAAAAAATGTTAAAAGAAGAAGGATTAGAGGACGTAGAGTTTGTCTCATTTAGTGTAGATCCGGAAAATGACACACCCGAAAAACTAAAAGAGTATGCTGCCTCAAGGGGAGCTACTTTTAATAATTGGAACCTTCTTACAGGGTATGAATTTCAAGATGTTAAAGAGCTTTCCATTAAATCTTTTAAAACCGCTTTAGAAAAAGCACCAGATTCTGATCAAATGATGCATGGTATTAGCTTTTTCATAGTAAGCCCAGAAGGAAATGCTATTAAGAAGTTCGATGGTAGGCAACCCGCTGAAATGGAAAACATTGTACAATACCTTAAAGAAATTTACTAATAAATACTTTACTTGCTAGGAAGCGTTAAAACATAACAGAGAAATTTTTTAACCTATGATTTAGAGAAAGCTGAACATATTCGGATGCTAATATCCCGATTACGTTCAGCTTTTTTGTTAGAACAGTTCATATAATCAGCAAGCTTAAACCCTTCTATTTCTACTGATGTAATCTTTTATACATCTTGCGAGATGGGAGACTTTAAGGTAGGATGTAGACAAGCTATATATCATTTAAAAGATTATAATATTTTTCTGGTTATAAGCAAATACAAACCTAAGAAAGGAGAGAGATTATGAGGAACCAACAACTTAGAGATATTGCTCAAGCCTTATATACTGTAAATAGACATGCCAAAACAGCTCCAGAGCCTCAACATCTATATTATATAAAAAAAGAAACCATAAACCGACTACTTAAAGAAAAGAAGGCAGACAAAGTTGGACTACATTTTTCAGATCATCCAAAATTCAGCAATCAACATTCTACATTACTTGTTAAAGTAGAGGATTATTATTTTCATATCCCGCCTTCAAAGAAGGATTTCCAACAATTGAAACATTTAGGTGCACTTGATGAAAATTATCGCAATCCACAATGCAAAATGTCCCTATCACAAGCTAAAAAAGTGATCTATGAATATATTGACTGGAAACCTCATTCTCCGTCGATAACCACAACCAAAAAATCAACCTACTATACTCCCTCTTCCTTGGGAAAAATGGAATGGCCACCGAGCAGAAAAACACATCGCTAGTTAGATGATGTTTTAAACCCTCTTTTATAAGGAATATCTTTAATAAAAGGAGGTCTTCCAAATGACTGAATTGAAAAATTTTATGTATGAATTGCACCGTTATGCTGATCAAACTCATACATTAAAAGATGCATATGAAAAATTGTCGCAGGAGGAAAAACAGCAAGTAATGGATACGGCACCGTCATCTATTAGGTCCCCTGAACAATTCTTTCATCCTGTCTTTTCTTGGTTAGAATCAATGCACAATGAATTTGAGGTTAAAAATGAAGATTAAAAAGTTTTACTACTCGTACGCAAGAAGATTCTCAAAGTAGTTTAACCCCTAATAACCGAACAAAATCGAAATTTAACCGAATGGGGTACCCCCCGAAAAGTTAAAGCATTCGAACTTTTGTTCGGTTAACGCTGTTATAAAGCATATTTAATAGAATGGTCCAGATAATATAAGGTGTCTACTTCACTCTAATAGGAGTAGAGTATTTTCACTTTTATTAGCTGTATTTTGTAAAAGCTATTTTCATTAGATTCCAAAGAACCAAACCTCCGCCAAAGCATGCTAAAGTCTGCAACAAAGCTTTTAAAGAAATATGAAACAATTCTGTTGATAAACCTAACAAAAAATATATAGAAGAAACAACCGTAAATAGAATAAAACTGATCATAATATAGCTTAATAGTGTATATGTTTTGTGTTTTATGAACCACTTAATAACTGGTTTAATCGATACATACCCAAGAACTAAACCAAGTGTTACTAGAATATAGAGTATATAATTTGGTTCCCCTGATTCATATTTTTGTGTGATTGTAATGATATGTATGAACAATGCTATACTTCCTTTCCTACTTCTTTTTAGCATTGTCCACGATAATGGTAGAATTTATACCAAAACTTTCCCTACCTCCAAAGCATAGTTTAATTATGCCCTGTCTTAATTTGTGCTTAATGGGTTGTTTTGTTCTAATTTCTTTTTTTGCAAAACCTTATCAGATTGCCTTTTTTCCAGTCGGAGTTCAATTTGGGATATTTCCCTTTCATCATCTAGTAGTTCTTGCTTATTTTGCTGGAAGAGTTGTTCAAAGTTTAACGTTTTTGGTCGCATATGATACACTCCTTTTAGGATTCTATATCAGTATACCCCATCTAGCGTAATTTACATCTAAATTTTTTGAACATTTTATAACATTTAAACAATGGAAAACTTAGGAGGATATAATGGAACATTTGTTAAACCAAAAATTAAAGCAAATTGAAATATCTGGTATAAGGAAATTTTTTAATATGGTGGCAGGAGAAAAGGATGTTATTTCTCTAACAATCGGGCAGCCTGACTTCCATACACCAGACCATATAAAACATGCTGCGGTAAATGCTCTTACCTTAAATAGAACAAGCTATACTCATAATGCTGGAATCCTAGAATTACGAAAAGCTATTGCTGCATATAATGAAGAGAAGTATCAGTTGAGCTATAACCCAGAAGATGAAATAATTGTTACGACTGGAGCCTCCCAAGCGATTGATATTACTTTTAGAGGAATATTAAATCCTGGAGATGAAGTTATTTTACCTGGACCTATCTACCCAGGGTACGAGCCACATATCAAACTAGCCGGCGCAAACGTAGTATACGCAGATACAACTAATGATGGATTCAAATTAACAAAAGAAAATTTACTCAGTCTCATTACAGAACGGACAAAATGTGTAGTTCTTCCTTATCCGTCCAATCCAACAGGCGCTTCTTTTACCAAGGAAGAGCTTAATGAATTAGTATCTGTATTAGAGGACAGAGATATATTTATCCTAGCAGATGAAATATATAGTGAACTAGTCTATGAAAGAGCACATTATTCTATAGCCCGCTTTGATTCTATGAAAAACAAAACAATTGTCATTAATGGTGTATCCAAGTCCCATTCTATGACGGGTTTTCGTATTGGCTATTTGCTTGCGCCAGCTTGGTTGGCCAAAGAACTGTTAAAAGTGCACCAATACAATGTTTCTTGCGCCTCTTCCATTAGTCAATATGCGGCACTCGAAGCATTAACAAATGGAAAAGATGATACTATAATCATGCGAGAGGCTTACAATGAAAGACGGGAATATGTGTATAAAAGATTGGTTTCAATGGGGATGTCTGTGAATAAACCAGAAGGAGCATTTTATTTCTTTCCGAAATTTCCTACGGAGAATATAGACTCTTTTCAGCTTGGTTTGGAGCTTGTTCGAAAAGGTAAAATTGCATTAGTTCCAGGTAGTAGCTTTTCACCTGTCGGGGAAGGATATATGCGATTATCTTACGCATATGATATAGACACAATTAAAAAAGCTTTAGATCGATTAGAAGGATTTTTACAACAGTAAAAGAAGACTTAACTAGTCAGCTTTGCGGGAATTTTGATTCTTCATATTATCATAAAGATTTAGTAGTCGATCAAGTTCTTGGCTTATTGCTACTGATTCTAAATTTGTAAAACCTTTTTCAAGAGCGACTTCGGTCATTTTTTTACGTAGAAATTCGATACGTTTCAAAAGCTTGTCTAATGCACACATTATCGTCGATGGTCTTCCCCCTTCTAGTTAATTTACTTTACTTTAGCATAAATTTACAGATTGTGACAAGTAATTTTATACAATATTGTTGATACTTATAATATATTTCATTTCTTATAACTAGAAGGGTTTTGAAACTCGATAACTATTACACACTATGCTACTATTAGAGAGAAATGTATTTTGGAAAGGATGTCTTCGGTGACCGAGCGAAAAAAGAAAAATGAATGGTTAGAATGGGCCAAAGCCATCATTATAGCTGTTTTAATTGCTCTTTTCTTACGTACTTTTCTATTCGCAACATCTATTGTAGATGGCGAAAGTATGGATCCAGCTTTAAAGGATGGAGAAAGAGTAATCTTTAATAAGTTAGTTTATCTCGTTGGTGAACCCGAACGCGGAGATATCGTCATCATCGAAAGGCCTCTAAAGAATTATGTAAAACGGATTATTGGTCTGCCTGGCGATACAATTGAGATCAATGGCAGTAGCCTATATATAAACGGGGAAAAATACGAGCAAACATTTCTCAGTGAAGAAGCAGAAATGCAAACAGGTAGTTATGGGCCAATCGAGGTACCTGAAAACAATTACTTTGTAATGGGAGATAATCGTGCGATTAGTAAAGATAGCAGGAATGGGCTCGGTTTTATAGAAGAGGAAAACATTATTGGAAGATCTGAATTTATCATCTTTCCTTTTGATGAGTGGTCGCTAACAAGATAAGTTCAACTCGCTACCTTGAAATTAGGGCCTTACTTACTGTTATGGCGGAATAAAAAAAGACAGACAAGCGGTCTGTCTTTTTTTTATCTCTCATTATCATATAAACAATAACCAATGTTCAATAAAAGGATTCCAAAACAAACGATTCCAAATACTGCCTCCACGCTAAGTGCACCCCCCTGAAAACAAATCTTATACCTAGCGACCTTACCTATTGTTTCCCTACTATCATATCAATATCTTCTCCCTAAATAAAGCAAAAATGTGATAAAATGAGGTTATATACTTGCATATGACAAACTTCAAGAGATTTCGGGAGGCTATCATGCTATATTGCCCTTATTGTGGATCATCTATAAAAAACAACGAACATTATTGTATAACATGTGGTGAAAAACTACCTCTAGATTTAAATGAGCGGTTTATTTCATCTAAGAAATTCAACAAACTATGGTTGCTCCCTCTTTCCGTTTTCTTTGGAATTATATTCTTTTCTGGTGTATTCTATTTAATTCTAGAAAATAAGACAAACGAGGCGGAGGCTTTATTTGCGAATGGTGAAGAACTTGTTTTAGAAGGGAAATACTCTGAAGCTGAAAAGGCATTTAAAACAGCGTTAGACTATAAGCCCCATTTCACACAAGCAGAAGTTTCTTTAAATTTTATGAATGAAGCGATCAAGGCAGAATCCTCACTCGAGGAGGCAGAAAAGCTTCTTAATGAAAATAATTTTCAAGAAGCACTATCCCTTATTAATGATTCTGAGAGCAATTTAAATACCTTTAATGGGCCTGGTGTAAATCGCCTCATTTCAAAAATCGGTGAAACAAGAAATAATATTAAGCTTGAGCAAATAAAGACTGTACTCAACAAAGATTCAAATATAGATGAATTAAAAATATTACTCTGGGATGCGGAAGCAATAGATAATACAGAAGCGAAAGAGATAACTACAAGCATCCGAGATCAAATAGTGGATTTCACTTATACAAAAGCGAATGAGCAATTAAACGGCAAACAATTTAATGACGCTCAAATTATCGTGGAGGACGGACTAAAGTATGCGCCTGATTCTGAGAAACTCCAAAGCCTGAAGACAACAATTGATAAAGAGCAGGTAGCTTTTGAATCAGCACAGGAGGAAAGAATTGAACAAGCTATGACAACAGCTGAAGAAGAAAGACAGCTGAATGAAACAAATGCTATCGAACTTGTGAATGTTGACTTGTCAAAGGATGATCAAGGAAAACTTGTTGTGCAAGGTGAAGTAAAGAGCATTGCGACAATACCTGTTAATTCTGTCTTAATAAATTATACTCTTAAGACAAAGGAAGGTAATGAAATACTAACTAACGAGGTGTTTGTCTTTCCGGATAAACTATATCCTGGCGAGAAGGGTAAATTCGAATACACCCATTTTGATATAGATGAAAAAGGAAAAAATTTGGATATTGAAGTACAAAAGATTACATGGTACACAGATTGATTTACTCTAAATGAGGTGTTTTTATTGCAAAAAAAGAAGTACGTACCAATTATTCTTTCTGTTCTATTACTCACGGCAGGAATCGTACTCACAGTTATGATATACAATTCATGGGATAAGGAAGACTTAACAGTCAACAACCCAACCATTAACAAAGTTAATGTTAATGTTCAAACATTAGATCTGAAATCAATCATTCATGAAGCGGAAAAAAATGTTATCCAAATTGAAGCCCAAAATGAAGAGAGTACGCTTACCGGTTCTGGATTCTTATATAATGAAAAAGGAGATATTATTACCAATGCTCACGTAATCCATGATGCAGATACAATATACGTGAGAACTGCCAACGCCCAAATATATCCAGCCGCCATTGTCGGTCTTGGCGAAAATCTCGACATCGCTGTCATAAGAGTTCCCCAACTCTCTGGTAAGAATTATTTAGAGGTTGAAAAAGATCTTGATGCAGAAATAGGAGATGAAATAATTGCCTTGGGTAGCCCTCATGGTTTTCAAAATACTGTGACCTTAGGCATCATATCAGGTGCTGAAAGAAATTTCTCAGTTGATGGATTTGATTACTCTAATGTTTATCAAATCTCTGCCCAAATTACTCATGGTAATAGTGGTGGCCCTTTAATTGACAGAAATACAGGAAAGGTTGTTGGCATTAATTCTGTAGGCACTGAGGATGGGACAATTGGATTTAGTATTCCGACAAAAGAAGTAATCGGTGATATAGAAAAATGGTCTAATGAAGCACAAACAGAGAATCTTGATTTCACAAGCACCACAGATATCATTGATACAGATAGTCCTGAGCAATTTGTAGAAGATGCCGAATACTTAATTGACTACTTCTTAGAGAGTATCGACATAAGGGATTATGTCAATGCTTATACCCTGCTCGGTAGCAATATGCAATCCCAGACATCGTATCAAGAATTTCGTGAAGGTTATATTCATATAGTAAAGTTAGAATATAGTGACCTCAACAGTGAGACCACCGAAAATGGCGTAGTCAAAACCACAGTGGATGTAGAGGTGGAGAGTAAACTCGAAAACAAAGAGAAAACAGATAAGAAGAAACTTACGTTCGAATTTACAATAGATTATGAAAATGACCAACTAAAAATTGTGGATATTACTGACCATCAAGAAAGTTAACTCCCCACTTACCTGTAACCTTATTTCGGTTACAGGTTTATTTTTTTAACTGGGTATTCGTCTATACAAATCTAAACTCTATACATATAGTATAACTGTAAGAACAAGGGGAGGTGAAAAGAATGGGTTACGGCTATGGCGGATTCGGCGGCTCATGTTGTGGCGGCGGAGGTAGTGGTTATGGAAATAACTTTGCACTAATCGTAGTGCTTTTTATTCTTTTAATCATTGTAGGTGCAGCTTTTTACTGCTAATAACAAGCTTGTGCTATTGTAATAATAGCACAAGCTACTTTTATTTACCCTGCTGACAATAACTGGGCTAATTTTCCAGGTGGAAGTGGTTTGCTAAAATAATAACCTTGCATTTCATCACAATTTTCTGCTATGAGAAATTCAATTTGGTCATGTGTCTCTACCCCTTCAGCAATTACCTTCATATTCAAAGAATGCGACATATGAATAATCGATTTCACAATTGCTTTGTTTTGCTTTTGTGATTCATCCATAAACGTTTTATCAATTTTCAATTTCGTAACTGGGAACACACTTAAATAACGTAATGATGAATATCCTGTTCCAAAATCATCAATGGAGACAAGCACCCCTAGCTCCCTTAATTGCTTTAAAGTTGTAAGAATATACTTTTCGTTAGTCATCGCCATACTTTCAGTAATTTCCAGTTCAAGGTATTTTGGCTCTAATCCTGTTTCCTTGAGCGTTTTCATTATCTTTGTGACAAGATTCTTTTGGTGAAATTGTTTCGCTGATAAATTAACACTGACAATGACCGGCTCATACCCTTTGCTTTGCCATAGTTTATTTTGTCTACAGGCCTCATACATAACCCAGTCACCAATCTCAATAATTAGCCCGGTTCTTTCTGCTAGAGAAATGAAATCCAACGGTGGAATATAGCCTTTTACAGGGTGTTTCCATCTAAGTAACGCTTCCATCCCTACTATTTCCCCTGTAAGTAAGTTCTTTTGAGGTTGATAATGTAACTCAAACTGATCTTTTTGTAATGCTTTTCTTAAATCACTTTCCATAGTCAACATTGACTTAAAGTTTTCTGAAATGGATGTTTCAAACATTTTATAATTGTTTCGGTGCTTTTCTTTAATTACATGCATCGCTGACTGCGCATGAGTAAGCAATGCTTCAGGTGATCCCCCATTATTTGGATAAACACTAATCCCGATGCTAATGGATGTATAAATGTCATTTTCCCCTATTTTTACCGGTTTCTCGAATTCTGCGATGAGTTCCTCAGCAAGCTTTACGGTATGCTCCTTTGTCTTTATTCCGTTTTGAAGCAATAGAAATTCGTCTCCGCCAATCCGAGCAATGAAAGTATCCGGCCCTAGAAAAGACTTTAATTTTTGGCTCAATGCTTTTAATAACTTATCACCAAATGAGTAACCGTGGGTCTCATTAATCTCTTTAAAATAATCTATATCAAGAAAATAAACTGCAGCAAGTTTCTGTTCAATTTTTGAATTGACTATTGCTTCATCAAGTATTTTCATAAAAAAGTTACGATTTGGTAAATCTGTTAACTCATCATAATATGCCATGTATTCAATCTGCTTTTCATTCTTTATCTTTTCTGTCACATTCTTTATCAGGAAAATTTTGGCGTTCTTTTTTGCATGATGATTAGCATAATCTATTACTTGAATATAAACAGGTGCACCGTTCCTTTTCCACCCTGTGATGATTCCGTTTTCTGGACCCTTCCACCAATTAACGCTTACTTTCTCCTTATTAAGCTGTAAAATCTCGCCTAAGCTCAGTGTTTTCAACTGGGCTCTCGAATACTGGAAGATTGACGCGAATGCATCATTACTGTCCAAAATTCGGTCTCCAGAAAGTATTAGTAAACCATCACTTTCATTTGCAGTATCATCTAGTTTAGAAGACACTGAGTCAGGAACAGAAAGAGATTTAAGAAGAATTCCAAAAGCCCCCTTTTCTAAGGGGATACTCTTGGCTTCAATAATGGTCGTATGATCACGACTTAATGGCAAAATGCAAGGGAAGTTCTCTGAAGCTTTTAATTTATCGTAATTAAAGTACTCCCTAATGTCTGCTGAAACATTATCTACATCGTATCCTATTAGATCATACGCTGAGTCAGTTCCTGCCAAAATTTCACCACTTTGACTGACAAACAGTATGGGCTCTTTTAAATTAGATAGCAACTCTTGATTAAATGGAAATAATTTGTCCCCCATTATTGTGCTCCTTCCACATTAGCCAATGATAATTTTCTCTTTAGGAAAACGATACTTACCGCTTTTCTTTCTGTTTTTAAAAGTAAATAATAGCGTAATGATCCCTACTCGTCCTATAAACATTAACAACATCAATATTATCTTACTAATTGGCTGTAAATCACTGGTGATGCCTAAAGATAAACCTACTGTACCAAAAGCGGAAGTGACTTCATATAAGATTTGGGATAATGAAAATGGTTCGATAATCGACATGATAAGCATGGACACGAACACGATCACGATGGCCAATAGTGCCACTGCCACTGCTTTAATCAAGTCTTCATCATACACTTCTCTTTTAAAAATACGAATACTGCTTCCACCGCGTGCATATGTAATGATAAAAATCACCACAAGGGCAAAGGTTGTAGTCCTGATTCCGCCCCCAGCACTGCTTGGAGAAGCACCAATAAACATTAATAACGACATAAACAAATGATTGGACTCCGTTAATTGGGTTACATCCATCGTCGAAAGTCCGCCACTTCGAGTTGTGACAGATTGGAACAAAGCGTAGAAAAAAGACTCATGCCATGATTTTCCTGCAAAAAAATGGTTAAAATCAAGAATATAAATGAATAACGCACCTATGACAACGAGCACAGAAAAAGTAAAAGTTGTTAATTTCGTGTACAAACTAAATCGCATTCTTCTCCTGTTTTCTTCCTTTTCAAATAGATACTCCTTAACCTCAATAAGAACAGGAAATCCAATAGCTCCAAAAATAATAAGTAGTATATTAATAAACTGTACAAAGTAATCATGCCGATAAGGGATTAAAGACTGGCCCGTTATATCAAATCCACCGTTAGTTATAGCACTAATCGTTCCAAAAAAACCTTGTAAGTATGCCTCAGCAGGTGAATCAAAATAACGTAAGAAATATGTACCCAAAACAATAAATCCAATTAGTTCAATGGTAAGTAGTACGAAGACGATTTGCTTAATTAAACGAACCATTCCTTCGAAAGTAGTCTGATTTTGATCAGCCATTATAAGCCGACGTTCTTTTAAACCAATCTTTTTTCCCAATAATAGCCAGATAAATGTACCAATAGCCATAATCCCCACTGCACCCAGTTGCAAAATGAAAGCTAAGATAAAAATTCCAGGAGTGCTAAGGGTGTTTGCTACAGTAATTGTACTAAGACCCGTAACACTTAAAGCACTTACTGCAGTAAATAAAATATCAATAAATTCAACACGTACATTCTCTTGGTAAACAAAAGGAAATGACATTAAAATTGTTGAAACAATTACCGCAAAAAAGTAAAAAACAAGTAACACCTGTACAGGTGATAATTTATTTATCCATTTAAATAGTGGATTCCAATACTTCATACTTCAAACTCCTAACGCTTAAAAAGATACCAATTGCTCACTTTTCTTTAAATATAAAGTCACTAACATTATAACAGTCAGTGATTAGAATTGCTTGTCATTTCGACAATTTTAGCCATTCATGAAAAAGGACTTCCTCACATTATCCTTTGCTTAAATGCTGGTAATAGGGACTTTCCCAGGTACCCTTCCTCCACTAAGGTAGATAGTAGTGTCTCTACCTTGCTCGTTTTATGGTCGACAAGTCTGCCAAGAAATAATACGTTCAGATTATCACCAATATCATTTACGCCTGTTATCGTTGTAATAAAAATGGCAGGTTCATTGCTTTCTGTTGTTATTTTTGCTCGTATAATAATTTCATTTTTTTCATCAAAAAGTCTGCGTAAAAATGCAGAATACTTGCGATTGACGTAAGCTTCTATCGTCCATCTTAACTGATCATCTTCTCTATTTATTATTAATCCATCCAATAAGTCTACTGAGTGGCGAATAATATCTTCTTCATTTGGTTCTAAAATTTGTAGGCTTTTTAATTTAAAGGTTTTCATAGTCTTCTTCCTCCATTTCAAATAGATAAAATTGAAACTTCATTTTGTGGGGGGCTTACTGCCAGTGAAGGCTAGATAAAGGCACTTTTTGATTAACACTAAAAGTGTATCAGAAAAGCGTTCAATTGAATATATTATTATAATTATAAAATGTTTTGGGCGCTTGGCAGTTGGGTAACTAATTAATAAAGGAGGCTTCATTGGGCGGGGCGTTCTTTACCTCCCCCACAAAAGAAGTTAAACGAATCGGACCTTTACTGGCAGTTAATGACCCAGAAAATGCCTGAATCCCTCTTTTTTTGAAATGGGTTCTAACTGACATTTAAGGTGGAATAAAAAAGCTGTGAGGAGAGATTAAAATGTCAGAACTATCATCATATAAGATACAATTGAATCAACATATTCACACCCAAGACATTGTAAAAATTAATCATTACGCTGTTAAGAACGATGTAAAAATGTACCTGTACCGTGATCACCTTATCGCAGATGCAAAAAAACTTCCAAAGATCTTGTCTTTTTTTCTACTATGTCGAAAAGATCAATCGCTCGTTCTCATTATTGATGGCGAGGATGCAAAAGAAGTATACCAAACGATTACACAATTACTTGATAAAACCATAAACACAGAAATTAGAAAAGAAAACATAATGGAAACAGATAAATCCATCCTTATTTAAATACATTACTAGACAAACACATTTTAAAAACGAGCCCAGTTTTATAACTGGGCTCGTTTTTTAATTCAACTTTAACTCTTCAACATGCTCGATGTTTATCCTTTCCATACTTTCCGTAAATAATCTTGCTTTTACATATAAAGAACAGTTTTTAATGTTTTTGATATTTGGAAGCACAATTGGATCTTGAGGGTAATAAATGTTTCCACTGCTAAGTTTTTTCGTTACCATACTCCCTGTAAATGTATGTTTCTTATCCTTTAGGGCAACAGAAACCAATGGTGACTGATGTTTAATTTCTATTGATTGTTCACCAATATATTGAATAGATTGTCGAACTTCTATCCCTTCCTGTACTTGGTTTACACTAATATGTAAAATAAAATCTCCGTTTTGCTTTGAAAAAGATTTAGGTTCTACCAAAAGCGTATTCCCCCTTACAATTTGTTGGTACATTAATATAGATAGACACAAAATAAGAAGTATACCAAAGAACATATATATTTTTTTCATTGTATCGCTCCTACTAAAAAGTGAAATGTAATGATTAGCTTTATAGTAAGACGAATAAACAGGTTGTAATGTTTCAACTTTTACAAATTATTAATAAAAAATGGAGATAAAAGGAAATTAATTGACGGTATATATCTCCCTCTTCTTAAGCATTATAAGTAGTGACATTCTCATGAGGAGGACACACAAATGACTGTTGGTAGCCAAGTAAAACAGACCATTGCTGGATTAAAGAGTGCTCAGGCAAGTTTTGAACAGTTTGCCTTACAAACAGAAAACAAACAAGCAAAAAAGTTATACGAAAGCGCAGCACAACAAACAATGTCTATTCTGCAATCTGTTGAACCTAGAGTTCAACAAATGGAGAATGAAGAACCACAATATAAAGGATTTTAATATATTTATGTCAAAGGATTGGTTTACCAATCCTTTGACTATTCCTTAAAGATTGGGTGAGAAAATGACCATAAAAAAATGGCTGTTTCTTATCGGCCTACTTTGTATACTTAGCAGTTGTGGGAACGAATCAGCACTAGAGCCTTCTAATAAAGCGAATGAGAAATTGGATTTGACTCATATTTCTACCAAGAATAACGATACGAGTCAGCATCCGGCTAACCAAGCTAAAGACGCATTGAGTAAATATAAAGAAATTACAGAGGTTAAAGCTGTAAATACTACAAAACAATTAATCATAGCTGTTCAAGTAGAACAAAATAAACGATTTAACCTCACCTCAATACGTAAGCAACTTCAGAAAGAAATGAAAAAAAAGTTCCCAGACCACAAAGTGGAGCTTACTACAGATAAAAAGATTGTAATTGAGTTAAAGAAACTGGAAGAAAAGTTGCAATCTGAGTCAATATCGAAGAAAAAAGTGGAAAAACGTGTGAAAGAAATTATAAAGCTATCCAAAGAACAGACTTAATGAAAAGAGTGAGGTAAAATGGCAGATAAAAAAAAGAAAAATTTACCACCAGAAGCTCAGAACTACCAAGCTTTTCAGGAAGAACGTGAAGTGAAACGTCCCGTATTGCTAAATTGCATAAAGGCATTCCTTGTTGGTGGTTTCATATGCTTTATCGGCCAGTTAATATCAACCTTCTATATATATTATTTTCATTTTACTGAGCAAACAGCTGGAAATCCTACCACTGCAACATTAATCTTCATTACTATGCTACTTACAGGATTTGGTATATACGATAGGATTGGTCAATTTGCTGGAGCAGGTTCTGCTGTTCCTGTTACTGGTTTTGGTAACGCGGTAATTTCATCGGCAATTGAATATAAAACAGAAGGATTTATATTAGGTGTAGGAAGTAATATGCTTAAGCTTGCCGGACCTGTCATTGTATACGGTGTTTTCTCAGCATTCCTCGTTGCCTTAGTAAAAACCCTTCTAATAAAATGGGGGGTTATCTGATGCTAAGTGGACACCAAACTTGGATTTTTGAAAATAAACCAACCATCATTTCCACTGGGGTTGTAGGGGGGCCTTTTGAAGCGAAAGGAAATATTCCGAAGGATTTTGACATTCTCCATGAAGATATGTGGCTTAAGCAGGATTCTTTTGAAAAAGCACAGCAGATGCTGATGGAAGAATCTTGTCAAATCGCATTAAAAAAGAGCAATATCGAGAAAGAACAGGTACAGTTTTTTATTAGCGGTGATTTAATTAATCAGATCACTCCTACTAGCTTTGCTGCAAAAACAATTGGTATCCCTTACCTTGGTATTTTTAGTGCTTGTGCAACTTCGGCAGAAAGCCTTGCACTCTCAGCTTATCTTATTAACAGTGGGGGTGCAGAGTATATACTTAGCGGCACTTCTAGTCACAATGCAACAGCTGAAAAGCAATTTCGTTACCCAACTGAATACGGTGGTCAGAAGCCCCCCACTTCACAATGGACTGTCACTGGGGCAGGATGTGCACTTATAGCTAAAGAAGGTGGAGGTCCTGTGGTCACCTCTGCAACAATTGGAAAAATCATTGACATGGGGATTACAGACCCATTTAACATGGGAGGAGCGATGGCCGCAGCTGCTGTAAACACAATCGAGACTCATTTTAAGGAAAGGAACGTTGACCCATCCTATTATGATCTGATTGTAACTGGTGATTTAGGACATATTGGAAGAGAGGTATCGCTTGACCTCCTTAAGCAGAGAGGTTTGAACATTAAGGATGCCCAATATGTTGATTGTGGTTTAACAATATACAGAGAAGGACAGCCGGTTATGGCAGGTGCAAGTGGCCCTGCATGTTCGGCTGTTGTAACATACGGCCACTTTTTGAACAAGCTGAAAAGGGGAGAGATCAAACGAATGTTGCTCGTCGCTACAGGGTCTTTACATTCCCCGTTAAGCATTCAACAAAAGGATCCTATTCCATGTATTGCACATGCCGTTTCCATTGAGTCAGGAAGTGATGGATTATGATTTTCTTCTGGGCGTTTGTTATCGGTGGAGCAATATGTGTTATCGGTCAGATTTTATTCGATGTATTCAAATTGAATCCCGGACAAACATTAACCATTCTGGTTGTAGTAGGAGCCATTTTGGACGGAGTGGGGTTATATGAGCCACTTATTGATTTTGCTGGCGCTGGAGCAACTGTTCCTATAACGAGTTTTGGTAACTCTCTTGTGCACGGAGCTATGCAAGAGGCAGAAAAGCATGGATTGGTTGGTGTTGTAACAGGTATGTTCGAAGTAACTAGTGCTGGTATATCAGCTGCCATTATATTTGGTGTAATTGGCGCTATAATCTTTAAACCAAAAGGATAGGAGGTGCCATCATGACAGTAGGATCCCAAGTTAAAACCTGTTTTGCTTCCGTAAAAAGTGCGGAAGCATCCTTGCAAATGTTAGCCGAGAAGTCCTATGATCAAAAATCCTATCAGGCCTTCAAGGAAACGGCAGTCATTATATCCGAGATAAAAAGTGACTTACAGAAACAGGTCATTTTACTAAGCAAAGAAGAACCACAATACAACTAAAAATTTTGGAAGGAAGAAAACGAGATGCCAGATTGGGTCATAATTATCGGAAAATCGCTTCTTCTTATTACCGTTTTATTTTTTCTAACCAAGTGGCTTGGGAAAAAGCAAATTTCACAACTCAATATATTTGAATACATTTCGGGAATTGTTTTGGGAGGCATTGTGGCAATTCACACAATCGATCCCGAAAGTAATATTTTTTATGGATTAATCGCCATGTCAGTATGGTTTTTAATTCCCTTTGCTGTAGAGTTTATTTCCTTAAAAAGTAAGTCATTTCGTAACTTTACTGAAGGAAAGAGTACTGTGTTCATTCAAGATGGAAAGATAATGGAAGACAATCTCAAGAAGGAAGGATATTCGACAGATGACCTGCTTGAAAAATTGCGGGATAATAATGTCTTCCTTGCTTCTGATGTTGAGTTTGCAGTTTTGGAGCCTTCCGGTACATTAAGTGTATTACCCAAAAAGGAAAACCAACCTCTGACAGCTAAGGATCTAGGTTTAAAATTAGCCCCCCAGAAAGAACCCCAGGCAGTAATTATGGATGGAAAAGTCTTATTAGAGCCTTTAGCAAACTTATCTTTAAACACAAATTGGCTAGAGACAGAACTAGATAAAATGAATGTCAGTATTGAAAATGTCTTCTTAGCTCAAGCTGATAATAATGGTCAATTAACAGTTGATCTATATGACGATAAGATTGCGGTCCCCGAGCCAACTGAGAAGCCACTTCTATTGGCAACCTTGAAAAAGTGCCAGGCAGATTTGGAACTTTTCGCACTAGCCACGAATAACGAAGAAACAAAACAAATGTATGAAAAGAACAGTCAAAAGCTTAAGACTGCAATCGATCTTGTACAGTTCTATCTAAAATAATCTTTTACAACTTATCTTTTTCGTGTAAAATGAAGAGCGGCATTCTTGCAATTAGACGAAAAGGACTGAATAGAAATGAAAGAAAAAATGAAAGCATACCGCTTCCCTCTTATCCTCCTTATTTCCATTATTATTGGATCTATTATTGGATTGGTTTTCGGGGAAGATGCTACGGCCATTAAACCGTTAGGAGACCTATTTATAAATTTACTTTTTATGATTGTTATACCCTTAGTATTCTTCACCATATCTTCTGCCATTGCTAGTATGAATAGCATGAAACGACTTGGTAAGATTATGGGTTCTATGATGGGCGTCTTTGTTGTAACAGGTATTATTGCGGCAGTTTTCATGCTCGTAGCAACGGTTATCTTCCAGCCAGGTCAAGGCGTAGATATTCCGCTAGAGACTCCTGAAAGCACTGAAGAAATGACACTTTCTGAACAGCTTGTCAACACATTTACTGTGTCTGATTTTGTAGATCTATTTTCTCGGCAAAATATGCTTGCACTTATTATATTTTCTGTATTAGTAGGTATTTCAACAGCTTTAACCGGAGAAAAATCAGCTGGTTTTAGCAAATTTCTGACAAGTGGCTCTGAAGTTTTCATGAAACTTGTCCAGCTAGTCATGTATTACGCACCAATTGGATTAGGGGCATACTTTGCAGCACTTATTGGAGAGTTTGGAGCAGATTTAATAGGAGATTATGCAAAAGCGGTAATTGTATATTATCCAGTGGCTGTTTTGTACTTTGCCATTGGTTTCACCCTATACGCTTTTATAGCTGGCGGTAAGCTTGGGGTAGTTCTGTTTTGGAAAAATATCCTTTCCCCTGCCGCAACCTCTTTAGGTACAGGTAGTAGTATAGCATCTCTCCCTGTAAACCTACAGGCAGCAAAGCGAATTGGAGTGCCCAAGGATGTTAGAGAGACCATTTTACCACTAGGGGCAACCATTCATATGGATGGCTCCTGTCTATCTGCCATGTTAAAAATTGCTTTCGTTTTTGGTGTCTTTAATATGGACTTTAGTGGTTGGGATACCTTCTTCACCGCGATTGGTATTTGTCTTCTCTCTGGTATTGTTATGAGTGGTATACCAGGAGGCGGTTTCATGGGTGAGATGATGATTATCAGCCTTTATGGGTTACCAATGGAAGCTTTACCAATTATTTCTGCCATTGGTGTAGTCGTGGATCCGCCAGCAACAATGGTAAATGTTACAGGAGATACAGTTTCGAGCATGCTTGTAACAAGGCAAATAGAAGGAAAAGATTGGATCAATCAAGCCGAAGTAAATTAGAGAAGAAACAATTTTTAAAAAGGGAATCAGAACGTAGTTTATACTACATTCTGATTCCCTTTTTTATTTGCATATTAAAATGTTATAGCAATTTTGCCAAATTGTTTATTTACCTCTATATAATCAAACGCATTCTGCATATCTTCAAGTGTAAAAGACTTATCAACAACAGGGTGCATTTTGAAATTTTTGATGTGGTCCAAAAGTGCTCTCAGTTCTTGTCTACTTCCCATGGTAGAACCAATTAACTGATATTGCCCATAGAAAAAGGAGCGTAGGTCAAAGTCGATGGTATCCTCTGTGGTTGCTCCGAAAACAACCATGCGTCCACCTTTCTTCAATACATCCAGGGAACGCTTAAAGGTAGCCCGACCAACACTATCAATAACTAGATCGACCTTCTCTTCTTCAAGTTGCTTTACCCAGTCTTCACTATCAAGTAGAGCAATATCTGCACCTAGTGATTTTGCTTTTTTTAGTTTCTCTTCACTTCTTGATGTCACAATAACTCGCGCACCTACATTTTTGGCGAATGAAATAAGATATGTAGATACTCCACTACCGGCTCCTGGGATAAATACCGTTTCCCCTTCTTTAATTTGCCCCTTTGTAAATAATGCTCTATATCCTGTTAAGGCAGATAACGCGAGTACGCCCGCCTCTTCCCAGGATAAATGGGATGGTTTGTGCTCTACTTGTTCACAGGATATTACAATCTTCTCAGCAAAAGTCCCATTGTCTGGCATGCCTAAAATATCAAATTCAGCAGGTGGGGCATCACTGTTTTCAAACCAACGCAAGCCAGGGTTAATAATTACTTCATCCCCTGCTTGCACATTTTGTACTCCACTGCCAATCGCTTCAATTACACCAGCACCATCTGAGCCCAAGATTAACGCCTCTTTATTTTCTCCTCGACGATTTGGAATATATAGATCCCGCCTGTTTAACCCTGCTGCTTTTATAGCCACCACAACTTGTCCTTCTCCTGGGGACGGTTCCTCCATATCTTTTACTTTTAACTCACCATATTCATGAACAAATGCTTTCAATGTTTTATCCCCTTTCTAGATATGTACTAAATTCTGCTAGACCTCTTCTACTCATTATATCTTCTGAAAAAAGCGGTACAAATACGAACTTTTGATCTTTAAACATCTTTTTAATTTTATGAATGTACTCTTGCTCATGTGCCCGGCGCTTTTCCAAAAACACTCCATCAGCTTCAACAGGCAGAATTTTATTCACAATTAACGAGTTCACATGTATGCTGTATTGTCCAAGCAAGTCTATTGCTTTTTTTGTTTCCAAAATAGGAAGTCTTTCCGCGTTTAACACAAAGTAAAATTCCGTTTGCGCTGAATCTAAAAGAATCTCTCTAACTTTCGAAAAACGGGCTTGCCTCGTTTTAAGGACATCATATATTGGATCCTCTACCGGCTCTCCATCATTTAGCAATTGTGAGTAATTTTTGTTTGCTTTTTGTCGCTTTTGGAGAAGCCCTTCAATCCAGACACCCATTAATTCTGGAAGAGAAAGCAATCTGATTGTATGACCTGTAGGAGCCGTATCAAATACTATTCTATCAAAATTTTCACTTTCCTCCAAAATAATTGAAATTAATTTATCGAATAAAGCAGCTTCATCTGCCCCAGGTGATGCCTTGGCTGTATCAAGCTGTCGATGCACCTCCTCTATCATTCCCACATGGACAATACCCTTAATATTAGATTTAACACGTTGTATATACGTTTCTGTTTCAATATCTGGATCAATCTCTAATGCAAATAGTTTAGTAGTAACACTTTTAATGCTTCCACCTATTTTACAATCAAAAATATCTCCTAAATTATGTGCAGGGTCAGTGGATACTAATAATGTTCGGTAGTCCTTTTGGGATAGATTCCAAGCCATGGCTGCAGCAGAGGTAGACTTACCAACACCTCCCTTGCCGCCTACGAATATTATTTTTTTTGTTTCTTCTATCAATTTATCTTCTCCTTTAAAAATAAATTTTAACAGCATCGAATTCCTGATAATGGTGATTTCTCCATTCCCATACGTAAATGCCAATCATGGAATTTCTCAATCATATATGGATAGAGCTCCAACGTATAGTAATAGACCGGGTTCGGAATACCTATCATTTCAGAATATAAAAGTAATAGGAACACATCGTCCTCATTCCGTAGTTCTCTAGCTATTTCTTGTCGATGTGGCATACTTAGAACCTCTTCATAATAGTCAATTAGTAGCTTGATCTTCTCTAGCATTATCCTATCTCTCCTTAAAACTTGCATACATTAGCTGCTATTTCTCTTACTACATTGTGTGAAAAGGAAAGGGGGCCAGCTAGCTGGCCCAAAACTATTTCCTATCTTCATCATCAATTGTTGTGTTCTTTGACTCTGTCAAAACACTGAAAGCCGTTAAGATAATCCATACTGCAAACACAAAGATGATGGCTCCTAGTACAAATAAAAGCGTATTTGATCCTGTTCCAAACCAAGACCATTCAAATATCACTTGCTGGAACATGGCATATAGTGTCATAAACATAAGAAATATCATTGGAATAAGCACTACTGCATAGTTCCTGCCCTGTCGTCTTAACCACACCGCGATTAACAACAAACTTATTCCTGCGAGCAATTGGTTGGCAGTCCCAAACAATGGCCAAAGCTGGTATCCTCCAGAACCAAAACCTTTTGGCCCTTCAGGCAACAACACTAAAGCAGCACTTGAGACAACTGCTACTGTTGTAGCTACATGTGTTTTGGTAAGAGCTGGCACCTTATATTCAACACCAAGTTCAGCTATAATATAGCGCATTAATCTTACTGATGTATCTAACGTGGTGGCAGCAAAGCTAACTACAATAATGGAAACGATTGTGGTCGCAATATCAGGTGGAATGGCTATCCCTGATGCTAAATTAGCTGCACCTTCTATAAAAACTCCTAGTCCCGCACCATTTGCATCTGTAAAGCTAGAATAGGTCGCAAAGAATTCATCAGAATTCGCAAAAAACGTGGCTACAGCAATAATAGAAACAAGTGCAAGAATCCCTTCACCTACCGCACCAAAGTACCCAACAAATCGCGCGTCCGTCTCTTTATTTAACTGCTTGGACGATGTACCAGATGACACCAAACCATGGAAACCAGAAATAGCGCCACAGGCTATTGTAATAAATAGGAGTGGAAGCCAAGGTGTATCCGGGTTCGCATTTGTTATTGGAGCAGTCATTTCAGGATTTAAAAATAAAAGACCTAAATACAAAATACCAAGCCCAACAACAAGTTGGTGGGAGTTTATAAAATCCCTTGGTTGTAACAACTTCCATACAGGAAGAGTAGAAGCAATATATACATAAACCATAAGCACAATAATCCATATAAGAAAAGCAGAAGAAGTCGCCCCTAAACCAAATAATCCAGCCGCTCCCTCCCCACCAAAGTATGATACAAGATCAATTTGTAAGAAATCCACTCTGCTTGCAATAATTGCAGTTAGATACATTACTCCTAAAGCTAATAGCGACGGAATAAGCATTTTTTTACTCCGCTTGTATGCAGCATAGCCTATCCATATTGCCAGCGGAATCTGCACAAAAACTGGAAGAACACTTGCAGGGTAGGAAATAAATAAATTTGATATCACCCATGCAAAAACTGCGTTCACCATTAGAACAAGGATAAGTATAATAAAAAGAAAAAGAATTTTAGCTCGCTGTCCTATCAACCGATGAGCTAACGTCCCAACAGACTGACCTTTATTTCGAACCGATAAAACCAAAGTTCCAAAATCATGAACCCCAGCCGCAAACACTGTTCCTAGTATTACCCATAAGAAAGCTGGAAGCCATCCCCAATAAACGGCAATTGCTGGCCCTAAAATAGGAGCAGCCCCAGCAACAGAAGTAAAATGATGGCCCCAAAGTACAAATTTATTTGTTGGCACAAAATCAACACCATCTTTATACCGGTGAGCTGGAGTTACATAATTTGGATCAAGCCGAAAGATTCTCTCTGCTACAAATTTAGAATAGTATCTATATCCTAATGCAAAAACAACCATACCTATTAGTGCAACTATAATTCCTGACATACCTAATTCCTCCTCTTCTAAGTGATAAATTACAACTTCATTTGGTTAGGGTTTCCTTAGTCCCAAACAATTGTTGGTTGAACGAATCGAACCTTTACTGGCCTGGCAGTTACCCCACTGTTAGTAAATGATTCCCCCTCTCGAATTCTTGAATTATGGGTTTACTGCCAGTTTATGCGGGATAAACACATCAAATTAATTAATAAGACATGTTTCTAATACACATATGTGTAAGCGCTTTAAATTAGTATGATTTTAACTTAATTTTAGAATATTGTAAATTGATAATCTATAAATATAATTTTCTACTAAAGAAAGATTTTATTAGTGAGCTGAGAAAAACTATCTGAACATCATTCTTTAGTAGATTCTAGCTTTTCCTCCCTTCTATTTCCAAAGAAAAAAGGACACTCCTAAAGAATGTCCTTTTTCCATATTATAAAGTGAAACTTCAATTGGTGCGGGTTTCCTTACATACTCCATTAATAGTTAAATGAACCAAAGTTCGACCACGACTGGCAGTTGCCCAGCACTTAGAACGCTTTAATTTAGGGTCTTACAGCCAGTTCAGGCGAGATTAAGTTACGATAACAAATAGATGGCTGACAAAATTTAATAAAGCTTGCCTTGCTTAAATAGTATGGTAGATAGCTTCATCACGGAGTGGATATAACAGTTTTGCCTTAAAGGAAAGGCGTCTCCAAAAAATTGAGGATAGACCGTTTCAAAGGTTTGTTGCATTCTGTCATATAATTTATTGTAAACTTGATCCTCTGTGTAAAATTGTGTTTCTCTACCTTGAAGCCATTCAAAATATGATACGATTACCCCTCCAGCATTTGCTAAAATGTCAGGTATAATAATTGTCCCTTGTTCACTAAGGTATTTGTCTGCATCACCCGTAATCGGCGCGTTAGCTCCCTCCACGATAATCTTTGCTTTAATTTCCTTCATATTCTCTTGATGAATTTGTCCCCCTAACGCTGCCAATACCAATACATCTGCATCAATTGTGAGCAGGTCTTCCCTGTCACAAATAGTCGCTTTAATATTGGCTGACTGAAGCCTTTCCTTATCAATTGGCAAATCACCATCGTTGGCCTGTGTATATTTGATCAGTTCCGTAATGTCGAGGCCATCAGAATTGTACAGTGTTACATTTCTGTCACTCACTGCTACCACTTTATTATTTAAGAAGTTACATTTGTCAGCTTCCATTGCTACAACGGACCCTACATTACCAAAGCCCTGGATTGCAATACGCAATGACTTGTCTTTATGATCAAGGGCTGTTTTAGCAAAAATATTATTTCGTTCGCTTAACCACTTATTTTGCTCTTGAATAAAGTCATCTAGCATATAGCGAAGGGAGAAATAAACTCCCTTCCCTGTTGCCTGTCGTCGCCCCAAGGAACCACCATTTACGACACTTTTACCTGTAAAGCTACCCCGATACTTCATACCAGGGTGTATACTTTTATACTCACCCATCATCCAGTCCATTTCACGTTCACCTGTCCCAACATCTGGAGCAGGAATATCTTTTTCCGGTCCAATAATCTCACTAAAATACTGTACATACTTTTTGCAGATCAAATTTAGTTCTTTAATCTTAAATTCACGTGGATCAATTATCACCCCACCTTTTCCACCTCCAAAAGGTACTTCATGCAGGGCGTTTTTTAATGTCATTAACGCAGCTAGATTACTCACTTCCTCTTCATCCACTGATTGGTGAAATCGAATCCCTCCTTTATAAGGTCCTATAATGTTATTATGTTGGACACGAAATGCAGGGATTCTGACTACTTCACCATTTTCAAGTGAGACTCTAAGAAAGGATTTATGAATATGATTTGGAGTGGAGAGTATGGAGGTAAGAGAAGTAAACGCTTTTTCCCTCGCTTCTCCGGAAAGTTCTGGCAAAAAAGATGAATCATCCAGCAATGCCGTAAGTGACTGTTCTACGATAGATGCAGTATTATTTCCCATTTCAGTTCCTCCTGACTACTAATTATGCAATGGGTTCAGTCCAGATATTGAAAAATAATAACCCTTAGCGTGTTAATCCTTCATCAACTAGAAAGCGCGCTATTCGTTAGTAAGACATTTATGACTGACAAAACCCACTTTTGTATTATTCTAACAAAAATAGTCAGATAGAACTATGAAAACGGTTTATCACCAAAGGAAAATACCGAACAGGGTTGCAGCAAGAAGCCCTAGAATAACTGGGAGGAAGTTTTTTCGAACCAGTTCCATTACAGATATACCGCAGAATCCCGCTATAGCAATAAGTGACGACCAAGCCACTATTGTCCCACCACCAGTCCAAATAGATCCCATTTGTCCAATAGCTGCTAATGTAGCTGCATCAATTGTGCCATTCTCTAAGGACGCTGCTAGAGCTCCTGTTAAAGGGAGACCCGAGAAACCTGAGCCGTCCAAACCTGTAATGATTCCAATTATTAGTATGCTCATAGCAGCTAGTAGCGCATTCTCAGGAAGAAATCCTTGGCTGGTTTGAACAAGATCAAATAGAAGAGCAGGTTGATTCTCCTCATTTCCTAAGATGCTTCCTGAAAAATCAGAGCTACCTAGAAAAAAGAAACCTGCAATAGGAATAACTGGCCCCATTGCTTTAAAGGCAAACACAAAACCATCCGTTATATGTGTTGTAATATAATCAAGGGAATGTTGTTTGCCAAAGGCTATGGTTGATAGCAATAGAAGAATGACTGCCACTCCACCGACAAAGGCAGCGCCATCTCCACCTTCAAGCCCGCTCATTCTACCAGCCAGCAACTTTTCATAAATCATATATATAACGACACCAAGTAATGTTAAAGGGACAACTACTGCAAAAATTCTACTCCAAGCTGATAAATTGTTCGTATGTGCCTTATTTTTTGATTCTTTTATGGATTGCATATTCTTCAATTCCAAGTCTATTAATGGATCGTTTCTACCTCGTATTGTTTTTCGGTAAATCAGGTAAGCTAATGAGATTGCCACTACTCCAGCAATAATAGACAGGACTAACGCACGATCTGCAACCACCGCTGTTTCCAATCCCGCTGCTGTCGCTGACAGGCTGGGTGCTACCTGTACGATATAGTCTGAGGATAATGCCATTCCTTGCCCAGCTAGTGCAATGGCAACTGCAGCCATCATAACCGGTAATCCTGCTCTAATAGCTGCTGGAACTAATAATGCGCAAATTAGTGGCACAGCAGGTGTTGGCCAGAAAAATAAAGATATGACATAGGTAATAATGATAAGAACAAAATAGGAAACATGCCCATTTATCATCATCTTTTGAATTGGCTGGATCATCCGCTTATCTGCACCAAGGTCACGTAATGAATGTAACAGTGCAAGCATAAATGTGATGATTAAAAAGATACTGAACAATTCCTGGGCTGCAATAAGATTCGCGTTAAAAATGGCTTTAAACCCTGCCACAATACTTCCATTGTATACCCACGCCACCACAAATGTGCCAAGTAGTGTAGGCAACACTACCCCTTTGCGAAATATCATGGTACCTATAATTAACAGAGTAAATAGACCATATATCCAATGAGAAATCGTAAGCTCCATTTCGACCTTCCTCTCTACAATGGTTGTATAGCCTATGCAATAAGGGAATGTTTAGTTCTTTGCTTACCGGGAATATAAAAACCATAGAACATTATGAGGAGGCAGAAAACACATGAAACCATTTATTAAAGAATACACAAACGATGAAGTACTAAAAACAGATGTAAGTATTTTAAAAGACAAAGGGATTAACAGAGAAGATGTCTATGTGTTATCCCATGATGATGATCGTACAAAGCGACTCGCCGGAAGTGCTGATGCCAATACAATCGGAGTAAAAGAAATGGATTTTGGCAACGCAGTTGGAAACTTGTTTAACAGTAAAGGTGACGAGCTTCGCACGAAATTACAAGAAATTGGTTTTTCACAAGCTGAAGCCGAAAATTATGAAGAAGATTTAGATGAAGGTAAAGTATTATTAATCGTAACAAATAATGAAAATGCAGCTAGCTATTTAATGTAGACTTTCAATATCTTACATTTAAATCAAAATAAAGAAGAGCATGCCTACCATTATTGGTAGGCATGCTCTTCTTTATTGTAAAAAGGTAATCCCCCTTTTAAGTGAGATTACCTGTCTGTGAGCAGATTTTTAGATATTAATTTGCATTCATTAAAGTTCTTGGCTGCTTATGGAATAAGAAAAAGACCAGTACAGCACTTAGTATCATAGCAGGTAGCATGTAAGAGCCATTATATAATAAGGAATATAACCATACAGGTTGCCCTTCTGGTGCGTACTCACCGAAGAAGACAATACCTCCAATAAAATGTGCAGTAAATCGAAGGAATGCACCTAAAAATGTTCCTAGCAATATAAAAGTTAGCATATTCGCCGTCTTTCCCTGTTTCGTAGCTGACATAACTTGATTACGGAATAGCCCAGCAAACCCTAGCACTGTAAAGGCAACTGCATAATCCAGGAACGCTTGGAGTGGCACAAAGATACGGGGTTCAATTAGTAACTGCATTACCCCCCAAAGAAATCCTGCAAGTAGCCCCCCTTTTAGTCCCCATCTAAATGCAATTATAAAAATAGGTATCATAGCAAGTGAAATGGATCCACCTTGTGCCCAAACCTTGAATGACAAAAACGGAATAATATCCAGCAACAGAGCAAAAGCAGCGAATATGGCTACCTCCACCATAAATAGCGTACGTTTTCTTTTCATTTCTCTCTCCCCTTTTTAAAGCGATTTAAACAAAATAAAAAAAGCAATGCCAAGGGGAAGACTTCCTGATGGGAATCCGCTCACATTGCTTTTTAATCCATCAAAAAAGCCACCATCCCTACGCTAGCACTAACTAACAGGTTCAAAGGGTAAGAACAAAAATGTTCACTCTCAGCCATTGGCTCCCCCTGTAGGCTTTTCAAACTATGCTTTTTTTATTGCTTCTATTGTAACGCACAAGTAAGAACGTTACAACTATTGCGTAAGTTTGATAAACTCTTCTACGTCTTCCACACATATCTGGATAGCCGACTCCCAAAAGTCAGGCTTTGTTAAGTCAACATTCATATGCTTCATAGCAAGATCTTCTACATTCATTCTTCCAGTATCACGTAATAATGCTATATATGCATCCTCGAAGTCCTCCCCTTGTTCTTTAGCTGCTGCATAAATTCCAAGACTAAATAAATAACCAAAAGTATATGGGAAGTTATAAAATGGAACGCCTGTAATATGGAAATGTAATTTAGAAGACCAGAAATTCGGGTCGTATTCGTCAAGCGCATCTTGATAAGCTTCTTTCTGTGCCTCTACCATAATCTCGTTAAGGCGATTAACTGATACAAGTCCTTCTTTTCTTTCCTCATAAAATCGGTTTTCAAAGATAAAACGCGCATGTATATTCATAAAAAACGCAACACTACGTTGGATTTTATCTTCAAGCAAACCAACTTTATCTTCTTTATTTTGTGCATTTTTAACGGAAGCATCTGCTACAATCATTTCAGCAAAGGTTGACGCTGTCTCGGCAACATTCATAGCATAACGTTGATTTAATCCGTTTACGTCATTCATTACATGTTGATGATAAGCATGCCCCAATTCATGCGCTAAAGTCGCAATATTAGAAGAGGTACCAGAAAACGTCATGAAAATTCTAGTTTGCTCACTATCCGGAAAGCTAGTACAAAATCCACCAGGACGCTTACCAGGACGATCTTCCGCCTCAATCCAACGTTTGTCAAATGCCATCTGAGCAAAGTCAGCCATTTTAGGACTAAAATTACCAAAATGATCTACAATAAATTTGCTTGCTTCAGTATAACTCGATTTTTTTACTGTATTTGATAATGGAGCTCCGATATCGTACATACTCATTTTTTCTAACCCAAGGAGTTCTGCTTTTTTCTCAAGATACTTTACAAAATGTTTTTTATTATTCGATATAGCTCCCCACATAGCATCAAGCGTCTCCTGTTTCATACGATTAATAGCTAGAGGTTCTTTGAGGACACTATCCCAATTACGATGCTTATACGTTTGCAAACGAAAACCACCTAAATGATTCAATGTCTGTCCAAAAAGGTCTGACTGCTCTTTCCAAGCCTCACCTAATTTTTTAAAAACATCTTTTCTCACTTCACGGTTTGGGTCACCTAACTTATTGGAGGCTTGGCCGACAGATAAAGACTTAACCTCATTGTCTTCCTCTATCTCTACGGTCATTTTTCCGACGATTGTATCATACATTTGGCTCCACCCGTGGTAACCATCAACTGCCAGGTCATTGATTAAAACTTCCTGCTCAACAGAAAGCAGTTCCTTTGCCTGTTCTCTGTATTCGTTAAGCACAAACGAAAGTTCTTGTAACGCCTCATTTTCAAGTAGTGCAGCCCACGTATTATCTTTTATTGCTACAAGCTTCTGTTCAAATTTTGACATTATGGCATCTACTTCCGCCCTTAAGTCACTTCGCTTCCCAACTAAAAGACTCGCTTTTTCGTCTGTTACGTCTTGTGCACTCAGACAACTAATAAACGCTGAAGCCTCTCTTAATTTTTTCATAACCTTTTCAAGATTGGTGACTACTTCAGTTAACTCTTCAGCACTCACCTCTTGTTTCTCTGGTGTGAATGCCTCTACCACAGAAGAAAATGTTTCTTTTTCTTTTTCAATCTCTTTAAGATATGTACGAAATGCTTCCGAGTCGCTACCCCCAGGAAATATAACATCCAAATCCCATGTCGGGTCAAACGTCTGTTGCATAAAATCTCTCCTCATTTTAGTTATTTATAGTTATTTCATTTTATCCTATCTTTCTATTATAACGAAAAGTTAAACAATTTTCACCATAGAGAATTTTCCTTTTTATTCAATGATTAAGATAGAGTTAGATGAATAGCTCCCAAAGCAGGCGCTAAGGGAGAAATATTAGTTAGGTTTCTTTTTAGTTAAACCACTATTTTCCAGAATTTCTCTTTGTTGTTTACCTTTTTTCGTGATGTAATTATTTTTAAACCAGGCAAAGACTGAAGATACAACAGTAAATGTTACAGCAACAAATTGCTCTACTAATTCACTGCTTAATGGTAGTGGCGATTTTCCAAATATAACAAGAATTTGATTAACCAGCGCTACAAATAAAACGGCGGATCGAATGAACGTCCCTTTGTCCACTTCTTTTCTCTCCTTTCCTCTATTCATATTACGATTTTGCTAATCAATTGGAACGGCAAACCACATTTAAAAAGAACAAGAAATAAGATATGTTTATTTACTTGACAATACGAGTTTATAATTTTATACTAAGTAACATAAAGTAACTAACGTAACGATTACTTAATTTTGGAGGGATTTTTAAGATGACAAGAACAGTATGGAACGTAGACACAGTACACAGTGAAGTAAGTTTTTCTGTTAAACACATGATGATTTCAAAAGCAAAGGGACTATTCAATAATTTTGATGCTGTAATTGAAGCAGATGTCGAGGATCTTACCGATTCTAAAGTAGAAGTAACCATTGATGTTAATAGCATTGATACAAGAAATAAAGATCGTGATGATCATTTGCGTTCAGCTGATTTCTTTGACGTAGAAAACCACCCAAATATCACATTTGTTGCAACAGACATTAACAAGAAGTCTGACAGTGAATATGACGTAACAGGTGATTTAACAATCCGCGGAACAACCAAACCTGTCACACTTGATGTGGAATTCGAAGGACAAAGCAAAGACCCGATGAGTGGAAACATTGTAGCTGGTTTTAGTGGAAAAACAAAAGTAAACCGTAAAGAGTTTGGCCTTACCTGGAATGCGGCTGTTGAAACAGGCGGCGTTCTAATCGGAGAAGACGTTACAATCAGCTTTGAAATTGAAGCACATAAAGCAGAATAGTTTAAAAAAACAGCAAGCACTTAATCTTGAGTGCTTGCTGTTTTTTGTTTATTAATTGACAACACCATCTATGATTCTCCTGTAAAAGGTCCTACGGAGTCCGAGGAAAGAATTCTAACCACCATTCTTCCGTTATTAGCATGTGCTCTTATTAATAAAGGCTGATTATATTTGTTTTTAAATACAAAATCCGGCCCCCACCAACTAACCGTAGCATCTCTTCCTTCAGGTACGTACGGTACCCTTCTACTATGCGCGTAACGCTCTACTATTTGAATCCCTTTTAGATCAACAGCATTAAACAGCGTAGAGGATACTTGGCAAATACCTCCGCCAATATCTTCCGCAAGTTCTCCTTTAACAATTACGGGTGCCCTTTTGTACCCTCTTTCGGCAGTTCTCTCCCCTACAATATTGTTAAAAGAAAACGATTCTCCTGGAAAAATAACGCTACTATCAATCGCTGATGCGGCCAGTGCTATATTTTCTGACCTCTCTTTGTTGTTTTTCTTGTAATAGGTGATATAACTCCCCAATTCTTTAGCCTGAATCTCCTCTAGTAGAGATCGATCAACCCGGGGATAAACCGGTATTGTTGGAACGTTAATATACTCTATGTTGCCATCGTAATAAGCACTTCGAAAAAGTACTTCAAATGTTTCCCTGTCCAATGTTCTACCTGGTTTTTCCGCAATAAGTTCATTGTCTGCTGACCAATATGCATTCTTTGGCAGTAAAGATACTTTTTCTTGTAAATCTCGCATTAATATTTGCATTCTACCCTCATCAATAAACGGAGAATCTTTAGCTGGAAAAAGACCATATTGCCTTATCTCTATTTTGTCCAGCCTTACATTACTCGAAGCAAAAACATTAGTAGCCATTAAGCTTAACAAAAAAACAAGTATGAAAAAAATCCGCATTGTTTTAACCTCCCATACTTAGTATGAGGAAACAAAGCGGGTTACATTCTTTATTTCAAATAAAGGTAAATAAAAAAGGCGAGCAAAGCAAGTGTTATGGTTATCGTATAAATCCAAATTTGTATACGTACGTTAGACTTTAAGGAAGCAGACTCATACTCCAAGGAACGAGCCAATTGATTCTCTGTTGTGTCGCCTTCCTCTTCATACTTTTTCATTTTATTCTCTTCTTGCCTAAGTGCAAAAAACGTTCCTATTATAGCTAGTATAAATAGAAAGATTAAGAAAATAATTAAACCTGTATGCATTCGACTTCACCTCATAGTAAAAAGCCATCCAGCTATACTGGATGGCCCCGTTTTATTTATCTAAAATCTCTTGAATCTTCCGTGTAGTCACTGAGTAATCTATACCCTACCAACGAAGCAAGTACAAGTAAAAACCCACATAATGTTTTATTCTTCATTCATTACTACCTCCTCGTAATTATCTCGCTCAAGTATGACTATTTTCTGTTGTTATTAGAACGGGCGGAACTTACCTTTTCTAAGAACCAGCTTAGCGCCACCAAGTAAGAATAGGGAACGGTTATCAACTACTTTTTTCATTGTAGCTGCTGATTTCCCAGAAAGTTTATACCCTGATAGGACGTTACCAATTCCGTCAGAATGTCCTAGAGATGCAACAGTACCTTTATCACTAAACTTGAAATCTTGAAGCGGTTGATTTGTGATTAAAGCTTTTAGGTTAGCTGCAACATAGTCAGCTTCTTGCATTGCCAATTGGGCAGTTGATGGATAAGGACGATCTGCTTCCTTATTCCAAACCCATGAGCAATCACCGATAACGAACATGTCTTCTATACCTTCAGGACGAAGATCACTATTTACGTTTACTTTCCCTTTTACTAACTCAAAACCTGATTCGCCAAGAACGGAGCTTGCTTTTACGCCACCAGTCCATACGATCGTGCCAGCTTTGATTAGTTCTTTGTCATCACCAACAACAAACCCTTCTGCAGTAGCCTCGGAAATCGCGGCCCCAATTTTAAGCTCTACTCCACGATCTTCAAGAGACCTTTTAGCATAATCTACAAGTTCTTTATCGAACATTGGAAGAATAGATGGTGCTGCCTCCACATTAATAATGCGGACCTTACTACGGTCGATATCATACTTTTTACAAAGCTCTGGTACTTTTTGAGCTAGTTCACCAACAAACTCGATTCCAGTGAACCCTGCTCCCCCTACAAGGATATTTAAGCTTTCTTCGCTTACATTCTCTTCATTGTTGTATTTAGCAAACTGGTATTCAATGTGTTCACTAATTAGACGGCTAGAATCAATGTCTTCAATGGCGAAAGCATGTTCAGCCATTCCTTTAATCCCAAAGTCATTTGATTCGAAGCCTAGTCCTACTACTAAATAGTCGTATTCAATTTCACTGTTCTCTAGAACAACGCGCTTATCGTCTTTATTAATTTTAACTACAGAATCATACACAAGTCGCACACGATTCGGATTCACCACATCGCTAATCATAACGCGTGCTTGATTTGGGTTAATAGTCCCTGCTGCTACTTCATGCAGCCATGTTGTTTCATAGTGGTAGTTATGTTTGTTTACCAATACGATTTCTGCCTGTTCTGCTGTTAGTTGTTTTGTTAGTCGTTTTGCTGTAGTGAGACCTGCATATCCAGCTCCCAGTACAACTATTTTTGGTTTACTTGTACTCATTAAAAACTTCCACCTTTCTTTGATAAACTCTATAAATTAAAAGTTAAAGCGGTCAAAAAAATAAATGATTTGCTAGAATCTTATCCTATGTCGCTAAAACCTTTTTATATAATACCTTTATAATAGCAAAGATTTTTTAAATAGGCTAATAATCAGTTGCATATATACATGAGAAGACACATAGAAAAGGTAAAGGTTAAACTCCTTGCATTGCCTATTTTATGGGTTTTCTTTTGCATCTTCCCCTTGTTTTTGGTTCTCTTTTTTTCCTTCTTCCTTTCCTTCTTCCTCTTCTTCTTTTGGTTCCTTTGGATTTTCTTTTTCTTCTTTTTCTTCTTTTGCAGGTTCTTCAGAGTTGGCAGGTTTCTCAGGCTGTGTCGGTTCTTCAGAAGGCTTGTTATTTTCTTCTACAGGTTTTTTAAGGGACTCTTTTCCTTCTTTAGAGTTTTGCTTGGATTCTTGATCTGTGGCACCCGTGACTTTAGTTCCATCACCTGAATCCCCTGTTGGTTTCGTACCCTTCTTGTTCCCATTTTCATTTTTCTTAGCAGGATTGCTATTTGTGTCCTTGCTCTCTTTCTGAGAAGATGATGATCCAACGTTATCAGTACTGTTGCTTGAATTAACAAAAGCGGTGGTGTTGGCATCTGACTCATCTTCTATAGGAAGGTCTTCCTCAATTTCGTCATCGGCCAGTTCTCCCTCTGTGCCTTCTGCAACAATGCTTGCTTCTTTTAATGTCTGGATAAAGAGCGCACTATTTTGCCTCATAAGCTCCCCTGCAGCCGTCGTTCTTATTTCTTGTTCATTCTTCTCCTCTACAGGTGTAATGGTAAGTGCTTCTTCCTCTTCTTTTTCTTCAGCTTCATTTGATTCTTTGGCTTTGTCTGTTGTTTCTACTCTTTTCTCTTCTTCTCCAAATTTGCTCTTCTTTAATTCTGCTTGGTAAATACCAGTTAAAACAACAGCTAAGAATGCTGTCAAGGTGAGCAAATTAATGACGACTAGTTTTTTATTTTTCACAACACCGCTCCCTCACTATATGTAAATGTATGTCAAATTCCCACGAACATTGGTATCTATTATTATTGTAAGCATATTCGCCTATTTTTTACAACGATTTTTAGTAATTATGGAAGAATTTTCTGCCTCCACTACTTCTTTCTATTATATGAAGCAAAAATTGCTCTCTTTTTCTAACTTAAAAAACACATTTTAAAAAAAGAATTGACAGCAAAGTATTTATACGTAATAATTAATAGAATAAAAATTACGGTTACCTTTAATCCAGTCCAGTGAGGCTGGCAAGGTGGAACAGATTAGGTCTGTTATAGGAAGAAACCTACGAGAATATCTACGGTTTCTTCTTTCCATGAAACACCTTGCCATTTAAAGGCAAGGTGTTTTTTTCTTGGTTCCTAGGTAACTCGTTAACTCAAGGGGGAAATATAGATGGCAACTTATCGTGAAATTAAGGTAGATGAACGTCTGCCAATATTAAAGAGCCTACCGCTCAGCTTTCAACATTTATTTGCAATGTTTGGATCCACCGTGCTGGTCCCTGTTTTGTTTGGGGTTAATCCAGCCACTATTTTGCTTATGAACGGTATTGGCACATTAATTTACTTATATATAACCAAAGGAAAAATTCCAGCATACTTGGGCTCAAGCTTTGCTTTTCTCTCACCTGTAATGGTCGTATTAGGCAATTATGCTGGGGGTGAGGGATATAGCTATGTTCTCGGTGGATTCCTCGCAGTAGGGATTGTATTGACATTGGTTGCCTTCATTGTGAAATTGGTCGGAACAAGCTGGATTGACGTCATTTTCCCTCCAGCAGCAATGGGGGCAATCGTGGCAGTTATTGGACTTGAGCTTGTTCCTACAGCAGCTGAAATGGCAGGATGGATTGCCCCAGCAGATGCTGGAGCTGATTGGACGATGGATATGAATGTGGCAATTGTTGCATTATTAACGCTTGCTATTACGATTGTCTGCTGGGTTACACTCCGTGGATTTTTAAAAATCATTCCAATTTTAATCGGAATTATTGCTGGTTATATTATTGCATACTTCTTCGGCCTAGTTGATTTTACACCTGTGAAGGAGGCTGCTTGGATTTCATTACCCGATTTTTACCAAATGAAGTTTGACTGGTCAGCAATCGTAGTTATTCTTCCTGCGGCACTCGTGCTCATTCCAGAGCATATCGGTCATTTATTTGTAACAAGTAATATTGTAAAAAAGGACCTGGCAAAAGACCCTGGCCTTGACCGCTCATTAGCTGGAAACGGGATCTCCACTATTATTTCTAGCTTTTTTGGTTCTACACCGAATACAACGTATGGTGAAAATATTGGTGTACTTGCAATTACACGTGTTTATTCAACTTGGATCATTGGTATAGCAGCAGTTATTGCAGTGGTTCTATCTTTCGTCGGAAAGCTGGCGGCATTAATCTCTTCCATCCCTGCTCCCGTTATGGGTGGTATCTCACTATTACTATTTGGTATTATTGCAGCAAGTGGTCTACGGATGCTAGTTGAAGCAAAAGTGGATTATAATCGATCAACCAATTTAATTCTCACCTGTGTGGTATTAGTTATTGGAATTAGTGGAGTAACAATACAAATAGGTGAAGTTGCCTTAAAAGGAATGGGACTAGCAACGATTGTAGCAATCCTCTTAGGAATATTCTTCAAATTGCTAGAAACTTTCAACCTATCAAATGAAGAAAAATAATAGATGAAATAAAGCAAGCAGGCTGTTAAGTTTTTCAGCCTGCTTGCTTTTATTAATAAAACGATTTATTTGAAATCCATTTTCCAACTATAGTAGTCTTTCTCAGCATTTTTTTCATAGGTTAGATAGGCATTAAACTTTTTACCCTTTTTACTTGTTAATCCTTTTATAAAAGCTTTCCGCTTTGTTAGTAAATTTTTCACTAATGTTTTCGTAGGTTTCTTTCGCATTGCAGCTAAATACTTGTCATTTTTCCAAATGATAAAGTTGCAGCCTTTTTTCCATTTATTACAGGCAAAACCCATGTAAACTTCTGTGACAGTTTCTCCACATTCTGGGCATTTCCCTAGTGGTTCATTGGAAATCTTGGCAGGAGTGATTTCATTAATAATCTCACTTTCATCCGCCTTTATCTGATTAACAGAACTTGTTGTAAACTGTGAAATCACCTGAAGGAATTCCTGCTTGCTTTCATTCCCCTTTTGAATATCTGCCAGTGACTTTTCCAGGCGACCTGTAAACTCTAGGTCAAACAATTGCTTTACTGGGAAGGTTTCTACAAGAGTCTTTCCCAGCTTTGTACAAGTTAGGTTTTTCTGTTGTGCTGTTATATATCCTACATCTTTCAGTTTTTTTATTGTTTCAGCCCGTGTGGCTGCTGTACCAATACTAAAACCATCTAAAACTGCCTCCACATCTGCTTCACCGTCTGATTCTTCCTTTATGTGCTTGCCGCAAGTCTCCATCACTCGTAGTAATGTCCGCTCTGTATGCTGTTTTGGTGGCTTTGTTACATGCTTGGTAACTTCCGATTTTATCACTGACACGGAAGCCCCCTGCTCTAACAGTGGCAATAAAGTATCCTTGGAAACTATCTTTTCAACCTTTTTCCAGCCTTCTATAAGCTGCACTTTACCTTTGGTGTGAAACTTGGCTTCTAGTTCCGCAATAGTGGTTTCCAACTTCGTTTCTTCATATTCCGCTATAGGCATGAACTGCATAATAAAGCGATTTTTAATTGCCGTATAAACAACTCGCTCATCAGCTGTCAGACGTTTCGGAAGCAAGTACGTTGGTGTAATGGCACTGTGACTTTCCACTTTTGCATTATTAAATATGCGTTTCGTCTTTCGGAAAGTTATTTCGTCTTTATAAGGTAGTTCTTGTATATGATTATCCAATACTTTTTTCATTTTCCCTGTAAGACTTTCTTCTAATGCAATGCTGGAAGTTCTTGGATATGTAATATACTTTTTTTCATATAGAGATTGTGCTACCTTAAGAACCTTATCAGAAGTCCACCCGTTAAATTTGTTGGTTATATAACCTTGCAAGTTTGATAGATTAAATAGAAATGGAGGAAATTCTTTTTTCTTTTCCACTTGCTTATTTGTTACACTTCCTTCTTTTCCTTCTAAAACACGTTGGAATTCATCAAGTGCACTTCGTTCCTTAAACTTCTCCTGTTTTCCTTTTTTATATGTTCCAGTGTATTCTTTTCCGTCTTTTGTATGAAATGTCGCATGTAGCTTAAAGTAATCTTCAGCAACAAAGGATTCTATCTCTTTGTCACGGTCGTAAATAATTTTCAAAGTAGGCAAAAGAACTCGTCCTATATTAAGCGCCTTCCCTTTCCCTTTTTGATACTTTAATGTCGCTACAGAAGTAAGATTAATTCCGATCATCCAGTCTGCCCATTGTCTACTAATTCCTGCATCTCTTAATGGTTTCATCAAATCATTTTGCTTCACTTCTTCTAATCCCTTAACAACTTCTGCAGGTGTCCACTCGTTTAAAAGTAGACGGTAAACGGTTTTGTTGGGTTTACTGCCTCTATAAATAATACTATCACCAATCAACTGACCTTCCCTGTCATAATCACATGCTGAGATAATCGCTTCTACATCATTTCTCTTCATTAAACGATGTATTAATTTTAATTGCTTAGCAGCTCCGCCGTCTGTCTGACTTCTGTTACGAGGGTTGCTTTTCACTTTGTATTTCAATTGAGGAGGAATAAAGGGGAAGTTGTCCATTTTCCAACGTGCCATTTTGCTGTCATAATCCTTTGCATCATAGAGCTCTACTAAATGGCCGAACGCCCAGGTAATGATATAGCCGGAACCTTCAAAATAACCATCATTTTTTGTTTTCACTTTTAAAGCATCTGCTATATTCTTTGCAACAGATGGTTTTTCTGTAAGAATTAACTTCAATATAAATCACCTTTTTTCAAATTATTGGGGGTTTATTACTGGAGAGAAGTATCGGAGCGATTAACCTATTATACTATATATCTATTATGAGTGATAGCCACAATACCCGTTTACAAATAAGAGTTGTTTTTCTCTCTTTAAACGTACAAAAAAACAGCTCAATTAAAAGCTGTCTTTCTGTGAATGTTTGTTTACTTACTTAATTTTTTGGTTAGCGGGTACACTCCCACGCTTTGGATAATGAGTGATAATAGAATGGCTGCAAAAGTTAGGGAAATAAGCATGCTACTTCCATTATTCTGTGCCTCTAATCCCATTAATAATGCTACTGACATGGTTCCTTTAATGCCTGTCCATGCTATTAATGTGGCATCCTTCCCAGAGAAGTCATTTCTCCATTTCGGGACCCCTTTAAATGTGGCCAGAAGGACAATATAGCGAGCCAACACGGATACTACGAAAATGAGAAAGGCAAGCCCCCAGCCATTAAATTGTAAATAATCAGCGGATTGGACACCAATCATCAAAAATAATATAGCCAGGACACTTGGTTCAACGATATCCCAAAAACCATTTAAAGAACTTCGGAAATGTCCCTCTTTAATGTTTCTACCAAACTCATAGGACAACATTAATCCTGCTGTAACGGTAGATAACACACCAGAAACGCCGATCCCTTCTCCTATATAGAAGCTTCCGTATGCCACGATAATACTTAGCATGACTTGATATTCTCGATGGTGTGTAAAATGCACTAGCTTGCTCATTAACCAACCAAAAATCGCTCCTATTGCAACACCTCCAAGGGCTACATAAAGGAACTCCGTGACAAAAGACCCGATAGAAAAACCAGTTTGATGCAGGTACATCTCTAAAAACACTGTAAATAAGACGATACTTGTCCCATCATTTAGTAAAGATTCCCCTTCTACAATATCGGCGATCTTCTCGTCACTAGATGACTTTTTTAATATCGAGACAACAGAAACAGGATCTGTTGGCGCTAAAATTGATGCTACCAGTAAGGAAGCTGTCAAGGAGAGAGAGACAAAGAAATTACCAATGAAATAAATAGATATTCCAAGTACTCCGACAGTTAGTAGTAACCCTAGTGTACCTAAACTTCCAATTACCCACTTATTTTCCCTTAATGTTTTAACAGGAAATCGGTATGCCGATGTAAATAGCAAGGCTGGTAAGAACACCATAAAAATGAGTTCCTTTGAGATTGATAAACTACTGAAATATGGAATAAATGAAAGACCGATTCCTAGTAAAACAAGTATAATTGGAACCGGAAAAAATTTTTGTTTTTTGTCTAACGAAAAAACGATATAGCCAATTACTAATAAGATTAATAGTTGATGGGTGTTCATCTTGCAAAATCTCCTTCTTATTTCTTACCAAAATAGAATAAACCTACTACTGCTCCAAGAAGGCACATTACGACTGACACGATTAAAAATGGTATTGCTCCAAATTGGAAGATGAGTGGGACAGATAGGGCCGTTACAAGGCCTCCCCCTAGGAATGGTTCGTATATAAGCTGCTTGTACCCAAATCCTTCAAAAGATGGAGATTTTCCGTCAGGATCCGCGACACGCATAAGGAGTAAACCAGTTGCAGTGATACCCATTGATTGTCCAAAATCACCGATCCCACGTTCAAACCAATAGGAAGGTATAATCCGCGGAGCCAAGAATAAGAACCCGAGCACGTTCCAGGCGATACCTACTCCTGCTAGTAATAAGAATGGGACAAAATATTCCCCAATAACATCTAGAGAAACCGTTCCAATAGCAGTTAGGATTAAAATATCTAGGGAGAATCCTTGTATTCGATTAATCATTCTACGATCTAGGATCTCAGTTTGGTCGAACTTGCTAAAAATAACTTGAATGATTATTCCCCCGATCATCGCTAATGGGAACAATGGAATATACGTCATAAATTCAGAATCTGTCGCTGCTCCCCATGATACACTTTCTAAACCAATTAGCCCTTGTAAAATTAGCCAGCCTACTAGTATTGCAAGCCCCACCATAGCAAAATGTAAGGATAGTGGTTCAATTGATTCTGGTCTGACCGTCATATTAGCAGCAGGTTCTCTGTTCTGGAATTCCATAACTCCTTTTTTACGGAGACTGGAAAAATCCTCTACATCTTTTATTATCTCTGTTTTTTTCCTTCTTACGGCCCAATTAATCAGAAAGATACCAATTAATACACCAGAAAGCACCCCAACTGTTGCTAGACCTATCGCCAGATCATAAGCCTCCGAAAAGCCTAGATCTTCAAAAGTCCCTGCCATACCAGCTGCTGTTCCGTGACCTCCTTCAAATGCAACTTCAATTAAAGCTCCTGCCATTGGAGGAATATCAAAGAAAGGTGTAAGCACAAGTATAGTAAGTAGAACACCTATCACATATTGTCCCCACCCTATTGTCCACCCAAAGGCAAGTTGTGGTCCACCGTAATTCCAAACTTTGGATAAAGTTGGAATAGTTGCACCAAGGAATAAGGTAGCAAATACAATGTTAATCATTAATCCAGGTAGTGCTCCCCACACTTCCATTACTTCTCCTGTCATAATGCCGTTTATCCAAAAGGAATCTTCACCTGTAAAGTTCCCAAGAATTCTTCCTAATACTTCTGGGCCCATTAATAAAGCTAGAAAACCACCTATAATGGACGAAGGAAGAAATAAATTCTGTAGCCATTTAACACGCATGCGGATCCATTTACCTATAAGTAGAAAGAAAGCTAGATATAGTAATGTAAAGCCAATTTGATCTGGTGTCATGTTTCCAGCTCCTTTTTTCGCTTAGTTGTTTGTTTTTTCCCTCCTTAAAAATTTCTCAAACACAACTTAAAATATAAAAAAACTCTCTATCTTCTAAGCAGAGAGTTTTTTATATGTTTCTATTTGGTATCAGGGTCGGGCAGATCATCTGACTTGCGCATTGCCCATGCTGGTGTATTAAAAAGATAAGGAGGAGCCGGTGGAAGGTGCGGTGCTGGGGCAAACGCAACAGGTCTATCAACATAATTAAAAGTACCACAGCCATCCATACTCGGTCCATGCGCCCATCTACCTTCAGCACTTGCGTCTCCTTGTGAGAAGTTAAATAATGTATAGGCGACCTGCTGTACCTCTAGTTCTCGAGGGAAAGTACTTGGGACGACGATGTTTTCTTTTTCTTCCAGCTCTTTAATTGCAGCATACCACTGATTTTGATGGGCAGTATCTCGTGCTATAAGCCAAGATAATGTATTTCTAACTCCACTATCATTCGTCATCTCATATAAGCGAGCAACCTGAAGCCTTCCCATTGACTCTGCCATTAAATTGGCTCGAAAATCTGCAATCAAGTTACCACTTGCTCCAATATAACTAGCTGTCCAGCGATTACCCACACTATCTACCGGCATTGCTCCTAACCCTGAGACAATGGCATGCTGTGGATTAGAACCGCCCAATATAGCAGCTACAACTGGATCATCCACAGCATCATCTAATTCTATATCTGGAGCGTTATCCAGAAGACGTGCAATTAATGTTGCTAGCATTTCCACGTGTGCTATTTCCTCTGTTCCGATATCCATTAATAAATCCTTGTATTTCCCATTCCCTCTTACGTTCCACCCTTGGAATAAGTACTGCATCATAACCGAAATTTCACCATATTGGCCGCCTAGAACTTCTTGTAGCTTTTTAGCAAAAACAGGATCCGGACGATCAGGCTTGGCATGATACTGTAAATCTTTAACGTGATAAAACACTCCACTCACATCCTTTTTAGTTTCACAATAGGCGAATATCCGCCCCTTTTAGATGGTATGCGGATAGCTAGGCCATTGTTCCATAAAATTTATACAGAAGTAGGAGTGCTCGTTAATATGTATGTATTCAATGAGGTCGGTTTGTCAGCTTTGAATGTCGTTTTATCCTCCATATTGCTGTCTTATCTGCCTCGAGCTGGCATCTCGATCAAGAGACATATTAATTGATGATGATCATTTCACAATTGACCAATAAACATTAAAATACTCCCACTTTCTTGGATTAAAGTGGGAGTTTCTAACTTGAATTAAGATAGGAGGGTAGGGTAGCGGGAGTTCAGTTTCTTCCCCAAATACTTCGCTACCTCCAGCATTCCATAGGTGCCATACTCGGCTTCCGCATCAGCATTATAATTTGTATTTGTATTAATATCGTACGTATATATCTCACCGTGCTCATCTTCTATAAATTCAATTCCTGCTATTTGGATGTCGTTTCCTGCTAGCACTTGTTTATATTTTTCTAGAACAGAATGTGAGAAACCTTGTCTCACCTGAAATTTGGCGGGTTTTTCTTGTTCTTCTGCAGGGCAAAATAAATCTTCGATAGTACATGCATCTGCCGGGCAAAGTTCAAATCCTTCTGATGTATCAACCCTTACTGCATAAACAAATTCCCCGCCTACAAATTCACATCTCGTGATAAAAGAATCTGGTGACTGAATATATTCCTGTATTAGCGTGACACCGTCAACTGGTTCTTCAAAACCTTCCCCTTCTACATATTCCTGCAAGGCTTTGACTGAATGAAATAATTGAACACCAAGTCCCTTCCCAGCTCTATTATGCTTTGTAATGAAAGGTTTTCCTGCAAAGCTTTCGGCTACTTCAATCAATTTTCCCTTCCCCACTGCAGCCGTTGTCTTTGGTGTACGGACTCCGTATTTTTCCAGCTCCAAATATTGCTTCACCTTACTAAGCTCTAGATCAAGTGCCCTGCTCCCATTCACAACGGTCCTGCCGTGATGTTCAAGCCAGGATAACACGGCACTTGTCAGCTCTGGAGAAAAGCGGTTTCCCCTTGTGTGAGATGATGCGCTCATTCGATTATAAAAAATGCCTTCAGGCGGTTCAGCAGCCAGATCAACCTCCCCACTCGTTAGTAGCCAATCCTCATAGGGAATCGCTAATTCTTCAAGTCGTTTAAATAAATGTGTCGTCCATTCTTCATTTTCATGAATGACATATAATTTCGTCATGATTACATCTCCTATCCTCTGCTTAGTAACGCTTTTTTCAATTCATCGACCTTTGGCATAACGTTTTTGGCGAAGTTTTCTAGCTCCTCCAATTGCGGAGAGCATTGCAACAATAATAGATCCACTCCAGCTTCTTCATATGCTATAATTTGCTCGGCTATTTGCTTTGGTGTCCCTACAAGATTTGGACGTAGACCCCTGTTCGATACGGAATAATCCTGCAGTTTGACCTGCTGTTCCAGTTGTGACATTGTTGTAAAGTCCTGAAATCCAGCATATGCATCCGATTCTTTTACAGTTGTAATTCTCTCAAGCTCTTGTAATGCCTCTTCTTCTGTTTCACGACAGATGACATAAGCGGCCATGCCAAACGACTGGAGGGGTTCCTTACCTGTATGCTCTCTCCGCTCTTTCATATCGTTTATTTTTTGTCTCGCTTCTTCTACTGTATGGCCATGCATGACATAGGCATCACAATACGTGGAAATAACCTCTTTTCCTTTGTCACTTTCACCCCCTGCATACAACACTGGGTTTGGTCGTTGGACAGGTTTTGGTGAAAGCTTTGTATTTTCAATTTGATAAAATTTTCCATTGTAGGAGAACGACTCTTCCGTCCACAACCCTTTTAACACCTCAAGAAATTCTTCTGTTCTCTCATAACGGGCATCATGCTCAGTAAATTCTGCTCCATATTGCTTCGCTTCCTCTGCCCACCAGCCGGATACGACATTTAATGTAAAACGCCCATTGCTAATATGATCAATGTTGGCCGCCATTTTGGCTGTAACAGCGGGATTATGAAAGACAGGACGAACGGCCGTCATAATCTCTATTTTTTCGGTTACAGCAGCTAGTGCTGCCGCCGTTGACCATGCTTCAATTGAATCTTCTTTTGTCCCTTTAATATCATTTAAATAGAGTTCAGCAATTAATGTCGTGTCATAGCCCCACTTTTCTGCTGACTGAATTATTTGCTTTGCATAATCAAAAGTTGGTGGCATTTTCTCATCTTCTACATTACGTAGCCAACCTCCAAAAATCGGTAACCAAAATCCATATCTCATCTTCCCCACTCCTATTCCCCAAAATTGAAAACAAATGAAAACAAAAAAACTCTTTCCTGAAGAAAAGAGTTGAATTCAAATAGAACTTCCTCCTCTTATCTTCCAAGCAATTGCTTGGTGGAATTGGCACAGTATCTGACTAAACAGACCTGTTGCCGAGGCTTCAAAGGGCCATATCCCTCCACCTCTCTGGATAAGAAACATCCTTATTTAATTATTACTTTCTAGATTAGAACAAAATGTTTGAACTGTCAATAAATTAAATCATCCGAGAGAAAACCGAGACTTAAGGTATTTTCACCATAATACGAACAAGCCTATCTTCCACCTCTTTTGCAACTTCTTCATCAAGCACATTATTAATCATAATAGAAAAAATATAATTTTCCCCTGAAAGGGTCTGTAAATAACCAGATAGTGTAGTTACTCCAAAGATTGTTCCTGTTTTAGCTTCAACCTGGACGTCTCCCAATCGATTCCTTAGTGTGCCCCCAACCATTTTTTCTGTCTCCCCTGCTACAGGGAGTGCATTCTTGAAGGCAGGAAACCACGGCTTATCCTGTACGATGAAAAGTAGTTTACTCAGTTCGTTTGCTGGAATGAGATTGACATGAGAAATGCCCGATCCATCTCTAATCAATAAAGTACTTTGATTTAACCCAAGCTTTTCTAGCTCCTCTTCCATAACCTCAAGCCCTTTTTCCCAGCTGCCCTCCTTGTTGACATGCTTTCCCATTTCTTTAACAAGAACTTCCCCGTGCACATTGTTGCTCAGCTTCATAAACGGTACAAGCAACTCTTTTATTGGTATAGATTTGTTTTGAATGAGGAGAGAACCTTTTTCCGGTGCTTTCCCTATCTTCACTTCTCCAGACCAAGTGATACCTTTTGCTTGAAGGGCATCCTGAAAGAGGGCCATGGCATAGCTTGTCGGATCCCATACGGCCATATATTCTTTCACCGTTTCTGCCCCAGCTGGAACGGTGCCCGTAAGCGTGATTTCGTTTGACCCATGTTCTCGCTCCACAGTTAAATCCTCTTCCATATCGTTGGGACTTGTCTCAGCTCGGTTATGTATTGTTACATAGTTTGTATCAGGTGACACGGTTACGAGTGGCTTCTCCCCTGGCTCTGTACTTGGTGTTATATGAAGCGTAACACTTCCCGCATCATAGTCTTGGTCAGGTGAGGCAGTCAGCGCCGAAATTTGCGCCCCGTAATGAAACGATTCGTCGCTCCAAATTAAATCCGGGGAAAGGCGTGCGTTATCATACCAAGTATCATCTCCAATAAGATCGCCCTCAACATGGGTGATCCCTAGGTTTTGTAGCCGCTCTGCGAAACCAGCGAAATCTTCAGGTGTCAATGTCGGATCGCCTTTTCCTACAAGGTAAAGGTTCCCTTCTAACTGTTCAACTCTTTGAACGCCGTCCGTCTTTATTTCGGTAGGAAAGGTATAGTCTTCTCCAAGAATTTCTAATGCTGCCGCTGCTGTTAAAAGTTTCATATTGGATGCTGGACGAAGTCTTGTATCTCCATGTTTTCCATATAGAAGCTTGCCAGATTTAGCATCCCGCACACTCATCCCAACTAATGCACCATTCAACATTGGTTCTGTTTCTATTATGCTATCCAAACGCTGTTTCATTGTCCCCCGCTCCTCTATCGCATGTACTTTTTTATCTATGGGCACAGAAGCAACTAAGCAAAAGATGAGCAAGAGCATCCATACACGGCTGACATTTCTTGTTAACATCATGTAAGCACCTCTTACATTTTATTGATCAGGCCCTATTCAGTATTTCCACAAAATGAGACGGAAATCCTTGTTATGAAAAAAATGTTTATCCTTTATTCTTATGAACAATCCGGTATTCAATGGTTAAAAAAGGTACCAAGAAAATGCGCATTTTATGTGTCGCTCTCAATCTCCCATCCTGTTCTTCCCCTACAACAAATGTCTCTTCCAAAGGAAGCTTTATTACCTGCCTGCCAATAGCCAAATAGATACCTGCTTGTGGTGCATTTTCTTGTTGTTTACTTGTTAGTTGCAGGGTGCCATGCTTATTTTGCAAGGCTAGAATGCCCATCATAGTAGAGCCTGGAAGGGGGAGGGCAATGTTCATGGAGGTACGGCCCTCTCCTTCATGAAAAGAATAAATCGCAACAAATACTGTCTCCTCGTCCACCTTTCGCAGCCAGACCCGTGGTTTTGTTCGTCCATCAACTGTTTCGCTTACCCCGATGATTTTTCCCGTCATCTCTACTTCTTTAGCAGAGAAAGGAAGATTAAGCTGTCCAATCCGCTTACTAATATGTTGATAGATCCAAGCAAAGGGCTTAAACCATCCGTGCCATTTCACTTGCGAAAAAAGCCTGTAATCATTGGTGTTTTCATAGAAATCAATCACCGAATTTGATAGACTATCTCTTTCAATTTGTGGCTCGTAAATGTGCATGGAATCAACTAGCCCATTGTATGTATGTTCTGTTTTTATGTTAGCTAACATTTTTTCTCCAATAACTCGCTCTCCCCTTATCCAACTGACTGGAAAAGATCGATGACCCGCATGCGCCCCGGGACAACTGATCATCCAGCCAATTAGCCCAACCATGGCAAATACGACTCCATTCATTACACCATGGAATCTGAGCATAAAGTCAATACTTACATAAAACACACCTGTCATATTACCAAAGGCGTAGCATAGGGAGAACAAAATGGATATTCCCAACGCAGAAAAGGACAGCCGAATGAGCCATGCCTGTATTGGGCGGGAAAAGCTAGTTTTCCATGCTAAGATGATCAAGCTGTAGATCCCTATCATATAGAGGATCACACCAATAAACTCTAGTACTACTGCATAGGAAATACCGACTGCTACAAGAATGGGCGCCAATAAGATAGCTATACCAGCCATTTTATAAAAGCGGTTTTGGTTTAGCCTTCCTAAAAAACCTGCAAAAACCGGTAACAAGAAGGAAGCATAATGAAAATGGATGCCTGTTAACCATGTTAAAATCGGAGAAAAACCAGTATCTAGCTGAACGACACTAGCGAAATACCAAGCCCCTCCAATTGCAAGGTACATGCAACCTATATCAATCATAAATTCTTCAAACTGTGCAAACCCACGCTGTAATAGTCGCTTTGCCCCAAAGCAAGCCACAAGTATCGTAAAAGCTAGATAAAAAAGCGCAAGGACGATATCCCAAGGTGTGCGCTGTGTCATTTCAAGCAAGAAAACAGCAGTTAGTCCGAGAAAAGCTGCATACGGCAGGATACGAAAAAATCCTTGCTCCGCTTGGCCTAACAAGTGGAGAGTTAGTGGTACAAATACTAATTGGGCAATACTTAGCAATAAATAATACCATGGCCCAGTACCGAATAAAGTAAGAATTAAAAATAACACAATCATGCCTATTGCTACTTTATTAAATGTCATAATGGCGAAACGCTCCCTCATAGGCGAAAAGGCTTCCGATCAGCGGGTTTTTAACGTGCACGCTAATCGTGTACGCCTCTTTTTCCTCTATGTATGCTTCTTTAACAGTTGCTTTCCCTTGAAAAATGCTTGGCAATGGAACCTCAACTGGACCAAGCAGCAAGCGCTGTCGCTTGGAAGTGATGATGAGTGCTCCATGATCGACCGCCAGTTCCAGATCCGAATAAACAATGGGCGGTTCTCCCAGATAATCCTCGATAATAGCCTCTTTTGCATTAAAACGCATTAAGGCATTAAAATAGCGTCGTTTTTTACCAAAGTAAAAAACACGCTCCCAGTGTACTTGTTTCTCCCCATCTCTTCCGATGCCTGGTGTGTTTTTTAACGTAAAAGGAATCCCTTCTCCTCTCTCTGGAAAAAGTAATTTTCTTTTTACACCAAACCAGCCAAGCGGCAGTAAGCCTTTTGGCACACCTTTTATTCGTTTCATGACACCCCTTGCTTCAAATGGACGGTCTTGTAAAAATGTATAGCGTTGTTGGAGTTTTGGGTGTAATTGGTAAAACGCTTGGCCTAATATTTGTTCGTATATCGAGACAGTCATGTTAATCTCCTTGCTTTCTTTTACAGTTTTTTGCAGTTGGCACCCCTCGACTTGCCATCCAGCCGACCCAGGTTAAAACAAGCAATGTCACGTTAAAGGTTAGGGCATTGAATGGCGCGGTAAGCTGCTCTGGAGCAGCAAAAATTGCTCCTACTGTTAGGATTGGAAAAGCGATAAACTGCAGTCTGTACAGTTGACGTTTCTTTCGATAGAATAGCCAGCCTAGCCCGAATAGTACTTCCAGTGCTCCAATTATCATCACGAGCATGATCGCTGTTTGTGCATCTACTGGAGCCACCTGTTGTAGCATGGACAGTTCTGCCGAATGCTGGTTTATGACCTTTGGCACTAAACCATGATAAATCCAGACAAAAGCGAAGAGAATACCAGTGATCCAGTGAGTAAAAAACCGTGTATACTGTGCCCATGGTTGTTCCCCTTTTTCTAGCCATCGCTTTACAACATCAAAACTAAGCGCTGTAGCCCAGCCGATTAATGGGCGAAATAATAGCATATCAAAGAGACTTCCAAGCTTGCCAAAGCCTGTTTCATAATTATATTGGGTGAGGAAGGTGACGGTGTTATCATTTTCTGGCTTGTACTTCCAATAACCTCTTCCTTCTCGAATAAGAGAAATTTTCTGATCCGTGCCAAAATGCAGTGAAGACGTTCTTGCATCGTCCTTTGCTTGATAGCTGCCCACACTTTCGCCCCAGCCTTTAATCCGTACTCCAAATCCAATTTTTGTTTGATACGAAAACTGCTGGGGCTCGCCTTCCTTTTTTGGTAAATATGTAATAGAGGAAAATCGCAAATCCCATTTTTCATGAAGATCAGGTCGCTGGGTAGCCTCCCATAATGATTTCATGTCTGTATGTATTGGTATTTCGACATAGATTGGTTTTGGCTTCATAATACCTCCCCTTAGAAATATGTTTATTTCAAATATAACATAAATTGCGTTATCTTTTTTTCTGTTTTAGAAGCTGGCGGAATAAGTAAGGTTTTCCCTACTCCCCCACCAAATGTTAGGTCTACAAATCGAACCTTTCATAAATTACCATTGCTAAAACTAGGTCGATTGGCATATACTATTAGAACAAACGTTCTACAAGAGGTGAAAGAAATGGACTACTCCAAATATGCTCGCAATGATGTGCTCTGTATTGATATGCGCTCCTTCTATGCAAGCGTGGAGGCAGTAAAAATGCACCTAGACCCTATGACTGCACTGCTGGCCGTTGTCGGGGATCCCGATCGACCGGGAAGTATTGTCCTGGCTGCATCGCCAGCACTAAAGCAAAAATACGGCATCAGCAATGTTAGCCGTTTCTTCGAGCTACCAAAACATGACCCCGAGTTGCACATTGTGCAGGCACATATGGCAGACTATTTATACGTTTCATCAGAGATTACGAAGCTGCTATATCAGTACGTTCCAAAAGAAGCCATCCACCAATACTCTGTGGATGAAGTTTGGGTAACCGTAAATGGACTGGAAAAATTGTTCGGGACGCGTTGGGAAATCGCTGAAAAAATAAAAGAAGATATCTTAGAAAACTTTGGCATCACTTGCTCTATTGGGATTGGGGATAATAAGTTCCTCGCAAAAGTGGTGATGGATTTGCATGCAAAAAAAGTCGGCATTGCCGAATGTCGCTATGAAGATGTAGAAGAGAAGCTTTGGCCCTTCCCTGTGGAAAAAATCTGGGGGATTGGCGGCAGAATGAAGCGTAATTTAAATCGTATGGGAATTGTCACGCTTGGCCAAATTGCCCGTTTCAGTCTGGATCAGCTGAAGAAACGATTTGGTGTGATGGGAGAGCAGCTGTACTGGCATGCATGGGGAATCGATCTTAGCCCGGTGTTTGGCAACTTTACGAAAACCGAACAAAAAGGCTTTGGCCATGGTATTTCCCTCTTAAGAGATTATTCGGCAGAAGAGGCCCCTATTTGCATCCTGGATTTATGTGAAGAGGTATGCCGTCGTGCCCGCACAGCTGACCAAGCTGGGAGAACGATTCATCTTGGAATCTCTTATTCAAAAGAAACAGGCGGCGGCTTTTCCAGGTCCCAATCAGTCAGTATTCCGACAAATGTAACGATGGATGTTTATGGCGTCTGTCTTCAGCTTTTCCGCAAATTTTATGATGGAAAAAGCAATATTCGCCATGTCTACGTCACATTGGGTAATCTATTTGCCAAAGGCGAAACCCAGTTGGATCTGTTTGAAGATCGCCCCAAGAAGAACGATATCGGCTATGCCATGGACGCTATTCGCGATAAATTTGGAACTACCGCTATCCTCCGTGCCACTAGCTATACAAACGCAGGTATCACCATTGGTCGGAGTAAGAAAATCGGTGGACATAGAGCATAGAAATTCAGATATTAGTCAAAAATATAGCGATAGAGGCTGTTTTACCCCTATCGCTCTTCCAAAAAGACCTTTTGTCATTAAATTATACAGAGTGATCAATACAAGTTATTAACCTATTTTCAATATCAGCTGCAAATTCCTTTATTGATTCGTCATTTACCATTTCGATTAAAGCTGTAGGTTTCGGCATACCTATTTTAACTTTTTCAGTTTCCATATCGTGATAAACAACAATTTTGCAGGGAAGGAAGTATCCGACCAGCTGATTTTCTGACAGTACGCGTTTGGCTTCAGCAGGATTACATACTTCTAGTACCTGATAAGGCTGATTAAAATCAAAACCTTTCTTTTGGAGGGTTTCCTGAATATTGAACTGCCAAAGCACCCCAAATTGGTCATCCTTCAAATTCGTCTCAAGGGATTTTATTGCCTCTTTCATTGATTTATTTGTCTCAACAGTATAATGAAACACAATGGTCATCTCCTTTTCCAAATAACGGGTTATTTTAGTTTTATAGGTCTTTTCCCTTCATCAAATATTTAAACCCAAGCGCTCATGCCGCCTTTTACATTAGAAACTTTTTCAAACCCTTGTTTCTTAAGGATTTTAGCTGCCTTCATACTCCTCATTCCACTTTGACAAACCATTACAACCTCTTTATTTTTATCAAGATCCTTTGACCTGTCTGCTAACTGTCCCAACGGAATGTTTCTAAATGGTTTACGATGATTAACACGGTATTCACCTGGTGTCCTAACATCCACAAACTGAATTTCATTTTTTTGCTTGAATTTATCCTTTGCTTCTTGAGCTGTTATATTCGTTATCCCCTTTGCAGGTAAGAAACGATACATAAAAAACCAGATAATCACAGCCAGAATAACAACTTGTATAATTAATTCCATTTTGGCACTTCTCCCCTAAATGTTATTTCCTTACTCTCTTTAGTATTAGGCCAATATCTCCAACCATATCTTTATAGCCGTGGCGAGAATTAAAATTGCCAAAACCCACTGGAGTATTTTGGTGTTTATTTTTTGCCCAAATTTTGCACCAATCGGTGATGCTATCAGACTTGCAATAATCATGATTACTGCCGGTATAAATAGTACCTGACCGGTAAGGAGCTTACCTGTCGTTGCACCAATTGAAGAAATGAACGTAATTGCGAGTGATGTAGCGATTGTCATTCTGGTTGGTATTTTTAAGACGATTAGCATGATTGGTACCAGGATAAATGCCCCGGCTGCACCTACAATACCCGCTCCTATACCAACGAGCAGTGCAAGCCCCGCTGCAAGCCACTTATTATAAGAAACTTGATCCATCGGTATATCATCCAGTCCCTTTTTAGGTACAAACATCATCACGGCAGCAATAGTTGCCAGTACACCGTAAACAAGATTTATCCCTGCATCCACCATAAACTGGGATCCATAGCCACCAATAAAGCTTCCAATTAAAATACTGATTCCCATGTAAAGTATAAGTCCTTTATTTAAATAACCGCCTTTTCGGTACGCCCAAACTCCACCAATAGTAGCAAACAATACTTGCACAGCACTTATACCTGATACCTCGTGCGCTGAAAATGCAGAAATGCCTACTAAAGCAGGGATATAAAGCAGCATTGGATATTTAATGATAGATCCACCAATCCCAACCATTCCAGATATGAAGGAACCAACAAACCCAATTAGAAAGATTGTAATAATAAAAATTAAATTATATTCCATTGCTCGATCCCCCCTAACAAAGGGAGCCCACAATAGGTGGGGCTCCTTTAACCTTTTTTAATCCAAAACTTGAGTACGTCATCTTCTTCTGTATCCTTTAGCAGTTCATGTCCGCCTGACTTCGCCCATGCTGCAAGGTCACTTTTTGCACCTTTATCTGTTGCTTGAACTTCAAGCACGTCACCGCTGTTAAGATCGTTCATTGCTTTTTTTGTTTTCACGATAGGCATTGGACATGCCAACCCTTTTGCATCCAGAATTTTTGTTACATCCATTATTAATTCCTCCTTCGTTATTATCCCTGAACCGCACAACGGTTTGGTCCAGTTTCCATTTCTCTTTGTTTTTCATTTTCAGGGTTAACTTTACCCATGTTTGTTTCGCGAATTTCCTGGTAAGCATTCGGTTGTGGTGGAAGATTTTCCGTTACCATTTTCCGGAATGCATTCTCATCTTCTACCTGCAATCCCTCATTCTTGTTGTAAAGGTCACCGAGTCTTGCTGACACGCTTCCGTCATTTCCCAACTCTTCGGCAAATGAATAGTGTGCTGGAAGGACAATCAGATTTTCAGATAGTTCTTTGTAACGTGAGTAAAGCGTATTACGTAAATCGCCTACCCAGTCCTCCGCTTTACCAGCCAGATCAGGTCGTCCAATTGATTTAACAAATAGAATGTCACCTGTCAGTAGAAACTGATTATCAATAATTAAAGATGTACTTCCGATCGTGTGACCTGGTGAATATATCGGTTGTACTGTTATAGTCGTGTTTCCTACTGTAATATAGTTACCTTCTTCAAGTGGTGAATAGTCAAACGTTACCTCTTCAGCATCTTTAGGTGGAAGATGGTACGTTGCCCCTGCTTTTTCGGCCAGCTGTCTACCACCTGAAATATGGTCAGCATGCAAATGTGTATCCAGGGTATGCTTGATTTTAACTCCATTTTCAGCTGCAAAACCCTCGTAGTTTTCAATCATACGGTTGACGTCCACTACTGCTGCCTCTCCATTAGACTCGATAAAGTATGATAGGCAACCTTTACCCAACCGAACAAACTGATAAAGACTACCGCCGTCTTTCAGATCACCGATTTTAACTGGTTCAAGGTGTTCACTCCATGCTTTCATTCCGCCCTCAAGGCTGTATAAATTTGAATAGCCCGACTCTTCCAAAAGGTCCGCTACAAATTCAGATGATCCGCCTTTAGCACAGACAACGATAACTTCCTGGTCTTTATTAAATTTACCTTCTACAGGTTCGATGCCTTCAAGCAGGTTGAAATATGGTTCATTGATTACTTCAACCTTTCCACCTTCAATTTTCCAATTATCAAATTCATCTGTATTCCGAACATCTAGAATCAAAGTTTCTTCGTGATTAACAACTTTTTTTGCCAATTCATTGGTTGTTATGGTTTTAGCCATACATTTCCCCTCCTGCTTAGAATGTTAATGAAATATTTGCATCCTTTGCGTAATTAACAAATGACGCAGCTTCGCGAACTTCAATTCCTTCTAGTTGTTTTTATTTGTTGGTCCTTGCCATTCAGCCATACCAGGTACTACATTACTAACATCCTGAAAACCTTTTTCGGTCAGCTTTTGTGCTGCGAGGTCACTTCTGCTGCCTGTACGGCAAATGACGAGTACTTCACTATCTTTATTTAACTCACTGTAACGTTTTTCTAAATCCCCTAAGGGTATATTTACCGAACCAGGAATGTGACCGAAAGCAAACTCTGCAGGTTCCCGAACATCCAGAACGGCTATATCTTCTCCCTCTTCAATCTTCCTGCGAAGTTCTTCCAAATCAGTAACGGCGCCATGCTTTGTTTCTTTTTTTGTTTCTTCATCACTAGCTTTACGCAGATAATGTTTCAGGACATCGCTGTTTTCAACGGTCCCTAGATATTGGTGACCAGTACTTTCCGCCCAAGCCTTTATATCAGCCGTGGAACCTTTGTCAGTTGCCTGGACCTCTATTACTTCACCAGGCTGCAGATTTTTGATTGCCTTTTTCGTTTTAACAATTGGCATTGGGCAGGCAAGCCCCTTTGCATCCAAAATTTCGTTTGCTGAAATATTCATCAGAAAATCCTCCTCGTTTTTATTTTTCAACCTCACCGTTCCAGTCAAACATACCACCGGCCATATTGGTTACATCATAACCTTGTTCCTCCAAAAAGGTACAAGCCTTACCACTACGGCCACCTGAACGGCACACGAGGTAGTAATGATTATTTTTGTCGACCTCATTGAGCCGATCCGGAATCTGACCAAGAGGGATGTGTTCTGCACCTGGAATTTTTCCCTGTGCAATCTCTTCATCCTCACGAACATCAATAATGTTTAGTTTTTCCCCAAGCTTTTTGTTGCAAGTTCTGCTGCTGAAATTTCACGCATTCTAGTTCCTCCTAATTCATAATTATTATACCCTATAGGGTATTTATCAAACTAAAAAATATTATATAAATAAAGTTATATTTCCATCCTCCGAGTCACCTATATACGCTGCGACCCCGGCATATTCAATTTCATCCAACAATTCCTCTTTCTGAAGTCCAAGAAGATCCATTGTCATGGTGCAAGCAATCAGTTTAACTTCCTGCTCCTGCGCCATGTCTACCAATTGAGGAAGTGGCAGTGCGTTGTGTTTTTTCATTACATGTTTAATCATCTTTGGTCCCATACCTAAATAGTTCATTTTTGAAAGTCCCATTTTATCTGTGCCTCTAGGCATCATCTTTCCGAACATCTTTTCCAGTAAATTTTTCTTTACCGGAACCTGATTGTCCTTACGAAGTGCATTCAACCCCCAAAAAGTGTGGAAAATAGTTACTTCATGGTCATATGCAGCAGCACCGTTCGCGATGATGTATGCTGCCATTGTCTTGTCATAATCTCCGCTAAACAAAACAATCGTAGTTTTCTTTTTATCTGGCATATACATTCTCCTTTATATTTCAATAAAATTATACACATACCGGTAGGGGTATGTTAACTTGTTTAAAAAATAGGGTTAATATGTTTCACTTAACCCAAATTATATGCTAACTATTCTTTAATAATTTGTCAAATCAATGATTTATCTACTTTTAACAAGCAGGTTGACTGCTTCTTTGATGATGTCCTCTGAACTTTCGCCAGCTTCTTTTTCTTCTCGGATACATTGTTCTAAATTTTTACTAACTATTAATGCAATAGTCCGATCCATAGCATTTCGTACTGCAGACATCTGTGTAACCACATCACGACATTCTTTATCTTCTTCCATCATCTTTAACAAACCTCTAACTTGTCCTTCAATACGTTTCATTCTATTTTTGACTTGGTCATCGTATTTCATAAAGCGATTGCTCCTTTCTTTATCTTATTAGATAGTATCCGACAACCTAGATGCCTTTTCGCTTCAATAAACGGATACTGAGATTCTTATCAACATAATCTGATGCCACTATAATGACATCTTTATTAGGAATATATCGAAAGTGTCTGTTCAGATATGCTAGAGGCAAACAGTAAGCTTGCTCTATTGCATTCTTGAATGATGTCTGATAAATCAGTGTGTCGACTATTGTGACCTGCTAGTCGTGCTTTACAGCAACTTTACTTAATTCTATTTTCCAAACTCCCCGTACATGGACATATCTGCTGGAAAAAATGAGATTAAAATTACAATTGCTATAGTCATTAATTCTCCCACTTCATAATAACAGTATGACTACATAATATACCCTAGAGGGTATGGTGTCAACCCTAAAAAGTTTAAGAAAGAGAGGGAGAGTTTTACAAAACATTTATATAACTCTTAAATCGCCTAGCGTAACGGAATCCGAGCTTACTGAAAGCATTACACACAATGAGATAATCAATTTTATGAAAAATAACGGTGTATTGCACAGGTAGTAATATCGCTCGATCAACCCCATATGCGATTGATCAGTCGACTGATCTTGAGGTAAATGAAGTGGTGATTAGACCGTTGGTCCAGCTTGTTTTTTAATGTGTAAATATTAGGATAACAAGCTCGTTAGAGGCTTCTCAATTTTACTTTGAATTATAGGGTGGGGTGGGACTCGTATGGATCCTTTCTATAAGTTCCGACTATTTGGGATGATTAAAAGCACCTGGCCTTCTATTGGCCAGGTACTCTCTCTGTAAACCTATTCTGTCAGTAGTGGATAATATCCTTCTTCATTATGTGTTTCTGTTCCGACTAGAGGCGGATTAAACACACAGACCATGCGCATTTGCGTTTTCGCTCGTAAATGATGTTTATCATTTTTGTCTAAAATATACATCGTCCCCGGCTTCAGTGGATGCACTTTTCCGTTCTCTACCTCTTCAATCTCCCCTTCTCCTTCAATACAGTAAACTGCTTCAATATGATTCTTATACCAGAAGTAGTTATCCGTACCAGCTTTAATAATTGTATCATTCATACTGAATCCACAATTATCTTTCTTCATCAAGAATCTGCGACTCGTCCAGTTCTCACCAGATGTTTCGTCCTCTGTTCCAATAATATCTTCAAGTGATTTTACAATCATGGGTAATTCCCCTTCCAAATTTATTTCTATTAAGCGATCACATGTATTATGCTTTCTTCTAATATAGACAGTCCTTTTTCCAGGCCTTCCTTATCAATAACTAACGGTGGGAGAAACTTTACAACTTCATCATTTGGTCCGGAGGTTTCCACAATTAGCCCGCGCTGGAATGCTTCCGCACAGATTTTTCCGGCAAGTCCTTCTTGTTCAATAGCAATTCCCTGCATCAAGCCTCTGCCTCTGGCTTCTCCTTTTAGCTGGGGGTATTTTTCAATTAGATTCTCTACTTCTTCTCGCAAGAAGTTTGCCTTTTCCTGCACTGCTTCACTGAATTCTGGGCTCTCCCAGTTTTTCAATGCTTCCGTAGCTGCGATAAAGGCAAGGTTGTTTCCACGGAAAGTACCATTATGCTCACCAGGCCCCCATTGGTCGTACTCTGGTTTAATCAGAGTTATAGCCATGGGCAAACCAATACCACCAATTGACTTGGATAGACAAACCACATCCGGTTCAATGCCTGCAGGCTCAAAGCTGAAATAAGTTCCCGTTCTTCCATTGCCAGCCTGTACGTCATCAATAATCAACAAGATATCCCAACGCTTACAAAGTGCCTCCACTTTTTTGAGCCAGCTCATTCTTGCTGCATTAATGCCACCTTCACCTTGGACGGTTTCTAGTATAATAGCAGCTGGTAGGGCTACACCACTTCCACTATCCTCTAAAAACCTTTCCAAATATACAATAGAGTCTTGATCTTCGACATAATCATCAAAAGGCATAGATACTGTATGATGTAGTGGTATACCTGCTCCATGTCGCTTAAAGGAGTTCGCAGTAACCGAAAGGGAGCCAATCGTCATTCCGTGAAATGCGTTTGTAAAGCTGATAACCGAATCTCTTCCTGTTACCTTACGAGCAATTTTCAGTGCACTTTCCACGGTATTTGTCCCTGTGGGTCCAGGAAACATAATTTTATAATCGAGATTACGAGGTTTTAAAATCACTTCATTGAAGCGTTCAAGGAAGTTTTTTCTAGGAGTCGTTCCCATATCGAGGCTGTGAATGATCCCGTCATTCTGTATATATTCAATGATTTTCTCCTGCATTGCTTGATCATTATGACCATAGTTTAATGTTCCAGCACCAGCAAAAAAGTCAATATACTCTTTACCATCTGTATCCCAAAGCTTATATCCTTTGGCTTTGTCAAAAATAGTCGGCCAGCCCCTGCTATAGCTTCGAACTGCCGATTCCATTTCTTCAAACGTTTTCATTTTCGTATCTTGTATCACTGCAGTAGTCATGAAATCATCCTTTATCATTTTTTGGTTGGACCTATTTTAAACAATAACTCATCTTCATGGCCATCACGTGGGAAATCCGCGGAGGAAAAATAGTCTGTGATGATACAGTTCGTATCCAAATCCCGAGCAAGACCCTTAAAAAGATTAGTAGATGCTATATTCGACGGGGAGACTGTTGCCTCAATGTATCGTACCTCATTACATACAGTACGATTCAATAAATCCCTCAACATGCTGGAAGCCAGGCCTTTTCCCCTTCCTGAGTCATGAACAGCCACCTGCCAAATAAATAACGTATTAGCTTTTTTGGGATGTAGATACCCAGAAATGAAGCCACATACTTTTCCCCCATCTATTGCGACAACGGATGTATCGGAGAAAATATCACACCACATTAAATAGCTATAAGAGGAATTTAAATCCAATACACCAGTATGTTTAATGAGCTCCCACACCGCAGCGCCATCTTTCTTTACAGGGTTACGAAATGTTACATTTGTTTCTATCTCAGCAGTGCTTGCTGCCGAATTTACCTTCTGATTATAAATGCTCTCACCTCCTGTTTTTCTGTAAAAACACGTACTTTATAAGACTAATAGGAATCGATTCGAACGTCAAAACGGATTAAGCATGGTATAGCGTGGTTAATCAGGGTATAGTGGGCTAAGAGTAAAATGAGTATAACGATGCTATGATTATCTGGAAAATAGTAGCGAATAGAGCGAATTTTACGTATTTAAGAGTAATAGGGATAAATCAATTGGTCTAAGTAGGGGATTTTTTAGAGATCATGCTATACTTGTATAAGAAAAAAATTAAAGAGGTGACCTACATAGATGTATTCATTACGAAATCGGTACAAGCTGCTGATCGCTTTTCTAGCTATCATGTTGCTTATTGCCCTCCTGAACGGTTGTGGCAGCAATAATGAAACAGAAGAAAATGATACAGAACAAGATAACGGGGACGAATCCACGAAAGATGTCACAGATTATCCTGAAGTGGATGAGAACCCAATTGTCACAATTACAATGGAAAATGATGACCAAATTATCGCAGAATTATATCCAAAAGTCGCTCCTAATACGGTGGCCAATTTCATATCACTTATTGAAGACGGTTTTTATGATGGTCTGACTTTCCACAGAATTGAACCAGGCTTCGTCATTCAGGGAGGAGATCCTGATGGAAATGGTACAGGTGGCCCAGGCTATTCCATTGCTGGTGAATTTAAGTCTAATGGAGTAGAAAATGACTTAATCCATGATAGGGGCGTTTTATCGATGGCCAGATCTCAGTCACCTGATTCGGCCGGTTCCCAATTTTTCATCATGCTAGAAAGTTCTCCTCATCTGGACGGAGACTATGCAGCATTTGGTGAGGTTACAGAAGGAATGGATACAGTCGATGACATTGTTGCTTCAGGAGATACAGCTGTAATGAAGAAAGTTGAAGTAGATACACATGGATATGATTATCCTGATCCAGAAAAACAATAATGGTTTTTGCATATAAAAAGAACAGAGACGCCATCATCCTTTGCGCGTCTCTGTTCTTTTTTATCGGTCTATAATCTCTTTTAGAAAGCTTTTTCCCTCAGCAGTGGAAGGAAGTTTAAAGAAATCACAAAAGGTAGCACCAACATCTGCCATGGTTGATCGTTCACCAATCGACACCTGTTTTACCATGTCACCGAATATCAGGATAGGTACATATTCTCTAGTATGGTTAGAATGGCCAATTGTAGGATCATTCCCATGATCCGCCATCACAATAAGAATATCTTCTTTTGCCATTTGTGGTACAAAAGAGTCCTGTAGCCACTGATCCGTTTCATTTAATAGTGCAGCATACCAATCTACATCTTCAGCATGTCCCGCCAAGTCTGTTTCCTGAATATTTACCAGGAAGGCAGCCTCCCCATCCTCCTCTTGATACGTCCCCGAAACCGTCTCTAGTAATTCCCTCGTATTGACAAGTGGATTTCCAGGTCCTTCTCCATGTAGTACGTCTGCTGTTTTCCCTAATCGATAAACTTTTAGCTTGTTGGCAGCTGCAATCATTGGAAATTGCTTGTCTATTTCAACACCGTATCCCATGTGAAATACATTGTAACCTTCACCATATACGTGCGCTTTAGGGGTATCCACCCCCCACTGTCCATTATGCTTTTGTTTCACACAGGAAAGAATATGCTCAATTGATGTGAAAGGTCCTCCAAATGCGATGACCCTTGTCGTGTCAACATTATCGCGGACAGTTTGGCCAAGTTTTTTCACTTCATCAAACGCCATTTTTTTAAAATCAGCTGTCACATTGACAATATTACCAACAGCTGATTCGAGGTTATCTGCTACCACTGCTGCATTATTTACTAAAAGTACAGGACAGTTGGTAATGGGATAAGTTACCGAATAACCACCTGCTTCCAAAGCTTCTTTTAAATTTCCATGAATATCACGCATTAATCGTCTATTTGACTTCTTGGGACAGCTTCCCGCAATCTCTTGATGACCAAGATACGTGTCAGCTCCATGGTGAGCAAGCCTAGCATAGCCGTAAGCATTTTTAGGCGTCGGCTCGTTATCTACCAATGTCCCTAATCCAGCTCCATACATGAACGGAATTTGAAGCCCATCCTGCTTCGATTCTCTAATATGCTTATATGTGTTTGCACTGCAATCAGATGGTACGAACTCCTCACAGTCGTCCATGGCGCCAATCCCGAAGCTATCAATAACGATAAGTGTCATTTTCGCCATGTACTACCACTTCCTTTCCAGATGGATGAGCTTTGGTTCTCCTAGTTGTATTCCTTCCACTAATGCTACGTGAGCACGAGTAACAAAAATTTGCGTCCGAAAAGAAAAAATAGCTGTATCTCCAATATCGATTGTAAATCCACTTGGAGCATCAATCATTCCATAATAGTCTATAGATTCAGGGTTTAGCTCTTGGACAGTTGTCTGCTGTTTGAGAAGTGTAGCCGGGTCGTGCCCAACGAGACAACCTTCCATGTTAGACCGACCGTAATACCCACCAGCTATTACCTGATAGTTTCCCTTGTACGTATGAGAGACTTCCGATACATAAATAATGGCGGGATCTTCTGGCAAATCCTTAAAAGCATGAAGGGGCGTTGTCCCAGTCAGCCCATGCCCCGGTTCACCATGGGTGACTCCTTGTCCTGCTAAGAATGGAATAGTCTCAGAGCTAGTTCCGCTCGGACCATTTATTTGTTTTATTGTGACACCTTTTTGTTCTAAAATTCTTTTTGCTCGTAATAATGTGGATAGATTATTAGTTGGAATCATTTTTGATTTGTCTGATGCTAGTTGTAAGTTTGGAAAACTCGTTACCCCAACAATTGCCACGTTAGAGAGCTCTTTGATGCGGTCTATCGTTTCTTCCAACTCTTGTAGTGGTATTCCACCTTCCTGAGCAGGATATATGCTATCATCGTTATCCATTACTTTTAAAATAATGTCTTGTTCGACACCAATTGAGGCTGCTGCTGTTGCTAGCTGCACTGCACGTTCGTAAGAAAAAATAGTTACAACCTCTGGCCTCCAGCTAAGAACTTCCTTCCATTGATGTTTACCTGGTTGTACAAGATGCCCAATATTTCCTATAGGGATATTGTTGTCGGCAAGTACTTTACCTTCATCAAAATCAACCGCTACTGCCTTTATAATGCCACTTTGTTTAATTATATCTGCAATTTTCGGTAATCTCCCCAACTGCTTACTCATAAAGTAAAGTTCCATTCCGTAAGATGAAGCGACTTTTTGCAGCTTTCTTGCATTGCTTTTTAATACATCAACATCAATAATATAAGTGTTGGGAGGAATTTCTCCATTTTGATGAAGGGACAAGCCTGCTTTTATTAATGCAGGGTTTCGTCTTTTCGTTACATCTAAAAACATGGAAACAACCTCCTATCTTTATGTCAGTTCAATTAGTAGTTTATATTAGTTGTCCATTATTGTGATCTACTAGCCTGAATTGCTTTATCTAAAACTTGCAATACAGTCTCTGCTCCAGATTTCATAGGATTAAGACGCAAACCATATTTTTTAAGTCTAGGTTGTGCTTCTATAAAACTTCCAGAAACTCGGTAAATCATTGGTATAATCTCATATTTTGACTCCGCACCCACCGGATGTGTTGCAGCGCCCAATTCATTGCTTTTCCTAATAACTTCCTGCGCAATTGGCTCTTGCAACTCGACAATAACATTTTTGGATTGTGCATTCGTCATATAGGCTGTTTCAATTCCTGCTATCGCACCTTCATTAAGTCTCCTACACACTGCTTCAACTTGCTCGTTTTGAGTTGCTAGTGAAACCGGAGCAAAGGTCATCATCCTTAGTAATTCCATTGCTTCATAACCCTGAACTTGGCCTCCCCCGGAATAGTTACGTTGCTGCAATAAATCAATAGCTTCTGCTTTTCCCACAATGACTCCAATTCCTTCTGGTCCTAACAACTTAAATCCACTAAAGGTTGAATAATCCGCTCCATATTCCACACCAATTCCATATGCCTTCATGGCACAGTAGTTATCATCAACAACAACTGGAAGGTCTGGTCTAGTCTGTTTTACTGTGGAAATTACTTTTTTTAGATCGTATGTGTCAGTTGGCTGTTGACGTGCATGCTGGATATAGAAGACGCGGCACTCTTCGTCGTCTTTCACAGCCTCAGTAATAGCTTCCAAATCATTGTAGTCCACAGCTTTCGTTTTCAGACCTAAAATACGCAAGGTATCTTTCGTTGTGGTGTAAACTGGCGCTGTATGAGTAAACATAGTGTCACCAGCTGCCATTAAAGTGCTAAGAATAATACGGATTGCTCCTGTTCCAGCCCCTCGAACTAGGGCTGCTTTTTCTGTAGCAAAGAAATCCGCCAATACATGTTCTACTCGTTCCGTTTGCTCTGGTTTTTTAAATCGGGGGGAGACCCCAAGATCACCCATTGAAAGAAATTGATCTCCGGTAAAATGGATACTCATTTTATCAACTAGTTTAAATTGTAATAATTGTGCCTCGTAAATAGATAGTGTTGGCAGGACAGAATCGGCATACTTTAATTTCGTTGTATCATAGCCCATTTATCCTACCTCCTTTATTGCAAATGCATTTGCAGGATTATAAATAAGTAGATCTTTTATTATTTCTTCCGTAACACCGCGTTTACGAAGCTCTGGAATGAATTCTTTTAAAACAAGATCGTACCCAGGCCCGCCATGTTTATGCCAATGCGATTTACGTGTAAGATCTGCAGACAAAAGTACTTGTTTATGAAATCCTCGTGCAATAAAGTCAAGTAGGAAAGCAATTCTTTCTTCATCTGCACGATAGTTATTTTTGCCAATCGTATCGAAGCCAATATATACTCCCGATTGAAGAACATCTAGTACTTCTTCTTTATTCGGGTTTAAATCCTGGTGTCCAATAACAATTTGCTCTTTAGCTACTCCAAGACCAAATAACATCTCCACCTGTTTACTTCCAAGCGTGCCAAGTGAAGTGTGGGTAGATACTGGCAGACCAGATTCCCTTGCAGCATGCCCTGCTCCTAGGATTAACTCCTTTTCTAGGGGTTTTATCTCATTTATACTTGTGCCAACTTCGCCGATCACGCCAGGATAAACGCCAGTTCCTTCTATCCCTTCCTTAATCTCTGTTAAAAAATGTGCTGCAAATTCGTCTCTCCCCCAGCTTGCTGCAAATGTGGGTATGAATGGATCCTTATAAAATCCCGTACAAGTTACGATATGGACACCAGTCTTTTCACTTAATCGCTTAAGGCGGTTAACATCTCGTCCCATCCCGGCATTAGTCAGTTCTACCATTGACCTACCTTCCGCTTCATAAAAGAACGATAGCTCTGATAACATTCCTTCCTCATCATCTAAAATGGTGTCAGGGTCTCCTTTAATCCTGGACAAGTCGATGGATAGATGCTCATGTGCAGCACATATGCCAAATGCTTCTTTCTCAATTTTCCCTAATACAGTCTGTATCATCAAGTAACCTCCTAGGTATTATTGCGGTAATGTCATAATCCCCGTTAGCACCAAAATGTTTGCGATAACCCCTACTGCAATGGCGCCGACAGGTCCTACAGCCATCCGTACAATTGGTCGACCGGCAATTTCATTTAGCAGGTAAAAACCAGCTATAAAGAAGAATCCGAATCCTGGCGCAATCATATTTGCCGCATTGGCACCACCAATTAATAAAGCAACTTCTAGTAGTTTAGTCATCGCACTTCGAATATTCTCCCCAGAGTTACGAACTCCCGGATATTTATCTAGGAATCTAGCAATAACACTTAGCAGCATTACTTCGAGGAAGATCACAATAGCACCAACAATGACAGCAATCCATACATTAGGTACAAAAAGCCCGACGACGAAAATTAAAGTAAAGCCTACAGGACTATACACCCCTGTAGCAATGGCTGTACTGGCAACGAGCGGAATAAAACCAATCGCTCTTGCAGCTGCTGCAATCCCTGCATCAGCCTGCTTTCCCTCCGCAAGAAGGCTTAAAGAAATAGGATCACCTGCCATAAGTAATAGGTTGGTCGCCCCCGCAATCAATGCTCCAATAATCATGAAGAACACAACATTTTTCTTAATTGATTTAACCTTTTCACTGAAAATAGAAGCAAGGTCCACGGAACTGCCTTCCTCTTGTTTTTCGCGCATTGCAAAGCCAAACAAGAAGATCATTCCTGCAATCAGAGCCATCCCTTCTTGGTTAAGAGTAATAGCATTGCCGCCAATTGAAAGAAAGCCACCTTCATTCACAAATACAGCAAGCTGCCTTACGATTGCTGCCACAATAAAGGTTAGAACACCTTTTTTAATCGTGAACTGCATAGCAACTGCCAATGCTGGAAATGCCATAAAGGTAACTACAACAGGGGTGCCAACTTCACCCATTTCTTCAAGGAAATTGACTGGCAAATATTCGAATAGCTTGACGAATCCTTCCAGTCCGACTAATAAGCCCCAGCCATATACTGCCCCAACAGCTGCTGCCAAAGGTGTGCCCCATTTGTTTTTTGGAGTGATGAGCCCGATTATATCTGTTCCCAGCAAAATACTATGAATTAGAATAATACTTGCCGTTACCGTAAATGGAATACCAAACCCTACCACGAGCCCAAAGCTCATCGCAAATGCTGTAAGCCCCAATTCCCTGCGTTTCAACCTGCCTTCTATATGCTCCCCAACAATCGGTCGCAGTCCATCATTAAAGACCGCAATATTCATATTGGCAAGCACAGCTGCCACTGCCCCAATTAAAATAACAAAGATCATTTCCACTTTAACTTCCCCCTTTTGTTATTTATCCCTTGTTTTTTAATGCATTTATAATCATAGGAACGGCTTTTTCCATATGATCACCAGTAAATCCGAATGCCTTTTTACCTGCATTTACGGCTTCAATAACTTTTTCCTCCTGTGGCTGCTTCCCAGGCATGGATACGGTTTCACAATTGTCCCGACCAATCATCGCGATGGCCATTGCTAATGCTCCGCCACCACCAGTATGGCAAGCACCAACATAATAATCCGCCTGCCCGGTTTTAATAGCCATTGCTGCGTCCAAATCTGACTTTACAGATGTTTCAATGGATGAGTCTAATTCTTTAATTAACCCTTCAATTGCCTTTTTTTCTACTTGTCCCCCGATAACAATTTTCATCTTTTATCTCCCCCTTGATTTGCTTCTATTATAGTAGTATAGTGCATTGATAAAAACGCTTTCTCTTCTTCCGGTAGTGTGTGTCCCCATATATGCTCAATATTTTTAATGTGATTTTCCGCAGTGGGATAATAATTTGAATTTCTTACTTCTTTCATAATCTCGGAAGATGGGCCTTCCAGTGTCTCGCCTTCCCCAATCCGAGTAATTGCGGAAGGCAAATGGGTAAACAGCATCTCCGATTGTTCCAAATCTTCCGTTTTTAACTCTGTCAATAGATGATCAAATGCTTTTATTGTAACCTCGCAAGCCGGCTTGGAAATAACATCTCCTAAAGCTAGGATGTGTAACCTGTCCTTCAATTGCTCTCTATTCATTCTTAATCCTCCTTAATATACAGTTTTTTGTATATTGGTTGAAAAAGAAAAAGCGCTTAACTGTGCTTCTTAATAATGCGGCAATTTCTCTTTTCTAACTACCTTCTTTTGTGTTTCTACTATTTCATTTACATCTAATCTTTCCAAATAGTTCTTTACATCCTGTCGAGCTTTTTCCACTAATATAATGGAACTAGTTGCTTTTACAGAAATTGATTTGGCTTGTGAAGAACGAAAAGTCCCTACACCCATTTCACCTTTTGTACGGTTTTCATCAGCATTCCATACTGCTGCATCGATATCACCGCTCATTAGCATATCGAAAAGTTGCATATAATTGACCGGTACCAAATCAACCTCCAGCCCTTCACATTCGAGCAAAGTGATTTTGGATTGATCGATCGATGTATAATCCACCCCAACTCGCATACCATCTAAAATTCTATCATTCTGTTTATTCGCAAAGAAAATTTGATGTGTTGTTACATATGTTTGAGGCCCAAAGTTAACTGCTATTTCTAAGTTTCTGTTTATGTCCATTTCTTCTTCAGCAGCGAGTTGTGACATGATAATAAAGTCATAGCGCCGAGTTTTCAGAGCATCTAACCGTTGTTTAGAACCTCGCATATATGCCAAATCTATTCGATTCATCATAGCTTCAGATGCCTCAATCAATCCCGTAGCAAGGCCTTCATATTTGGTAGAATACGGTAGCGGCATAGCACCAATAAATGAACCAACACCTGCAATTTCTTTTAATAAATGCAAGTCTTTTTTTAGCAGGTATGTTCCCATATGCCCCCTTGCTTCGAGTTTTATAGCATGAATATTGTCCAGGACCTTAAGAGCTCCTTGAACTGTACCATTACCTATTGAGAATTCCTCTGCAAAATCACTTACTCGTGGGATACGTTCCCCTTCTCTTATAAGCATCATTTTACTGGCAATTTCTTTTGCAGCTAACCCATTCTTAGAATATAAGCCCTCTAAAATCCTACTCATTAATGACTCCTTAATTTTACAGAATATTGTATACTGTAGATTATAACGCTTTCATATAAATCTTGCAATGGAATATGCTATTTATAAAAATAAATGTACCTTTATTAATACTAGGATTAGAAATGAATTTATTTGTTTGCGTTGTTATTTATATTCGTTGCTGTAATAAAGTATAAGAAGAAGAGACCAAGCAATTCGCCTTGGCCTCTACTTATTTTGTTTTCTAGGGACTACTTAGCAACAAGTCCTATCCTGCATCCAGCTCCAAATTATCAGGTTAATAGTTTCTCCAATTCCTTCATTACTTCAAACGCACCTTCCGATTCATTCGAACACACTACAATACTTATAGAATTCTCTGGGTAGTATACAGAACGGAAGTTGCAACCTGGATCATACCCCATTAGAATATGCTTTTTCACTTTTCCCTGCTCCATATCCACATAGCCACCATAGCTGTAATAAAGATCTTCGTCTACTTCTATTTGTGGCTGGAAAAGCTTTTCCGTCATTTTTTTGGACAGTAACTGGTAGTTGAAAAGTGCATCCCAAAAGGTGACCATATCTTCTGCTGTTACAAAAGCACCGCCATCTGCTCCACCTTTTGCTGGTACAGAAAATATATTTGTTTTGTAACTGCCATCAGGCTCTTCAATATATCCGAGTGCAGTGTTTTCTGGCAGTTTATCCATTTCGAAGTAGCCTGAATGTATCATTCCTGCCTTTTCAAAAATAAACTGCTCCACATAATCAGTAAATGGCTTCCCGCTAATCTGTTCAACAATTAGACCTAATAAGATATACCCTGCATTATTGTAATGAAAGTCACCATCTGGTAAAGACGCCATTTCTCTATTCTGGAATAATGGAAGAAAATCATGTAGGCTACGAATTGCGTAAACTGGATTGTCTATCCAAAGTTCTTCGTAATCATCCATCTCTTCCTCATCAAAATAATCTGGAACACCAGAAGAATGTGTCAGCAATTGATGAATGTTTACTTCTTTGCTGTAAGCAGGAAAATCAATAGGCAGGCATTCATGGAGCTTTGTTTGGAAACTTAAAAGTCCCTGCTCAACAAGCTGACAAACTGCGATAGACGTAAAAATTTTACAACCTGAAGCAATGCCAAATCTCGTTTGACTGTTATTTTTTATTTGGTCGGAACGGTTTGAAAAACCAAAGCTTCCGCTATAATCGATCTCATTCTTCCTCGCATGATATACCCCTGAAAAATACATTTCCTTTTGTAGTAATTGAATTTTACCTTTTACTTCATTAGCATTCATTTAAATCCCCCTCAATTTTTAAGTTTTTATTAGAGAGGGTTAATTAGTACATCCCTCACATTTGAATGGTAATCATCATGTTCATCAACTCCCTACAGATTTAAAATACTCCTTAATATATTAGCACATAATTTTGAATATAGTTAAAAAAATAAAAAAAGACTTCATATGAAGCCTTTCATTGTTTATAATACGTCATTGTTATTTTGCTGCGCTTCTTGGACCTGTTGTCTAATATCATGCAGTTCCTCATATGCTTGTTGGAATTGCGGATTTTCTGTTAGCTCAGTTCCTTCATTCGATTGTAATGCTTGCAATGCTTGTTCCGCCTGTATTAATTGCTGCTCAGCTTGTTCAATCAATTTGTTATTCGCACCTTGTGCATCTAGGACTGCCTGCTGTGCGCTTATGATTTGTTTATGTGCCTGCTGAAGCTTCTGATGAGTATTCTCTTCCACCACATACATCCCCTTTATTTAATTAGATTATTTATAGTTTCCCAGAAAATAACCTATTTATGCACGGGTGCTAGTGTATGAATGTAATACGTATCATAGGCTCCTGTTGCTACATAACCAAGCTTTGTAGCTAATTTAGCTGATTCGGCGTTTGCAGCATCCCAGCTTGGATATTGTCCTCTTTCAAGACAGTCCACTATTAAGGCAGCAGCAACACATGTAGCAAGACCTTTTTTACGATGTTTGTCATCCGTTACAATTTCAATTTCAATTCCTTCATCATATATACTGTATGATGCGGCAGCACTTACTACTTTTTCACCAAATAAAATAGCAAAGCCAATGCCTCTGTCAAGGAAATCTGCAATCGAATCAAATTGCTTTATAAAATCAGGAGATACTTCAAATAAAGAAGGGATATTTACAATACTTTCATCTATCTTTCTGAGTTCATATCCTTCGGGCAAATTTGCAATGAGGTGTCGGAGATGGTCTGTATCTAAATCTTCCTGTCTTTTCCGAAAACCATACCGCTGAATCTTTTCTGCGCTATCATTATGTACTTCCTCAATGCGCATTTTCCATTCATCATTATCGACTATAGCGAGTATGTGTTCTGGGACGTTTTTCAGAAGATCTTCTACCCCTTCTGCAGCAGGATTACCAGCAAAAAATGTAAAATCACCTACCATTATTTGTGCAGCCTCTGGATTCTCTCTGTTATTAACCCACGCCTTCCCCATATGTCCCTGCAAGCAGGAAAGGATAGTCGTATCTTGCATTCCATTAAATAATGTTGCGATTTTTCGCTTCGTTTCTTTATCTGCTTGTTGTAGCATCATGCTAAACCCCTTCTCTCTGTCAGTTTTCAGTAAGTTTGTCGTACGCTTTTAATGATGTTTGTAACATTCCTTTATCATAACCAGAATAATAATAAAGCTTTTCCACCCATTGGTCTATATCTTTGGATACAGGCTCATCAATTAATCCTTCCCATGTAGAAAGGAAGCTCTCCCAATTATAAAATTCCCAGTGAGCTTTATCTTGATTATACGGTATCCGGCATTCAAAGAGAGGTTGAGGTTTTATCAAACGTTGAGACTGGTCGGCCGCCTGCAAACATTTATTTATCTCAATAGGCTTCAATTCAAAAGTTTGTTTAGAAGCTTTCCCATTTGGCCGGTAATATTGTACTTCTAACTCTTCGCCACGCTGCTCAAACTGAATCTCAGCTGCAGGAAAATGTCCTTTAAGCCTGCGACCATCATAAACTGCATCAATCGGCAAAGGATTAAGCCATTGGTCACCTAAATCACAAAGATAGCGTCCTCCTTTATCGTCCAGCGCTATGACAGCTATGTGAGCATGTTCGCTTCCCAGATGATGACCTATTGGATATGCTGGTATTCCCGCTTGCTTGAATTCATCCAATAACCATAGAGAAAGATCAAAGCAATTTCCCGCAATACCATATTGCTCCCGATGCTCTCTCATTTCGGTAACTTCTCGTTGCCTCCCTCCTCCTTCTTGCAAGTGAACCCAAATCTTGGTTAAGGTTTCCATGGGGAATTTATCAAACTTTTCCCATACAGATTGAATATGCTCAGGTACGTGAAGCATCTGGCAATCTCCTTTTTAATTCATTATATCAAAAGTAATACTATAATTAGTATTCATAATTAAACTAACGTTTGAAACGATTCTACATTGCTGTCATATTAAACGTATAGTTCCTGTAAAATATATGGATAAAAGGAAAGAGGGTGAGCAATTGCTTAATGGAATGAAGATACTTATTGCTGGCGGTGACGCAAGGTATATTGAAGTCATTGATATGTTGATGGAACTAAATGCCCAGCTTTACCTCGCAGGCTTTTCACAACTGAATCTAAATAAACAAGGGGTAACGAAGGTTGACGATTTACACCAGCACATAGAGAAAATGGATGCGATCATATTACCAGTTGCCGGAATAGATGATGAAGGAAATGTAGAAGCCCCATACTCTGATAAACCAGTGAAAATAACCAATGTGTTATTAAATATGACCCCTGAACACTGTAGAATTTATAGTGGAACCGCAAGGCACCAACTAAAAGAGATGGCTAAATCAGCAAATCGAAAACTAACAACACTATTCTCCAGAGATGATCTTGCCATATATAACTCTATTCCGACCGCTGAAGGAGCATTAAAACTAGCAATAGAGAATACAAAAGAAACAGTGCATGGTGCAACTATTACCGTCCTCGGTTTTGGAAGGGTTGGTGTAACGGTAGCCCGGTTATTTACGGCTGTTGGAGCAAACGTAACCGTAGCGGTCAGAAAAAAAGCGGCCTTTGCACGCTTATATGAGTTAGGAATAGAAGCAATAGATATGTCAGCTCTTGAGCAACATGCTAGCAAGACGGACATTTTTATTAATACAATCCCCGCACCTGTGCTTACAAACAGTATAATTTTAAAAATGAAACAAAGCGGTCTAATTATTGATCTTGCATCAAAGCCAGGAGGCACAGATTTTAACTTTGCAAAAGAACAAGGAATACATGCATTGCATGCACTAGGTTTACCAGGGAAAACTGCTCCTAAAACAGCAGGGAAGATAATTGCTACTATTCTTCAAGATGAACTACTGTCTGATTTCTGACTATAGGTAGCTCTAAAGTAATGTACCATTTTCAAATTCTGTACAATGTAACCAAAATAATTTATTATCAATAATAGATTTAAATCGTAATTATATTCTAAATTTATTGTACACTATCATTTGGAGGTTTCAATATGTATGCAATTACAAATGCAATAATTTATGACGGAAATGGAAATGTACTGAAAGACCATACAATTCTCGTAAAAGAAGGGAAATTTAAATCCATTGAAACCTGCGTAGCTGTTCCCGATGGTTATGAAGTGATTAATGCAGAAGGAAAAGTAGTCACACCTGGCTTAATAGATGTACATACCCATTTAGGCGTATCAGAGGAAGGTGTAGGTCGTGAAGGTAGTGACTTTAACGAGACTAGCGATCCAATTACACCGCAGGTTCGAGCTATTGATGGAATTAACCCAATGGAAACTGGTTTTGCCGATGCCAGAAAAGCAGGAATCACAACTGTTCAAATAATGCCAGGAAGTGCAAATGTTATTGGTGGTGAAATGGCTGTTTTAAAGACGAACGGAAATATAGTGGATGAAATGATTCTTCGAGCTCCTTCTGGAATGAAAGCAGCTACAGGGGAAAACCCTAAAATGTTTCATGGTGGTAAAGGAAAGATGCCGACTACCCGTATGGGTGTTGCAGCAAGGCTTCGGGAGAAACTAATTGAAACACAGAATTACATGGACAGAGAGAAAAAAGAGAGAGATCTAAGTCTCGAAAATCTTACAAAGGTATTAAAAAAGGAAATACCGTTACGGGTGCACGCCCATCGCGCAGATGATATTGTAACAGTTTTACGTATTAAAAAGGAGTTTGGTATAGACATTACCATCGAACATTGTACGGAAGGTCATAAGATTGCCGAATATATCGCACAGCATGATGTATGTGTTTCAGTTGGTCCTACGATGTCAACGCGCTCAAAAGTAGAATTGAAGGATAAAGGTTGGTCCACGGCGAAAGTACTCATGGATGCTGGTATTTCCTGCTCTCTTACAACTGATCATCCTGTGGTAGGAATTGAATATTTAGTAACAAGTGCCATCCATGCCATAAAACATGGTTTAACTGAGCAACAAGCATTGCAAATGCTCACAAGCAATGCTGCAAAGCATCTTGGTGTTGAAGACCAAGTTGGCTCCATTGAATCCGGTAAAGATGCAGATCTCGTCATTTGGAACGGTGACTTGTTTGATTTGCGAAGTAAAGTTGAAACAGTGTTTATTAATGGGGAAATAGTTAATACCAAAAAATAAAGAAATGTCAGCAGGCCTGCTTAACAAGCTGCAGGTATTTCTTCTATAACAAACAAAAAAGGTTATGCATATAAAATGCATAACCTTTTTCCATTTGCCTGGCGGCGTCCTACTCTTGCAGGGGCAAAGCCCCAACTACCATCGGCGCTGGAGAACTTAACTTCTGTGTTCGGCATGAGAACAGGTGTGACCTCTCCGCTATTACTACCAGACCTACAGGTCCTTCATGAACCCTATTAGGTATACCTTATACCCT
>NZ_CCDL010000003.1 GCF_000724085.1 Oceanobacillus manasiensis
CCCGTCCGGACCGCCACTTTATCTGGTAAGTCTTAAAAACTAAATGGCTCGGTAGCTCAGTCGGTAGAGCAAGGGACTGAAAATCCCTGTGTCGGCGGTTCGATTCCGTCCCGAGCCACCATTTTTTTATTTAAACATTTATATATGGAGGGGTAGCGAAGTGGCTAAACGCGGCGGACTGTAAATCCGCTCCCTCAGGGTTCGGCAGTTCGAATCTGCCCCCCTCCACCATTTAATCAAATAAGATAAGTAGGGGTATAGTTTAATGGTAAAACGAAGGTCTCCAAAACCTTTGATGTGGGTTCGATTCCTACTACCCCTGCCATTTCTATGTATGGCGGTCGTGGCGAAGTGGTTAACGCACCGGATTGTGGCTCCGGCACACGTGGGTTCGATCCCCATCGATCGCCCCATTTTAATCTAATGGGCTATAGCCAAGCGGTAAGGCATCGGGTTTTGATCCCGTGTATCCCAGGTTCGAATCCTGGTAGCCCAGCCAATATGCGGAAGTAGTTCAGTGGTAGAACATCACCTTGCCAAGGTGGGGGTCGCGGGTTCGAATCCCGTCTTCCGCTCCATTACTTTTATGGCGGTATAGCCAAGTGGTAAGGCAGAGGTCTGCAAAACCTTTATCACCGGTTCAAATCCGGTTACCGCCTCCATTTACACACATGCCGGTGTGGCGAAATTGGCAGACGCGCGGGACTCAAAAGCGTGCGATTTTAATTTTAGCTTCACATTGGTAGGATTATTAATATGCCGAAGTGGTGGAATTGGTATACACGCAGCACTCAAAATGCTGTGCTCTCTGAGCATGTGGGTTCGACTCCCACCTTCGGTATCTATCAAAAACTGACTTTCAACGTTAATGTTGAAGGTCTTTTTTTATTGCCTTTTTACGGGACTGAATAAAGCTAAAATCGTGCGCTGTGAATCCCATTCATTGGAGGTAGTAAAATGTCTAGAAGAAGAAATGAATTAAGTTTATTGAAGTCTAATGTTACTGATGAGGAAGGAATTTATAAGTATGGTTCTTACCAAACAATCATAACCAGAGAGGGATATGAAAAAATTCCTGAAACTCCGTTTGTAAGAATGAGATCAGCAAACTTAAATTTACTTCAAACTCAATTGAAAATCTCCAGATAGATCCCCAGCGTAGCCAGTTACTAACTAAATCAGTACTTAATGACACAAATATGATGGATTATGACGATTTAGAAGATGATGATATCTTACAAGGAATATATGGGAGGTTGGATAATTGACAGAACAAGAAGCAAGAGAAATTTTTGAAAAGGAATTTCCCAAGCATCCGGTTAAACTATATAAGCTAATTAATGAGGCTAAAAAGCTAGAATAGAAAGAAGCTTTATCAATCTTAGTTAAGAGTTATGAACTTCTCCTCCCTTTACCATTCATTTTATTTTGTTCTAATGCTAACTTAGTTAAGATTATCTCATATGATGAATATGCTTCCATAATGATTCATAGAGCTAGAAAGAATAAGAATTATGGTTTACTGAATATAGCTAAAGCAGCTAGAAAAGTTGCCAAGGATGTGTCTATAATGAAACTGTACGACTTCTCTAAACTGTTTTAAGTGATTTTTTCATCGTGGTATAATAGAAATAAATGGGTTTAAAGGAGAAGAAAATGAAGAGTGGCATCAAGAATAAAATCATCTTATCGCTAGTTGGTATACTATTTTTCTGCATAGGTTCATATGCATTTGTGAAATTTAATTATATTGAGGGATCAAACCAGGTCCTTTCGGGGCCGGAAAAAGAGGGAAGAGAAAAATTTGAATATCTTTCAAACTTAGACGATGTTAATAAAGAAATAATTCAGATGACTTCTCAAAAAATAGAATCTGATCAGCTAAAGGAATTAATAAGAGGCAGCAGTAGTGGAAGCTTTACGCCAGCCTACCTTAACACTTTGGGATTTGACTTAGCTCCGTACTACAGAACTTTAACTGTTGAAAATATAGAGTATGTGGAAGAATACGTTAAGAAACTAGAGGTAGATAAAGATACAGAAGGCTATTATCTGAGTTTCTTAGAAGAGTGGAAGAAAGGGGATTACAGTAGATTAGTAGAAGTTCATAAGAAGATTTTCCATGAGTATGCTGATTTCTCTAATAAGATGAGGTTTAAAGAAATAGATGATTATCGCTTAGCTACTCCAAAAGAAGAGCAAGATTTTCTAGATCATTATAGTCTCAACAATAAAGAAAGGTAAAAGAAAGGGCGAACTATACATTATAGTTCACCTTTTATATTTTATAATATAAAAAGAGAGCCCGTAGTTTATACAAAGGCTCACTCTTTTTATATTAGTATTGGGAACCGATTCCGTAATGACTTAAGAAGGCTTCTTCTTCTTCCTTCGTAGCTAAACGATAGTCGTCTACTTCAAGATACTGTTCTGTTCCATCCATTGGATTTGCATATTCATGTAACAGATCTTTATGAACTTCAACCAAATTACTAAAGTCTTCTCTTTTCCATTCACTTAGGAATCCTTGATAACGTTCGTTGATTTCTTTATCTAAATCTAGTTTTGAAACAACGTACTGAAGATATTCTAAATTGTCCAAAGTCAGTGCTGCATAGTTATTGGTGGACTCGAATAGTCCTAATCCTGAAGGATAAATAGGAGTGAAAGGAAATGTTGGAGCATCTCCACCCAATAATTCTCTTGTCTTAACAGACTCAATTTTTTGAGAAGTCATTTGAATGATCTCTCTGTTAACATCTTCTATCGTTTCTATTTCTCCAAATCCATATTCATCTGCAGCCCCATAAAAGTTATTTTGGACTTCTTTAAACTTTGACATAGACCAACCTTTAATTGGACTATCTCCATGACCTTGTTCTTGCTCTTCTTGAACAGTTTTTTCATCGGCTGACTCTTCTTTTACTTTCTTTTGACTTTCATCTGATGAACTTTCATTGGATGTAGCAAAAATAACAACACTACCTCCAATTAAAAATAATGCTACGATTAGTACTAGAAATATCTTCTTCATGTGAATTCCTCCAGTTGATTAACTAACTATATCATACCAGATAATGGCATCTTTCTTAACCATAGAAACAATATTTTTAAATCTTGACTTCTATTGGAAATTACTTTTAATATAGCTTAACTCTTCATCTACTGGTAAAAGCGATGTGGCTTTTCCTCCAGTGCCATTTTGCAGTCCCCAAAAGTAATTTTGATCAGAAACAGCATTACTAAAATCTCCAATTTTCCAACCTTCAAGGATATCCATTAAAGTACTTTTATTATCAAAGTGACTGTGCTTAACTACTTCATAACCCTGATCAATTGTATCAGGGTGCATTGGAGCTTTTCCCCATTTTTTCTGAGCTTTAATTTTTTGATGGACCATTTTGAGCATGACATTTATAATTTCATCTTGGCTTGAATACTTATCGATGTCTAAATCTAAAGACAAAATGACCAATCAGGATATAGCTGAGATATATGGTGTAAAGTATCAAAAAATCCAGCAGTTAATTAGAAAGCATAAACTTAATACAAATGAGCTAAGAAAAGTTGACAAGCAAATCGTCTATGAACATTGGTACAAAGGTAAAGTAGTTTATGTTGGTTCAGGGAAATGGAATAGAATGACATCAAGTTCCAGAAGAAATTTGGAACATAAAAAGTTAATGCAAGATGGATTAATTAAATATAAGATTGTTAAAGAGTTTAACGATGTGCAGTACGTTAGAGAATACGAAAATAAATTGATTACAAGATATAGAAGTTTAGGCAAAGCTGACTTCAATTTAAAATATGATGGTGTGCGAGAGGAAATATCCAACAGAGGTTATACTTCCACTACAGAATCAAATAATAAAGATAAACCGATTTTAGTCTGGAAAAATGGAAGTTACTTTGGCACATACAATCGCATTATAGATTTCGCTAGTGAAGTTTCTGATCAGCCTAAAAAGTTGTTAAGCTGTATCTCTTTAATCATTCATAGGAATTGGAGACCAATGCAAGGGAATTTAGGAGGCTATGTAATTAAATTTAAAGATAATTCTTGACCTTTCTTTTAATCAATAGCATAATAGTCAGTAATCACATGCATCGCTTTTAGCAAGTGGGGAAAAACGTTGTTATGTCAGCTCGTGTGGCGGAATTACAGTGCGTCGGGACTCAAAATCCCGTTCCTTCACGGGAGTGTCGGTTCGACCCCGACCACCGGTACTATAAACGTTGATATGACGGCGTTCTAACGGAGTTTATTCGTTAGGGCGTCGTCTTTTTTGCGTTCATTTTACGTAGAACGTGTGGACATTAGTCCCGTGAATACAGACGAACTTACGCTTTCCTTTGAAGTAATCAGAGGGAGGCGTTTTTTATTGACAAAAAATACAGGCAAGCGTCGCAACAACGAATTAAACGTAAACGAAATCGACATAGCAACAGAGCCACTAGAACTAGAGACGTTATCGTACGATGAAGCGGTTAAACGGTTTCTAGCAGACGCGCAACGGCGAGGTTTACGTCCGGACACAATACAGTATTACAGGGACAAGACAGGTATGTTTAGACGTTGGCTAGTTGCGGAAGATAAGGCGGACTTTATTCGTATGGTCATGCGACCGGATATAGACGCATACGTGGACTATTTAAAAGCAACACGCGGACTAAGTAACGGTTCTGTAAATACACATTTAAGAGCAATTAGGGCGTTTTTCGGTTTCTTACTTGATTCTAAGTATATACGCAATAGCCCCACGAAAAACTATCCGTTGTTAAAAGTCCGTGCGGGCAATATTGAAACTTTCACTGTTAAGCAACTAAGATCGTTATTTAATGCGCCCGATAAACGAACATTTACAGGCTTACGTGACTACACGTATATGCTGTTGCTTTTAGAAACTGGCATAAGGTTGTCGGAGTCGGCTGCTATTTTAATAGAGGACGTAAAACTGGCGGAAGGGGTTATATTCGTACGTCATACAAAAAATAACTTTCACAGATACGTACCTATACAGACTAAAATGATCGAACAGTTACGGCGTTATTTAAAAATACGGGGAACGTGCGAGTCAAACCACTTATTTGTAACGCTTGATGGCGAAGCAATGACAAGAGCGGGTTTACAAAAGATCGTTACGAAGTACGGTACACAGGCGGGCATAAAGGGCGTAAGGTGTAGCCCGCATACACTACGGCATACGTTTGCGAAACTATCCGTTATGAACGGTGCAGGAGTATTCGAGTTACAGAAAATACTAGGTCATTCCACGATGGAAATGGTACGCGTTTATGTAAATTTATATTCTAGCGACGTGAATGATAGGCACAAGGAATTTTCACCGTTAAGAGATTTATAGAGGGAGGGGCACGAATGGACAAGCAAACCGCACGTATCGCATATTACACGCGCAAGGTCGCCGATTACGGCGCACAGCACGTAAGCCAGGGGCGCAACAATATCGTTATGATCGCCTAATGGCGTATAAGCAACGGCTAAACGTTTCACTTAGCGAATAAATAGTTACGCATAAAAAAAAAAAGACGCGCATGAAGCGAATATAAAAACTCGCTACAATACACGACCTAGACAATCGTTATTGTATCGCGAAAAACCGTTAAATGCAAGGCTTATTTAACTATGACCTTGAAAACGAACATATATTCGTATTCGTGTGTCCACAATCGGAGGGGCAAACGAAATGACAACGTACTTAATCGCAAACGAAACTACTTACCGCAATCTATCCACGTTCACTAGCGTTGAAGCTATGGACGCCGAAATTAAACAGCACAAGGACGCCCACAACCTTACACAGACGGAAAGAGACGTCCTGGACGTACTGGCACGCCATAGTTGCAAGTACAAGGGCGTTAGCTTCCTAACGAATAGTAAACTCGGCATGATCGTAGGCATACGCAGGGAGACGGCTTCCCGCGTTCGTAGCAAGCTAGAACGTAAGGGAATTATTCGCCAGTACAGGTTAAAGCGTGACGGGGGCGACCGTAGGGAAACGGGCAGCGCTGCCGTTATACAACCGGCAGTCACGGCGGAGGTCACACCCAACGTGTCACACCATAAAGCCACGCCTAATAAACTTAATAAAAACAGTAATACACATAAAAGAGACGGGGACAAGCAAGCCAACCCGCAACCAAACGCAGACGAACTAGGCAAACGTGCGCTTAAAACGGGCATACCTAGTGCGATATATGACGCGTTGGCGCCTTACTTTGACGTAAAGGCATTGTACGACGTTTACGGCATTCTCATACGTGCCAAGGCGTCCGTAGACCGTTCTATTACGTTTGAAGAACACGGACAAGCGTATATTGACGAATTTCATAACATAATCCGCAAGCTTAAATTAGGACAAGTACGCAATTTTAACGGCTTGCTATACGTAGCATGGCGCAAGGTTACGGAACAAGTCAGTCGGCTTGTTGGCAGTGCGCGTAGCCCGTTGTATTACGATTGGCTGGCGGAATAGCGCTTGTGTTATAGGCGCATAGTGTATGTTTTCGGTACTAATAACTTATTTATATGGGACGTAGTTTAAGTTTAGTGCGCGCAGTACGTTGTATTACGATGATTGGCGTTAGTAATCGAGTTTACTTACGAAATCAAGTATTTTGGCGAAGTCGCCTTCCGACCAGTTGGCGTTCACCGCTTTATTAACGATAAAAGCCGGTAAACCATATTCACGAAGATAACGCTTGATTATTTCTTTCTTGATTTGATCGGCCTTTGTTGACGATTGTTCGTAATCTGCAATTAGCGTTTGTGCGGTAGGTTCGTCACTCGATGAGATCCATCGAAAACCTGGCGATATTGTCATAATATAAAACCCTCCTATAACGTGTTTAACAGCAGTATACAGTTTTTTGCGAGTAACGACCAAATTACGAAAAGTGACGAAGGTAGTTATATTAAGCTAAACGTGTATATAGGCAAGGTAATGTTAGGTTGAACAAAGGAAAGAGATAAATTTGTGGAATATTTATAAATTTAGTATACCTTGAAATATAGCGATACTAAAGCATTTATAACTTTTTTTAACGATTACGTTGGTTTGTTTGCTTGATTATCGAAAAATCGTGGTTTATGATATTTATGCGAAGAAACGGAGAGTACATTTATAGGACAATATGACAAAATAATATCGCCTAGCTTGTCTGTCGGGGAGGGTTTCAATGGAGATAGTGTATGCGGTGTTGTTCGTTCTTTACGTGTTAAAAAACATATCTTTTTCACTTACTATAACAAAAAAGTGACCCTAAACTAAGAGAGTCACTACACAAATAGTTATTTTTAGTCGCTAGTTGGCCGCTGGCGACTTTCTTTTATTATAACCACGTTAACGATTGTTTGTAAATACATAATAAAAACCCTTGACCTTTGAAATTTCGTAGCAAATTTTCGGACACCCGGCAGCCGGCACAAACATTCCACCGCCCCGCCCCCCTATCGTTCTATTTTACCTTGCCAAGCGTGCTTCCGTCGCTTACACGGCGTTCGTTTAAGTATACCTTTACGGAATATATAAAAGGACTTGTTTGTCCGTTCGTTAAGGTTATATAATCAACTTTATAAACGTTCATAAAATATATTGACGTTTACGAACGAACAGGTTAGAATTAACGTAACACACTAACGGAAGGTGGTCGCATGGCAACAGGCAAGACATTCGGATATATCCGGGTTAGTAGCAAGGAACAGAACGAGGCACGGCAAGTCCACACTATGCAAGAACTAGGCGTCCATGAGCGCGATATATACGTAGATAAAGCCAGCGGGAAGAATACGGACAGACCTAAGTACCAGGCGTTAAAGTCCGTTCTACGACAAGGTGACACGGTTATATTCGATAGTATAACGCGTATGAGCCGTAGCATGGACGATACAAAGGACGAGTATAAATGGTTCGTGGATCACGGCATTTCCTTACAATTCGTTCATGAACCGATGTTAAACACGGTGGCAACGGACGAGAATGGCGACGTGTTACAGCGTGCTATTTCCGACATCATTCTAACGTTGTTGTCCGCCTTTGCCGAGAAGGAACGGCTAGACATTCGCCAACGGCAGGCAGAAGGCATAAGAACCGCCAAACAAAAAGGAAAACACTTAGGACGTCCAAAGGTTTCGTTTAACACGTTGCCAGCCGACCAAAAAGAGGTATTTAAGGCACAGTACAGACGGTGGAAGGACGGCGAACAAACGGCGGTACAGACGATGGAAAACGTAGACATGAAAAAGACGACCTTCTATAAGATCGTCAAAGAATACGAGGATATAACGGGGGTTGGCCGGTAAGTAACGGCTGCCCCCTTTTATTTTGCGGGTGGCTCCGTCGTGAACGCCGTGCCCCGTCGAATGTCCGTAATATGTATAGTTGTGTAAACGTCCTGGCACGTCACCAAACCGCCTTTTTATCGTGTTTCTTCTATATAATGTCGGGAAAATGGTCGATCACATAACCATAATGATTTCGGTTTACATTTCGTCGCTTTTCGTTTCCTCTATCGTTAGTAATTCCTCTATCCCGATCCCCAACGTAATACATACGGTTGCTAACGTCTCCCTATGGTACTGTACGGTCTTATCGTTATATAGACGGCGAACGGTTTCAAACGGTAGGCCGGCTCTACCTGCAAACTGGCGGATTGATTCGTTCTTGGCGACTAGAATCGCCTTTAAATTGCTCTTTACTTCGTGCATATGTATTTCCCCTTTTTAGTTCGTTTCGTAAATTATATCATAATCGGTTGACAACGGAAATTGGTCATAGTATATTATAGTTGTGACTACGTAATGTAGTCAAATGATGAAAGGAGGATGGCAATTTGGGCGTGAGATATAGCGATAAAGACATTGCGGACATGTCGACGGAAGAACAAAACGTAATTCTTAGCTGGTACTTCGATAACCACGGCATTAATCCGAGGATTATGGCTGCATGTGTAGTCGGAGTTGAATGGACCGATGACCAAATGCGGTTTATGCAAAGGGAGGTGCGACGGAATGAACATATACGAAATATGGAGTAAGTTTTGCGATGTTATGTTCGGCAACCCGGACGCCGACGTTGAGGACGTTGTGTACTACTGTTTAACGGTACTTTGCGTGATGTTTACGACCATGCCAAAGGACTATCTTATGCGGTTTTTCGGCGGATAAAAAAGCCGGTCTTTTGGCGGAGACCGACTCGTTAGTTAGCGACGTTATTGGCGTGACGTCACGATCAAATTACTTTGCTACCGTATTTGGCGGTACGGTTAGCGGTAAATCGAAAGAAAGGAGTTACTTACCTTATGCGTATGATTATAACGGAAATAAAACGGCTGAACAAGTTGGATAAGGCAGACGTGGCGTATTTGCTGGCGTTCCTGGCGACGTTGGCGTTTTTGTATTACGGAATGGTCACGGCTTAACATAGATAACGTAACGGCATCATTGGCGGGATTTCCGACGTAGTGAAAGGGCGACCGGTTGGCGACGGTTGGCCTTTTTTAATCGTAAATTAATTAGTTCAACCTAGCAAAACTACTATTTTTAACCTTAAAAGTAAATTTGTTCTTTTAACAATATACTTCCTTGTAATACTAACTATGTAATTATTTAACTAAATAATAGATAAAACTTTTTATAGTATGGCGAATTCTTAAATTTTCGCTGATTACTCCACTTTTACCGTTTTCTACTAAATCAAGTTTTCCAATTAAAAAGTCGAATCTTTGATATTCAATGACAAAGTTAGGTATGCCTTCTGTTAAGTAGGTATTAATTTGTATTGTGTGTCCATTCTTTATAGGGCCAATAGTGGAAATTAACTTTCCTTTTTTAAATTTATTTGTATCAAAGTTATATACTTTGAGATGTCGTAGAGGTTGTGATGGAGTGATATTGTGTTTTGCAATAGAAAAGTACATAATAATGCAATAAAAAATACATAAGCTTGCCAGCCGGTACTTTCAATTAATTTTGTCTTGATAATGCGTGGCTTACACGGTAGCTGTCTCCTGTAAAGGTAAGTACATGAGCGTGATGTATAACGCGATCAACTAAAGCAGCTGTAAGCCTCGAGTCCACGAATATCCGATTCCACTGACTAAATTCCAAATTTGAAGTGATGATGATGCTTTTTTGCTCATACCAATCGGTGATCAGTTGAAATAGAAGCTCCGCTCCTTCTTTGCTGAATGGAATGTACCCCATTTCATCTAAGATGATAAGATCTACTTTTTTAAAACGATTCCTAAACTGGTGAAGCTTTCCTTCTCTCCACATTCTTTCTAACGTATCAACTAGATCGGATACCCGATAGAACCGCACCTCATATCCTTTCTTGCACGCCTCACGGCCTAACCCTGTCGCTAAATGAGTCTTTCCTGTACCTGGGGAACCGGAAAGAACGACATTCTCTTTCTTAGATATAAAGTGAAGTTCTTTCAATTCAGTACGGTCGACCTGAGGGGGAAATCTTATCTGATCTCCCCATTGAAAGTCTGCAAGACTTTTGTGATTGGAGAATTTTGCTTTTTTTATAAGACGTTCAGCTTTTGCTTCCTCTCTCAATTCAAATTCTCTTTGGAATAATGTTTCCAAGTATTGCGTTTGATTTTCAAACGGGATTTTTTCATAAATATCGGCTACATAGGCTAGGCGTAGACTTTTACACATCTCTTTTATATTCATACTCGTTGCTCCCCATCCTCTTGCGCAACTGGTTGTAGTAGGTCGTATTTAGACCAATCAACGTCATACGGGTGAGAAGTAGAATCAAAGGTTCTTTCTGGTTGTTGTTGTAGAAGATCATAAAACTTGTCATTAACCTCTTCCATATCATACTGAATTAATAAGTTGATTAACCAATGTAGACGCTCTTTCCTTAATGTAAGAGGCTCTATGCTTAGATAAGCTGCTATTCGGCCAGGCAAATATGGATTATATCTTGAGTAAGGAACCGATCTTGGTTTAGAAGCCCAGGCTCTCATAATGGAAAGCCAAGGTATATTTCGGTTTTTGTTCATATATGGCCGATAGTCTGAATGGAGAATCTCTCCGTAAGGAGATACCACTTTATATCTATCCCAATAGAGTATCAAATGAAGATAACTGAAATTATATCCTTTTGGAATATGTTCTTTCATACTGTCTATAGTGATTTCTCCATACTTGTTAGCTGTTACTTTCGTTTCTTTGAAAATCGGATAATCTTCCTCCGGAAGAGCTAAGGCATGATTCAATTCTTCATCAAGTAGTTCTTGAATACGAACTTCCTTTGCGTAATGAATGCGTTGCCGATCCTGTGCCAGTTTTTCACTTAAAATAGTAGTTAGATCTTCATAGCTTTCTATGACTGGAGAAGGAGTTACAAAGTTATATCTTACATACCCTACTTTATTTTCAACGTGTCCTTTCTCATTGCCCTTACGTACATTACATGCTTGGATTTCAAAACGGTAGAAATTAGCGAATTGAAGAAACTCATCTGTAAAAATGGCTTCGCCATCCTTATTCCTTGCTTTTATTACGGCGGCTTTCAAGTTATCAATTCTAAGCTTTCGTGGTACGCCACCCAGTAGTTCAAAGCTTTTCTTTAACCCATATAAAAAGCATTCTTGGTTTTCCCCTGGAAGAGGGATGGTAAAAGCTGCATTACTATAAGGCAGGCTCATTATTAAACAGTGGACATCGATGAATTTTCCATCTTTCACAGCTTCTGTTATTCCAAAATCCACTTGAGCTTCAGCCGGAGGGTGATTTAGTCTTTCACTATTCTTATCTTTAACGTCATCTGAATTTCCTTTTCCCTCTTTCCATTCAGCTATGAAGTAGGAAACGGTCCTATAGGAACCAGTAAACCCATGCGTTTGAAGTTCTTGAAAAATGGTCTTGTTTCTCCTTCTCAGTTTTGGCTTTAGTTTTTGATCTTCAATAAGCCAGTCCGTGACAATCTCTCCCCAATGTTCTTCATACATCATTCCTTTTCTCATTACTTGTTTCTCTTGGGGAACCTGGTCTTCGTCCGCATATTTCTTGGCGGTACGCCAATTCACTTGAGCCCTTTGGGCAATTTTATTTATAGATATGTCTTCATGATTTCTTAAAGTTTTGATATGATTAATCTTAGTCATTGCTAGCAATCCTCTCGACCTCCACTGTTTTGATTCGACACCAACTACAGTAGAGTTATTTTGGATGGCTGGCAAGGCTTTTTTTTATCTAAAAAAGAAGTGCAGAGTTATGTACGTTTTGGTTGCACATCTCTGTACTTCTATTTTGCACTACACAGATATAAACTTTTTCATTAGTTAATTCGCCTAAGTTAATAACTTCAGTTATTTTATAATGGTTTTCTTTATCAATATAAGTTACATCTAAACTTTCAAATAATGTTTTTTCCATCTGTTTTATTAAAAAGACTTTACCTATAATATAAGTGAAAAATAGCAGCACTGTGATTATAGAAGCAATATTCCCAACTAAAGTTACAAAACTTGTATTACTATATTGCCTTATAAGTGTTGAAACAATATTCTCTACTCCTTTATTCCCTAATATATAACCTAATAGAAAAATGATAACTATAATAATAGAGTTAATAAAAACTTTCATAGAAACTACCTTCTTTCTAATAAATATTTACCTCTTTTATACTATACAATATTACCTGTGTTTTTAATGGTTTTTTTATCGAAAAATAGAAGGATGATTTACTATATATGTGATTTTTACAATTAGATAACGTGTTATTGACTATCCCCTCCCATAATAGATCTGTTTTGGGAAGGGGCTTTCTTTGTCTTTTTTTTAATTTCTATGTCCCATATTCGACGTTTACCGTGGTATTAGAATATGAGGCTAAAAAAGTTGGCGATCGTTGTTACACAAACGCCGACTATTTTGTTATTAGATATATAGAGACCGAAAAAAGTTGGAAATCATTGTTACATTTTCAGTAACAATTTTGGTATTAGATGAATAGAGGCGCTTTTTTACCCTCAAAAACTAAACAAATTTTAAAAGGAGTGGTTTACATGGAAAGCAAAAAAATAGAGTGGAAAAGCTTAAACGGGATAGTCGAGAACGGAGAAAACTACGAAGTTTCAACCTGGGGAAACGTTAGAAACAAGTTTGGACGTATAATGAAACCCGGTGCAGTTAAACAGGGATACAAACGGCTAGTATTGTCTCGTGATAATCGTCGTAAAGATTATTACGTTCATCGTTTAGTAGCGTTAGCATTTATTGATAACCCGGAATGCAAGCCGACGGTTAACCATATTAACGGCGATAAGTCGGACAATCGCCTAGAAAATTTAGAATGGGCAAGTAGGTCGGATCAAGTTAGCCACGCGTTAGATAGTGGCCTGTATCGTAAGGGCGAGGCACACGGAAAATCTTTTATGTATGACGCCGAGGTGTTTCTTATTCCATTAATAGAAGGCGCCACCCGTGCACAAATCGCTGAAGCTTTCAATTGTTCGGTACAAAACGTTGACGTAATTCGTGCTGGAACTAATCGCGGAGATATGAAAACTTTAGCTGATCAGTTACCGGATTGTAGATTAACGCTAGACCAAGCCATAACTGCTAGGGCCTACTTTCGTTACATTAAACAAACAGGGTGGGAGCCGGAAAAGGAAGTAACGGAATGTACTTAACAGGCGAGGTAATACGTCACTAGCGAGCGCGTAAGCAATTGATCGCGTTAGGGAGTAAGTAGCAAGCGGGGTTATACAACCTTACCGAGGCTGGCGCCCCGCAATGCCGGCTGACCGCCTTCATTGAATCTACTACTCTATCGTACCCAAAGAGGACTTTTAAAGGACAAGGTACGGCGTAACGGAACGAAGTGGAGTGGAGCCGGGTGTTTCTGGTTTTAGGTAGACCGCGGTAATGTGTGCCTAGCGTACACTATCCGTACAAAAAGAACTTAATACGGACACTGATATAGAAGATGAACCAGTATTTTAGAAAAGCGGATTAAAACGTCGTAAAAGTTAGAAAATAGGCGTTATTTTACGATAAATGACATTTTTAAATGCACCCAAAAACCAACCTATCTACCCGAAAATGCACCCGAAAACCGACCTATTTTTTGAGGAAATGAAAGGAGAATGGAAAATGGCAAAGCCAGCAAGAGATTTTAAACGTGAACAGCAAGTATGGAAAGGTGCAAGCCCAGAGTTGAAACGACAGGCGTTAGATAAGACGCAGAACTTTACCGTGATAGACGGACAGGCCTACGACACCGAAACAGGCGAGAATATAACGGACCAAGTGTATATAGAACCGGTTGTCTCCGTTGCACAGCGACAAGGGGCGCAGATAAAGGCAAACTTGAAACGACATGAGGACGAAAACGGCGGTTACGTATTCGCATTTTTTCACTCGCTAGAGTCAATACAAGAACGTTTTCCGAGTTTATCCCAACCCGACCTATCCCGGCTAATGTTTCTAGGAACTTACGTTTCTTACAACCAAGGAGAGCCAAGCCACGGCTATCTAACGTATGATAACGGTGTGAAAATAACCAAAAAGTCTTTAGGCCAATTACTAGGTATGAGTCGTAATAGATTCGCAGAGTTTTATAAAAGGCTAGTTAGCGAAGAAATTATAAACGAAATGGCGGACGGAATAGCGTTAAACCCAACGGTGTTTTACCGAGGGGAAAACCTAGCGGACATTAAGGGAGATTATCAATATACCCGATTATTTCGTAGAACCGTCCGCGAACTCTATACAAAGTTTAAGGTTAGGTCAATTAAAAAGCTAGGCGTAGTTTATCAGATACTACCATACGTAAACTTTAACTTTAATATCGTCTGCAATAACCCACAGCAAGTTATAAATGGAAAGATAGAAACCATGCAATTACAAGACTTGGCTGCCAAGTTAGGTTATGACGACTACAAACATCTATTAAAAAACATGCGGGAAATTAAGATCGACGACCAGCCAGTTTTTAAGTTTGTGGACGACGGTAAAGACAGACGTAGCAGCTACGTTATTGTTAACCCTAACGTTATATATGCTGGTAACGGAAAGCATTTAGACGGCTTAAAAGTGTTGTTTAAGTAAAAAGGGGACGCCAAGACAGTGTAATCATACAAACAAACTGCTAAAGGAGAGGAAACAACACCATGCAAAGTTACAACAAGGAAGTAACCGCAGTAATAGACGCTGGCTTGCCCGCAGACGCCACCGTCCAGCTTTTCCAAGTGCTTACCAACCATTTCGCCGAAACAGATCACTGCCCCGAGGTATACGAATTTAGAGACGTTCTACTAGCCAAACGCAAGTACAGTCGGCGGAAATTCCATCGTTCCATAGACGAGGTTTGCGCCCACTATCCGTTGCCCGTAAAACTTACATGGCGCCAAGTAAAATACGAGCCGAAACGTATTAGAAGGTGCGCCGTTTGTAGCGACTACTTTTACGACGTCAGCCGTAACGGACGTTCTGCGACTTGTTTCAACGGACTCTGCCCGAAATATTACGAACAGCGTCGTAAACGTGCTGGCACGATCATAGACCCGGTGTATAGGCGTCGGGTGGACGAAGTGCTGGTGGATTTTCAACCAGGGGAACACGATAAAAGAGGTCATGCGGTGCTAAACGAAGTAGAAATGACGGCAGTACGAAATAAATTTACGGAATATTCGTAAAACTATATAAACAGGTGGGAATTTCACAGTTTAGTAGAGGGCAAATAGCCCGTTATTTTTTATCACGACAATGAAGAAAACAAAAGAAAATGAGAGGTTAAAGGAGGAAATTAAATGACTAATAGTACATTCCGGCTTATCAGGGCTTACCTGGGACTCACTCAAGCAGAGTTTGCAGAATTACTAGGTGTATCTTATTCGACGGTTGCAGGCATTGAAGCTGGGAATAGACGCGTTAGTGAAACTGTACAGGCAAGAATAGCTAAAGACTTTAGAGCCGGGGATGCATTTTATGAGTTTGTAGAACGTCACAGGATACTGGAAGGAGATAGAACATGAACTTTGCAAAACAAGCACAAGCATTACTAAACCGTCATTACAACGGTGAACTATCGACTAACCAATTCTTGCATCAACTAAACAGGCTTATCACCGTACGGAAGGACGAGCCAACCGTGGTCACCGAGGTAAGTGACAGCCTGTACCTTTTACAGACGACCGATGCGCACATCATACCAGCCTTACTCAATTCGGACGGGGAGATCATAGCGAAGTCATATGACGTCAATGGCTTTGTGGACAAGGTAAGGGCGGTAGTTGACGAGGTAACCGTACGGGAGGTTATAGCGTGACGAAAAACGATTTGTTCTATGCAGACAGTTCACACTTACTAGGTGTCACGTCAGATAAAAAGATACAACGTAATATAGAGCGCAGCGCTACGAGAGCAGACTGGACGCTTATAGGAAAGTCGAATACTAAGTACGACGTTGCTTACCGTTATTTGATACCGCTAGGCAATCGTAACAAGGAACAGGCCGAACGAGTTTTCGGAGTTAAGGCGCGAAATTTATAATGTGCATATTTAGGTAAAATACGGCGATTCTCGCGAATTTTGCAATTAAGTGAGTAATGTATCGCAAAGACAAAAGTTATTGCGCCACAGGGCTATATTTTAGTCAAATATGTATCATATACGTCACAAAAAAGGGGGGTTATACCCCTAAAAATACGCAACAACTGGGGAGCGAGCAAATGGCATTAAAAAAAGTAAGAATCGAAGACAAAGGACAAAAGCCACAGTACCAAGCCAAGGACGTGTTTGACAAGTCTAGCGATGTCACCGTATATAACGTGTTCGATCAAGACTGGGCGACTTTGCAAACGGAAGGCTTGGCACGGCTATTCGACAGCAAGGCAGAGTTTGAACGCAGAAAGAAAGAGGTGACGAGCAATGGCGAGGAGAAAGCAAATCAAACAGCGTAATAAAAACGGCATACGCATGGAAAGTGATAGGCCACCACGTAAGGTACAAGCAAAAAACGCACTACTCGACGATAGGAGGTTTCGCAAGTGAAGCTATTCGGGCTAGGCGACAAGGCTGGCGAGATCACGTACGACGAGCCGAACATGGACGGACGTATAATTGCACGGATAACAGTTGACCGCATAGACCGCCAACGTAGCAAGGTTAAGGAGTTCGCAGTTGAGCGCACAACAGGTAAAACGGTGTACAAGCTACGTTATGAGACCGAAAAGAACGGCTTAACGGCGTATTATGAAGCCGAAAAATACGTTAAGGCGTTTGCTACCGACAATGACTTCATTATTGACGGCAATATTAGTACCAACGTTGACTTGCCGTATGTGAGGACAGTCGCAAAACGTACAAGGTAGACAAGATATGCCCCGTTTGGACTACGTGCCGGGAAATCGTAGGAGGGGAAGAAAGGCGCATAATGTCGGAACGTCGTGCGCCGATCGTTTTAAAGGCTTGTAGGATAGGCGCCGGGTGGGGGCGCGAAAAATACCCGCCACAAAACTATTAAACAAAGGGGAAATTACGAAATGACACAAGTATTATTTACGGAAAGCACAGCGATTGAGGGAGTAAAATATGGACGAAATCAAATATACAACTTAACGGGTGCACAGCTAAAAAGGGCGCTAGAATCAGACGTAGCGTATCAATTCGATATGCCACAGCTAAAATCGTATGAAAACCAAGCTAGCCAGGCGGTCGCCAAGTTTAAAAAGGCGGTAGGCAAGATTGAGGGCAGCCTAGACCCGCGTTTTAAGGACGAGCAATTTAAACAGAGCGCTATAGACGAGTTAAAAGCTACTTTAAAAGACGAAGTGGAAGCCGTACAGCGGAATTATGAAGACGCACTGGAAGCCTTGCGCGAGGAAGCTAAGAAAGCAGTTGCCCAGCAGTCTATCACGGTTAACCCGACTGACGCCAACCAGGCACAGCTACGAATAAAACAAATCGCGGGCGAACTAGCGTTAGGGCACGGCGACGGAGCGCTGGACCAGTTAGCGACTGACCTAGAACGCATTACCGAGGAACGCAAGCAAGCGATCGGGCTAGAATTACCAACGTTAATGGGCGCCGTCGCGGGAGACAAGGCGCTAGAACGCAAGGTAAAGGCGATGTATGAGCAAGCCAAGCCCGGCCTAACTAGCGAGGAAGTCTTCATGCGTGGCATTAACGCCGTATCTAACCGCGTTGACCAGGAATACACACGTTTAAAACTAATAAACCGATACTTTGACGACGAGCCACGGAACATTCACAACCCGGTCAATGCGCATACAGAAACGGTTTATACGCCGATTACACGGGTTTAAAACTAACTAATTATAAAAGGAGAGCGATAAAATGGAATTAACAATGACTATCGAGGTTAAAAATCACGAACAAACATGGCGCAGGAGCGGCTATCGCAGTCTTAAAGCGACAACAGTGGACGAGGTAGGCAGAGAGTACACGCATAGCACAATAAACGGCGGGGACGTTGTAACCTTTATCGAGGAAGCAATCACAGACGTATTGAGATCGCTATTGGACCAAACAGCGGAGCCGTCAGCCATTACCGTTAATGTGCCAACAAGTGTAACGATTAGCGAAGCACTTAAAACGCATTTGACGGACAAGTACGAAGCCGACCCGGTTATCTCAACGTTGGCGATCGTGTAACAATGAATCAGATCGTTTATTCCACGGAGGAATGGGCGCAGTTTGTCGAGTATGTGCGCCGGGCTGGCGGGCATGTGACGAATACCTTAACGTTACAGGACGGGCGTATATGCGTAAAATACGAATGGAACAACGGGCGGTCATAGCGACTAGCCCGCTTTTTTTTTTTCGTGCTTAACCCCCGATGTTTTGAAAATTGTAGCAAAATTACGGGGCTTGGCTTGCTTAATTTCGTTATGTGTTTTATAATGAGCGATAACAAAGGAAAGTAAGTCATGTTACGAATAAACGTGCATTTTCCGCAGAACGTACGTCACATATATACGTAGGGTACACGGTAGTTTTTTTGCGGGACTCAAAATCCCGTTCCTTCACGGGAGTGTCGGTTCGACCCCGACCACCGGTATCATTGTTATACACGGAAATAAATATTACTACCGGGGCAGGGTGAGATAAGTTTAAAACTTATCTCTTTTTTGTTGAAAGATTTGTTGATAAAATGAAAAGGTTGGTAATCTATATATAAGACGAAAGCACTATTAAGTAAATAAAATAATATTATTTTTAGCGATTTCAGCTTTTAAAATATAGTGTGATAGACTCAGGTTAAATACCCTATTCACATAATGACAATAATTATATTTGAGTAGTTATACCTATTTACACAATACTGGTAGGCTGTTAAAATATCAGTATTATGTAAATAATTAAACAATTTACATTTTTGATTACAAAATAGACAAAATACACATCGAAATCCTCACCAAGACTTCCATAAAAGTATCTCTCTCATGTACTAAAAAGACTCCATGAAAGTATCTCTCTCATGTACTAAAAAGACTCCATAAAAGTATCTCTCTCATGTACTAAAAAGACTCCATGAAAGTATCTCTCTCATGTACTAAAAAGACTCCATGAAAGTATCTCTCTCATGTACTAAAAAGACTCCATGAAAGTATCTCTCTCATGTACTAAAAAGACTCCATGAAAGTATCTTTCTCATGTACTAAAAAGACTCCATGAAAGTATCTTTCTCATGTACTAAAAAGACTCCATGAAATATCTTTCTCGTGTACTAAAAAGACTCCATGAAAGTATCTTTCTCATGTACTAAAAAGACTCCGGGAAATATCTTTCTCGTGTACTAAAAAGACTCCGGGAAAGTATCTCTCTTATGTAATATTTGTAATAGTTTTCATTACGTTAATTTCTAATTGGATTTTGTATCAAGGCTCATTTTAAAAATAGATACTAATGTATAGGCTAACGATTTTGCGATTCCTGTGTAAACTATTTAATCAAAATACATACTGTGGAGGTATTGAATTCTATATGGTTCTTGAAATTAAAGGCATAACTAAGATTTATCGTGGTCGTCACAAATCCCAGATTGTTGCAAACGATAATCTCACAATTTCTATAAAAGAGGGAGAAATCCTAGGCCTATTGGGACATAATGGGTCTGGTAAAACCACTCTTGTCAATCAAATTATTGGCACATCAACCCCTTCAAGTGGTGATATTATCCTTCTTGGAGAATCTGTGAAAAATTCACCTAAGCGTGCCCGCTCTCTCTGTTCCGTGCAGCCTCAATCACAACTTCCTTTGGGTTTTTTGACCCCGTCACTAGCAGTTTCAACCATGGGGAAAATGCGTGGGGGTAACAAGAAAGATGTTAGTGAGAGAATGGAAATGTTATTTGAAGCATTGGATATAGGTAAGTGGGCCAATACCCAGGGAATAAAGCTTTCCGGTGGTATCCGCAGATTGACAGCTTTTTGTATGGCTGTGATCAAACCCGGAAATCTGGTGATTCTGGATGAACCTACAAATGATGTGGATCCGACTCGCCGCCGTTATCTTTGGGAGGTGATTCGCCAATTAGCTGATGATGGAACCTCAGTAATCTTAGTTACGCATAACGTTATTGAAGCTGAGAAAGCTGTAGACAGGGTAGCCATTTTACACAAAGGTCAATTCATTGCTAGTGGGTCCCTTTCGGAAGTGAAAAGAAGAGAGAATAACAAAAGGCGTATTGTGATAAATCCATTGGCCGGCATTGGAGAACAGGTAGTTCCGGAGTGGGCAATATCAGCACATCGTAATGGTACAGGGGTTACCATTTCAATAGACGAGGACGCTGTATCAAAGACAATTGAGTGGGCTGAATTTCAGATGAAGCATGGTATTATTTCAGATTATTTATTATCTCCTACTACACTTGAGGATATTTATGTCAATTTAACAAAAGAAAAGGATAAAGTAATAGACATAAATCGTGACTCAGAAAAGGGGGTTAGTCTATGACTACTTTTATTAACGATTTTAAATATGTGTTTCAAATGCAATTCAACAGGTATTCAGGTTTCCTATCCTTCTATGTCTTTGTTCAAATAATAATTTCGTTGGGTATTGTAATTGGTTTTACCTATCTGATTGGGGATTCGAATGCTAATGAACTCCTTTATCTGGCTACTGGAGCACCAACTTTTGTTTTGGTGATTACGGGTCTCGTTCTTTTGCCTCAACAAATTGCCTCTTCTAAAACAGAAGGGTATATCGAATTTATACGTACCTGGCCAGTGAACAGGGGAGTGGTTATGGTAGCAGACACCGTTATCTGGTTGCTGATAGCAATTCCAGGGATAGTAATTTCATCCTTGTGTGCACACTTTATGTTTCATCCAGGGTATGATGTATCATGGACAATTATTCCAGCAATAATTCTGATAGCCTTAGCATCAATTGGTGTTGGCTATGGGTTATCATATGCATTGCCTCCGCAAATATCAATGGCACTTACAAATGTACTTGCCTTTGGGGCACTAATGTTTTCACCTATTAATTTTCCGATGGAGCGACTTCCTGAATGGCTTCAGACCCTCCACACCATTTTACCATTGTTTTCTATGGCAGAGATTATGCGTGAATCAATGGCAGCTTCAACCTTTACTGCTGACCTAGGAAATTATATTAATTTAACGATTTGGGGTGTCGTTGGTTTTATTGGAGCCATTTTCATATTAAATAAAAAGTAATTTAATAAAACTAATACGAAGGATATGATAAACATGAGTGTTATTGCAGTTGTTGGAGCAGGTGTAATGGGAACTGATATAGCATCCACACTGTCATATTATGGTTATAACGTTATTTTAAAAGATATACATCCAGAGGTGTTAGAGGAAGCACCACGCATTATGAGACAGAAAATTCGGGATTATAAAATGATTTCTACCGATCTCCAAGACTGGAATGCATTAGATATTCTGAACAGAATAACATTCACGGATAACTATGATGCATTTGATGAAGTGTCATGGGTGATAGAGAATATTACAGAAGACTTGGATGCCAAAATCAGTCTTTATAAAGAACTAAATCATAGATGTGGACAAGATACCTTGTTTGCTGTTAATACCAGTTGTCTTCCTATCACTAAGCTCGCTTCCCAACTTTCAAGGCCAGATAGAGTAATTGGAATGCATTTTATGAATCCTGTACCTCTGAATGACATTGTCGAAACAGTACATGGATTTCATACATCAAGCGAAACTGAAAGCACCGCCAAGGTATTTCTGAATAGTATTAATAGACAACCTTTATTAGTGAAGCGGGATTTTCCCGGTTTTGTATCTAATCGTTTGTCACACTTATTTATGAATGAGGCTGCATTTTTAGTTCAAGAAGGGGTAGCAGATCCAGAACAGATAGATGCAATCTTTAGGAAAGGATACTCACACAAAATGGGCCCCTTGGAAACGGCTGATTTAATTGGGTTGGACACCGTGGTTCAGTCTCTTAAAGTCTTGTTTGATAGTTACCAAGATTCAAAATTTCGTTGTTGCCCTCTTTTGATGCAGATGGTGGATGCTGGTTTACTTGGTCGTAAAAGTGGCCGCGGTTTTTACTCGTATTAATCTTTGTAGAAAGGATAATTAATTTGAAGGAAGTTAAATGTGTAATTTGGGACCTTGATAACACTTTGTGGGATGGTACGTTGCTTGAGGGAGATGAAATCAAGCTGAAACCTGGAATTCTTGATATTCTCCATACGCTTGATTCTAGAGGGATCCTTTTGTCTATAGCAAGTAGGAACAATCATAATCATGCAATGGCTAAGCTGAAGGAGTTTGGAATTGATCACTATTTTGTTTACCCGGAGATTGGATGGAACGCAAAATCTCATTCGATAGCTGAAATCCAAGAAAATCTTAATATTGGAATGGATACCTTACTATTTATTGATGACCAGGAATTTGAGGCTGAGGAGGTTAAGTCAACTCATCCACAGGTTACTATCGTTCTTGCACACGAGTATCAACAATTGACATCTATGAAACGCCTTATACCTAAAGTGATTACAGAAGAAAGCAGGCGGCGGAGATTCATGTTCATACAGGACCAAAAGAGAAAGGAGGATGAACAGTCTTTTGTAGGTCCATCGGGAGAGTTTCTAGCCAGTTTAAATATGATTTTCACGATTTCAACAGCACGTGAGGAAGATTTGTTGCGTGCTGAGGAGCTAACAATTCGAACAAACCAGCTTAATTCAACAGGCATTCAATACAGCTTTGATGAACTGAAGAAATTTTTGCATTCTCCACAGCATCATTTATGGGTTTGCGATCTATCAGACAAATACGGCAGCTATGGAAAAATAGGACTAGCACTTGTTGAAGTCAAAGATAATTCTTGGCACATTCGTCTATTACTTATGTCCTGCAGAATTGTTTCGAGAGGTGTTGGAACTGTCATGCTATCGCTTTTAATGAAAGAAGCAAAAATGGAAGGTAAATTACTTACAGCTGAATTTTTACGAAATGAACGAAACCGCCAAATGTTGATGACATATAAATTTGCTAACTTCAAGGAAAAACAACGTGTAGGAGACAAAATCTTATTTGAAAATGATTTAACAATCATTCAGGAATACCCTCAGTATATTCAAGTGGTTGTTGATGGTATTCATTATAGTCAGGAGGTATGAAGTTTTGAATCGTACAGAGGTTTATAACCAAATCCGTGACTTCATAATAAAAAACATGGAAGCATTCAACGATGGAGAAGACCTAGCTGATTCCGATAACATTTTTGAAAAAGGCTTTGTAAGCTCCATTTTTGCAATACGTTTACTTCATTTTATTGAAAGTAAATTCGACATCGAAGTTTCAGATGAAATGATAGTTTTGGAGAACTTCAGCTCTGTGGATAATATCGCTAATTTGGTTAAGCAGCTAAAAGGACGTAATACTCATGCAAACTGAAAGGCAGAGCGATATTTTAGAGAGAGCCTCAAGGTATGTTGAAACAGTCATTAGACCACAATCGGGAGAATTTGATCAAAATCAAGCGATATCAGAAGAGGTAATTTTCGGTATGGCTGAGAGAGGGTTTTTGGGAGCAGCCATTCCAACTGAATACGGCGGTTTAGGACTAGATCCTTTGAATTACGGTATCTTCACTAAAATATTTGGGAAAGCATGTTCCTCCACAAGAACTTTATTGACTGTTCATACTTCCCTTGTATGTGAAACATTGTTGAAATTAGGAAGTACCTACCAAAAGGAAAAGTACTTAAAAGACCTTGCGAACGGTCGACGCATTGGGTGTTTTGCTTTATCGGAGCCAAATGCTGGAAGTAATATCAACGACTTACAAACAAAATGTGAGGAGCAAGAAGATTATTTCATTCTGAATGGGAAAAAAAAGTGGATTTCATTTGGAGAAGTAGCTGATTTATTTTTGGTTGTCGCAACGGAACAAGGTATCATAAAGACCTTTATCGTCGAAAGTTCAATGCCAGGAATTGAAATTCAACCAATGAAAGGTATGTTAGCTGGACGTGCTACACACATGGCCGAAGTTACCTTGCGCGACATGAAAGTTCCAAAAGAACAATTAGTGGGGATATACGGAAAGGGATTCAATATTGTAGTTAATACAGCTCTTTTTTATGGCCGTTACAGTATTGCCTGGGCTGGACTAGCAATTGTAGAATCCGCTTTAGAGGAAATGACGAAATACGCCAGAACTAGAGAGCAGTTTGGTCAAAAAATCGGCCAATTTCAACTCGTTAAAAGAATGATTGCTAACGCCGTAACGGATGTCCATGCCGCTCAATCTTTGTGCAATAGAGCGGGAGAGTTACGCAATGCTAATAACGATGAGGCAATTATGGAAACGAACATAGCTAAATACTTTACGTCCAAGGCAGCATTTCGCGTTGCTTCTGATGCTGTTCAAGTATTAGGAGGCAACGGATGTTGGAATGAATATCCTGTTGAAAGATTATTTAGGGAATCAAAAATTTTGGAAATCATAGAAGGTACTTCACAGATTCAACAGATTCTAATTGCAGATTATGGAATCCAAAAATATAGTACCAATACTATGGAACGGAGGAGTGGTTATGAAAAAGTACACGACTTTAGTTGAGAGTTTAAAGGAAGGAGCAGTAAATGATAAAGGAGTCCAATTTATTTATAGTGCCAATGATGAGGAATTTATGTCATACGAGGAGCTTTTATCAGAAGCTAGCAATTATCTTACGGCATTTCAAGAAATGGGTGTTAACAAGGGAGATGAATTAATATTACAATTTGAATCCGAACGTCCATTTCTCATATCCTTTTGGGCATGTTTGATTGGGGGAATAATCCCTGTTCCACTTCCATTTGATGAAACAAAGGGAAACGAGAAAAGATTGTTTAATCTTTGGCCTATACTTAAGCAACCTTGGATTGCAACAAACAGTGACATACTTAAAAATAATTTAAAGTTATTTGCAAAAGAAAATGATCTTTTCCATACTTTTGAATCAATGTCATCACATCTGTTTTCACCTGAGCAAGTAGATTGTGTGAATCAACAACCTGAATATTATGAGCCTCATGCTGATGATATTGCATATATTCAATTCTCATCAGGTTCTACTGGTCAGCCTAAAGGCGTTATAATAACACATAAATCATTATTGACAAGCCTATATGATGCGGCAGAAAAAATGAAGCCCATTAAGTCAGATTCAATGCTATGTTGGATACCTTTAACACATACATTTGGCTTTACTCTTTTCCATTTGTTTCCGATATTATATGGATTAAATCAATATCATATGCAGCCGGGAGTATTTATATCAAATCCTAACATTTGGTTTAGTTTTGTTCATAAATATCAAGTTAGTGTGATAGGTGCTCCAAATTTCGGATACCGTCATTTCCTTAAGCACTTTAATTCCGAAATAGCTAATAAAGAAGAGTGGGATTTTAATTGTGTCAGGATGACTTGGTTTGGTTCAGAAAATATACCGATATCGTTATATAACGAATTCTTAGAATCGTTGAGTCCATGGGGGTTATCAGATCAGACATTCATAACGGCTTACGGTATGACTGAAAACAGCGCACTAGTAGCTATGAATGACTTAAATCAACTACCTTTATCTTATTCTGTTGATCGTACACATTTGGGTGTGGGACAGGAACTAAAAATTGTTGAACCTGATTCCATGAATGCTATTGAAATTGTGAGTGTCGGTTATCCGATTGAGCATACTGATCTTAGGATTATTGTAAACGGTACAGCCTGCATTGAGAACGTTGTAGGACATATTGAACTCAACGGACCCACTGTGACTCCAGGATATTATCGAAATTCAGAAACTACACAAAAGTCATTTACCGTGGATGGTTGGTTAAAGACTGGAGATATTGGGCTTATTGCTGGTGGTGAGCTATTTGTTATAGGACGTGCTAAAGACATAATCATCATCAATGGGAAAAATTACTTTCTTACGGATATTGAAGATATGCTTGTTCAAGGTGCTGGTAAAAATATGGTTGGGGCATATGTCGCATGTGGTGTTCCAAATGCAGAAACAAGCACAGAGGATTTGATTATATTTGTACATTTAGAGGAAGAGGCCGATCAGTTTAATTCCATTGTAAAAGAAGTTCAACTAGCGCTATTTAAGCATAATGGTCTACGTGCTGCACACGTATTACCTATTAAATCAATACCAAAAACCGATAGCAATAAAGTTCAACGTTATAAATTGGTCGAGAATTACCAAGCAGGGGAGTTTAATCAAATCATTGATAAGATAAATCAGTCTAGTCGGTCAATTAAACAAAAAAATAAATGGATTAAGTTAATTAAGGCAGAAGTTGAAGAGTTGACAGGAATGACAAATGTAAGTGTAACTACTAATTTTTTTGATCTAGGCCTTAGTTCGGCCCAGTTGGTCGTATTACAAGATCAATTGCAAAAAAGTTTAGGTGTTGATCTAGAAGTTTCTGATACCCTGAATTATCCAAATATACAAACTCTTGCGAACTTCATAAACAGTAATGGAAAAGCTTCGTTAGTTTGAGAAAAGGGAGGAGAACGACATTCGGGAAAATGAGGGTATTGCTATAGTTAGTATGTCTTGTCGCTTTCCAGGAGGTGCAGATACACCGGAGAAATTTTGGGAACTATTGGATAAGGGCATCGATCCGGTTAGTGAAATACCTGAAGGTAGATGGAAAGACGATCCGTCGACCAACAAAAATATTACTACACGTAAAGGATCATACCTTGATGATGTAGAAAAGTTTGATCCATTGTTTTTTGGAATTTCGCCAAAGGAAGCTCAATCAATGGACCCTCAACAACGGCTTTTGCTGGAATTACATTGGGAAGCTTTAGAGGATGCAGGTTGGGATCCAACATCATTAGCTGGAACAAAAACAGGGGTGTTTGTAGGGATTTCTGGCAGTGATTATGCTCAGATCGGTCGTGACCTTGGGCATTCCCCGGGACCCTATACCTTTACCGGAACTTTGCTGAATACTGCTGCTGGTCGAATTTCATATGTTCTTGGTCTGCAAGGTCCATCCATGGCTATTGACACAGCATGTTCTTCTTCTTTGGTATCGGTACATCAGGGGATGTTACAACTACGGTCAGGTGGTTGTGATGTCGCATTGGTATCAGGGGTAAATTTAATTTTAAGGGCAGAGGGACATGTTGGTACAACCAGCCTTGGAGCATTGTCTCCTTCTGAGCGTTGCCGAAGTTTTGATGATTCTGCTGACGGATACATTCGGAGTGAAGGTAGTGCTGTTCTTATCCTCAAACGATTGGAAGATGCAAAGCGGGATGGAGATTATTTGTGGGGGGTTATCCGTGGAGGTGCCGTTAATCACGATGGCCGTAGTGGTGGACTGACTGTTCCTAATGGATTGTCCCAACAACAACTGATCCGGTATGCTTTATCTGATAGTGGTTTAAAGCCGGAAGATATCGATTATGTGGAAGCACATGGCTCTGCTACAAAGATTGGTGACCCATTAGAGGTCAATGCATTAGCAGAAGTTTTTAAGAAAAGGAAACAATCGGTTCACTTAGGGAGTGTAAAATCAAATCTGGGTCATCTTGAAGCGGCTGCAGGCATAGCCGGTTTGTGTAAAATATTGTTATCGATGAAGCATGGTCGGATTCCAGCAAATCTACATTTCCAAAAAGGGAATCGCTTAATAAAATGGGATAAAATCCCACTTGAGGTTGTTCATGAGCCTATAGAATGGAAAGCAAGACAAGGTGTGCGTCGGGCTGGGATAAGCGCATTTGGTATTAGTGGAACCAATGCTCATTTAGTGGTTGAATCAGCTACTGAAAATAATAAGGAATTACCATTAAATAATACAGATGCACATTTATGTACGATATCTGCTCAAAGTGAGAATGCTTTGCGTCAATATGTCAGGGATTTAGCAGATTGGTGTCGTCAACCGACAGCTGGAATAGCTGAACTTTGTGTGAATCTTAACCGGGGGAGAGCGTCACTCAGTCATCGACTTGCACTGACCGTAAGTGATTTGGAATCTTTGGAAAAACGACTGGACAATCTGGCTAATTCTTCAAAGAAGCTAGGGGTTCAAGTGGGTGAGGTACAAAAACCTTTAGTTTTTCTGTTCACTGGACAAGGATCACATTACCATAATATGGCACGAACCTTGTATGAACAATCCTCAGTATTTAGAAAGAAATTTGATGAACTTGATGCATTGTTTGAAATGAAAATCGGAAAATCGTTGGGACAAATCATTTATGGTCCAGAGACTGCTGAGATTCATCTCCCTTTATATGCACAACCTTTGATCTTTTCCATCCAGATCGCATTAGCTCATTTTTGGGAATCTTTAGGCGTAGTACCGGATATGTTCATTGGACATAGCATTGGCGAGTATTCAGCTGCATGTTTAGATGGTGTAGTAAGTATGGAAGATGCTATCCATATGGTTTTCACTAGAGCATATATCATGGATGAAACGCCTATGGAAGGTCGTATGGCTGGTATGTTAGCCAATGAGTCTGTTGTTCGCGAAATGATTAGTAAGTATGATGATGTTTCTATAGCTGCAATTAACTCATCAGAGAATGTCACAGTATCTGGTGGAAAGTCGAGTATGGACGATTTAGTATCTCGAGCACGAAAAAAGAGAATCTTTGTTGAGGATCTTTTAGTGTCTCATCCTTTCCATTCGGTGATGATGAAAGATAGGGCACACCTACTAAAAACTGAATTTGAAAAAGTGACATTTCATGAACCATCCTATCGTTTTATCTCTTCGGTATATGATGATTTTATTCCTGAAGATGTCATGTTAAATGGGGATTATTGGGTAAAACATTTGGTGGAGCCAGTTCGCTTTTCTGATGCATTGGAAACAGCGGTTTCACAAGGAGCCCGTGTTTTTCTGGAAATTGGAGGTACTGCAACCCTATGTGGACTGGCAGCGCAAAACAATTTAAGTGGAGAAAATTTGTTGTTTTTACCTAGTTTACGTAAGAATCGTTCTTCATGGAAGCAAATATACCAAAGCTTAGGCCGATTGTGGGAAACTGGTTATCCAATACAATGGAATGCTCTTTATAGTGGTGATTTTACAAGAACAGAGAATCTTCCACATACTCCTTACGATCGCAAAAAATACTGGATATCGGATATAAATGTTTCCAATCAAACATCCCAGGAGATTGAGAATACGTTGGAATCAAAAGTGGAGCAGCAAATAGACGATTTCCGGGGAAAAATGGATACGCATTTGAAGAAGATTGAAAATGATGCTGATATTCAGGAGTCTTTAAGGAACATGCTAGAGGACATTGTAGAGGTGCGTAGTGAAGATATTACGAATTCTATGAATCTATTTAGATTTGGACTGGATTCTTTAATGCTTGTACAACTTTCCGAGAAAATTATGCATCAATATCGTTTAGATATTCCAATAAAAATGTTCTTTGCTGATTTGAATACAGTTAATGCATTAAGCAAATATATTCACGAGAATTGTTTTGAATCCGTTAATGCTTCTGCACAAGAATTGAGAGTTGAGGAAGAGACGTCTATGTCAGCTCTAAGCTCCTTGCTGGAAAAAATGGAAACACGGTTAATCCGCATTGAGGAAAGGTTAACAACGTTAGATCCAAACGATGAAAACATTGTAAGAGTTGATAATAACAAAGGTGAGAGTAACAAGCAGGATCTCGAATTAACTTCTGATCAACAAAGAGTTTACTTTTTATCACAACTTGAAGGTGGAAATGTCGCTAACCAAATTGCTCAGGTGTATAGGTTAGATAATCCGATTGATATCAATAAATTAAAAAAATTCTTTCAGAATATTTCAGATAAACATGAGACACTACGGAGCTCTTTCCGCATTACAGGCTCTAATATTACCTATGACATTGCCGATAGAATTGAACCCGTGTATGCAGAGATAGATCTACGAGATGAAGATGGTGAAGCGAAATTTAAGGATTTCTTTGAAAGTCCATTTGTCCTTTCTAAGCCTCCTTTGTGGAGATGGGGATTAGTACAAGATGATAAAGGATATAGGTTGATCTTAAATTCACATCATACTATTGCTGATGGGTACGCTTTAAACCTGATATTGAATGATTTATCTGATTTATTGAATGGAGTTCCCTTGAGGGAGGTACCGAAGCATTATCGAGATTTCGTAGTGAAAGAACAGGCATTCCTAAATAGCAAAGAGGCCCATAAACAACGGGAATGGTGGTTAAACCAATTGAACCCACTTCCGAATTCGCTGGATCTTCCAAGTGATATATCTAGACCAGAAATAAACCCCTTTGGAGGTTCGATAAGTAAATTTACGCTGGATGCTGATATAACAGCTGCTATTAAAACCTTGGCAAAAGAAAATAATGCTACAACATTCATGGGAGTATTGGCAGCATGGACTGCATTTTTGGGTAAGTTGTCTAATCAAACAGACTTTTGTGTTGCTGTTCCATTGAATAGACGAAATGTGGGTGACTTTAAATACAATGTCGGGATGTTTACTCAAACAATCATACTGCGGTCGAATCTCGATTCATCCATCTCCTTTATCGATTATTTACGAACGATGAAAGATACCCTTCTGGATGCGTATAGTAACGGTGATTATCCTTTTGATATGTTGTTGGAAGAACTGGAAATTCCACGAGATATGAGTCGTAATCCACTATTTGATGTGATGGTCAATTACAATACGATAGAACAAAAGGATTATCAATTTGGTGATGTTAAAGGAGTTCGAGATGAAATTCCACGCCGATATGCCCAGTTCGATTTATTTTTAGATGTGCTGGAAAGTGATGATGAAATAATTTTCAGGTTAAATTATGCAAAACCATTGTTCTCACAGGAACGTATTGATGATTGGATTAAGCGTTTTCAGATATTTTTAAAGGAAATCATCAAAGCGCCTGAAATACCATTTTCAGATTTTGAACTCACACATGGGGCAGAACAAAAGCTGCTGTCTATGGGGAGAGGAGTTAAAGACGAAAATGATAAAACGACGGTAAACAAACTTTTGTCTGATGTTTTTAAAAATAAACCCACGGAATCTGCCGTTTGGTTTCAAGGAAAAGAACTATCCTATAAAGAACTTGGTATACGATCTAGGATGTTGGCTGATCACTTAATGAAATTAGGGGTTCGCCCTGGGGGGAAAATAGGAATATTGCTTTCACGAACTCCTGATATGCTGGCATCGATGTTGGCGGCGATAAAATTAGGGTGTGTTTTTGTACCTTTGGACTCGTCATTTCCAAAGGAGCGCTTGAGATACATGATGGAAGACAGCGCTATTCAGCAATTGATAAGTGAAAGAACAATAATGGAATACCATGACTTTTCATTACCTTACTTAGATCCAGCTAATCTTGAAATGAATGAAAAGAATGGGAATCTAGAAGCCCCCATCTTGAATAACGAGGTACAACCAAGTGATATAGCTTACATTATTTATACATCGGGTTCGACTGGGAAGCCGAAAGGAGTAGAAATAGAGCACGGTTCCTTGGCCAATTTTACGGTTGGCATGGCGAAAGCATTAGACTGGCCGAATGGAGCAAGAACTGCTTGTTTTACAACTTCATCTTTCGACATATTTCTACTTGAAACAATACTTTGCCTTGTACATGGCGGATGTGTTGTATTGTCACATAATGAAGCGGCTAATCCAGCTGAAATGGCACATATAGTGACCAATGGAGGAGTGGAATGTCTACAGATGACTCCTACACGATTACAGCTATTGTGTGCTGATTCTAAAAATGCGGATAAAGTTTTGAAATCGGTAAAAGTCCTTATAGTTGGAGGAGAGGTTTTCCCGACCCCTCTGTTACCTTTCCTACAAAGCTTTCCAACTCTACGTATCTTTAATGTATACGGACCAACAGAGACATGTGTGTGGTCCACGTATAAAGAATTAACAAAAACTGAAACAGTCAGCATTGGACTTCCGATTGCCAATACAAATGTTTATGTATTGGATAAAAACAGACGCTTGGTATCTACAGGAGTAATTGGCGATTTATGGATAGGCGGATCAGGTGTTGCGCATGGGTATCATAATAAACCGGAATTGACCGCTGAACGGTTTGTTGAAGAGCCATTTACGGATGGGAGAATGTATTTTACTGGTGATCGGGCTGTGTGGAAGGATGGCGAACTAGTTTCACTCGGTAGAGAGGATGATCAAGTCAAACTTCGAGGTTTTCGAATCGAATTAGGTGAAATTGAAGAAGTTTTGCGAGAACATCCTGCCATTATTAATGGTGCAGCAGCAGTCCAAGAGTTAAGTCCTGGAAATCATGTGTTAGTAGCATATTTCCAAAAGCATCAAGAAGAAATTGTAATAGAAAGTGAGATTAGTGAATGGTTGGCTGAACGATTACCGGAATATATGGAAGCTGATTTTATCGTTGAACTACCTTTTATTCCACAAACATTGAATGGGAAAACCGATCGGAAACAATTGCCATTGCCCAACGTAAATAGAAAAGAGCATTCGAATGAAAACGTAGCGGAGCGAGTGGAAGATACCATTCTAAATATCTGGAAAAAGGTTTTGGGAGATAAAGAGATTGGACTTAACGATAGTTTTTTTGATATTGGCGGCAAGTCCTTCAGTCTTGTTCTTGTTCATGATGAACTGGAAAAAAAGTTTCCAGGTGTTGTTACCGTAGCTGATTTGTTTGCACTTTCCACCATTTCAAAATTAAAGGAATACATTGTGGATGTAGGTCAGAAAACGGTTCATAAAGGGAAGTTTGCATTGCCAGAAGCATGGTTTGATGTTTATTCAAAAGAGGAAGGTCAAGTTGAGACAATGTTAGAATTAGGGATTTCCAACGCTGTAAAAGATTTAGGGTTCCATTATGGTTTAGATTTCTCTGAAACGCTTTTTGGTCTATTTGCCTTGTATTTGCATAAAAGTCACAGATTGGAGAGAGTTCCTTTATGGACCATTGGCTATATGGAACGTGCTGCTTGTGTGAATTTTGATTTTCACAGTTATTCTGATCTTGGGCAGGTTCTTAAGGATCTATCAGCTTCTTTTCCAACACAGAAAGATTTCCAAACGATCAATTCTCTGGATTTGATTACGAGTTCAGATGAACATGTCCGGGTAGGCTTTGTAAATGAGAACGACATGGATAGTAGAAAGCTGTTAAAAAAGTTTGATTTTTACTTAGTTGTTCATAAGAAGCAGGACCAAATAAAATTATCCATTATTTATGGAAGACGTACTGCAGCAAATACTTTACAGACCCAACTCAAACAATTTGTAAAAATGGTAAGCCTAGTAGTAGAAAAAATAGTTAGTTTGACCTAAATGTACTAGCGGTGAACACTTGGAGGCGAGGATAGTAAAGACTGTCGAATGTCACTTTCGGTTTTGACAATTTATTCTTGCCTTCTCTTGTTAATGAGACGGGTAATGTACGAAGTAAAATGCACACTAAATTATCTCAATGTTATAAAGATTTACATCTGATCTATAATTATATAGCCTTTCATTTCAAATATGATGAAAGGTTAGTGTAAAGGGGTTATAAAAATGGATAAATCAGTGGTGATGTTCCCAGGACAATCATCCCAATATGTTGGAATGGGGAAATATTGGTTTGACAATTATGAGATAGTTCGACAACGGTTTGAAGAAGTTTCTGAGATTTTAGGTTTGGACTTGGCTTCATTATGTTTTAATGGTCCCGCCAATGAGTTGAAGAAAACAGAGAATACGCAAGTAGCTCTTCTAACATTAAGCGTGGCTATGTATGAAGTGTTATTAGAGGAAGAAAAGATTAAACCTGCATTTTTGGCTGGACATAGCATTGGTGAATTATCGGCTTTGACTGCATCTGGAGTATTTACCTTTGCAGATGGTGTGCATCTGGCGCGTGTTCGAGGTGAGGCGATGGCTGCTTGTAATACAGATAAACAAGTTGGTATGGTCGCAGTGACAAACATTAAGGCATCCATTGTAGAATCTTATATTGCAGAAACGGATCCTAAAGGGGTCAATATTCAGATTGCTAACTTCAATAGTCCAACTCAAACGGTATTGTCAAGTATTACAGAGGAGATGCTCAAGATAGGTGAACATCTGAAAGGTTTAGGTGCAAATGTGATTCCTCTGAATGTAAGTGGGGCTTTTCACAGTGAATTTATGGCAGATGCACAAGGTCCATTGGCTCAAGCCTTAGAGCCTATCATTCTTGGAGATATGTCTGTGCCAGTGATGTGTGGACAAGATGGACGCTTATATACTAAAGAAGATGATATTAAGGGATTTTTGGTATCCCAATTAACTCAACCAGTACGATGGACCAAGACGCTTTCCAGGTTATCCGAAGAACGGATAGATAATTGGTTAGAAATTGGTCCCAAAAGCGTTCTTAAAAACCTGACATTACAAACAATACCCGAAGCCCGAGTATATGCTTATGACGAGGAAGCAGATCGTAATGCAAGAAAATCCGAATATGAATTGAAAGAAAAAGACAATTCAAAGCTACCTAATTTTGTTGGACTTTGTTTGGGAGCGGCAGTAGCTACCCGTAATATGAATTGGAACGAAGACGAATATAAAAAAGGGGTGATAGAACCTTATAAAAGAATTCAAAAGGTTCATGATTTGATTGAGCAGGAAAAACGCTCCCCTAAAAAAGAAGAATTGTTACACGCCTTATCTGATTTGAAAATAATCTTTAAAACAAAAGGTGTTCCTGAACAAGAACAGAATGAAAGGATAAAACAAATTTCACATTCAACATCTATCGAGTCACTTATAATGGAAGATTTACAGTTGGTTAGGGAGGGTGGTTGATGGGTACATTTAATTTCAATTTGGACGAGATCGATTTAGATGAAATTGTGGATCATGATGGTCAACCTGAGGTTCATTCCAACCAAATAGGGTCAGATTCAAAAGGGGATGCAGTTGCCATTATAGGGATTTCTGGTCGTGTAGGTGCCGCAGAGAATCTAGATGAATTTTGGGGATTGCTCGTTCAAGGTCGGGAAGGAGTTAAGGATCTCCCATCACAAAGATACAAGGATTTGGAAGCATTCTTGCAAGCTAAAAATCTATCGATCCATGATAGGGAGGTTATGCGTTCCACGTACATGACTGATATTGCTGGGTTTGACCCAGGATTCTTTGGAATTTCCCAACAAGAAGCAAATTACATGGATCCAAATCAGAGAATTTTTTTAGAGACGGCATGGAAAGCTTTGGAGGATTCAGGCTATGGGGGAACGGATATTATAGGATCAAACACCGGTATTTTTGTCGGGTTCTCGACAGACTTTAATGTAGATTATCGTCAAATACAGAGTACCTTAAACCCCGGGGCACCAGAAGTAGCTACACTTGGAAATATTAAGTCCCTGATTGCCAGTCGACTGGCTTATCACCTAAATTTTAAGGGGCCGACTCTCTTAATTGATACTGCATGTTCCTCGGGTTTGATGGCAATGTACCATGCCTACCGGTCTATTGACAGAGGAGATTGCTCTGTGGCTATTGCAGGTTCCGTTAAAAGTCAATCAATCCCTTTGTTAGATGACGAAGAATTACGTACTGGCATTAAAGGCCTTTCTGGTATCGGCTCTTCGGATAGCAAAACACGGACCTTTGATGATTCATCTGATGGAACAACGACTGCGGAGGGGTCATTTGCATTTGTCCTTAAATCTCTGGAAGAAGCTAAGCGTGACGGGGATCATATTTATGCCGTCATATTAGGCGGAGCTTCTAATCAGGATGGGGCTTCCAACGGAATTACAGCCCCAAATTCAGAGGCTCAGAAAGAGTTGATAATTGAAGCTCTAGATGATGCTGGAGTGACAGGAGATCAGTTGAGCTATATAGAAGCTCATGGTACAGGTACTAGACTGGGGGATCCTGTAGAGATTGACGGAATACAGCGAGCCATCAGTCAATTTACCGAGAAAAAGCAATTTTGTGGTATAGGTTCTTTAAAATCGAACATTGGACATTTAGATCATGCGTCAGGTCTGGGAGGTGTAGCTAAATTAGTCTTGGCAATGAAAAAGAAGGTTTTACCTGCGAGTCTTCACTTCTCTGTACCGAACCGAAATATATCATTTGTTGAGTCTCCTGTACATGTAATTGACAAGACGGTACCGTGGTCAAAAGAAAACGAGGAAGTTTTACGAGCGGGTATTAACAGTTTTGGACTAAGTGGAACGAACTGCCATCTTGTATTGGAATCAGCCCCAAAGGAACGTGTTAGGAACAATAATCTAAACAATCAACCATTTTTATTGCCTTTAAGTGCTAAAACATTAAAAGCATTAAGGTTGTTGACCGCAGAATACATACAACGTCTGGAAGATAAGGAAATAAATTTGGCTGATATGGTATATACAGCATCACAGGGAAGGATGCATCATCCTATACGTTTGGCCATTCGATTTGATACCCGTGAACAGTTGATGTCTGCTTTAAGACGCTTTACTGCACTGGGAAAGGATGCATTACCTGACTCCTCTCTCTGGTATGGTGAACATCGTTTATTTGAGAATGAAAGTAAACGACGACAAGCCTCAGACCTAACGCCAACCAAATTACGAAGGTTAGAAAAGAAAGCTCAAGATTTGGTGAGTGCTAATCATAAGAACTATACCGATGAAGTTTTAAATAAGTTAGCAGAACTCTATATTTTGGGAGTTGAGCTACCGTGGGATCTTATGATGAGAGGATGGGAAGCAAGGCGTATTCCCCTCCCAACATATCCTTTTCAACACCGTCATTGTTGGGTTGAATCCAAAGCGATTTCGACCGCAGCAAAAGGTCATCCATTGCTTGGGGATTATCCAGTCAGCACAATTGGACACACAGTGTTTCGGAAAACGTTTCAGCCAGAAAACTATTGGGAGTTGACTGAACATAGAATTATGGGGATCAGTACGCTTCCGGGGTCTGCTTTACTAGAAATAATGGTGGAGTGGGCGAGAAACGTATATGGAAATAATTCAATGTTGTATTTTACTGATGTCAGATTTATTCAGCCTTTCACGGTGGAAGATGGGGCATCGAAAGAGCTGCATTTATTAATAGAAGACAAAGGTACTCAAAAACATATGCAATTTGCTAGTCTTAATAAAGAAAATGAATGGGTCCAACACGCTGAAGCGACGTTCGAAGGGGAACAAAAAAGTCAATCTGATGGCGTGAAAGTAAATATGGAGCATCTGATGGAACATGTAGACACGCCATTAAATATTGATTTATCAAATTCTGAAAGTCAAAACATTATAGTGAGTGAACGTTGGACAAAATCATTAATTGAAGGTCGAATGGATCAATCGGGAAAGGAATATTTAATTAAACTGAGCCTTCCAGAAAAATATAAGGAAGATAGAGAGAGTTATCATTTACACCCCGCTGTTATGGATTTATGTATGAATGGCATCAACATTCGGTTAGATGAAAAAGAGTTTTATTTACCGTTATCTTATGGTGAACTATTTGTTTACAATAAGCTCTCTACCACTGTATATGCACATTTGACAAAAATTGATGAAACAAATAATTCGAATATTCATCGTTTTAATGTGAAGATATATGATTCAACAGGAAATTTATTGGTTGAGGTAAAAGATTATTGTATCAAATCAGCCTCGTCCACATTAAATCGAACAGACCAATCAGATGGTTATGGTTATAAAAGAGTATTCCGTCCCTATGACTTGCCTAAAGAAGTAACACTTCCTTCAGGTGCAGTTGTTTTAGCAGGAAAAAGTAATGCTGCTTCCAAAGCCATAAAGGATGTTTTGACGGAAAAGGGAACCAACGTAATTGAGATTTCTCCTAGCGATAATAATTTAGAAAAGTCGTTAAAGGTTTTGGAAGGTGTAGACATGGCTCTAACTATTTTCACTTGGTCAGCACCAGAACACTTAGGCACCGATTTGGATTTATGGAAGATGGAATCTGAAGATGCTGTGATGGAAGGTTTTCAATTTCTGAAGGCCTGGTCGAAAATGAAATTTAAAACCAAATTAGGGGTAATAGCTTTAACTAGAAATGCTTGGGACGTTAATGGAGATGAGACAAATATCCAGCCAGGCCAAGCCGCTTTAACAGGACTTTGGGAAGTTGGAAGACAAGAGTTTAAGGCATTAAACATGAGAGTTATCGATTATGATCATGAAACATCGGCAGAGCTGTTACTTCACGAGATAGCTAATAAAGACCGCCCTTCTTTCTTGGTATATCGTTCTACAGGAGTTTATGAACCAGGTTTAGAGGAAAGTCGACTTCCGGCCAAACAAAATAAGATCATTGACAAGGAAGAGGGGGTTTATGTACTGAGCGGTGGTACGGGTGATCTTGGAATAGAACTCGCTGGACACCTAGCAAAACTTGGTGTTAGACGTCTCGTGTTACTTGGGCAACGTCCTATTCCACAACGCGAATTATGGGAATCGATTGTTGATCAATCCAATGAAACGCATGAAAGGCAGCGTGTGAAGCAATGGCTGGAACTAAAAAATAAACTGGATTCCTTAGAGGTACTTTCCGTAGCAATTGATAATTATGAGCAAGTATCCAAGTTTTTATCGGATATACGTTCAGCATACGGACGGATCAAAGGTGTTTTTCACCTAGCTGGAAAAGCTGGTGATGGGTTTATTTATAAAAAGCAGACAGAAACTTTTTATGATGTATATTCTCCAAAAGTAAATGGAGCAATTCATTTACATTTGGCAACATTACAGGATAACCCAGACATATTTATTACTTTTTCAAGTATTGCATCATTGGAACCGAGACCAGGTCAAGGAGATTACACATCAGCTAACATGTTCTTGGATGCTTTTATTGTTTACAGACAACGTATGGGATTGCCAGCTTTAAGCCTTCAGTGGCCAGCTTGGCGGGAAACTGGAATGGCCAGACGGATGGGGGCCGTGGTTGAAAACCAGAACTTTACGCCATTGGACACAAGGGAAGCCTTAGTAATCATGGAACATATTTTGTCGCAACCTGAGTCATTACCAGCAGTTTTGATGCCAGGTCAAATACAAAGAACAGATAATATAAGAAAGGAAACAAGGGTAGAACATAAACCGAAACAGCATACAGGTGAAATAAGGAACGTATATCTGACAGGCATATTGGACCCTGATGAGGTTGATATGAATGTTGCTAATATTTGGGCAAGAACATTACTAATGGACACTTTGGATGCTGATGATGAATTTGATGCATTGGGTGGAAATTCAATATTAACGATACAATTACACGACGAATATGAAATAAGTTATCCAGGAATGATGGATATTGCGGATTTATTTACTTATACAACTGTTCTTGAACAGGCAAATTATATAAAATCGCAACTTGGCCAATCTGAGTCAGTGTCCACATTTGTTGAAGAGGATGAAGGTGACAGCGAAGGTAATGAGGACATAGATGATATTCTCGATAGGATTGCCCAAGGTGATTTAACCGTAGAGGATGCTATGTCACACATACCATCTAAAAGGAGGTAATGAAATGTCAACTGAATTAAAAAAATATATACTTTCTCAAGTTGCCAAACAAGCGTTACCAAAAGAGGAGGCGAAAAAATACTTACAAGAATTAACTGCTCAAGAACAATCAGCAGAAACGGATGTCGCTATTATTGGAATTGCAGGACGATTTGCCGAAACGACAGATCCTGAATCATTTTGGCAATTGTTGAGAGAAGGAAAAAACTCTATTAGAAAATTCCCTAAAGATAGATTTAAAGATGCAGAGGATGTTCTGCGAAATCCGCATCTTTCGGAATTTGTTTTTGGAAATTCGATCCGGCCTGAGGATGTCCCATTCGCTCTCGCTGAATCTGGATATTTAATAGAAGTAGATAAATTTGATGCACCTTTTTTTGGTATTTCACCGATTGAAGCGACTCATATGGATCCCCAACATCGATTGGTGCTAGAAGTAGCCTATGAGGCGATGGAAGACGCAGGATATGGTGGTCAATCATTATATGGAAGCCGAACAGGGGCATATATTGGAAAAGAAGGAACTAATAATACTTTTTACAGTCAACGTTCAGTGCAAAACCCAATGCAACTGACAGGTAGCTGGGAAAGCTTAATGGCAAGTCGAATATCATATCTTTTTGATTTCAAATCACCATGCATGGTTGTTGATACAGCGTGTTCCTCGGGGTTGGTCAGTGTTCATGTAGCTGCCCAGGCCTTGATTGCTGGTGATTGTGATGTCGCTATTGCAGGTGGAATAAATTTAGCTCTTAATGGTGATATAAAACCAGAGTATCAAAAAGGTGCAAGCATGGGAGATGTTCAGGCTCAAGATGACAAGGTAAGACCTTTTGATGCAAAGGCGACTGGTACGTTATGGGGAGAAGGGGTTGGTATGGTCATATTAAAACCTCTTCATAAAGCTATTGAAGATCGCGATCAAATTCGCGCGATTATTAAAGGAAGCTCTATCAACAATGACGGTGCTTCTAAAAGCATCACGTCACCTAATGCAGAAATGCAAGAAGAAGTCATAGTAGATGCATGGAAAAAAGCTGGTATCGCCCCAGAAACCATTTCCTATATAGAAGCACATGGAACTGGAACGGTTTTAGGTGACCCAATTGAAGTAAAGGCCTTGCATAATGCCTTTCGTAGATTCACATCAGAAAAACAATTTTGTGCTATAGGGTCTTTGAAAACAAATATGGGGCATTTAGTAGGAGCATCAGGTACAACCGCATTAATTAAAGTAATCAAGTCATTGGAACATAAAGAGGTTGCTCCGATGCTCAATTTTGAATCACCTAATCCATATATTAATTTTATCGAAAGTCCATTATATATCAATGATCGACTACAACCATGGGATAGTGGTGATAAACCACGAAGAGCTGCAATTAGTTCTTTTGGTTTCAGTCGGACGAATTGCCATATGATAGTAGAGGAACCGCCTGTTGTAAAAATAAAGGAAGCGAAGCAACCACGTTATTGCTTAACAATTAGTGCCAAGAACGAAAAAGTTATGAAAAATTACATGAAACGCTATGCTCAATTTTTACAAAAAGATGCTTGGACACTAGCGGATTTATGCTATACGAGTAATATTGGTCGTGGTCATTATGAACATCGTGTCGTTCTTATTGCTGAATCCAAGGAAAAGCTCCGTTCTTTAATGCAAGAATTGGTGAACCATGAAGGAAATCCTTCCGATATAAACGGAATTTATTCAGGACAATTCCGAATTGCAAACGAAAATAAAAAAGATCTTGAACAAGGTGAAATGAAAAAACATGATCTGATGAAAATGAACAAAACTGCAAATGCAAAATTAAAGGAATATGTCGATGGAAACGCAGAAAATCCCCAACTGCTAATGGAAGTCTGTTCCTTTTATTCTCAAGGTGCTGATGTGGATTGGAAGTTGTTTTATCGGGAGGAAAAACGCTCTCGGATTCAAGCTCCTGTTTATCCACTAGAAAAAATTCGTTTTTGGGCGAAGCCTAAAGTCAAAGTCGAACAATTTAAACAGAGAGAGAAACTACATCCATTAGTAGAAAAGAAAATTTCACATTCTAATGAAGAGATTTGCTATGAAACAGTATTTCACGTTGATAAACATTGGGTTTTGAATGATCATCGTATAGGTGACAAAGCTGTCTTACCTGGTACAAGTTACCTTGAGATGGTTCGTTTTGCAGCCACAGAAGTATTTGGTAAAACAGCTTTGGAATTCAGAGATGTGTTTTTCCTATCACCCCTTGTTATTGATGACCATACTGAATCGTTGGTTAGATTAATATTTGTAAAATTATCATCCGGTTTTTCATTCATAGTAAAAGGAAAAAATCCTGCAGGAGGGTGGGTTCCTTATGTGGAAGGCAGAATATCTATACTGGAAAAAAGTAAAGCTGATGATCAACAGAAAAGGGATCTATCATCCTTAAAGAGCAATGCAGATACAGTGATAGACGCCTATAAAGAAAAGAATGTATCTGAGGTATTTACGTTTGGTCCACATTGGGAAACAGTAACTGCTGTCTGGTCGTCAGAGCGTGAAACATTAGGAAAGCTGGAATTGCAGGAAGAATATCAGCATGAACTCTCTGATTTCCAGTTGCATCCTTCCATGTTGGATAATGCTGTTAACCTAATCAGTCAGAAAAAAGGTAAAGTATTTCTTCCTTTTAATTATAAAGGTCTTAAATTATATGCCCCGATGGCTAAAGAGGTCTATACACACATTCGTCAGCTTAATAACATAGACGGCTCAGAGGGAATTACTACTTATGATATCGATTTGCTTGATAAAGAAGGACGGCTATTGGCGCAAATTAACGATTACACTGTGAAGCAAGTAAAGGATATTTCTGCACTAGGGAAAAGTGTTATGGAATACGGAAGCTATCAGATGAAATGGGTGCCAAGAGATAGCAATAATTCAAACGAAAACAGTGTTCATGGAGATTGGGCGTTGGTTTCGACCCCTGGTTTACGTTCGAGGGAATTGGAAGAAGCTCTGATTGCTTCTGGATTAAATGTAACAACGTATCATCTAGGAACTAGTAATCATTCAGACCTGATGTACTTCCCAGATAAGCACGGATTTGACGCTATACTAACCGATGCCGAGAAACGGGGTGTTCAAGGTATATTATTTGCTAGTGATTATACGATCGAAGAAGAGGAGAAAGGTCAACTTCTGACTTCTCAGCAGGTATTCCAAAAACGGCGAACACTTGGTGTTGATGCATTATTTCATTTAGGGAAACAATTGCTGAATAGGAATATGAAACAGATAAACAATCTAAAGGTATTAACAAGTGATGGTTGGATGGTAGACGGCAACGAGTCATCTATTAATCCTTTATCTGGTTCAACGGCAGCTTTAGCCAAGGTCATTGGACAGGAGTATCGCCATCTAAAGGTTGATATTACTGATGCCGCAGAAGATGTACCAATTTCGGACGTTATTAATGAGTGTTTATGTGAGGATAGAATAAGAGCATTACGCCAATCCGGAGTTTATGTTGAGGAATTAAAACCGTACGAAGTATTACCAACAAACGGATTTACTCCAGATTCTGGAGGTGCTTATGTAATTTCTGGTGGATTAGGCGGTGTGGGAATGTCAATAGCCGAGCACCTTGCTAAAACTAGAGACATTCAAGTTGTATTATTAGGCCGCAGATCTCTTGCTCCAGAATCGGAATGGGAGGAACGAGCAAATTCCGGTAGTGCAAAATCCAAAGAAATGTATATCCGACTGATTAATCTAAAATCACAAATGAAAACTCTCGAGTATATCTCCATCGATGTATCGAATACATCTGATGTTGAAACGATGGCTCAAGACTTGAAGAAGCGTTATGGTCACATTAATGGGATTTTCCATGCGGCAGGTTTGCCAGGCGATGGGTTTTTAATGTTAAAAGAAGAAAATAAATTTAAAGAAGTTTTAAACCCCAAGCTTGATGGATCCATGAATTTATTACGGATTCTTCCTAAAAACAATAAAAGCTTCCTGTCATTATTCTCATCCGTTAGTTCGCTAGCTGGTGGTGAAGGTCAAGGTGATTATACTGCTGCTAATGCGTTTCTTGATTCATTAGCTGATATGGGTCAGTTAGAGGGATTAAAGGTGTCAGCAGTGAATTGGCCAGGTTGGAAAAGTCTGGGAATGACATTATTCCACGAGCAACAAAAGAAGGAAGGAATGTTTAAATCTGTTAATTTAGAAGGCGTTACTGCTGTATCTGCTATGGCATTTGATGATGTAAGTATTTTCAAGGATATAAGTATCGAAAATGGTATGAAATGGTTAGAGGAATCCATTACTAATCCACAAAGACGAATTATCCCATCGCCTTTGAACATCACATTGGCAGTCAAACTACAGGAGGGTTTACCTTTTAGATTGGATTCTAGACTCATTCAAAACGTTAGTTCCTCTGAAAAGCCGGCTAGTGATCATACTTCAGAGAGTAGTCAGGAAGTAAACGTAAAAATCAAGGGAACAATGGAACCGACCGAAACACAAGTAATTATAGGAAATGCGTTTGGTCATATACTTGGGCTTGATGAAATTGACATTTATACGAGCTTTCAGGACATGGGGGGAAATTCCTTAATGACAACCCAACTCTTGAAACTAATAGATAAACACATCCCAGGTCAAGTTGATATTTCAGATCTGTTCTCTTATCCATCGGTCAAGGATTTATCAGATTATATCGATGAAAAAAATGGTATCTCAAAAGAAAAGCAGACATCAAGTCAAACAGATAATGAAGACAATGAACTTATTGATTTAATCGAGCAGGAGTTAGAAGGAACGGAGTATTTGGATGAATTCTTGGTTCATCTAAAAGGAGGAGGAAAAGATGGCCAATGAAACCAAAGACTATAAGAAAGAATTAGCTCTATATTTGCTCAATAAAATGAAGCAGAACGACATACCAAAGGAATTAGCAATAAAATATATCAAAGAATTACAATCAACAAAGAAAAGTAAAGATCGTGAAGATATGGCGATAATAGGAATGGGCTCTAGATTCCCGGATGCAGAAACCCCTGATGAGTTTTGGGATAACATTGCAGCTGGTAAAGATTCTATAGGTCCTATCTCGGAACAGCGTAGAAAAGATGGGGAACGAAAGACCGGGAGAGAATTAAACTTGATGAAGGGGGGCTTTCTAGATTCAGTAGATAAATTTGATCCAGACTATTTTAACATACCACCAAGTTTGGCTACCCAGATGGATCCCATTCATCGTAATGTGCTACAAATCTTTGTAGAAACGTTAGAAGACGCAGGTTACAGTCGGAAACAAATCATTGGTGAACCAATTGGGGTATTTATAGGTAAGGATCACACAAACACAATGACAGATTCATACTTATCCTTTTTAACGGCTACAGATTTTCAAGTAATGACAGGTTCCTTGCCCGGGATATTGGCCAGTCGTTTGTCATATACATTCAATCTTAAAGGGCCGGCTACTGTAATTGACACAGCTTGTTCGTCTTCGCTCGTAGCTTTGGATACTGCAATCAACTCCATTAACAATGGGGACTGTGAAACTGCCTTTGTAGGCGGAGCTAATTTATTTTTCGTGCCAGAGAATTTTAACGCAGATATTCACTCGGGAGATTATAAAGTCAGGGCATTTGACCAACAAGCTGGAGGGACGAGTTGGGGTGAAGGTGTCGTAGGAATATATATAAAACCTTTATCCAAGGCTGTGCAGGATGGAGATCATATCTATGGGGTCATTCGTGGGATAGCCGTGAATAATGATGGGGCCTCCAATGGAATAACAGCACCTAACGCTAGAGCACAACATGATGTTTTGACAAAAGCGTGGGAAAGGGCGGAGATTTCCCCTGAAACCATATCTTATATTGAAACACATGGAACAGGGACCAGTCTTGGTGACTCGATTGAAATAAAAGGATTAACTTCTGCGTTTTCATTGTTTACCAATAAACGCCAATTTTGTGCAATTGGTTCCATAAAAACGAATATCGGTCACACAATAGGTGCTTCTGGACTGGCTTCCGTACTAAAAGTGTTGTTGTCCTTAAGAGAAAAGGCATTACCACCTAGTATTAACTTTAGTCAACCAAATTCTCAAATCGATTTTTGCAATAGTCCAGTGTATGTCCAGGATAAGTTGGCTGAATGGTCAGTGGACAAAACCCCCCGTCGGGCAGGTATCAGTTCATTTAGTCTGAACGGTACAAACTCACATTTGGTCATAGAAGAGGGGCCATCCGATAACAGGGGGGGAATAGACGATAGCTGGTTGATATTTCCTATATCAGGACGTTCTCCTGAGTTGTTAAAGAAAACAACGTCCAGGTATCTCGAGTATTTACAGAAACATGATGAACTTCGGTTAGACGACATTTGTTTTACGGCAAGCACAGGTCGAGAACATCATAATAAACGTGCCATTGTGCTTTGCCGCGATTCTTCCAGTTTGTTAGCAGGTTTGCAAAGTTTATATGAGATGCTTGACAGTGGTGATCTAGAAAATGGCAATCTGGTTATGCAAAGGGAGAAGTTTACCATTGTTTGGGGGCCGACAGAAAATTCACCTATAATAACCAATAATGCAGTTGATGTAGATGTAGAGGCGAATAAGCTTGTGTCGAATTTAGCTGATCCCACTCAAAAGGAAATCCGAAATGAGTGGGAAAGGCTGTGTAATTACTATGTTCAGGGAGCTGAAATCCAGTTTGTTCAACTGTTCAGTGAAATGAATGTAAAACGTTGTTCTTTACCACCTCAAGTGTTTAATAATCAACGATATTGGGATGAAAGTAAACAGAACACCCCAGTGGCTCAAACCTGGCCAACAGATCAGGAACAAATGACGGCCGATATGTTGTGGAAAAAGTTCCGGGAAGCTAGCTCTCGTTTGAGTGATGATTCTAGAAATGAAACAGAAGCTTTTATAGCTTGGTCGTGGTCAGAAATTCTTGGATACCCTGTTATCAATCCTATGGATGATTTTTATTCCTTGGGAGGGGACTCCATTACTGGATTACGCATCATTCAAATACTGGATATGGGGTATGGACTTGATCTTTCCGCTTCAAATCTAATGGGAGCACCAGTATTTAAAGATTTTGTTAAAAGCGTGATGCACGAGCTAAATGAAGAAGGTTTGTATTCCCAGGTGGATGTTGAAGATAGTGGTCAGGAAGAAGCAATGCCTGATAAAAGTGAGTCACCTTTTCCTTTGTCGCCACCTCAGGGCAGGGTATTTCTGTCTTCAGGTTGGAATCCTGACTCATTGGTCTACAATGTAACAGCAGTCCGTCAAATTACAGGTTTTCATAATATTAATGAAATTGAGTCAATCATAAAAAAAGTCATTCAACGTCATGAAAGTCTCCGTACATCTTTTCATTTAGAAGGAGATACACCTGTTCAAGTCGTACACAAAAAAGTAGATTTCAACGTTGAGCGACGATGGTTGGAAACTAAAGTAAATATGAGCAAGGTGGAGTTGATGAATAGGGAGTTAAAGGATTTTATACGTCCATTTGATTTATCCAAAGCACCGTTGCTACGAGTAGGTTATTTTGAATTTGATGATAATGACTGTTATTTAGTCATTGATTTCCATCATATTATTACAGACGGAACTTCTATGGGGATATTTTTCTCCGATTATCTAAGACTTGCAAGTGGAGAAAAACTACTTCCTTTGCCCTTACAATACAGGGATTGGGTTGATTGGGTAAATCATCGAAAAAATGATAAGCAATTCATGAAAACACGTCAATGGTGGGTGGACATGTTTGTTGATGGAATACCGATTATAAATCTGCCTACGGATAAATATAGACCTGCTGTTCGAGATTTCCGAGGTTCACGAATTTTTCACATGATACCGAATGAACTTCTTAATCAAGTGAAAGGGTTTGCAAAAAGTTCCAAAGCGACACTTTTTATGGTGTTAATTGCAGTTTTTCATAATCTCTTAGCACGCCTGAGTGGAGATAGGGATATCGTGATTGGAACGCCGGTATCAGGACGTCCTCGAACGGAGTTCCAAAATTTAGTTGGTATGTTTATTAATACGCTGCCTATTCGAACACAATCACAGCATCAGGAAAGTTTTTTGGACTTTTTGGATCGATTGAAGACGACTATGTTGGAAGCATACCAAAATCAGGAATACCCTTATGAATCATTGATTTCTGATTTAAAACTAGAGCGAGATCCTAGTCGCAATCCATTATTTGATGTTTATTTTGCTTTACAGAACATTGATATGGGCATCACTGGTGATGAAGGAGAAAAACTTATTGATTTTGATTCCGGAACTGCAAAATTTGATTTGACAGTGGTTGCACGGGAAACAGAAGAAGGATTGATTATGGAATGGGAATTTTCCGAATCTTTATATAGACCATCTACAGTGGAACGTATGGCTTCGCATTACCAATTTTTACTCGCCTCTACCGTTTTAAACGCAAATAAGAATTTGGATGAATTAGAAATTATCGATGAGCAAGAACGCAATCTTTTATTGAACGAATGGAATGATACTACTACTTCCTATACGGGTAAGCAAGGAATCGTTTCTATTTTTGAAGAGGTTGTTTCGAATAACGGTGAAACAACTGCTTTGATCATCGACAATAAGCATATGAATTACAATCAGCTTAATAAGCAAAGTAATCAGATTGCGCGGGCAATCATAGAACATGGTGGGACGCCAAATTCTCCAGTAGGGATTTTATTAGATCGATCATTTGATATGATTGCTGCAATCATTGGTGTTTTAAAGGCTGGTTGTTATTATGTGCCGTTAGATGCTGAATTGCCATTAGACCGCTTACAGACTATGATTAATGATTGTGATACCGAACTATTAGTAACACATAATGATTTGGGAGATGAGATTTTAGGCAGCGAGCCAATAGACCTATCGATAATGGATCTGGACAACTTGGATCCGAATTTGCCAACTCACAACATCGGAATTGAAGTCAATGGAACAAATAAAGCCTATATTAAATATACTTCGGGTTCCACAGGGAATCCAAAAGGAACGGTGATTAGGCAAGAAGGAGTTATTCGAGTGGTACGTGATTCAGGATATTTAAATATCCAACATGATGATGTACTTCTTCAGCTCTCCAATTATTCCTTTGATGGAGCAGTATTTGATATATTTGGGGCATTGTTAAATGGTGCCAGCTTAGTGTTACTGCACAAGTCTGAAGTAACAGAACCAAAACAATTGGCCAGACGTATTAGGCAAAACGGTGTTTCCGTGTTTTTCATCACAACAGCTCTTTTTAATGCATTGGTCGAAGCTGCTCCTGAATGTTTTGATCATACAAGGAAAGTGTTATTTGGCGGAGAAGCTGCATCCATTCATCATGTACGTAAAGCTTTTGAACGTCTCGGATCTGGTAGGTTAATCCATGTATACGGGCCAACGGAAACAACGGTTTTTGCAACATATTATCCGGTTAACGAAGTTCCAGAGAATCAAAGTCTTCCAATAGGAAAGGCAATTGGCAATACAACTCTTTATGTTCTTGATGAGCAAATGCGCCTTCAACCATTGGGAGTACCGGGAGAGTTGTATATTGGTGGACAAGGTCTTGCCGTTGGTTATTTAAACCAACCTGACTTTACAGCAGAAGAATTTCTAGAATCTCCTTTTAAAATAAATGAACGTATTTATCGAACCGGTGACATGGTTGTTTGGGGTGAAGATGGATATCTACGTTTCTTTGGACGTCGAGATAAACAGATTAAACTCAGAGGTTATCGAATTGAATTGTCCGAAATCGAGAGGCATACATTACAGTATTCGGATGTGCGTGAAGCATATGCAGATGTCTATACGACTGAAAATGGTAGCGGACGAAATCTCTGTATCTGGGTAACTTCAGAGGGGAACCCAACTAATTTTGATACTAAGGGATTGCATAAATTATTGACACAAAAGTTACCAGATTATATGGTTCCAAATTTTATTATTCCGATGGAAAAGCTCCATTTGAATAAAAACGGCAAGGTCGACAAAAAGATGTTGACACCACCAGCAATGATTGTCGAAGGGAAACGAAAAGAATCACGAAATGAACGTGAAGAAATATTAGTTGATATATGGTTGAAGGTTTTGGGTGTCACTCCAAGTGTTGACGATAACTTTTTTGCACTTGGGGGAGATTCTATTAAAGCGATTCAAGTAATTGCTAGAGTTCAAGATATGGGTTTGGAAATGGTTATGGCTGACTTATTTCAGTATCAAACTGTCGAATCTCTTACCCCACATTTAAGAGAAAAACAAAGGGTAAATATTGAGCAAGGGGAAGTGTATGGACATAGCCTTCCGACTGTAATCCAATCGAGCTTATTAGACAATGAGCATTTGCCAAACCATTTCACTCAACTTATGGGGATTTATGGTATCCAACATCTGGAGCAGAATCGTCTAGAGAATGCTTTGACACGTGTATGCAGTCATCATGATTTCTTAAGATTAGTTATCGATTCTAATAAAAATTTGCGTCTTAAAAAACAGGATGAAGGAAACTTGTTCCATTTGATAGAACTTCCTTCACATATGGAAGAAGACCAACTTCATGACTCGTTAATTAAAGCCCAGCAACAGATTGATTTATATAATGGCCCTTTATTGGTTGCGGTGGCAAGATATGAGAATAAAGAACTTTATTTGGCTATCCATCATTTAGCGGTGGATGTTGTATCTTGGACTCCCATTTTGGAGGATATCTCTACCATTTTAGCAAATCCCAAAGCGTTGCTACCGAAGAAGACAACACCATTTCCAGAATGGACACGAGCTGTTACAGAATGGGCGAAAAATGGCGGAGCAAAGGATGAATTACCTTATTGGAGAGAGGTGGCAAAAGAAGCTCAAGATATAGTTGCACCATTCCCAGAGGTAACGTCACGATACGAGGAAACTTCAAGTGTTAAGCATTGGATTGATAGAAAGACGAGTCAGTATTTATGTGGTGAAGGAAACCAAGCATTCCACACAGAAACTGTTCATCTTTTTCTAGCATTTTTATCACGGGCACTCAGTTCATTTGCGCAAACATCAGCTTTATTAGTTAACCTTGAAGGTCATGGTCGTGAGCCGATTAGTAGTGAATTGGATGTCAGTCGTACAGTAGGCTGGTTCACCAGTCGCTTCCCTATTGTTTTACGAGGGAACGGCGATGTAAAAGATGCTATAAAGTTGGTTAAGGAATCGATTCGAGGTATCCCACATCGTGGGTTTGGATTTGGAGTGTTAAAGTCGCTAACCCCTGATTTATCACAAGAGGATAAGGACATGTTGGAGCAATTAAGGCCTGTCATTAATTTCAACTATCTAGGTAAACAGGAGGAAAGTAACCAGGATGGAATTGTGGTTGAAAATTTATCCACAGAATTGGCAATCGATAAGAATTATCAAACCGAATGGGCCTTGGATATTATAGCATTTCAGTCAGATTCCGGTATTTGTATAGACATTCGTTATCCTAACAAATTATTCACTGACAGAGAAATGGAAATCTTGTTAAATCTGTTAGATGAAGCGGCAATCGAAGTGGCGAATTGCTGTTTAGATTATAGGTATGGCGAAAAGACAGCTTCGGATTTCACAGTGACTCCATTACAGCAGGATGAATTCGAAGACATACTAGAAGATTTGGATATAAATAGGTAGTAGAAAGTGGTGAAATTATGTTGGAAAAGGGAAATGTCCAAGATATTTACGAATTATCACCAATGCAAAAATATATGCTATTCAGTCATGCAATGGATTCTTCTTTAGCTTATATAGAACAATTTGATTTTAGTATAAGTGGAGATATTGATCCTGACCGGATGAGAAAAGCATTGACTCGTTTGTTGGATCGCCACGATATTTTGCGGACAGTATTCTCCTATCGCAAAACTGATCATCCTAGACAAGTTGTTCTACAGAAGCGGTCACCCGAATTATTCGTCAAAGACTTACGGGGCTTTCGGGATCCGGGAGAAGCGATAGAAAATTATAAGGAAGAGGATAAGGAATTAGGATTTGATTTAAGCAGGGATGTCTTACTAAGAGGGGCCTTATTACAAGTAAATGAGAGTAAATGGAGATTTGTAATGACCTTCCACCATATTATATTGGATGGCTGGTCTCTTGCCCCCATTTTCGGTGAATTGTTTGATCTATATTTGAAAGCTGGTCAGTTAGATAATGACACTTTTAAACGTGAAGCAATTCCGTATAAAGAGTATATAAAATGGTTAAGAAATCAGGATGAATCCTTAGCGGCATCCTATTGGAAGCAATATCTTAAAGGTTATGAAAAACCTGTCAAGCTACCTTCTAAGAGATTTCAAGATGATGAATCCTATCTTTATGCAAAACATACTTTCACTCTGCCAGATAAATTAAATGAAGGTTTGAACACGTTAGCAAAATCATATAGGTTAACACCTAATACGATTTTCCAAACAGTATGGGGGATTTTACTTCAAAAATACAATTATACCAATGATGCTGCTTTTGGTAAGGTTGTATCCGGCAGGCCGACTGATTTAATGGGGGTTGAGTCAATGGTGGGTATTTTTATAAATACCCAGCCACTAAGAGTGCATACAGAAAAAGGAGACAGTTTTATCACCTTATGTCAAAAAGTTCATCAGGCATCTTTTGCCTCTTCACCTTATGAATACTTTCCATTGTACGAAATTCAAGGGAATTCACTATTAAAAAATAACCTATTGGATCATGTTATTGCATTTGAGAACTATCCATTGTCTGAACAGTTGCAGGAATTAGGATCTGATAATAGCGGACCTATCAATATTGAAAATGTAGAAGTATTTGAGCATGCGAATTATGATTTCAGCATCGTTGCAAATCCTGGGAAAAAATTTGTCATCAATTTCATTTATAATCAAAATCGTTATTCTAAGGAAACAATTGAGGATTTGCATAGTAGCCTTATTACATTACTAAATTCTGCATTATCTAATCCCGAAAATTCGGTGGAACAGTTAAATCTATGTTCAAGTTTTGACGAAAACACGAACCTTAAGAAATTTAATCAAACTCAAAAACCTTATACTTCAAATTCAACCATAGATAAAATATTTCGAGATGTTGTTAATAAATTTCCAGAAAAGGAAGCACTGAAGTATAGGGAACAAACTTTTACCTACCAAGAGCTGGATGTTTGGTCAGACCAGATCGCTCGACAAATTTTTAATATGGGTATAGGACAAAATGACACGGTAGGTCTATATGTCCCCCGTTGTCCTGAAATGGTAGCTGGTTTACTGGGGGTTTTAAAAGCAGGGGCATCTTGTGTTCCTATTGATATGTTCAATTCTAATGAACAGGTGAAAATTATGTTGGAAGAAGCCGGAGTAAAGTTGGTTTGTACCCTTTCCAATTTGAGTGCCAGGATTCCTGATGATCTGAATGTATTATCTTTGGATCAAACCTTAAGCTCTAATGATAGTGAACTGAGGAATCCCCCAATAAACTTGACTCATAAAGCTACAGAACAGGCGTATTTAATGTATACATCTGGGTCTACCGGTCAACCAAAAGGATGTATTATTAGTCATCAAAATATTTTAAGTCTGGTATTTGGGCCAAATTTTATTGATTTTGGGCCACACCAGGTCATTCTACAGACGGGGTCACCGGCTTTTGATTCCAGTATCCACGATATTTGGGGCTCTCTTCTTCATGGTGGTCTTCTTATTCTAGCGAGTAGAGAGGAGCTTCTGGATTTTGATCAACTGGAACCCCTGTTAGTTGAAAAAGGAGTTCGAACGATGTTTTTAACAACAGCATTGTTCAATAAGATAAGTGATGAATCTCCTCATTTATTTGCCCCACTTACAGATGTGTTAATTGGTGGTGAAACAGCTTCAATCAGGCATTGCAGGCAAGTTCTAGAGAAAAACCCAGGTTTAAAGATAACCAATGGATATGGTCCTACTGAAAATACAACGTGTTCAACAGTTCATATCATAAGAGAGATAGATTTTGAAGCACCAAACATCCCAATCGGTAAACCTTTGGAGAATAAAACGGCGTATATTTTAGATCGGGGGTTAAATCTCCTTCCAGTAGGAGCAGTTGGAGAAATATGTGTTGGGGGAGCCGGTGTCTGTTTGGGTTATCATCAAATGCCGAAAATCACTGCACAAAGTTTCTTGGAAGATCCTTTTGTTCCAGGAGGGCGTTTGTATCGGACAGGTGATTTGGGACGCTGGTTACCAAATGGATCAATAGAATATTTAGGTAGAACTGATTCTCTCGTGAAAATTCGAGGTCACCGAGTAGATCTGAATGAGATCGAACGGGTCATGAAGAATATTGTGAATATTAGGCAAGTTACAGTGCAGGTAAGAGAAATCAATCACGATAAGCAATTATGTGCTTATTTCACCTCCGAGGGAAATAGTGATGTCAATGGTTTCAGAACACAGCTATCTTCGGTGCTACCACAATATATGATCCCGGCTTTCTATACCAAGATGGATGTTTTGCCCCTGTCAGTGAACGGCAAAATCGACCATAAATCGTTGCCGACTCCATTTTCTCAGAACAGGTCAGTGTCTGCGGCAAAACCATCTGGAAAAGTAGAGAAAATTGTGCTTGAAATTTTTGCTTCAGTCCTTGGTATAAGAAGTGAGAAAATAGGAGTAAATGAAAACTTTTTTGATATCGGAGGCAATTCTCTGAACATGATTAGTTTTAATAACCGCCTTAAAAAGCGATTTAATAGAGAAATTACATTAACAGCTTTATTTGAACATACAAGTGTGGCTAGTCTGTCTAATTATTTAGAGTCTGGGGAAGACGACGAAAAAAATAAAAGTGAAGAACAAGCGATCTCCCAAGCCAAGAATGTCTTGTTGAGAACAAATTCACTTATCCAAAAAAGGAGGGTATAAATGGACGTTAAAACGAATTATACTGGGTTAGAAATCGCAGTAATAGGTATAGCGGGTCGCTTTCCAGGAGCAAAAGATACGGAGGAATTTTGGGGGAATCTCACAGAAGGTAAGGAATCCATAAGCTTTTTCAGTGATAAGGCTCTTTTAGATGCGGGTGTAGATCCAGAGCTGTTGTCAAATTCAAGGTTTGTAAAAGCTAAAGGGTTATTTCCAGATATAGAAAACTTTGATGCTGAATTTTTCGATTATACTCCTGGCGATGCATCGCTCTTAGATCCCCAGGTTCGTGCATTGCACGAGGAAGTCTATCATGCGCTTGAGGATGCTGGCTATGCTTCAGAGGAGAACGTAGATATTGGTCTGTTTGTGGGATCGACGGGTAATTTTGCTTGGGAAATGGATACCTTGCAATCTGGTATGAATAAAAATGAAAATCACTTGAGTGCTGTTCAATTCAATGATAAAGACTTTGCAGCTACGCGTATTGCATATAGCCTGAATTTACATGGACCGAGTGTCACGGTACATAGTGCTTGTTCAACCTCCCTATATGCCGTAGATGTCGCTTGTCGTCATCTACTAACAGGCGGATGTACTTTGGCCGTTGCAGGGGGAAGTGGCTTAACTCTACCTGAAAAGAATGGATACATGCATCAAGAAGGAATGATACTATCCTCTGATGGCCATTGTCGGCCTTTCGATGAGAATGCTGATGGGACAGTTGAAGGTAACGGAGTCGGTGTTGTAGTTTTAAAAAGGCTTGATGAAGCAATAAAGGATAATGATCGAATCTATGCCGTAATCAGGGGTTCAGCCTCTAATAATGATGGGAATCGGAAAGCAGGATTTACGGCACCTAGTATTGATGGACAGGCTAATGTGATTAAACGTGCACTGAATATGGCGGATGTACCTTCGAGCAGTATTTCATATGTAGAAACCCATGGTACAGGGACTAACATTGGTGACCCTATAGAAATAGATGGATTAAAAAAGGCTTTTTCATCATCACACCCAGTTTCGTGTGGCATTGGTTCATTAAAGTCAAATATTGGGCACCTGGATGTAGCCGCTGGTATTTCTTCTTTAATAAAAACATCGCTGGCACTCAAACATAAGGTGTTACCTGCAAGCATAAACTTTGAAAAACCAAACAAAAAAATGGAATTGGACAAAAGTCCCTTTTATGTTGTTACTGAAACAAAGGATTGGCATAGACCGAAGAAAGACAATGAATCTGATGAGTACTACCCATTACGGGCAGGAGTCAGCTCATTTGGAATAGGTGGAACAAATGTCCATTTAGTATTGGAAGAGCCTCCTGAACAAGGGGAGTCGAGTGAAGGAAGGGATTGGAAACTATTCAGCTTATCTGCCCATACTGATGAAGCATTACAACGAATGAAGAAGCATTATCTTGATTATCTAAATAACGCTTCGGGAAAACTGAATTCTTCCGATTTGGCATGGAGTTTACAGGTAGGACAAAGAAATTTACCGAAACGTTTTACAATGCCATATAAAGAAATAGAAGATTTAATTCAGAGGTTAACTGATGATTTGGATAAAAAACAGATAACCACTTCAGCTTCTAAACCAAATGTTTACTTTTTATTCCCAGGTCAAGGTTCTCAGTACCTAGGGATGGCCCGGCAGCTGTATGAATCGGAATCTCGTTTTAAAGAAGAGCTAGAAGCTTGTCTTCAGCTTGTGGAGAAGGATGGAAATACAGAGCTAAGAACATTGCTATTGGATTTGAAGGATGGCGATGAAGAAAAACTTAAAGGAACGGACATTGCCCAAATTGCATTGTTTGTTGTCGAGTATGCAATGTCACGTTTGCTGATGTCTTGGGGCATTCGACCATCCGGAATGATTGGTCACAGTATTGGGGAATACACCGCTGCAAGTTTATCAGGGGTACTATCCCTGGAAGAAGCCATTCGACTTGTAATGGAACGTGCAAAACTAATGAAATCAATGCCTCGGGGGTCCATGTTAAGTGTGAATGCATCTGAAAGTATATTAACACCTTTGTTGTCTAAAGGGATATATTTGTCTGCTGTCAACAGCCCAGAGCAATGCACCGTTTCTGGAACAGAGGAGGCCATTAATGCTTATAAAGATAAACTAGCGGAAAATCAACTCAGTTTTACTAAAGTGCATACAAATCATGCATTTCATTCTCCGCTTATGGCAGAGGCAAAAAAGTCATTTGAACAAGTATGCAGTAGTGTTCCATTCGGCACGCCTCGTATTCCTTATATAGCGAATCTGACAGGGGAATGGATGACTGAGGAAGATGCGGTATCCCCTTCTTATTACGGCAATCATTTGCAGGAGTGTGTCAAATTTGAAGAAGGACTTGAGAAAATTCTATCTGATGATAAAGCGATACTTATAGAAGTAGGACCTGGGCATACTTTGTCTACCTTTGTCCGTCAAGCTCAATCTTACCGGCCTCTTGGGGTACTGAACACTATACGACATCCTAAAGAAATAGTTGACGATGACGCATTTCTTGTCGAGAGATTGGGAAAATTATGGACTTTTGGGGTGAGGATTGATTGGGAGGAATATTACAAGGGACAGGTTCGAAATCGTGTGGATTTACCGCATTATCCTTTTGAAAAGAAAAAATTTCCAGTAGGGAATGGCATAAATCATTTGGTGGAATCAATCAACTCATCGAAAGCAAAAATTGTAGCCACAAGTGAAGTTGTTGATACTGATCCTGAAATTGAAGAGGTCAATGGAATTACAGCCTCACAGATGCTTTGGGAATCAACATTACTGCCTTCATTACATCCTTCCGAACAAAAACGGACATGTTTGGTGTTGACGAATGATCCGGGGGGTGTTCGTAAATTGATGGATAACTTGCCTCGATGGAGAAGTTTTCTTGTTCGGGACAGTGATCAATATCGATATGAAGGGACTCTTGGTGGAACTATTAGGAATGGAAATTCCATGGATATGGGTCGTTTGATTCGGGACTTTCGTGAACAGGCAATGATGCCCAATACTATTATCATTGCACATTCAATGGTCCGACAAATAAAAAGTGCACTCAGATCATTGATTTATGCTTTAATGACAGAATGGATAGATAACATACCTGAGGTGGTCGTCATAAGCCCGGTTTCTCCTGTTTCCAATGACTTGGAATTAGTCACGATGGTTAGGGGATTGGTTATAGAGTATCCTGATTTAAGCATACGTTTAGTTGATGCCGGATGTCCTTTAAGAGAAGAAAATGCTCTCGAAACATGGACGACAATATTAAAACGGGAAATGGATCCCAATACGAACCGTTATCCTGTTGTATCTTATGTGGATGGTTTACGCCTTGTGCCAAAGTTCAGAGAGATAGAAGCAGATAATACCGGTATGAAATCACTGTTTCACAAGGGACATTTGGTGTTGTTTAGCCATGAAGACATGCTTGATGACTCTGTTGTCTTTCAACAAAGCCTTGAAAATGAAACAGGGGCTCGGGTAAGCATTTTACCTTATCGAATTAAATCTAGTTCGTACAATGAGAAAGCAATTGTTAACATGTTGGAAGAAATTAATTCCGAACAATCCGAATATTTATTGGATTTCAGGGGAGAAGATTTACCTGATAATCTGAATGTCTTATATCATAAAATGGATGAATATGCTGTTCGTTTATCTATTGATTTCGTAAATTCGGTTTTTCCTATGGATATCGGCCAAACTTTTAACAGAAAAGAATTTAAAGAAAAATTAGGTGTCATCCCTCAATTGGAGCGGTATGTGGATTATTTCCTACATATGTTCAGTGAAGACGGGATTGTGGACAGTATTGGGGAAGATCGATATAGGATCACAAAGAATATTTATTCTTTGCGTTCCCCGAATATAATTCGGAATGAAATTGAAAATTTAACACCTTTATTTACGGGTCAACTAGATCTATTGGAACACAGTGTCAGGAACTTTGGACCAGCGTTTAGAGGCGAGATTCCTTCTTTGAAAGTATTGTATCCAACAGAAAAAGGGAAGGAAGATTTGCTACTAAAATCACATCGTGAAACGATTCAAGAAAAGGAAGAAATTTTTACTAAACAAATTTTTGCTTCTATGATTAAAAAAATAGTTGACCGTAAAGGAAAGGAAAAGGTTCGTATCCTTGAGGTTGGTGGCGGATACGGAACAATGGTGCGAGAAGTAGCCCCATTATTAAAAGAAATGGATGTAGAATTTTATTTTACAGACATAGGAAATTCTTACTTAGAGGCACTTAGGGAATATGCTTTGGTGGAAGAATTAGACTTTATGCATTTTGGCCTCTTTGATATTACGAAGGAACCTATGGAACAAGGCCTAGCTCTAGCATCTTTTGACCTAGTATATGGATATAATGTTGTTCATGCAACAGAAAGTCTTTCAACCAGTTTAAAAAATCTCCAAAGTCTATTAAAACCAGGAGCATTGTTATGTGTAATGGAACGGACTACAACTCGTAGATATGTAGATTTGATTTGGGGTTTGTTGGAAGGTTGGTGGCATTTTGATAAGCGTGAAAGAGAATTGTCACCTCTAGTTTCCATCGATGAGTGGATACATCAGTTTAAGCAAATTGGATTGGAAGCTATAACTTCCTTCCCTGAGGATACTAATTTGGGCATTAATTTAGATGTGGGAATAATTGTCGGCCAGAGGCCTGTCAGTAATAATCACCTAGGGACTAAAAATAGACTTCCTGGGGCGGGTAATGGAACAATCTTACCGACGGTAGCTGAGTCTACACTGGCTTCTCTAAAATCGGCTCTTGATCAAAAATTACGGAACATTCCTGATATTCAAGGAATTGTACTGTGGGATGAACTCAGGAAGGGAATAAATAAATTTGAACGTATTAGTCCGATTGTTCCCGAAGAAGTAAAGGTTGCTAACTGCGTAAACAGTTATGTAATTGAAACCGCAACTAATTTTAAAAAACCAGGGATGATTGTTTCCAAGGTCCCAATGACCCATAAATGGGATTCATCCATAACAGAATGGACAATTAATCATGAAGAAATAGATAAAAATCCGTTTTCTCATCGAATCTACGTTCCCGATGGAGAAAATTACCAGATTAATAGAATTCCCAATATAATGGAAGGAATGCTGAAATCTGGAATCAGACAACTTGTTATTAATGGAGGCGATCATCCTTTTTTTACAGTGAAACCAGTAAGACAAGAAGACTCTAGAAAAGAGAAAGTTACAGAATTAAAAAATATGGAGATATTAATTAGTCAGATTTGGGGAGAATTATTTGGCCGAACAGAAATTGATATTGATGCGGACTTTTTTGAATTAGGAGGTGATTCTTTTAAACTAATTCAGATGACGGGGAATTTAGAGCATAAGGGGTATAAAGTGTTGATGAATGAAGTATACAATTACCCTACTATTCGTTCCTTGGCTAAATATATAAATGACAAAAGTAATAAGAATAATCAAAGCATCGTTACTCCTAAAGATATGGAAGACTATTTGTATGAACAAACGAAGATTTCATGCTCCTTTCAGGTTGTAAATGGGCCTAAACCACTGAATGTGTTATTAGTGAATGAAAAAGGATCCACTGGAACTATTGATACCGTACGGGACCAGCTGAGAAATATTGATGTATCCAATGAGATGCTGCCACATTATATTTTTCCACTTCACAACACGGAAGAGTTGCAGGATTTGAAAGATGTTAGAGACTTATCTGAATTAGATTATTTGTCTAATTTAGAAAAAGGTCAACTCCAAAATATAATAGAAAATATAAATAGAGATCAGCAGTTATTTGAGAACGCAATTTTTAGTCAGCCAATTACAAAACGTTATAATCTAAGCAGCATACAAAAAGCTCACTTTAGAGGAGAAGTGCGATTACAATTTTACTTGATTGAATTTCACGAAATGGTAGATTCGTCAAGATTGGAACAAGCCTTTTGTGATGTCATTGATAGTCATGGATTATTACGAAGCAGCTTGGAAAAGAGTTTGGGGAAATTTAGATGGAGAGAGTATGCTCCTCCTCAAAAGACTTCGATTCCGAAATTGGATATCTCAAACTTAACGTTAAAAGCCCAGGAACGGATAATGGACTGGCTAGCAAAAACAGAATGGGGTGCAGATTTTAAAATAGCCGACAAACTCATGTACCATGTTGTGCTAATCAAGTTAAACGAGCAACATTATAATTTGTTTTTTCAATTCGATCACTCCATTTTTGATGCATCTTCAGGAGCAACTATTCGGCGTCAAGTATTTCAGCGGTACAACGACCTGAAGAAAGGTGTTAGAACGGCAATGGAAGCATCAGCAAGCTATGAAGAATATTTGAATCAAATTCATCTGGGGCCTATTGATATAAGTCCTGAAGAATTGCACTCCAAATTTGATTTGGCACGATACAGTGAGTATAAACGTCTTGTTAAATCAAAATTCAAGAAAATTGATACTGGGCGAATTCGAACTTTACAATTTAGTGTCGATCTCAACTCTTTCCATTTGGAAAACAGCGAAAACGAAAATGGGGCCTTTGAAATTGGAGTACAAGTTTATATTCTTGTGATTTCTAGGTTATTAAACATTGACGCAGTCCCTTATGATTTATTATTTCAGAATCGTAGATATCAAGGAAAGAATTTTTCTGATGTCGTAGGTCTTGTTTTAGATCCTGTGCCTTTCTTGATTCCTGTCGATCGTGATAATCCATCGCGTATGACTGCTTTAATTCGTGAGAGAATTGGAATGTTAAACAAACATAATATTAATTTCGGTAACTTATTACGAAACATTCCAACGATATTACGTTGGCGTAAGATAATTAAAGCTACCGGGGCGCTTAATCCCATCTTTTATTCTCCATGTCTTTTGAACTTTGTAGGGATTTCAGAGATGGAGTATGACAAAATATGGGATTACCACCTTGCACAATTGGATGACGAAGATCAGTCGAAACTGAATTATGGTGATTTTTATGGCCTTTTCACGACTTCAAACAATCAGTTGAAATTCTTAGTTTTCTCTAAATTCATGAAGGATATGGAGCAACTTCGTGAAGTTTTCAACGAAGAACTGGATCATTTGATGCATGTACATGCAGGAAAGGAAGCGGACAATAGCATATGAGTGAAATTGATTTATTCTGCATTCCCTATGCCGGGGGATCTGCAAGTGCCATCTATGGTAAATGGGCCCAAGAGCTGGCCCCCATTATCAATTTAATGCCATTGGAATTGGCTGGGCATGGCAAAAGGATGTCTGAACCTTTCCATTCTAATATTAATGGCGTTGTAGAAGATCTACTCAAGAACATGCGGAATCGGATTCAGGATCGTCCTTATGCAATATATGCTCATAGTATGGGGACTATTATAGCGTATGAATTGGTGGTAGCTATTTGTACCGCTGGACTTCCACAGCCCCATGCTCTATTTTTATCTGGTCGTCAGCCACCAGATTACCAATATGTAAACAAGAACTTTCACAAGATGTCGGAGAAAGACTTTCTCCAAGAGATTAAAGATATTGGCGGGACACCGGAAAAGTTTTTCAATTCTCAAGAGTTGATTGACGCATTTTTACCTATTCTTCGTGATGACTACCGTATCATTGAAAATTATAGTTTCTTAGACCGGAAAATCATCTTTGACTCTGATATAGTTTTTTTCTATAGCGATAATGATGATTTAGTTAATAAACCCGGTATAATCAATTGGGAGCGATTTACTAAGAAGTCATTTGAGTATTATGAGTTTAACGGTGGGCACTTTTTTTTGAATGAAGTATGGAGAGATATAGTAAGAGTGATTAATAAGAAACTAATTAGTAACTAATTGTTTGAATGAATTGGGCTAATCATCATTCAACTAAAAAATTAAGAGTAGCTCATTATGTATGTTTACGATTAGAAATGGCCTGGCTTAATTCATTCATTTTTTGAGAGGTGAAGAGGGTGATATATGAAACCAGTTGTAGTATTGAACTAGCTAGACAGAGTAAAATATATCACGCATATTTTGTAATGGGACAAAATCTAGGTGGGGAATCAAACTTAGTTCAAACCCTGAGTATCGATGAATTAAAAGAGTATAACACACATAAATACAAAAAACGGATGGTTGAATATTCATTTGGAAGATATATTGCTAAAAAAAGCGTAATCCATTTTTTGAAGAATAAAAATCTTAATGAGATAACAATAGGTAGGGGAGTTTTTAATCAGCCTGTAGTATATAGCTCGGAAGATTCAAAAAGACTTCAAGTTAGTATCAGTCATGTCAACAATATTGCCGTTTCAATTGTTTTTCCGGAAGAACACCCAATGGGAATCGATATTGAAAAAATATCGGATGATAAGTTGGAAGCTTTGTCTAAGCAATTATCCGATAACGAAAAAACCCTCCTTTACTTAACAAACTTAGAAAAATCAGAAGGATTTACACTTTTATGGACGGTAAAAGAAGCGATATCTAAAGTAATGAAAACTGGTTTAACCGTTCCATTGTCTATTTTTTCAGTGAAAAGTATTGAAAAGGTTAATGGGGGATATATAAGTGAATTTGATCAATTTTTACAATACAAAGTCTTCTCCTGGATTATTGACACTTATATTTGTTCGATTTGCATGCCAAGATATTCATCTTTCACTATCAATATAAATAAAGTAAATTTGATGCCCATTGATAATTGCGATAAATAAAACTTTTTATTCTGAATGGAATATAAAATCGTTGGATTAAAGCTTGCCAATATTTAATATCCTGTATTATCTGAAAGGATGAATAATGATAGTCTTCAAACAAAAGTGAAAGGAGTAATGATAAATGGGTGAAACGATCGTTAAGGTGGAAAACTTAACTAAAAGGTATGGGAAACAAAGTATTGCTGTAGATCATTTGAATATGAATGTCCGCAAGGGGGAGGTTTATGGATTTCTGGGACCTAATGGAGCAGGTAAAACAACTACATTACGCATGCTGTTGGGATTGACACGCCCGACGTCCGGAACAGGTGAGGTTCTTGGAAAACCACTTGGAAGCAGCGATGGACTCGCAAAGGTAGGCGGTCTAATCGAATATCCCGCCTTTTATCCGTACCTGTCAGGTAGGAAAAATCTAATTATTATGGCCAAATACTCCGGTACTCCGTTGTCTCGAGTAGATGTTGTTTTGGAGGAGGTTGAGATGACTAAAAGTGCGAAGTATAACTTTAAATCCTATTCCCTAGGTATGAAACAGCGTATCGGAATTGCTGCTGCGTTGTTGAAGGATCCGGAATTATTAGTACTTGACGAACCGACCAATGGCTTGGACCCAAAGGGCATGGCAGAAATTCGCTCACTTATCCGTAAGTTAAGTAAGGAAGGACGAACGGTGTTGCTTTCCAGTCATTTCCTGGGAGAAGTAGAGCAAATATGTGACCGTATTGGTGTTATTCAGAATGGAAAACTGGTAAAAGAAGGAACTGTCGAAGATTTGCGTGGTCAGGTGAAATTATTTATTAGAGCTACTCCAGCGGAATCAGCACTACGAGTTTTGAAGGGGATGAAGGATATTGATGACGTTCAAGAGAAGGACGGTGCGTTTTATGTTACTACTGATCCTTCCTTATCAGGAAGCATTTCCCATAAGTTAGCAGAGAACAAAATAGAGGTTAGTGAATTAAGGAACCTTGAACGTTCTTTAGAAGATATATTTATAGAATTGACAGAGAGTGAAACTTTATTACACAAAAAAGAGGTGCTGTAAAATGCTAAATAGTTTTAGGGCTGAAATGGACAAATTGGTGAGGAGACCCGCAACATGGGTATTTGGTCTGGTATTTGTTATTTTGTCTGCGCTTTCTAGTTACGGATTATCTTATTTAATCTATAAGAATCCCCCTCCCAACACGCCGGTTGACGTACAAGAAGCAATGCTTGCTCTAGTGTTACCGGAAAATTCAATGGGGAATATTATTGCGGGTTTACCAATATTAGGGGGGGGGATCGCTGTTATATTTGGAGCGATTGTTCTTGGCAGTGAATTTAGATGGGGGACGTTTAAGACAATATTTATTCATCAGCCAAAGAAATGGAAGGTCTTAACAGGTAAGTTATTGGCAATAATTATGGTCCTTCTAGTTTTTCTTATTGCGGTATTTGCAGTTGATTTACTTATTAGTTATTTGATTGCGAATGCGGAAAACTCAGCAATAACTTGGCCATCGTTTGTGGATATTGTGAAGACATTTTTTGCAGGCTGGTTTATACTTATCATGTTTGCAATGTTTGGCGTTTTATTGGCCACTCTATTTAGGGGAACTGCAATAGCAGTAGGACTTGGTCTAGTATATATTTTGGTGATTGAGAATATGATTAGCGCATCTATAGAGATGTCAGATGTAATTAAGAATATAGCGAAAGTATTGCCCGGAGTTAACGCTAGTTCTCTTGCCTCAACTCATGTGCCATCCGCAATTGCAGATTATGTAATGGGTGTTGTTGATATTGTAGGCGGGACTCAGGCGATATTCGCACTTCTAGCATATACACTAGTATTCATTGGAGCGTCGATTTTACTCATACTCAGGAGAGATGTCATTAGTTGATGTTGAACTTTCGATAAAAGAAAACATACAACTTTATAAAATTAATGCTACTAAGATATTATATCTTAACGTTTACTGTTAAATGAAAAAATCAAAGGATAAATGTAATCATAGTAAACCCAAAAAATAAAGCAGTTCCATCTTATCGGTGTTTGAACTGTTTTATTTACTTTTGGATAATAAAATTCACTTTAATTTTGATGCTAATTATTCCAATGGGCTTACAATTAGGTATGTCTTGTGATACGACAATGAAAGACAAGGATATCAACATTCCACGACTAGGTAATGAATTTTATTTTACCCATATAAAGGAGATTAATAATCAGCTTTATGCTCCCAATTCATTTGGCATTTTACAGGAGGTGACCGAAACTGTAATTGCGATAATCATTATTGACTATCGTAGTCGTTCTTCACTACTACCTTTGGAGAAGACTTGTATATAAGATATCAACTACAAGTTCATTTTGGTTTAAAGTCGCTTTTATTATAACTGTTTGTTCTTGGGCTATGACTATTTTGGCCCTTGTGTCTCGTCACTTATATTTTCAAATATCATCACTTAATTTTCTTTCTGATGTGGAACATGATGGCTAAATATTTTTATTATTGGCGTTATCAAATTGTTTAGGAAGAGCAAAGATAGTCAAAAAAGGATATACTAAATAATAGGTCTATGAAAAAAGAACTCTAGCAATTTTGTTTGTTGCAATGAAAGGAGTGGTGTTTAGTATGTATAATAATGAAGCTTCTGTTTCAAAACATGTTGGTGGTCCTAGCATAACAGGGTCTCTTCCTTTTGATGGAAGGTGGTTAGTGGGTTCTACCCCAGCAAAACGAATACCGAGTCATGGTACGGATATGTTTGGGGTAGGTTATGCAATTGACTTTATTGCAGTTGATGAACATAATCGAACAAGTTCCTCAACAAGTTGGCGTACACTCGTAGGTACCGAGTCTCCTGAAATATTCTATGCATTTGGGAAGCCGGTTTTCTCACCTGTTTCTGGAAAAGTAGTCGGAGTTCATAATGGCGAACCTGATCATGAAGCACGGCGCTCACTTCTTACATTAATACCATATATGTTGGGGCAAGCTGGTAGAATTCGTAAGGGCCCGGTAGCAGTTGCTGGAAATTACGTAATAATTGCACCAGAGAATCCTAATTTATATATTGCCATCGTTCACCTACAGTTAGATACAATTGTAGTGGAGGAAGGGCAGGATATTTCTGAGGGACAACATCTCGCTAATTGTGGGAATTCTGGAAACTCAACGCAACCTCATATTCATATACAAGCAATGAATAGTACGGACTTTTATAATACGAAAGGTGTCCCTTTATATTTCAGAGAATTTTCTCAGTGGAACAAAGGCGAAAGTGAGTCGAAAACTCGTGTGAAAGCATTCCCTGATGCTGACACTGTTGTCAGTCCTAAGTAATCCATCAGAAAAACGAATTTGTTATCGGGTATTAGAAAGTAAACAAAGTTATGTCCTCACCAGTCAACTCCGAGATCAATCCATTATACTTTTTCTTTAGCAAGTTCAAAACTTATGCGTCTCAAAAATTTACATTCTAAAATTGGTTAAAATGGTATTATTGACTTGAATCCATAAATAAAGGAGACATGTGATGAAAGAAATCCTTATTAAATATATGGCCGACTACACATCATTAAGTGAATTACAGCAACATTCCATCATGGAAGAACTGGTAATAGAGAAATTCAAAAAGGGAACATACCTAATTAAACAACAAGACTTTACAACGAAGAAATGTTTTTTTGTATTGAAAGGCTGTGTCAGACAATATCATTTAGATGAAGCGGGAAATGAAATCACTTCTAATTTCTATACCGAAGAACAAGCCATTTTGTTGAACTATGAAGACGCTGATCATTTATCCAAATATGCCTTAACATGTGTAGAAGACTGTGTATTGGTAGTTGCTGATTTAGAATCCGAACAGAAAATGTATATGGAATACTCAGGTCTTGAATCGATGACACACCGAATGATGGAAAACTACCTCTGCCAAACACAAGACGAATTCACAACATTTATTCACTCCTCACCAGAAGCACGTTATAAAACCATCACTCAAAGTCGACCAGATCTCCTCAAACGTGTACCTCAACATCAATTAGCAAGCTACCTAGGTATGACCCCAGAGTCATTAAGTAGGATTAAAAAACGAATTCAATAAAGTGAAACTCCAATCAGTAGGGGCCATCGTTCTTCGCCCACTGATTGTTGTTGACGAATCGGGGTGTTAACATCCGTTTACTCCGGGATAGAGGATCTTTATGTAACGATCTTAACTTAAGTCAATGCAGCAACTTTAATTTCCGACTATAATCTCTCTAAAAAGTTATAGGAGGATGAAGATGAAAGCAATTATCTCTGAAAAATATGGCCTTCCAGATACACTTAAACTTAGAGAACTGGCAACACCGATTCCTGTTGGAAATCAAGTGCGAGTAAAAATACATGCCTCTTCAATTAATTTTGGTAACCTTGTGTTGCTGTCCGGAAAACCACTTCCAGCCCGATTAGCATTTGGTCTTATAAAACCCAAATATCCAATACCTGGTGGAGACATAGCTGGAGTGGTGGAGTCGGTAGGTGAAAAAGTGAACCAGCTCAAGGTGGGAGACGAGGTATACGGAGACTTGTCTGGCAGCGGATGGGGCGCTTTTGCAGAGTATGTAGTAGTTGATGAAAAAGAATTAGTTTTAAAACCTCGTAACCTTTCATTTACAGAATCGGCCGCTGTGCCAATGGCTGCTTCAACAGCATTACAAGCTATAAGAGATAAAGGAATGATAAGGTCAGGACAGGAAGTACTGATTCATGGTGCTTCAGGCGGTGTTGGGACATTTGCCATTCAGATTGCAAAAGCATTTGGAGCAAACGTGACTGCATTAGTAAGTACTAGAAACATAGACATTGCAAAGTCTCTTGGTGCTGATTATATAATAGACTATAAAACAGAAGAATTACACAACGATAACCGAACCTTTGATTTGATTATAGGAGCGAATGGGTCTCAGTCTATTTCTACTTATAAAAGAAAACTAAAAGATAATGGTATATTCGTTCATATTGGTGGCAAAAGTAGTCAATTGTTTCAAACGACCACTCTGGGATCATGGTTATCTATTTTTGGAAAAAAGAAATACAGGACATTTTCACAGGGGCCTAATCCAAAAGATTTACTGTTTATAAAAGACTTGATCGAAGAAGGAAAAATTAAACCAATTATCGATAGGAGTTTTTCCTTAAGTGAGGTCCCAGAAGCATTTCAATATGCTTTAGATGGACATTTACAAGGAAAAATTATTATTACAATTTAATTTATGCGTAAAGGCAGCTTATCTAAACAAAATCAAGACGCTTTTTTATTAATAAGAAAGCGTCTTTTCGCGTAATATATTTGAGTTTTGTAATATACGTAGTAAAGCGATAAAAAAATACATATGCCATGCAGCCGATTTATCCAATTCTTTTTGTCTTAATAATGTATGACTCGCCCGATAACTATCTATTGCTCATACAATTGCTGACTATATCTCTGTAGTAAAAATAAAAAAGTACGTGAAAAAAGTCGAAGGTTTACACAACTTTCGAACTAGTTCATAAGCCTTTAATAATAATATAATTCTAAAAAAACAGGAGAATATTCCCCTTCGAATCGGGAGTAAGGATGTTTATACTAGAAAGAGATCAAAACAAGTTAAATTTTACCATGAAATAAGATGCGTATACTCACATGTTGAAGGAGGAAAGACATGGGTGAAATAAAATTGAACCGTGGACCGGTTGAACAACAATTTCAACACTATGAAACCACAGTCCATCAGGTGAAGCTGAATGGAATATCAGGTATACGTGGGCGGAACAGCGTAGAAGTTGTTGAGCAAATCAACCAGCTCAATCAACGTTTGGAAGAGCTAACCCAACAATTTCAAGAGATTTCAACAAAACATATTGCATCTGCCTACCGTGCGTTAGATGGGTTAGAAGAACAAGAGAAAATGGCTGCTAAAGGGATTGAAATGTTGAAATCCTAGTGGGGAGTAGGAGGGAAGTTTAACGCAAAATGAAGACAGTAGAAGCTTCAACGATTCATGAAGGAATTGAAAACACGACAAAGCTTTTATCCGGTTTGGCCGATCAAGTAGCAGATGTGCAAGGGAAAATTGCGGGGATATTGCACACTGAGTCCGTGTTTAGTGGTCAAGCAGCCTCTTCCATTCGGGCATTTTATAAAGATATTCATGTACCACTAGCCGTATATTTGGAAGGCATTGTTCGGAACTATCACGATACCCTACGACAAATTCAACAGATGCTGTATGAGTTAGACAGGTCTGAACAAGCCATGATAGAGGAAGATTATCTCAATGTAGATGTAAAATCTCACCTCAAAAAAACAAAAGAACAAACAGAAGAACTAAACGACGAAGTGAATCACATCTTACGGTCTGTGCGTGACCTTATTCATCTGTCTGCTCTATCCGATGATGAGGTTCTACATAGTGTGGAGACGGCAGAAAAAAAGGTAAATAAAACAATTGAGAGCGTCCATCAATTTGATGAGGAAGCGACCCATAAATTAAAACCGATAAAAAACGATGTGAACCTCCTAGAAAACTACCTCCACGACATCCAATCGTTAACCAAAAACCACCAATTGACCATGACGAGTTATCAAGCAAACGCTATTAAACAGCTCGACGTCCATCAGCAAATGATTGGCGGACTCATGCAAAAGGCCATTCCGAAAGAATTTGCCTTAGATCTTCTTACATCACTAGCAAGTTCTAGCTATCTCGCCATAGGGGACACCTTGGCATCGATTGTACGTGCAGGATTAGATGATACCATGAGTATGACCATGAATTATCGGATGCGCGCCTTAGCAACTATCGTCGAGACGGGGTCTCCCATGTCAGAAGACGCATTTAATAGCATAGATGCGACAGTAGTGAGCAGTCAATCAGTACGGGATTATAAAGGCGAATACTTTGGAAATTATCTTACATTGCAAGATGGTAGAATTGTGCGTTCCTTTTTGAACCAAGATGGTGTGATGAAATATCATTTCGTAGAAAGTATTCCAGAGGACCGATTGAAGCCGGTGGAAGAGCCGGAAGAAAAGTTCCTTACGAGATTAGGTAATGGATTCAAGAAAATGGCGAACTCTACTGTTGAGTTAGGGAAGGACACCGTTCAAGGATTTGGCCATCATTTAAAAGATTTAAATGCCAATAAAATGAATTCATTTTATGACTTTGCAAACTACGCAACGATAGGAGCGTTAGATGCTGGAAAAGATACGTACGATTCGATGGTAGGTTATAAGGATAACATGTTAAACTCTCCTGCCGATTTTGCGAACTGGATAACCATGGGGGGCGTTGATCTAGTGAAGGGTGCGGTAAACCCAGATGATCCAAATTCCAAAGAACATATTGCCCATGTCATCTCGATGGGGATGTTTATGTTCATACGTAAGCCAGGTCCTAAAACGAGTGTTTCTACACCAAATAACAAACCATCAAGCGATAAAACTGCATCAAAAAAAGACAAAGATTCAACAAGTTCTACTGTTTCCAATAACATTACTTACAACAATGGGAAATTACCAACTCTGACGAATATCCGCGAGTGGTTTCGAACAAAAATGCCAGAAATCGGACTTGTACAAGATTCGACAGGAGCTTATCATTTAGTTAAAATGGACGGTAATCGAAGTGGAAAGAGTAGTGATAATAGTAATACTAAAAACTCTGATGAGAGTACGGGTAATGGTAATATAGTCAACGAAGTTAAAGAAATTGATTTTGGAAAGCACATAATAAAAGGTGAAAATGGTAAGAAACAACTACACCCAAATACTAAGTACGTAACCAATGATAACTACAAATATACTACCGATGAACTTGGTCGTATTGTAAATGTAGATGCTCCCGAACTTGTATTGAAAAAGGCTAATAGAAATAAATACGCTCAGGCAAATGTAGGGGGGAAAGACAGATTAACAGATGATGATGGCGGACATTTAGTAGGAGCACAATTTAATGGTCCTCCTGATATTGATAATCTTGTACCACAAAATAGTCAAATAAATAGGAGGGGAGGAGTTTGGTACGAAATGGAGACTGAATGGGCTAATGCATTGAAAGAGGTACCGCCCAAGAAAGTCTCTGTTAGTATTGAACCGATCTATTCTAATAATTCAATGCGACCATATTCGTTTATGGTCGAATATGAAGTTGAAGGCCAATTTCCAGTGATTCGCGAGATTGCAAATAAATCAGGAGGCTGATATTGATGAGTTTTGAAACAGAATTAAACGAGTTATATAAAGAAATTGCACAACAGGTTAATGATATGATTCCAACTGAATGGGATAATTTCTATTTTAATGGTGAAGTTAAGGAAGGAGAAGGAGGAGTTTTCTTCTTTTTTACGCCAAAAGGTGAGGACCAACACATTTTTTCACATTATATTCCAAAATTATATAGTGTAGATAAGAGGGCTTATAATAAAGAACTACATCAATTATTTCAACTTACTGTTGAACTCCAAAAAGTTTTTACTGATAATGACCAAGACCCTTGGTTTTCAGTGACATTAATATTAAATGATGCAGGTAAATTAAACGTACATTTTGATTATACAAATTGGCATGAAAGTGAATTTGGTCCAACAGATAGAATTAAGTACTTTGAATATAAATATATAAGTCAAAATAAAGAACAGCTAGATTTTGATTTATTAGAGAGAATAAAGGAATTTGAAGAAAAGTAAACTATAAAGCACTTGGTTGCCTTTTAGGCAACAGGTGCTTTTGTTTTGGTAAGAACAACATGAATGAGACCAGTTTGAAATTCAAAAGCTCATGAAGGTAGTACCATAATGGAGTATATTTAATATTTGAATTTTGCGAGAAGCACGATAACCAGACGAGATGACATTTTACATGCCAAGAGGACTTATGATACTGCAAAACACACATACTAATGAAAATGACAAAACTCGTAATGCTAAAGGGGTAACGATACAGATACATAAATCTAGTGAATAAAAAGAAAGTGAGATTTTTTGAGTGAGCCAAAAAGAAAATGATTTACATTAAAATCGAAAGCTCATGAAAGTTGTACCATCATGGAGTATCGTTTTAATGCTTGGAAGAACTGACAAGAACGAGAAAGGGGCAAGATGACACTTTATATGGCAGGGATGGTTATGACATGGAATAGCTAACAAACTAACGAGAACGAAAGGGTGTCGTTTTAGTGCATAGGGTTAATAAATCATGAGTTGTATTTTTACAAGAGACGGTCGTATAATACTCGCTATTCGTTAAAAAGCGTTACAAAAATTAAAATTTCCGTAACAGGAGGGTGAAGAATTGAACGTATTTGGTTATACAAGTTTCAACAGGGCATATTATCTAAGCTATTAGGATTGCTTTTCAGAAGTACGGTCTAAGTGAATCGTTCTTTAACGTAGAAATATTGCTGTTATTGTTATGCAAATTGATCAAGATCATGAACACTGATGTGACGGTGAAAACCACCTTGTAAATTTTATCTTAAAGAAAACTCAACACTACCTCAAAAATAATTTGTTATATTTGTGGCGTTGGATACATTAAGTTATATAAAAAGGGGAGTGGTTGAATGCGAATCGCAATTTTCACTGACACGTATGCTCCTGAGATTAATGGCGTAGCTTTAACGTTAAGGCGTTATACAGATTACTTGGAAAAACAAGGTATTGAATACCGGTTATTTGCTCCAACCGTGAATAAACAACCTTCAAGCTTTCCTCAAGTCGAGCGACTGAATAGCATCCCCTTTTTACTATATCGTGACCTACGATTTGCTATTCCGAATACAACACAAATTAAACAAATATTAGATACATTTCAACCTACTTTAATCCATATCGCTACACCATTTAATGTTGGGCTATATGGTCTCCACTATGGAAAGAAACACAACATTCCAATGATAGCCTCTTACCACACACATTTTGATAATTATCTAGACTACTATTCTTTATCTTTCCTAAAAAAATGGTTATGGAAGTATATGTACTGGTTTCATAGTCCTTTCGAAAAAGTCTATGTTCCAACCACAACTACAAGAGATAAATTATTAGCGAAGCAGCTGCATCCAGACATTAGTGTATGGGGACGCGGTGTGGATCGTCACGTTTTTTCACCTAAAAAAAGAATGAAAGACTTTTTCAAAGACCATTATGGCATCCAGGCTAAAAAGATTATTCTGTATGTTGGAAGGATGTCGCCTGAAAAAGATATTGATATTGTTTTAGAAAGCTATTATTCTTTAGCCGAACATGTAAGAGAAGATACACATTTAGTCATGGTTGGAGATGGGCCATTGTATCGAACCCTCTCTCAACAGCATCAAGAAAATATTACGTGGACTGGATTCTTAGAAGGAGAACAGTTAGCTAGGGTTTATGCATCAAGCGATGTCTTCTTATTTCCCTCGCCAACAGAAACATTTGGGAATGTTGTCTTAGAAGCTTTAGCATCGGGATTACCAGTCATTGGTGCTAATGCAGGTGGTGTGAAAAACCTAGTGGAAAATGAAAAACGTGGCTTCTTATGTGAACAGAAGAACAGTAAAGCATTTGCTCAAAAAACGACATTGTTATTAGAAAACCAGTCATTACGGAATTCTTTTTCATCTGAAGCACGTTTATTTGCAGAAACACTATCCTGGAATGAAATCTTTGGACAGTTTGTCGGTAGTTTTTATGAAGTACTGAAACGAAAGAAACTAAACAGTGCAATTGCATGATTGCTTGCTGGGTAGAGTTATATAAGGACGATCATCATTTAAAACACTCACAAGATCAATTATTTGTGGGTGTTTTTTAGTGAGTATACACCACGTATGTTCAGAGCCTCTCTATCGTATAGATGATTAATTGATACAATGTTTAGTGAAACTGTTGACTATTCAGTTGAACTGTATTACATTATATATAGTTAGACTGTATAGTTAAACTGAATAGAGGATGAGTGTATGAAACATAAATTATTGCCATTGTCTGAAACGATGCATTATATTTTATTGGCCCTTCGTGAGCCACTGCACGGCTATGCCGTTATGCAGAAGATAGAAAAAATTAGCAATGGATCCGTTATTTTAGCTGCTGGGACATTATACGGCGCAATTGAAAACTTGCATAAACATGGTTGGATTGAGCCTGTTGGAAATTCCGGCCGGAGAAAAACTTATATGATTACCAAAGAAGGAAGCACCGTGTTGAAAATGGAAAAAGAAAGGCTTCAGCATATTTTATCCTTGTATGAAGGAAGTGATTTAAATGAAGAGGTTTAAAGTATTTTTTAACATTGAAAAGGAAGAACAGTGGCTTAATGAGCAATTACAAAAAGGTTATCACTGTACGGATATTAGCGGGTTAGGGGTATATACTTTCGAAAATACGGATAAGAAATATGTAATGCGGCTTGATTATCAAGATCATTTATCAAAAGAAAAGCTTGAGGACTACAAAGAGATATATGAGGATTATGGCTGGAACTATATACAGCGATCCCGATTTAGTGGAATACGATATTGGCAAAAAGAAGATAATGGTCAAAATGAGATTTTTTCGGATCGTCAATCAAAGGGTAATTATTACAAAAGATTAGCGCGTTATTCTTTTTGGTTAGGTGTGATATGCTTAGCATATGCATTTATGCTGTATAGTGATATGAACTTATACCATGAAGGCCTCTGGAGTATGGATGGTTCCTTGTTTTGGAAGGCAATCCTATTTGAAACGCCGTTTGTACTTTTGAAATTGGTACCCGCAATTATGGCAGTTTTCCTTTTAAGTAGTTACTATAAAGCTTATCGAAAGTATGCTATGTTAGTAGAAAAGCAATAAGTAGATTACAATTGGGCGCTTTCCTATAATAGGGAGGCGCCTTTGGTTATTTGTGTCACATAAATAATCTGAAAAAAACCAATCCATTTAATTGAGAATTGTTATCAATTGTTGTATAGTAGACAGTAAGGGCTCATACAATGAAGTGAGGAGAATATATAATGCAAATATACTGGACTAAAATAAATAAGATTATTGAAGAAACACCGGAGGTTAAAACGTATCTACTTGACTGTCCGGAAAACTTTAAGTGGGAAGAAGGCTCCCACACCCACTTTGCATTTGAAGGGTTTAATGCCGGGGAGAAACCGAACCGTAGTCTGATCCGCCATATGTCAATCTCTACTTTACCAAACGAAAAATCAATTGGTATCACCACACGAATTAGAGAGCAATGCTCCGAGTTTAAAACAATTTTAAGAAATCTTGAAGTCGGCAATGAGGTTGCAATATTTAAAACACATTCGAATGTACCACTTAAAAGAGAAAACAAAAATGTTTACCTGCTGTCATCAGGTGTTGGCCTGGCAACTTTCAGACCGCTTGTGCTTGATTATTTGGAACGTGCTGACAATGTCAACCAAATACATTCCTTGAACATCGATTCATCAAAAGATTTTTTATTCACTAACGTTTTTAAATCTGCACCTGAGAAAAAGTTCACATCACAGTTTGTCGATAATCGTCAAGACTACTATTTAGAAGTAGAAAAACTTGCTGCAGATAAGGATGGACTCTTCTATGTTGTTGGTAGTGATGAGTTCCTTAAGGAGAACATTATAGTACTACTTGAACAGGGTATCAAGCCAGAACAGATTATGCTCGACAAGCATGAACAACAACTCCCTGAGTTTTTATCATTAGATACCTCTATTTAAGTTTTCTTGGTAAATATAAAATATAAGTTTCATTAAGGGCGCTTTTCTTGAATAAGAAGGCGTCTTTTAATATGTCCAACAGTTGAAGGATAAGTAGGGGGATGATCACAAAAAACGGATGTCATAAGAGTCATGCTAATAATGGAATAGCCATCTACAGCTTATTCAATAAGTGTGCCTAGCACGAGGATACTTACCTGCCGCCCGATAAAAGCGAAGTTTATTTCTTTCTGAAGTGTTGATTAGTAATCTTACTAGAACTTTATCTTTTGTTTATTGATTTGATGATGTGTTATGTCCAACCCTCATCTCTTTTTACATTGTTATCCACTATTATTTTAATATTCTTGCTATAATATATAGTAATTAAAGCGTATCTTAGAAAGGATGAGAGTCCTTGGCAGCTGATTTATACAACCAATTACTACAAGAAACGGATGAAGAGAAGTCGATTCTACAATTAGATAACATGGTGAAAATGGATCTGTATACAAATCAAGGTGACTTCATAATTCAAAGTGAGAAGTTGATGGACCCTGAAGAAATGATCAAAGTAAGAAAGCATACTAGGTTTGTAGACTTTCCGAAACACAAACATGATTATATTGAAATGAACTATGTATACAGAGGTAAATTGGAACAAAAGGTTGGAGATGTCCCCATCTTGCTGCGTAAAGGAGAATTACTTTTATTAAACCAATTTATCGAACACGAGATTAAGGCTTGCGAACGTGAAGATATCATCATTAATTTCATTATTCGCCCCCAATTTTTTGAATATATCTTTACCTATTTATCAGCGGAAAACGCTGAGAATAATATTAATGATTTTCTAATCAATAGCTTATTTGAGCAAACACAAAACGGTCAATTTTTATACTATGCCGTTTCTGAAGTGGAGTCCATCCAGCAACTCATCCAAAAAATTATGATAGAAATTATGAGACCAAATACATTCTCTCAATCCTCCATAAAGTTATACATGGGCCTATTGATGATTGAACTCGTAAAGCATACTGATAAAATGAGACAGCTTGATGACAGTAGTATTCAACAACAGTTAATTATAAAATCGCTAAAGTACATTGAAGAAAACTACCAAACGGCAAGTTTGTATGAATTAGCAAACAAGCTTAATCAAACCCATTATTGGTTAAGCAAAAACATTAAAAAAGTGACAAATCGGACATTTAAAGCGTTATTGCAAGAAAAGCGATTAAGTGTGGCGAGGGATTTACTAAAAAATAATGAAATAGCAATATCAACCATTGTAGAGCAAGTAGGCTATGATAACATCAGCTATTTCTATAGAATTTTTAAAAGTAAATATGGTATGACTCCCAAACAGTTTCGAATGAAATATGGGAGCACATAGGAGTGTAGTGCTGTTATGAAAAAGCAGCGCTACACTTTTTTTCATCCCTGGCAAATAAGGACAATAAAAAGGTGAATAGCGATATTTTTAAAAGCTAAGAAATGCCATACTATTAACAATATAATGTTAACGCTTTCAATTGAGAGGTGATGGAATGGGCAAATGCTCTATGGCAGTTGATATTGGTGCATCAAGTGGCCGTTTAATGGCTGGTAGCCTAAGAGAAGGAAAATTGAAGTTAGAAGAAATTCATCGCTTTGAAAATAGGCTTGTGAAGAACGGAAAATATTATTGCTGGGACATCGAGAAGCTTTATGCAGAAATAATAACTGGTCTAAAAAAGTGCCCACAAATGGAGTTAAGACCAACAAGCATTGGGATTGATACGTGGGCAGTGGATTTTGTCTTATTAGATGAAAAGGATCAGTTACTAACAGATGCTGTTGCTTACCGTGATCCAAGAACAGATGGGATGATGGAAGAGGTTTTTGAAATTGTGAGCAAAGAAAGATTGTACTTAGAAACAGGAATCCAATTTCAAAAATTTAATACAATCTACCAATTGTATTATCTAAAAAAGAATTATCCAGAGATATTGCAGAAAGCGAAGTCTTTCTTAATGTTACCAGATTATCTTAATTTTATATTAACTGGTGTAAAAGCAAATGAATACACAAATGCTACATCAACGCAATTAGTAAATGCTTTTACGAAGAAATGGGATACAGACTTATTAAATAAGCTTGGAATCAACAGAGAGATGTTTCATGAAATTCTCCCTCCTAAAACAAAGCTAGGTCGTTTGCAGAAAAAGGTAGTAGACGAAATTGGGTATGACTTAGAGGTGATTTTGCCAGCAACCCATGATACAGGGTCTGCTGTTATCTCTGTCCCTGAAGCCAATGACACGATTTATCTTAGTTCTGGAACATGGTCATTAATGGGGGTAGAAAATCACTTTCCGATTAGTGTCACCAAAGCACTAGACTACAATTTTACCAATGAAGGTGGGATGGATTACCGCTTTCGTTTTTTGAAAAATATCATGGGACTATGGATGATACAAGAAGTCAAGCGAAATTATGATGACCAATATAGTTTTGCTGAGCTTGTTGAACTGGCCAATAAGGAAAGGCCGTTCCTTTCTAAAGTTAACGTACATGATGATCGTTTTCTAAAGCCTGATAACATGGTCGAAGAAATTCAGAAGTATTGCGTAGAAACGGGGCAAACTATCCCATCCACACCAGGTGAGGTTGCAAAATGTGTATTTGATAGTCTCGCAGATAGTTATCAACGTACCATTACGCAAATTGAAGAAATCTATGAAAAAGAGTTTTCTACCATTAACGTAATTGGTGGTGGAAGCAAAAATGAAATGTTAAACCAGCTCATAGCAGATATCACCAATAAGGAAGTTCTTGCAGGACCAGTGGAAGCAACAGCGATTGGTAATATTGTTGCACAAATGATTGCCACTGGAGAGTTAGAAGGACTGGAACAAGCTAGAAACGTAATCAAGCAATCATTTGAAATCAAAAAATACGTGCGTGTAACGGCTTAGGTAATGCAATACGTAAAATTGGAGGAATAAACATGTCTGTTAAAGAAAACTTTGAAGTTGCGAAAAAGGATTATGAAAAGTGGGGAATAAATGTAGAGGCGGTCCTGGAAACATTAAAAAGAGTTCCAATCTCTATCCATTGTTGGCAAGGTGATGATGTCGGTGGTTTTGAAGTGAATCAACAAGAGTTATCAGGTGGAATTGACGTGACTGGAAATTATCCAGGTAAAGCAAGGACACCAGAAGAATTGAGAAGTGACCTGGAAAAAGCCCTATCTCTAATCCCTGGTAAGCATCGTGTTAACTTGCATGCGATTTATGGGGAAACAAATGGAGAAGTTGTCGATCGAGACGAGATTAAACCGGAGCACTTCGAAAAATGGGTGGGCTGGGCAAAAGAGCAAGGGCTTAATGGACTAGATTTTAACCCAACGCTTTTCTCTCATCCCAAAACAGATGATGGATTGACTTTAGCACATCCGAATAAAGAAATTAGAGACTTCTGGATTAAACACTGTATCGCAAGTCGTGAAATTGCAGAGTACTTTGGGAAAGAACTAGGCACACCGGCGTTAACAAACATTTGGATCCCTGATGGCTATAAGGATATTCCGAGTGATCGTCTAACACCAAGACAAAGGTTGAAAGATTCATTGGACCAAATTTTTCAAGTAGAAATTGATGAAAAATTTAATGTGGATGCAGTAGAAAGTAAGCTATTCGGGATTGGTTCGGAAGCATATGTGGTAGGTTCTCATGAATTTTACATGGGCTATGCACTTAAGAATAATAAGCTTTGTCTATTAGATACTGGACACTATCATCCAACAGAAATGGTATCAAACAAAATTTCTGCCATGCTGTTGTATAGTGAAAAATTAGCCCTTCACGTATCTCGCCCTGTACGTTGGGATAGTGACCATGTTGTTATTTTAGATGATGAGTTGCGGGAAATTGGTTTAGAAATTGTCCGTAATAATGCTTTAGACAACGTAATGATAGGCTTAGACTTCTTTGATGCGAGTATTAACCGTGTCGCAGCATGGACAATTGGGACGCGTAACATGATTAAAGCATTACTCTCTGCCATGCTGATGCCAAATGATTATTTGAAGCAACTTCAGGAAGAAGGTAATTTCACTGACCGTCTGGCATTACTGGAAGAATTTAAAACATATCCTTTCGGTGCCATTTGGGATTACTATTGCGACCAAATGGGTGTACCAGTAAAAGAAACATGGTTAGAAGAAGTAAAGGCTTATGAAAAGGAAGTATTATCTAAAAGAACATAAGTAAGAAGCAGGGGATTCTCCTGCTTTTCTGTTTAGATAGCAAGACAACAGTTTAAACAAACGTAAACAAAGTTAAAACAACATATTCAAAAGTTAAAAGGTTTGTGTTACTATTGGTTTAGATAAACCAGAGGGGATGAAAAGCAATGGTTAAAAACAATTGGAATAGCGATAATGGTAAATTTGAAAGCGGTTTAGGTGAGTTGGTATATCGATCTAATCTATTAGGATCTGATCGTGCTGTTGCCAACTTTGGAGGCGGGAATACTTCCACAAAAACAAAAGTAATCGACTTCCGCGGTGAAGAAATTGACGTAATGTGGGTGAAAGGGAGCGGGTCTGATCTTGCTACAATGAAAGCGCAGAATTTTACCGGATTAAAATTAGACGATATTCGCCCCCTTCTTGAAAAGGACGATATGTCTGATGAGGAAATGGTACGTTATTTAGCGCATTGTATGATTGACGCAACACATCCACGTTCTTCTATTGAAACGTTATTACATGCATTCTTACCATTTAAGCATGTGGATCACACACATCCGGATGCGATTATTAGCATTGCATGTGCAGACAATGGAAAAGAAATTGCAGAAGAAATCTATGGTGACCGATTTGTATGGGTTCCTTATATACGTCCAGGTTTCAAACTATCCAAAATGATTGCAGAGGGTGTGAAGAACAATCCTAATGCAGAGTTAGTCATCATGGAAAAGCATGGTTTAGTGACATGGGGAGAGACGTCAGAAGCGTCTTACAACAAAACTGTTGATATTATCAATGAAGCGGAAAGCTATATCGAAGCAAAAGCAAATGGGCAAACATTGTTTGGTGGTCAGAAACATGAGGCATTGCCGGCTGAAGAGAGAAAAGAAGTGTTAGCGAAAATATTGCCAGTCATTCGTGGCCAAGTAAGTAAAAATAAAAAAATGCTCGTTACCTATGATGATCGTGAGAATATATTAGACTTTGTAAATAGCAATGATGCAGAAGTGTTAGCTAAAGTCGGCGCAGCCTGTCCTGATCACCTTGTACATACGAAGCGTACCCCTCTATTTGTGGATTGGGATCCTAGCACAAATAATATCGAAGAGCTAATAGAAAGCATAAAAACGGGAATTGCAGCTTTTGAAGAAGAATACAAAGCATACTTCGAGAAAAATAAATCAGAAGGCGATCAAATGGTGGAAGCAGCACCACGAGTAGTATTGATTCCTGGCATTGGTATGGTTAATACAGGGAAAGACTGGAAATCTGCGAATGTTAGTGAGCAATTATACCACCGTGCCATTGCGGTAATGAGAGGTTCCACCATTCTAGGAAACTTTGTATCTCTTAATGAAGCGCAATCCTTTGCGATTGAGTATTGGCCCCTTGAACTTTACAAGCTAAGCTTAGCTCCAGCGGAAGCTGACTTCTCTAGACAGGTTGCCTTTGTCACTGGAGGTGCAGGTGGAATTGGCAGTGCAACATGTATCCGTCTAGTGAATGAAGGTGCACATGTGGTGGTTGCCGACATTAACTTAGAGGGGGCTGAAGAATTAGCAGGTGAAATCAATGAACGTTTTGGGTCTAATCGTGCGAAGGCAGTAAAAATGGATGTTACGAAAGAAGAAAAAGTGCAAGCTGCAATTGCGGACGCTATTTTAACGTATGGTGGATTAGATATCATCGTTAACAATGCTGGACTAGCAAGCTCAAGTCCCTTTGAGGAGACAACATTAGATAAATGGAATCTAAATATGAATGTTCTTGTTACCGGGTATTTTCTTGTGGCGAGAGAAGCATTCAAGTTGATGAAAGAGCAAGCAATTGGAGGCAATATGGTATTTGTCGGATCGAAAAACTCTATTTATGCAGGTAAAAATGCAGCGGCATACTCTACTGCAAAAGCAGCAGAAGTACACCTTGCTCGTACCATTGCGGCTGATGGAGGCCAATTCGGTATCCGTGTCAACTCCGTCCTTCCAGATGCTGTGATCCGTGGATCGAAAATCTGGGATTCTGACTGGAAAAAAGAGCGTGCATCTTCATACGGAATTGGTGCCGACGAATTAGAGGAACATTATCGTAAACGTACCATTTTAAATGAAAATATATTACCACAAGATATTGCGGAATCCATCGCCTTCCTTGCATCTGCAAAATCTGCTAAAACTACAGGCTGTATGGTAACAGTTGATGGGGGAGTTGCTGCAGCATTTACTAGATAATTCGTTATGTGGATAGGGAGTTGCTATACTTCCTATCCATTATTAAAATAGAAGAAAAGGTTTTAAATGAAAGTAGGGACAGGATCGTGCTTATTGCAGAGAGACAACAAAAAATAGTGGATCTAGTAAATGAACGTAAAAGTATAAGGGTGACAGAATTAAGTAAGCTTTTTTCTGTGACGGAAGAAACAATTCGAAGAGATCTTGAAAAGCTTGAAGCAGATAGAAAGTTATCTCGAAGTCATGGTGGAGCATTTAGCATGAATCGTGATGACATGGAGCTTCCCTACACAGAACGTGAGGGAACAAACGTTAAGGAGAAAAAAGAGATTGCCAATGAGGCTGTGAAACAGGTATTAGAAGGAGATACAGTTATTCTTGATGCCAGCACAACAGCATGGTATATGGCTAGAGCTTTACCGAATAAGCGCGTTACTGTTCTCACCAATTCAATTAAGGTTGCAATGGAGTTAAGTAAGAAGAAAGAAATAACGGTTATTTCTACTGGTGGAACGTTATTACCTGAATCCTTATCATTTGTGGGACCACTCGCGGAATCAGCATTAGATACGTATCACGTAACCAAAGCGTTCATTTCCTGCAAAGGATTGCATTTTGAACGTGGTCTAAGCGAAACGGATGAACAGCAAGCACGGGTTAAACAAAAGATGATAGATAGTGCGGAAATGACGTATATCATGATTGATTATAGTAAATTTGGTAAACAAGCTTTTTCCCGGGTAAGTGGGCTAGACGATGTTCAGCATATCATCACGGATAGTAAGGTGGATGAAGCTACTATTCAACAACTGGAAGATAAATCACTTCATGTCATTAAAGTCCTGGAAAAATGAAATAAAGCATGAAATAACTTTTTATCCTCGCCATATGACTTTGGACATGAGGTTACAAAGTGGCGACTTTTTAAGAATGGGGAGGGAGACGAATATGAAAGTTTCCTTATTTATCACGTGTCTTAGTGATGTTTTTTATGTGAGGGCAGGGAAGGCAACAGTGGAATTATTGGAGCGGTTTGGTTGTGAGGTAGACTTTCCTGAGACACAGACCTGTTGTGGACAGCCGGCATATAACAGTGGGTACCATAAAGATACGAAAAAAGCGGCTAAACATATGATTCAAACATTTGAGCACGCAGAGTATGTAGTTAGTCCATCTGGTTCTTGTGCCTATATGTTTCATGAATATGAGTCGCTTTTTAAAGGTGAACCTGATTGGCAAGAAAAAGCGAAAGCATTAAAGGTAAAGACTTATGAGCTGACCCAATTTTTAATAGATGTGCTCAGAATAGAGGATACAGGAGCAGAATTTCATGCAAAAGCAACCTACCATACATCTTGTCATATGACGAGATTACTTGGCGTAAAGGAAGCTCCATTAAAACTATTGCGTCATGTGAAAGGCTTAGAAATGATAGATTTACCGAATCGTCATGATTGTTGTGGATTTGGTGGAACATTTGCTATCAAAATGCCAAAAATTTCGGAGCAGATGGTGAATGAGAAAGTCCAGCATATTGAAGAAACAGAAGCAGAGATACTGATCGGAGCAGATGGTGGTTGTTTAATGAATATTGGTGGACGACTAACGCGGGAGAAAAAGCCTGTGAAAGTGATGCATATCGCAGAAATTTTAAATAGTCGGGGGGAAGTATAATGCCAATGCATATTGGGGAAAAAGACTTTCAGAACCGAGTAGACAAAGGGCTAGACGATGGTTTCATGCGTGGTGCCGTTCGTTCTGCGCAGGGTAGACTACAAAACAATCGTGCCAAAGCTGCAGAAGAGCTCGGCGACTGGGAAGAATGGCGTAGCCTGGGTAAAGAAATTCGGAATCATACGATGGAGAATCTAGATTACTATTTGGAGCAGTTAACCGATAAAATTGCAGAATTAGGTGGGCATGTATATTTTGCAAAAACAGCTGATGATGCGAATCAGTATATTAGTGATGTCATTGCCAAGAAAGACGCTAAGAAAATCGCTAAATCTAAATCAATGGTAACAGAAGAAATTGCGCTTAATGACATACTCGAAGCGAATGGTTGTGATGTTGTTGAAACAGATTTAGGTGAATATATTCTGCAAATTGATGACCATGATCCACCATCACATATCGTTGCACCAGCTTTGCATAAAAACAAAGAACAAATTCGTGATGTATTTAAAGAAAAGCTAGGCTACACAAACACGGAAAAGCCAGAAGAGTTAACGTTATTTGCCCGTGAAAAATTAAGAGAAGAATTCCTATCAGCAGATGTCGGCATTACAGGGTGTAATTTCGCTGTCGCAGAATCTGGTTCTTTCGCGTTGGTTACGAATGAAGGAAATGCCCGGATGGTGTCCACACTCCCTAAAACACAGATTACCGTCATGGGAATGGAGCGAATCGTCCCAACATGGGAAGAGTTAGATGTCATGGTTAGTCTATTAACAAGAGCAGCAGTAGGACAAAAACTAACGAGTTATGTGACAGCGCTTACTGGTCCAAGGATAGAAGGAGAAGTGGATGGCCCAGAAGAGTTCCACTTAGTGATTGTCGATAACGGACGGTCTAAAATACTAGGAACAGAATTCCAAGAAGCCCTCCATTGTATTCGTTGTGCAGCCTGTATCAACGTTTGCCCAGTGTATCGTCACGTTGGTGGTCATGCGTACGGGTCTATTTATCCTGGTCCGATTGGAGCGGTCTTAACGCCATTATTAGGTGGATACGAGGATTACAAAGAGTTGCCATATGCCTCGTCCCTATGTGGAGCGTGTACAGAGGTATGCCCAGTTAAAATTCCACTACATGAATACTTAATCCAGCACCGTCAAAAGATTGTAGAGGAAGAGAAAAAGTCGGACTGGGGAGAAAGGCTGGCAATGAAAGGATTTGGCAGAATGGCAAGCTCCAAAACATTGTTCGGAATTGCAACAAAATCAGCACCATTCCTTGTTACGCCATTTGTGAAGGATGGAATTATTTCGAAGGGTCCAGGACCAGTTAAAGCCTGGACAGACTCCAGAAATTTCCCTGCACCAGCAAAAGAAAGATTCCGAGATTGGTTTAAGCATAGAGAGAAAGGGGACAGTGACCATGGCAAAGGGTGACATTCAAAATCGAGATGCCTTTCTTGATCAAATTGCAAACCAATTAGGCCGAGAACGCCAAAGAACTCCTGTTCAAAGGCCAGACTGGAATCATCAAGTTCAGTGGAACGTGCTTCAAGGTAAGTCCCAGGATGAATTGCTTGATGTATTAGAAGAGCAATGTAAATCGATTCATACATCGCTAGTTCGCACGGACGCTAGTAATCTAAATGAGGCATTACTAGAGGTAATTAAGGAGTACGGTGGCGAGTCTGTGATGACATGGTATGATCCACGCTTTGAAGAGTACGCTCTTACGGAAGCTTTTCGTGAATGGAAAGGTGAAGGGATCCATGTAGACAAATGGGACGCAAAAAACGGGGAAGAAAGTATTCGTTTAGCTGAAAAAGCAGATGTCGGCATTACCTTTAGTGATAGCACACTAGCAGAATCCGGAACGGTTGTGTTGTTCAATGATAAAAGAAAAGGTCGTTCTGTTAGCTTACTCCCCGCAACCTATATTGCCATTGTACCTAAAAGTACGCTTGTCCCGAGGATGTCCCAAGCAACTAGAGAGATTCATAAACAGGTAGAAAAGGGAGAACAAATTGCTTCCTGTATTAACTTTATTACAGGTCCAAGTAATAGTGCAGACATTGAAATGAACCTAGTGGTTGGTGTCCATGGACCGATAAAAGCTTGTTATGTGGTAGTGGAAGATCGATAGCGATGGGTGAATAAGAGATATACGGTGTACGATCAATTTTAAGGGGTAGATATGGGGATTTGAAAACAATGCGATGCCTTAAATAAGGCATCGTTTTTGATAGACTTGTAACGTAACGTGGAAAGTTACTAGTAATAAAAAAGTTACTTTAAGAAACTTGCACAGGTCACTAGTCTGGTATCAAGGATCCTGAAGGGAGTTTTTTTGAGCGAATTCAGCTGTAGCTTTCCTACGATGGTTGACATGGATAAGAAGGGTTGCGCTTGTGGTCATAAATAAAAATCGTAAATTGGTTAATTTGGCATTTCAGAAAACGTAAATTGAAGACTTTCTTTTGGATGGATAATTAGAAAAAGATAGTAATATTGCATAGAGGGCAATGAAGTGCTTTATTATTGGGAGAAAAGAATTGGCTGTCCAGCAATACGGTGAATGTGCAAAAAGTAAATTTGTTACCGAGTATTTGAACAGAAATCTTGGATATGGACGATATTGGCCATGAAAATACCCCCGAAAGTTATATTTTGACTCTAACTTTCGAGGGGGTACCGTACTGCCTACACTTTTTTATGTTCATTATAAATCAAGGGGTTATAATGTCAGTCATCTTACTGATTGTCTGCTGCAGTTTGTAATTCTTTAACGAGATCTTTAGCTGACATATCCGAACTAAAGAATTTGCCAAAAACGTTCTGAGCGTCATCTTTAAACTTAGGTGTGCCATGGTCCAGTGCAAAAGCACCTGCTGTTGAAGAAGCATTTACTAGAATATCTGTTAGTTCCTGTTGAATTTCAGTTTCATTTCCACTCAATTCATACTTTTGAGCTGGAACTGCAGCCCCAGTTTCCCAGGCAACTTTAGCCCATTGATTAGCTTGGAAAAGGTAATCAAAGAATTTTTTAGCTTCTTCTGGGTGTTCAGAGTTTTTTACTAGTGCATATCCCCCACCATTCCAAGCAAGTAAATCATTAATTTGGGCTTTACCTTCTTCTGCAATTGGTAATTTAGCAACTGATAAGTTGTTCCGGAATTCTTCTGACAAGCTTTCATTTGTAGCCATACCTGCTTCCCAAGATCCCATAAACCACATTGCAGCTCTACCTTGGGTGAACAAGTTCTGTGAACTTCCATAATCTGCTGTCATAAAACCATCTTGGAAGATACCTGCATCACGTAGTTTCACCATATATTCCGCTGCTTTTAGGAAGTTTTCATCATCAGTGAATTTAATATCCTTTGAAACTGCATCAAGGATCAAGTTATGGTCACCACTGTATCGTTGAACTATAAATTGATACAAACCGCCAAAACTCCATAAGTCTTTACCGTTAATAGACATAGGCATGATATTATTATTACGAAATGCTTTTACAGCTTCTAAAAGTTCATCAAATGTAGTTGGTACCTGTATACCATTATCTTCAAAAAGCTTTTTATTATAGTAAATTACTTCATAGTCACTATTTCTGGGTAATCCGTATAGTTTATCGTTAAATGTAAATGACTTGTAAACTCCAGGAAGAAAGTTATATTCTTCACCTTCATACTCTTCTGGGAGTACTTCTTTAACATAATCTGCTTGCACTAGTGTTGCAAGCTCAGCACCACCGTGGACCATTGTAACATCAATAGCTTCATTGGAGGACATATAGGCTTTTAATTTGTTTTTAAACGGTTCTTCAGCAAGTGCTTCAACTTCAATTTTAACATTTGAGTTTTCCTTCATGTAGTTGTCGATGACAGTCTGTTCAGCAAGCCCTTGTCCAGCAGTACGGTCGGGCAGGTTTGAGAATAAGCGAAGGGTAACTTGTTCTTCTTCCTCGTTATTATCTTCTTTGTTGCTGTCATTGCTACTGGTACTATTAGAACTGTTACATGCGGATAGAACTATTAACATTGCAAAGACAAAACTTAGAAGAACAGTTAAGCGCTTCCAATTAACTTTTTTAAACATTTCTAATTTCCTCCTCTATACAATTTTGAACCGCTTAAGGGGGTTCATATTAGTAACAATAACAAATGTAATTTATATAAGTCAGTAGAAAATAGTTTAATATAGTTTGAAAATATCGAATCCTTAGCAAGTTCTATTGTTTTATTCTAGTACCAACGTTAAAATAGCGATTAATTGAACTTCAAATTGATGAGGGGGAGAGATAATGACAAAAGAAATTTTCTATGGTGTTGCTTATTATGACGAATATATGCCATATGAACGATTGGAAACAGATATTGCAATGATGAAAGCAGCTGGAATTAATCTTGTTCGTATTGCGGAATCAACGTGGAGCACACACGAACCACAAAATGGTGTCTTTAATTTTTCGAGCGTGGATCGAGTGTTAAATGCAATGTATAAAGCGGGTATTAAAGTAATCATAGGTACACCAACTTATGCAGTACCTACCTGGTTGGTTGAGGAGCACCCCGATGTTTTAGCTGAAACGTCGAAGGGGCGAAGTAAGTATGGTGCTCGACAGATTATGGACATTACACACCCAGTATATTTGTTTTATGCGGAGCGAATTATTCGTAAGCTTATAGAAAGGGTTCACAAGCATCCAGCAGTTATTGGTTACCAAATTGATAATGAAACGAAGCATTATCATACTGCTGGTCCCAATGTACAGCTTCAATTTGTCAAATATATACGCGAGAAATTCGGCACGTTGGAACGATTAAACCGTGAATTTGGACTTGATTATTGGAGTAACCGAATAAATAGCTGGGAAGATTTCCCTTCCATTATAGGAACTATAAATGGAAGTCTTGGTGCTGAATTTGCAAAATTTCAGCGTACACTGGTAAATGACTTTTTATCATGGCAAGCCTCAATTGTTAATGAATACAAGAATGATAGTCAGTTTATCACACATAACTTAGATTTTGAATGGAGAGGTTATTCCTTTGGTGTTCAACCTGACGTAAATCATTATGAGGCATCGAAACCTCTAGATATAGCAGGTGTTGATATCTATCACCCTTCTCAGGGGAAGTTGACGGGTAAAGAAATTTCCTTTGGCGGAGATTCTACCCGGTCATTAAAAGAGAGCAATTATTTTGTATTGGAAACACAGGCTCAAGCATTCCCTGATTGGACGCCATATCCGGGGCAACTTCGCCTCCAAGCCTTCAGCCATCTCGCTTCTGGTGCCAATATGGTGGAATATTGGCATTGGCATTCAATTCACAATTCCTTTGAAACATACTGGAAAGGCTTATTGAGTCACGATCTAGGGGAAAATCCAACTTACAATGAAGCAAAAACGGTTGGTACTGATTTTGCCAGACTTTCACCTAATTTAGTTAACCTTCGCAAATCTAATCGAGTAGCGTTGCTGGTAAGTAATGAGGCACTTACAGCAATGGAATGGTTTCCATTGCCAGGGGGAGAGTTTAACTATAATGATATTGTACGTTTAATGTACGATGGGCTCTACGAAATGAATATCGGTTGCGATGTTATTGATGTTTCTGTAGGTTCATTTAATAAATACGATTTACTTGTGGTACCTGCTATGTACACAGCTTCTGATGAGCTATTGCTAAAGCTTAATGAATATGTACATAATGGTGGGCATGTTGTTTATACATTTAAGAGCGGATTTTCAAATGAAAATAATCAGGTAAGAACTGTTACACAACCAGGAATAATCAGTGAAGCTTGCGGTATTCAGTATAGTCAATTCGTTGAACCTGAAAATGTAACATTAAAAACTGACCAATTCGAGGTTGGATTGGATAATATTGAGGTCCACACTTGGATGGAATTATTAAAGCCTACAACAGCTGAAGTATTATCTTGGTATGACCACCCAAATTGGGGTGAGTATGCGGGAATAACAACAAATCAGTATGGCCAAGGAAGAGCAACCTATATAGGTTGTATGACTAGTCCTGCCGTTGTCAAAAAAGTTTTAGAGCGCGCTGCTAAGGAAGCAAAATTATGGGGAGCCGATCAAGCATTACAGTTTCCGTTAATTGTAAAAGTTGGTGTTAATGACTTAAACAGGACAATACGTTATTATTTCAATTATTCAAACGAATCAAATTCATTTGTATACCCACATGCTAGTGGTCAGGAATTATTAGCGAATCGGGAGATAGTGAGTTCTCAGGAAGTAGAACTAGACCGCTGGGGCATTGCAATAATTGAGGAGCAGTAATTCTAAATTAGAAAACGCCGAATCAAACTGGGACGGCGTTTTACTATTTTCAAGTAGTTAGTTGGGAGAAGTATTTCGAAATTGTTTAGGTGTCATACCAATATACTTTTTAAACACTTGGAAGAAATACTTCTCGTCATTATAACCCACTTCAAGAGCGATGTCGGCTACTCTTTTACTAGGATCGTTAAGGAGTAGACATGCTTTTTCAATTCTTATTTTGTGTAAAAAGTCTAGAAAACTCATGTTGAGATGCTGCTTAAATAATAAACTTAAATAACCTGGAGTAATATAAACTTCACTGGCCACACTGTCTCTGCTAATATTTTTATCATAATTTTGTCTGATAAATTCTAAAGCTGATTCTAATAATTTGTGAGTGCTTTTTTTCTTATCTAACTGTTTGCTAATAAGCAGTGCAGTATTTAACAATTCCTCATAAATGTCCTCTATATTCGACCTGGTTAATTTTAGATTGATATAATCAAGGTCTTGTTTGAAAATTTCGTGGAGGTCAAGGTTTCTCTCAATACAAAGGTGATAAAGCGAAAAATATAAATTAAAAGTAAACTTTACGACTTTATCTTTCAAACTCCTCTCTTTATTCAGAAAAAGTTGGAAAAACTTAATGTTTTTTTTAATATTACTTTCCTCTCTAGATAGGACTGATTGAAGGATTAACTTTTCTAATTCAAGGGGATAAGTTGATTCTAAGGATTCTGCATTTTTAAGTTCCTTCTCATAGTCAATGACCTTGCCAGGGCCTTCGAAAAATTTTGAATCTAATGCATTCGTCGCCTGTAAATAAGCAGTTTTTAGTTGGTTAATTGGCTTATCTAATCCGCTAATCCCAACAGAAATACTTAGTTGCAAATATTGCTCGACGTTTTCTTTAAGTTCATTGACGAAATGTAGCAAATGAGAAACATCAAATTTTTGTGCATTGTTTAAAATAACAATAATGTTATCTTGCTCTTCAAACGTACCACATGAGCCAACTTTAGATAGCGTTTCTTCACTGATGTTTTTGAGGCCATACTTTAACATTTCAATATCATATGTTTCATAGAAATTCAGGTGAGAATAAAAGTTATCAATTTGAATTTTTACTAAACTAAAAAATGGATTAGAAAAATAAAGACCGCTAATTTTAAGTTTATTTAACAGTTGTTCATGAGAGTTATCATCTGATAGGACCAAATTCCTTAATAAATTTTCCTTTAATAAAGGTAAACTTTCACGGAACCCTTTATTTAGCTGATTTAAGTGGGTATGCTGTTTATTCTCTACTTGTATTTGATGTACCAATTTTAATACACTATCCAGAATTTCCTGTTTTGAGCTTGGTTTTAATAAATAATCATTTGCACCTATCTTTATTGCTTGTCTTGCATAATTAAAATCATTATATCCACTCATTATTATGCATTTAACGTGAGAATACTGTTCATTCACTTTTTTAATTAACTTGAAACCATCAACCTCGGGCATGCGAATATCAGTTATTAAAATATCTATATGATTGGTCTCTAGTAACTCCAGTGCTTCTGCACCGTCACATCCTTCGACTATCACACTGATTTCATAATCTTGCCAGTTAATCAGTGACTTTATCCCATTTCTTGCATGTTCTTCATCATCGATAATCATTAAATTAATCATGATATTCCTCCTGTATGTTATATGCTGGAATAACAAGTTTTACTAATGTACCTTTTCCGAGCTCACTTTTGTAACTAAGAACATAATTATCCTTGTAATAATGGCGTAATCTTTGATTAATGTTTTGTATTGCATATCCTCCAGTATCTTGACCAGTATAAATATCAGAATCGTCATTAATAACAGTTATTTCCTTAAGAGTCTCTGGGCTCATTCCACTTCCATTATCCTTTATTTCAAAATGAAGATACGAACCTTCTAAAGCAGCAGTAACGTGAATAAATCCACCAGTCCTCTTACGTTCAATGCCATGATATAGAGCATTTTCTACAAAAGGTTGCAAACAAAGTTTTAAGATGACATATGATTCGAGTTCATCGGGAATGTCTATTTGATAGGTCAATTTATCTTTAAATCGCATTTGCTGAAGAGATAGATATAAACGAATAAAATCTTTTTCTTTTCCTAAGCTCGTAAAACTTTTTCCTTGGTTTAAATTCAATCTGAACAATTTGGAAAGGGAAATGACCATTTCACCTAATATTGTTTGACCAGAACGCTCAGCCTCCCAATAAATCATGTCAAGCATGTTATATAAGAAATGTGGATTTATTTGAGATTGTAATGCTTTGAGCTCAGCCTCTTTCTCCTTTATACGAAGTATATACGTCTCATCAATTAAGGATTTTATGTTAGCAACCATGGTGTTGTAACCTTGACTAAGTTGGCCAATTTCATCTTGATATTTAATGTTAACCCTTTCAGTAAACACCCCTTTTTGAAAACGTTTCATAGAGAAAAGCAGTTGCTCAATAGGGGTGCTGACTAATGTACTAAGATGCATACTTAAGATAAAGCTCATCATAATGCAGGAAACGATTATGAGTACCACTAGATCTTTGATAGATTCTATTTCCTCGGTTAATAGGTTAATAGGTACGGCATACATGATCAACCATCCATTTTTGGTTTTATTATATGTTATGAGAGAATCTTCGTCCCCAGTTGTTCTTATGATAGATCCTTCACTATTATTACTATCAATAATGGATGATGGAAGTATCGTTGAACTATAAAATTCTCTGCCTGCCTTAAAAAGTGGAAAACCAGCCTGATCTAAAATCACAATGCCATGATTCTCATCATATAAATTTCTCAAATAATTCTGTTTGATAGTTTGGTGGTTTACTCCAGTCATGATATAACCCAACTTTTCACCGTTAAACGTACTTCGAACTATGCGGCTCATACCTAGTTTCTCCTTCCGGTTATTCTCGATAAACAAATTGTTATGCTCTGTTAATGGGAACCAGTATGCACTTCCATTTAAATTTAAAGTATGTTGATAGGCCTGAGTGTGACGAATGGTATCCATACTACTGGGGCCGCTGCTACCATCTCTTGCAACTTGATAGAGCGGTTCATTCTTTTTTCCATAAAGAGCTAAGTAATCGATATTACCAGTCACAAGCATGTGATCCATCATGGAAGCAGTTTCGCCTGAGTATAAATTAGCTTCTAAATAAGAGGAATTAGTGGTTAGGTCTTGCAGACTGTCCTGAACAACTGAGGACATTAGAAATACAGTTATCCAATCTGATATGGAATTCTGCATGTTTGTTATGTTTTGGTCAATGACTTTAATAACAGCAAGGTTTGATTGGCTTACTTTGTCGACTGCATGAGATTTAGAGGTGGAGTAGGAATAATACCCTAAAATAATAGTGATAAGAGACGTTGACAGCATAATAATAATGACTAATTTGGTTTTTAAGTTTAAATCAAAAAAATATCGTCGCATAAGTGGACTCAGCTCTTTCTTCCCATTAATGTTATTTTTTATAACTTCTTAATAACAAAATGCAAAAACACTTTTTACTACTAGTAGTCTCTAATTATTAGAAATGGTTTTTATTAATCACTATTAAATTGATGTTAATAGTTAATTTGTTAAATAATAACATCATATTTGAAGCGTTTACATAACATGAGGAGTTTATTTCGTGTTATTTTTGGTATAATGCAATTAGTAGAAAAACTAGATTCCAGAATTAAAAATGATATTTTTGGGGAACTATACCTCGTTGAAATATATGTGGAAGGAGAGATAATCTTGAAAAGTAGTCAGATTAAATCAGATTCTTATACACGATATTTTGTAGATAATTCAAAAGATGGCATTTTTTCGTGTGGATTTTTGTGTCGAGAGCCCGAAGAGCCATCGCGAACTATTCAAAATGAACATTATAGCTGCTTTGTTGTACTTCATGGATATGGTAGTCTTATTGACGAAACAGGAAAAGAATACAAATTGATTCCTAATACATTTTGCCAATTATTGCCTAAAAAGAAATATACCATATCAATAGAACCACCCCTTCTTTGGTATGAGTTTTATCTTAGTATTGGAGAGGTTGTTTTTCAGTCTTTAGCTTCACTAAATCTATTGAATATTAAAGAACCAGTATTTTTAATACATACCAAACCATTTATGGAACAATGGTTTAAAGGTATATTATTTGAGCTTAAAAACGCGAGTAGTTCTTCTGACACTACTGAAGTCCTTTTCAATGCGCAAAAGTTGCTGATAAATTTACATGAAGAGTGTATTGATAATACACATACTGTTTACAATAACGTAATCGCAGGAATAAAGCAGATGCTATCCCTTTACTATGATAAGTCCATCTCTCTTGAAGATATTGCTACATCATTTAATATGAGCTATGAAAAGCTTAGAAAATTGTTTAAAGAAGAAGTAGGTATTTCTCCAATTCAGTATCGGTTAAATGCTAAATTTCGTTATGCTGGCCGCTTACTAAATGATGGGTACTCGGTTAAAAGTGTCTCAAGCAAAGTCGGGTATGATGATCCAAGTATTTTTTCAAGGCAGTTTAAAAAAACGATGGGGGAATCCCCAAAAAGTTTTATAAAAGTCGATAATACAATAGAATAAAGTTTTAACTAATTAGTGGAATTATAAAACGTTTCATGGTACTCTCGTTAAATTTGCCTCATCATTGATATCGAACACCAAACAACGGCTCCGAAAGAATATCCATCTTCACTGCATTAAAACTAAAAGACTAAAAAACTCACAGTTGAATCGTAGGTGAGTTTTTTTGTGTGCTAATAAAGACTAAAAATGATTTCATTAATTATAGCAAATTGTAAATCAGCATCTCTTTTATTCGGTAATGTTAAATTTGATAATTCTAAACCTTTGCATCTTTTTTTCTACTTACTAAACCCCATCTGATTGATAATATGAAAAAAACAAGCTTAATTAAATGAAGGTTGGATGATGATTAACCATTATTCGGAAGGAGTGTCACAATTGCACAAGGTATATAGAGATAAGCTTGCTATATTCATCTTCGTCTTTCCAGGGATAGCGTTTTTCTTGCTTATGTTTGTTGCACCTATCATTTTAAGTGGATATTATTCATTTACGAATACGTTAGCACCTGGGACACCGGTAGATATGGTAGGACTAAACAATTATAAAGAATTATTAGTTGATAGCCGTTTTTGGCTGGCTTTACGAAATGCATTAATACTAGGTATTGGTTTTATAGTAATCCAACATCCACTTGCCATCTTTTTTGCTATTCTACTAGATAAAATGGGAGGTAAAGCAGAAAAATGGTTTCGAACAATCTTCTTTATTCCCTGTGTGTTATCGTTTGTTGTAATTTCTAGAATGTGGCTTTCTGTATTAGATCCTACATTCGGAATATTCAATAAAATGTTAGATTCTATTGGATTAGGTTCTCTACAGCATGCTTGGCTCGGCGATCAATCAACTGCACTTGGATCCTTACTCGTCATTCTAATCTGGGCAGGTTTTGGATGGGCATTATTGTTTTACTATGCTGGGGTTAAGGGAATCCCTGAGGAGTTGTACGAAGCAGCTAGGATAGAAGGAGCAACAGGATTTAAATTACATTTCAATATCACTTTGCCGCTGCTTTCTCCAGTAATTTCAGTTCAAGTGGTGTTGGCGATGATTACGGCATTAAAACAAATGGAAACCGTCTTCCTTACAACAAACGGAGGACCAGGAGACTCAACTCAATTTCTGGCAGTGTATCTATATAATCAAGCTTTCTCTGCCAGCAATTATGGCTATGCAAATGCGATTTCCATTATGTTTATCGTTGTCTGCTTAATTATTACTTATGTGTTAAACAAACTAACTAAAAACAAAAATCTAGATTTTTAATAAGGAGAGAAGATGATGTCGAAATTTAACCGGACGATACTTTGGATCTTTTTCCTCCTGGTTGCAGGTGTTCAGTTGTTTCCTCTAGTTTGGTTAATTAATTTCTCACTGGTGGATGCAAATGAATTTTTTTCGGATAAGGTTTTAGTATGGCCTGAAGTTTTGAAGTGGCAAAACTATATTAACGCTTGGATCGATGGGAATTTTGTTAGATACTTATTTAATACTGTTCTAGTTTCGACTGTTACTATTATATTGACAGTAGGTATTTCTTTATCCATGGCATATGCCTTTACGAGAATGACATGGAAATGGAACAAATTCTTTTTTGTAATAATATTACTTGGTATCATGATTCCAATTCATGCCACTTTATTACCTAATTTTACGATATTTAGGTCAATTGGGTTGACCGATTCTTATTGGGGATTGATTCTTCCATATACAGCAGTTTCTGTACCTTTCAGTACGTTCATTTTAACTGGATTTATGAGAAGTATTCCTAGAGCCGTCGAAGAATCAGCTGTAATGGATGGAGCAAGTATATATCGAATTGTATTCCAGATAATTCTACCACTTACAAAGCCAGCAATAGTTACAGTTATTGTTACAACCTTCCTTAATGTTTGGAATGAGTTTATTATGGCCTATACATTCATAAGTGACGATAGTTTAAAGACTTTACCGTTTTCTGTTATGAATTTTGCTGGACAATATTCCTCTGACTATGGATCTCAATTTGCCGTTATGGTACTGACTTCTATACCAGCTATTATTATTTATGTGATCTTCAATGAGCAGATTACAAAAGGGGTTACTGCAGGTTCAGTAAAAGGATAGAAATATAATAATTAAGGCTCAAATTGGTTTAATCACAATTTGAGCCTTAATTATTTAATTGCAATTCATAATATTTTATTAAATTAAACTTTTCATTACTATTCTCTACTGTTAGAGCTGTCATACCATGCTATATTGTTTTGTGTAAGCGCTTTTAAAAAAGAAGGGAGAAAGTGAATCTATGGTGACAAGAAGATGGAAACAAAATTTGCGTAAATCTCTGTCCTTGTTCATGGCTTTTGTAATTGTGTACGGCTGCTTAGGAGAAAGTCTTTCTTTTGCAATGGGCTCAACACCCTACGAGCCTAAACGTGGAGCGGATGGCCGCCCAATATTTGATGGACGACCTGAGCACTTAACACCTTTTGTGGATTTCATAATGGATAATGATATGAGTGTTGAAGATTTGATTTATTTCTCAAATGGACGACAAACTTACACAGATGAGGAAGGAAGTACCATCCGAGAAAGAGAGGTAAAGGCGGGGTATTCTTTACCGGTTTATCTGGATGGACTTGATCATGTACAAGGTGTGTACACGGATTTTCCATCATTTATCGGATTAGGCAACTCTTGGAATGAGGAATTGGTTAGTCGGGTAGGCAACATAATTGGGGACGAAAAACGTGGTAGTGTTTCCATCGAGGATAGTTCCAGGGCATTAATGTGGTCTGCTATTGGTGATATTCGAAATAATCCGCTTAGTGGTCGATACGATGAAGGCTTTTCCGAAGATCCCCACTTGGCTAGCATTCTAGGTACTTCCATGGGGGCAGGAATTACAGGTGTTAACTTGAATGATCAGGCCACAGATAACGACTTCTATCTTAAAACTGGAATTCAAAGTAAGCACTTTGCAGTCTATAATGCGCAATGGTTTCGACACAATACTAGTAATAACGTTGGTGTGCGAGCCCTACATGATTATCAGTTGAAAACTTTTCTGAGTCAAATTAAAAGTGGTTCTGTCGCTGGATTTATGACTTCTTATGGAAGAATGAACGGGGTTCCTAATTCTATTTCTCCAAATATTAAGATTGCTAGAGAAGCTTCACCTTACAGTGTTTCTTTAATTACTGATTATGGATCTGTTACTGATTTAGTTACTGGATTTGGAAATGGGTTTGACTCAACTTATGTTCCAGACAATGCTCACTTATCAGCACTCTTAGCAAACATTGCCTCTACATGGGGAAACTCCACGTTTGATGGGAGTCCAGGGAATCCAAATAAAGTCCAATCAATTGACGGACTAAGCCGAGAGCTTTTTAGTGTAGATGAAAATAAGTTAAAAGAAGCTGTACGTCCTATACTTGAATTGTATGTGCGATTGGGTTATTTCAATGAACGTGATGAAAATGGCCTTCCAATCGGATATCCATATAATGACCTTATACAGAATCCTGTAAAAGCTAATGATGAAGAAAATCAGGAAGTTGCTTTACAGGCAGCAAGAGAAAGTATCGTATTGTTAAAAAATAATGATACTTTACCGCTCGATGATAGTAAAAATGTAGCTGTAATGGGGCAATTTGCTGATTTTCGTAACAAAACATTATATTCGGCTAATACTCCTAAGTTGACTGGTTCAAATCTTACAATTGCAGATGCAATCTCGGAAAAACTTGGAGATGACCAAGTCAAAGTTAGTTCTGGTGGTAAGTTAGTAGCATGGAAGTCTAACACTAATGGAAAATATTTAACAGCTGATCTTAGCACAGACAATGGGTTGTTAACATCTGGTGCAGTACCTGCTACAACCTCAGATGAAACAAATACCTACGCGGTAGGGGATGGCAAATATGTTTCGGAAAATGAAGTTTTCGAAGTTTATGACTGGGGTCAAGATGCATATAGTTTTACATCGTTAGCAAATGGCAGATACCTAATGCGGAATAGTGGAGATGCTACGATTGAGTTAAATGGGAACAGACCTACGACTTTACTTCCTTTTAACCCATACGTGAATGCGGTTTTCTCTTATGAAGATCTTGGGGAAGATAAGAGTATTCGACAAGGTGGGTTTAAAGGGTCTTTCGTTGGTGGTTTTGAGACATCTTTCTTAACAGATGGCCACTATTTGACTGTGTCCGAAGATTCCGTTACAGCTGACACGGATGTTGAGTCCTTTAAAGCTTTAACAGACAAAAATTCTGTGACACTACAGGAAGTCGAAGTACAAGAGCCTGGAGATGTCGCAAAAGACTTGGCCACATCCAATGATTATGCAATCATTGTGATTGGTTCGCCAGCTCAAATCAATACAAGTGAAGGCGTAGACCGTGCGCGACTAGCTATGGGAGAAGAACAAGTAGAACTAGCTAAGAAGGCTGCTGAAGAGTTTAAAAAACAAGGGAAACAAACAGTTGTAGTTATCAGCTCAAGCTACCCAGTGGGAATGGATCAAATTCAAAATGATGATAATGTAGATTCTATCCTATTTGCTCCATATGGTGGACAATTCGATGGAACTGCTTTAGCCGAAGTACTGTTTGGAGAAATAGTACCAAATGGACACCTTCAAAGTACTTGGTATAAAGATATCTCATCATTCCCATCCATAAGCGACTACAGCTTGCCGGAAGGTGATACAGCCATTACCTCTTTAGATCAAGTTGATCCTCGATTTACCGTGGATATGACGAATGCTGATCCAGCTGAAGCGAAGCTTACCTACCGTTATTCTGACGCTGAGGTAACTTATCCATTTGGGTATGGATTGAGCTACACTAAATTTGACTATAGTAATCTACAAGCACCAGACAGTGTAAATGCAGATGGAACCTTTGACGTGAAAGTTGACGTGAAAAATACAGGATCTGTTGGGGCGTCAGAGGTTATTCAACTTTACGTTACGAATAATACATCTGAGTATGGTCCAAACGTTCCTAAAAAACAGCTTGCAGCTTTTGAAAAAGAGTATATTCCCGCAAATGAAACAAAAACAGTAACCATAACAGTGAATCCGGAAGATTTTGCATTATGGGATGTGAATAGACAACAAAAAATTGTAGAGAGCGGTTCCTATGAATTAATGGTTGGCCAGAATTCTGCCGATATCGATTTATCTAAATCCATTTCAGTTAAAGGTCAAACCCTGGGTAATCTAAACTTATCTGAACCTGCAAACGTATGGGATCATGCCTTCCATAACAACAACCTCGTTTATCGAGAAGTGTCTAAAGAAAGAACAACAACCTATGCCGGAAAATATTATGCAGTAATGTCAACTGGATCTGAATCGTGGGTTGGAATACCCAAAGTGGAGATGACTAATGCAAAAAATATTATATTAAGAGTCGCTTCCGAAAATCCAAAATCAACTATTGAAGTTAGAAAAGGTTCACCAACGGGAGAACGGCTAGCAAAATTAAAGTTTAAAGAAACAGGTGAGTCCACTTATAAAGTACCAAGTAAGGATGGTAGTGGTGCAACACTTCATGAAATGGCATATGTAGAAATTTCTAAGCCGATAAAACCTACCTCGGGCACATCAGACTTATATCTTGTTTTCGATGAAAAAGATATTCGTGTTGACACAATTCAACTTATCAATAAAGAATCTAAGGGAAAAAAGAAGAAATAATATAGGAAAATGATATGGCAAGTCACTTATATCTCCTCAAACTAGAATTAATTTAGCAGTATTTGTTCTAAAATCCGAAAATAGCAAGTGAAAAAATTAAGATATATAAGTATTGTTAATTAAACAACTGTTTCTCGTAAAGCAGAGAAACAGTTGTTTTAGCTGATAGGAATAATGCAGAACGCAAAATCAGCTTTTTTTACCCGATTTACTAGGTTCTTAAGAAAATTCTAATAGGCAGGAGGAATAATATTCATGATAGAAAATCCGATTCTTCGGGGATTTAATCCAGACCCCTCTATCATTCGAGTAGAGGATGATTTTTATATTGCCACTTCAACATTTGAGTGGTTTCCAGGTGTTCAAATTCATCACTCAAAAGACCTGGTAAACTGGCAGTTGCTAACTCATGCACTTGTTCACGATTCCCAAATTGATTTAAAGGGCATAGAAGCTTCAGGTGGTGTTTGGGCGCCTTGTCTATCCTATGATGAAGTGAAACAAACTTTTTATCTGGTCTATACCATTATGCGTAATACAAATGGTGGTGCCTTCGATCTTGACAACTATATTGTTACTTCAAAAAGCATTAAAGGTCCATGGTCAAAACGGATTTATTTAAATAGTTCAGGATTTGATCCTTCCTTATTTCATGATGAAGATGGAAGAAAATGGCTTATGAATCTTGAGTGGGATTTTCGCCAAGGTTACGAGCATCCTGGATCAATTGTTATTCAAGAATATGATATAAAGGAAAAAACCCTTATTGGTTCACCTCTTAGTATTTCACGGGGAGCAACAAACATGGGATGCATGGAAGCACCACATATGTATAAAAGAGGGAAATACTATTATTTGATGACAGCTGAAGGTGGAACTGGATTTGGTCATGGTGTGGCAATTTCACGGTCTGAAAATTTGCTGGGACCATATGAACCCGATCCATGTAATCCGATTATTACTTCAGCGAAAGAAGTAAATCTAAACAGAAAGGGTGTTGATGATTACTTAAAACCATACCAATTCAATCCTGATTCAGTACTTCAGAAAAGTGGACACGGTTCACTAGTAGGAACTCAAACAGGGGAGTGGTATATAGCTCATTTATGCGCTAGACCTATCCTACCTGAGATTCGTAGTATGCTTGGTAGAGAGACAGCTATCCAACGGTGTAAATGGACCGATGATGGTTGGATTCGATTGGCCAGTGGAGGACAAATGGCAGAATTATCGGTACGATCACCCCAATTACCTCACCATCCATATAGTGATGCACCGGTTCGTGAAGATTTTGATAGTGATATGTGGAACATTCACCTCAATACACTTCGAGTTGCGCCAGATGATTCTTGGGTATCATTAAAAGCTAGACCAGGATTCATGAGAATAAGAGGAAGGGAATCTTTATTTTCTCTACATGAACAAAGTTTAGTCGCTCGACGCTTACAATCAATAAATGTAATAGTGGAAACATGTGTAGAATTTGAACCAGATAATTTTCATGAAATGGCTGGACTTACACTTTTTTATGATCAGAACATGTTTTATTATTTGAGGGTATATTATAGCGAAACATATCATGCCAAATGTCTAGGTGTTCTTTATGCAGACAATGGAAAAAGAATAGAACTTTCTGATTCTCATACACCAATAGAAGGGTGGAACACAATCTATCTTAGGGCATCAATTAAAAATGGTAAATTGATTTTTTTCGCTTCACCAGATGGGAATGGTTGGATACAAGTTGGCCCAGAACTTGATGCGAGTAAATGCTCGGATGAATACTCTAATTCTGGTCATTTTACTGGTGCCTTTGTAGGGATTTGCTGTCAAGATTCTTATAGAAAAAGAAAATATGCAGATTTTGATTATTTTGAATATAGGGAAGCCTAGTTTACTTAATGTGAGAAAGAATGACCATGAAGTATTAAATTGGGAGCTTATATGTTCGATTACACTTCAAGCTAGAAATAACCTATGATATTTAGCAAAGTACATAATGCTTAGTCAGTAAAAAAATAGAGTCATAAAGATAGAATTAGCATAGGTTAAACAGAAAATCAGAAGATTATTTCATTCCTACATTAAAGAAATGAAGGAGGATCAGGTAGAAGGGAACATTAAATTGAGGAAATATATATGTATTATCCCCTATAGCAAAAGGGGGGAGAACTAGGCGGCGAACGCCGCAGAACACCTGTTCAAAAGCCTGACTGGATCCATCATGTACAAAATGGAAGGTGCTTCAAGGGAAGATCAATGATGAACTGCTTGATGTATTAGTAGAGCAATGTAAATCGATTCATACATCGCTAGTTCGCACGGACGCTAGTAATCTAAATGAGGCATTACTAGAGGTAATTAAGGAGTACGGTGGCGAGTCTGTGATGACATGGTATGATCCACGCTTTGAAGAGTACGCTCTTACGGAAGCTTTTCGTGAATGGAAAGGTGAAGGGATCCATGTAGACAAATGGGACGCAAAAAACGGGAAAGAAAGTATTCGTTTAGCTGAAAAAGCAGATGTTGGGATTACATTTAGTGATATTACACTAGCTGAATCCGGTACTGTTGTGTTATTCAATGATAAAGGAAAAGGTCGTTCTGTTAGTTTACTTCCAGCAACGTACATCGCAATCGTACCTAAAAGTACGATTGTCCCGAGGATGTCCCAAGCTACTAGAGAGATTCATAAACAAGTAGAGAAAGGCGAACAAATCGCTTCCTGCATTAACTTTATTACAGGTCCCAGTAATAGTGCAGACATTGAAATGAACTTAGTGGTTGGTCTCCATGGACCGATAAAAGCTTGTTATGTGGTAGTGGAAGATCGATAATAGTGGCTATGTAAGAGGTGATTGAGAGGTACTTTAAGCTAAATGTTCCATTCCTCCTTTTGAGGACAGTACTGATATTTATAATAAAGTTTCTCCGGTATAAAAATTTTGAGCCAAATTCCTATGTTTCTATTCCTAACTGGATGACAAACTTGATGAATGGAACTTAATCAAAGAGGGTCTGCTATTTCTTGCGGACCCTCTTTTTATTATCTATTTTTCTGTGGCAGATACTTCCACCTAATATTTATCTATCTGACTATAGACAGGTATTAATTAAAGTGTTAGGATATATTGGTGTTATTAACATATAAAATCTGACTTTGGTCAAATGTTTAAGAAAGAAGGAAAATTTTATGATTTCAAATAAAGTACAAAAAACAGGGGTAACATTATGGTCATTATCTTTTGTTTTTGCAATTATAGCGAATGCTTTGCTGTTCATGATATTTGAGATGTTACTCCCCACGCTTCCCTTGTTTGTCAATGAGATAGGAGGAAACGCTACAGATGTCGGTCTTGTCACAGGTGTGTTCATGGTCTCGGCAATTCTGATTCGCCCTTTTGCGGGCTATTTACTAAAGTTGGTTAATAAGAAATATCTACTCATCCTTGGTATCATCATTAATGCCATTTCAACAGGGATGTATTACTTTGCAGACACTGTCAATATATTGCTGATTATTCGTCTCGTGCATGGTTTAGGCTTTGGTTTGGCCACAACTTATTTTGCAACACTCGTCGCCGAAATCATTCCTAAAGAAAGACGTGGAGAAGGAATGGGATACTTTGGAGTAGGTGAGACAGTTGCTATATCGGTTGGGCCAATGATTGGTATCATGATATTGGAGGCTTTCGATTATTCACGACTATTTATTGGCGGATTGGCCGTATTACTATTGGCAGCTCTTATGGCAGCACTTACGAAAACTCCTAAGCAAGCGGATGGTGCAGATGAGATACAGCACTTGAAGGTCAAGATATTGGAGAAACGTGTATTAATGCCCGCATTGCTGACGATGCTAATTGGTGTTGCAGCATCTGGAATCATGTCATTCTTCTCCTTATACGCTATAGAAAAGGATTTTAGTGGCATTGGTTGGTTCTTTTTTATTATCGCTTTGGCGAGCTTCTTAGTTAGGCTGGTATCTGGTAGGCTATTTGATAGACATGGTCCGTCAGTCATTCTTATACCCGGATCTATCTTGGCAACCATTGGATTCGTTGTCCTGTATTTAGCCCATGCAGATTCCACATTCTATCTAGCAGCTGTACTATATGGGTTAGGGTTCGGAGCCATTTTTCCAGCCATACAGACTTGGTGCATTAACCTTGTTGAAGAACATGAACATGAGTATGCGATGTCGACCTTTTTCAATTTCTTTGACTTTGGAATCGGTGGTGGTTCCTTATTGCTAGGAATTCTAGCAGCCCATTTCTCTTATGGTGTTGTCTATCTTGTTGGAATTGCCTTTTATATCGTTTTTCTTCTGCTTTATTTGTATATCTTGTATAATCAAAGAAGAGGTAATAATAGTATCGGAGGTTTATAAAGTGAAAGAAGCCATTAGACATACAGCGGTCCGTCATTTCAATGCACACGGCTATGAAGGTGTCAAAATGAACCGAATTGCCGAAGAACTGGGAATACGGAAACAATCATTATCCTATCATTACGCTTCGAAAAGTAAACTGCTGACCGATACGTATGCTAATGCCGTGAAAGAAGAGGTTACTTTTTTAAAGTCATTTTTCGAAAGAGCTAAATCTCTTGAGACGAAGGAAACGCTTATTCAATTCCTTAAGGAAACGCAACAGCGATACTACAAACACCCTACTGTTGCTTTTCTGCAAAGTATGTCATTCAAAGCACCCTTGGAGACGAGCGACCTCATTATTTCCTATTATCATGAGTATTTACATGTATTCAAACAGCAAATTATGAATCTTGCGAATGACCCTATCATCACTTGCAGCATGGAGCAAGTGGCCACCAGCTTTATTACACTGTTTGATGGCTTGGTCATCCAGCTTGTTTATGAGAATGCAGAAAGTTTCCATCGTGCGTCGCAAATTTCCTTTCAGATCTTCTGGAAAGGTGTTACGTATATAGAATAAGAAAGTTGGCTAAATATTGGCAGTTGAAAAAGGTGTTGAATCATAAACACTGATTTCTAGTAAAGAGCTGGTTTTCCGAAGTGTGTAATAAAAGTTAATACAGAGATACTAAACCTTGATTGGCGGGATGTCTTTCAAGGTTTCTTTTTTTTAGGGCTATTAAAGCCTCACTTTGATGCGATTATGAAGATGGAAATAGAGACAGAAGGAACTCGAAGGGAGGATTTACATTGTCGTTGAAGATTAAAAAGCAGATATAATCAAGAGGGAATTTTGCTTCATGTTCCAAGTAAGGAACATGAAGCATGCAACTTATTTCTTTAAAAAAATATTAAATACGACTTTATATACTAATCTTAACTACCACATCAGATAGTCAAGATTATTCATAGTTTTATTTCTTAACAGACCGTATTCTCTCTTAAAGTGTAGGAATTTCAAGAAACCTTCTTATTCCAAAAAAGTTTCTTTAATACGTTTAACAAAAGAATATATTGTATTGCCTAAATTGACACATCAAGTGATAAAAACTTAGGCAGTTCTTGTTCGTGCTTGTCAAGCATAATCTGGTCTGGCTTGATGCCCTGCTCATACAGTACGTTAATGGTTTGCATGAGGAACTCATCACTTCCGACAATATAGAAGAGTCCATCCTTGTCTGCAGCAAGATTTTCCACTTCTAGATAGTAGTCTCTACGGTTATCGACGAACTGTGATGTGAACCTTTTTTCAGGTGCGGATGCAAAAATATTAGTGAATAAGTATTCTTTTGATGAATCGATGTTTAGAGAATGAATTTGATTGACGTTGTCAGCACGTTTGAAATAATCAAGTACAAGCGGTCTGAAAGTTGCCAATCCAACGCCCGATGACAGCAGGTAAACATTTTTTTCTTCTCTACGAAGGGGTACATTCGAATGCGTTTTAAAGATTGCTACTTCGTCGCCGACTTTAAGCTTTCTTAAAATCGTTTTAAACTCAGAACACTGTTCTTTAATGCGTGTTGTGATACCAATTGATTTTTCGTATGGTAAAGTGGAGATTGACATATGGCGAATCAGGCTACGGTTCGGTTTCTCTCCGGCATTAAACCCTTCAAATGCTAAGTGGACGTGAGAACCTTCTTCCCATGTGAAGCCTGCGGGACAGTCGAGTAAATATGTTTTAACCTCAGGCGCTTCTTCAATAATTTTATTTATTTTAGTCCAATGTATTTGCATTATATATTCTCCTCACTCCATTATTTGTATCTTTACTATCCAATACACTGACTGTTTTTCTTGATAAATGATGTGACTTAGATTTACTAACAACTTGATTAAGAGAAATAAAACCTAAATCTTTGATGCACATAACTTCACCATTTGGATAACAAACCATTACTTACGTTTCAAATGTATTAGCATCATAATTGTAATCAGTGTAAAAGCAATGAGTGCCAGGAAGGGAATTGTAACAAAACCGAACCAGTTAATATATTGACCCGAACATGGCACGCCACTTGTACATGTGCTGAATTCATCTAAAGAAGGGATTTTTTGCAATGCATAATGGTAACTGGAAACAATCATACCAATTACCGACATTGGTAAAATATACTTATAAATTTTCCTATCATTCCGGTAAAAAGCTATGCCTAAAAAAATAACAAGTGGATACATTAATATACGTTGATACCAACATAATGTACAAGGTATAAACCCCATACGCTCACTAAAAAATAAACTTCCTCCCATTGCGGTTATGGATACAATCCATGCAAATAAAAGAGACTTATTCATTTTTTGTACTCGCTTCCTCCACCATGTTAATTAAATCATCCGTACTTTTGCCATCAAATAACTTTCCATTAATATAGATTGTTGGTGTTGATTGAATACCCAAGCTATTTGCAGTGGAAGTATCTTTTTCCAAAGCCGCATTTCCATTACCTTCCGTGTATGAAAGCATAACTTGTTCCGTTTCTTCGGGATTTGCAACTTCAGCTAAAACTCTTTCCAAAAATTCATCAGTGAAAAGATTAGCTTGTCCAGATTCAGATACTTGATTTGCAAACAATAAATGATGGAACTCCCAGAATTTTTCATTACCTAGCTCTTGATAAACAGTTTCTGCGAATTGGGCAGATGTCTTTGAATCAGGACCTATAAATGCGTAATTCATAAAGTAAAATTTTGCTTTCCCAGTCTTCACTAATTCTTCATTAATAACAGGAAAAATACTGTCATTAAAATCTTTACAATGGGGGCATTTATAGTCACCAAATTCAACAATTTCAACAGGTGCTGATTCTTCACCTAAAAACGGTTGATCTTCATAATCAATGACAGCCGACTCTTGTTGAACATCTTTTAACACGATAATTCCTATTATAATTATAGCTAATATACCAATGAACCAAAATAATTTCTTTGTCAAAATGAACACTCCCTATGTTTAACTACACTATGTAGTGTAATGGTGTAAAAAAATTACGCAAGCGCGTAAATAAATAATCCACAGATCAAACTAAAGACTATTAACGATATGATTATTATTCTTAATGGAATTTGCAGTTGGGCATCCTTTATTGGATTCAGGATATATTCAATCCGATAATTTACGGATGTGTCAGCGAATGACACGTAAGTGAAAGGCATTTTTTCCTGCTTGCCAGTTTTCAACATTTTCAGGAGAGCACTGCCCAAATTCACAGATGTTTCCTGTTGTTTGATAGCAAATTCATCTGCCAATACTTCCTGAATAACTCTATATTTTTGATGAAACCACTTTTGAATTGGAATATACCATATAATGGAAGAGCTAAGTGATAGCAAAAATACTTTAAGTGGATCTCGATTATCTTTGTGATATTTTTCATGAGAAATAACGGCTTTTAATTCTTCATGTGTTAAGAGGTTTATTAAACCTGTTGTGAAAATAATTTTAGGTCTTATAAATCCCATCGTAATTGCAATTGGAGTCGGGTGTGAAAGAACCAATATTTCTTCTTTTTCACTTTCATATACCTGATTCATTTCTATTGTGAGTTTTTCCTCTGTGTACTGCTGGAATCGTTTTTTCATTTTGATAGTTTGGAACAAATGTAATCCAATCTTCCATAGTGAACATAACAACGTATATATGATAAGCCCATCGAGCGTATACTCAAGAAATGATAGTCCAAATGCTTTTAACCAGCTATGACATACTGCAACAAGGTTAAATTTCATATTCCAGCCTACAATTATTGAAATTACATATAACCCCATTTGAAGCAAAATGGTGCCTAAAATGACAAGCGATACAAAAAATATAAGAGATGATTGACGCTTGGACATAAGTTACATACCCTTTTTCAATGCTTTAATTTTTTGCTCGAGTTTTGCGACAAGGTCCTCATCAGCTTCTTCAAGTGCATTGAGCATATGGCTTACGACTACATTGCCGAATTCATCCATGAGTTCATTTGTCATTTCTTTTGACTGTGTATTTAAGAACTCAATTCTTGATTGAACTGGTCTATATAAAGAGGATTTTCCTTCTGTTCTCTTTTGAAGAATACCCTTTTCAATTAAACGATTCATGACAGTCATGACAGTGTTAAAATTTGTTGCTTTCTCCTGTTCAAGAATCTGTTGGACATCTTTAATTGTCTTTTCTTCACCATTCCAAAGGATGTCCATAATTTTTGCTTCAAGAGGCCCAAAAAAACGATTCAATCCACTTTCATTGATTTTAAACTTCCGAATTTTCACTGCATTACCACCTCACACTACCTATTGTAGTGTCGAATAGCAATCCCGTCAAGAAGAATAAGTGATTAACATATGTGAAAGTTGCAAGAGTATAGACGGAATCATTATTGAAATAGTAGATATGTGTAAGTTCAACTATATTTCCAAAGTTTTGTGGTATTGAAAAAATCAGAAGGAAAGACATTAGCAGCGATATTTCGTATTGAAATCCCCTTTGCTAGTGTCTTTCCTTTAATGAATTTAGAAATTATTAATGTTACATCGAAAATTACTTTTCGCCAACAACAGTAAACCTTTCGTTTAAGTGCTTAGGATCTTCAATTTCATCTAAAACAGCAATTGCGTAGTCTTGATAGCTTATATAGCTTTCACCTTTTGAATTAACTAGTAGATGGTCTTTTCCAGATTGGTAGGATCCCGTTCTTTTTCCATCCGCATCAAATTCTGCTGAAGGGCTAATAAATGTCCATTTAATATCTGATGTTTCCTTTAATTCTTGTAAGTTTCGTGCTTGCCCTTTAGCTGTCGGCTTAAATAAATCTGGAAACTCAGCTGTTTCTATTACTTGAACCGTTTTATTTTCATCTACGTACAGGCTACCAGCTCCACCCACAATAATTGCTCTAGTATCTGTTCCCTTTAGGGTTTGGATGAGAGCACTTCCTGCATCGACGTGAGCCTGTTCTTCACCTACAGGGGCACCAAATGCATTCACCACTACGTTAAATTGTTTTAAATCTTCTGATGTAAGGTCGAAAATTGTTTTTTCAATCACTGTAACATTCTGGTTCTGAAGTTTCGATGCATCCCTTACGATAGCAGTTACTTCATGTCCTCGACTAATTCCTTCTTCCAAAATAAGATTTCCTGCTTTACCGTTTGCTCCAATTATTCCAATTTTCATTTTTAATTCCTCCTATCTATTGATAGCCTTATCATAGTATCCTTAAATAAAATCCTCAAATTTCGTGAAAGAAGTTCCATATAGTGAAACTACTTTTAAAAATATTGAATTCAATATAATAAACATTTATACTACCAGCAGATGAGGTGATCATATGGCCCAAAATGAAGTATCGACATTAAAAAAAGGTCTGCTTGTTCTGGAAATGGTAAAACAGCGTAAAGGGATTACCTTAAAAGAAGTAATGCATGAACTAAATTTAAGTAAATCTACAGCTTTTCGAATATTATCAACCCTAGAAGAAATGGAGTATGTTTATAAACTTCAAACACAATATTTTGTTCATCATAAAATGTTCTGCGAAAGTTTTGAAAAGCGTTCAGAAATGGATTGGGCGTCATTACACTCTATTTATCAAGTAGCGAACAAGATGCAAATGAGTACCTATGTAGGAAAAATGGACGGAAATAATCTTGTGATGACTCAAGCATTACACGCTCCGTTTCAGCGTTCAGCTGAAGCTGAAATTGGAAATCGATCTAAATTACATCAAACCGCAATTGGAAAAGTCATCCTAGCTCATTTAAAAGAAGATTCATTAACATATTATCTTGGCAAAACGTCACTTGGGCAATCCACAAATACGTTTCACGATCCACATCTTTTTCGATATCATTTAAAAGCAATTCGTGATGAAGGTTATGCATTTGATGATGAAGAACGTATTGTCGGAGCTCGGTGTTTAGCCGTTCCTATTTTCCGTAATCAAGAAGTAATAGCAGCTTTATCAGTAGCAGCACCAGTCGGTCAAATCTCCTGTGGCGATATTAAACATATTGCTAAGAAGCTACATGTAGGGAGTAAAGCCATAACGAAGGAGATCGAGACCTTCATCAACGATTAATATTTGGAGGTAAACAAAATGAAAGTGATAGCAATTGTAGGAAGTATTCGTAAAAATTCATATAATTTACAACTTGCAAAACATGTACAGAAACGGTATGCAGAACAATTTGAAGTAGAGATTCTAGATTTAGCTCCTCTTCCAATGTATAACCAAGATATCGAATTAGATGCACCACAAGAGGTACTTGATTTTAAAGCGAAAGTGAAAGAAGCTGACGCTGTTCTTTGGATAACACCAGAATACAATTCATCTATTCCAGGGGTTTTAGGAAATGCGATCGATTGGTTAAGTCGAGTTGATAGAGTGATGAATGGTAAACCATCTATTATTATGGGCTCTTCAATGGGAATTTTAGGTTCGGTAAAAGCACAGATGCATTTACGTGACATCTTGTTTGCGGTGGGACTAAATTCTCCAGTTCTTGGAGGGAATGAAGTGTATGTAGGCGCAGTTCATGAAAAATTTGACGCGGAAGGGAACCTAACAGATGAGAAAACCATTGATTTCTTAGATGGTGTTATAGAAAACTTCCAAGACTCAATGAAAAGATACGTATAACGATACAGGCAATTTGATTTGAAAGTATCACACAGGTTTGGATTGTGAGATAGACGCAGAAGTTCAAAAGTTATTTATTGATATTGAGATAGTTCTGGCATCACTCCTTTATATGGTTTGAGTTCGGTTTGCGCTGAACTTAAACCAGCCATTTTACTTTAATGCGTTTGGTGTTTTAATTATTGACTTCATTACCCAAATGATTTTTTTAAACCGAAATATCTGCATACATTGCTTTCTTAGACATAACTCGGATAGATCATTACTTACCATTGCATACTAGGTTTTTGCTCCTCACTACTCAATCAACAAAAGATATTCCTCAATATTATGTGCCAGCTTAGTAGAATCCAGATTCCTTAATAATTGAATTGCTTTCTTCATTTTTACAATCCCTTCTTCTTTGTTTCCAGTCCGGATCTCATAAGTACCCTTTAACTGAAGGATATGGACTCTATCCACTAAGTTGCTTTCTGGAATGGCAACCTCCTCCAGATACGAAATAAACTCACTGAATTCATTTTGATATGTAAATGCTTCATGAAATCGATTCACAGGTCCACACAAATAAATAATCGTATTAAAAAGCACAGCTGTTATCGCATCATGTATTTTCGGATAGCCTCTAAAACGAGCACTTTTCTCATATGCAGTTCTTGATAGCATAATGACCATATCTGCTTCAAGTAATAACAGCGTTCCATTATAAAGCATTAACTCATAATATCCCCACACCTCTACGCGGAATAAATAATCAGCAAGAAGGCGTATATCAGTTTCTTGTACGTCTTCACCTTGATATTCCGCATCTACAAGACTTTCATACACTTCAATTAATAGAGCGTTATAATGATAGGTTTCCACTCCATATTGCTGGCCTTTCTTTAGTTGTTCACTTTTTAATTGCTTTAGATGTTTCACGTCTCTATTCAAATAGGCGGATCCAGCTGATTTAAAAAACTGCTCTAGTTTGTCGGGCTGAAAATCATGATGTATGTAAAGAAACTCATCAAAGTTCATCATGAGCTTTTCTAATATTTTTGTCATGAGTCCGAGTGTTATATCAGAATCTCCCCGTTCAAACTTGGATAGAAAAGAAACAGAACAGACTCCATCTGCTAGTTCTTTTAAAGTTATCCCTTTTTGTTTTCGAATTATCCTTATTGTAATTCCGTATTCGACCACCGTTTCACCTCCACTGCAAAAGAAATTCCACTATATGATAATTTTACAAACCAATCGTTTTAACCAATATACAATAAAATCAGAACATTTAATATAGGAGGAAGCAATGATGAAAAAAATATTAATTAAAAATGGAACGGTTATCGATGTGGTGAATGGAGTCTCTTTTATAGGTGCTATTGAAATAGAAGGGGATAAAATTAAAAGAATTATAAAACAGGATGAAGCATTACCTGAGGGGATAGAGACAATTGATGCAAAAGGTAAATATATTATGCCAGGCTTAATTGATATGCATTGTCATGTCCATGAGGAATTTGCAGCTCATTTCGTTGCGTCGGGGGTAACGACCGTGCGTAATACGGCAGGTAATGTTAAGTTACTTAATAACTTAATTCAAAAACCTACAGATGCACCGACACCAAGAGTGTACGCATCAGATCGAATGATTGATGGGACACCTGGACAATGGGGACCAACTAGCTATGGGAACTTCGTAACAGACGATCCAGAGGAAGCAAGAAAAGAAGTTCGTAGACAAGTTGAAGTAGGAGCGAAATTTGTAAAGCTATATGGATGGATCAAAAGAGATGTCATGAGAGCAGCTGCAGAAGAAGCGAAGAAACATAACGTAGAAGTTGCTTGTGATTTAATCAATTCAAAGGATCTAACTGCTTTAGATGCAGCGGAATTGGGAGTAAACTGGCTTGAACATACATCTGGATTTGCTCAAGAATTGTACAAAGGTTGGAACCCAATGGTAGACCAAAACGCGTGGCGTCATATTAATTGGGAAGAACCAGATCATGAAAAAGTACACGAGCTTTGTGCAAAAATCCTTGAATACAATGTTAAACTATGCCCGACCATGGTTCTCTTTGACCAAGCTATGCGTTTTCCAGCTATCTGGTCCCCTAAAAATAAAGTGATTGAATCGATTGAAAATAGACAGAAGCCTATGGAATATTGGAAAAGCCAAGAAGAAATAGCAGAACTTATAAAAGAGAGTAATGCTATTGTAAACAACTTAACGAAAGCTATTGCAAAAACTTATTATGATATGGGCGGAACAGTAGTCGCCGGTACTGATACACCAGCCTTACTATATACGTACCCAGGGATGGCTTTGCACCGGGAACTAGAGATATTTGTGGAAATCGGCTTTAGAGAATTAGAGGCTATACAAGCAGCAACAGTAAATGCAGCTAAGTCTATTAATCTAGATGACATTGGAACAATTCAAGAAGGGAAAACTGCAGACCTCCTAATCTTGAACAAGAACCCATTAGAGAATATTAAACATACTAAAGAGATCGATTTGGTTGTTAAAGGTGGAAAAGCGTATAATCAAGATGAAATATTGAGCAGTATTCCAAATGAGGAAGACGTTAATAGATCACTACAAGCATTTATGGAAGAATGGGAAGCAGAGCATGTGAAGTGAATGTTGTGGAAATAAAGGGGCAGTCCCAAGTACATGAAATTACAAGGGACTGTCCCTACTTTTTGTTGTGTGTTTATCGTTCTTGTAATAGCTAAGGGGAAACTGATCTCGCACTCACACTTTCCTTTATTTCGTGTTTTAGCGATTTACTCATATGGGTAAACTGGTTTCTAAACATGTTGATTTAATTCCAAATATGCAAATCGACTAGAACCAGATAAAGAGGGGCTGTATGATGTACTACGAGGTATTATTAATCATTGCAACTATTGGATTAATGTGGATGTTTAGAGAAAAACAGCAAATCGTGACCATTTATCAAGGGGATGAATCAACGTTAAGTGAGGCTAATGAATACTACTGGATTTTAAAAGACAACAATATTCCTTTCAAATATCACATTCCGTACAATTGGGAAAACTTCTTTCAATTTGGATATAAAAAATGCTCCGTTTACATTAAAGTAAAGAAAAGTGACGTGATAAGAGCCAGAAGAATTATGTGGTGCTACCGGAAAGAAAAGATGGAGATGGAGCGAAATATAAGGGGAGAGAGAATGAGATAATAGAAAAAACGCCTGTATAAATACAGGCGTTTTCTACGTATATTTGTGGCGAAGAATTATGTGTTCACATTCACATGTATTGCATTCCTCGTCTTACACAAATCAGCTCATCGCTCAATCATTATAGCACGAATGTGAAATTGAAGCCACTAGTAAAAAGTGGGCGAGGTGCCTTTGCTTATTAATTGTAAATTTTAAAACGGCTCTCTTAGGTGTAGGTATTAATTATGAAATGGAGTTGGATGATGATAACTGATGACATAAGCTACGATCCAGACCAAAAAAGTAAAGTTTAATATATTGTAAGTGTTCGTGGTTCGAAGTATAGTTAGTGTGAAAATACTTCGAGGGAGCTGACATAAAGGGTCTCATGTTTAACTTACAATTCGCTACAGGTTTTTTAATAGCAATGATAATAGGAATAACTCTAAATATTTTAGTGAATAGGAGAAATAAAAGACAGCAAGTATCTTTGACGGAAGAACATAACCGTATTGTCCATTTGATAGAAACCCCTAATGATTTTATTTATTACGCGAAAGTCGTTCCAGAGGTAAAATTTGAATATCTTAGTCCTTCAGCTGAAAACTTCTTTGGAAAAGGTTCCAACGTAGGTGCGTATTTAGATTCTAAAGTCGCATTCAATGATATTCATCCAGATGATTATGGGGTGCTAATTAAGAAGATAAATGGTGATATTGATTATTTTAAACCGATAATTCAACGGTGGAAAGATAAAGACGGAAATTATAGATGGTTTGAGGAATATGCTACTCCAACCTATGCAAATGGAAAGTTAGTTGCTCTTCAAGGAGTGCTCAGAAATATTGACGATAGAATCGTTTTACAGGAAAAATTAAACTATCAGTTATATCATGATACATTAACCGATATTTATAACAGGGCACATTTTGAGTTGGTTTTAAAGAAATATAATGAAGAAATAAATAGGCCTGTGGCAATTATATTGTGTGACTTAGATGATTTAAAGTTTGTAAATGACAATTACGGGCATAAACAAGGCGATGTTCTTATAAAAGGAACTGCTGAGTTATTAAACCATTTCTCATCGCATTCTATTACTGTTGCAAGAATCGGAGGAGACGAATTTATTTTATTTGTGGAAAGAGAAAATGGGCAAGAAATTGATAACTTGGTAAAGAAGATTAGAGATAAGGTAGATTATAATAATAAAGAGTCAAATCTAAAAATAAGGCTGTCAATTGGCTATGCTTTTACATCTAATTCGCAAGGAGAAATGACTCGATTATTTTCACAAGCAGACCAGAATATGTATCTTAATAAAAGCGATAGAAAAATAGTTATGACATGATGAACTATTCAAGCACACAACAATCTAATTAAACACTCACAAACAGTAGGACACCATCGTTTGTGAGTGTATTCGTCTCAAAAGAGATTCCCTTCAAGTTATTTCAAATCCTCTTTTAATTTATATGTGGTCGCGATTGTAATAAAGATAATGAGAGAGACCAAACCAATACCTAACACAACGATCAATTCATTTAGGTCATTAAAGTCTTTAATTCTCATAATGGTATTAACTAATAGATAATCGGAAACATATGCTTTATCAAATAGAACAGACTCTAGGCTACTCAAAATCATACCGAATATATTAAGTGCAAAAACAAAGCCAACTATTAAACTAACTAACATCTTCTTTGTAATCATGGCGACACACAATATGAGGACAGAAAACGCCCATTGCAGTAGAAATTGGCTAGAAAGTAATTTTAAGAAGAAGCCGAGATCACCGATCGAACTGTTATCCAGAAATAAATATCGACCAATAAAATCAGATATAATGAGCGTTGCGAGCATTAATAGTGTAAAGAAGGCTTGCATGATAATTTTGGAGACTACGGAGTGAATACGTGCATGTTTCATGGTGATATAGTTTTTGTAATATCCTGAGTTCAGCTCACTTATATAAAAATAAATGGTAAATACCATAATGTACAATAACATCCATGACGGTGTTTGTGATAAGACTGATTGGATAAACTCACTTGCATTCATCTTACTTATCAGTGTCCCAGTTTCAGCCATTGGTTCTTCATACAGACTCATCATAAATACCCCGAAGATTTGGAAGGCACTATAGATGAGCAGGAGCAAATACATAGTTTTATTTCTTACAAAGCGGTGGAAATCCATTTTAAATAAATTGATCACTATATGCCGCCTCTCTTCCTGTACGCTCCAAAAAGTATTGCTCTAATCCTTGCTTATGTTTGCTAATAGAATGAATAGCTATACCCTTGGCACTGAGATGCTTAACGATTTGATGGTTTTCTACTTGTGAATCATAGATATAGATAGTATTTTGGTCATTTACTTTATAATGTTTGATGTTCAATGTTTCTTCTAAAACAGGGGTAACTTCTTTTGCATCATCTATTTCTAGCTCAATTCGTTCTTCGCATTTAAGCAGGAGCTCATCTTTTGAGATGGTTTCCATAATTTTACCTTCGTGGATAATGGCATATTGGGTCGCTACTTTAGACAACTCTTCTAGAATGTGGCTTGAGATGATGATCGTTAAGCCGTTTTTATTAAGCTCCAAAATTAATTCTCTAACCTCTTTAATACCATGGGGGTCTAAGCCGTTAATTGGCTCATCTAAAATAAGAACATCCGGACTACCGAGTAATGCAATCGCAATACCGAGCCTCTGTTTCATCCCCATTGAAAATTCTTTCACCTTTAATTTTTTCTCATTTTCTAATCCAACAAGCTGTAGCAATTTATTGATTTCTTCGTTGGAATTTTTGATTCCATATGCAATCATCATAAGGTTAAGGTTCTGGTATGCTGTGTAAGCGGGATACAGCCCTGGGCTTTCAATTAAGAGTCCCATTCTTTCAAAATATAATTGGTTTTTGTCTGATGCTTCATTAAAAAAATGAATGTCACCTGAGGTTGGATAAAGTAGGCCGCCAATCATTTTAAGTAATGTTGATTTACCAGCTCCATTTTGACCAATTAAACCAAATATATCGCCTTTGTTTATTTTGAAAGAGGCCTTGTGCACAGCGGTTTTCATTTTAAACTGTTTCGTAAGCCCCTTCAGTTCAATTATGGCACCTGACATCTTCTCACCTCCATACTCTAAATAAACATGAAAAAAGTTAATAAATAGCTAAGAAAAGGTTAAGATATTTCAAAGAAAACTAGGGACTTAACCTGAATCCGATCCCCCAAACCGTCTCGATATAGGACTCTTTGTCACATTGCTTTAACTTGTTGCGGATATTGCTTATATGTACGGTAATGGTTTTATCTTCACCAATATAATGATCCTCCCATGCCAGTTCATACAAATCTTGTTTAGTGAACACTCTGGATTTGTTTTTCAGTAGTACTTCGAGAATTTGATACTCCTGTTTCGTTAAGGTTAGCTTTGTACCATTAACCTCAACACTTCTCGTATTCGCATGAAGAATTAAGTTTTTATGTTGATATGACGTTACAGGTTTGTTAATTCCTTTCCGTTTCACATGCACATGAATTCGGGCTAGCAATTCCTCAATCTCAAAAGGCTTTGTGACATAATCATCAACTCCAAGCGCGAATAAACTTAACTTGGTATCCAATTTATCCTTTGCTGACAATACAATGACAGGAATATCCGACTGAAGTTCTGTTCTTAATTGTTGTATAAAAGATTCCCCGGACAGGCCCGGCAGCATCAAATCAAGAATAACCAAATCGTAGTCACGCTGCGTAACGTGAATCATCCCTTCACTTCCGGAAAATGCTTGTGTGCACAGGAGTTTTTCTTGGCTAAGTGCTTTAAATATCACATTGTTGATATGCTCATCATCTTCAATAATTAATATAGTTAGTTGATTTTGCTCGTTCGCCATGGTTCTCCTCCTTCGTTGCTTTTTGAAAACACAAACGCAGGTGGAATCGTTCTTGCAGGATATCTGCGCTCACATCACCTTGCATCTTTTCCATTAACGTTTTGACAATAAAAAGTCCTAGACCAGATGAATGGCTTGTGCGTGCGGCATCCCCTTTGTAAAAAGGAGTAAATATAGAATCAAGATTAATCGATTTAGCATCTCTTATCTCATTTGAAAAGTCTACGATAAATGCATTGCCTTTTTCCTCGCAATGAATCGCCATTGTTCCTTCACCATGTACGAAATAGTTTTTGATAATGTTCTCCACAACCCTTTCAATCGCATTACTATCCCCCATAATGTAAACAGGCGCTTCAGGGAAGCGTATAGTAGGTTCATAACCTTTTTCTGAGAACTCGTCGAAAAACGTAAATAAACGCCGCTTCAATATATTGACTACATCCATACGTTCAAGCTCCAGTAAATATTCTTTGTGTTCGAGTCTCGTATATAAAAATAGTTCATCTAGCAGTTTGTTAATTCGTTCTGTTCTAGTTTGGGCTAGTTTCATATAATGCGTTTTTTCTTGGGTGCTTTCTGTACGAGTGGCAAGCTGTAGATATCCATCCAGCGAAGTAAGAGGGGTTCTTATGTCGTGTGAGAGGCTAACGATTGTTGCATTCATTTCTTCATTCTTCCTAATGAATTGTTGATTCATTTCTCTTTGAGTCCTAAGCATGACGTTACAACTGTCGATTAAATGAGAGATTTCTTTTGGCTTCATCTGGGTTTGAATAAATTTAAAAGAATGATGCTTCGAAATAAAAGCTAGTTGTTCGCCAATCTCTTTAATTTGCCTTTTGTAATACAGTATATAAATTGATTCGAATATAATTAGAAGGAACAACACAATTAACAGGACAACCATTTTTTTCGTCCTTTCTTGTTTTTTAGTTTTTAATCTGAATCGTCTGTTTTTTTATGATATCATATAAATTAAATTTCTCGTGCCTTTTATATTTTCACTAAACAGTAAGGAGGTATTTTAACTAAAGAAGATGTGCCCAAATTTCGAGAAATGATTTAAAAAAAGATTGTACCTCATTCTGTCCAACTTAGAAATTGGCAACGAAGTAGTTTAGAATTAGATGTTCTTAAGCATTTTGGTGCGGATGTAGATTTAAGTCGGAAAGTATTGATCCTAAAGGTGACTGATTGAATTATTATTTTAAGGTGGAATGAAGAATAATGGTTTGCTTGATTGATTAAGTGACAATGTTTCTTGGTTTACATAATGATTAGCTTGAGCTATAATTTTAACGAATGACTAATCAATCATCCGTGAAGTGAGTAGGTGAATTCATGCCTTTATCTGAAGAGCAAAAATTAAATATGGAAAAAAGAAGAGCAAAAATTCTTGAAGTTGCGACTGTTCTTTTTGCGACTGAAGGGTACGAGGGAACAACAATTAAAAAAGTATCTGAAGCTGCTGAGATTAGTTATGGCAGTGTCTTCACTTATTTCAAAGATAAAGAGGAACTTTTTCGTACAGTCGTCTTAGAACCGCTGAATTATCTTTCTGAAGCATTATTTGACTTTAATCCAGATACGAATGATCCAATGAAAGAGCTAGAAAAAATAATTAGAACTCACATTCATGTATTTGCAGGAATGAATACATATCTAACACTTGTTGTTCAAGTAATTGGACAGCATAATAAGTTCCCTGAAATATTCAGTGAACTTGATCAATTTCATAATAAACTATTGGATAAGGTTAGTCGTCTTGTAAAGAATGGACAGAACCAAGGATTGTTAATCCAACAAAATCCATTCACGGTTGCGGCCTTATATACAAGCCTTTTAATTGGAATTCGTTTAAACACTACAGATGCTAGGTTTAGTGAAGCATGGGATAGCTACATTTCATCTATAATGAATCTTTTGGGACCTATTTATAAATAGGTTTTCTTTTTACAAATAGAATGATTGACTAATCGATCGTTTGTAGGAGGTTAATAAATGAAATTTAATTCTTTTAATAAAATAATTCAAATTCGGTTATTGTTAATGTTCATATCTACAACTTCAACTATGGCTGTACTTCCTTATTTAATTATATATTTTTCTAAACATGTCGGGAGTCTAATGACTGGTATTTTATTTTTAATCGTCATGATCTCTAATGTATTAGGGTCTTTATTGGGAGGATATGTCTCTGATAAAACAGGGAGAAAGAAGATTATACTCATTTCCGAGTTAACTATTTTTGTTGGTTATATCGGTGTAGCATTTACGAACTCTACCTGGGGAGTCTTTCCATATATTACATTTATCTTTTTTATTTTAATTCAGTTTAGTCAAGGCGCGGGTAACCCTGCTTATCAGGCTTTAATTATTGATATGAGTAACCCACAAGAAAGAAAATCAATTTATACATATTCCTATTGGATACGTAATATAGGCACAGCTATTGGTAGTATGGTTGGTGCTTTTTTATTCTTTGATTATCTTCTTTATTTGTTTCTAGGAGTAGCTGTGACGACATTATTCTCCTTTTTTATCACTTATTTGTTTATTAAAGAAACATATATCCCAATTTCACAGGAAAAGTATCAAAAAGTGAGTAGTTCACTCGAAATGTTAACGTCATATATTAAAATTATAGGAAATAGAATTTTTGTTATTTTTTCTGTTGCCAGTCTTCTTTTTATTTCAGTTGAAGAACAGTTAACGAATTACATTGGTGTACGTCTTGCAAACGAGATTCCCAATCCAACTCAGTTTGCTTCTTTTCTTTCATTGGAACTGGATGGAGTTAATCTCCTTGGTATATTGAAATCAGAAAATACCATTCTTGTAGTATGTTTCACGATGGTATTAACACGTTTCATAAGTAAAAGAAACGATCGAAGTGTATTAATGATTGGCTTGTTTCTCTTCTTTGCTGGGTATACCATAATAAGTATAAGCCAAACGCCAATTATTCTAGTTTTGGCTATGTTCCTTGCATCAATCGGTGAGATTATGTATATTCCAGTTTCACAAACCATGCTATCTAATATGGTCCCTGATTATGCACGTAGCACTTATATGGCATTTTATTCAATTGCAACCATTCTTGGTGTTAGTACAGCAGGGATTTTTATGATTATAAGTAGTTGGTTACCACCCATTATTTTAACTATACTAATAGGAGTGATGGGTGTAGTTAGTTTAACGCTTTTTTATAATTTAAGTAAGCCACGAAGTGATATCAAAGTCGACTTTAAAAATCTAGTCTAGTTTATGGAATGAAAGACATTTAGAATAATAGATCAACATATTGGTGGTCTGTATTTTTTGGGGGGAATTCGAAAAATTTCGTTAAATAAGTTCTAAAATGACTCTATGCTAACGGGCAGTGATCTTTAAGTTAGAAAGGAAAATAAGGATGGGGAATTGGAATAGAAAATTACTAAAAACACCCCGTGGGGATTTTGAAATATTTATAAAGGGAGAAGGGGAACCGCTTTGTATTACTCACCATTATTCAGTATTTAATCAGACAGGTGATTATTTTGCTGATACATTTACCAATACCAACAAAGTATTTTTAGTAAATTTAAGAGAGGCTGGACATTCAGAGAAAGCAATTGAGCCTTTTCAACTAAGTATGGTCGAATCGATATTTGATTTAGAAGCTATTCGTGAAGAGTTAGGAATTATTAAGTGGGGATTTGCTGGGCATTCAACTGGAGGTATGCTTGGAATCATTTATGGTATTCATTTTTCAAATAGCTTAAACTTTATTGTGACTGTTGGAGCTGCTGCAAGAGAATACGCGACATTCTCAAAGGATTGTATTTTTAATCCAGAACATCCTAAATATTATAGAATGCAGGAACTAATTGAAACTTTAAACCAATCCGATCTATTATCAGAGAAAAGAAATGAACTAAAGGAAGAACGGATGAAGTTATCTTTATTTGAACCTGAGAAATATAAAGAATTATTTTCACGAAACATTCATAAGGATATGCCGGCAATTCGTATGAGCTATTTCAATCGTGAAGTACAGGTATTTGATGTAACGAAAAAATTGGGATTAATATCAGTTCCCACATTAATAATTTGTGGCAGATATGACGTACAGTGTCCAGTAATATACTCTATTGAAATGGGTCAGCTAATACCTAAATCAAAAATAGTTATCTTTGAGAAAAGCAATCATTACCCTTTTATAGAAGAATCAAAGCTATTTGTTAAAGAATATAATGTATTTTTAAAAGAACATCATTCCTTGTTAACCTAAAAAATTGATTGATTTGAGGGATTTTATAGTTGGTATTTCAACTCCTAATTTAGTAGTATTTATCGCTATTTCCTGCACCTGTTAAGGAAATTAATTATCAGAGAAGAAAAGGAATATATCGTTCCGCTTATTGTACTTGTATTAGTTAGAGTTTATATTTTCATTTTTATTTAATGATTGAATGTTAAACGTGGGTTTTATGGGCCACTTAAATTAGGCAGGGAGTATTAATTTTGCACTTGAAAACGTTCAAAATCTATAAATTTAAAAATAAAGGCCACCTCAATTTATAATGAGATGGCTTATTTTTATATCTGATTGCTTTATTCTATAAAATTATTGTGACTGAACAATATGGTCATTAACTAATGCTTTTATGAAAAATAATTCATTTTCATTAGGGTTCCTTATATTTACTGCCTCAAAGGACTCTAATGCATTTTCTAATGAAGTGGACTTTACAACTTGACTTGCTGCTGTTAACTCTTCCCAATACACATTCATCTCATTTAAATCACAGATAGACTCATGACCAAGTAGGAACATTTCCGCATCATATTTTTGTATGTCTTTGATCATAGGCGATAACAGTGATTGCTTGTAATGAAATAAAGAATTTATGGTTGTCCCATATGCACAATCACCTAAAAAAATAACTTTCTCATCAGGAATATAAATGATTGTAGCGTCATCAGTATGAGTACTTTTGATTCTTTCAAGTATGCAAACTTTATTACCTAAATTAATCGTTAATGTGTTTTCAAAGATTACATCTGGAGACTTCAACTGAAAACTCTCCCTGTTTGGCATATCAGTTTGTAAAACCTTCATACATATAGGACTCATCTGATTAGCAGTCACATATTTTTGAAGTGAACGATCGTCATAGGACAAATGTTGCCATTCTTTTAGCATTTCGTTTGTTTGACTATTAACTATAACAGTTGCATCAAATTCATTCATCCCTAGGAAATGATCCCAATGTGCATGGGTAATAACAACATATTTAACTGGTGGTACATCTAGGTTCTCGATTTCTAGTAAAAAGTCCTGAGCATGCTGAGGAGAATTACCAGCATCTATAACTAAACTATATCGGTCACCACATACCAATCCTAATGTTGGTCGTTCTCTATCATCTTCATTTGATGAATAATAAATCGTATCACTTAATCTATTTAACATGTTATTTTCCTCTTTTCTGCTTATTTATTCTATGAAAAAGAAAATCTACATGTTTATTCTAAAGTTACTAAAATAATTTAAGATTTTCTCTGATTACTTTTTTACCATTGGACTAGTCCTCCTTGTCTTAGTTTAAGAAAAGTATAGCATAAACCAAACTATAGATTTGGAAATTTCTAAATATTGATTGTGTTTATTGTGGTATGGGTAGTTCGAAATTCAAGCACCCGTTTTTTAACCAATAGTTTTTTTATTCCAGGTAGGATTAATTGTCATCTTTGTTGAACTTATTGTAATAAGAGTGTTAGTAAAAGACGTTTTATAAATTGGAGGAGTTTATGATAAGAAAATTGCCGATTGTAATTGCAATTGCTGCGGTTTCCGGTGGGGGGAAAACAGCGGTAACTTCTGAATTAAAACGTAAGATACATAATTGTAAAGCCTTATTCTTTGATGACTACGATTTTAACGGACCAGATGATTTTGTTGAGTGGATTGATAATGGAAGTAATCCTGATGAATGGGACTTATTACCACTTATTAAAGATATCCAAAAGTTACTTAATGAACCTCTTGACTACATAATTTTAGATTTTCCATTCTCCTATTTACATAGTAAAACTAGCAAATTCATTGATTATGCCGTGTTTATCGATACTCCATTAGATGTGGCAATGGCACGAAGACTTATTAGAGATTTTAAAAACAGCCCTAATGAGAGTATATTGGAGGGTTTAAATAATTACCTTGTTAGTGGAAGAAGAGGCTATTCAAATATGTTAAAAACAGTAAAACCTAATTCTGATCTCATTGTAGATGGGGAGTTACGTGTATCTGAGATTGTAAATATTATCACTGAGTCGTTAGTAAATATTGAATAACTTTTAAGGGGATTTTTACAGAAACTAAGAAAATTTAAATGCTGATGGTAAAAGTTACTGCAATAAGAGAGGGAGTCTGATATGCAAAAGTGTGAGAAATGTTTTACGAAGTTTAAATGGAAACAAATTTACAAAGCTCACATGAAAAAGCAACCTATAACATGCAAAGAATGTGACACAGAACATGTTTTAGAAACTTCTTCAAAAACCGTATTGTTGATAATAGAAATTCCAATAATTATCTTCATTTTCATTTTAATTAATAAGTTATTATATACGTCGTTTGGTAATTATTCTTTTGCGCTTTTAATATTAATAGGCATCCCTTCGCTTTTATTTCCTTTCTTTGCACGATTAAAATCCAAATATCGTACAAATTATAAATCGGATTAATAGTTATTGAAGTAACGAGCAGTAGACAGCAGTAGAGTTTAAGACAAGACAGATGTTAGTGAGGATTATTAAATGAAATATTTTTTGAAGTTAAATGTGGTTAGTATTCTATGGGCTTTTATGTTCTTTGTTGCTCTTGAACTTATGTTAAATGTATATAGAATTAGCAGATTAACAAATTGGGAAATTGGCACGGTAAATATTTTGATTGGTGTAGTGATTATTGTTGAAATTATAGGTGGTACAATACTAGTTTATTTTTTAACGAAAAATTGGTTGGTTGGACGCAAGGCAAACTTTTGGACAGTAATCCTTTGGCTACCTTATTTTGTACTTTTTGTTTACGTATTCGCATCTTTATTTCCAATAACTAATGGTGGAGACACCCTCAATCCTGCAACTGGTCTTTTAGCAATAGGAGGATTAATAGTGTATCCATTTTTTATACTCCTCCATGTTGGTTTGACAATTGATGATAGTGAAAATAAATAATTAGTATATCAAGCAATAACAAGGAATTAAAAAAGGTGTAATTGTTTGTAAGTTATGGAGGATGATCATGAAAAGATTTCTAGCAGCATTACTATCTACTATTTTGTTTGCAACAATATTTTCTTGGGTTTCCTATGTTCCTAGCAATAGATATTGAGAAGAAAGGAAGAGTTTTTGTGCACCTACTATTAAAGGGTTTGGTTAGAGGTGGAATTCCATTTATTTTATTGGTAATAATTTCGCTGTGGAATAAGTTACAAGGGTCAGTAGATACTTCAAATGCTTACTTTTTTAATGGTCTAATTGTTTTTTTCTTAGGTTTGACTAGTGTAATATACCAAATTGACCATTGGAGTTTTTTAAAACAAATTGCAGCTCATTATTTGGCAATGCTGATTACTGTATTTCCGACTCTGCTTCTTAGTGGCTCTTATCCTCTAAATTCGTTTGTAGATGTAGTAAAGGTATATCTACATTTTAACAAGGTAGGGATTATATTGTTTTTCTCAACGTATTTCATTTTTAAACTGATAAGGAATTTTAATAATGCCAGAGCAGAATGAGCTTGTTTTTCTACTAACGGGTTTTTTAAAACAGGAAGGATTAAATATCAGTTTTGTTGAACTTATTGTAATAACAGTGTTAGTGAGAGACATTTTGTAATTGGAGGAGTTTATAATAAGAAAGTTTCCGTTTGCAATTGCTGCAATGAAGGTGGTCTTAAAATGACAGATACATTTGTACAAAATAAAACTATTAAAGAATTCGGAGAGTTAAAGTTAGTAGGATTTCGGGTTTTATGTTCTGGTGACCAATATATAAACGAAATACCTAAAGCATCACTGTGGCTAGAGGGTCGTATTAATGAAATTAAACACGTGGTTAATCCATTGTTACAATTTGGCGCCTTTGTTGTAGAAAATGAAACTGATGAAGAAGATGGCTACTGGATTTGTGTTGAAGTAAAAGAGTACGAAGATGTTCCTTCTGATATGGTGACTCTAACAGTCCCGGCCCAAAAATATGCTGTTTCAAGATATAAAGGTGCTAATTATAAAATAGTCGATGCTTATAATGATTTACACCGGTGGATTGAAGAGAATTATTATAAAAGGCTAAAGGAAAAATGGCATATAGAAATATATTATAGTTGGCAAGACACTGACAATGTAGATGTGGAGTTATTAGATACTGTTGAGTAGAATCTAATCCCCATTCAGATGTCGAGTGTGAAATCTCATTTCAAGTGTTCTGTGGAAGATCGATGTTTAACTTGTATTCCACAATTGGGTTATTTGCGGAATAAATAATACCTATACTTAAATGGGGTGCATAAAGTGAAGCGGCTAATTTGTAGTGTGGTTATATTTATTTGTTTAGTAGTTATAAACGGATGTAGTGGGTCGGATGGGAATGAGATATTTAAAATTTCCGATGGAGATCCAGTTGTTTTGACCCACGATTTAGAAGGTGGTATGGAAGCAGAACTTAAAGGTGTTCTTGAATATGATAATGAAACGAAATGCTTGTATATTAAGAGCATTATAAAAGATGATCTAAATCCTATTAATGTACCCATTTGGCCAAAGGGTACGAGTGCATATACAGAAAATGATCGACATGGTGTTAAGGTTCCATACCATGGTACTTTCCTTGAAGGAGATACTGTAGTTGGTGGTGGCGGTGGAGTTGAAGTTTCGAATTTAGAAAGTGACTGTCTGGAAAAAGGGATAACGTTTGCGGTTACAAGCATCAATAAATAAAAAGCAAAGTTTGATCGGGTGCAAGGTTCAATAATATTGCTTGTAAATATATGATTAAAGAAATAAGGAAGATTTATTACATAACTAACAGTAAGACTGCCGTATTAACAACGGGTATTGAGAATAAACCGGATTACAAAATAAAAAGAGAGGGGAGTATCAATGGATCCTTTACAATGTAAAGCATGTGGAAGTGATCATTTTGTCCAAGGAAGAATGGGAAACGGAGCTACAAGTGTTAAGCCTATTGATAAGTTATCTGGCGGCTCGTTTATCATGTTGACTTTTTGCAGTGAATGCGGAGAGGTTTCTTCAATTAAGGTGGAGAATCCGAGTAAATTTAAATGATCGAGAGATATATGATGTGAAATTATTATTGCCTTAACCTAGGCAAATGGAGTTCTTGGGGCTGTAAACAATTAATAGAGGAGGATACGTAATGAGTTTAGACCAGGTAAGGGAATTTGTGGAGAAAAATAAAGAGGAATACTTAGAAACATTATTTACATTGTTACGCCAGAAAAGTATTAGCGCCCAAAATATTGGGATGGAAGAAACAAGTGCCATGCTACTTAAGATGTTAGAAGATATCGGAATGGATAGTAGATTAATTGAGACGGATGGTCATCCTGTAGTTTATGGTGAAATGATGAAGGAAGATAATGATTTTACGTTACTCATATACGGCCATTATGATGTTCAACCTGCTGACCCGATTGAGGAGTGGAATTCACCACCGTTTGAACCAACGATAAGAAACGGTAAGATTTATTGCCGCGGTGTTGGGGATAATAAAGGTCAGCTTATGGCGCAAATTTTGGCACTTAAAAGCTACCAGGAAGTTATAGGGGATCTTCCCGTAAATATTAAATTTGTATTTGAAGGAGAAGAGGAAAGTGGGAGCCCGAATCTAGCTAAATTCGTATCCGAATATCGCGATTTATTAAAAGCGGATTTAGTGTATACATCAGATGGACCAATGCATGAAAGCGGGGCGCCATTTGTTTTACTCGGAGTTAGAGGTATGCTCTATGTAGAACTAAATGCAAAGGGATCAGATTGGGATAATCATTCTGGTAACAAAGGAAATATTGCTCCAAATCCAGCTTGGCAGCTTGTTGATCTTCTAGGTACCATGAAGGATGATGATGGCAATATATTAATAGAAGGTTTTTATGATGATCTACAAAAACCTACTGCAAACGAGGAAGAATTGATATCCACTCTACCTTATGATGCTGAACAAGTCGCAGATCAAATTGGATATAAAGGTTTTGATATGACGCGTGAGGAATATTACCGAAAACTAACCCTTGAACCAACTTTAAATATCGCAGGCTTTCATAGTGGCTATGGTGGAGATGGTGCCAAGACAATCATACCTTCTACTGCTAAGGTCAAAATGGATATGAGACTAGTAATTGATCAAGACCCAGATGATATTTTAGAAAAGTTTATTAAACATGTTAATAAACATGCACCTGGAGTAGAAGTGGTGAGTCATGGATCGATGAAGCCATCTCGTACGTCTCCTGACCTGGAGGTTGTAAAGGTTGTTAAGGAGGCAGTTAAGGAAGCCTACCATCAAGAACCAGTCTTACAGCCTAGCCTAGGTGGTAGTTTGCCAGATTATGTATGGACCCAAATTCTAGGAGTACCTTCTGTTATCGTACCATATGCAAATTCTGATGAAGCAAACCACTCGCCGAATGAGAATCTTGATGTGGAGAATTTTTATAAAGGGATTGTTTGTACTTGTTCTGTTATTCGTTCTTTAGGGGAGTAGTTGGACAATAGGTACGAGTCAAAGGTGAATCTACGTAGATTGACTTCTAGTTATCTCGATTCTATTTATTTAATTCAAAGAGAAAGGAGGAATACATATGAGATACCTAATATTGTTAACTCCATCAAAGAAGTGGAGAGATGGAGTTGTGTTACATAATCAACCGTTCATGCCTGAACACGCTGTTTATGTTCAAACTGAATATAATAAAGGGAATATAGTTTTAGCTGGACCATTTGGGGGTTCAGCTGGAGGAGCAATAGTTATCGATGCAGAAACGGAAGAAGAGGTTATTACATTTGCTGACAATGACCCTACTGTCAAAAATGGTATCTTCAGTTATGAAATAAAGCAATGGGATTATAAAATGAGCAAATGTGAAACTGAAAATCCAAATTTTGACCAGGGTTATGTTGATTACAAGCATAAGATTCAAAAGGAATTAGGAATTATTTAGGATGTTTAAGTTAAAGTAATGGATGCTTTAGTGAAATAATAAAATCGAAATAGAGGGATTGAATGGAGTTTGAATTTGTAAAAGTAGAAGTGCTGTTACCAGAAGAATATATAGTGGAGTTAAGAATTCAGCTAAATGATATTGGCGTTTTAACTGTGGGAGATTACGATAATGTTGTTTCATATTCGGTGGTAAAAGGATACTGGAGACCTTTAGAAGAAGCAAATCCTTTTAATGGTAGCCCTTTTAATGGTAGTAAAGATGAAATTTCCTTCGGGACTGAATGTAAAATGGAATTCAAGTGTTTAATGAGTAACATTGCAGAAGTTAAAGGACTAATTAAAAGGGTTCATCCTTATGAAGAACCTGTTATAAATGTTTTACCAATGTTAAGCTGACGGATGTAATAATAAAGCATGCGATTATAAGTAGTATTTGGTCTATTAACAAAATATTGCTAAAATTATTAGGATGTGCTGCATTCTCAATAACTAAACAGGTGACATAAGTGAGATAATTTGTGTTGGTGTCCTTAATGGTTAAAAACAATAATGTTGCACAGTGCCTCCAATCATATTGGGGGCATTTTTTTAAAAAGGAGAGTGAATAAATTGTTACTACAAGATAATGACTCAAACTTGTTTGAAGATGTATATACTCATGTAAAACAAAGTGCCGAAATGTTGGGTTCCAGTGGCGCAGCTCTTTTTATCATTCATAACGATAAAGTTGTAATAGAATCATATTTTGGCAAACAATCGAATGCTAAGCATGCTCGAGATGTTAAAGCAGACACTCAATTCCACATTGCATCTGTCAGAAAGTCTTATATCGGCTTTGCTGCTGCGTACGCTATACATAATGGCTACTTTTCCATTGATGATCCGATTCGATGTTTTGTAGAAGACTCCTATTTACCCGCATATGAAGGCGTAACCATTCGTCACTTATTAACCCACACACATGGACTTAGAATAGCTGATGGCAAACTAGTAAGTGAATACAAACCTGGAGAATCGTGGGCATATAGAGGCCCCAGTATTGAGTTGTTGTCAACGATTATCAAAAAAACAACGGGAAAGTCTGTTGCTGATATTGTAAAAGAGCATGTCATTGAGCCGGTCGGCTTTGAATCGACAGAATGGGTTAAGATGAGTCAGCCTCATTCAAAAATTGCTGGCACTATTCGAGATGCAGACAACCATCTCTGGACTGAGACGGATGTAGTAGATGGTTCCGGGATGAATATGTATGTGTCTGCAAAAGAGCTTGCCATGTTGGGCTACCTTCATTTAACAGAAGGGAAATGGGGAGGAAAGCAAATTATTCCTAGAGAAATCATTCAAATGGCAACATCTATACAGACTCCTGACCCAAGCCTTCTTATTCACAAAAACGGATTTTTATGGTTTGTAAAAGACACAAACCATATCTTTAATCAAATAGGCGATACAGTTCCAAAAGGTTCCTATCAATTACTCGGTTACACAAATGTAGCGCTGCTCATTATCCCAGAGGAAAACGTAGTAGCAGTTAGAATGTTTAACCGTTATGGTTCAACGGAAGGATACGATTATCTCAAAGACATTCGGTCTTTTGGAGACACGGTTTATAAATGTTCAATAAAGGAAAGTAAAACGCAATAAGTGATATGGGGCCGTAGGATATTTCGAATGTTTTTATTTTGGGAAATTGAATAGGTTTAACAAGTTGTTTCTGGTTGGTCGCTTTTTCACAGGGAATATCTGGAGGAATTTATCCCTCTTTGGGTATTTATGTTAAAATAAATAAAGATTTCAAATATTAAATACTTGACAACGTAAAGCAGGCTTATAGTTTTCTTTTATATTCAGTTTAGGTTAGGAGTTTGCCTATTTAGGGGGAAATAGCAGATGTATCAAACCCAAAATATTGAAGTAGAAGATTTATCACGTGAATTTTTTCAAGAATGGAATCAAAATGGAAAATTTACTATCGAAAATCTTGAAAATTACTATTATAAATTTCCGGACGTATTTGAAGCTTATTTTAAATCGCATTGTCAACGTACACCTGAAAGATTAAATGCTGCAATTGAAAGATACCCAGAGAAATATAAAGCAATGCAGCAAACAGCTAACCTATTGCCTGGAATTCTACAGGAAGTATATGAGGATCTTTCAAAATTATTGGGGATCCAAATGAGTATAAAAGCTCGAATTCTTGTAGGAGGTTTTGGTTCAAACGCTTATGTAACCTATGATGGTACAATGCACTTTGCCGTTGAAACCTTAACAGACGAAAGTAAATATTTAAAAGTATTAGTAGCACACGAAATGGTCCACACTTTTCATTATGAATTGCTTAAAAGGGTAGGATTCGATTTCTCAAAATTCGCTTTAGATGGATATACATCCTTATATTTAGAGGGTGCCGCTACGTATCTCTCTGAAGTGATAAATCCTAGGTTACCTGAACGGGTGTATTTGTCATTTAATGAGTCAGGTGAAGAATGGATCACATTATATAAAAATAATTATAATGAAATAATGACAAGTTTTAAAAATGATTTATTAGAATGGTCAATGGAAGCAGAGAGAGTGGTTTCGCCTTAGAGGGGGAAAAAAATTTGGACTTAATCGACTTGGATATCTAGTAGGAAAAGATTTTGTGAAGTATTCAGTGAAAGAATTTGGTTTAAAAGAAAGCTTTACTTTTTGGGCTGAGAAGGATATTAAACCGATTATTAGGGATTGGGTAGTAGAAGTTTCTAGATAACGCCATAACCTTCAAGATGTTGATATTTTTATATCTCCACTTCTGTAAGCTAGATTCAGGTGTGAATTTACTGAAGAGTTAAGAAGAACTTTAATTTAGCTCATTTAAAAAAGTATAGAAGTAAAATAATTTATTTCTAAGTCAGAATTAACTAAGTCAGGCAATGAAAAATTATTTTAAGGGAGTTATTCGGTGAGTAGGATCGGTGAAATGGTTGAATTAGCAAAAATAGGTGAAAAGTTATTAGAAAATAAAGTTCCGGCAACTACTATAAGAACTTTTTATTTGGAGGGGATTATAAGGAAAACTGTAAGTGTATTTAACACTATTGTGAGGTTGCTAGAATACCATGAAAAAGAAGGGTTTGTCACTGTAGATGATGGAATGATTGCTAGTGGAGTAAGAAATCTAATTGATCTTTCAAGAACAACAAACTATTTAACTGAATATGGAATCAGTAAAGAGGAGAGAGAATTTAGGGAGTGGTGCTGGTCGCATCATAGAAACAAAACCGTACGTAATACTATAAATAAAATTAATCATTATAAACACGAAGATAATGTGAATTCTTGGAATGATTTTTTAGCTGAAGAGACATACCGATCACTAAGTGAAAATATTTTTTACCAACAACTGAGCAAGGAAGAGAAAAAAGAAATTAATAAGGGAAGAAAATTTATTTTTCTAAATAGAATTGAAAGAAGAATCACTCCCTTAGCTCCATCTTTGGAACAAGGTATTTATGATATTTTATCAAACGAAATGCATTCTTTGCCTTTTGGTGTAAATCCTCATCTATCTTCAGGAGGGACATTTTCCAGTGTAGCCATTTTTAATTTATGTATATATACTTCTATTTTATACATGACTGTACTTCTTAAAGATTACATTCGGGTCAGAAAGTCTGTTGCAAAAGTAATTAGTCAAGCTGAACGGATAAATATAAAAAAGAGTCTATCAAAAGCTAAGGTTATTGAAGCGTGGGCAAAGAAGGAGATAGATCTTTATAATAAAGGGATTTTTTCGTTATAATAATTTAATGCATTTAATTTAAGATAGTAGTCACACACGATAATTAATATAATAACTCTTATTATAGATAGTCCTTCATTATGATGAAAAATGGGTAGTGTGTTTTGCAATAGAAAAGTACATAATAATGCAATAAAAAATACATAAGCTTGCCAGCCGGTACTTTCAATTAATTTTGTCTTGATAATGCGTGGCTTACACGGTAGCTGTCTCCTGTAAAGGTAAGTACATGAGCGTGATGTATAACGCGATCAACTAAAGCAGCTGTAAGCCTCGAGTCCACGAATATCCGATTCCACTGACTAAATTCCAAATTTGAAGTGATGATGATGCTTTTTTGCTCATACCAATCGGTGATCAGTTGAAATAGAAGCTCCGCTCCTTCTTTGCTGAATGGAATGTACTCCATTTCATCTAAGATGATAAGATCTACTTTTTTAAAACGATTCCTAAACTGGTGAAGCTTTCCTTCTCTCCACATTCTTTCTAACGTATCAACTAGATCGGATACCCGATAGAACCGCACCTCATATCCTTTCTTGCACGCCTCACGGCCTAACCCTGTCGCTAAATGAGTCTTTCCTGTACCTGGGGAACCGGAAAGAACGACATTCTCTTTCTTAGATATAAAGTGAAGTTCTTTCAATTCAGTACGGTCGACCTGAGGGGGAAATCTTATCTGATCTCCCCATTGAAAGTCTGCAAGACTTTTGTGATTGGAGAATTTTGCTTTTTTTATAAGACGTTCAGCTTTTGCTTCCTCTCTCAATTCAAATTCTCTTTGGAATAATGTTTCCAAGTATTGCGTTTGATTTTCAAACGGGATTTTTTCATAAATATCGGCTACATAGGCTAGGCGTAGACTTTTACACATCTCTTTTATATTCATACTCGTTGCTCCCCATCCTCTTGCGCAACTGGTTGTAGTAGGTCGTATTTAGACCAATCAACGTCATACGGGTGAGAAGTAGAATCAAAGGTTCTTTCTGGTTGTTGTTGTAGAAGATCATAAAACTTGTCATTAACCTCTTCCATATCATACTGAATTAATAAGTTGATTAACCAATGTAGACGCTCTTTCCTTAATGTAAGAGGCTCTATGCTTAGATAAGCTGCTATTCGGCCAGGCAAATATGGATTATATCTTGAGTAAGGAACCGATCTTGGTTTAGAAGCCCAGGCTCTCATAATGGAAAGCCAAGGTATATTTCGGTTTTTGTTCATATATGGCCGATAGTCTGAATGGAGAATCTCTCCGTAAGGAGATACCACTTTATATCTATCCCAATAGAGTATCAAATGAAGATAACTGAAATTATATCCTTTTGGAATATGTTCTTTCATACTGTCTATAGTGATTTCTCCATACTTGTTAGCTGTTACTTTCGTTTCTTTGAAAATCGGATAATCTTCCTCCGGAAGAGCTAAGGCATGATTCAATTCTTCATCAAGTAGTTCTTGAATACGAACTTCCTTTGCGTAATGAATGCGTTGCCGATCCTGTGCCAGTTTTTCACTTAAAATAGTAGTTAGATCTTCATAGCTTTCTATGACTGGAGAAGGAGTTACAAAGTTATATCTTACATACCCTACTTTATTTTCAACGTGTCCTTTCTCATTGCCCTTACGTACATTACATGCTTGGATTTCAAAACGGTAGAAATTAGCGAATTGAAGAAACTCATCTGTAAAAATGGCTTCGCCATCCTTATTCCTTGCTTTTATTACGGCGGCTTTCAAGTTATCAATTCTAAGCTTTCGTGGTACGCCACCCAGTAGTTCAAAGCTTTTCTTTAACCCATATAAAAAGCATTCTTGGTTTTCCCCTGGAAGAGGGATGGTAAAAGCTGCATTACTATAAGGCAGGCTCATTATTAAACAGTGGACATCGATGAATTTTCCATCTTTCACAGCTTCTGTTATTCCAAAATCCACTTGAGCTTCAGCCGGAGGGTGATTTAGTCTTTCACTATTCTTATCTTTAACGTCATCTGAATTTCCTTTTCCCTCTTTCCATTCAGCTATGAAGTAGGAAACGGTCCTATAGGAACCAGTAAACCCATGCGTTTGAAGTTCTTGAAAAATGGTCTTGTTTCTCCTTCTCAGTTTTGGCTTTAGTTTTTGATCTTCAATAAGCCAGTCCGTGACAATCTCTCCCCAATGTTCTTCATACATCATTCCTTTTCTCATTACTTGTTTCTCTTGGGGAACCTGGTCTTCGTCCGCATATTTCTTGGCGGTACGCCAATTCACTTGAGCCCTTTGGGCAATTTTATTTATAGATATGTCTTCATGATTTCTTAAAGTTTTGATATGATTAATCTTAGTCATTGCTAGCAATCCTCTCGACCTCCACTGTTTTGATTCGACACCAACTACAGTAGAGTTATTTTGGATGGCTGGCAAGGCTTTTTTTTATCTAAAAAAGAAGTGCAGAGTTATGTACGTTTTGGTTGCACATCTCTGTACTTCTATTTTGCACTACACAGGTAGCACGTTAGATAGGTTAGTTAACATTATACTACTATCTAAAATATTAATTTCATATTTAGCGATTAAGAGAGGAGGGTTATTTTGTACCGCCTCTTTTAATTACTGTATCAAAAAGGGTAACAAATACGTCTAGTATATCGTTAAGCTTATCCGCTTTAGCTTCTAGAGTGGATTTGTAGATTGTTAAAGTAGCCTATTATAAGAAGTAAGTACTTAATTTGTGTTTCTGCAAATTGAGGGTAATTTGTTCATTTATTTTGGGGTAATAATCTAATCCATTAAACCGGTCATTGTTACACGCTTATGTATGACTCCATTAATAAGTAATAAAAAGTTTTAATCATTATACTATTCAAACGTAAAATGTTAAGATATGGATATAAAATATTAGGAAAATTCTATTATTTCGAGGTGAAATCTATGTATATCTCCAAATTAACCATAAGAAACTTTCGTAATTTTAAAAACAGTATATTTCATTTTAACAAAGGCGTAAACACGATTATTGGGGAGAATGGAGCTGGTAAAACGAATACTTTTTATGCTATTCGCTTATTATTGGATAACAACTTGTCCATAAACGCTGCAAAGCTTTTAGAAAGTGATTTTAATAGAGAAGTTGAGCAGTGGAAGGGACAATGGATAATAATTAAGATTGAATTTGATGAATTGAATTCTAGTGAGGGCGCCAGTATGTTGGCTCATAAGCTAGAGGACATTGACGAATTTAGTAATAGTGGTTCTTACTGCTATTACTATCGACCAAAGAAGAGAATAAGAAAGCAATTATACGAGTTATCGGAAAATCCGGGAAAAGATCAAGATATGTTAAACGGGATATTAGAAACAATCACGATTGATGATTATGAGGTTGTATATTCTTTTAGAAGTAAAGCGGATTTCTCTAATGATGATATCTACAAAAGTTTTGTAGGTGATTTTGAAAATATAATTTTTCCTAATCCAGAGGACGAGACGAATGATCAATTAGGAATTCAAACTTCTCAAATTTTTTTAATTCGAAATGAAATTGCTTGTACTTTTATTAAGGCACTTAGAAATGTTTCTGCAGAGATGAAAAAAACAAGGCAGAGTCCTTTGTTAAATCTATTAAGAGGTGCTGCAAATGATATACAAGTTGAAAAATCTAAAGACCTAACTAGTAAAGTGAGTGATTTAAATGATTATATAAGTGGTCTAGGAGAAATAAAACAACTTGCGAATAGAGTCAGTACTATGTTAAATGACACCGTAGGTTATACATACGCACCGAAAGTTAGTATAAAATCAGAGCTTCCAGAAGAGATAACAAAACTATTAGGGTCATTGGCTTTATGGGTTGATGATGGAGAGGAATTACAACATCAAGGGAAATTAGAAGATTTAAGTCTTGGTGGTGCCAACTTAATATATATAACCCTTAAGTTGCTTGAATACGAATACAAGCAACCAACTGAAGAAAAGGCTGCACATTTTTTATTAATTGAAGAACCAGAAGCGCATATACATACGCATGTTCAGAAAACAATCTTTGATAAGTATCAGTTTGAAAATACACAAGTTATAACATCAACTCATTCAACACATATTTCATCAGCCAGCAAAATTAGTTCTGTTAATGTATTGTCCAAGGAAAGAAACAGTACATATGTATGCAATCCGAGTAATGGTTTGACAGTTCAAGAATGTGTCCGTATAGAACGTTATCTTGATGCAATAAGAAGTACACTTTTGTTTGCGAAAGGGATTATATTAGTTGAAGGAGATGCGGAAGCCATCTTAATACCAGCAATGTTTAAAGAAGTAACCGGACTATTGCTTGATGAAATTGGTGTTAGTGTTGTTAATGTGAGTAGCACCGTATTTACTCATGTTGCAAATTTATTCCATGAAGATAGGATAAGAAGAAAGTGTGCAATTATAACAGACCATGATAAATCCATTCTTCCCTTAGCAGAGGATTCTTCTAAAGATAAGGGAATAAATAAAAAATTCAGGAATTCCCAAACGAAAGGTCAAGAAAGAAAAGAAGCTCTGGATAAATATTGTAAGGATAATGATTTTATAGAGACTTTTTACGCAGAGCATACATTTGAAATTGACTTTATTTTGGAAGGCAATGAATGGGAAATTACAAATTGTTTAAGTCAGATATATAAAAAGGAGGATTCAATTGAAGAATCAAAAAACAAGCTAACCTCAGATGATGATTCTGTTAAAGGTCTAGAAATACTAAGGTTGGCAGATAATGTTGTTGGAAAAGGATGGTTTGCTTTGTTAGTTGCAGAACATTTATCTATTAAAACTTATATTCCTAATTATATTTTAAATGCAATTTCCTTTGCTTCTAGTCACATGGGAATAAAACATTTAATTAAAATGGGGACATATCGCGTGAAAAAAGGTACGGAATTAAAGTACTCTGAATTGACTGCTATCCATAATGAGCTAGTAAAAATACCTGAAAATGAGATTACAGTTTCTTTACTAGTTGAACTGTTTGAAAAACATGCATCTAATGATCAATTTTTATCTTTTTACAAATTATTAAGTGAGGAGATGTGAGGGGTGTTAGAGGGATTAAGTGATCAGCAAAAAAGAGCAGTTAAAGGTCAGGGTAATACTTTAGTAATCGCTTGCCCAGGCAGTGGGAAAACTAGGGTATTAACAAGAAAAATTGCTTATGAATTAGAAAAAATGAATACAAGGAAAAAATATGTAATTGCATTAACATATACTAATCGAGCTGCAGAAGAAGTTCAAAAACGAATAGATGAACTTGGTATTTCTACAGAACAATTATGGTCCGGAACTATTCATTCATTTTGTTATCAATGGATTTTGAAACCATACGCGGGTTATATAAAGGATTTAAAAGACGGTTTCCAAGTTATTGATGAATTCATGACGATTAATTTGTTAAATCAATTAAAAGCCCAACATTCAATACCACGTTATAAAAGTGTTAGAACCAATCTAAATAGGTACGGAAAGTATAGTAATAGCAAAGCTCCTATAAACAATTTGGCAAAAGAATTTCATAGTAAACTACTTAAAGAAAAATTTATAGACTTTGATTTGTTATTATACTATTCATATATATTTATAAAAGAGAATTCCAAAGTTAGTAAACAACTATCAAGCTTATTTTCTTATATTTTTGTGGATGAGTTTCAAGATACGCAAGATTTACAATATGCTATCCTAGGCGAAATTATCAGAGCAAAGAATGGTATGAGCCAGCTGTTTCTTGTGGGAGATCCTGATCAGGCAATTTACAGTTCATTAGGGGGGATAGCTAAAAATAAGTATGAAATTGAAGAAGAAATAGGGAGTAGAGTTAACGAGCTAGAATTAAGTGGTAATTATCGGTCTACTCAAAGAATAGTGGATTTTTTTAGTAACTTTCAATCCACAGGGTTATACATTGACTCACTAGCTAGTTATGCGGAGGATCAAGGGGCAATTGTTTTAAATAAAACTATTAACGAGAATCAATTGTACCAAGAAATTGCTAAAATAGTTGACATGAATTTAAAAGAAGGAGTAAAACCAAGTGAAATATGTATCATCGCACCTAGGTGGGTGTTTTTAACGTCCATTTCAAAGAAATTAAAGTCACTATTACCAAATGTTCCGTTTGAAGCTCCTGGGTTAACCCCATTACCACGTAACGCTGACAATTTCTTTTTTAAGTTATCAAGGCTGTTTTTATCTTCGCCGTCTCCAGATTTGTATATGAGTCGTTTAAGATGGAGTAAACAAGTAATTGATAGTCTAAACTTATATACTGGTTCGGCGTTCTCAATTGAAAATGATGATTGTAGGAAGTTTTTAAAATTAGTAAACGGTATTTATATAGATGAACAAGATGGTATCCTATATTTAGAAAAAGCATTTTCTTCATTATTTATAAAATTAGAAATTGATATCTATAATCATGAAAAACTAATGAAGCAATGGAACTCATTTTTTAGTGGAATTCAGGAGAGATACATGCTTGAAGAGTTTGAGGGTATTCCAAATGATATTCATTATTTTAGAAGTATGATGGAACCGTCCAAAGGGGTAGTAATTAATTCATGTCATGGTGTAAAAGGTGAGGAGTTTGAAACAGTAATTGCATTCGGCCTTTTATGGGGCTATGTTCCGCACTGGAACGAAATTATTGGTAAACCTTCACATGAGCAAATTTCAGCTTCTAACAGATTACTTTACGTAATTGGTTCTAGGGCAAAGAAAAATCTTTATTTAATTTCTGAACAAGGAAGATCAACCTTTAATAGAAATCCATACTTGATTAATCATCAACTTAATAATGTTGATTTTTGCTACGATAAGAAATCAATTATGAGTGGGCACTCATATAACTAAAATTACATGCTTTCTTAATGGGAGGTATCTTTCTGGTATGTCAACACTAAACTGGACCAAATTTATAGTGGCTGTTGTTTGAATACCATCGGTGTTACATAGTCTAACGTTCCGTGAATTCGAATGTTATTAAACCAATGCACATAATCATCCAGTTCAATAGCGAGCTGTTCAAGAGAATAGAAATGGGCACTGTTAGCGAATTCTGTTTTGAATACCTTAAACATCGCCTCAGCCACGGCATTATCATAAGGGCACCCTTTCATGCTCAGCGATCTTTGGATGCCAAATGTTTCAAGTGCTTCCGAAATAAGCTTATTATCAAACTCTTTCCCACGATCTGTATGGAACATTTGAACGTCGTTCAAGTTACCTTTGATGCTCGATAAAGCTTGATAGACAAGCTCTGCATTTTTATTAGCACCCGCACTACGGCCAATGATTTCACGGTTAAAAAGATCCACAAATAAGCATACGTAATGCCATCTTGTTCCAACGCGGACATACGTTAAATCACTCACGATGACAGCCAACGGCTTGTCTTGTTCATATTGACGTTGTAATTCGTTTTTTATCAACGCTTCATTACTTGATGTTTTATGCGGTTTGTACTGGGCTACGGTATAGTTTGATACAAGCCCAAGTTCATTCATTAGACGGCCAATTCGACGCCGTGATACGTGTTTAGGCTGTGATAATCTACTTAATTCTTTCTTTATTTTGCGCGTGCCATAATTGTTTCGGCTTTCTTTAAAAATTCGGGAGATCTCTTGAGAAATCTCTTTATCTTCCATTTTAAGCACACGTCGGCCGTGTGAATTGGCATGATAGTAATACGTACTTTTAGGAATCTGGAGGACGTCACACATTGCTAATATCGAATAAATGTGAGCGTTATTTCGAATCACATCTATTTTCGTCCCATGATCAGCGCTGCTTGCTTTAAAATATCATTTTCCATCATGAGACGTTGATTTTCCTTACGTAACCGAGCTAGTTCATTCTCTTCTTCAGAACGATTATCTTTGGCGGCAAATGAACCTGTTTCTTGATGATTTTTAATCCAGCGATCTAACGCAGTAGGCGTGATATCATACTCTCTCGCAATATCTGCACGCGGTTTACCATTTTCATAAAGCTTCACTAATTGCAGTTTAAATTCGGGTGTAAAAGTTCGACGTTGACGTGTCATCGTAGTCACGCTCCCTTAAGTTATAGTCTAAGTTTACAGGCCCTCATTTTATCTGTCCAACTTAGTGTAGCCTATCCACCTTGTGAAAGTGGGAAGAAGTACAAAAAATGCTGTGATACTTAAAGTGGTGAAGGTAATCATATATAGGACCATGTTAAATTAAGATACTAAAAAATATGTCTGATCTTTAGAAATTTATAAGATAGTTGTTTAATGACTCTCAATTAATTTATCTTTTATCGTTGAAAAGTTGTTTTGCTTTGAATATAAAAACACCTCTTGTTTATAGTTAACCTATAACAAGAGGTGTTTTTTATAATATTAAGAGAGCTAACATCCAATGGGGGAATCACCGAAGTGACCCATTTCAAAGGAGAGAAGCGCTCATTTTCTCAAGTTGTTTATGTTATTAACATAACATAAACATATATCTCTGTCAAACGCAAATATGAGTAAACATTAATTCAAATCAATAAGGATTTAATCTATAATAAAAAGAGCACTGGCATCTTCTGGGGGAATCACCGAAGTGATCCATTTCAGAAGAGAGAAGTACTCTTTTCTGTTCTTATATTATGCCAATGGGTTCTGAATTATTTATATGGATAAAGAAAGGATTGTTTAAATTGTCCGAAGCTTTCAATGCCAAGAAATATTTTATAAACGGATTTAAATATTACATAAAGAATGACAATAAGTCATTGTCGAAAATATTTATGCCTAGTATCAGAGAGTTACTCATTGATTATATCGAAATCCATGAGGATATAAATACAAACCTTCAATTGGATAAACTAAGTAATGCTAGAAATGAACATCTGGAAGCCATGGTTTATTACATTAAAAGTAATATTTTATATGAGGACAGTCCCTACAGCAAGGAGTTAGGTTTACTTGTACATCAATTAGAAAATAAAAAAGAAAATTTTTTATTTTATTCTCAAGTATTCACTTTGTGTAATTCACTCATTAAAAAAATAGATAGGGCTAATATCTATTCTCAAATAGTTGAGCAAGTAAAGAAATATACTAGATTTAGTCAAGTAGAGAAAGCAATTCACTTCATTATAAATGAATTATTATATGACGGCTATTCTTTGAAATATTTAAACTCCTGGTATAATAGCAACCTCGGTAGAATGAATATTGACGAGCCTAATATAAATAATGTGTTAAATATGTTTGCGCAATTAAAGCAAGAGGATAAAAAATTTGTTTACTACATTAATGTGTTAGAGAACAAGTATTTCGTAGAAAATAAGTTGAATATTGATTTCAATCTTACATTATCTAAAGTAGATGAGAAAGGTCTAAAATCAGTTGAGAATAAGACCTTTTTACAAAATGCTAAAGGATACAACATTTGTAACATTGAAATTCAGACAAAGGATTATTATAAAGGACTTGATAACATATTAAATTCAATCAATTCTTATTTTCAAATGATTAATTATGTTTCTTTATCAGATATGAAGTTGTTTATGGATAGAATTATTTGTGCCAAACCAGATGGAACATTTGAAAATATCAGGATAAAAGAAGATCAGATATCTCATGACGCAGAGATATTGTTTGATAATACTGAGAATCGAGAGATACAAGATGTTAAGGATTTTATACGTTACAGAGAGAAGGTATTCACTGAGAATATAAATTCGCAAGAAGTTTTCAATATTCAAAGGGCATTAAACATAATTAAAAGCCAAATAACTCAATCACAAGAAAATAAAATAATCAATTTATGGGCGGTACTAGAATACATGCTTACATTTAAAGAATCTGGGGGAAGTATAATTTCCAAAGTAAAAGATATAGTTCCTAAAGTGGTAAGTTTATATTTCCTTAAAGACAAAATAAATGTATTTTGGAGTCACATTTACGATCAAAGAAATAGAGATATCCCTATCGTTAACGAATTTCTTCAATGCAAAAAAAAGGATGATAATTATCAATACGATTTAAATAAGCTAATACAGTTCATCTCACAAAAAGGTAAATCACTCATTTCAGAATTAGAATTCAGTGCAATACTCTCGAAAGAGATTGCTGAGATAGGTTTATATCTTGAGAAACCTAAAGAGTTAGCAAAACAAATAGAACTTAGGAATAAAGAAATCAATTATGATTTAGTTCGGATATATAGAGCGAGAAATATGTTAATTCACTCAGGACGAGAAACCAAGACAGATTTAAATTGCAAGGCATTAAGATTATATAAATACAACAACAATTTAATAGGTTTAGTTATTTATTATATGTGTGAGAATCCACACTATAGAATAACAGAAATCTTAAATTCTATTGACTATACATATGATAATTATCTGGACGAATTAAAAAAAAGTTCAATCAGTAAAAATGAGATTGTAAAGCCCAAATATCTCTTTATTAGTTAAATTTAATGAATCTGTTTGCAGCTAAAGCTACAATTATTGCTGTGTTCCCTTTTGAACGAGAACAGTAGGGCCCTACGTTAGATGATTGAGGGTGAAATGTATTTTATTAAAGAACAATATTCACAATAAAAGTTAGTTAGGTGAATTCCAATACTCTTATTTATTGTCTACTAACAGTACTCAACACACGTCGAGTGCGTGGCGTTGATAGAGTTAAAATAGCTTGGTATCAATAGGTTTAGCAGACTTTAGGTGAAAATTGAAGTGTGTTTTATGTTCCCTCGGACTTATGTTCGGGGGATTTTTTGACCCCCGGGGGCCTACTTTTACGCAGAAAGAGTGGTGGAATTTTACAGAGAGGGTTAAGCAATATGACGGAAGGTATGCTCGAAACAATCCGAAAAGCTATTCCTAATTCTGCTTGGGTTGGTTATACCGGTACACCAAAATTCCCTGAAACACGAGAAATCTTTGGTGAACATCTACATGCATATACCATTAAAGAAGCTATTGCGGATAAAAACGTCTTAGGGTTTAACGTTGAATTCAAGGAAACGATCGAACCTCCCGTAGATCCTACTGAAGATGATATCGATGATAATGTTCGTGGTAGTGTTTATGACTATAGTCCAGATCAGGATGTTCCTTTAATCAACTTAGAATCTGGTCCTGATGAAGGTTAATTTTCGCTTTCTCGTTTTCATTTCCTCCACCCACTTATAAACTTCTTCAAAATCTCTTTCCAAATAATCATACACAGTTGTTCGCGATAGATTACATTTTCTAGCTATAGCAGCAATTTTAAAACCATGCTTCTTCAATTGATGCACTTATACAATCACTTCTAATTAAGACACCTTCCCAGCCCTCCAACATGTAGTTTACTAATTAAGTCTAACTGATGGGCGTTGATTTGAGTAGAAAGTGTTCAGTTCTAACGAGCAAAAACAGTTCAATTTAGTTTAGCAGTTACAAATTTTTATAAAGGTATGAGTAATATTTAAAAACGTTTATAAACTATTATATACATTTACAAACTAAATGGATATGATTAACATACAACATGCCTAATGGAGCGGATTAATTATGAGTAATAAGACTTTTGCATATCTAAGTGTATCTAGCAGTGATCAAAATGAAGCTAGACAGCTGAAAGAAATTCAGAAATTGGGAATAAATGAATGTGACATTTTCATGGATAAACAAAGCGGTAAGGATTTTAACAGACCGCAATATCAAGCTCTAAAACAATGCTTGCGAGAAGGTGATTTACTATATATAAAATCTATAGACAGATTTGGTAGTAGCTCTAAGGAAATTAAGAAAGAATGGGAAGAAATTACTCAAGATATTAAGGCAGAAATAAAAGTCTTAGATATGCCATTGCTAGATACTACAAAATATAAAGACCAATTAGGTACGTTTGTTAGTGAGTTGGTACTGCAAGTATTGTCATTTGTTGCTGAGCGGGAGCGAGAAAATATTAGAAAACGACAAGCAGAAGGTATAGCAGATGCAAAAGCAAGTGGAAGGCATTTAGGAAGACCCAAACTAGAGTTAGATACACTGAGCAAGAAACAAAGAATGGACTTGGAAAAAAACTATCAAGCGTGGAGGGACAAAATAATTACAGGAGTTCAATTTGCTACTATATTACAATTAAAAAAGAACTCTTTTTATAAAATAATTAAAAAATATGAAAAAAGTAAACATGAATAACATAAAAGAAAAGAGTGGTTAGATGGAAAATGCAAAATTTAATGATTGGTTTAATAAAAAAACAATTACAAAGCTAATTGAAAAAGATATCGATGAGAAAGTATCGAAACAATTAGTTAATTCCAAAAGCTTATATAAAGAAATGGCATTTTCTTATAGGAATGAGTTCTTCTATAAAAATACTCTTTTCAACAAGTGTGTTTTAGGGAGGTATAGTTTAAATACAACAGTTGCATTAAGTGAATTTGAGATCGACAATTCAAAGGCAGATTTTGCAATAATTAATAAGAAAAAGTCTTTTGTTGTAGAGATTAAAACCGACTTAGACACATTAGACAAATTGATATATCAAATTGAAGATTATTATAAAGTCTTTTCTTTAGTGTATGTACTAACTTCGGAGAACTACTATTATCAAGTGTACCGCTTAGTTAAAAATACAAGTGTAGGAATTATGGTATTAACCAAGAGGAACACTATTAGTATTAGAAAGTTTGCAAAAGATGACGTCAGCAAATTGAAACATGAAAATCTTTTCAGGCTTTTAAGGAAGGAAGAGTATGAGGACTTAATTGAAAATCAATTCAAAGAAGTTCCAGAGGTAAAACCTATCTTCAGATATTCGGCATACTTAGACGTGTATAAACAATTAGAATTAGAAAAATCCCAAAAACTAGTATTTAAGGAGATTTTAAGAAGGATAAACAGATTTGATGTAGAATATTTAAAGAGAGTGCCTTTGGAATTAAGATGGCTAGTTTACCAATCACATTTAAATCGTGAAAAATTTGAAAGGCTCTTAAATAATTTACAAGGGGGCATTTAAATGTATTTTCCGTTTTTACGAGGTAAACAGCACGAGTTATTTGCACTAAGAGATTTGAAAGATTCTAATGTTTTGTCAGGAGAAGTATTACCAGTTATCGAGCCAGTTAAATATTCTACACAGTTGGTGAGTACAGTAAGGGGATTACTTGATGATAACCGAAAATTGATTATGATAATGAATCCCAGTGTAGGAACATTTGTGGACGATTTAAATGACAATGAAGAACTAATGGAAGAAATTTTAGAACTTATGGGAGAACAGAATGCGACTATTGGTTATTACTTGAACTCGAATGCAGCTATAGAAGAATTGCCCCAACTTGTTAACAGATGTGAAAGAACTCTGCGGGAAACAGCGGTTTTTCACAGTGATTTAAGACATTTAGATACTTATGATGTAATGTTTGCTGAAAATGAAGCAAGGTATAATTTTGTTGCTGACATAAAGCCCCTCAAGAGAAGATTTGCAAATAATAATGGAGTCATCTTAAGAGATTCTTTTATAAAACGTACACCTAACGCTGAATATCTGAATCATCAAGTTGAGTGGTTTTCTTCAGACCATTTAGATTTTGAACAAGAAGGATTCTTAGGTTTTTCTGATTATTCTATTGTAGGTGAAGAATATACTGAAAGCGGATTCGGTGCTAAAGCTGTTGCTTTTCATATTCTTTATCCCGATGAAGCGAAGAATTTATGGGTGAGGCATTTTGTATCGGATTCAAATGAAAATCGGGCTGACCAAGCGGGTAAATTCGGTGAAGCTCTTTATAAATTCATAGATTGGTATAACCAAAATGAAACAGCATTAATTGATACAGAAGGAATAAATGAATTATTAGAGTGTTATAAAAATGGTAACTATCCTGGTCTAGGAATGCTAAAGCGTTATTCAATTAAACACCATTTAGAACTTGTTGGTAATATGTTGGTGAAGGTTTAAAATGTATAAAATGAGACCTATCTCTTAATGAGTTAGGTCTTATTTTGTTATTCCTTTACGTCAATTTTAGAGGTGTGGAATTGTGCTTCTTATTAGTTTACTGATTTCATCCGAACCACTCGCCACGCTGGAGTGAGACAAGAAGATGTTAGCAAAACAAAGTCCTACAAGTTTTATCTTTTTTGGATAACCTCCCCACCGATAGTACTGCATTTATTTGGTAAACCTGTTGCGTTAATCACCCTTTATGGAATTCTAGGTGCACTATTTATGCTTTTTTTACTATAACACTTATCTATCTCTTATATCTAGGCAAATTGACAATCCGTTTAGAAGTGACAAACTTTCGAAAATTGTCCTTTCGCTTAGTGAATTATTATTTACCGTCCTAACATGTATCAAACTGTACAATATAATTGGCGGATTCTTTTAGGGCATTACAAACAATCGAGAGGAATAGTAAAGGATTGGAGACTACAATGACTCCAATCCTTTTACGTTAAAAAAGTATTCTAATGAACAAGAAAGCCCTCCATTTCATACTTTACAGTAAGTGTGAAAAGGAGGTTGAGTATGAAAATTAGACAAGGTGCAACCCCACTCCGTGTCTATGAACAAAAAGGAATAATCTCTAGGATTGGAATGGATTATGTAGATTTGCAGCAAAGTGATAATACAACGATTAGAGTGTTAACAAAATGGATTACGAATATTAAGTGGGTAGATCCACATTGTAGAAACAAGTGCCTAGACAATGTAGACCTTGAGAAAACATGCGATAACAAAAAACATCAACGACGTTGCTCGGATTGTCATCGGCAACATCAAAATTGCCATTGTCGCCTCAAAAAAGACAACATCAAGGACCCAGTCATCCCATATTGCGATGGGCGAATTTATCTACGCTTAGCAGGATTAACCAATGACCTCCCTTACAAACTATTCCGCCACAAAGGATGTAAAGTAGTGTTAGAACTATCAAGCGAATCTAGTTGAGCATGAACAGTTAAAGAAAAAACCGGAACATGATGGTCTCTCCACTAATCATATTCCGGTTATTATGTTGTTAATAGGTGAGAGCTTATATAAAGTGGAGGAAATACATGAAGACTCCAGCGGGATTAAAAGGCATAGGTGAGACCCCACAGTGCTGTAAAGCACGAGGAGGCTCACCAGCCGCCCGCGGAAAGCGAATGTATTTCCGGAACGGTAATTATAAATCTTACTAGGCCTTCGTAGTATTTCACTCCTCCAACTCAATCACACAAACCACATCATAATCAATCCCGTACTTTTCCCCATACTTACTAATCGACATGAAATTTTCCTTCACCATCTCTAACGTTCCATCCAATTCATATTTATCAATATCCGTTTTTACATAACAGTAATACCCTACATAACTTTCCAAGAACATACTCAAATTCAAGCCAAAAAATAGATTGACTAAAAAAGGGCTCCTCGTAACAGTTTCCCCGAAATGAAACGTTAGTTTACGTCTTAAACAAGGATTAATTGTAAGTAGTTCTTGTTCAAGCTGCTGAGTAGTAGCTTCTTCTTTCTTATCGTACTGAATAGATAGAACCCTTGTAGTAGGGATAATGGAAATGTTTCCAGTATTCGCATTTTCGATAATAATAAAATCTAACCCCGCATCAATAAAACACCCTGATATCTCTTCCTTCTTCCCTTTACAGTTAAAATGTACGGTTACAAAGAGCTTACGTAACGTGCGAAGGCTTTGTTGGAGTGCTCTTTCATTCGGTTCATCGGCCTCCTCACCAGCCTCATCATCATCTCCACCCACAGCAAGTGCGAGAAGAAGTTCATTCGCCCTTTCAATGCACTCCCTAATCTCCTCAAATTCTTTAGGAGGGAAGGCAGTATTGGCTGATGGGAATTTCTTTTGTGGAAGCCGTTCTGGGCAGTCTTTTGGCAAACAAAAATCATCCTCCGCATTTGCAGGAACGACTTCTGGACAGTTAAAGGCTCTTTTTCCTTGGATGAATTCGGATTCTAAGCACTCTATATCATCCCAAACTTTATGATCGTTCAAATTTTTAGCAGTAGGATAAACCTTATTATAAGTTGGAATTGTCACCAACCCCCTTTACTTCTGTGCATACACCTAGTGTATGGGTATTAGTTGATTTTGTTGTTGGGCAAATGACTAAATTAGTTCATTGTAAAGATTTGATTGCTGGTAATAGTCCAAGCACCTAAATACATAGCAATTATAAAGTGAGACTTCAATCAGTGGGAGTTTCGTTCTTCACACTGATTGTTAGTGGAACAAATCGGCGTGTTAGCGTTCGTTTACTCCCATCACGGTTTCACTTCATGTTTTAAACGGCCGGTTATTCCGGGTTAAATGGGAAGTTTGGGGGAGAAGACCAGTGATAATGGGGAATTTAGGGTTTGTGTTGTATGGAAACCTCGTTCTTATCATCTTATTTTATTTATACCTTTATAAAATCCGGAAGCTTATTGGCTTTCAACTAGGGATGAATATCTCCATGCTAGTAGGGGGATTTGGTGCCATTGCCACAGGAGTCCTACTCATTTATCAATTTCCATTAAAATTTGTCATCGTTACCATGATCACCGTCGTAATAGGGATGTTTATAGGGGCCATTTTTGGTGCGTTATTTGACTACCAAACGCTTTTAACAGGATATATAAATGGTTTAATGATGGGGATGATGGCACCAATGGTGGGAGCAGCGGCCAATAACAGTATTTTTTTTCTCGTGTTTATTGAAGTCGTTTTCCTGATTTCTCTGCTACTCGTTTTCCTTTCCGCTAAAAATACATAAGAGAGGAGACGCGTAGTTGAATATAACCCAATTTCTTATCATCCTGTTTATTGCGAACGGTATGCTCGGTCTTTCCTTTTATTTCGTCATGTATAAAAAAAGGAAATTATTTACGGACCGTTTTGGAATGGTAATGGCAATGGTCGGTAGTGGCATTCTCTCCTTCAATCTTGCTATGATGCTTTTTTTTATGTTTCCTTTCAATCTAAGTACACTCGCCATCATTTCTACATTGGTAGGTGGCAGTATAGGAATCATGTATGGAGCACTCGTACGATTCCAGTCGTTATTGGGGGGATTCTCTCAAGGGACCCTTGGTGCCATCATGGGGACCATGTTTGGGGCTGTAGTGGAAAACCCAGCATTATGCGGGTTACCTGCTTCCTATTTTACCGATGTAGAGAAAACGATGATTCTATTTAGTTTGTTTGGCACGGGATTGGTTATGACCACATTTGGTCTGTTATTTTATTCTTTGCGAGTATGAATGATCGAGGTATTGAAAGGAGGAGAACGGACTGGAAACCAAACAAGATAAGGACCAATTAAAAAGAAGAATCCACTTAAATGATTATACGGAGTCTTTACTTGAACAAAGAAAACAGGAAGCAAGAAAGAAAGATGTGATTAATGAACGGAATCAACGGAGGGGGGAGGGACTTACCTCACCAACTACCATTACAACGACAGAAGAGACACGCTTACTAATGGAATATATGGACCGAGCGAACATCTTACATATATCACAGCATAATAAAAAACGAGGGAAGCTGTTAACGCTTCGGAAGTTCTTTAAATCCAAACGGAATCAACAGGTGGAAGTTTATTTTACGATTGGTACGGAATCCCATTACAAGGAGGGGAAAGTAAGCACGGTTGGGCGAGATTTTGTCATGATCACCAATTTAAAAGAGCGCGTGTGGATTCCTTATTCGGTTATTGAATCAGCTAATATTGTGTACGGTATTCCTACCTATTCTAATACCCATCAGCATTATCTCTATGACAATAATCTGCGTACCAAGCTCTTACGTAACTTCGGAGATACCGTTGCAAAGCGTGATAATTTGAAACAACAATTCTTTGAAGAAACCTTACAGACGAATTTAAATACATGGAAAGACACGTGGGTGCATGTTTGGTTTGATGAAGATGCTAAAAAGCTTGGTAAGATAATTGGCTCCGATGAGAAATTAACTATTACGTTGATGGGGAGAAAGGAAGAAATCGAATTTAGCGAGATAAGATATATGGAAACCATTCGCTTATTAAGCTTGGTAACATATGGTTTTAAGCATTATAACAAAAATAGAAGAACGGCAACTTAAAGGAGGGGGAGTTTCATGGTAAAGGAAAAGAAACCAGCTATCGATAATGAAGAAATAGAAGATCGTTTTTTTAGAGAACTATTAGCCCTTAAGGGAGAAAGTATACTCCTAGTAACAGAATCGGATCAGCTGAATTTATTTGGTCAAACCTTTCGTCCAGTGTTTTGTGGCGAGATAATGGATGTTCAACAAGGTCAGCTTACACTTTTTCCAGTAAATATCAAAATGGTAAACGCCCCATTTTTTAACTTTCCCACACCACTAAGTATTCCATTAGAAAAAATTGCGCATTTTACACCAGACTTTGATTGTAATGAAAGAATTCCACTAACGTAATAAGGGGGGGTGAATAGATATGAGTCAAGAAAAAGCTAATACAGAATGGGAGTACCCTACCGTCAATGTACTCCATGATCAAGCGCTTGTAGAGGAGTTTATTGAAGGAATTGGTAAAAACATATTCATTATGACGCCATCCTTTCCCTATATTTTTATTGGAAAACTGGTGGAGGTTATTGAGGACCAGGCTGTAGTTGATGTGAAAGTCACAACCATTTCTGAACTAGAAAATCGGCAGTGGTATGTCCACATCCACCAGATCGAAGTTTTCTATATCCAACAAAAAGGGCAACCAAGAATCCCTGAATTAAGGGATGATTACTAAGTCACCGAGGGGGGAAGATATGAAGCGCCATTATCATGTTGTTGCAATATCGATTCGAATTGTGCTAAATAATTTTGGTGATTACAACCGTGATGGGATGATGTATGTCTTAAAGGAAAACGAACAGAAAGTGAAGGAATTAGTAAGAAAAAATCCTTTCAGCCCTGTCAGCTTGGTGGAACCCCTTTGCATCAGAGCGAATGTAGGGGATGAGGTGGAGGTTTTATTTGAAAACCAAATCCATTATGCAACAGGGATGCATTTTCAAGAAGCAGATTATAATGTTCTAAATTCCGATGGTGCCAATGTTGGCTTAAACCCAAGTTCTCTGGCTGAAACAGGCGAGAAGATTCTTTATACACTAAAGGTCAATCACGAAGGTGTTTATATGTTTTCCGATTTAGGTGATCCAGATAGTAGTGATGAGGGAACCAATATTAATGGGATGTTTGGGTGCTTATTTGTTGAACCACGTGGCTCATGGTGGACCGATCCTGTGACAGGTGGACCTTTAAACAGTGGGGTTTATGCTGATGTACATCACCCTTTTTTGCCGTCCTACCGAGAATATGCCTTTATTTTTCACGATGAAATGCCCACCAAGGATGTCACAGGGAATCGACCGTTAAATCCTGAGACGAATCAAGAGCGGGAATCGACCCATGCTATAAATTATCGCTATGAACCTATGGAAAACCGGGCTCGCTTATTAGAGGAAGGGGTAGTTTGCCCTGATTGTGAAGGGGAGGAGGTCCACCATGATTCATGGGTGTTTGGTGATCCTGCCACGCCAATTTTGCGGGGGTATCGCGGGGACCCTGTGAAATTTAGGCTTGTAAATGCCGGTGTTAAAGAGACCCATGCCTTTCATTACCATGTTCACCAATGGTCGAAAGATCCAAAAAATACGGAGTCAGAAATTTTGGATGCACAAGCGGTGAGTCCACAATCCTGGTACACTGTTCAACCACATTACGGATTAGGCTCTCTTCAAGGGGCATTTGGAGATGCCATCCTTCACTGTCATCTTTATCCCCATTTCGGTGTAGGGATGTGGGGATTAAACCGCATTTTTGATACGCTCCAGGATGGCAGTCAATGTTATCCAAATGGTGAACCGATCGCGCAATTACAGCCACTGCCAGACCGTCCATGCCCGCCTATGCCAACAAAAGAAAAACCAGGTTTCCCTAACTTTATTCCAGGAAAGCTTGGCTGTAAAGCACCGCGTCCACCGCTTGGAATTGTTGGCGGACGTGACATGACAAAGCTGGAAAAGAATGCAGCGATACCAAACCCAAGGCCTGGTTCCGTATTTGCAGACGCCTGTGCTATAGCTGAGAACCCAGTAGTGCAGGAGTTTAATGTTTCCCTTATTCAACTGCCTATTGTATACAATAGGCAAGGTTGGAATGATCCAATTGGGAGAATCTATGTCTTAGATGAGGATAGGGAAGATGTTTTAAGCGGGAAGAAGGAACCGGAACCATTAGTCCTTCACATGACAGCCAACAGCTGTGTGCGGATTAACTTTACGAATTGTCTTCCTGAAGTGGCGGCTGGGAATGCGTTCCAGCTTGTGACAAGAGCGTATGAAGCATCATTCCATGTTCACTTTGTGAAATTTGATGTGCTTGCCTCAGATGGGTCAAATGTAGGCTGGAACTATGATTCTAGTGTTTTATCAGGGGAAACGATACGATACGAATACTTCGCTGATGTGGAGTTAAAAGCATGGTTTTTTCACGATCATTTGTTTCCGGGTTTTCATCAGCAGCATGGTGTCTTTGGGACAGGGGTTGTGCATCCTAGGTTCAGCTCATTTTTGGATTCTAAGACAGGGGAAGAAGTGGATCATGGCGTACAAATTACTGCTGTTCACCCGCTTATTCCTGATTACCGGGATATGGTCCTGATGGTGCATGATTTTGCCTTGCTTTTTGATAAGGATGGTTGTCCACTCCAACCACCGGAATTTCCTAGTTCCCAGGATGACCCAGGTTTATTTGGGGTCAACTATAAAAACGAACCGCTCCAATTCCGTTTAGGTAAAGACAAAGACCCAGCCTATTCTTTTAGCTCGTTTGTTCATGGAGATCCGATCACCCCTATTCTACATAGCTATGAGGGAGATCCTATTCGGATTAGGCTATTACAGGGGGCCCAAGAAGAATCACACAGTTTTAACGTACATGGATTACGCTGGAAAGCAGAATATCCCGATTCTGAAACGAAGCTTAGAGACCAGCAGCACATTAGTATATCTGAATCCTTTACATTACAAATGGATGTGCCAAGAGCAGGAGATTATCTGTGGACATTTGAAACGGAAGAAGATTTATGGAACGGCTTATGGGGGTTAATACGGGCATTTGATGAAGAAGTGGATTTTCTTATTCCATTGCCAGACCGCCAATGTCCGCCCAAACGCACGAAGGCCCTTCCGGAACCGACGGGAAAAGCTCCAGCAAAGGCTGAGGTCGTTACATCGCCAGGACCTGTAAATGCTCCAGTAAAATCCTTTAATATCGTCGCTTTTCATACACCAATTATTTATAGTAACTGGGGTGAACGGGATCCTTTTGGAATTGTATTTGCCCTTGAAGAGGATGTAGAAGAAATATTAAATGGTAAAAATCCCGAGCCGCTTATTATTCGAGCCAACCAAGGTGATGTAGTGGAAATAAATCTGACGTCTCGACTGGAGCGTGGTGAATTTCCGTATCCAGACGGCATTTGGAAATACCCACCTGTAAAAGAGCAGGCGTTTTATCCACCATCTCTCCGAATATCGTTACATGCTCAGCTTCTTGATTATGATGTGAAAACATCGGCGGGAGAAACAGTTGGCTTCAATCCTGATCAAACAGTAGCACCTGGTGATGTCGTCACCTATAAATGGTATGTAGACAATCCAGTTGGAGCTTGTGGGTTATGGGATATGGCGGATATTCGAAATCATCGCTCCCTTGGTACGTATGGTGCCTTTATAGCGGAGCCGAAAGGAACGGTCTATTTAGATCCTTTTTCGGGAGAAGAAGTGGAAACAGGTGCTAATGTTGTGTTAAGAAATCCTTTTTTATTAGACACAAGGGAGTTTGTTCTTGTTATGTATGATGGGGCACGATTGGTCGATCGAAAAGGAAACCTAATTATTGACCCGGTAGACGGCATTTTAGGTGGTGTAGATCCAGAAGATAGTGATGATTTAGTAGACACGTATGATAATGGTTCCAGAGGATTTAATTATCGTACAGAACGATTAATCAACAGGTTGCTAAAGTATCCCGAGCTTAAGGATTTATTCAGTTCAAAGGTGTTTGGCGATCCTTCAACCCCATTGTTTGAAGCGTATCCAGGTGATCCGATAACAATAAGGTTAGTAAATCCATCCGAACGCCGACGATCCCATACCTTCCATATCCATGGACACTATTGGAATAATGATGATAAAGATATTTCTTCCGAGGTAAGATCCATAGAAGGTGAGATTGTGACGGGTCATACAGTAGATTTACCATTGCACTATGGTGCTGGTAGTTTGTATAACTATCCAGGGGATTACATGTATCGCTCTGGTAATATTCGCTGGGATATTGAACAAGGAATGTGGGGAATTATTCGGGTTCATGCTTCCAAGGAAAAACATCTTCTGGAATTAAAAAATAATAATGAAGACTGACTTATCCCACAGCTATCTGCTGGGAGGTGATGAAAGATGAAGAAAACAGGTAAGCTACTTGTGGTTTGTTTGGTTATAGCTGGGTTTTTCCTCGTTTACTGGTTATGGCCAAATAACGATGGGTTGCCTATTCTTGATGAAGTGAATGCCTTTCAGTTAGACGACGTCCATGGAGAGCCATTTGAATCAACGAATGGAAAGGCCAAATTGGTAGCCTTTTTCTTTACGGATTGCCCAGATATTTGCCCATTAACAATGGTCGATTTAAAAGAATTACAGACTATGTTGAAGGAAGAGAATTTATTTGGCGATAAAGTGGAGCTTGTCAGTATTTCGCTTGATCCAGATAATGATACCCCTGAAGTAATCACCGACTATGCAGCAAATTTTCAAGCCGACACGAAAGGATGGAAGTGGCTAAGGGGCACCCCGGAAAACACAAAGCAAATTGCTAAAGAATTTCAAATGCAATATGAGATAGAGGATGATACGGTGTTATATCATTCTACCACCATGTATTTACTAGATGAAAAAAGCAACATACGCGCCCTTTATGACATGGCATTCTCTGATAAGCCTGTGAAGAAAGAAGATATATTAGAGGATATCGTCTTGTTGACAGAAGAATAAAATTTTGGAGGCTAATTGGCTAGGAATTAGGCTATTTGTATTTCTAATTGTCTAATGATTGCTGGAGGTTATTTAGTAGACAAAAAGAAGAGCTTCTTGTTATTTAAGTCAACTTAACAGAAGGTCCAGCATATATCACAATTGAAGATCCCGATGGTAATCCAATCTTAATTGACCAACACCGTTATGATCATTAAAAAAAGTAGGGAAAAGACGCTAATTTAGTGTCTTTTCCCTATTATGTAATGCCTCAATAGCAACCATCTTCCATTCCATCACGACTCAAGATTCATTGCTTCCCGATTCACCCTTTCTAGAAAGTCTTGAACAACTTGCTCGTTTCCTTTCTTGTTTGCAAGCTTCATCATTGCTCTACCAACAAAATTGACACCTTTGTTATGTCCGGAATAAATGAATTTCGTCTGGTTGTCATCGATTTTTTCTAGGGTAAAGTTAAGATTAATTTCAAAGGCCTTCCCAATAATAAAACTAATTTTTTTATGTTTTTTCATTGGTGTAACTTCATATGCTAATGTTTCCACGATGTATGTTTCGACTCTTTTTCCTTCACGATAACTTTGTTGATGCTTTGCGCCTACTTCTGTCTCTGTCTTTTCTACTAACGTGTGTTCTTCGACCTTTGGCATGATTTTTTTTATGTTTTTGTCTGAAAACAGACTCCAAATCGTTTCAATATCCCTGTCAATAATCGTTTCTTCTTTCCATTCAATCATCGTTTACATCTTCCTTTCCAGATTTTAAAAATTCATCAATCTCCTCTGTTTGTTGGCGAAGATCTTCCATTTGCAGTTGAATTTTCTCTTTCTTTTGCAATAGTAAGTCCTCTAAATGAGAGAAAGATTCATCCTCCATGACAGAAATCATCTCCTGAATTGTAAATCCAAACCTTCTAAGTTTTCCTAAAAGAATTGCTAAGAAATAGCTGCCGTCATCGTAGTATCGGTAATTATTGTGTGGGGCAATATATGCTGGCTCTAGAATTTTTACCTCTGCGTAGTAGCGGAGGGTTTCTTTACTTAAACCGGTAATTTCTGCGAATTCACTTATTTTATACATGGGTCTCACTTTCCTCTCACTACAAGTTTAAAACGTGGGGTGCACAACATAGTCAAGGTTTGAGATATCATAAAATAGGAAGGAAAATAGTCTTTTTTGTTTAAGTACTTATTATAACACCTAACCTAGGAGGCTCTTAATATGTATGAACACAAATTTGTCAAAGTTGATTTATCTAGCTTCAAACTAGAACCCAAAGAAGACTATCATTCCATTATCCACGAACACGAAAAGGAAGGATGGGAATTAGTCCAAATTTTCGCTCCAGGTACAAAAGGATATGGCACAGCTTCCTTCTTTGAAATAATATTAAAACGCAAGAAGGACTAAAACATGTTTTTAGTAGGGGTGTATATTTTTACAATTTGCAGTAATTTGCTTCTATGATTAGCAGATCCTTAACAGATGGGCAAACCTCAATTATGATAAATTTTTTCGAAAGTGTTTTTCGTTGGTACACATGTTTTTTACTAAATAGCCCACAATATATGAAAAGGATATATTGATTGGAGAATTTTTGTTATGAATACGGGTATCTCAAATTTAACTTCAGCAGAAATGGGAAAACTTTGGGCGACATATACTGGGAATACAATGGCAAAATGTGTGCTTCGCTTTTACTTAAACCATGTAGAAGATAAGGAAGTTAAAAAGGTATTAGAATATGCTTTCGGCTTAGCTGAAATGTTTGTGAAAAAGATAGAAGGCTTCTTTAAAAAAGAAGGTTTTCCTGTACCAGTAGGTTTTTCGGATGAAGACGTAAACTTAAAGGCACCGAGACTTTTTATTGATGAATTCTACCTGTATTATTTACAGTATACCGGAAAAGCCGGGATGAGCATTTATACTGCTGCGATCGCTATCGTAACCAATAAGGACATAAGAGATTTCTTTGTTGAAAGTCTAAATGATACGGTTAAATTGATTAGGAAAACAAATGATATTTTGCAATCAAAAGGGAAGCTCATGAACGCGCCTAAAGTACCAAATCCGAAAGAAGTTGAGTTTCTCCATAACCAAAGCTTTTTAAATGGTTATGTTGGAGATATAAGACCACTTCATGGACTAGAAGTTGCACATTTATTTGACAATATTAACAATGACGTCACAAGTAAAGCGCTTATAATTGGATTTAGCCAAGGTGCGCAAGATAAACGTGTAAAGAAGTATCTAGAACGTGGGAAAAATATTAATAAAAAACATGTTGAATTATTATCAAAGAAACTTCATGATGATTACTTACCTTCACCTACTTATCTAGACCACATGGTAACGTCGTCTACCATACCTCCATTTTCTGATAAACTAATGGTCGCTCATAAAATAGATATGTTTTCGATGAAGATAAGAGAATATGCTAATGGGTTATCACTAAATGGAAGAAAAGATATTGGAATGCTATATGCAAAATGTTTAATGGATGTTTCGTTATATGTAGAGGATGGAGCAAATCTGATGATCGACAATAGTTGGATGGAGCAACCTCCAATTACGGTAAATAGAAATAAACTGAACTCAAAAGATTAAACTTGCGAAATCTTAATAGCGCATTACTTAAGACCTTTAATATACAGAAAATGTATGTTAAAGGCCTTTTGATTATGGTGTTTATGCAAGCAAAGCTAACATTATATACTTAAGAAAACAGTTATTTTAATTATATAGTAACCCTAATAATCATACTGTCAAAGCCAACATCTATTAAATGCTAAATGTCGACAGAAAGAAGAGTTTTTTAATTTTAATAAAAAATAAGGTTTAAATGTTTGAAAATTTACAATATAATAGCAGTACCGACTTGTAGTTATGTTAACTGAAAATTCTTCCTCAGCTTTATGGCTAACAGATTTCCACTTTTATTCAACTCAGAACATCTTACCAACTGTGAGAACTTCCAAGTTTTTAATAATCTATTATACACGTAACCTTAACAATCAAGGGACGGCTGTTTAGGTAATCAGACTGTATGTTATTCCCGCAAGATAAATGATGTTGGAGGAGGATAATATGAGCACTATTCCAAATGAAGAAGTGTTACCGAGTGAACCATCCTTGATTGTTGAAAATATAACCAAAAAGTATGCGGATAATATTGTATTAGACCAGTTATCTCTAACCATTAATCAAGGTGAGATCCATGGCATTTTAGGGAGGAATGGTATTGGTAAAACAACCTTAATTGAATGTATGGTTGGGCTTAGGGCATTCAATGAAGGCGCGATTAAATTTGGTGAACTTGATATTTCACAAGATAGAGAAGAGATCATCAAACAGGTAGGGATTCAGCCGCAAGAAGCTAATTTGTTTCCAAGGTTGTCTGTTCACGAAACAATGCAATTGTTTGCTAGCTTTTATGGGGAGCCACTAGCTTATAACGATATAATAAATGATTTAGATTTAGAGAGTATAAAGAATAAGCGTATCAAAAGTTTATCTACAGGGCAGAAACAACGTTTATTAGTGGCGCTTTCTTTAATTGGTAATCCTTCTTTCATTATTTTAGATGAACCAACAACAGGGATAGATCCGCAAATAAGACAATTAATTTGGAAAGTGTTGCGAAAAGTTAAAACAGAGAATTATTCCATATTATTATCGACCCATAGTATGGAAGAAGCAGAGAAAATTTGTGACCGTATTTCTATTCTACATAATAGAAAGATAGTTGCTACAGGAACACCGAAGGAAATTATCAATACATACAGAAAAACGCTGAACGATACATTAGAGGATGTATTTCTAATCTTAACCGGCTCGTCATTACGAGGGGAGATTGATTAATATGGTGGTAGATAAAGTAGCTTTAAAATACTTAGTTTCAAGTGGTATGAAGGGGATTTACAGGGATCCAAAAATTTTCTTTTTCTCTTTATTATTTCCCTTTTTCTTTTTAGCTATGTTTGGTGGGATGAGTATTGTAATTGAGCCATCTGAAGAGTTAGGACTATCATTTATCGAGTACTTATTTCCGGGTATTTTGATTTTTGCCCTTTTGTCTATTGGCTTTATGGGTACTTCTGTGCCGTTAATTGAGATGAGGCAAAAAGGGATATTGAAAACGCTAAACACTACACCTCTTAATGAGTTTACATTTATTCTCTCGCAAATTTTAGTTCGGTTAATTTTAGGGTTTATGCAAATTTTGATTTTTACTATTCTAGGATTTTTCATGGGTTTTATTAGTTTAGGAAATGTTCTGCCGTTCATTTTGATTGGGTTAATAGGATTGTTGATGATCTTAACGCTTGGGTTTTTGTTTGGAGGAATATTTAATAATACCGAAGTAGCTTCAGGTGTATTAAGTTTTGGAATGGTTCCACTTGCCATGCTTAGTGGAGCAATGCTCCCATTGCATATCCTACCAGATGTGTTTGATACCATTTCTTATTTCATTCCATTCACATATCTAGCTGAGCTTTTTCATGAAGTCTTGTTTGATCTAGATGTAAAATTACCGATGTTTGGAAATATCATTGTCTTACTAGTCCTTAGCGCAGCGTTTTTCCTTTTGACTAAATTCACTTTTCGTTGGACTTAGTATAAGAAGCAATCAGATGTACCAAGAAGTAACTCGCCAGCTATGCCTTTTGAGTTACCTTTTACAATACATTCTATAAACAAATACGAAAATAAAGGGAGAGACACGATGAAATTAGGAGCGTTTTCTGTAAGTTTAAATGTTAAGGACATTCATCTATCAAAAGCATTTTACGAAAAACTGGGATTTAGCACACTAGGCGGGGATATTAATCAAAATTGGCTTATCATGAAGAACGAACATACAGTAATTGGTCTCTTCCAAGGAATGTTTGAGAAAAACGCTCTTACATTTAACCCAGGTTGGAACAGCAATGCTGAAAATCTAGATGATTTTACGGATGTACGCGAACTACAAAAGAAGTTGAAGGAAGAGGGTATCGAATTAACTCAAGAAGCTGATGGATCAACAGAAGGACCTGCATATATTGCAATAGAAGATCCGGACGGTAATCCAATCTTAATCGATCAACACCGTTAAATTGTAATGCCATAATGAATAAGTGAGAAGTAGAGACAAGGCGCTAAAAAGTGCCTTTTTTCTCTATCAAGGGAGCGGTTTTCCAGGGGATGCATGTTGAAGACATCCCCTTTAAAGAACTTCCGAAAGAAGATTCCCTCTTCAAGCGCATTCTCTATGTATAACCACTTTATATTCATTGTGAACTATCTTAGGTTGGGACCAGAACAAACGATGCCAAAGATGAATTTGTGTCTTTAGGTGTATACATCACAGTCGTAATGTAGTAAATTAGCAATAGTGAGAAAATTTTACAAGTTTATACATATGGGACTCTGTTATCGACAATACATACATACAAAACTTCAGTAAATCCCTTTTTAGACAAAAAATTGAACTATAGTTCGTTGTCAGATTTCGCCACGAGCTATGATTTTAACATTCTTTTTACATAAGAATGTTCGATAAGTAGAACCACACCATAGTTCGGGGCGAAAGCCGTACGTCTAAAAGCAGGCACTAGCGCTTTTGTTACGGGACAAGCATGTAAAACTTACGTGCGGTGCAACGGAGAATATCTCTGCATAAAAAGGGGTAATGAAATGATTCGTTCGTTATTTAAACATGAATTTATGCTTATGTTAAAAAGCAGGAAAAACAATATTTTTATTGGTTTCCTATTTATTTTACTGCTTGCTTACTGCTTTATTATTCAGCCCAACCAGGAAACCGCGGACTCTTTTAATCCCAATCTTCAGGAGCAGGAACTGGAACTGATGGCCGCACAACAGGAAGCTAGAATGGCCAGAGGCTCGACAGGTTTTGGTAATTTTACCGGAAATTCGATCTATGCGACAACAGAGTATAACTACCGTTTACATAACAAGATGAAACACGCTTATGAAGATGGTGACTTTACAAGGTTTTTACATCTGCTGACATATTCCCATGAATCAGGTTTCAGTAGCTTTTTTGACGATATGGCAGCTGAATATGCCATGTCTCCTTTTCCAGTGAAAGACATGATGCACTTGTATCAGCAAACACTGTTTAGTTATGAGGCGCATTTAGAACAGGATGAACCAATAACCTACCCTATGATTGAACAAAAAACCACTGTACAAACGATGCAAAATGCGCTTTTGAGTCCAGTCACTTATCTTATTTTATTTGCAGTCATTTATTTCAGCAGTGACATCATTACAGTGAATCGTGGTTACAAAACATTGCTACAGGGGCTTCCCATGCCTTGGTATAGGCAGTTGAACGTAAAATCATTCACCTCTTTTACGTACACTTTAGCTGTCTTGTTCATATTAATGCTTGCAGGAATGGGCATTATAACGGCCTTAAACGGGTTTGGTTTTTCTAACATTTCCGTGCCTGTTGTTAAAACCAACGGAAATATGATGAGGGAAGACTATGCGTTTATTGCTTTCGGTGATTTTCTCCTGAAAACCTCTAGTCTGATGGTTGTTCTTATTTACCTTTTCACTCGATTAAGTACGGTACTTAGCCTACTATTCAAAAATCAGTGGATTGTCCTGTTTATCGGAACGATCGTATTATTTTCCCAGCAATTCTACTATTCCAGAATCAAGAAAAGTCTATTCGGAATGGATGTCAGCAACTTTCCGCAAACCTATTTTGAATTTGGCAATGTCGTAAAAGGAGAAAAAATCTTTCTTCTTAATCTCGATACCATCACTTATGCAAAAGGGATTACAGTATTATTAATTACAGTTGTTCTAATAGAAATCACTTTATTTTTTGTATCAAAGCTAATCAAAAAACGCAGGTTTTACGCTTAGCCCGCCAATACTTAAGCCAAGGAAGGAAATATCTATGTTCTGGAAGTATTTTCTTTTTGAAACAAAATTAATGGTCCGTAATCGTAAAAATTTATTTTTGGGTGCAATTCTCGCACTCTTTTTTCCGATTTTCTTTTTTTATTACAGTGACACGGAAGTAGAAACAATTGAAAGTGAAAAAAGAAGTGAGAAGGAGATGATTAATGCTACATTTGATTCGTTTCCATTGTCGCAGGAAGAAACACCAGAAGGGGCAGAAATTCATGAAATTTACCTGGAGCAATCTTCTTTAGTAAATTATCAGCTCTACTATTTAGCCTTCGTTGGGTTGGATGAGACGAATGAAGAATATATCGAAAACGGACTCAAGTTAAATGAATTACGTTTGCGTGTCCATGAATTGGACAACCAGGGAATCCCTTCACAATATATTATTCCGAAAGAAGAAGTTTTACAAAGCAATGCATTTTTGCAACATGCGTTGGAAAATCAAATCCAGCTTGAGCCGGATCCTTTTGTCGCAACAGATTATCTCATGCATGCATTAGGTATACTCAGCGGATTGTTTTTTCTATTATTTATGATAATCAGCGGAAGTGAAATACTTTTGTATGAAAAAAAGCATCAGACAGTCATGAAAGGCTTTCCACTCTCAATTATGAATAAAATACACGCAAAAGTAATGATTCACTTTTTGTATATGATGGTCTTTTTGACAGCCGGGATTATAGCAGGAGGTTATATTGCTGCTCGGGAGGCGGGTTTTGGGAATTTATCCTACCCCGTGATGATTTTTATGAACAATGACTATGTAGCGATACCTGCATTCCAATATTATATATATATTCTGCTGGCAATTGCTCTTATTGTCATCTTACTTTATTATACAGCTGCACTCTTTAATACCCTTTTTAAAAATTCGTATGCCACTGTAATGATAGCACTTATTATCTTTTACATCCCCGACCTGTTCTTGATGATCGGATGGAATACGGCTTGGTTGCACCCGATTAAAATTATTGATATTTCCGGGGTTCTCTCAGGTGATGTAGCTGTCCAATTTGGGAACGGACAAATAGATTATGGCTATGCGATGATTTGGCTCGCTGTTTTCGTGGTGATGATCTCAGGTGCTCTGAAACTGATACAGTGGCGTTCATATAAAGGAAGCAATCGAAATATGACGGAGGAGAAGCGATATGCTTAAATTAAAAGATGTTTCAGTAGCTTATAAGGATAAAAAAGTGCTTGATAAGCTCTCATTGACGGCTGATAAAGGGGAAGTTATCGGTTTAGTCGCCCCGAATGGGACAGGGAAGACCACCTTGTTTAATGTCATCGCCAATTTTTTAAAACCAAATAGCGGGACGGTAAGCTTTAAGGAAAAACATACATACAGATCGGAAAAAGAAGAAATACGTATCCATAAACAGCTGGCAACATTCCCTGATCAAAGTGATTTATTTGAAGAATTATCGGGGCTTGATCATATGAAATTGTATGCAACTATGTGGCAGAAGACGACAAAGCATCTCCCTTCCATCGTAGAATCATTACATATGACTGATTATGTAAAAAAGAAGGTGCGAACATACTCACTGGGTATGCGGCAACGACTGTGTTTTGCCATGATGGAAGCTGCTGACACACCGATGATGCTTATGGATGAAGTCATGAATGGCTTAGACTTGTCCAATGTGGCATTAATATCACAACGTTTAGATGACATGAAAAAGAAGGATAAATTGATTTTTGTAGCTTCTCATTTATTGGAGAACCTTGATTTATATGCAGATCGGGTGCTGTTTTTAAAAGACGGCAAGATTATTCACGAACAGCATTTTCATGGAGACAGTGAGGCATTTATTAAAATCTCACTGGAAGAAGAGCAGTATCAGCTTGTGAAAAAAACATACGCTTTGCCGGATGATCATCACTATATTGCGAATCATTTATTATGTATCCCCATTAAAGATATGCTTATGGAGCGTCAGGCAGAATGGTTAGATCGGCTTCTTCCGTTTAACCGTGAAATTACAATTGGCCCACTTGGAACCATAGAATTTTATGAAAAATATTTTCATAGTTAGATTAATTAATAGCACACGGGAAAGTGGAGGAGGTTTGACATTAGTGCGAGGTTTATCGGTAATCATTATTCTTTTCAGTAGCTTGCTACTTTTATCCAGCTGCACATCTCCTGTTTTCCAGGCCGCACCCTCTGAAAAAGCAAAGAGCTACCAGGAAAACCATGAGATTATAGGAGAAGAAAAAGAAGAAATGCTAGAAGAAATGAATATAAGTGAAACGATATTTGATATAAGCGAGAAGGACAGGACAGATCAGGGAATAGAAGAAGACTATTATTTTGATGTAACGAATGAAGAGGAATTCACGGTACCAACGGGAAGGTACTGGTTTTCCGGCGATGTTTCTGGAAACATTTTTATCTACGATGAAGAGGGCCATCTTCTGATCCATGAAATCATCGGCTATCCTGGAGTGCGAGGTTTTTATGCAGATGTGGATGAATCTCATACTATAAGAATTGATGGACTGGAGAGTGCAGCTGCTTTCGTAGGGGTGGAAATGGAGCCTTCCAATGAACTGTCTGCCGGAATCTGGCACGTCGGAACCGATATCGAACCTGGCAGCTATACGATAAATCCTGTAGGCGGTTTAGGACACGTTTTTATCCTTAGTCCGAATGGAGAAGCAGAAATTTTAGAAATGATTGGCAGTCAATCCGTTTCAACAGAAAGTAAAATTGAATTGAGAGAAGGACAAGTGGTAAGAATTACGGGGATTTCTTCTGTGGAAGTGGAACGGGTAGAAAATTGACATTTAGTATATATCTGAAATTAAATTTAACAACAACTAATCAAGAGTTACCAACAATTCACAACATAATCAATAATGTATGCAGGACTTCGAGAAGGAGAAAAGGTCTTTTATGTTGAATTTATAATTATAACAAAATTGTTCATTGAAGAATGAGTAGCTTTTGCTATCAATATAAAAGGGGGGTGTAATTTGAGTATCAATTTTCAAGTAAATAGATCCATCCAAGTGAACAAACAAACAGCTTACAGTGGCTTGATTGACCTTGAGTCTGCCCAACAATGGATGCAAGGATTAGTTGGAATAGAACGGTTAGATAACGGGCCTATACGTGTGGGAAGTGAATGGAAAGAAACGAGAAAGATGTATGGTACAAAGGCAACCGAACATTTTGAGGTTGTCGAACTACATGAGCCAGATAAAATTGTACTTCGTTGTGATGGAACGAAAGGATCCACAGGTAAAGGCGAATTTTTGTTTACATACATGATTGAATCGTCAGGCGATTATTCTGACATTACGTTGTATGGGGAAATTACGGGGCTCACTGGCGTGGCAAAATTTTTCGGTAAGATGATGGCAGGAACGTTTAAAAAGGCTTGCGCTAAAGACTTAGACGCGTTAAAGAGCTATTTGGAGATGTAGCGAAGAGCCGGTTTCTTAGTAAATCTTAAATCTAAAAAAGACGAAATTCGTGAATCCTTTCCATAATGTAATAAGAGTTCTAGATATAGTAAAACTCTTACTAGATTACGGAGAGAACAATAAAACGATTCATAATAAGGAGGATATTATGGGTAGATTAGTACATTTCGAGATTCATGTAGATGACATGGAGAGGGCAAAGAAGTTTTATGGCGAGGTATTTGGTTGGACATTTGAAGACTGGAGTGAATATGCTGGCATGCCTTATGTTGGTGCTGTAACAGGGGAGGACAATGTGCTTGGTATTAATGGAGCTTTAATGCAACGCCAAGGACCACCTCCAGAATCGCATCAAGCGTTGAATGGATTTGCTTGTACAATGAACGTAGAGAATTATGACTCAACTGAATCAAAGATTTTAGAGCATGGAGGGCGGGTAGCATTGCCCAAATATGCACTTCCAGGAATGGCTTGGCAAGGGTATTATATTGATACAGAAGGAAACACATTTGGTATTCATCAACCAGATGAGAATGCGAAATAAGTGAGTTGAATGAAAAAGTCATGGCTTACCTTGTGAAAAATAGCCATGACTTTTTTATCTTTTTTATTGAACCAGCCATATCTAGACGAATTAATCTTCTGTACTGGTCTGTGAATCTTTATCATCATTTTTCATTTTTAATAAATAAAAGGTGTTAACCCACGATGTAATTGGAAAGGTTAATGCTACACCAATTCCGGCACAAAGTATGGTTACCATTTCCGCACTAAATACTTTTGAGTTTACAATCTCTCCAACAGAATAGGATAGGTCGTTAAACCATATGAGCAACCCTAAATAACCTCCAAAGAATGCAAAAAATAACGTATTCGCACTTGTTCCAAATATATCTCTTCCAATTGCCATTCCATAATTGAATAATTCTTTTTTAGTAATCGTTGGATGATGGTGAAATACTTCTCGCATGGGTGATGAAATAGAGATCGCGATATCCGTAATAGCGCCTATTGCACTCATAATAATGACAGAAGTAGCTATTTTCACAAAGTCAACACCAATGTATACGGTATAAATGCTAAGTTCATCTGATTCTTCTTCACCAAAACCTTGTATCATGGTTACCTTTGTTGTAACCACAATAAACAATATAAGAATAGTTACCGTTATGATGGTAGAAATGAAAGCAGCTTTCGTTTTAACGTTAACCTTGTTTATATAAAATAGATTTATACAACTTATTACGACGCATGAAATTAATGTCAATATGATTGGATTCCCACTAGGATCCAACATGAAAAGAATGGTGAGAAAGAGTACACCAAAATTTAAAAATAAAGCAATAAAAGAACGTGCTCCTTTCTTCCCTCCAATAAGAATCATGAGAAGAAATAAAATAGCAGCTAAACATACTAATGTATTCATGGTTTAGACCTCTTTTTATTAATAAAATAAATCGTAGTATATAGACCGATCGGAATAGTTAGAACGATACCAATACCTCCAGATAAGGCACGTGCTAATTCTAAAGATAGATTCATAGAAAAAGTGAATGATAAGTTCGATCCATTTCTTAAATATAAAAGCATCATGGGAATAGAGCCACTTATATAAGCAAAAAATAAAATATTAGTCATGGTCCCCATTATATCTCTTCCGATATCTAACCCTGACTTTTTAAGTGCTTTTATGGATATGTTGTTATCCTTTTCATACAGTCCAAAAAGAGAAGAAGATATCGTAATGGCTACATCCATAACAGCGCCTAGTGCTCCAATTAGTAATCCAGCCATAAAGATTAATTGCGGAGGACGTGTTAGAAACTGCATTTCTTCATAACGGAGCCCCTGCTCGGAAGTGAACAGCATGACAAGATAAGTAATTAATAATGAAAGAAATGTTCCCAACAGCGTTGCAAGGATGGCTGCATATGATTTTTCATTAAACCCATTAACAAGTAATAAAGAGATGATAGTAAATAATATGATACTGATTCCACAGATCACTAATAAACTGATATTGGCTGTATTCACGTAAACCTCTATAGCAATGGCTAATATAATGGCACTAATTACTAAACTGATTAGAGCGTAGAATCCTTGTCGCTTTCCAACTATAAGTAATGTAAAGATAAATAACCATGTGATGATTAAAAGATACTTATCCCGTTTTATATCCTTGATGGAGCCGGTTAATTCTGAATTAGAATCTGGATTGGCGTCTAGTTTAACAAATAATTCCTTTCCAGCTTTATATTCATTGTCTATAGCAGCTGAATCTGAATATTTATTTGTTAGTTGAATAAGTTGTCCTTTTTCTTCGCCGTTTTTAATTTCCGCAGTAATCGATTGAGTATATATTTGATCCTCATTTTGATGCATATCTGATATTTCCGTAATATCTTCTAGATTCGTTTCTACTACTTTTACAATCGTACGATCATAGAAAGAATAATTGTTATGCACAAAAAGTAGTGATCCTATAAAACAAACAGCTAATATGCTATATATAATAATATTTTTCTTAGTAAATAGTTGCTTCAATATTTTTCCCCCATCGTGTCTTATAATCAGTAAAGCTTTAATAAGTAATGTAGCAAATAATATGTATATTATTTCATAGAATCGTTTACGAATCAAAAAAAGTTGCGTTAACTAAAAAAATAATGTCAACTGCAACATGCCTTGTTTTTCTATCTAGCTCAGCAGATTAAATACTAACGGAAATTATAAAACTCGTTTAGTTAATAATGGGTAGTAATGAACGTTTAAAAAGGCTAGCGCTCAAGATTTAGACGCATTAAAAAGCATGGCTATTTAGTTATAGAGTAGAAATAGCCATGCTTTTTTCAAATTGTATAATCAAGGTGTATTAATTATATAACTCCTACTTTCTCTGAATCGCCCTCATTAAGTAGTTTAATAACTTTTATAATAACACTTGTTAATTTATTCCCAGTCAAAATGAGTAGAATCTATATAATATACTATATGATTTTCTCCGACGACTTCATAGTTTTGACCTTTCACTTGAATATCCCTTTCACTAATATAAATAGGATACTGGTTACCTTGGTCTGTTTTAATCTCAATAAAGTACCGTCTAACTGTAGAACCATCTTGTTCTTTTAGCTTGGTATACGAAGTTCTTTCCAACATATAATCATAAAATGCTCCACTTAAATGAGCTTCTTTTGAGTGATACGAAGAACCAGGATCTCGGTCGATAATAACCACTTGCTCTATAGATTCATCACTAGCGAGCAAGCCATTTGTAACCTCTCCAAAGGTCAGAGTGGTAAAATGTTCCCACAACATTAATGATATACCGATAACTAAAATAAATCCTAATATTACAGTTGCGATTTTGTTTAGCATATTGGCTCCTTTCTATTGGGATTTTACGAGAAAATAGAAAAAGGCAACAATATGCTGCCCTTTAACATATGGTTTGTACTATCACGATTTAGCCACAAGCAGCAGCGAGCACTTTTTGAATATCATAAATGCTGTCATCTTTCTTGAAGTTTTTTGCAACAAGCGGCTCTACGTTCCCGGATATCCATATCTTGAGTTCGGCATCAAGATCGAAGGTTCCGGCCGTTTCAATACTAAAATGCGATATGCTTTTATACAGAATAGAATGGAATTCAGTTTTTTTACCAGTTATCCCTTGCTTATCAACTAAAATCAAGCGCTTATCCGTGAAAATAAATAAATCCCTTAATATCTTAAATGCGACATTTACTTCCTCACCATCTACTAATAATTTGCCAAATTCCTTCGTTATTTCACTTTTGTCTACATTTGAAGCATTTCCCATTAGTCCGTCAAGAAAGCCCATTATATACCCTCCAAAATTTAATAATAAATGATTAAAAAGTAAATTTAACTACAATAATATGTATGTTAAAAGCCTTCCTTATATTATAGCAATAATGGAACAATTCTGCATTTATTTCCAGAACAATTAATTTGGCAAAATAGCAAGTTAGTCTCATTTAGAATAACTAAATGATAACGCTTTCATAAAGCGAATATGTCCATTATGTTAAATATATGCTTGTTTCTTGCATATCCCTTGCAATAATGAGCAATATATTATAGTCTATGTTTTATAAGAATAATTATTATTAATAATCACATTTACCTATAGGAGGAATTTAACATGTCTTTAATCGGATCAGAAGTAAAACCATTCAACGCAAAAGCGTATTTTAACGGTGACTTTGTAGATGTAACAGAAGAAAACTTCAAAGGTCAATGGAGCGTAGTATGCTTCTACCCAGCAGACTTCTCTTTTGTTTGCCCAACTGAGCTTGAAGATTTACAAAACGAATATGCAACTCTTAAAGAACTTGGAGTAGAAGTATACTCTGTATCAACTGATACGCACTTTGTTCATAAAGGTTGGCATGACACTTCAGAAAAAATCGGTAAAATTACGTACACAATGATTGGTGACCCATCCCAAACGATTTCTCGTAATTTCGAAGTACTAAACGAAGAATCAGGTCTTGCAGATCGTGGTACTTTCATCATCGATCCAGACGGTGTTATTCAAACAGTAGAAATTAATGCAGACGGCATTGGCCGTGATGCAAGTGTGCTTGTTGACAAAATCAAAGCAGCACAATATGTACGTAAAAACCCTGGTGAAGTTTGCCCTGCTAAATGGGAAGAAGGCTCTGAAACACTTACACCAAGCCTAGACCTAGTAGGTAAAATTTAAGGAGTGCGATAAGCATGCTTGAATCAAACATTAAAGCACAACTAGACCAATACCTGCAATTACTTGAAAGTGATATTGTACTGAAAGTAGATACAGGTGACGATGATGTATCTAAAGAGATGCAGGAGCTTGTTGATGAAATAGCTTCTATGTCATCGAAGATCACAGTCGAAAAAGCAAGCTTAAAGAGAACACCTAGTTTTAGTGTGAATCGTGTTGGTGAAGACACTGGTGTAACCTTTGCTGGCGTTCCGCTTGGACATGAGTTCACATCATTAGTACTCGCTTTACTACAAGTTAGCGGAAGAGCTCCCAAAGTAGATCAAAGTGTCATTGACCAAGTGAAAAATGTTAAAGGTGAGTATCACTTTGAAACGTATGTAAGTCTTACATGTCATAACTGCCCAGACGTTGTACAAGCACTAAATATGATGAGTGTTCTTAATCCTGGTATTACCCACACCATGATTGACGGAGCTGCCTTCAAAGAAGAAGTAGACAGCAAAAATATCATGGCTGTACCAACTGTAACCTTAAATGGGGAAGAGTTTGGTAGTGGTCGTATGACAGCTGAAGAGATGCTTGCCAAATTAGGTAGCGGACCAGATGCAGACGAACTATCTAAAAAAGATCCATACGACGTGCTTGTTGTCGGTGGAGGCCCGGCTGGTGCTAGTGCTGCCATCTATGCTGCTCGTAAAGGCATCCGCACAGGGATTGTTGCAGAACGCTTTGGTGGACAGGTACTAGACACAATGAGCATTGAAAACTTCATTAGTGTGAAAAGTACTGAAGGACCGAAGCTTGTTGCAAGCCTAGAAGAACATGTTAAAGATTATGGGATAGATGTTTTAAACTTACAACGTGTACGTCATGTTGAGAAGAAAGATATGTTTGAAGTAGAGCTAGATAATGGCGCTATTCTAAAAAGCAGAACAGTTATTGCTTCTACTGGTGCAAGCTGGCGTAAGCTTGGTGTACCTGGAGAAGAAGAGTTTGCTAATAAAGGTGTAGCATACTGTGCACACTGTGATGGCCCATTATTTGAAGGAAAAGACGTTGCTGTAGTTGGTGGAGGAAACTCTGGAGTCGAGGCTGCTATTGACCTAGCAGGTATCGTAAACCATGTAACCGTTCTTGAGTTCTCTGACACCTTAAAGGCTGATGAGGTACTTCAAAATAGTCTAGCTAAATTACCAAACGTAACGGTCGTTAAAAATGCTCAAACAACTGAAATCACTGGTTCCGACAATGTGAATGGCATCAAGTATCTTGATCGAGAAACAAATGAAGAAAAACAGATCGATTTACAAGGTGTGTTTGTCCAAATCGGCCTAGTACCAAATACAGGTTGGCTTGACAATACAGTTGAAAAGAACCGCATTGGTGAGGTCATTGTCGACAAGCATGGTGCTACAACCGTTTCAGGATTGTTTGCAGCAGGTGACTGTACAGATAGTATATATAACCAAATTATTATCTCAATGGGATCTGGAGCAACTGCAGCACTAGGCGCTTTTGATTATCTAATCAGAAACCCTATTGATGCAGGTTCCGTTGAAGACGAGCTTGTTAATCAAAATTAAAGATTGAATTTAATAACCCTAGATAAAGGCTGTGCCTTTGTCTAGGGATTTTTGTGTTTATTAAGGGGGGGTTGGTTATTGTGGGTGGGGGAATCAACCAATATGGCCGAGGAATCAACCAAGAGTGCGATACAATCAACCAACATGGCTAGAGAATCAACCAAGAGTGCGATATAATCAACCAACATAGCCAGAGAATCAACCAAGAGTGCGGTACAATCAACCAACATAGCCAGAGAATCAATCAAGATCGCTACACAATCAACCAAAATTGAACATCAAGCAGTTATTTAACATCACATATAGAATAGTGAAATGGACGACATGTTTGATGATTCATTTCCTGACCACTACGAAACTTTTTAACCACTTTTTCGTATGCATTAATAGATAAATAGAGGGGGAGTTATCATGGCAGACCGATTAAATAGTGAACTTATACAGGTGAAAGCAGATCTTAGAAGAAAAAATAAATGGCAAAAACAAGTAAAGGATTATGAAACAGAGCTTGCTGAAATAGAAGGAATAATTAAGAATCTAACAAAGCGGCTTAGAGAAGAAGAAAAGGATGTAGAAAAGTTAGAAGGGTTTAGTATTTCGAGCCTTTTTCAGACGCTAAAAGGAAACAAAGAAGAGCAAATTGAAAAAGAAAAACAAGAAGTAGTCGCAGTTCAGTTAGAGTTACAAGAAGCCCAGAAAACAAAAAAAGAATTAGATCAGGCATTAACAGATCTACAACACCAACTAGAGAAAATAGGAAATGTAGACGCTAAGTATCAACAACTGATCACCGAAAAAGAACAATACATCAAACAAAGTAATAATTCCACTGCAGCTACCTTGTATGAATTAGTGGAACAAGAAGGTGATGTAAAAGCGTACATCGTTGAACTTAATGAGGCTATTAGGGCAGGTTCCTATGTGGCGGAAGATTTAGAAAGTGCAAGTGCTTCATTGGATAGTGCTGCAAATTGGGGTGCCTTTGATATGTTTGGTGGAGGAGCTATATCAGGAATAGCAAAACATGGCCATATAGACGATGCAACAGCAGCTATTCATAAGGCGCAAACAAGCATGCGGCGTTTCCAAAAAGAATTGCTAGATGTACAGGAAGAATTAGATGTCCAAATTGATATCTCTGGTATGCTCAAATTTGCTGACTTTTTCTTGGATGGATTCTTTGTCGATTTTATGGTTCAGAACAAAATAAATGAAGCCAGAGATCAAGTGAGTTATAAACAGGATGAGGTCGAAAGAATTTTAAGAGGCTTGAATAAAGAAGTAGAAGCTAATCAGGAAAAAATAGTTCAGATTGGTCAAGAAAGACAGCGTGTCATTGAAGATTATTAGTAGAAAACTTTATAAGTTGCCTTTCTATACTGTTAAGGTTATAGAGGGCATATGTTAACGTAGCTGGCCATTTCCGTTATAATAGAACTATTACTATATGGACATACAAAGGTTTGTCGGTTGAAAAGGGGATGCACCATTGTGGAAAACCAGTTTTTAGATTTACTTGCACAACGATATGATAGCGAAGAGAAAGTCGTAACAGAAATTATAAATCTTGAAGCCATCCTCGACCTACCAAAGGGTACAGAGCACTTTGTAAGTGATCTACATGGGGAATACCAAGCGTTTCAACATGTATTGCGAAATGGTTCAGGTAAGGTGAAAGAGAAAATAACAGATCGCTTTGCAAATGAATTATCAGAAGAAGAAATCATGGAATTTGCGACATTGGTTTATTATCCTGAAGAAAAATTGCAATTGATTAAAAGTAATTTTGATAATAAGCAAGATCTAAATGCATGGTATATCAAAAAGATTGAGCATTTTATACAACTCGTTTCCTATGCTTCCTCAAAATATACACGTTCAAAATTGCGTAAAGCATTGCCAAAGCAATTTGTTTACATTATAGAAGAATTGCTATATAAAACAGACGAATTTACGAATAAGAAACATTATTATAGAAAAATAGTGGAACAAATCATTTCTCTAAACCAAGCAGATGAGCTGATTATAGGGCTTGCTTATACCACACAGCAGTTGGTTGTCGACCATTTGCACGTAGTAGGGGATATTTATGATCGTGGACCTGAGCCAGATAAAATTATGGATACACTTATCAACTATCATTCTGTCGATATTCAATGGGGGAACCATGATGTCCTTTGGTTAGGGGCTTTTGCCGGATCAAAAGTTTGTCTAGCGAATATTCTCCGTATTTGTGCGCGTTACGATAACCTGGATATCATTGAGGACGCGTACGGGATTAATTTAAGACCGCTTCTTAATCTAGCAGAAAGATACTATGGGGATAATCCTGCTTTTAGACCTAAACGACAATCTAATAAACAAATAACCGATCAAGAACAATTACAAATCACAAAAATTCACCAAGCTATCGCCATGATCCAATTTAAGTTAGAAAGCCCGATTATTAAGCGCCAGCCTAACTTCAATATGGAAAAGCGGCTCTTACTAGAAAAGATTGATTATGAGAAAAACGAAATAACGCTACGTGGCAAAAAATATTCTTTAGTCAATACTTGCTTTGCAACAGTAAATCCCGACCAGCCTGATCAATTATTAGAGGAAGAGCAACAAGTAATTGATAGACTGTTATTCTCTGTCCAGCATTCAGAAAAGCTGGCTAGGCATATGCGTTTCCTTATGAAGAAGGGCAGTCTTTACCTAAGATATAACGGTAACTTATTAATACATGGCTGTATCCCTATTGATGAACAAGGAAAGATGGAAGAAATGAAGATCGAAAACAAAGCCTATGCTGGCCGAGAACTGCTTGATAAGTTTGAACAATTTCTACGTCATTCTTTCGCACATCCTGAAGAAACGGACGACCTTGCTACAGATATGGTCTGGTATTTATGGACAGGTGAGCACTCCTCCCTGTTTGGAAAAAGAGAAATGACGACTTTTGAGAGGTATTTCATAGCAGATAAGGCTACCCATAAAGAAGTGAAAAATCCTTATTATTATATGCGCGAAAATGAAGAAACCAGTCGTAAAATCTTAGAAGAATTTGATCTTGAACCTGATCATGGTCATATCATTAATGGGCATACCCCTATCAAAGAGATTGAAGGGGAAAATCCAATTAAGGCAAACGGCAAAATTGTTGTAATTGACGGGGGCTTTTCCAAAGCATATCAACCAACAACAGGGATTGCAGGCTATACACTGCTATTCAACTCCTATGGAATGCAGCTCGTTGCCCACAAACATTTTAATTCCAAGCAAGAAGTATTGCACAATGGAAATGATGTCTTATCCGTTAAGAGGTTGGTAGATAAAGAACTGCAGCGAAAGAAAGTACGTGAAACAAATGTGGGTGAGGGACTATTACAGGAGATTTCGATGTTGAAGCGTTTGTTGAAGTATCGGTATATGAAGTGATATAACAATATGAAATTATTGTTGTTGAAATAGCAAGAAAAGTGGCTGTGGAGTACGAGTGACAGTAAAAGTAAAGGCAATTATTACAACAATTACAGCCGTATAAAGAGCGGTCGACCAAATGTTAGTACTTTAAAATATTAGTAGCCGATGCCTTGGGGTCGGTTACTTTATTTGTTTAAATAAAGATCGTTAGTTTAAGTTTTCATAAAGATAAGCTATTGACGGTGATCGTTTTTTCTGTGATAGCTAGTATACAAGGAGATATCATTCATTAATCTTCAACCTCAATCAAAAAGATTTTGTCCTTAAAGCCTCCTCTTTTCACAGCTTTTTCTTTCCGCAACTTTTCTACTTCTTCTATAGAGGCGCCATGAATACTAGCAAGAGCGTGCATTAATTCTAAGACATCCGCAAGCTCTTCAATTGCCTCGTTGTCTGTTGTCGCGTCTTGATATTCTGTAACCTCCTCGTTTAGCTTTAATTTTAACTTTTTTATGTATCGGTCTTCTGAGAGAATTTTGGTTTTTAGATCTTTCCCACTGTTTTTGATGATCTCTGGAATTTTGTCACGGACTAGTTTGTTGTATGTTGGCACAGTACTCCCCCTCGTTTTGTTTATTTACTTAATATTCTATAGAAAAAGGAAAGAGGGGGCAAATGGGTTAGGTTCGTTTTCAAAAAAATAAGTGGAATTGTTCCACATACGATAAAAATAAAAGGTTAGCGTCCAATCCTGTTATTATCTGCACCTCATTAGGAATGGTATTTCATGATATTGTTAGGTAAAATTATACACAAATGAAATATGGAGCTAGGAGACCAAAACATGAAAAAAATAATGATTGTGGAAGATGACATGAAAATTGCAGAGTACTTATCTTCTTATATAAAAAAATACGAATATGATGTGACAATTGCCACCAACTTTACAAATATTATGGGAACATTTCGAGAAGTACAGCCTGACCTTTTATTACTGGATATCAATCTTCCTAGTTATGATGGGTATTATTGGTGCAGGCAAATTCGAAAAGAGTCTATTTGCCCGGTTATCTTTATTTCGGCGCGGACGGGGGAGATGGACCAAGTTATGGCGATTGAAAATGGCGGAGATGACTTTATTACGAAGCCATTCCACCCGGATGTTGTGATGGCTAAAATTAGAAGTCAGCTCAGGCGCGCATATGGCGAATATGCGACTAAGAATGAAGAGAGAGTGTTGACTCAAGCGGGGTTAAGTTTATATCCTGAACGGTTAGAATTACGCTATAAAAATGAAGTAGCGCAATTAACTAAAAAAGAAACAGATATCACAGAAAGTTTACTTGATCGTTATCCTCGAATTGCTGGTAGGCAGGATCTGCTAGCAAAGCTCTGGGATGACGAGGCTTTTGTAGAAGAAAATACACTGAATGTAAACATTACGCGTGTTCGGAAAAAGTTTCAAGAGATCGGAATTGAAGACGCGGTGGAAACCGTCAGAGGAGCAGGATATCGCCTACGGGTTACATGGAAAGAGGAGGAAGCATGAATTTATTTCTTCGCGAACATGTACTACTTATCGTTATGCAACTTAGCCAATGTGTCATGATCTCCGTATTATTTTGGCTAGATGGCTATCGAGGGAAGGGTGTCATTACCTATGCAATTCTTTTGTCTATCGTGTTACTAACAGCCTTTCTTATTTACCGATACATTAGTAGAAAAAACTTTTATCAAAGGTTACAGAATCCGATGGCGAAGTTGGATGAGTCTCTTGAAATTACGGAACAAACTCCCATTTCAGAAGCCTTGGATCAATTGCTGCTTGCGCAATTTCGGTTATACCAGGAAGAGCTTCAACAGGCAGAAGAATTACAGGATGAGCATCTTCTGTTTATGGATCGTTGGGTACACCAAATGAAGACCCCACTTTCTGTTATTGAATTAACGGCACGAACACTGGATGAACCGGAATCCTCAAGTATCCGTGAAGAAACAGAGCGAATGCGAAATGGTCTGAACACCGTTCTTTATATGGCCAGACTTCGTACGATTACAGAGGACTTTCAAGTTAATCCGGTTACCCTATCCAAGCTAATTCGTGAGGTGAATCAAGAAAATAAGCTGTTTTATATTCGTCATGAAGTATTTCCGCAATTAAAAGAAGAGAAACCTGACATAACCGTAGAATCTGATGAGAAATGGCTTTTCTTTTTGTTAACCCAACTCATACATAATGCGGTGAAATATTCTACAGGCAAAGCAAAACACATTGTTCTAAGCATTTTTGAGCACGAAGGAAATGCTGTCCTCGAAATAGAAGACTTTGGGATCGGCATCCCTGATTCGGACCAGAAGCGGGTTTTTAATAAGTTTTATACAGGAGAAAATGGTCGAGATTACCGCGAATCAACAGGAATGGGGCTTTACTTGGTAAAAGAGGTTGCTGAAAGGTTAGAGCATCGTATTGAAATGGACTCAACAGTTGGGGAAGGGACCGCCATCCGTATCATTTTCTCTAAAACACAAAACCTTACAACGATGTAATACTCGTGAAAGCATAATCGATAGTTTAAAGTACGGCGCTTAGACTATACTTTTGCTAGAAGCTAGAAAAAGGAGAATGATTATGCTTAGACTTTCAAAAGTGAGTAAGATATATGAAGGCAAAGTTGCTTATCGTGCCCTAACGGATATCAACTTAGAAATTGAAAAGGGTGAATTTGTTTCTATTATGGGGCCATCTGGAAGCGGGAAAACGACCCTTCTTAATATCATTTCCACAAACGACATGCCAACTACGGGAGAAGTAGAAATAGAAGGGGAAAACCCACATAAACTGAAAAAAAATGCTCTGGCAAAGTTCCGCCGTAATGAATTGGGTTTTATTTTTCAAGATTTTAACCTATTGCATACATTAACGGTAGAAGAGAATATTGTTTTGCCACTAACATTGGATGGGACCCGGGTTAAAGAAATGAAAGAGAAGGCTCGTGACATTGCGGAGAGCCTTGGCATTTCAGCAATTATGAAGAAGCGCACATATGAAATATCTGGTGGCCAGGCACAAAGGGTAGCTATTGCTAGGGCCATGATTCATAAGCCTAAATTACTGTTAGCAGATGAGCCTACTGGTAACCTAGATTCAAAAGCATCTAAAGATGTCATGAAAATGCTTGAAGAAATTAATGATAAGGAAAAAACAAGTCTGTTAATGGTGACACATGATCCACAGGCAGCTAGCTATTCAGATCGGGTTATCTTCATTCGGGATGGGAAGCTCCATTCTGAAATACATCGTGGGGAGAACAGACAAGCATTTTTCCAGAAGATCATTGACATGCTTTCCTTGATGGGAGGGGACGGCAATGACTTTTCGTCAGTTCGCGTTTAATAACGTCTTACGAAACAAACGTCTGTATATTGCCTACTTCCTTAGCAGCATGTTCACAGTGATGGTATTCTTTACCTTTGCCATCTTTGCATTTCATCCAGCGTTTTCCAATGGTTCGGTCAATCAAAATGCGCTATTAGGAATGGCAGCTGCGGGTGGAATTATTTATGTATTTTCTTTCTTTTTTGTCTTATATTCAATGAGTTCCTTTCTGCAGTCGAGGAAAAAAGAGTTTGGTCTCTTAATCATGTTAGGGGCGACCAATAAGCAAATACGTCTCATGGTGTTTTTAGAAAACATCTTAATCGGCTTCTTTGCAACAGTTGGCGGGATTCTGGCAGGGTTATTGTTTGCAAAAGCCATTCTCCTCGTTGCTGAGAATGTCTTAATTATTAGTGAGTCTCTTCCGTTCTACTTTCCAACACTGGCGACTGTCGTAACGTTTGGCAGTTTTATGCTGTTGTTTTTCTTCATATCTGTTTTTGTATCGTTTATTCTTCGTACAAATAAATTAACGGACTTAGTGAAAGGGGATAAGCAGTCCAAAGGGGAGCCGAAAGCTTCGATTTTCTTATCTGTTCTTGCAGCACTGCTCCTTCTCATCGGGTACGGAACAGCTATTTATGTAGAGGGCGTAGGTGTGGTATATGCGATGATTCCGGTAATTATCGTAGTAACACTTGGTACGTATCTTCTATTCACGCAACTGAGCGTGTTTTTCATCCGCCGGTTTAAAAACAATACATCTATCTTTTGGCGGAAAACCAATATGCTATTATTCTCGGACTTATCGTTTCGCATGAAAGATAATGCTAGAACGTTTTTCATGGTAGCCATTATTTCTACAGTTGCATTTAGCGCAATTGGTTCATTATATGGTTTTCAATCCTACCTAACTAAAGGTGTAAAAGAGATGAATCCATTTACTGTCACGTATAGTCCATGGCGGGATGATAGTAAGGAAATTATTGAGAATGATATAAATAAAATTAATGCCATATTGGAAGAAGAAAATGTCGAGGCAAAAATGGAAGACATGGAATTGACCTATTATGAAATGCTTGACCAGGATCGTCAAGTACTTATAACCAAGGCTTCTGACTATAATCGTTTTGCCGCTTTAATAGGCGAAGAAACGCTCAATCTAGAGAAAGATAAGGCAATTGTAGTGGAGCAAAGTGATGCCATGCTTACACAGGGAACCAAAGCCAGCGAGGTCTTAATGGCATCAAATGTCCCATTAAAAAGCGGGGAAGAGATTAAACCAAGTCATGTCATCAAATCTGATGTATTAGGTGAACTTAATGGCTATTATGTGGTAAATGACGATATCTACAATCAGCTTGGAACCGTTGTAAGAAGTGATCATAGTGCTGCATGGAAGGCAGAGGACGGGCAAACGGAACAAGTAATTGAAGCGGGACGGAAATTGGATGAACGATTAGATCACAAAGCGTTTTCCGTGGAATATCAACTTTATGAAATCAATAAAGCGTTTGGGCCAATCTTATTTATCGGCTTATTTATTGGGATTGTATTCTTCGTTTCTGCTGGAAGTTTTCTTTACTTCCGCTTATTTACAGATCTGGACGAAGAGAAGCGCAAGTTCCGATCCATTGCAAAAATTGGTTTAACAGAAACGGAGTTAAAAAAGGTAGTAAACAGACAAATTGCTCTCTTATTTTTCTCGCCGATTGTAGTGGCATTAGTTCATGGCATTGTTGCACTTACAGCTTTATCTCATTTTTTTGATTACAATCTTACAGTAGAATCTTCACTCGTGTTAGGAAGTTTCGCTCTTATACAGATTGTTTACTTCTTAATTGTACGCTTCTTTTATGTGAAGCAAGTTAAAAGAATGGTGTTTTAGACCAACAGTGGAGATATGCTTGATTTTTATCTAAAACGGGCGTTAATCGAAGGAGGATTAACGCTCTTTTTGTTGAATAATTTAAGTAGACGTGCTAAAAAAAGGGGGATTTTACATGATAAAAGGACTGTATGAGGCACATTTACCAGTTAGCAACTTAAAACAATCGATTGAATACTATAAGGGACTTGGTTTAGAATTCTCTCATAGCCACGAGGATAGACTTGCATTCTTTTGGATTGAAAAAGACAAGAGTTGGTTGGGGCTTTGGGAAACAGATAAAGTAGAGCTCGATTATCACCCATCCATACGACACATAGCTTTTCAAGTAACGTTAGAAGGTCTTAAGAATTCAGTTTCCTGGCTACATGAAAGGGGATATGAACCAAGAGAAGCATTTGGGTTCAAACCAATAGAGCCCTTTGTTATGGCACATAGCGGTATGGCTCATGCCAAAATTCATTTTAACGATCCAGATGGAAATAGCTTAGAATTTATATGTAACCTTTCAAACCCTAAAAACATTACAAAGCGTATGTATTTAAGTGAGTGGGAAGAATTGCATAAGGCACCCAAAACCTTGTAAATATAATTTGACTGACCGGAGCGTTAATCGAAAGAGATTAGTTAACAAGAGTTAGTGAAAATTCTTTGGAAGGAGAGTGAACGATAATATGCCTCATAGTATTGGTCTTTCTGGAAGTGTCATAATGTCAGATCCTGAAAAGTTCCCATTATTATTTAGTAAGAAAGATATTAGTCATATAGAGATTGGTGAGTTTCCAAACGAAGCGTCATTCAACGATTTTTTAGAATTGGTTAAAAAGAAAAATGTAACCTTTGGTCTGCACTCTCCTTTGTATAGAAATAAAAGTAAATATGATTTGTTGGAAAAAGTTCAATACGAACCTGAACAGGCTTGGGAACAGTTTGAAAAGGAAGTTAACTATATGTCCCAGTTAGGGGCAGAGTATATTCTAGTGCACTTCCCTTATTTCAAAGAAGAACAAGATATAGATACAAATGCCATCATTGAAAGGGGACTAAAAAGATTACATTTTCTACAAGAGAAATACTCTATTAACATTGTTTGCGAGCCGAAACTAGGTTTGAACAGATCTGCGTTTGGAATTAGAGCGCTTGATAATTTTCCAATTGAAATTTGGGACAAATACGGAATAAAACTTTGTATAGATATTGGGGATTACTTATTAGCAACAGGTGATAGGGCAAGGGATTATATAGAAAAGTGGAAAAGGCATATTAAAGTAGTTCATTTACATAATGTAGAGTTTCATAATAATAAATACATATGGGTACCAGTTCACCCATCCCACGAAATAGACAAGTCACATTTTAAAGTAGAGCCTTTATTGTCTTTGCTATCAGCAAGTTCAGAAGTGTTTTTTGTCTTTGAACATACGCCACATACAAACCCGACAGAGACATTTGTAGATGAGGGAATTAGTTGGGTGAAGGAAATAATAGAAAATAAGGTGTTTTGACTTTTGTCTTAGTAAGGGATTATCGGACAATGAAACATTAACAATCCAAGGCAAATAGTAGAACAGAACTTTCTATTAAAGAAGATAGAGGTGAGTCCATTTCGTGATATGAATTTGAAGGAGAAATTAGCGACGGTTTTTTGGGGTGTCAATTTTTATTATTTTTTGGTTGGCTTTGTAGTTGGGGTTTAATTTTTGGAATTGCGGGGGTCTTCAATCTACTTGGTGTGGAATACGATACGGTTTGGTCACTATTATTATTTGTTTTCGCTTTCTATTCCCTTGGGATTATTGTTGAATTATTTTCCAAGGCTATCTTCAAGCTGACAACACTATATATAATAGGGAGATTTAAAGTAACAATTACTCGAGTTTGTATTGAATTCGCATCCAATTGGCTAGTCCTTTATATAGTGGATGAGTTCATGAGTAGTATTACACTTTCAATTAAAACAGAGATTATCGTTGCATTGTTGATTGCAATATTAGAAATTGTTTTTGAAGATGCTACTACGGATAAGGATTAGCTACTCTTTGGTGAGAGACTAACAATAATCCTATCTGAGATTACAGTAGAAAACGACCTTTTCCATAAATAGGGAATGGTCGTTTTTATCGGTTTTGGACAAGAAGACTCCATCCCCAAGCCTAGCTAGGGTGGAGATGAATTGTCTGGTTTTCCTGTATTAACTATAATGCAAACGTATGTACGTACAGTTGTTTTCTGATATAATAGATGTAATATACCTGTTAGAAAGTTGTGAAAAAAATGTCTATTCACAAAGCCTATAAGTTCCGAATCTATCCAAATGCATCACAAGAAGTCTTCATTGCGAAGACGATTGGTTGCTCCCGTTTTGTGTTCAATCATTTCCTGAATCAATGGAATGAAACTTACACTAAGACGGGGAAAGGCTTGACATATAAGGCTTGTTCCGCCAAGCTGACACAACTTAAAAAGCAACTGGTATGGCTCCAGGAAGTGGATAGCATAGCCATGCAGTCATCGCTTAAACACTTGGCTGATTCTTATAACCGCTTTTTTAAAAAACAGAATAAAGCGCCACGCTTTAAGTCCAAAAAAAACCCTTTACAATCTTACACAACAAAGTGTACCAATCATAATATTGCGGTTGTGGGGAACAAACTCAAATTACCAAAGCTAGGTCTTGTCAGATTTGCCAAGAGCCGTGAAGTGGAGGGACGTATCCTGAGCGCTACGATAAGGCGCAATCCGAGTGGGAAGTATTTTGTCTCTATTTTGGCTGAAACGGAGGTACAACCGTTAGACAAAACAGATTCTGCTGTTGGAATTGACGTCGGACTCAAAGATTTTGCTGTTCTTTCGGATGAAACAGTATATAAGAATCCAAAACATTTTCGTACATTAGCGTCCCGATTGGCAAAAGAACAGCGTATTCTTTCCAGGCGTAAAGAACGGGCGATAAAGCAAAAACGAGCCTTACAGGACGCCAAGAACTATCAAAAACAAAAACGAAAAGTGGCACGTCTCCATGAGCGTATCAGCAATGCACGGCATGATTACCTGCATAAAATTTCTACTGCTATTGTTAAAAGTCACGACATTATTGGTATCGAAGACTTGCAGGTTTCCAACATGCTGAAGAATCATAAATTAGCAAAAGCCATCAGCGAAGCGAGCTGGTCACAGTTTCGACAGATGTTGGAATACAAAGCTGCCTGGTATGGGAAACACGTGATAATCGTTGCCAGGAATTTTCCATCTAGTCAGCTTTGCTCCACTCCAGATTGTGGCTATCAAAACAAAGCCGTTAAAAATCTCGGGTTGCGCCAATGGATTTGTCCCCATTGCGACGCACATCATGACCGGGATAAAAACGCAAGCTTGAACCTTAAAAATGAAGCGTTACGACTTCTAACTGTGGGGGCGCAGGGATAGCCTAATAACATAACTTTCGGTTACGAAGGTGTTCTTAGGAATCCCCCACTTCAAGCGTCCGTTAAGTGGGGGTCATTCAAACTGCATGAGATAAACATGGAGGCATCTTGATTCATAAAAATGCGTTCTCCATGATGAAATGTCTTAATTTGAGTTGATTTAAAGCCAACTTCTGTTAAGCATTTTTTCAGCTCTGCGTGAGAAAAACCGTTGTGAACTTTTGGATGATTGATTTTTTCATTTTTATCAAAATCGACAATAATAAGTTTGCCGCCATTATTTAATATGTTGTACAACTGTTTTAGGATTTTTTCTGTGTCTGGAACGTGCAGCAGGACAAGGGACATTAATACAATATCTGCTTTAAGTGCAGGAGTTTCTTGAGTGAAGTCTGAGTAAATTGCTTTTGCGTTGTTAATACCCCTGTTGTTAATTTTCGCTTGCGCAACGTCGGTCATTTGTTTAGATGCATCCACCAACAAAACAGAATCCACTAAATCTGCTAATTCTAAACTAACGAGACCAGTACCGCTACCATAATCTAAAAGTGATTTTGATTTACTATTTTGTAATACAGGTTTTATTTCCTTCACAATTACGTTCGCTAATTCTTTTCTATCTTCAGTATCATATCTTTTTGCCATTTGTTCAAAAACATTTTCTTCCATGGTTAACTACTCCTACTATTTTAAGATAAGGAGAGGATTTAAAATTCCTCTTCTGTTAAGTCCATATTTATCCCTGTTGCAATTTTACTACCATCTGCGGCTGCAAAAATTAATTGTGATGGATTTACATAGGAGGCATCTCCTGCAGCATATAAGCCTTTTACGGAAGTGCGACCAAATTCATCGGTTTTTAAAGTGCCCGATTCTTCCGTATTACAGCCTAAGTTCTCAACAAGCTGCAAATTTGGAATCAATTTTTTCGACATGACAAAGCCGCCACTACGTTCTATTTCCGTGCCATCCTCAAAGCGAACTTTTTCCAGCTGTCCATTTACGCCCTCAAAAGAAGCGAGAGGTTGTTCCATTATCTTAATTCCTTTTGATACTAGTTTTTCTGTTTCTTCATCATTAAGTAATGCATGGCCATTTGTACAAACAACTAAGTCCTTACTCCAGTTGTAAATCATTTTTACATAATGAAAGACGTGAGAGGATTCAGATACGATAACTAATGGTTGATCTCGATGTTCCCAACCATCGCAGTATGGGCAAACAAACAGGCTCTTGCCATAAAAGGAATAGAAACCTTCAATTTCTGGGAAAATCTCATTAACGCCGGTAGCTAAGACAAGTTTCTTTGCCTGATAGTAATGACCTAATGATTCTTCTACTACAAAACCCAGTTCAGTCTTCTCTATGGTTACAACCTCTGCTTGTAATTGATCAATAGAAGGGTAGCTTGATAATTCTTCTGCAGCAACTGAACGAAATTCTGATGGACTGACTCCATCTCTTGTAATGAAGCCATGTGAAGCGTGGGTTACTGCATTTCTCGGTTTATTACTATCAATTAAAGCCACGCTACGTCTTGCTCTTCCAAGTACCAATGCTGCGTTCAACCCAGCGGGCCCTCCACCAATAATGATGCAATCATACATTATAGTTCCATCTCCTTTATGTGGATATTATAGACTTTTTATATCTATGATAAGTGTGAAAAGATTTGTTTTAATATAACGAAGGTTCACCTCCTTAAAGGTTATTATAGATTCTTTATGTCTGTGATTCATTTAAAAATTTGTTTACCATAACACTTACAGAAAAGGTTATGATAAACGCTGTTCTTTTTTTACTAAGTCAATTAATTTTGTTTCTCTAAGGTGTTCGTTCATTTTTTCCTCTGCATTTTTAATCTCAGATTGAATCAAACAGCCCTCATGATGATGGAAATCACATTCAAAAAGTGGCGTGGTCCCTTCAATTGCATGAATAATATCTAAAAAGCTAATATCATTCTTATTTCGTTTTAACTTATAACCACCTTGAGCACCAGAGATCGATTCAATCATTCCTGCTTTGACAAGCTTGGTTAATATTTTTGACAGATATGTCGGTGAAACATCTTGATATTCTGCAAGTTGCTGGACACCAATCGGTTTAGCTGATTCTTTTTTTATTAGATGAAACATGGTATGAAGCGCATAGTCTGTAGCTTTTGAGAGTTTCATAAAAAATTACTCCTTTAATCATGGACTTACAATGTCTATGATATCTGTGAAAAGGTGATAAGTCAATGTATGGTTATAAATCCCGGTTTTGTGATAGATGAGTTCCATACTGTTCAAAAAAGCCATTGATCTAGGCATAGGTGTATGTTCAATTCCTGATTTACCCATGTAGATGAAGATGATGGAGAGTAGTGCAGCTTTTTTAAGGTTTACCGTAATGCTTTGAAACGTTTAGTGATTATGTAAGAAGTCGGCAATGAAGAAATAAGCTACAATACAAATGACCATCCCCATAATGATAACAGTAAGGACTAATAATAAGTTGCCAAGCATTTGTATTCCTTTTTGTTCTTTTAAATCTGCTAGCTTTAAGAGCGAATCTTTTACTTTTTCAACCATTCTAGCTACCCCTTTAGTAAGAAATCTATTACTATTGTAGCATATTGGCAATCTTATTCTAAGGTTTGTGAGGATACATTGTTAAAGTGTTCTCTAATTGACACGCTATATAAATAAAATTACACTAATAATAAGAAGAGAGTATCCCGTAGCACGAACTGCATGATATCACTATTACAGTTCCATAAAGAGCGGATGGCCATCTAGTAGGAAATAAACATACATTAAGGAGTAATCGCTTTAGTCAAGAGGCGGTTACTTCTTTATGTTTTAAAAAGAGAAAGAGAGAAGAAATCAACGACTGCTGTGGTGAAATATAATAGACTTACAAAAAATAAATAATGTTTTTAAAATAGAACGATAAATTGCATGGCTGGTGCGGTTCAACGTATCATTTGCATCATGCATGGGAAGGAGTGTTTTTAAGTGAGTGATAAGATAAGTCCAGGACTGGAAAAGAATTTAAATGATGCTATAAACGAACTAAATGACAAACACATAGAGTTGGCAGCAAAGGAATACAAGAAACATTGGAGCGAAATACAGGTGCCTTTTTCGCTAAAAGAGGGACTTAGCAGATACACTAAAGATGAATTAACTAACATAAGAAAATACTTGCAACTAAAAGGAATAAGTAAATTTAAAAAAGGAGAAATTATTTCCGTTTATCAAGAAAAGATTCCGGAATTGCTGGAAACGGTATGTTTACGCTTTGATGAAGAGCGGTTTGGTCTACTTGTTAAGATCGCACGCAAAGGCGGCTCTATTCCTGCTCCAGATCTAGAAATAGAACAAATTATGTACCTGCGAGCAACTGGTTTAGTATACACTGGGATATTTCAAGGGGAAAAGATATTATCATTACCAGAGGAGCTGGTGGCACCAGTATTGAATCTTAATGATAGTCTGCAAGTAAGGGCTATTGTTAAAAGGAATACCGAGTGGATTAAGCTGACAAGGGGCCTTTTATATTATTATGGAACATTGAGTCTGACACAGCTAGAAGAAATGATAGAAAGCTATACGAGAAATGAAGTAGATCCTAGAAATTATTTTGAAATCATTTATGAAGCTAATGTGTACCAGGAGGAAATGTATATTGATCGGGAAGGGTTCTCTCATTGGAGAGTGACTGATCCAAAAAAGGTGAAACACGAGCATAAAAAAAGAGATGATTTGCCCTTCTTCTCGTTTACAAAAGAACAATTACTCCGTGCTGGTGAACCGGATTATATAGAAAGAAATAAAAGTTATATGCAATTAGTTCAGTACCTAACCCGTAATTATGAAATGGATAAAGAGGAAGCTGATGAGATTGTAGAAGAGTGTGTGTATGAAACGCAAATTGGTGATGAGCTAGGTGAGGTTATAACTTTTTTGGGTAAGGTAATAGAATTTGAAAGTATGGAGAGCGTCCAACAGCTAACAGATTATGTTGTAAACTTAATGAATAACACGAGAAAGTGGACACTTAAAGGTTATTCTTCAATAGAGGTAAGAGAAAAAAGTGAATCAGGACTACATCCGTTGGTGAAAGCTAAAAAGAATTCGCCAATACCCACAGAAAATAAAAAAGTTGGCAGAAATGAACCATGCCCATGTGGAAGTAGAAAAAAGTATAAGAAATGCTGTGGAAGGTAGAGGGTACTACTCATAGTGAAATTAAATAAAGAAAAAAAGAACTGTATCTTTACCACCTCCCTTTCACAGGAAGTGGCCAACGGTTGGAAAGGGAGAGGAGTACTAACAGAAATTCTTCGTGTTTCTAATAATCTCATTCGGGAATAATAAAAAAGTGTGCATAATAGGAAAAAGTTTATGCAATATAAAACTTAATTTATTTAGAATGGGAGGACTTCATAATGCAAAATTTAACCGATAAAGTTGCAATTGTTACAGGTGGTGCATCTGGGATAGGTTTAGCTACCGCCAAAGCTTTTTTAGAAAAGGGCGCGAAGGTCGTAATCGCTGATTTTAATGATGAAGGCGGACAAACTGTTGAGAAAGAATTAAAAGGAACATACTCAGATGCCGTTTATTTTGTAAAAGTTGATGCTGGTAATGAAGAGTCTGTTAAAAACATGGTGGCTAAAACGGTAGAACGATTTAAGAAATTAGATATTATTGTGAACAACGCTGGTATCGGTATTCAAAAACCATCTCATGAAGTAACAGAAGAAGAATATAAACGTGTTATCGCAGTTAACCAGGATGGGGTATTTTATGGAGCGAAATATGCAATCCCTGAAATGATGAAGAATGGGGGAGGCGTCGTGTTAAACACTTCCTCAATCCTAGGATCTGTTGGTGAACCGACGTCATTAGCATACGCTGCTTCTAAAGGCGCCGTAAATCAAATTACAAAATCGCTAGCATTGGAATATGCAGGTAAAAATATTCGTGTGAATGCAGTAGCCCCAGGCTTTATAGAGTCTGGTCTTGTGAACAAGGAATCCCTAGGCGATTTCTATGACGGACTTGTAGACAAGCATCCAATCGGTAGACTTGGGGAACCTGAAGAAATCGCACATGCTTTTGTTTTCTTAGCAGAAAATGACTTTGTAACAGGAACTACAGTACTTGTAGATGGCGGTTATACTGCAAAGTAAGGAAAAAATAACGTAAGTAAAAAATCCGAGTTAAGGTTTAGTTTTAGCCTAACTCGGATTTTTTATTTTTATGAAAGAGACTCCCTACTTTCTACATATCATAAACCATCCTTTAATCAATTAATATTTCTTTAATAAATTTTTTCAAAATTCATATTGACATATATACTCAGTAACTATATACTCGGTAAGTAGTTACTGAGTATATAAAAAGGACTGAGGAGAATTGATCGACTATATTGTAAGCTTTCAGTGGGAAATTTTTATATTAGCAGAAATTATATCTCTCATATGTTTGTTATTATTTGGTGTCGTTCGTTATGTATTTAATAAGCAAAAGCTTAGTTTATCTTTTTTGTTTATATTTATCGCACTTATCGTTATTGAAGCTGTTATTGCAGTAACGATCTTTATGGAAACAGGAGAAATCTCTACTTTTCAGATTGTAATAACCATATTTGTAATTTATGCTTGCACATTTGGAATAAGTGACTTTAAAAAGCTTGACCGTTGGATGCGATGGAAAATTGGGCAATGGCGTGGGACAGAATTACTTACTGAAAAGGATAAGTTCATAATGTCAAAACAGAAGGATCCTAAATATATAGCAAGAAAATATCGCTATAGTTCCTTGATCCATCTATTAATATTCGTCATTGCTCAAGCTATATTTTGGTATTACGGGTTAGGTCAGATAGATAAGGCTATTCCCTATTTGCAGGATTTATCATGGATTGGAACCGAACGCCTAGAAGAAACGCCATACGCTAGTGACGTGATATATGGACTGTCAATGGTATGGGGATTAGTGTTTGTTATTGATTTTATTTATTCATGGTCATATACCATTTTTCCATCAACTAAACAGGGGTGAACCAGATGATTAATGTAAAAGGATTAACAAAGGAATACAAAACAGGAAAAGAAGTAGTGCCGGTTTTAAAAGGGGTTAATCTCACGGTAGAAGAAGGGGAGTTTGTTTGTATTATTGGTCCAAGTGGTTCTGGAAAAACAACGTTGCTACATTTACTTGGCGGCTTAGATACACCAACATCTGGGGAGATTCAGTTAAATGGTTCAGGTATCACTTCTAAATCAGAAAAAGAACGTACCATTTTACGACGTAAAGAAATCGGATTAATTTTTCAAAACTATCAATTACTTCCAACATTAACCGTATATGAAAATATTGTTTTCCCTGTTCATGCAGATGGCAAAAAAGTATCAGCTGAGACGGTTCAAGAGCTATTGTCTGCTGTGGATTTAGTTGGTTTTGAAAAACGATTCCCTAATGAGCTTAGTGGAGGACAGCAGCAGCGAGTGGCGATTGCAAGGTCATTAATCCATAAACCTTCGATTCTATTAGCGGATGAACCAACAGGGAATTTAGATCGTCAACGTTCGAGTGATATATTAGATTTATTATCAAACTTTCATCGCGAGAGAAATCAAACGATTGTCATGGTGTCACATGATATGTTTGCAGCTGGTTATGCAGATCGAATCGTTTTATTTAAGGATGGTGTTATTGAAGCGCAAGTGAAAAGGGAGGAGGATGATTATGCTAAATTCCTTACTCGTTTCATGGCGTAATATTACCCGGCATAAAAAGCGATTCTTCTTTACGCTTATTGCAGTTGTTCTAGGCGTAGCTGTTATGACGAGTATGCTAATTGCAAAGTCTACTTTTTCTAAATTAATGGATGAACAGGATCGGCTGAGCGCTGGAAATGCTGATTTCTGGATTCAAAGTAATGAGCGATTTTTTTCCGAAAATGAATTAGAGTGGATAATGGAAAATGAAGAAGTAGAAGAAGGCGTAACGTCTTTATTGAAACATGGCTATGTTGATATGGAAACGGATAATCTTGCGCAGGCTTCTGTAAGATTTACCGGAATATCGAACTTTCAAAACGAATTAATTGAGTTGCCAGTTAAAGAAGGGGATATATCGAAAGAAGGGTTAATTCTTTCAGAAAATGCGGCATCACTCTGGGAAAAAGAAGTTGGAGATAAGGTGGCTTTCACTGATTTTGGTGAGATTGAAGTTACAGCCATTGTGCATGAAGGTGCCATGCTGAATAGTCCAAAGACAGAGGAAGATGCTTTACTTCGTGATTTTCGAGTTATGGTTCCCTTAGACACACTTCAAGAATGGACAGATATGAAAGGCCAAATTTCTAATTATCGATTTAACATAGAAAATGACACGAACCAAGACCAATTATTATCATCTTACCAGTCAGAGTTGGCGGGTTCCAACTTATTTGTACAGCCTATTGTTGTAGATACTCAGAAGAATAACGATATAGATGGTATGTACTTTGTATTTGATTTAATTGCAATTTTGTCCATTTTCATCAGTGCATTTATTACATTTAATATGATCCATACGAGCATTATCGAGAGAAAAAGAGAAATTGCAATTATGAAAAGCTTAGCATATACCAGTAGTAAGGTGATCATGCAAATTTTAAAGGAAATTGCATTCCTAGCTGTTATAGGAAATATTGTTGGATTGATTATCGGTGTTTGGCTAGGATACGTTGTTCAAGATATTTTAATTTCAGCTATCGTAAGTTACCAAGTAGCTTATGAGGTTAACATGATATCGCCATTAATTCTATCATTAATGTTTGGTCTATCATTTCCATTCATAGCCGCAGTAATACCTTTATATAAGGCTTCAAAAACACCAATATTAAGTGGAATGCTCGACCATACTCCCGCGCTTGATAAGAAAAAAGCGTTAGCTCATATCCTAATTATCTTAGGGGTTGTTTGTACTGGAATTGGATTCATTGATAATATGTGGGCGTTTTTATTCTTATTTGTAGGTCTCGTTCTCTTGTTCCCATTATGGATGAGGTTTGTTCAATTTCTTCTCCGTCCATTACTGGAATCTACTTTTGGATTCGTAGGGAAGCAAGCGGTCCGATCGACAAAGCAATTCGAAAACAGAAACGCTAATACTGCTGCGATGCTTGCAATTGGTGTTAGTTTAGCACTCTTTATGAGTTCTGCACTGGAATCTATGCCAGCTAGCTTGGAGAAGGAAGTACGTTCGACCTTTGGTGGCGATCTTATCGTGGAAAAAGAAACCCCATGGGGCGAGTCAGAGCTAGAAACTGTTCAGAACTTACAAGGTGTAACACATGTGAAGTCGTACGCGGAATTAGAGAACATCACATGGTATACAAAATCAGATGAACTTCGTGAATTTTCTATTATGTCTTTTGAAGATATGGATCTTGCGCGCATGTTTCAGTTAGTGGACGAAGTTGATGAAAATAGTGATTACCCTTCCATTTATGTTGGAGAGCGAGCTCTTGAAGAATGGGGAGGGGAACTTGGAGAGGTATTTACGCTCCATTCTCCTGCTGGTGAAAGGGAGTTTTTTGTAAAGGGCATTGTTAAAAGTTCTCATTACTCCAGTTATGTTGCATTTGTGGAGGATGAAGTAAGGAAAGAATTCTTAAATTGGCCTTTGAACTATCACCTTGCAATTGATGTATTAGATGAAGAAATGGTTCCGATTGTGTCATCCAACCTATGGCAACACTTAGGTGATCCTATTGTGAATATGGATATCATGGATGTAAACGTAGAGCAGGCGAAAAGCGGGTTAACAGGAATGAACGAATTGATGCAAGGTTTGTTATTGTTAATCATTGCTATATCAGCAGTTGGTATAAGTAATACGTTGTTCATGAATACGCTTGAACGTACAAAAGAGTTCGGCACTATGCGAGCACTTGGATTTACAAAGAGACAGGTGAAACTTATGATATTGTTGGAAGGATTGTTTATTGGTTTAACGGGTGTTATTGTAGGAACCGTGTATGGTATTTTGGTTATCTATCTAAACACGATTTCAAAGGATGCACCAGCATTTTTACAATTCTCCCTTCCGTGGATTAGTTTACTACTAGCAGTAGTAGGCGGGATTATTTTCACTCTACTTGCTTCATGGTTACCAAGTACCACAGCATCCAGAATTTCAATAAAAGAAGCGATAAATTATGAATAAGTGGGGATTACCATGTCAGTAAAACACTCTTTACTTTCCTTAATATATGAAAAACCTCGTCATGGCTATGAGTTGAAGATAGGATTTGAACAAATGGTTCAAGGTTTGTGGCCATTAAATGCTGGTCAAGTGTATACAACACTTGATCGTTTAGAAAGGGATCATCTAGTAGAAACCCCTGGCCATGATAAAAAGGATCGAAAGTTATATACGATTACTTCTGCAGGTAAAGAAGAGCTTTGGAAATGGCTAAATCAACCAGTTGGGAGATCGCTGTTCAAGGATGAGTTCTATTTTAAGTTTCTTTGCGCTGACCAGGTGTCTTATGAGAACAAGGAAGAAATGATACGAAACCAAAAAGAAACGATGGTAAAAGACCTTCTTCATCTTACGCAATTAAAGAAACAAATGATGACTCCAGAGAACCGAACGATGAAATTGCTACTTGAAGGAGCATTGCTCCACTTAGATGCAGATATCAAGTGGCTCGATATGCTAGTAGATAATGAAATGGCTTAGAGTCAGTTAGAGGGTTATTCGACAAGTGCCAAACATAGGCACTTGTCGAATAAAACAGGAAGGAAATGATCTGTTATTTAATATGTTGTACAACCTTTTTTGGTATCTAAGGTTATAGAAATTCATTAAATTGATCTGCCCGCTTTGTTCCCCTACTAAATTTCTATCCCCGCCACTCCAAAACCACCCGGGCCAGAATGTGTTGAGATCATTGCCCCGGCCTGCATCCAAGTTATATTTTTGAACCCGTGTTCGGTTGCGATTTCTTCCATTCTATGTCTGACTTCATCTTCAAGTCCGATAGAGTAAATTAAATATAACTGCTCTTTGTTAATATCGTATTGATTAAAGTATTCTCGGATAAACTTTTCCGATACACTACTCATTTTCCCTCTGTATTTCTTATTGGATATGAGATGACCGTCAATCAATTCAATTCGTGGCTTTAACTTAAGCAATGCGCCTCCGAGATAGGCTACATTACTCACACGTCCACCGGCTCTTAAAAAGTCTAAGCTGCCAGGTACAAAAGCAAGCTTGGATTTCGAGATAATGTCTTCAATCTTTTCTACTAGTTGATTAGGTTCAATTCCAGGTTCTTGCTCTACTAGATTAGCAGCATACATAACAATGGCAGTTAATCCCCCTGTGACATTTAATGCATCAATAAGAATAAGGTTATCAAACTCTTCTGAGGCAATGACAGCATGCTGAAAGGAAGAGGAAGCTTTTGATGTGTAACCTATATGAATAATAGTGCAATCTGGATAATCTTTGTTTATCTTGGAGAAAAATTCCTCATACTCATGAGCATTTGTGGATGTCGTGGAAGGTATTTTCTTAGTGCGGTCATAATAATCATAAATTTCTTGTACGGGTAACGATCCATCTAAATAATCTTTTCCGTCCATGATGACGTGCATTGGGACAATTTGAATATTGTGGGCAGTAGCTAAATCTGCTGGTAAATCAGCACCGCTTTCTGTCGATAAAATAATTTTTCGCATTGAGTTTCCTCCAAAGTCGTCATTTTTTCTTGATTATTCTAACTATACAAGAAAAAAGGTTAATATACATTAATATAGTAAAAATAGATTTATTCACTAACGTTGTCTTCTCAAAATAAAAAGGAAAAGATAGAGAAATATATGCTGTATTATTTCCCTGGTCATGATAGGAATCCTTTGGCTCTCCTTTTCTTCCAGTTAGTTCTGCATTAATCCACTCGTTTTTTTAACCACTCCAAGCATGAATTTATATTTTGAAATAATTGGTACAGTTGTAATTCCCCCGTTATGTTCCCGTAAAAGCAAAATTGTACATGACATGCGTAATACAGAGGAAAACGAAGCAAAAGAGACATGCCCCATAGAAATTGTTGTTTAATTATAATTTTACAAACTTTTTGTACAGAAATAACTGATTTTAATGTTTGATGTTTGCAGCCAGTAGGTATAGCATTAATATTGCTTGCTCGCGACCAAAGTGTTGTGGGAGGGCTACATCAAAGATAGTGGAATAATAGTACATAAAAACGGAGGGTAATTTTTAATTATGATGGAATTTAAATGGAAAAGACTTGGGATAATTGCTGGCTTATCTTTATCCCTTATTGTTGCAGGTTGTGGATCTAACGAAGGGGAGGCAGAATCCGAAACTAGTGTTAGTGAAGAACTAGAATATACAATTACCGGTACAGAGCCTGGTGCTGGACAAACTAAAAAGAATGAAGAAGTCTTAGATTCTTACGATAATCTTGCTGGGTGGGAACAGGAATTGTCTTCAGCAGGAGCAATGTTAACACAATTAAGTAAAGCTATTGATAATAAAGAACCAATTGTCTTTAGTGCATGGTCTCCACATTATAAGTTTGCCAAGTGGGATTTGAAATATTTAAAGGATCCTAAAGGTATTCATGGAGATGAAGAAAAGATTACAACGATTACTAGAAAAGGACTAAAAGATGAAATGCCTGAAGCTTACACAATTATTGATCGCATACAATTAGAGCTTCCAGATGTAGAGGAAGCATTATTAGAGGCTCAGGAAAAAGAGTATGCTGAAGTAGTTCAGGATTGGGCTAAGGGCAATCAGGAAACCATTGCAGAATGGACTGAAGGTGTTGACTCAGTGGATGGCACTTCCATCGAAATAGCTCTTTTACCTTGGGATGATGCAATTTTTACAGCAAATGTTGCTAAATTTACATTAGAGCAAAAAGGTTTTGATGTGACACTTACACAAGTTGATCCAGCTATTATGTTTGAGGCAATAGCAACTGGAAGTGCTGATGCATCTTTAGCAGTATGGATGCCAGTAACACATGCCGAACTATACAAGCAACACGAAGACGACTTTGATGACTTGGGACCAAATTTAGAGGGTGCCAAAACTGGTTTAGCGGTACCTGGTTATATGGATATCGATTCTCTAGAAGATCTAAAACCAAAGGAATAGTTCTGTATTCCTGTTCATCTTGCAAAGGGCAGTATCACAGTTCTTGTAGATGACAGGAATTCCGCAAAATAAAAAGCATTTTAATTAGGAAACCCCTTTAGGTAGACTTGAAGAGTCTCTCTAAAAGGGGTTTTTACGTTAAACGTAACAAGCCTTCCTTTATCGCTAGTAAACAGGTGGAAATCTAATCTTGCACTTCTTCAGCCTTCTGGACAGAGTAATTCCAACCATCTGCCACGGCCCCATTTAAGTCGGTAATATTTCCTTCTTGATCCCTAATCACAGCATTGTTTCCTTTGACTGCATGATACAAATGTTGATCCGCTTTTAATAATGCATGTTTTAAGGTTGCCCCTTTAAAAAGTTGAACTTTCTTATCATTAATATGAACCTCCATCAAAATACCTCCCAACACGCATGTTTTCTACAATTATACAACAAAATCTGTAATATTCGATTTTTAATAAAAATTTACAAAAAATTAACAAGAAATTGATGTAATATTTATGAATTAGTATACAATTAAGAAGTATTAGCATTTTAAAAAGGGGAAAAAGGAGATGAAAGCGAATAATGAGTAAGCGACAAGTTCCAAAGGTTTTTTCTGTTTTTCTAGCATTTGTAATGGTTTTTTATTCGATGTTTGGTACAGTAATTCCAGCAGCTGCTGGAACGGGAACCGAAGATGAAACAATCGAATTAAAGGTGTTACATACCAATGACCTCCATGCAAAGATCAATGATTTTGGAAAGATGGCAGCATACATATCTTCAGAAAGAGAAGCATCAACGCATTCTTTATACTTAGATGCTGGAGATATATTTAGTGGAAATCCCGTGGTTGATCTCCAGTTTGGAGAGCCTATTGTGGACCTATTAAATGATATAGGACTACAAGCAATGGCAATTGGTAACCATGACTTTGATTATGGCCAAGAGGAAACTGTCAAGCGCATTGAAGAGTCTGATTTCCCATGGTTAAGTGCAAATACAGTGGTAGGGGATGACACAGACGTTGACTTCCCTCAACCAGAGCCGTATGAAATTATTGATGTAGACGGCATAAAGGTTGGTGTATTCTCCATTATCGAGACACCACCATCCACAGCCCCAGCTAATGTAACTGGAATAACATTTGAAGATCCGATTGAAACAGCGAAAGAATTTGAGTATTTAAAAGATGAAACAGATGTCCTTATCGCATTAACACATTTTGGTTATTCAGAAGACCAAAAGTTAGCAAATGAAGTGGATTTCTTTGATGTAATTATTGGAGGCCACTCCCATACTACATTAAACAGTCCTAGGGTAGTTAACGGCACACCGATTGTACAAACTGGTGGAAACGGTGAAAATGTCGGGAATCTTACAATTAAATATAATCCAGAAACAAAGGCAGTAGAGTCTGTTAATGGATTTTTACAAAACGTTGGTAACTTAACAGAGGTAGATGAAGCGATTCAAAGCAAAGTGGATAAGTATAACGCAGAAATGGACGAGCTTTTGTCAGAAGAAATTGGTTATACTGATACAGGCTTAAGTAGAAGTGGCAGTCGTGACACGGCGTTAGGTAATTTCTGGACGGACGCGATGCGTTTTAGTACGGATGCAGATGTAGCGTTAACGAATAATGGTGGAATTCGCGCAAACATTCCTGCGGGTCCTGTTACTGTAAATGATATTTATACAATCGAGCCATTTGCAAATGAAATCATGAAATATGAAATGACAGGGGCAGCACTAAAGGAGGTTATCAAATATTCATATGACCGTCGAAGCTCGATTGATCTGCAAACTTCGGGTCTTCACTATAAGATAATTACTAATAATACTGGAAAGTATATTGATTCCGTATTAGAAGTAGATGGAGAGTCGCTCGAAGATGATAAAAAATATATTGTTGCAGTTGGGGACTACATCGGTACAGGTGGAAGTGGCTACAACTTTGAAGGCGAAGTTCTAGAAGCATTATCCGGTACGATGACAGGCGCAATGATAGACTATGCAAAGGATCAAACTGCAAGAGGGGAAAAATTAAATTACTCCAACAATAACCGCATAAGTACAGAAGTATCCAATGATGCTCCAATCGTTGGCAATGAAATTGGATACACGGAAAATGGCTTATCTTCCGAGAATAATGGGTTAGGAGATTCTGGTTTAGGAAACTTATACACAGATTCCGTTCGAGCAATTTCGGGGGCTGATTTTTCATTCCTTAATGGTTCATCAGTTGCTGGTAATATTCCATCAGGTGTGATTACAGATGGGCAAATTGAATTTCTTGATAGTTTTGGAAATAAAGTAGTGGCCGTTAAAACAACATTGGATCAAATGAAAGATGTTATTTTAACTCAGTCTAACTACCATAATAGTGTTGACTTGCAAGTGTCAGGACTACATTACGAGTTAGTTAAAGAGAATAATATATTTACAGATGTAGAATTTACATTGCCAGACGGCAGTCCTATAGATTCATCCGAAGAATATGTTGTTGCTTATAATGATTATATGCACGGTAGTAGTTTTTATAATCTAGGTGAGGAGACACTTGAAGGCGACTATGCAGAAGTTTGGAAAGCAGTCGTTGAATATGTAAGTAACTACGAGGGCGCAATAGATTACGAAGAGGGTTCTCGTATTACCATTAAAGATAATACGGTAATTGTCCCACCAGGTGAGAGAGAGTATCTTACCGTTTCTGAAGCAATTGCAAATAACGAAGGTACAAAAACAGTACAAGGGTATATTGTGGGTTCGATGACCGGAAAGTTTGATGGTGATTTCCAGAATACTAACTTCATGATAGCTGATTCACCAAATGAACGAAATATGGACCGGATTATTCCAGTTCAGTTGCCAAATAACAATATCCGCAAGGAATTAAATCTAGTGGATAATCCAGAGAACTTAGGCAAACTGATTCAAATTACAGGAGATTTAGAAAGATACTTTTCTCAACCAGGGCTTAAATCCCCGTCAGGTTATGAATTTATTGAAGAAGACGAGACTCCAGAAGAGCCAAGTGAACCTACTGAACCGGCTGATCCAATAGCGATCTCAGAAGCACGTGGCATACAAGACGGAGAAGAAGTTACAGTAGAAGGTGTTGTGACAACGAACACTGGTGGTTGGGGAAGCAAAGGCTTCTACATCCAAGACGAGTCTGCAGGAATCTATGTTTTCCAAAATGAAAAAGATTTTGTAGCAGGCGACGTTGTACGCTTAACTGGTGAGAAAGGCCAATATGGAGGAGAGATGCAAATTGCTTCCCCTTCAAACATGGAGAAGATAGGTGAAAGTAATGTGCCTGCTCCCATTAAAGTGACTCCTTCTGAGATTTCACTTAGCAATGAAGCACAACTTGTACAATTGGAAAATGTCGTTATTTCTGAATTGAATAAAGTCAATGACTATGGAACATTTGAATTTAAAGCAAGTTCAAATGGAGAAAACGTTCTTGTACGCATAGATAACCGTACTGGACTAGTGTTTGACGATTTTGCTTTTGAAGATGGCGATGTTGTAAATGTTATAGGTATCTCCAGTCAGTTCAATGGAACTATTCAACTGAAGCCACGTTCTGCTAACGATATTGTTGGAGTTGAGCAGCCAGGAGAAGAAGAGCCAGGAACTGACCCAGGAGAAGAAGAGCCAGGGACTGACCCAGGAGAGGAAGAACCAGGGACTGATCCAGGAGAGGAAGAGCCAGGCACAGATCCAGGAGAGGAAGAGCCAGGAACAGACCCAGGAGAAGAAGAGCCAGGAGAAGAAGAGCCAGGAACGGATCCAGGAGAAGAAGAGCCAGGAACTGATCCAGGGGAGGAAGAGCCAGGAACGGATCCAGGAGAAGAAGAGCCAGGCACAGATCCAGAAGAAGAGCCAGGAACTGACCCAGGAGAGGAAGAGCCAGGAACTGACCCAGGAGAGGAAGAGCCAGGAACGGATCCAGGAGAAGAAGAGCCAGGAACAGATCCAGGAGAGGAAGAGCCAGGAACTGACCCAGGAGAGGAAGAGCCAGGAACAGATCCAGGAGAGGAAGAGCCAGGAACTGACCCAGGAGAGGAAGAGCCAGGAATTGATCCAGGAGAAGAGCCAGGAACGGATCCAGGAGAAGAGCCAGGAACAGATCCAGGAGAAGAAGAGCCAGGAACTGATCCAGGAGAAGAGCCAGGAACGGATCCGGGAGAAGAGCCAGGGACTGAGAAGCAAGATAACGTCAATGCGGAGGTAGTTTTATCAGGGAATAAGGCAACAATTTCTGACGAATCAATCGATTTGTTAAAAGAAAAAGGAAAACTTATTATTGATGTTTCAAAGATCAAAGAAGCATCAGCAAAAATAGATTTAACAAAAGAACAATTAAAGCGTTTGGTCGAAAAGAACGCTACAATTGAAGTAGTTAGAGGGGAAGAGGTAGGCCTATCTATTCCAGCGAACTTGTTTGCGGAAAACAATGAATTATCAATAGTACTAGAAAAATTAGCTATGGATAATCAAATTAGTGCAGTCTATGATTTTAAGATTCTTGATGGAGAAAAAGTTATTTCTCAATTTGCTGGTGATGGTATCACATTTAAGTTTAAGGTTGACTTAGATAAAGTGAAAGATCCGTCCGCTTTACAGGTCTACTACTTAAATGAGCAGGGAGAATGGGAATTAGTTGGTGGTGAGTACTATGATGGATATGTAACTGCTACGACAAACCATTTTAGCACATTTACAGTATTGGAAAACGTAGAAGAGGATAAGGATTCTGATCTAGAAGAAAATCCAATCAGCGGAAATAATCCTGATCCAATTAATCCAGCACCAAAACAAACAGAAAAAAACGATGTAACAAAAGTTCAACATGATGATGTGGAAAAATTAGCTAACAATAATAAAACGAATGAGGGTAAAGAACTACCAAAAACAGCTACTCCAATGTATACATGGATGATGGTTGGATTCCTGTTGATTTTAATGGGAAGTATTGGTTGGTTTATTAACCGCAGAAGAGTAGTTAGATAATATTATCAAAAATCACACCCTGCTTCTATTCTATGAGTATGGTGTGATTTTTATATTAACTTAGAACCAAAACTGCATAATTGATTTACGTTAAGGGAAAAGGGCACAATAGAGCTAGCATAACTCATTATTTTTGAAAGGGTGTAGGTATTGAAAATATTAGTTGTTGGTGCAAATGGCCAAATAGGTAAGCATCTAGTCACATTTATTCAAGAAAACGATCAGCTGCAAGCGAGGGCGATGATTAGGAAACAGGAGCAAGCTACCTTTTTTGAGGAGCGAAATGCAGAAACAGCCATCGTCGATTTGGAACAAGATATTGATTCCATTGCCAAGGCTGCAGAGGGAGTGGATGCAGTCGTTTTTACTGCAGGTTCTGGACCCAAAACAGGGAAAGACAAAACCATTATGGTTGATTTGGATGGTGCAGTTAAAACAATTGAGGCTACCAAAAAGGCTGGGGTAAAAAGGTTTGTGATGATTAGTTCATTTGATACAACTCGTAAAGCTATCCAGGAAGCACCTGATTCTTTTGCTCCATATGTTGTAGCAAAGCATTATGCAGATGAATGGTTACAAGCAACGGACTTGGATTATACCATTATTCATCCTGGTGGATTAACGAATGAACAAGGCACAGGGCAAATTCAAGCAGGAATGGATGTTAATCGGGGAGAAATATCCCGAGAGGATGTTGCCAAGGTAATTGTTGCTTGCTTGGAAGATGATAAGACAATTGGAAAAGAATTTCAAATTGTGAATGGAGATACACCTATCAAGGAAGCGGTGCAGAATTTGTAGGTAGTTATATCAAGATAATAGTATATTAGTTAGAAGTTAAAAGATTAATTTAGTGTTATGAACACTGCTAGCAAAAGAGCCTCGTGAAGATGTTGAGACACACACCTTCACGGGGGTCTTTTTTGGATAAAAGAAGAAAACCTACTTAAAGTTAAGTATCAAGTAAGATGGGCGTTCTTATCAAACCTTACTTCAAAGATTCTGCTATTCTAATTAACAATTTCCTCCTGGACTTTTCCAAAGCTTAAATTAACTTTGAATGGCATTGTTTCGGGTAATTTAACCTTAGTGTTAAATTTCTTTTCAAATAGGTTTATTGCCTTATTAATACCTTCATTATAATCCATAGCACTGTATAGTTCCTCTAAATTCATTGGCTTTTTTGATATGAAATCATTTCTGTCATCATCACTTTTAGCATTTGCTGGGCTGGTAAGTGCACAAAACAATGCTATACAAAGAACAACTACTTTTCCTCGTTTGTTCATTTGTTCACCTCTTTTCTCTTCAGTTTTACCAAGTAGGGTTCTTTTATTTATCAAGCTAGGGTGAAGTGTTTCTAAAATGACCAACAAGTAATATCGCAAAATTTACCTTTTAATTTTTAGAGAGTTTTCTGGATATCCGTTCATACTAAAAAGGAATTTTATAAAAAGGTGGGAATCTATATGCACATGGAATGGTTTGATAGGGTATGTGTTGAATTGCAGGATAATCTTAATTCGATATGCGAACAGTATGATGAGAATGGAAGAATGTCTGTAGAACGCGGGGCTAAACACCCACGCTTGGACTTTTTCACATACAGTGGAGAAGAAGATATTGATTATTTTTGTACATTATTCTTCGATCCATATAATGAAGAGTTTTATATTCAAACTATAGACCCGGAATATGGATTGACCAGTAAAGTAGTGCTAGAAGATATTGATGATATTATGGATATCGTCCATGAAAGTTTCCATGAGTACATTGAGGCGGATTTTACCGAAACTGCTGACATAGAGGTTAGTCTGGAAGATGATGAAGACACAGATGAGATATACTTTGAAGAAATTGATGTTGAATGGGAAACTCCTGAGGTTACGGCATACTATGACGAGGATGAGGTAGAGATTTCCTACCAGTTTGGAGTTGTAGGAGAAACTGGAGATGGAGTACTTAAGCGAACAAACCGTATCTGGACAGAGGACGATGATTTGATTAAAGATGAATCTCATTTTATTTTTAGCAAAGAAGAAGCTAGCACCATTATCGCTATGATTGCTAGTCATATGGATTCCCTTGCGACACTAGATGAAGGAGAAGTTTAAGTAAGGGTTACTACATTGGAGAGGAGTCAAGCAATGTGTTGGCTCCTTCCTTTTATTTGTTTTTGGAGAGAGCGTTAATGCGAGGTAAAGTCGCGTCACATCAGGACGAAGGCGCGTCAGAAAGAGGTAAAGTCGCGTCACATCAGGACGAAGTCGCGTCAGAAAGAGAGAAAGGCGCGTCAATTCAGGGAAGAGGCGCGTCAAAAAGGGGTAAAGTCGCGTCACATCAGGGGAGAGGCGCGTCAGAAAGAGGTAAAGTCGCGTCACATCAGGACGAAGTCGCATGATAAAGAGTGAATCTCGCGTCCCAACCAGGCAAAGCTGCGCCACTTTGAAGCTTCACGTGGCAGTTTCATATCCCCCTTTAACAGACAAAATCCTATTCATCCAGCCATACTGTAAAACCTTTGCGTTACGTGGTAAACTAGTAATTTAACTCGACTATTAGGAGGAATGGCGATGGATATGAACAATAATGATATCCTTGTTCGTTTAAGATATGCACTAGATATAAAAGATGAGGATATGTTTAAGATATTCCAGCTAGGAGACGTGGAAGTTACAAAAGAAGACGTACAGGAAATGCTCAACAGATTAAATGATAGCTTAAGTGATGATGAAAATGAGTATGAGCTTCCATGTGATAATACAATGCTGGAGTCTTTCTTTAATGGTCTTATTGTACATAAAAGAGGAAAACAAGAACCTAAACCAGGCCAGCCTGAACGCCCGCCTATGATGATAAAAAATAGTGGCAGTGTTAATAATGTTATGCTGAAAAAATTAAAGATAGCGTTGAAGCTAACGACTGAGGATATGCTAGCAATTTGGGAAGAAGTAGGGGTTAACGTCTCTAAAGGAGAGTTAAGTGCATTGCTTCGAAAGGAAGGCCACAGCAATTACAGAAGATGTGGCGATAGGTATGCAAGGAACTTTTTAAAAGGACTGGGCATGCGATATAGGGGATAAGCTTATAGGTGGAATCAGAACCATTCTATAAGCTTATCGTAAATACGGGCTTGTCCTAAGGCAGCCCTTTTCTTAATCTGGATAAATAGAAAACCGCCTCAATTCTCTCACAACCTTGGAAATAGGTAAGCCAACAATCGTGGCATAGTCACCATGAATTCTTTTGACAAACATTGCTCCGAGGCTTTGTATTCCATAAGCGCCTGCTTTGTCATAAGGATCGTTTGTTGATACATATTGATTTATTTCTTCTTCAGATAGCTCCCAAAACTCTACTTCAGTTCGTTCGACAAATACAATTTCCTGCTCTAATGAACGTATCATAACACCTGTATAAACTTCATGTGTTTCCCCGCTTAATTTCGAGATCATGTGGGAAGCTTCTTCTTTATCTCTCGGCTTTTCAAAGATTTGTTGCTTATACGAAACGACTGTGTCTGCTGTTAAAATCACTTCATTATCATTTGAAAAAGGGATAGCTTCACTTTTACGTATTGCCAGCTGCTTCACTTTCTCGACTGGATCATTTGTTTTGATTTGCGATTCATCGATTTCTGGTTTTCTTACAGAGAAAGGGAGCTGAACTTGTTTTAGTAATTCCTGTCTTCTAGGTGAAGAAGATCCTAGAATAAGTTTGACAGTGGACATGTTAATACCTCCTACTACGTTTCCGTTTTAGATTATGTAAGTGAGCAGATATTAAACCTGCTCACTTGAATCATATGCTTTCCAAATTAATGTGCCATTCTGCCCGCCAAAGCCAAATGAATTGCTCAGTACTGTTTTAACCTGTTGTTGACGACTTTGGTTTGGTACGACATCCAATGGGGCGAGTTCATCCTGAATTTTACAATGGAGAGTGGGTGGAATAATTCCTGTTTCCATTGCTTTTATGCTGGCGATGCTCTCGATTGCACCAGCAGCTCCAAGTAGATGGCCAACCGCACCCTTTATAGAGCTTACAGGGGTATCATCCAATTGTGTGCCAAATATACTTTGCAGTGCCTTCGTTTCAGCAATGTCTCCTGCCTTAGTAGATGTTGCATGAGCATTAACATATTCAATTTCCGAAGGATTCAAATTAGCTGAACGCAATGCACGTTTCATCGCGAGCGCGGCACCTGTGCCAGCAGGATGGGGCGCTGTATCGTGGTAGGCATCATTTGAGGAGCCATACCCGCCTAAAATTGCATGGATGTGTGCACCGCGTGCTTTGGCCTTTTCCAACGGTTCAAGTACGAATAATGCTGACCCTTCACCCATTAACATGCCCGTTCTATCACGATCAAAAGGACGTGACCATGTCGTTTTGTCTTCTGGGCCTTCTGTTGCGAGCGCCCCCCATATCCCGTAATCCTGATAAGAAAACAGGTGACCACAGGCAATCAGCACCGCCAGCAAGTACGAAATCTACATCATCACGCCAAAACCAGAAAGTAGACTCACCAATCGCATGAGCTGATGCTGCACAGGCTGTTACATGGGTGCTTGATGGCCCACGAAAACCATATTGTTTTGCAATAGTGGCAGCTGCTGCATTCGGTATACATTTTGAAATGAGCCGTGGACCGACACGAGAAGCCTTCCCTGTAGCTAATTTTCCAGATCCTTCTTCTAATGACTGAATCCCCCCAAAGGCTGATCCAATAGAGGTGCCGATACGTTCTGGATCAATACTAGGAGCGATTGTTTCCCCATCTTCTCCAAGAATACCGGCATTAGACAATGCCTCTGTTGCTGCAATAAGTGCAAGTTGGGTAAAACGATCAGTATTTTTAACCAGCTTTTTTGGTAGATAGTCTGCAGCATTGAAATCTTGAACTCGCGCACCAACGGGAGCCCACTGGTGCAGTTGTTCATCTTCTACTTCTTTAACCGCAGATTTATTCGCAATTAGGTTGTCCCAAAACGTAGACAGCCCTACACCGTAAGGGCTCACTGTTCCCATTCCCGTTACAGCTATTGGCATCGATTCATTCATGGTCATGCTCCTCTCTATTAAGATTACGCTTCTTGAAACAGTGCATATACATCTGGTGCCAATCGATCAATCCGAGCAGGCTTCCAATCGCGTGTGACCCACATGTGGACGGTGGATCCTTTGGCGAGAAGCTCTCCAGTTGGTGTATCGGCTATCTCTCCTTGAGAATCATTGATAAGCCTTGCCTCATAATCAAACTGCAGGCGCACTTTGGAAAAATGACTTACTTTCGTATAGATGACAAGAAGATCATCATAACGAGCAGATTTTTGATAATTTATATTCAGATCCATTACAGGCAGTAAAAGTCCCATGTCCTCCATTTTGCTGTATGGAATACCTGCATGCCGCATCCATTCAGTACGCCCAATTTCAAACAGGTTCACATAGTTGCCGTGATGGACAACACCCATTTGATCCGTATCTTTGTAATGAACACGTATTACTTCTTTATGCCAACCATGTTTCATTTTCATGCATCTCCCTAATTTTGAACTCTAGAAATTATTTTTTTCTTGTCGACAATTTATCTTCGGCAATTTCTTTTAACCGAAATTTTTGCACCTTCCCGGTACTCGTTAAGGGCCAATCTGATGATTCTATAAACCAGATATGGCGAGGAACCTTGAACCGAGCGAGATAATCAGAACACCAGCTCAAAATATCTTTTCGCTTACATGCTTCACCGGTTTTTAATTCAATAAACGCCGCACCAGCTTCGGTTGTTAAAGAATCTGGTACACCAATAACAGCGACCTGGTTGACCATTGGGTGCTTAGAGATGGCCTCTTCCACTTCACGAGGGGAAACTAACTCACCCGATACTTTGTATATATCCTTCGTTCGTCCAATTAGCTCAATATAACCATTCTCATCTAGACGACCTACATCACCTGTTAGTAACCAGCCGTCTTTATCGATAACTTTTGCGGTTTCTTCCGGCTTTTTATAGTAACCGTGACTAACTGTCGCACCACGTACTGCAAGTTCTCCAACACTTCCATAAGGTAGTGTTTCTCTCGTGTCGATATCTACTGTTTTGTACTCTACATTGCTGCCGTTGAATTCTGGAAGGCCACTCACACCACCAAGCTTCGGTCGACCGACTCTTGTTGTGAGTGTTTCAAGAGAGATACCAAGCTCTGTCGTTACACCAGAAGAGGCTACTTCTGACTGTCCATAGCCAGTAATAATTTCTGTCAGACCAAGTAATTCAATTGCCTTTTTCCATACTGGAATAGGAGCAGGTGCAGCACCACACCACATAGCATTAAGACTGGACAGATCATATTCCGTAAGCTTCGGGTGGTTCAAAAATGGTACAAGCATTGTTGGAACAAGTAGGAAGTCATTTGCTCTATATTTCTCTATCATTTCCATAGCAGACAGTGGCGAAAAGGAACGCGGTGCCACTAATAAGCCACCAACAAAGGACATGGCAAAGATGCCTTCAATCAGGTTATAGCAATGATAAAATGGAAGTGGGGCAAACGTAACACGTCCATCCTCAATTGCTCTGCTCATACAGGTGCTATAGGAAGATCTGAGTAACATGTCATCTGTGAGCATAACCCCTTTAGGTGTACCAGTAGAACCAGATGTATAAATGATTGCTCCTACTTCATCGGGATAACGGGATGCATTCCATCTTTCTTTCCATTCCTCATCTGTTGTTAATTCTGCTTTTTTACAAAATTCCTCCCATAGAAAAAGGCGCTCGTCTACGGACTCATTATGATTCGGTATACAAACGACCTCTTGAAGCTGCGTCTCTTCTTTAAAATACCCTTCATTTAGTAAAGCGGTTATAGAGCCAGCAAGGGGATTATTTTTCGTCGCTTGATGCATGATTAAATAGCGTGCATCAGATTGCGTAAGTATGTATTTCAATTCATTCTTGCTTAACATAGTATTTATCGGGATAAACACAGCTCCTACCATCGAACATGCAATCATGAGAGCAGGATACACGACATCATTTTCCATGAGAACAGCAACATGATCTCGGCATCTTACCCCAAGATTGATCATGGCTTTCGCATAGTTCGTAGCAGATTCCCAGGTTTCTTTGTAAGTGATCGAATCGTTATCTGTTTGAATATACAATCTTTCAGGATATGTAGAACAAGCTTGATAAAAATGTGTGGCAATCGTATTACGAGGCCAATTGTTTAATTTCGCATCAAGTGCTGCCCGTCTTGCAGAAATGTCTTCTGTGATAGTAGATTCAGTAGCATTGTCTTTTGTTGGCATAAACTGTTCCTCCTTGATATGTACAAATATTTCGAACCTAATCTTCATTATAGAACTTTCAAATATAACCTTCAAAACTTTTGAGGGAAAAAGGAAAATATTTGGATGCTCTATTAGCACACAACGCTCAAATAGTATGTTATTTGGTGACGGTTTCATGTAAGATGAGAATATAGAATTATTTGAATTATTCGCGACGGATTAAAGTTGGGAATATAGGTGGATGGAGGGAGAAAGATGAATAATGGTGTTTATCGTGAAGTATGGGACTTAGACTCCATATTTCCGGGCGGGAGTGAATCACCACAATTTGTTGAACATTTAAGAAGTACAGAGATTAAGATTAAAGATTTTAACAGTAAAATTGGTAGTATTGTAAGTCCAAAAAGTATTGCTGAAGCAGAAGAGGTAGCAGAGTTAATAAAATTGATTAGTGAAATTGAAATGAACGTATTACAAGCCAAATCTTTTGTCGTATGCCTATTGGCACAAAATCCAAAAGATCAAAAAGCCCCTACACTGGATGATAAAGTAGGTTATCTTAATGCTAATTTTGAAACAAGTGTAAAAAGAACACAGCAACTCCTTCAACAAATAGAAGAGAAGTTATGGAATGAAATGCTAGATACAGAGATATTAAGTAATTATAAATACATATTAAATGAATGGCGACAAAAAGGTAGGTTACAACTATCTGAAAGTGAAGAGCGGCTAATATCTGATCTAATGATAGATGGTTATCACGCTTGGTATTCGTTTTATAAAACACTAATGAGCGGCATAAAAGTTAAGGTATCAATTAGTGGAAAGGAAAATACATTATCTGTTGGGCAGGCTATAAATTTAAGGGCAGATCCAAATGCTGAAGTACGCAAAGCTTCTCATGAGGCATTAGAAAATGTTTGGAAAGAAAAAGAGGGACTGTTTGCACAAATTCTAAATCACATTGCTGGTTTCCGTTTACAAGTGTATAAAACCAAAGGTGTTGAAAATATTCTCGAAGAGCCCTTGTTTAATAACAGAATAAAATCAGAGACGCTAGATGTGATGTGGGGAGCTGTGGATAAACATAAAAACGTATTTATTAAATATCTAAATGGAAAGGCTGGAATTTTAGGGGATGCAAAACTCAACTCCTATCATTTCTGGGCTCCCATTACGAAAAGTGAACAACATATTGACTACGACGAAGCTGTGAAATTTGTGACAAGTCATCTAAGCCAATTCGGTCCAGAATTAGCAAGCTTCATTTCTAATGCATTTGAAAAGGGGTGGGTGGAATCAGAAAATCGTCCAAATAAATCAGCAGTTCCATTCTGTACAGGTTTCCCGCAAACAGGTGAATCCAGAGTTTACATGACATATTCAGGGACGATAAAGGACTTGCTAACTCTTACACATGAACTTGGGCATGCCTTTCATAATTATGCTATGGAGGATGTTGATAGTATTAACAAGCAGTATCCTATGAGTCTCGCAGAAACAGCTTCTACTTTTTTGGAGATGATCGTTTTAGATGCAGCAATAGATCAGGCAACTACGAATAAAGATAAACTGCTCTTATTAGATGAAAAATTAAAGAGAAGTGTAATGAACTTTATGAATATAAATGCAAGGTTCCTATTTGAAAAGAAATTTTATGAGGAAAGAAAGCAGGGGTTTGTTACAGCAACTCGTTTGAATACATTAATGAAGGAGTCTATGGATATAGGATATAATGGCTCACTTGGTCATATACCTGTTCACTCGTGGGTTTGGACGCCACATTTCTATATTACGAAGTCTCCATTTTATAACTTCCCATATACATTTGGTTACCTACTTTCCTTGAGTATTTATGCAAAGGCAAAAGAAAAAGGAAGAGGTTTCGAGAAAGATTATCTTTCGTTCCTTCGCGATTCCGGAAGTATGTCCACGGAAGAACTAGTGATGAAACATCTCGGAGAAGATATTACTTCCGAGTCATTTTGGGAAAAAGGGATGGACCTTTGTATGAACGATGTGAAGGAATTCATAGAATTAGCCGATAGTACAATGGTGACCGAAGAAACCTCTTCTTTTAATACACACAATTAACATTGTACAGATATTTTTCAACTTTCATTATAAAATATTTATCTATATAACCTAAATGGAAAATGATAGAATGGATAAACGAAGAATATATATTCGTAGTCCAATTTAGGAGTGGAATGAAGTTGAACAAAAAAGACATTGCAAATATTCGGAAGCAGTTTAAAATAAATAACGATTTGTTGAAAATAAACGATATCTTTAACGTATATATTATGAAAGAATCGAGTGAAATCTATCACCATCAAAGTGTGCCCTTCGACTTACTTGAAGAGGAACAAAAAGATCTATTTATGGCCAACTTTAAAAAAGTGCTAACAGGACAGCTTGATGAGAAATTATTTGAATTGAAATTTCAACGTGATGTAGAAGATAGTAGTCAGCTTATCTTGCATCAAGGAATATTGAGTAATGATACAGAAGAATGGAAAGGCCAAATGCTGCGCCTCGTGGAAAAAATGTTAAAGGATAAGCAATATGAAATGGATATTGTGGTTACGTTTATTCAGGGTGAATATATGAAGCCGATGAAACGAAGCAATGAAGATGCAGAAGAAAGCTCGCGTGACGCGGTATATTCTAATAAGTTTATTTTATGTAGTATGAATAAAACACAGGATCCTAAAAAAGAGTTGCTGTTTGATTATGTAGAAAAAGAATTCAAGTATAATTTTGTGGTTGACCCAGTAATAAATCTTAAGGCTCCTATCTCAGGGTTTTTATTCCCAACTTTTACAGAGAACGCTGCAGATGTAAACCATGTTCTTTACTCTGCTGGAAAAGCATATGAACTGAATTACCATTTTATTGAAGAAGTGCTCAATGCTGAAGAGACGATGACTGCAGAAGATGATAAGGTAGTATTCGAGGAAATTGTGAAGAAGATTACAGGCGACCAAATCAGTACATCCACACTGTCCAATGTATATGATGAAATTCATCGGGCGATTGAAGAGCATGAGGAAGATGATGTACCAAGATTGGATTATAAAGATGTGGAAAGTGTCCTAAAAAGCAGCGGGGTAGAGGACGTGGATACAGAAAAGGTAGAATCTGCATTTAAGACCGTTATTGATGATGAAAAATATGAGTTGAAAGCAAGTAGCATCATTCCAAAATACAATAAAAAATCAATTAAGATTAAGACAAAAGTGGCAGACATTAAAGTAAGCCCAGAAGACTTACGGTTTGTGAAGCAAATTCATTTTGACGGAAAGCTCAGCCTCATGATTGAATTAGAAGAAAACACAATGATTGAGGGATTTGAAATGATCCCTGAAGCATTAGTTCAAAAAGCAAAAGTAGAGGAAGAATAACTTTTAAAGAAATCACTTTCCTTTTTTTAGTGAAAATATATGAGAACATAAAAAATCAGAACTATAGCAAATAGTTCTGATTTTTTTTATGCTATTTTCATCCAACTTCCGTAGCAAACATATCTTAGCAGAAAATAAAAAAGCGCCTATTACGTGATACTCACATAACAGGCGTCTTTAGTTTATTTTAAGAAATCAGGGTCTTCAAAGCTTGGGTTGGGATACTTGTAGAATCCTTCTCCAGTTGCAGTACCAAGTTTACCTTTGTCGATATACTCGGTTTTGAGCAGGTTAGCCAGCTTTTTAAACTCTTCATTTCCGGTCGCTACGGCTTTTGCATTTACAATGTTATAAGCAGTCGTAATTCCGACCACATCTAGCATGGCAAAAGGTCCTTTCGGAGCGCCAGTACCAATCATCCAAGTTTTATCAATTGTTTCAACATCTGCTACTTCTTTGGAAAGAAGTAGTTCTGCGGAGTTTAATAATGGAACCAATAGAGAGTTAAGAATATAACCTGGTTGCTCCTTGTGTAATGGTAGTGCAACCATTCCAATTGCTTCTGCAAACTGACTTACTTCTTCAAACACATTATTGTCAGTACCAGGGTGCTTCATAATCTCAGCTGTGTTGTTTATCCAAATTTCATTGGCAAAGTGCAAGGCAAGAAACTTCTCTGGACGTCCAGTTGCCTCTGCAAATTGGCTTGGTAGTAAGGTTGAAGAGTTTGTTGCAAATACAGTTTTTTCGGGAGCTACTTTTCCTAGCTCATTATAAAATTCTGTTTTGATCTTTACAACTTCTGGAATTGCTTCAATAACAAGGTCTGCACCTTGAACTGCTTTCGATAGATCAGACTGAAACGTGAGACGACTGTACGCATCTTGGACAGCTTGCTCTGAAGCTCCGAGATCCTCTTGATAGCGTCCTTTTAGTTTTTCAATTCTCTCTTTCGCTTTCTCTAGAGCTTCATCGTTAATATCATATACCGTAACATCGAATCCTTTAAACGCTGATTGGTAGGCAATCTGACTACCTAATACACCGCTTCCTGCAATTGTAATAGTTGAAAAATTCATATTTATTCCTTCTTTCCTATTCTACTCACCAAATAGTATGACATAAACCGTGACAAAACAGGAAGGATTTTGCTTCTCATGCTTTAATAACTATCTACACAGTGGTGGAAAATGATAAACTAAATTGGAGTTTTAGATTTCTTACAAGTAGAAGACGATTTTTCAATTTTGCAAGAGAGAAGGGATTTTATGATAAAAACTATCCGCTGGGGTGTATTTTTCTTCGGTTTAATTGTATTTAGCATAGGCATCAGTATAGCGATTAATATGCAACATTTGGGAATCCATCCATGGGACGTATTAAATGTGGCACTTTATGAAAAGCTAGGGTTATCAATCGGATCTTGGACTATTATTATTTCAGTTATGCTAATTATTGTCTCATTTATTTTGGATAAAAGTTATATACGACTAGGTACGTTTTTAAATGGCATCCTTGTTGGTGTGTTTGTTGACTTTTTTTTATTTCTAGATTTTTTACCACATGCTACTGAAAGCTGGCTGGATGTACTCGTGATTATTTCAGGAATTATACTAATGGGAATTGGTGGGGGAGTCTACAATTCAGCTCAAGTAGGGTCTGGCCCAAGAGATGGGTTTATGCTCTCGATTTCTGATAAACTCGGCGCTTCCATAGGGAAAGTTAGAATTATTACAGAATGTATTGTATTACTCATTGGTCTGTTCCTTGGTGGACCTGTTTTTCTCTTTACTTTTATCTTTACCTTTATTCAAAGTCCGATCTTCCAATATACGTATAAGCTACTTGGTGGCTATTTAAATAAGATGGAAACTGCAATAGAAGAGAAAGCTCTTCATAAAAGGGGGGCATAAATCTGGAAAGGGATGGAAGTTAAATGAGTATCTTAGAAAAGGTACGTAAAGGTAATACATCTTCAGGTATCGCGGCACTGGGAAACGCCTTTTTAGCAGGTATAAAAGGTATCGCGGCAGCACTTAGTGGGAATGGATCTGTGTTTGCCTCATCTATGCATTCTCTCGCAGATGCTGTTAATCAGGGCTTCGTGTTTTTTGGCAGTGTACTGGCTGAGTTTCCTCCATCCAAGCGATTCCCGTTAGGTTTTGGAAGAGTCATTAATATCTTTTGTATGGTTGCGGTCATTGTAGTTACCGTGATGGCCTATGAGACAATATTAAAGGGCTGGCACTTATTTCAAGACCCTGAAGAAACAGGTGGATTACTGTTAAATTTTATCGTATTACTGGCTTCATTGATCATTGATGGATTAATTCTTGTAAAAGCAATGCGTGAAATTAGAAGTGAAAGTAAAGCAGAAGAATCAAGCAGTATAGTAACTGGAGCATTTAAAAATGTTAGAAAAGCATCCCCCGCTACACGACTCGTTTTTTATGAAGATCTTGTTGCAACATCAGGTGCACTCCTAGCAATGGTTGGTATTGTGCTATCACAGTTTTTTGGAATTTTGCAAGCAGATGGTTTAATTTCCATGTTAATTGGCTGTTTAATGCTGTTTGTCGCTTTCAGAGTGGGCTATGATAATATGATTGGATTAATCGGCGTATCCGCACCCGCAGAGGTTCAAACTAAACTAACAAATATACTTTTAGAGCATGAAAACGTGGTAGATATCCATCGAATACGAATTGTACAGGAAGGTCGACTTTATCATGTGGAGGGAACAGTTGAACTTGAAAAAGGACTTAGCCTTGCAGAAGCGGATGATATTAAGTTTCAGCTGTCTGACATGCTTTTACGCCAATCAGAAGTAGCAGATGTACTATTAGGTATTATAGAAGACGATGATGAAATAAGCTGGAAAGATAAAGCCCAACAGAGTAATACCCCTAAAACCGATGAATAGGAAAAACGAGTAACAATTACTTATAATCACATTTCTAGTATTCATTAGGGGGGAATAACAGACTTTTCGTTTATGGAAACAGTTATTTTCATGGGGGTATTAGAAGTGGAAACGTAATTATACCAAGCTGATTCGTAGCTTTTTTCGTGATAAGATAGGGTGAATTCATGAAGGAGGTTGCCTGATGCTGAATAAAGACAGTAGTTTAGATGAATTACATGATACGCAGCGGTCTACACAAGATCTGCTGTTTATCTTGGACGATTTGTTCTTTTTTTCCATTGATAAGTATGATCAGTTATTGCGGAAAGAAACCGAAAAGCTATTCGAACAAATGCATGTTCCTGAAGTATTATTTGATCAAGCCTTTCCCCAAATAATATGGTGGCTGCTATTTTGCTATCCGCAAGCTCATCATCGTAAGACCATCTACCAGGATTATTTAGAGGTACATAATGAAAAGTGGCAAAAGACAAACAAGGTAGTACGGGATCACTTGGATAGCTGGCTGAGTGTAGTACCAGGGTTTTACCGTGTAGTCAAGATAGATAGTCAGCATAAACGGTTGTTCCATGTTCAAGACGTGTTTTTAAAAAGGAGGAAAAGGGTGTTTATTTTTAATGAAATATTCCAAACTCCTAAAATGGGTGAGATCATAAGCGGAATGCTGTTACCCGTTGGAAATAATGTCTATACAACTCAAGGCAGGCTCTTTCTTCTTCCGATAACAATAGCGCCAGAGATTATGGCAAGGTTGCAGCAATTTGTAGAGATGCACAAATCCAATCTAGATTTTGTTGTTACAGCTCCGTCGTATCCCGCTTTGCTCCGTATCGTAATGCAAACGATGGAAGAGAAGCTATGATAAAAGATGCTCATATGATAGAACATCGGAAGCCTCATATAGAAAGCCTCGCCTCCGGCCATATTAGAATTAAATTCATCCCAATATTAAGAGTTCACCATGGCAAAACATTTATGATAACTGGGAGTCAGCTGGATTGTGCTCGTAAACCTCAACATTTGTCCCCTCAAGCGCTCTTTCTAGATTATAATCCTCGATAACGTTCTGAAGCCATAGCCAACATAGGAACATGGCAATAATGGTAACTAAGATAATAACAAAGACTGCAATTCTTCCTTTCATTTCTTCACCTTCTTTCTCTCATTTCACATGTAAGTATACCTTGATTTTAGATGTAAATAAAGCCATCATTTTTATAGAGAATGGGCTCTATTAAGAAAGAGAGAAAATAGAAGAAAATCAACAAAAAAAGGCGTAAACACATTATGTTTTCGCTTTCTTTGTGTTTTGTGAAATGTAATTAATTATGGTATGATTTCTAAGTTATCTACGGAACATGCCATAAGTTGGCTTGAATATAAAGGAAAAGAGGTTGAATAGTTGAAAGTAGAACAATTGAAGAATGAATGGTTTGGCAATGTAAAAGGGGATGTCCTGGCAGGTTTGGTAGTTGCGCTGGCATTGATACCAGAAGCAATAGCCTTTTCGATCATAGCGGGTGTTGATCCAATGATTGGATTATATGCATCTTTTTGTATTGCAGTTGTAATTGCTTTTGTCGGAGGGAGACCGGGTATGATCTCTGCGGCAACAGGAGCGATGGCATTACTCATGGTAAATCTCGTTGCGGATCATGGGTTGCAGTATTTGTTTGCAGCAACGATTCTTACAGGTATCATCCAAATCATTTTTGGCATTTTTAAACTAGCAAGAGCAATGAAATTCGTACCACGTTCGGTGATGGTAGGGTTCGTTAACTCGCTGGCCATTCTAATATTTACAGCGCAAATTCCACATTTCCAAGGGGAAAGTTGGATCATGTATGCACTTGTTGGTCTTACCTTGGCAATTATATATCTTTTACCAAGGGTTACAAAGGCAGTACCATCTGCTTTAGTTGCGATTGTGGTAGTTACAATGATTGTGATTTTCGGTAAAATAGACATAGGAACAGTCGGGGATATGGGTGCATTGAAACAGCAATTGCCTATCTTCTTGATTCCTTCTATACCGTTTACTTTTGAAACGTTGATGATTATTTTCCCTTACTCCCTGGCTCTAGCTATCGTAGGATTACTAGAATCCTTGTTAACTGCTAATATCGTAGATGATATGACAGATACAGAGAGTAATAAGAACAAAGAAAGTCGCGGACAAGGGATTGCCAATATCGTTGCAGGCTTCTTTGGAGGAATGGCTGGTTGTGCAATGATTGGTCAATCTGTCATCAATGTGAAGTCAGGTGGTAGAGGACGTTTATCTGCACTTGTTGCTGGGTCGTTCTTAATGTTTCTGATTATTGTACTAGGCGGACTTGTTGTTCAAATTCCAATGGCTGCTCTAGCTGGTGTTATGATTATGGTATCCATTGGTACATTCGATTGGTCCTCTGTTCGAAACTTACACAGACTACCAAGAACAGATGCCGTTGTTATGCTCACCACAGTAGCTGTTGTTTTATACACTCATGACTTATCAAAAGGTGTGCTTGCAGGTGTATTATTAAGTGCTATTTTCTTTGCTGCTAAAATCTCCAAGGTAAAGGTTACAGATGAGTTAATGATGCGAGAACAAAAACGAGTCTATCGTATTGAAGGTCAGTTGTTTTTCGCTTCTGTAAGTGACTTTACAGCAAAGTTTGTTTTTGCTGATACTGTTAAGGAAGTAGAAATAGATCTAAGTCGTGCACACTTATGGGATGATTCAGCGGTGGGCGCACTTGATAAAATTCAAGCTAAGTTCGAGCAGCATCACATTAAGGTAGAATTTACCGGGTTAAATGAAGCGAGTAAAAATCTTGTGCAACGGATTGGCGGTTTATCTAAGGCATCAGGACATTAATCACCATTGCTTTGATTAGAATGTATAGAGGTGAGTATGTTGTTTAAAAAGTTATTGTTAGCGGTAGATGGGTCAGCCCATTCGCTCCGCTCGGCGAATTATGCTATACAGCTTGCTGAAAAGTTTAATGGAGTAATTAATGTTGTGTATGTTGTGGATAGTAATACTGCTAAGACTGATGTATTACACGCAACAGATAAATTTGCCTTGGAAAAAATGCGTAATGATAAACTTAAGGCAGTTAAGGAATTATTGAATAAAACCGATATTAAATACGAGATAAAGATTTTGCATGGTGAAGCAGGCCCTACTATAGTCAACTATGCTAACAATAATGAAATTGATGGCGTTGTACTAGGAAGTAGGGGGCTGAACAACCTGCAGACCTTTATCTTAGGTAGTGTAAGCCACAAAGTGGCGAAACGCGTGAATTGTCCAGTATTAATCGTAAAATAGAATAGTAGATAACAAATGATATAGGAAAAGGCTGCCGAATTGGCAGCCTTTTTTTACTCTAAGTGGCGGCGAGGTGCTAGTACGAGGTAGAATGACACGAGAGCGTCGTGAAGAGACAAGAGATTCCGGCCAAGAGACAAGAGAGCACCTCAAACTGACAAGACGGCATCACAAACTGACAAGAGACTAACAACCACCATCATAAAAAGCGCGCCTCCAAAAAAGGAGACGCGCCATCAAAGCTTATAGCTTATAAAAATCTTATTGCCTCACCCACTGGATAATTAGCAGGATCAATTTCCGACTCCAATCCTTGAGCCAACTTGGATAATTGTGCACCTATGTAAGGTCCCATTGTTAGGCCAGAGGCGCCAAGTCCGTTTGCTACGAAGAGTCCCGAAACGCCTGGTACACTCCCAACTACGGGTAAGAATCCAGGTGTTACAGGGCGAAATCCTACTCTTGTTTCCAGAACAGTCGCATGTGCCAGTTGAGGGGACACCTGCAATGCTTTACTAAGCACTTCATATAATCCGCCTGCAGTAATCCTAGCATCAAATCCGGTCTCATCTTCATGTGTTGCTCCAATCACGAGCCGCTGATCATCGAAAGCAAGCATGTACTGGTTGGTTGGTGGGATGACAACAGGCCATTTTGCTGTATCATGGCCCTCGAGCTTCAGGTGCATGAGTTGAGCACGCTGTGGTTGTACATCAAATCCTATACCTAATGGCTTAAAAAGTTCTCCCATCCAGGCACCTGTTGTAGCGATCACAGTATCAGCTTCAAATATTTCATGATCAATGCGAACACCGGTTACTGTACCACCTTCCGTAACGAGGCTGGCATCACCATTCACTATTTGTGCTCCAAGCTTTTCTGCCCCCCTGATTAAGGCATCACGTAACTTACGTCCATCAACCCGGGCAGCACCGCTAACATGTACCGCACTGTAACCTTCACCAATCAGAGGAAAGTACTGTCTTGTTTCTTCTTCGCTTAACATCGTAATCTCGCCCATTTCCGGAGCATCTTCACGTCTTTTCAATGCCCTTTCCTTCATTGCAGTAAGCTTTTTTTCCTCCGTATGCAAGCTTATTGCACCGACACGCTCATATCCAGTGTCGGTTTCTCCAAGCTCACGCAACTTTTCAATTATTTCTGGGTAGATTTTTGCTCCACCCTTAGCAAGCTTGTACCACGCCTTATTTCTTCTTTGAGAAAGCCAAGGACAAACGATTCCTGCAGCAGCATCTGTTGCTTGCCCTGTATCCTTACGGTCAACCAGTGTGACAGCTTTCCCGTTATTAGCAAGATGAAAAGCGGTGGAGGCACCAAGTATGCCACCACCGATCACAATAAAGCCTGCTTCATTTTTATAATGCATCGACAACTTGCTTCATTGCTTTCATTTTACCAAGATGTTCATTCTCATGCTGCAGAATCATCTCATAAACATCTCCAAAAGTTTTAAAGTTACCAAACGGTAAGGTATAAGGTAGATCTTGCTGAAGAAAGTCATTGGTCAGTTCTTTCATACGAGCACGTTGTTGTTCAAGCTGTGTAATAAGTACAGAAAGACTAGGTGGTGTATCCTGCCAATCTGCTGGTTTTGTACCAGTGTTGAACAGATCACTAAAATACTTTGGTACATTTTCAGATTGGTTAGGGAAGCCGAATAATAGTGCCTCTGGTGTTACGAGTACATGTCCAATATGCCAGCGGATTGTATTGTTAAAGTATTCAGGCTGTACATCGGCCGTTTTTTCATCGTTATTTTCAATAAAGCTTAATAAAGCAGAACGAGTTAAGTCAAATTGATTTGACATTTTTATTCCTCCTCAAAGAATCATTTGTTAATAACTATAAAAATAAAAGGTCCGAAAGTAAAATATATTGATTTTAATGAAGGGATTTTGTATCCAGTAAAGAATTAAGTTAGAGAAGGGGGCAAGAATATTGAGATCTATCATCATAAGTAGAATTATTTTTATTGCAGGAATTATCGTACTCATAGCAGGGTTGGTAAATGCTTGGAGAATGGCTAGATATGAGGAGTATTCCGGACTTGAACCAGGTGGAACTATTACGATGGAATGGAGTACCTTTTTCATGGTTTTCGGGTCATCTGTTATGAATGGAGTTGTTCTAATCGGTGTAGCAGAAGTCATTCGATTGTTGCATAAGATTTATACTAAAGAACCTATCAAATTGACTACTCATTCTGCAGCAAAACTATCTTCAGAGCGAGAGTCCGTTATTACCGGGAATGAGAAGATAAACACAGTTTGGAAAATTACTAGAGAAGATGAAGAAAAGATTTATGAGCTGTTTTCTGGTAAAGCAATCTTAGAAATAAGGCCTGCTAATATAGAAGGCAATTGTGTCGTAAAGGTTCAGGATACGAGCGGACCACTGAATCCGGAAGTTAAGGTTGTAGACATAAGTAGTTTTAATGCAACGGAAGTACAAGATACAGAAAGAAGAAACAAGATTCTCTCTTGGTATCATCAACAATAAAGAAGGATGAGCTGTTTTGGAAACAAATAAAAACAAAAGAAAACTAGGATGGTTTGGGTGGAGTTTAATCAGTATTTCTTCTATTGCTATCATTGTTACATTAATACTTTTTTTTAATGTGTTTAACGTCCGAGACGTTTTGAATATTGAAAACCTGGAAAATGCCCAAAAAGCAAAAGAAACAGAGGGTCAAGAAGTCGATGCGGAGACTGCAAAAGAAATTGAAGAAATTCAGGAAACAGTAGGTGCTCAGCATTCTGAGCTTGGTGAATTTATAGCAGAGACCCACGATTTTTATAATGATAAAACAGGCTATGGGAATATTAATAGTCTTAATTGGAAAGAACAAGCTGAAATGGCAGAAATCATTACTGAAACAATAGAAGATCAGATAGATACGGTTCAAAGTGACGCGTTAAAAACTGATCTTAACACCATACATGAGATTGCAGCGGACTCAATCGAAAATGGGAATACAGATCAAGTAAGGCTGTTGCATCGTTATTTTCATGATCTGGATATAGCGTTGAATCACTATAATGGCTCTGATAAAATATGGAAGGTAACCGAAACGCTAAAACAGTAAATCACTATTCATCCATATAGTAGATATGATAATCTTATGGTGGACAACGTAATAGAAGGAGAATGAAAATGGAAAAAACATTAATCTTTGGGCATAAAAATCCAGATACAGACACAATATGTTCAGCTCTTGCTTATGCTGACCTAAAAAAGAAGCTTGGGGTGAACGCAGAACCTGCTAGACTTGGTACAGTTAGTAAAGAAACACAGTTTGCACTTGACTATTTTGGTGTAGAAGCACCAGCATTAATTGAGACAGTAGGAACGGATGTAAAGGAAGTTATTTTAGTAGACCACAATGAATTCCAGCAAAGCGTAGATAACATTAAAGATGTTCGTATCGCTGAGGTCATTGATCATCACCGCATCGCTAATTTTGAAACGAGAGAACCATTATATTTCCGTGCAGAACCAGTGGGATGCACAGCAACTATCCTAAATAAAATGTATAAAGAAAATGGTGTTGCGGTATCAAAAGAAATTGCTGGACTACTTGTTTCCGCGATCGTATCTGATTCTCTTTTATTAAAATCACCGACATGTACAAAAGAAGACGTGGATGCAGCGTATGAGCTGGCAGGTCTTGCTGGTGTGAACTTAGAAACTTACGGACTGGAAATGCTTCAAGCTGGAGCAGATTTAAGCGATAAATCTGTAACAGAATTACTAACAATGGATGCTAAGGAATTTGCCATGGGTGATGCAAAAGTAGAAATTGCTCAAGTGAATGCTGTAAACACAAACGCGATTTATGCATTTCAGGATGACATCGATACTGAAATCGCCCAAATCATTAAAGATAAAGATTTAGACCTCTTCCTATTTGTGGTAACAGATATCCTTAACAATGATTCTGAGGTATTAGCATTAGGTAGTGGCAAAGAAAAAGTTGAGAAAGCATTTGATGTGTCCCTTGGTGATAACAATCGCTCCTTACTAAAAGGTGTTGTATCACGTAAGAAACAAATCGTAACAGCTTTAACAGATGCATTTACAAGCTAATTGTATAAAGAAAAACATAGATTCTCGCTGTTAGAGATCTTTTCTTACACCGAAAAAGCTAATCCAAGGTAATGCCTGGGATTAGCTTTTTTAGATTGGATCATGTACTATTTTTGAACTTATGAAAACGGGCTTCGATTTACTAAGTATCTCTCGAGCATTAACCGAAACTATTCTCTAAGGAAATTTTCTTCATTTACTTTAAAACGGACAAAGGCTTCAGAATCAATTGCATGGCCAATACCAGGATCTGTAGGAACGGAAATTACCCCTTGCTGGGCTACGACCTCAGGTGAAATTATGTCTTTTTCCCAATAGTTAGCAGATCCAGCGTTATCTCCTGGAAACTGAAAGCCTTTTAAAGCAGAAAGAGCAATGTTTTGTGCTCTGCCAACCCCTGCTTCAAGCATGCCACCACACCAGACGGCGATATCATTATCTATACAATAATCATGAATTTGCTTCGCAACAGTTAAGCCCCCGACTCGCCCTGGCTTTATATTAATAACATGACAGCTTCCAAGCTCAACAGCTTTTTTTGCATCTTCTAAAGAGTGGATGCTCTCATCGAGGCAAATTGGTGTATTGATCTTAGCCTGTAACTTTGCATGATCTACAATATCGTCATGCGCTAAAGGTTGCTCAATCATCATTAATTCAAAGGCATCCAACTCTTGTAATCTTGACGTTTCCTCCAGACTGTAAGCGGAATTCGCATCAACCATGATAGGTAAGTCGGGATAGTGATGCCGTACAGTTCTCAGGACATCAATGTCTTTTCCTGGCTTAATTTTTAATTTGACTCGCTTATATCCGGTTTCTTGACTCTTCTCGATTTTATGTAGTAATTGTTCTATGGATGGTTGCATACCAATGGCAATTCCTGCTTCAATTTCTGTTTTTGTTCCACCTAGAGCTCTAGCAAGAGTAATGTCTTCTCGCTTTGCATACAGATCCCAAACAGCCCCTTCTAAAGCAGCTTTCGCCATGTTATTACGTTTTATGGGAGTGAAAAGCTCAGAAACGTCATCAGGGTGCTTTATAGGATTGTCTAATAATATGGGGATTAAGAAATCCTTCATTACATGACCCGTTGTGGCAAATGTTTCTTCTGTATACCATGGTGCAGTGAAAGCAACAGATTCGCCAAAGCCTTGATGTCCTTCTCCGTCAACGATTTCTGTTATATAAAAGTCTTTGTTAGCAACTGTACCGAAACTTGTCGTAAAGGGGTTTTTTAGTTCCATGCGAAGATGGTGTAAGGTGATTTGTTGTATTGGAATTGTCATTATTATCCCTCCCTTTTTTAGTGTACACCTTTGTCGGAAATTGAAAAAGTTTAATCCAATTTAGCATAGGGGAATTTATTATATATGAATAAGTTGTAGGAGAGGATAGAGTGTCAAATACATTTGATGTGATTGTAATAGGTTCAGGCCCAGCAGGCTCTGCAGTTGCAACCTCGAGTGCGAAGGAGGGTTTGCGTACTGCTGTTATAGATGAACGTGAATATGGAGGAACATGTCCCTTAAGAGGATGCAATCCTAAAAAAGTGCTAGCCAGTGCGGCTACGATGATTGATGAGACAGAACGAATGAAAGGAAAGGGGATAGAACGTTCTGCTACAATAAATTGGCAAGATCTTATGGAGTTCAAGCGCTCTTTTACCGAGCCAGTTCCAGATGCAAAAGAAAAAAGCTTTAAAAAAGCAGAAATTGAAACCTTACATGGCAAGGCTCAGTTTATAGGTGAAAATACGATTAAGGTCGGAGAAAAAACGTTAGATGCAGAAAAAATAGTTATTGCAACAGGAGCTAAGCCAGCCCCATTACCTATTGATGGTGCTGAGCATCTTGCATATAGCGAAGACTTTCTTGAGCTTGATCAGCTACCAAACCGAGTTATTTTTGTAGGTGGTGGTTATATCTCATTTGAATTCGCTCATATTGCCGCAAGAGCTGGGAGTGAAGTGCACATCATTCAACGTGGAGGTCAAACATTAAAGGCTTTTGATCCAGATATGGTCGACTTGCTGCAAAAGAAATCCAAGGAAATAGGAATTTTCATCCACTTAAATAGCTCTGTAAAAGAAATTCAACAAAACGGTACAGAATATGTAGTGAAAGCTAAGCAAGATGATAACGAGGTTTCCTTCCATGGTGACTTGGTTGTACATGGTGGTGGCCGTGTTCCGCAAATAGAAGATCTACAACTAGATAAAGCAGGCATAGAAAGCAGTAAGACAGGTGTAACCGTTAATACGTATTTACAAAGTGTAAGCAATGAGCATGTCTATGCAGTTGGGGATGTTGCAGATACGAAAGGCTATCCATTGACTCCTGTTGGGGAAATGGAAGGAAAGATCGTCTCGCATAACATCTTAAATAAAACAAAACAGGAAGCAAACTATCATGGAATCCCATCGGTTGTATTTTCTGAGCCAAAGATGGCTAGTGCTGGCCTATCAGAAATAGAGGCTCATGAAGCTAATTATAATGTAGAGATTAATCATCAAGATATTACAGATTGGTTTACGTACAGTCATACCAACGATGGACCGGCTTCTGTGAAAATTATTGTAGATAAAAACACCGATCTTATTCTTGGGGCACACATGATTGGTGGCAAAGCAGATGAGTTAATTAATTATTTTGCCATGGCCATTCAGTTAAACATTCCAGTTAGCAAACTAAAAAGTGTTATCTATGCTTTTCCAACTGGGGTATCTGATATTCCATCCATGTTATAGTGTATATTTTACTCCTCTTTCTCAAAAGCTAACCAATAGCTGAAAGGAGGGTGTGACATGGGTGAAAAACCAAAAGGTCCAAAACAGCAAGAAAAGCCAAAATTGCCCCAAAGCCCGCAACAGCCGTACGGAGAGCCGTTAAGTGGTTCGAAGCAGGTAAAGAACAAGAATCACTCTCGACAAAATCGTAATGTTCATCATGATATGTAAAGAAGAGGTATCCTTTGGGATACTTCTTTCTCTTTACAGAACGCGATGGCGAACTGTTTCACATAAACATGAAGTTCTGCTATGATTTTTTATATATCTAGTCAGGAAGGAGAAAAGTCTATGTGGAAAGATTTTAAAGAGTTCGCTTTTAAAGGTAACGTTATGGATTTGGCTATTGCCGTTGTGATCGGTGCTGCCTTTAGCGGAATTGTTACTTCATTAGTAGAAAATATTATTACACCATTTGTGGGAGTATTAATGAATGGTGTGGATTTCTCAAATCTTAAATATACTTTTGGTGATGCGGAGATATTATACGGTTCCTTTATTCAATCTATTATTGATTTCTTCATTGTTGCTTTTTCTATTTTTCTTTTTGTACGCCTCGTAATGAAATTAAAGCGCAAAAAGGAAGAGGAAGTCATTGAGGAAGAAGTAGAAAAAGTTACTGTTCAGGAAGAGTTGCTGATGGAGATAAGAGATTTGCTACGTGAACAGAATAAGAAGTAGAATGCATTAATATTTTATGTGGGAAAAGGGCTGTACTCCATTTGAAGTACAACCCTTTTAATTTGTAAAAAGCTCTCTACTTATATATTTTAGGAATATTTTTTCTTTGCAATAAGAGTTTGAATGATTAGGAATGCCCCACCTACAGACCAGTATAGAGGGAGTGCAGCGGGTGAATTAAGCGAGAAAATCCCAATCATAATAGGGGATAAATATCCCATGATAGCCATTTGCTTTTTCATTTCAGGTGCCATGTTAATTTGTGAAACCTTGGCCTGTAAGAAGTAAATGACTACTGCAATAGCTGTTAGTAACAAATCCGTTTGTCCCAGGTTAAACCATAAAAACGAATGTGTCGCAATTTCTGGGGTCTGCCTGATCGCATAATAGAAGCCAAGTAAAACGGGCATCTGAATTAGTAGCGGGAGGCAACCAGCAAGGGACGCAAGTGGATTAATACCATGTTTTTGGTATAAGGCCATCATTTCCTGCTGCATCTTTCTTTGTGCATCCACATCTTTCTTATCACTATATTTCTTTCTCAATTCATCCATTTCAGGCTTCACTACGTCCATATGCTTTTTCATTTCAGCACTCTTTTTCATTTGCTTCAGCATAAACGGCATGATTGCCAAACGAACAAGTAGTGTAATAAGGATGATAGAAAGTCCGTAATTATCACCCAAAAAACCCGCTGTGCTTTTAATAACAGTGGAGAAGGTTTCTACAAAATAGTGCTGAAACCATCCTGTTGATTCCTCGTTTCCATTTCCCTGACAACCTGCTAAAAAAATTAAAAGTATGATCCCGACAAAGCTGTATTTTTTAATAGGTGTGAATACCGATTGTTTTTCCATTGTTCTCCTCCTCGTTTATCTTTCTGGTTGTAAAACGAGAAGGTAGGAGCTTCAGTATCATCGTCGGCATCTCGATACATCATCTTATGAGATCGCCAGTTTCGCTTGTCCACAGTTACTCCGATGGTAAGAAGAACTGGCAAAGAACGGATCATACTAGCATGTGTTTTTCGCATATAATTTTCGTTTGACTTTTTAATTGTACCGAACTGAATATCTGCAGCTCTGTATGAAAAATAGACAGACATCAAAATACTTAGCACGTATGCATATACTGGAGAAAAGTCATTTGCCAGCTCTGATATAAATTCTAAAAACATTGGTATTCACCCCCTTTATATCTAATTTGTATTAATTAATACGTATGATAAGCAATATAGTTTCTTTTTATTTGCTATACTTTCATTATAATACAACATTTCATTTTGAGGATAGGGGTTAATACATGGAAATTAGGCACTGAAATGCAGGCTATTGGAGTGGAGATGATTTAAGGTGGTGCTCCAGCCGTTCGAAGGGCCCCCCAACCAAACAGAAGTTATCATTACAGCATAGGAGGCTGATTTCCTCCTCCGACTTCAGACTGAGGTATTTTCATGCCTGAGATTGTCGCAACATTCTATATTATCCATTAAAGTTAGTATTATAAGAAACAGGGAAGGGATGAGATGAAAAAAATGGAAACAATTGTACAGGTAAATAACTTGAAAAAAACGTACAAGAAAAGGAAGTCAAATGAAGTTGTTAAGGCTGTGAACGACATTTCGTTTTCAGTAAGACGTGGGGAGATTTTAGGACTGCTTGGCCCAAACGGTGCTGGGAAAACATCTACGATTAAAATGATTTGCGGCTTACTAAAGCCTGATGAAGGTACGATCATTATTAATGGAATAAACAATCAGGATAAACGACTAAAAGCATTGCGCCATATTAGCTCAGTACTCGAGGGAAATCGAAACCTTTATTGGCGCCTAACTGTTAGAGAAAACCTCGATTACTTTGCCGGTAACAGAGGGGTCTCTAGAAAAGAAGCGAAAGCACAAATTGAAGACCTCCTAACAAAATTCAATTTAAAGCACAAAGAAAATGAGCTTGTTAATCGATTATCGCGAGGAATGCAACAAAAGCTGGCCATAGCGGTTGCAATGCTTGCCGATAGTGACGTAATTCTTTTAGATGAACCTACACTCGGACTTGATGTGGAGACAGGGTATGAGGTACGAGAACTATTACGCGGCATTGTAAAAGACTATAATCGTACAATTATCATTAGTTCACATGATATGGATGTTATTCAAGACCTTTGTGAGCGAACAGTCATTATTAATAATGGTGCTATTGTAACGGATGATCGAGTGGAGAACCTCTTACGCCTATTCGCTGTCAGATCATACAAGATAACACTTGGTGCCCCTCTAACAGATCAACAACATACGAAATTACTTCAATTTTTTCCAACTCTTACATACATCCCAGACACCCATCAATCGCTTTTGGAAATAGACCTGCAACGGAATGAAGAAATCTATGATTTATTTGATGTATTAAAAACAGAAAGCACCCCAGTAGAATCATTCGACCATAAAACGATTAACTTTGAACAAATCTTTATGAAAATCGTAAAGGGGGAGGCATCAGATCATGCGTTGGCTTAATTTATTTAAAGCAAATTTAAGAAAAGAATATTTAGAGTTGAAACGGTATTTACCTAACACGCTAGCCATGATTTTTACTTTTTATATCATCTTTCTTGGGATGTTTGCTGGCATCCAATTAATTGGGGATCCAAGTTCTCAAGACGTAAATACGCAGTATGTTATCGTCAACTACATTTTCTGGTTTTTAGCCATGATGGTTGTTAATAACATAGGTTGGGAAATCACAAATGAAGCGATGCGGGGAACATTAGAACAGCTCTGTATGTCACCAATGGGAATGTGGCGAATTATGATAACTCGATTATTCTCTTCAACCCTAGTAAATATTATTATAATTGTTGCCCTGTTGTATTTATCCATGCTAACAACTGGCCAATCACTGAACCTCGATCTGGTGGCGCTTCTTCCGATTCTAATTCTGTCTTTGATTAGTATGTTCGGTCTCGGTTTTATTATTGCGGGGATGTCCATTATATTGAAGCAAGTTCAGGCATTCTTGCAGATTCTCCAATTTATTTTAGCAGGTCTAACTTTTGTACCTCTGGCGACAGCCCCTTTTCTAGCCTATTTCCCGTTTGTTAAAGGGGTGGATATGGTGAGAGATGTGATGATAAATGGTGCGACAATAACGCAACTAGGTGCAGGGGATTTCATCATTTTATTTGTAAATGCTGTTGTTTACTTTATAGCTGGTCTTGCCGTTTTCCTTTATTGTGAAAAAGTTGCGATGAAAAAAGGATTGCTCGCACATTATTAATTTTTAGGGTAAATATTTCTCGTACTAGGTCGATGTCTTATACACTATCCCGTCAACTGTCATAGGTTATTAATGAACCTATCACAAGAAAGGGGATTTTAAATGAGACATCATGGGCATCACTGTGGATGTGGCTGTAAGAGACCAAAACAAGTAGTCCATCCAACGAAATATAATTGTGTTAATCAATATTCAGAGAGTGTTGTGGAGCATATTCATCCTTCACACACTACAGTTATGAATCATCACTTAGTTAAAAACAAGCACGTATTCCCGCATTCTACTTCTGTACAAAACACGTCAAACAGTGTAAATGAGTACGGTGGATCTTTCAATGTTCCAGGGCCAGGTCAAGTAGCTGGTGCAATGAGCCCTGGAATGGGGCCAAATGGCCAAGTAGCTGGGGCGATGAGTCCTGGTATGGGGCAGTACCCTGGTCAAGTAGCCGGAGCGATGAGTCCAGGCATGGGTCATCACCCTGGTCAAGTGGCCGGAGCAATGAACCCAGGATATGGTAAACACTGTGGATCAAAACAGTGGCAAAAACCAAATAAATGGTGTTAACTTAGAAAGAAATAAAGGCTGACGTGAATGATGTCAGCCTATTTCTTTACCACAAATTTACACTCTGTAAAGTTGTATTGTTTGGAGGATACATATGAAAATCTTGGCTGTTTCAGGTTATAAGCCTGCCGAAATAAATATTTTTAAAGAAAATGATACGAGGATTAATATTGTAAAAGCTGCGATTCAAAAAAGGCTGATCCAATTTATTGAGGAAGGATTGGAATGGGTCATCATTTCTGGCCAAATGGGGGTGGAACTTTGGACGGCGGATATTATTTTTACATTACAGGAGGAATATGATATCAAGCTAGGAGTATTTCCACCATTTGAAAACCAGGAGAGTCGATGGCCTGATCCGCTTAAAGAAAAGTATGAAGAGCTTATGATGCTGGCAGACTTCTTTAAGCCGATTTATAAAGATGATTACAAAGGAGCCTATCAGTTTAAGGCGAAGAACATGTGGCTTGTGGATAAAAGTGATGCATGCCTTCTGTTAATGGATGAAGAATTCCCGGGTAGTAACCGTTTTTTATATAATGCAGCCAAGGAAGCGGGAGAGGCATATCCAATTTATACAATTACGCCTGCGGACCTTGATGACATAGTAGAGGAAATTCGGATGTCAGATCCTGATTATTGGCAATGATGCTACTTTTCTCGATCGAATATTCGCCACCAATCTTGCAGGAATCTTCTTTAAAATAGCGAATAAAGATATAAAAGCGATGATAAAGGGGTGGCTGAGTTTGAGTGAAAAGAAGGAGCCATTTGAAATAGAAGAAAGGCTACAATATAAGGATCATATGTCAGAAATAATAAAGAAAGCTGAACGTGATGGGCAATTTGCGGACTTACCTGGTAAAGGAAAGCCTCTGCAACTAGGACAGGATTATTTAAATCCAGAAGAAAAGCAACTTTATAAAACGATGAAGGATAATCATGTATTGCCAAGATGGATAGAGCTTGCTAATAAGATAGATCATTTAAAAGAGGAGCTCACTCATATAGAAGGAAAAGAGCGAACCAAGCAAATTAAACAAATAAATAAGCTGGTGAAGGAATACAATTATGCCTGCCCTCCTTCATTGCAGCGAAATCGCATTATAGAAAAATAAAGAAGTAGAGAAGAGACGAAATCATGATTACGATTTTGTCTCTTTTTATATACATGTTTAATTATTATGTCAGAAAAATAGCTTATTTTTGTACTTTCCTATTATGATTAATGATATAATGTTTGAAAATATTGGGAATATGGGTGGGATTTGCATGAAAACTTCAATACGATTAATGAGAGAAAAGGACATTTCGGCGGTACAGCATGTGGCAAGGACGAGCTGGAACGCAACGTATAAAGGTATTATTCCAGAGACCATTCAAGAAAATTTTATTAACATGGCCTATAGCGATGTAATGATGGAAAGAAGGGTGAAAAACTCTTTCTTGTATGTAGCTGAAAAAGATCATGAGATTATTGGTTTTGCTAACTTCTCTCGAGTTAAGGAGGATGGGGAGGTGGAACTGAGTGCCATCTATATTCTTCCACAAACACAAGCACAAGGTATAGGTACAGCTATGCTCGAAAAAGGAATAAATGAGATAAAAGGGGTTACTAAGATATGCCTAAATGTAGAAGAAAAAAATGTAGTTGGAAAAAATTTCTATATTGCTAAAGGCTTTCGTGCGGAATCCACTTTTGAAGAGGATCTAGATGGGTATATTTTAAAAACAGTGCGGATGATCAAAGAAATACGTTAGATGCAACGAAACCAATTATGAGGTAAAAACGTACTATTAAAATGGTTCTTAACTATTGAATTAGCATAAGTATGACTGGAATTTTCGAAATCATACGTATTTTCGGTAAGTGTAAGAGTAAATGGTTAGAGTAAGGGGGAGGGATTTTTTGCCTTTATCACAATATATCTATGTTGCCACAGGCCTAGTAGCGGTTTTTATTACAGTTTGTATTATTTTAGCTTTTATAAAAGGGAGATGGAAAGAACGACCATATCGTTTATCATGGGTTGCATTCGTTACCCTTATGCTTCATTGGGTGTTGGCGCTGACCGAAGTATATGAACAGTTTTCATTTAATGTGGGGAATTTTCTTTTTGACTTCATATGGCTAAGTTCAGCGATATTCTGTTTAGTTGCCACATGGAAGGAAAGCAAAAACAATCAGGCAGTGGCATGGTTTTTGGCAGGCGTTTCGGTAATCAGTCTCCTGTTTGGTTTTATTCTATTTGGCATAAACGGTATGGAATAGGATAAAAACAAATTTAAGCGATGACGATTTTGGATAGTCATTGGGTTTACAAAGGGGATAGAATTTGTCATGTCTAAAAACAAGGATAACGAGGATGAGGAATTAGGGATCATTGGGAAGGTTATTGTAGGCTTATTGTTAGGATTGCTAGTCGTGTTTTGTGCTGCTGTTTTCATTGCAATTTACTTATTTGCCTTTGCTGGTCTATTTACAATTTTAGATATAGCGTATCCCTCACTCAAATCATTAGTCTTTTTCAATTTATGGTTCTTTGGTGTGGCCATCATATTCGAATTGATATTCATAGGGATCTTCTATCGGGTTTCTGCTTCTATAGGACGCTACAGCAGATCCCTCTATATTTTGTTTGATTGTATATCGACATGGCTGGCGATTTTTACAGTTGACGAGCTTTTTACTACCATTACCATCACAGTCCCACAGGAGATAATCATTGCAGTGGTTTTTTCCCTTATTGAATTTGCTTTTGAGAATAAAAAGGAAGGAAAAGATGCATGAAAAAATTTCGGTTTGATAAACAAGTGGGGACACATATAACACACTATGAATCTAACTTTTGGCTTTCACGAATCCTTCAAATAGAGAATAAGAATGTGCAAATTTTCTGTATGCACTTGGAAGCAGAAGGTGTCATAGGGGCGCACGCTGCACAAGTAGAACAGCTACTTTTAATCATCCAAGGTGAAGGGGTTGTATCTGGAGGAAGTGACCAAAAGAAAATGAAAGTTAGCATGGGGGATGCTGTTTTCTGGGAAACGGGAGAGTGGCATGAAACTAAGACGGAAAAAGGTATGACAGCTATTGCGATAGAGGGAGAAGGAATAGATCCTGGCAAGTTTATGAAACTGGGAAAGGGAAATTAGTCAGGGGTGAAAATGTGCAAATAAGATTGGCAGAGCAACGTGATGCTCAAGCGATTGCTAAAGTACATGTAGATGCTTGGCGAACCACATACGAGGGGATTATCCAGAACAACTATTTAAATCAACTTAGTTATGAAAGCATGACCAGCTTATGGAAATATAATATAAAAACAGATCAGGTATATGTAGCAGTCAACGATCAAGAGGAGATAATTGGTTTTACTACTGGTGGTGTAAAGAAAACAGAAGGATACCATGACTTTCAAGGTGAATTGTATGCTGTTTATATTCTCAAGGAATTCCAGGGGATGAACATAGGAAGAAAGCTGCTAAACATGGTAGTGGAACACGTAAAGACACTTCAAATGAATTCCATGCTGGTACTTGTTTTGAAAGATAATCCAGCAGTTCAATTTTATAAAGCTATGGGCGCTCAAAAGATTGATAGTCTTACAATTTCAGTAGCAGGAACAACGCTCCAAGAAGAAGTGTATGGTTGGTTGAACCTGAACAATATACATAAATAAGGGTGTTCCTCATTATGCTAGTTTCAACTTACAGCATATTAAATCGTACTAATGAAGGAGAGTAAATCATGAAAACAATTGGCTTAATTGGTGGTATGAGCTGGGAATCTTCAGCTGAATACTACAGGATCATAAATGAAGAAATAAATAGACGTCTTGGTGGACTTCACTCTGCCAAAATCGTCCTGCATAGTGTGGACTTTGAAGAAATTGAGTATTGCCAAAAGACTGGTGAATGGGAAAGAGCAGGCAAGATTTTAGCTGATTGTGCATCTTCTCTTGAACGGGCTGGCGCTGACTTTATTTTAATTTGTACGAATACTATGCATAAGGTGATTCAACAAATGGAAGCTTCTGTTAAAATACCTATCCTTCACATTGCGGATGCCACTGCCTTGGCCATTCAAAATGCCAAGATTAAAAAAGTAGGCTTATTAGGTACCTCTTATACGATGGAACAGGATTTTTACAAAAAAAGAGTTGAAGACAATGGGATAGAGGTAATCGTGCCTGAGCAAGCAGCGCGTGCTGAGGTCAATGCGATTATTTTCAATGAATTATGCCATGGAAAGATAGAGTCTAGCTCAAGGGAATATTACAAATCGGTTATTGCCGATATGGTGGTGCAAGGCGCAGAAGGCATAGTATTAGGCTGCACAGAAATTGGTCTCTTGATAAAAGCAGAAGACTCTCCAGTACCTGTGTTTGATACGACACACATTCATGCTATTAAAGCTGTTGAAAAATCATTAGAGGTGGGTGTATGAAATGCTTAACACTATATGGCGTGTAGGAACAACGTACATACCCGTAAAAGATGTAGAAGAATCCTCAAATTGGTATAAAAGCAATCTTGGTGCTGATGTGATGTATCAGGACGAGAAAAAAGCCATTATCAATTTTGCAAATCAGAGCTTTTTCCTTGTGAAGGCTCCAGAAAAGGCAACGGCCAATTTTGAGGATAGTGATGGATACACTCATTTCTCATTGACATTTGAGGTGGATGGGCTGGCTGCATTGGAAAACTTACACCAGCAATTTAATGAAAATGGTATAAAAATGGGTCCTGTTGAAGATCGTGGACATGCAGGGAGAAACTTTATCTTCTATGACCCAAGCGGAAACAAGTTTGATATTTGGAGTGAACTGAGCCCTGATTTCAAAGAGAAATTTGTCGCTGATGCGCGGGGTTAAAGTAAAAAAATTGGAGGGTTAATCATGTTATTACATAGAGAAATAAACGGAACAGGGGAACCGCTTTTTTTCCTTCATACAGGTTTGCAGACAGGTGGAGTGGATTTTCAGCAACAAAAGGAATTTTTTCAAAAAGATTACCGGGTCATACAACCAGATTTACGAGGCCACGGGAAGTCTGTTACGGATGATTATTCGAACATTATTCAAGACTCAGTTAAGGACCTTAAAGAAACAATGGATCACGACAACATTTCCTCCGCACATTTTGCCGGGTGCTCAATGGGTGGGCTTATAGCATTAGCCTTTGCCAAGCAGTATCCCGAATACGTAAAGAGTCTCGCAATATCTGGCATTATTCCCAGAAAACCAGCTAATTGGAAAGAGCTAACAGCTGAGGATACAAAGCAAGTAGCAGAGATAATAAAAAGTGAAGAAGCAATCGCCTATTTTGATGATATACATGATGGCGATTGGCGTACCTTGCTATCTTCAACGGAAGAGAGTGATTGGTATCCATTTGAATTGACAGGTGATCTTTCTGAGTTAGGAATGCCAACATTGTTTTTAGTCGGTGAAGAAAGGGAGTTGGAAACAAGAGGTGTTGAGGTATATCCAGCGATGAATGACAAGATCCACGTTTCCGTAATTCCCTTCGCTGGTCACAATGTACATTTAGAGCAGCCTGAGTTGTATAGTAATGTTCTTGAGTTGTTTTTAAATAATATTGATAAAGCATAGTGATAATTATGATAGGAAGTTACCTCAGGGTTGTATGATCGCAAAAAAGGTGATATACAGTCAAAAGTGATTGGAAGAGGTGTATAAAGTGGGAGTCTAAAAAGCCTATTATCACAATTCTTTCAGGTGTTGGAGAAAGGAGAGAGAATATGGCAGGAAATTTTGACTTGGGTACCTTTCTAATATATGTTCTTTTGTTAGTTATCATGGCTCTAGTTATACAAGTCTTGCTGAGGTATTACTTAAATAAATTATTTAATATCAATAAAAAACTTTTTTCCTATAACTATGTTAACAAAGTCCATCAGAAAAGTGACTGGAGCATCAGGATTGTAATGAGTATTGCTATTTTCTATTATGTTCTTCAAGGAAATTTGAAGGAAACCATATATGTGATATTAGGTTTTGCTATATTACAAGAAGTGGTTCGTGCCTTCATGGAATGGAAGTACGCTCAAAATAGAAAACCACTATATATAACACTGATTGAACTTGGTACGTTTATCTTATTTAGTTTGATTTTTATTCAAACGGCAGGATTTGGATTATTCAAATACTTGTAAAGGTTAAAGGGTGATGTTTATTGTATAAAAAAGATAAACTTTCTGTGCGAGCTATTGAGAGAAGAGATGAGATCGCGCTTGAAAAATGGTTATCTAACCCAGAAGTGCTAGCATTTTACGAAGGAAGAGACAATCCGTATGATCTTCAAAAAGTTAGAGCGGATTTCTACGGGAATGAGCCTGAAGTATATAAGTGTATCGTAGAATTTGATGATGTTGCCATTGGTTACATACAATTCTATGAAATTTGTGAAAGAACGAGCAACCTTACAGGGTATGAAGAAGAAGTTACATACGGCCTGGATCAGTTTATAGGGGAGCCTAATTACTGGGGGAAGGGAATTGGAACCATGCTTGTTCAGTCGATGCTTAATTATCTGCAACAGGAAAAACAGGTAGATGTTATTATTCTAGATCCCCAAGTCACAAATTATCGGGCCATACGCTGCTATGAAAAATGCGGGTTTAAAAGGATAAAACGACTGCCGGCACATGAGTATCATGAAGGGAAGTATCGAGATTGCTGGTTAATGGAATACCGAACAAAGAGTAGGAGAGGGAACTTATGAATAGTAAAGATATTTTAAAGAGGTTCGGTTTTGATGTAAGTGAAGAGCCAGAAAGCATCTATGCTTTTTCCCCGGTATATCGTGTTTCCAAAGGAGGGGAAGACGACGTTATTATTAAGAAAACCCAGCGTCCGTTAGATAAAGCAGAAAGGCTAATGGACTATTTACAATTTCTAAAGAAAAATAAAGTGCATGTTGTCACTCCGGTTTATATAACAACGCATAATCCTCAACAGATAGAGGAGGATGTTTATGTAGCTTATCCGTTCATTAAGGGTGATGTATATACTGGTAAAGACGGAGAAATATATGAGGCTGGTAAACTGCTTGGAAAAATACACGAACTCTCACCGAAAGAAAATGAGTACCAATTAAGTGAATACGATGTCTATGATTTTAATTTAGGTGAAGTACGAGAGAGTATCGAACAAATACGTGAGCATGTTGAGCAGTATAATGTTCCCATAGATGTTGAACTGATGGAAAGAATATTTAATAAAGCTGTAGGTCAGCAGGATGAATTGAAGGCAGCACCATTACCTCATGTTATTACCCCAAACGATTACAAATCGAATAACTTAATTTATACCCCGTCTCCTTATCTAATCGATCCAGATAATGCCACGTGGATACCAAGAATTTTTGATTTAGCATTAGTACTGCTTCTCTTTCATAATGAATTGGATAGCGCTCCTGCTGAGATTTTTACCACAACGCAATGGAAACTTTTTTTGGAAGGTTATTCAGAGTATATCCAATTAACGGAGAATGAAAAGACCTTTTGGGAGGTAGCTCTTGAGCATGTTTTTTTGGATGAAGTGATGTGGCTAATGGCAGAGGTACCAGAGGACTGGGAGCGACCTGAACAGCGTTTGCTGTTTGAGAGTCTTGTGAAAACTATGCTTAATCACTCGAAAAACTACACGTTATAAGATATAAAATAGTAGTTTTATAGCGCGCTTATTTACCATTTAATGATGGAAAGCGCGACTTTTAGTATGTAATGATAATCATATGTAGGCACATTGCCACGGAACCTTTTCTACTAAAAAAATTCACGGCTTATTAACGTTCTGTTAATTCTCTCTTTAAATTTACCAGTTATGCTTGAACTGAGTTAAATTTGAGAGGAGAGATGGCATGTTAAAAAAAGTTGGAGTCGTTGCATTAAGTGCGGGACTTATATTTTCAGCGATGGGATCTGTACCTGCAGTAGAAGCAGGTAAGCCGGAATGGGCGGGGAAAGGCAAGCCAGATTGGGTGGAAGCTAAGAAGGGGAATGATAGCGTAGAGAACGTGATTTATATGATTCCCGATGGATTTAATGCAGATTATGCGAAGAATTATCGTTTATTTAAGGGCGAAGATGCTGTATGGGACGAGCATATGAAGGGAATGTACACCACTCACTCAGCCAATTCTAATATTACAGATTCTGCAGCAGCAGGTACAGCGATGGCGACAGGAGTTAAAACAAACAATGGAATGATTAGTCTCAGCCCTGAAGGTGAAGAACTTGAGACTATTCTGGAAGCTTCACAGGAACAAGGTATGTCAACGGGCTTAGTTGCAACATCAACCATTACTCATGCCACACCAGCGGTTTTCGCTTCCCATGTGGAAAGTCGTAACAATGAAACGGAAATTGCCAGACAAATGGTCGAAAACGAAGTGGATGTTATGCTTGGTGGTGGGAAAAACAATTTTCTCCCTAAATCCATGGGCGGTAATCAAGAAGACGTAAATGTATTAGAAGACGCGAAAGATAGAGGGTATACACTAGTTGAAACACGAAAACAATTAAAGAGTCAAAATGATATAGCATTAAATAAGGGTGATAAATTACTTGGTTTATTCGCAGACGATGCACTAACTGACGAGCTGGCGCGTGATAAAGATGCTCAGCCAAGTCTGGCAGAAATGACAGAAGTAGCGATTGAAATTTTGTCCCAAGATGATGAAGGCTTTTTCCTTATGGTAGAAGGAAGTCAAATTGATTGGGCTGGTCACGCTAACGATGCTGGCTGGGCAATAAGCGAAGTAGAAGCATTTGAAGCAGCAGTAAAAGCAGCTTTGGAATTTGCTGAAGAAGACGGTGAAACACTAGTTGTGGTTGGCAGTGACCATGAAACTGGTGGAATGACAACTGGTGTAGATGGGTCTCCATCCAACGCATCACCAGAAATACTTAGTAACGTAAAGGCAACTGGTTCACTTATGGCTTCAGAGTTGAATGAGGGCCGTACAAATATTGCCGAAGTGCTGGAAACATACACCGATTTGGATTGGAGTTCTGGTGAGATCCAACAAATCCAAGGAGCGGAAGACCCTGCAACGGAGATAAATCGTCTGATCAGTAACAGAGCTAACATTGGGTGGACGAGCAGCAACCACACTGCTGCAGATGTACCGCTATATGTTTATGGCCCTGGTGCAGAGAATTACACAGGATTTCATGACAATACAGATTTACCTAAATTCATTGCAGATTCGCTAGGAATCAGTTTCGGTAATTGAGTTCGGTTGATAGATTAGTTGATTAGATAACATGCTTGGGGTTTACGTAAGTAACCTTAAGCATGTTTTTATTCGTTTCGGGGGTGTGGTGCTCAAGTGTAATGTGACTTCAAGAAGCGGAAGAGATCGGAGTGTAGTAGAATTCATCGAGGTGATGAAAGTCAAAAAGCAAAAGAGGCCGGAGTAAATTGCACGTCATCGATGTTATGAAGTGCAAAACGCCATAGAAATATAAGTGAACTGCACGTCATCAGTGTTATGAAGTGCAAAACGCCATAGAAATCCAAGTAAACTGCACGTCATCGATGTTATGAAGTGCAAAACGCTATAGAAATATAAGTGAATTGCACGTCATCGGTGCTATGAAGTGCAAAACGCCATAGAAATCCAAGTAAACTGCACGTCATCGGTGCTATGAAGTGCAAAACGCCATAGAAATATAAGTGAATTGCACGTCATCGATGTTATGAAGTGCAAAACGCCATAGAAATCCAAGTGAATTGCACGTCATCGGTGCTATGAAGTGCAAAACGCCCTAGAAATCCAAGTAAACTGCACGTCATCGGTGCTATGAAGTGCAAAACACCATAGAAATCCAAGTAAACTGCACGTCATCCAGGCAACCAACATTAAATAAAGGATGAAATCACACTATTCCTTAACATGCACTAGTTCGAACCGCTCACAGACTAACAGCATATCCTCAGAGAATTCACGATCAAGCCGTTGCAATTCTTCTGTAAAGAATTTCACGTGCGCTTCTTTCCAATACTGATAGGTTCTATCTCCTTCACCTTCCGCAATAGCAAACTCCTCAGGTACTTCATTCATTGGCATAATATCCACCTTAACTGTCTTAATGATAGCTACGGGCTCATCCTTAGAGTTTAATATAATGCTATAATCCTCAATTGCCGGTAAGGGCTCTTTTTCCAATTCATAAAATACGTAAGCCGAGCATGTAGCTGTTTTTGTCCCATCTATTACTAGCTGTGCTAAATAATCTGAATCAGCTCCGAATTGCCAAACTTCGACTGTATGTGGTTTTGGTTGGTTTTGTGTTTCCCAAAATTCATTCCAATATACTTGTGCTGCAGTATTCATATAATTACCTCCTAAACTAACAATCAATTGACCTTGATTAAGCATACACCAAGAAATTTATTAAAAAAAGGAAATTGTAAAACAAAAAGCGAATAGTTATAATTAAGACTAAGTTTAGGGGTTAATCTATGAAACTATATGGAGAATTTACAAAAGAAGACTGGATGGAAGCCTTACATATTAACGAAAAACAGATTCCTGCCTCTCTTATCTTGCATGGCGAATGGGAACATGCATGGAATCTACAAATATGGAAAAAATTATTGGAGCAAGAGCAATGGATCCCATCATGGAATGCCATTACGGGGAAATACGCTCAAACAAGAATAGGGTTCGCCAATGTCTTTGGAGGTCCTCAGGCGGCCATGATTGCGCACCGCTTTGCTATGCTCGGTACAGAAATAATGATCCAAACGGGATATTTTGGAGGCCTTTCAAAGCAATCGTCCTATGGAGACATCTTTATTGTAACAGGTGCTTATATGGAGGACGGGGTTTCCCGATGGTATTTATCTGAACAAGATATAGTATATGCAGATCCTCAGTTAGTAAAAGAAGCAATAGCTTATTGTGAAGAAAAGAATTAGAGCTATGTAACTGGTAATATATATACCACAAGTGCGATGTTAATGGAGACGACAGAGCTAGTTGAGGATTGGTCTAAAAAAGGATTTATTGGTGTTGACATGGAGACAGCCACGACCTTTGCAGTCGCCAGAAAATACAATCGCCGTGCTGTTGGTTTACTTAATCTCTCTGACCATTTGATACAGGGAGAAACATTTTATTCTCGTATAGCTGACTATGAACAAATTGAAGAGAGAACTGATAAGAGAATAAGGGAAATAGCTTTATATCTTAGTAGTTTAGGAAAGTAGGGTAAGGGTTGTTAAGAAGAAAAATAAATATATTGATTTTATTAAGTTTGCTTAGTCTGGTTGCAGCTTGCTCAAATCAAGAAAATCAGGATGCGCTTATTGAGGAAGGAGAGCTTACGGATTACGAACGCAATCTAACAAATTTGGTTAGCGAAAACGTCTTTGTTTATGATGTAGAAATTTTAAATAAAAATGCAAAAGCGGTCCGTTTAAAGGTAGACTACTATCAAGAAGGAGAGCTTGTGGACACCATTGTGAATCTCTCTTTTAGCGTCGATGTAGAAGAAGAGTCAGAGGCGAGGCTCGTATTTTTGAACACACCACCTAGTGGCCAGGAAAAATGGGTTGCCGCGATTATGACAGAGAATGGAATGGCCAGTTCGACTGTGGATGAAGGCTTGCCGAAGATGGAAGATATGTCCGGTATTGCAGGAAGTTTAGTTGGGCCAAGTTTAGAGATAAACAAGGAATCCGTTATTGGTTCAATGGTTAAAAGTAATCAAGAAACCATTGGCACACCGGTTCATATCGAAACAGAAGAGGATCTAAAAAGGGCTACGTCCTATGAACATGTCTTTATCTTAAAGGCAACTTTAATGGACTGTAATGTAGGAGAAGAAGGTTGTCCAGAATAAGGAGTGAGCAAAGGTGCGGGTCATACTAGAATTAATCCGAATCGTTTTTATTTTTCTGTTTCTTGGTGGTGTCATTTGGGTAATATTAAACCACATATACCAGGTTTATGGCGGTATTGAAGAGTATCGCTGGATTGGTGGTTTAGGAATCTATATTGCTATCTTTGTATTGTATCGTAATAGTTTTCAGTTCTCTGGTTGGTATAAAGGGAAGGGGCGAAAAAAGCTGCCCCACCGTATGACGGCTGTATTAGTAAGTGCTTCAGTATTATGTATTCTCTTGCCATTGCCACTGAAATATATATTAGGCTAAAAAAATCCCCTGTTTGCCATGCGGCTAGAACAGGGGATTTTTTATATGTTTAGGATTCTGTAGCGACAGTAGGCTGGTTCAATATACCATCTTTCTCTTCATTTGGTTCCTTTTTTTCAGTGTTGGTGGTTGGAGTATGAAATCGTTTAATAAAGAATGCCAATACTAGTGCTAAAATAGCAATAAACGTTGACACCAAGAAACTGAAATTAATTCCATTAAGCATAGACTGATTTAAAATATCTGCTTGGACTTCTGCAGCTGCTTGTTGAGTGGCTACAGTACTTGGATCCACCGAAGCAGTAAGTTCTGTTGCTTTTGTTTCCGTACGATTATTCATTACCGTAATTAATAGGGCAGAACCAATTGCGCCAGAAACCTGTTGTAATGTGTTGTTCATTGCAGTTCCGTGCGGATTTGCTTTCATTGGTAATTGGTTCAAGCCGTTGGTCATAATCGGCATCATAACCATGGACATACCAAACATGCGAATTGTATATATTAACATGATTGTTCCATAGCTTGTATCCATACTAAGTTTACTAAAGGAATACGTTGTAGCAATGGTAATGGTTAAACCTATAAGCGCTAATATGCGCGCGCCATATTTGTCAAACAATCTCCCGGTTATTGGTGACATGATTCCCATTAATATAGCACCTGGTAGCATGAGCAAACCTGAATCCATTGGCGATATACCTCTAATTGTTTGAACATATATCGGCATTAGAATCATTCCTGAAAACATTGCAACTGCCAACACTATTGAAATGGCAGAGGATAATGCAAACATAGGATATTTGAAAATCCGAAACTCAAGCATTGGAACATCCATGTTTAATTGACGAATGATTAGCCCAACCACGGAAACTACTCCAATGACAATGGTGCCATAAACTAAAGGATCATTCCATCCATTTTCTCCAGCTGTACTGAAACCATAAAGTAATCCACCAAAACCTAGACTTGATAGGATTATAGACATGACATCAAGTTTAATTTTACGTTGTGGGGTAATATTTTTCAGTTTGAAAATACTGTATAAAAGCGTAAAAATAGCAAAAGGTAGAACGATATTAAATAATGTTCTCCAGCTATAATGCTCGATGACCCAACCGGATAATGTTGGACCTATAGCAGGAGCAACAATCATAACAAGTCCGAATGTTCCCATCGCAGCTCCTCGTTTTTCTACAGGGAAAGCTGTTAGCATGACATTCATTAATAATGGCATCATCACTGCAGAGCCTGAGGCTTGAATCATTCGGGCAGCCAGCAATACACCAAATGTTGGGGCTAGGCTTGCAGTCAAAGTTCCGACCGTAAACAAGGCCATTGCGGTTATAAATAAACTTTTATTCGTAAAACGTTGGATAAAAAAGGCACTTGCCGGAATAAGGATCCCATTAATTAGCATGTAACCAGTAGATAGCCATTGAACAGCGGTTGCTTTGACTTCAAATTCTTCCATTATGGATGGAAGGGCTACGTTCAGCAATGTTTCGTTAAGTATAGATACAAACGCACCGATAAACAATATAGCAATCATTCCATAAGGTGGTTTTTCATGAAGTTTGTTTGTTTCCAATCATGATTCCTTCTTTCTTTTTTTGATAGCATTTATATATTTTATACCGACAGTCCAAATAAATCAATGGTAAAAAATTTTTAGTACGAAAACACTTTAATGTTAGTGTTTATATCAAGGTGAAGAATTTGTACTCTTGTTATAAAATATTGTTTATAGTTGTCGTATCTTGGTGCTCATTTTTCTATGGGAGCTGGGGAAAGGTATTATAAACGGAGTTGGTTTAGGTTTGGTTGAGAAAAGGAAATATATTTTTAAAGAATACTCAATACTGGAGGCTGAACATGAAACGATTACTTCGTAAGTTAGTTAAGTATGGACCGATTATTTACCCTATGGTGCGAAAATATATGAATAAAAGAAAAGGCAAGTCCAACAAGAGGTAAGAGTGAAGAGGAGCTGACAAAAAAGTCAGTTCCTTTTTTGTGCATTAGGAAAGTATGAAGTTTAGACAGGAGGGAATGACGAAGCAGGTAAATTTAGGATTTCTCCATTATCAGATGTACACATTTACTCGAGTTTTTTATAATATTTAATCATTTAGCTATGGCCGTCACTTTTTTTCCGGGGAGGAAATTGGATAGAAATATAGAAAAAGTAATGAAAGAGATAAAACAAAAGGGGTTAGAAAGCTTGGAAAATCTACTGCTACAACTAAACCTTGGTAGGATATCAAACTATAAAAGAATAAAAGGCGGGAGAGATAGCGTTGTTTTTAAAGTGGGAACTTTGACTGGGGAGGCGTACGCCGTACGAATTCTCCCTGAGGACAGATTGGAACAGTTTAGGCAGGAAGAAAAATTCATTACCGTTGCCATGGATAAAGGCATTCCTGTACCGATTGTTCAAGATGTTAGAATAGTGGATAAGCATGCTGTCATGATAATGGAATGGGCGAGGGGAAGGACAGTATTGGAAGAGCTTTTAGCTAGCCCAAAAGACGCCTCTGGACTTGGCTATAACTTCGGGAGAATGCAACACAGACTACACAGCGTTATGCCGTATTATAATAGAAAGTCACAGTGGCTTGATCCACAAACCGATAAAGAGAAGGAACTTTACGAAATAGCAAATTACTCCAATAACGAGATAATCAAGTTTTTACATATGGATTTTCATCCATTAAATGTTCTTGCAGAGAATAACAAAATAACAGCAGTACTTGATTGGGTCAACGCATCAACTGGAGATTACAGATATGATCTAGCGAGAACTTATTCCATACTAAACACAGAGGAAGCGAGAAGACATCTCGGTCTAGACCATGTATTGGTAAGGAAATTTAGAGAAGCTTGGCTGGATGGATATTACGGAGGTAAGAAGGAAAGGGACGAATTGGTACCTTATTTAAATTGGGCTAATCTGAGGTTATCAAGAGAATTAGCGATCGATTAGTGGCTTAAAAAGAGGGGGAAATCGTAATGAAGCTAGGAAAAATAAATCATTTGCTTTTTTCTGTATCTAATTTAGAAAGTTCAATTTTATTTTATGAACAGGTCTTTGGAGCGAGATTATTGTTAAAGGGGAGAAGGACAGCATATTTCGATTTAGATGGATTATGGTTGGCATTAAATGTAGAAGAAAACATTCCTCGTAATGAAATTCATCTGTCTTACACACATATTGCTTTCACCATAGAGGATGAAGAATATGAAGTGCTATATAGAAGGCTTAAAGATCTCGGAGTAAACATTCTTCCAGGTAGGAAAAGAGACGAACGTGATAAGCAATCCATTTACTTTACAGACCCTGATGGTCATAAATTTGAATTTCATACAGGGAGTTTGGAAGATCGTATGCAGTATTACAAGCAGGAAAAGCCACATATGAACTTTTACTGAAAAGAAAAAATAAGAAGTGCGGGACTTCTATTCAAAGAAACTGCTTTGAAGTCCTGCGCTTTTATTTCATGTTAGGGAAAATTTTGGCTAGAAAACTTAAACGTAGTCAAAATTTTAAAGTCCCTAGAAATAAAAAAAGCTTACACATCGATTAAAATTACTAAAAGCTATCTGTAAAATACGTGGAATTATTAGCTCTTTAACTTTCTTTGTTAAATAAGTAATCCATGATTGCTTCAAATGCTGCCACGTTGTCTGTGATTAAAAATACAGGCAAGAGCATCATAGCGAAGGCAACAGTCAAATTGGCTACAAAAAATTTAGAAATTCCCCTTGTAATCTTTCTCATTTTACTTATCTCCCTTCTAATGATGATTCATTATACTCCCACACTTTGAGAAAAACAATAGAAAAAAGCTAGTGGTAATACAGACTTTGGTGCAATAAGGTTTAATTAATGAAGTTATTAATAGACTGATGCAGATTGTTAATAATGAACAAAAACTCTAAAGAAGGAACGTAAAGCTATCTCTTTTAAACATTCATTATTTTAGACTGACTGGGAACAATATGGTTACGAACATAACTTCTAAATTAGGTGAGGGATGAATGAAAATGAAAAACAAATTTTACGTTCTAGTTGCAACTGCTGTGATGATCGCGCTAACTTGGTTAGCAACTCCTGCTTCGGCTGCTTCTCATGGTAATGACACATGGAGTATGGAGGTTAATAAGGATCACCATAACAAAGAGAGTCTTGAAAAATACAAGCCTCTAATATTATTGGAAGCTAAAGAGCTTGGTATAGAAACAGAGGGAAAAGAGCTTCAGGCATTGGCGGAAGAAGTCTTTAAAAAGAAAGTTTATAATATGGCAGATGAAATGGGCATTAGTACAGAAGGAAAAACAATAGAAGAGTTAAAGAAAGAAATACATCAACAAAAGGTCATGGAAAAGGCAAAAGAATTTAGTATAGAAACAGATGGTAAGGAAGCGAAAGTGTTAGCTAAAGAAGTCTATAAAGAAATGTTGGTAAGAAAAGCAGCGAAGCTTGGAATCAACTCAGATGGAAAAGAGACGGAAGAGTTAAGAGAAGCTGTGTTCTTTCAGATGGTTAAGAATGAGGCAACAGAACTAGGGATTGAAACAGAGGGGAAAGACCCGCATGAACTTAAAGAAAAGATAAGAGAAACAAAGATTTATGATACGGCAAAGGAGCTTGGTCTAGATCTAGGGGATAAAAACTCGGAGCAACTATTCCAGGAAATTATTAATGAGCATGCTGCGGAGGCAAAGGAAAATAAGCTATACCCATTTGGTGATAAGTCGGACATGTTTCACCATTAACAACAAAAGCTCCTTGTCATGGGACAAGGAGCTTGCTAAGTTTTTGTGATTACATGATTACATTGTGTTGGTAACGATAATGGAGACTAATACAAAAAAAGCCCCAATTCGTACAAATGCTAAACGTTTTCTCATGTTTATCGCTCCATTCTTTGTTGATTTTTATAAAAAATCGTAACTATTTTTAGCCGATTACACATTATATGCAGATATAAAGTATATATAACCAAAATTTCTCATTTGTAAACATTATATTTTTTCCATTCAAAAGTGTGTGTTACCATGTTTCGTGTTACTTTTCTCATTTGTATAAGCTGTAATTATGTTTACAGCAATATGAAAGAGGATAGAAGCTTTTATAGAGAAATATTGTAGAAAGAAGGAATAGGTATGGCGATAGACCAAGGAACAAACCATTCAGAGGAATCTTTTAATAAGATACCTTTATTAATCGTATTAATTTCCGGGGCTTTTGTAGCTATTTTGAACCAAACATTACTTGCTACAGCCCTTCCGCACATTATGGCCGACTTAAATTTAAATGCAAATACAGCACAGTGGTTACAATCTATCTTCATGCTAGTAAACGGTATTATGATTCCTATTACAGCATTTTTGATTGAACGTTTTACAACAAGAGGATTATTTCTAACAGCAATGGGGGTTTTTGCTTTAGGTACAGTTATTTGTGCTATTGCTCCAAACTTCGGCTTTTTAATGGCAGGAAGAGTTGCCCAAGCAGCAGGCGCTGGAATCATTATGCCTTTAATGCAGACCATTTTGTTCTTAATCTACCCTATTGAAAAAAGAGGATCTGCTATGGGGATGTTTGGGTTAATTATTGCGTTTGCCCCAGCTATAGGTCCAACACTTTCTGGTTGGCTTGTAGAACAATTTCCTTGGAGAAGCTTGTTTTATGTGATACTACCTATTGTGGTAATTGACATTATTGTAGCTTACTTTATTCTTAGAAATATTACAAAGCAAACTTTTCCTAAATTAGATGTCTTATCCATCATGCTTTCCACATTAGGTTTTGGTGGATTATTATTTGGCTTTAGTACTGCAGGGAATAGCGGTTGGGGAAGCATTCAAGTAGTATTATCTATGATTGTAGGAGTGGTAGCCTTAACATGGTTTATACTAAGACAATTAAAACTGGAGCATCCAATTTTGGAATTTCGTATTTTCCAATATAAAATATTCACTCTTACCACAGCGCTCGGAATGGTTGTATTTGTGGCCATGATCGGCGGTGCAGTAATATTACCGTTACTAATGCAAAATATGCTTGGTTTTACAGCCTTTGAATCTGGCCTCATGCTAATGCCTGGTGCTTTACTAATGGGGATCATGAATCCAATAACAGGTAGACTCTTTGATAAATTCGGGGCGAGATGGCTTGCGATTATCGGACTGTCCATCCTTGTTATTACTACCTTTATGTTTACGAACTTAGATGAACAAACAACCTTTATGTATTTAACTGTAGTCAATGTGTTTAGGATGATTGGGGTTGCCATGGTAATGATGCCCGTAACAACAGCTGGGTTGAACCAGTTGCCTTCAAATCTTATACCGCATGGTACAGCGATGAATAATACGATGAGGCAGGTATCGGGCGCGGTTGGGACGGCATTGCTCGTTACCGTTATGACGACGACTGCATTACCTGATCAAGGGGTAAATGGCATGATACATGGTGTGAATATGTCGTTTATTGTTGCAGGGATCACGGCAATTATTGGTCTCATCTTGGCCTTTTTCCTTAAAGGATCCCGTCCAGAAGGTGAAGGGAAGAAAATTAAGATAGGAAGTTAAATGCTGCAAATACTTGTAAATAAAATAGACGAATGATAAGTAAAAGAATTTGACGTAAAAAACGTTTTATTCTAGTTTCAGTTAAAAAAGCTTGCGGAGGAAAGGTCATTTATGCCTATTGAAATGGGCATTTAACTGACCGCGAAGCATTTCTTCCCGCAGGTCTTTTTTTCTTTTTTCCCGCATCATATCATTTTTAATTTCGCTTGTTTGTACGCCTTCCTCTCGCTTATCAGCAATTTTCATAAGGAGTTCAATATCAGCGAAGGAATATTTCCTTGTTCCCCGTTTGGTTCTATCTGGGAAAATTAGCCCCCGCTCCTCGTAATAGCGTATTTTACGCTCAGATAATCCTGTTAGTTCATTTACAATGCCAATTGTGACTACCTTCTTATCTTTATAAGAAACCAAGGTTTTCCCTCCCCTGCTTACTATTATACATGATTAGGTTTAATATGTTAGAAAAACTAACATAAGAGATAAAGATTACTGTTAAGCATAAAAGTACGAGAAACCACCTCTCGAGGTAGCATCTCGTACGTTGATCCAGCTCTTATTTATAGTAAGCCTCGCTTTCAGAAGATGAAAAGGACACAAGTATTCTAAGTGGGGTATCAACTGCCCGTAAAGGTCCGATTCGTTCAACTAGCAGGGGAGCCCCTACTACATGGAGTTCACTTTATAACTGGTAGTGCTTATACATTTTTTCAAGTTCGCTTAGTGTGTGTGCTGAGGGGGCTTTTTTCTTATTTTTAAATGCATCAACTTCGACTAGTTTTTCGATGTAGTATTGCTTCATTTCTTCAACAGCTTCACGAAGCTGGTTTTTCATGAGCATGTATGACACCTCCATGACTAGATTTCTTTATATAATGCGTAGTAACATGGTTCAGAAACTGCTATCTGCATCAATGATTATTCCAAGATTAAGCCAGTTTCCATTTGGTGTCATGTATCGTGTTAGAAAATCTTACAAAGAACTCGAAAAACAGGTGTTTTGAGGTAAGCTTTTATTCTTTCAGGAAATAAGGCACCATGTTTCTGTAATAATTATATGTTATGGTATTGAATTTTGAAATTGCAAATAGGTAGGAATTTCTTTAATCTATCTAGAAATAAATATGGGAGAGCATATTGAAGGAGGAAGATGATGAATGGCAACAATAGATGATTTTATGAAATTGGATATTAGGGTCGGAACAGTTGTGAAAGCAGAAAACTTCGCTGAAGCACGTAAGCCTGCAATTAAATTGGAAATTGATTTTGGAGAGCTAGGGATAAAACAGTCTTCGGCGCAAATAACGAACCGATATGAACCACACTCTTTAGTTGGTCGACAAGTAACAGCGGTTGTGAATTTTCCGCCGATGCGTGTTGCTGGTTACAAGTCAGAAGTTTTGGTGATCGGTGGGGTCCCAGAAGACGGAGATGTAGTCCTGTTAGGGCCTGATGAAGTTCTTCCAAACGGTACGAAAGTTTCATGATTGAGGAAGGAGGATAAATGTGCTGGATATTATCGTTTCATGGAGCGGGGGAAAAGACAGTGCTTATGCGCTTCACGAATTAAGACGATCTGCAGAATATCGGGTGGTTGGATTATTGTCCACTATTTCTGAAGCAAGTGGTCGACTACCCATACATGAAATAACTGAAGATTTACTTGACGCACAGGCTTCTTCTTTAAACCTCCCAATGTATAAAATTGAAATGCCTGAAAGTGTATCAAATAAGGAGTATGAAAAAATAATGGGAGAGCAGTTTAAAGCTTTTAAACTTGAAGGGATTCACCAAATTGCTTATGCTGATTTGCTACTCGAAGATATAAAGGCATACCGAGAAATTTTGTTAAACAAGCACCAAATGGTGGGTTATTATCCATTATGGAAAATGAGTACCGCACATGTAGCCGAGCAATTTATTGATGATGGGTTTAAAGCTATCGTGACAACTATCGACAGTTCGGTGTTGCCATCGGAGTTAGTCGGACATGAATTCAATTATGAGTTCATACATAAGTTGCCTGCGAAAGTAGATCCTTGCGGAGAAAACGGAGAATTTCACACCTTTGTCTATGATGGCCCCATTTTTCAGTATCCACTCTCAATTAAAAAAGGGGAGCAATTCCTTACACATGACGGGAAATTTGCACATACAGATATTTTCTTAGGATAGAAATTTATGATGGAAAGGATATTGGAAAGGGTTTTTAAATGAGTTTAGGTTGGTTTTTAATTATACATCTGTTCATTGGTCTCTTTATAATTTACTTTCACAAAAGACTTCCAAAGCCGCTCTCGGTGTTTCTCATTGTCTTTTTTGTTATGAGTCTTATATATACCCTGGCTGTTTTGTTTAATCTTTTTGTAACATAAATGTAACCTTTTACACGCCATTCCGTCTAAGTATAAAAGATTACTTATTTGAATGGGGGTTGGACAGTGAAGAAAGCGATATGGATTTTGTTAGGGGTAGTTTTATTTGCAACCGCGTGTAGTAATGAACAAGAGAACATCGGTGAATCAGACAGTGCGACGGAATCTTTTGAATCCATGGATGAAGCGGAAAGACAAGATACTGAATCATCAGAAGCTGGGGGCGAGCAATCAATAGAAAATGGCGATGAAGGGAGTTCAGCGGTAGAAGAGAAGGAAGTTGAAGTTGAAGAGAGAAAAATTATATATACAGGTAGTTTAAGACTAGAGGTGAAAAATTACCAACAAGCAGTAAATGAAATTGAATCACAAGTGGCTGCTTTTAGCGGATATATCGTGGAATCTTCTACCTATGACTACTCTGAAGAGAGTTCTACTAATGGCAATATAACAGCGAGAATCCCCCAAGAGCGATTTCATGAATTTATTCAACTGATAGAGGAAGGTTCTGGAAAGATTCTAGAAAGCAATGTATCTGGCCAGGATGTGACAGAGGAATACGTTGATTTGGAGTCTCGCTTAAAGTCCAAGCGTGTTGTGGAAGAACGCCTTTTGTCCTTCATGGAACAGGCTGAAAAAACAGAAGACCTGTTGACAATTTCAAATGATCTAGCAGAAGTACAAGAAGAAATTGAACAAGTTACTGGTAGAATGAATTATTTACAAAACAGAACAGACTTAGCAACAGTACAAATTAACATTGAAGAAAATAATGTTAATATCACAGGCTTGAGTGAGGATGAACTTAACACCTGGGAAAAAACCAAACAGCAGTTTTTAAAGAGCATTAATGTCATCTTAGCTATGCTTTCTGGGTTATTTGTATTCATAGCAGGAAACCTTCCAATTCTCATTCCGCTGGCTGGAATTGCAGCTATCGTCTGGTGGGTTGTGCGAAAGAAGACGAAGCCCTCCAAGGAAGAAAATAAGGAAGAGTAGGTTAATCATAAAGAAGCCGAACGTACAAGTTAGTTCGGCTTCTTTTATTGGTTGAGTTATTGGGTAGTGATTTTAGAAAAATTTACTAAGATCTGGATAGCCGCTAACTGCCCATGCTCCGTCTACTAGAAGGCTCGCTCCGTTTATATAGCTTGCACCTTCACTTACAAGGAAAAGAGCTGGCTTAGCTACTTCTTCTGGTTCAGCAGCACGTTTCATAGGAATACGTTCCATAAATGACTCAAAAATCTCTTCACTTTTGAAGTCGTCCACTAATGGGGTATTTACTAAACCAGGTAGGATGGCGTTTACTTTTATATTGTCACGTGCAAGTTCCAAGGCACCATTTTTTGTAAGCATTTCTACCCCGGCTTTAGCAGATGCATAAGCTGATCCCGTATACATTGGTACATGTGCATTAAGAGAAGAAACGTTTACAATAGACCCTCCATGTTCTTGTTTTTTCATTTGTCTAGCTTGGTGTTTCATGCCTAGGAACACACCATTTAATATTAAGTCAACAGTAAAATTCCAGTCATCTAAAGAGAGATCAGTAATTGTACCAGACTTATTTGCCCCAGCTACGTTAAATGCGAAGTCGAGTTTGCCATGTTCTTTAACAATACTTGAAATTACTTCTTCGTGTTCTGCTTCTTTGGTCACATCTAACTTTTTCCCATTAAAAGAGGAGCCAAGTTCTACTTCTAGTTCTTTCAACCTGTCTTCATTTAGATCTGCTCCAACGACCGTAGAACCATTTTCAAGCAATTGTCTGGTGATTGCTAGACCAATCCCAGAAGCTGCCCCTGTTACAAAGGCTGTTTTTCTTTGAAAGGTTATTTGTGACATAATTTCTTCCTTAAGTACTTTGTGATACGATTGTACTATTGTCTATATAGGTCTTTTCCCAGAATGAACTACAGGAAACCTCTTTTCAGGCCTTGAAGTGTAGATTGCTTGGGGAGGAGGGAGGTAGAATAAAGGAATATTTGCCGGAATTTCTGTTTTAGGCAATCCAAAAAGTGGAAAAACATATACCAACCACCAAAGATACATAACGCTTTGAAGAGCACTATAAAAAAAGAGGTGAAAAAAAAGTGGCTGAATTAAAGTTTGAAATAATCGAAACAATTGCCGTCTTATCTGAATCTCCAAAGGGATGGACGAAAGAATTAAATTTCATTAGCTGGAATGGAAGAGATCCGAAGTATGACATTAGGGATTGGGCTCCAGACAAAGAAAAGATGGGGAAAGGGGTCACGCTGTCAGAAGAGGAGCTATCTTCTTTAAAAGAAGCATTAACTAATAAATCCTAGCGTATCTGTAAATGCAGAATGACTCGCATAGTAGGACTTAAGAGAAATAAATTTAAAAGGAGGGAGCTTATGGATAATAAGCCAGCTGGTTTTTGGATAAGATTTCTTGCTAATTTAATTGATGGTGTGCTTATTCTTTTACTCGCAGCAATTATAGCACTGTTAATTGGTGATGAAACCTTCTGGAATTATTGGAACAACGACGTAGATACAACGTCAGAGTCTGTGGCAAACTTTTTCTACTCTATCATATTTGTAATTATCTTTACGGGAAGCAAATTTATGGGATCACCAGGAAAATTAGCATGTAGAATAAAAGTAGTAAATGTGGATGGGACGCAAATAAGTATGCTAAAGTCCATTGGTAGATTTTTGAGTTATGTTATTTCCGCGCTTCCTTTGCTTATTGGTTTTATGATGGCAGGTTGGAACGAAGAGAAAAAAGCATTACATGATATGATCTGTAAAACTCGTGTCGTGTATCGAGATCAATAAGTCTCCTTCTTGGAGGCTTTTTTATATGGAGTAAAAAGAAGTTCATCGGGGTAATCAATTGTAAAAAGGAGAAGCATTTCATCAAACTAATAAACTTCAAAATTGGGAATAATCCCGAGTAAATATAGCTCATCAAATTCATAGAATCCAAAACTCATAAAAGAGTGATAGATTACATTTCATTTGAAAGTTACCTCAATGTAATTGGATTCCCTCCATTCGCTACGTGGGCCCGGAGGATACGGGTCATGCCGGCGTTGACCCAGGACGGGTCGAACTTAGTCGGCGACCAATAATACGGTGCTCTGCACTTTTCTTACCTAATATGATAAACTGAAAATAATAGAAATTATATGATTATTAGTTCAGTAGGAGTTGTGATGACATGGAAATTTTGGAAGCGCTTAATAAGATCCTCCCTGTTGATAGAGTGTCAACAAACGAAACAGTCTTGCAGCAACATAGTTCGGATGAGTCGTATCATACTCCTCATTTGCCGGATGTAGTCCTTTTTCCAGAGAGTACAGAGGAAGTGAGTCAAATTGTTAAGTTGGCAGATGAGTGGGAAGTTCCTATCGTTTCTTATGGGCTAGGAACTAGCTTGGAAGGTAGTATGATCCCACATCAAGGTGGAATAATGATTGATTTTACATTGATGAATAAGATAATCGAAGTGCGTCCAGAAGATTTCCTTGTGAAAATACAGCCTGGAGTGACAAGGACTCAATTGGAGAAAGAGTTGAGTAAATATGGTTTGTTTTTCCCAGTAGACCCTGGTGCAGATGCCACACTTGGTGGTATGGCTGCAACGAATGCGAGTGGGACTACTTCTGTAAAGTATGGAATTATGCGTGATAATATACGTGACTTAGAAGTCGTGCTTCCTAATGGGAATGTTATTCATACAGGGAGTATGGCGGCAAAGTCATCTTCAGGATATCACCTAAATGGGTTGTTTGTAGGTTCGGAAGGTACATTAGGTTGCTTTACTGAGCTCACCTTAAAAGTACATGGTATTCCTGAACATAATATGGCGGGAAGAGCTGCATTTGATACGATCGATCATGCTGTTGAAGCTGTGATCAGTGTTCTCCAAGCAGGAATCCCTGTAGCAAGAGTTGAATTGGTGGATGAACAGTCAATGCGGCAAATCAATGTATTTAGTGAAACGGATTACAAAGAAGTACCGACCCTATTTTTTGAGTTTCACGGAAACGAAGCGGGATTAGAACAGGACGTCGTTTTTACGAAGGAAATTATAGAGGATTGTAATTGTCGTGAGTTTACATTTGAGTCTGACACTGCGGGCAGAAACCGACTGTGGGAAGCCAGACATAATGCAGCCTACGCTTATTTGCACGGAAATCCAGGGAAAAGGCAAATGGTAACGGATGTATGTGTGCCTATTTCCGAATTAGCAGGGGCGATCAAAGATGCTAGAGAAGCAGTTAATTCATCTGGTCTACTAGGTGGAATTGTTGGACATGTGGGGGATGGCAACTATCATATTCTTTTAATGGTAGATACAGAGAATCCAAATGAAATGGAAAAGGCAAATATGGTAAATGAGCGTATCGTTCAATATGCCCTAGAACGAGGGGGAACATGCACAGGGGAGCATGGTGTCGGAATCGGTAAACAAAAATATCAGCGCAAAGAGCATGGTGGGGCGCTTGATGTTATGCAAGCAATAAAAGCAACACTTGATCCAAAGAACCTCTTTAACCCAGGGAAAGTTGTGGATATTAAGTCTTAGGCCTTCTAAAAGTGGGGAGTCCTAGAGTGATCTTAAGAAAAAAAGGCTGTTACAGACATTAATTTCTGTAACAGCCTTTACCTCATAATCATTTTACCGCGCTTGTTTCATTCACTTTTTTAATCCAGTCGAATGGATCTTCTACTTTACCATACTGAATACCAGTTAAGGTTTCATAAAGGGATTTTGCTACATTCCCCGTATTTCCTTCATTAATAATGAGATCTTTATCATCCCAGCTCAGCTGACCAATAGGGGAGATAACTGCTGCTGTACCAGTTCCAAAAGCTTCCTCTAGTGTACCATTTTGATAGGCTTCATCTAGTTCATCTAGAGAAATTTTCTTTTCTATCACTGGAATGTCCCAATAGTTTAATAGTTGAATGACAGAATTTCGTGTTACACCTTCAAGTATACTTCCGTTCAACTCAGGGGTAATGACTTCTCCGTTAATTTTGAAGAAAACGTTCATGCTACCTACTTCTTCAATATATTTTTTCTCCACACCGTCAAGCCATAATACCTGTGTGAAACCTTTTTGTGCACAAACCTCTTGTGCTTTAAGGCTGGCAGCGTAGTTACCACCGGTTTTGGCTTCCCCAGTGCCTCCTTTTACAGCACGCACATATTGATTCTCAACAGCTATTTTGACAGGGTTAATGCCTTCTTTGTAATAAGCACCTACTGGCGAAAGGATGACAATAAGCTTATATTGGTGTGATGGCGCTACCCCGATAAACGGTTCAGATGAAATGATAAATGGCCGAATATAAAGGGAAGTTCCCTCTGAAGTTGGGATCCAATCCCTATCTAAGAATACGAGTTGCTTAATAGCTTCTAATACAAATGCTTCATCTACCGGAGGGATACAGAGACGATCATTAGAACGGTTTAGCCTTTGTAAATTTTTCTCAGGACGAAAAAGTTGAATATCTCCTTCTGGCGTGTAGTAGGCTTTTAAACCTTCAAACACAGATTGGCCATAATGAAAGGTCATTGCCGACGGATCAATTGTTAAAGGACCATATGGCACAATACGTGGATCATGCCAGCCAACTGGTTCTGAATAATCCATGATAAACATGTGGTCGGTAAAGATTCTACCAAACTCTAATTGATCTGTATTCGGCTTATTTTTTTTCTCGTTGTTATGATGTACTTCGACTGTCCATTCTTCCATGTCACTATCCCCTTGTGGTGAAAATTTTAATTTCAATAATAAGCCATATTTCAAATAAACGCAACCCTTAATTTTCAGTTTTTTCAGGCTTATGATATTATTGTATAATTCAATTAGTCTATGTATGAAAAAAGGGAGTGATTGGGTGCTAAAAGCGATTCTGTTTGATCTAGATGATACATTGCTTTGGGATAAGAGAAGTGTAGAGGTGGCTTTTGAAACAACCTGTAAGTTGGTACAAGAGAAGTATGGTATAAATGCTCAAGACTTTGAGAAAAAAGTTCGGGAGATTGCCAGACAGAAATATGCTTCCTTTGACACGTATTCTTTTACGCAGATGATAGGAATTAATCCATTTGAAGGATTATGGGCTCAGTTTCAAGATGAAGGGGAGGAGTTTACTAAACTTAGAGAATTGGCACCAGATTACCAGCGGAGTGTTTGGACAAAAGCCTTGTTGTCTTTTGGGGTAGGAGATGCTGCGTTTGGGTCTATGCTTGCAAAAGCTTTTCCTGAGGCGCGGAGAAAAAATCCTTTTGTGTTTGAGCAAACCTTTGAGGTGCTGGACAAATTATATCCTCATTACACCTTGTTGTTATTAACGAATGGTTCTCCTGACCTGCAACATACGAAGCTTACTCTTACACCAGAATTAGATCCGTATTTTAACCATATAGTAGTGTCAGGTGCTTTTGGGAAGGGGAAACCAGACAAAGCTATTTTCGAACATGCATTAGAATTATTATCTGTAAATAGAGAAGAAGCAATCATGGTGGGCGATAATTTGAAAACAGACATTCTTGGTGCTTCTAGAGCTGGGATTCAGTCTATTTGGATTAATCATCATGGAAAGAAGCCGACTGATGTACAGCCTACTTTTGAAATAAGCAATTTGGGTGAGCTTGTCTTGCTGATTGAAGATATTAATAAAAATACTAAATTGGATTAAAAAAAAAGGAAGCTCAATCGACGAGCTTCCTTTTTTTCATATCCTGCCTTAACTGGCAGTAGGCTCCCTATTTCAAGAATGAGAAGGGTCAACTGCCAGGTCCGATTCGTTCAACTAACAATTGGTAGGGAAGGAGGGCTCCCACCAATTGACGTTTCACTTTATAAGTCAATTGCTGTAGCTTGGTGAATTTCTGTTAATTCCTTTAGCGCCTCAAGTTCTCTCTTTTCTAAATGTTTATCCACTGTCATCATCATGACAGCATCTCCTCCAATATCTGCACGGTCTACCTGCATGGTGGCTATATTAATATCAAATTGTGCTAGCAACGATCCCATCTTTCCAATTACACCTGGGATATCCCGGTGGTGAATAATTAAAATATGTCCTTTTGGTGTTACATCTACACTGTAATGATCCACCTTGACAATACGTGGACCAAGACCGTTGAGAAGGGTACCAGCAACACTACGTTTTTCTGATTTTGTAGTTACCTCGACGGTAAGCAAATTAGTAAATCCCTTTGTTGTCGATGTTTTATTCTCGTGGATGCGAATGCCGCGCTTCTCTGCCAAGTATAAGGCGTTTACGTCATTAACATGCTCACCAAGGTGTCTTGTCAGAAGTCCCTTTACAGTGTTTCGTGTAATAGGGGCTGTTTCAACACCAGCTAAATCACCAGAGTAATAGATATTAACTTCTTCGATAACCTCTTGCGCAAGATGGATAAGAAAGGATCCTAATTTTTCTGCAAGGTTGAAATAAGGCTCTATTTTGTTTAGCACTTCTTTTGGTACCGATGGAAGATTAACTGGATTTTGCACGATATCACCTGTTAAGAAGCGAATCACATCCTGGCAAACATCTACAGCTACATTCTCTTGTGCTTCTACAGTACTTGCACCAAGGTGGGGAGTTGCAAATACCTGTGGGAGATCTAATAGCTTGTTGTCCTGAAAAGGTTCTTCTTCTAATACATCTAGCGCAGCTCCAGCCACCTTACCCTCTAGAATCGCTTGATAAAGCGCCTCTTCGTCAATTATTCCACCGCGTGCGCAATTAATGATTTGTACACCAGGCTTCATTTGCTCAAATGCTTCCGCGTTTAATAAATGCTTTGTTTCTTTTAGAAGAGGGGTATGTACCGTAATAAAATCTGCCTCTTGCAATACCTCTTGCACGGTGCCATAACCTATCCCTAAGTGTTCGGCTTTTTCAGCAGTTAGAAAAGGATCATATGCCATGATGTTCATTCGCTGGCCCTTTGCCCTATATGCAACCTCTGCACCAATTCTTCCCAAGCCTATCACGCCTAATGTTTTGTTTTTTAATTCTACCCCAACATATTTCTTTCGGTCCCATTGTTGGTGTTTAAGTGAATAATAAGCTTGAGGAATTTTCCTTGAAAGAGCCATCAGCATTGCCATTGTATGCTCTGCTGCTGAGTTTGTATTGCCATTCGGTGCATTTACAACGATGATTCCACGCTCTGTTGCAGCATTTAGATCAATGTTATCAACTCCTACACCAGCACGGCCAATAATTTTGAGATTTTCAGAGGCTTCTATCAGCTGGCGGGTTACTTGTGTTTGGCTTCTTACCAACAGTGCATCTACGTTTCTAATTTTTTCGAGTATCTCATCAGATGTTAAATCTGTTGCAAGTTCATACTGGATAGCTTCATGTTGCTTGAGCACTTGTAGTCCTTCTTCACTGAGTGGATCTGAAATTAATACTTTAAACGCCATGCCGGCACCTCCAAGGTAGATTATGATAAATACGTTTTTTGCGCAGCTTCTACGCCTTTTCCAAGCTCGAGTGGTTTACCAATTCGTATAAGAGCCATTTCGATTATACTAATCGTCTGTAAAACATCTGCAGGTGAACAATAGCCCATATGTCCAATACGAAAAATTTTTCCTTTTAGTTGCTGCTGCCCACCGGCTATGCTTAAATGGAACTCATTTTTTAATGTTTTTCTCAATTCTTCTACTTGAAAATCTGTCGGTTTTACTGCTGTTACGGTAGGGGATGCAGACTCATCTGTGGTCAGAAGATTGATATGATGAGCTTTAAAAGCTGATCTGGTCATTTGCATCATAAGCTTATGTCTTGCAAAAACATTTTCCAATCCCTCTTTTTCTAAAAGCTGTAGCACTTGTTTAAGTCCAAACAAGAGAGATAACGCTGGTGTGAAAGGAGTCGTGTTGTTGTTAATATTGTCACGATATTTTTTCATATCTAGATAAAAACGTGGTGTGTTATTTTCTTCAATACGTTTCCAAGCACGTGCACTAGCAGCTGCAAAAGCTAATCCTGCTGGAAGCATGAAGGCTTTTTGTGACCCAGTAACCAGGATGTCGATACCCCAATTGTCCATCTGAACGGGTACAGCACCAACGCAGGACACCCCATCCACAATAAATAATGCTTCAGAATGATGACGCACGACATTTGCAAGCTCTTTTACTGGATTGAGCACACCTGTAGAAGTTTCACAATAGGTGGCGAAGACCGCTTTCAATGTGGGGTTTTGTTGTAAATATGTCTCAACAATCCTCGTATCAATTGCTTCTCCCCATGCCATGTCCAAACGATGAACATTTATGCCATATGCCTGACAGATTTTAGCGAAGCGATCTCCGAAGGACCCAGTAACAAGAATTAATACTTCATCACCCGGCTCAACTGCATTAACTACTGCCATTTCAAGTGCTGCTGTCCCACTTCCAGTAAGAATAAGAACCTCCTCTTTAGTGCCAAAGATCGGTTTAAGCCTAGGTCGAAGTTGTTCTATAAGTGATTTAGCTTCCACGTCTCGATGTCCAATCATTGTATTTCCCATTGCAAGGTGTACACTTGGTGGAATCGGACTTGGTCCAGGTATTCTTAAAAATTGCTGGTCTGCTAGCATTTTCTGTCTCCCTTCAATTTCCTGAAATCCGAACAATAGGTTCCATTTTTAAAAAGATCTTTCGTAAATATTTTTCAGCATAGCAGAACATAAAGGATTGTCAATAAATTTAGCCAATTTAAAAAATAATTTACTGTTGGATCTAACTTGGAGGAAAAATGCATTTCGTTAAATAGGATGTATAAACGCAAATAATTAAAATATTAAAGTAATTTTCTAAAAATACCTTGCATTTTAAAAGATTTGGATATAGAATAACTTTTAAAATTCTTTTGAAGGAGGTTCAGTGATGGTCACATTTGTAGCATCAATTTTGTTACTGCTAGTAGGTTATTTCTTTTATAGTAAGGTGGTAGAACGAATTTTTGGCATTAATGATAAAGAACGCACACCAGCATATACCAAACAGGACGGCCTTGATTACATGCCAATGAGCTGGTGGAAAGCAATACTCATTCAACTTTTGAACATCGCTGGAACCGGTCCTATTTTTGGTGCAATTCTCGGAGCGCTTTACGGTCCTGTTGCATTTATTTGGATTGTGGTCGGATCTATATTTGCAGGAGCCGTTCATGATTATTTCTCAGGTATGCTGTCACTTCGTAATGGAGGAGCACAGTTTCCAAATATAGTTGGAAAGTACTTAGGAAAATACGCGAAATCATTTATTACTCTGTTATCCATTTTACTAATGATTCTTGTTGCTGCTGCTTTTACCGCAGCACCAGCTCAGCTTATCTCCCAGCTAACACCACTCGGCTTTATGGCATGCTTGGTTATAGTATTTGCTTACTTTCTACTGGCGACTGTACTGCCAGTTAACAAAATAATCGGGAAAATTTACCCTGTATTTGGTGGGATTCTAATATTCATGGCGGTTGCCATAGGGATCGGTATCTTTTTCTTTGATAACTCTGTACCGAATCTTACATTGCAAAACATGCACCCTGGTGAGCTGCCAATCTGGCCTTTACTTATGGTTACGATATCTTGCGGAGCGATTTCCGGATTTCATAGTACACAGAGCCCGATACTCGCTAGAACGTTGAAGAAAGAGAGTGAAGGTAGAAAAGTTTTTTACGGGGCCATGATTAGCGAAGGCGTTATAGCGCTAGTTTGGGCTGCTGCAGGAATGGCATTTTTTAATGGCACAGCTGGACTCCAGGAAGCTTTAAATGCAGGTGGTCCATCTGCAGTCGTCAATGAAATCAGTATTTCGACACTTGGAACATTTGGTGGGATTTTGGCCGTGCTTGGAGTCATCATATTACCTATCACAACAGGAGATACGGCACTTCGCTCTTCAAGGATGATGCTTGGAGAATTAATTAATCAAATAACCAAAAGGGAAATGACAGGAAAGAAATCGGTAATGATGCTTGTTATTCCTGTTGCTATTCCGGCTTTTTTACTATCTACAATTGATTATAGCTTCTTGTGGCGCTATGTAGGGTGGTCAAACCAGGTAGTGGCTACGTTTATGCTTTGGACTGGTGCTATGTACTTGCTGAAAAACAATAAATTTCATTGGATCTGTAGTATCCCGGCCCTCTTTATGACAGGGGTTGTTAGCACCTATATTTTCTATGCCCCTGAAGGATTCCAAATGGATTACGTCCTGTCTATGATTATCGGAGGGGTAATCTGGTTAGCTGTATTTGTTTGGTTCATTATGAAGCTTAAAAGGCAAAAGGCAACAAAAGACATTAGAACAGCTTATGCGAGCTAAAGCTAATTAGAGAGTGCTTAATAAAAATTAATTGTCTGTCTGCATGGAGAATAAAAACCATGGACCAAACGAAAGGTTCATGGTTTTTAACGTGCAAGGTATAAATTTTATATAAAACTTCGTAAAATTTTCTAAAACTTGATTTGAGTGATAAAATTAGCTTCGTCTTGGAAATATAATAGGGTGGTACAGCTTAGAAAGGGAAGGACAACTTATGAAAAAAACCTTACAAATTGCTGGAGCATATATCGGAGTCATTGTAGGCGCTGGTTTTGCTTCAGGACAAGAAGTTTTACAGTTTTTCACTGCTTTCGGTTGGTACGGGCTTGCTGGAACAGTCATCGCAACAATTCTTTTTGCTTTTTTGGGAATGCACATTTTACAGCTTGGTCAGCATATGCAAACAACATCCCATAAAGTCGTCATTTATAAAATATGTGGTAAGTATATAGGGTTTTTTGTAGATATTATCTTAACCTTTTTCTTATTTGGCGTTGCGGTTATTATGATTGCGGGAAGTGGTTCCATTTTTGAACAACAGTTTGGCATTTCAGCTGTTTTAGGTAATTTTATTTTAACACTATTAGTGATTGCTACATTGTGTTTAAATGTTAAAAAAATCATATCTGTAATTAGTATGATTACACCTTATTTATTCCTACTTATGTTTATCATAGTCGGATTTTCACTATCCAGTAGTGATTTGAGTTTTAGTCAAATGAGTGCGATCTCTGATTCGCAGACTGCGGCGGCATCTAACTGGTTTGTTAGTGCTGCATTGTATGTTTCCTTTAATATTGTACTTGCCTTTTCTATGCTTGTTGTAATGGGATCCTCTGAAAGGGAACTAGGTAGCATTTCCAGAGGTGGAATACTAGGGGGAGTTGGCCTCGGTATCTTATTGTTCGTTATTAATATTGGATTATTTTTCAATATAGATCGCGTATTGACCGTAGACATGCCAACACTGTTACTAGCTTCAGAACTTTCCCCAGTTTTGGGAATACTAATGTCAATTGCACTACTTGGGATGATTTTTAATACAGCAGTAGGTATGCTTTATACCTTTACGACTAGATTTATAAAACCAGAAAATCCATCATTCAAAAAAATGGTTGTCATCATAAGTATTCTAGCGTTTGCCTCAAGTTTTGTTGGATTTACCAAGCTTGTTAATACCTTATATCCGTTTACAGGCTATCTTGGCTTTGCCCTTGTAATAGCTATTATTGTATCCTGGATAACCTGGAAAAGAAAAGGTGTGACTCGTTCAGAGAGTTAAGATACTTAAGTAAAAAAGACGAATTGCTACAAGAAGCAATTCGTTTTTTTTTATTTCTACCCCGCTTTAACTAGCTATAAGCCTCCACTCCAAGAAAGCAAATGGTAATGTTAAAACGGCAGTGTATTTAAAATTATTCGTCAATTAACTATCCACCATTCCAGCGAAATGCTAGAATAGAACTAATTTGAGGAGGGGTACAATTGAAAAAACTACAACTAGGAACGAGTTCGTTGAAGGTTTCTAATATTGCGTTAGGATGTATGAGAATGAGTGGTCTTACAGAGGAAAAAGCAAAGCAGGTGCTCCATCATGCGATGGAACTTGGAATAGATTTCTATGACCATGCAGATATTTATGGTGGTGGTGCGTCTGAGGAAATATTTGCAAAAGCAATTGACATGTCCCCATCTGTTCGTGAAAAAATAATCCTGCAATCAAAATGTGGTATTCGGAAGGGGTTCTTTGATTTTTCAGCCTCCCACATTCTATCCTCAGTGGATGGGATTTTAGAGCGTCTTCAAACTGACTATCTAGATGTACTTTTACTTCATCGTCCGGATGCCTTAATTGAGCCAGAAGAGGTGGCAGAGGCATTTTCGAAACTGGAGAAAAGCGGAAAAGTTCGTCATTTTGGAGTAAGCAATCACAGTCCAATGCAAATTGAACTGTTGAAGAAATATGTGGAACAGGATTTGATTGTAAATCAGCTGCAATTTAGTGTCATGCATACTGGGATGGTAGATGCAGGAATACAGGTAAATACAAAGGATCCTAATGGAGTTGACAGAGATGGTGCTGTACTTGATTACAGCAGAGTGAACGATATGACAATACAAGCATGGTCTCCTTTTCAATATGGCTTCTTTGAAGGAGTATTTGTAGATAACGATAAATTTCCTGAGCTCAATACTGTCATGCAAAACATTGCAGAGAAGTATAATGTGACCAAAACAACTATCGCAATAGCATGGATTCTTCGCCATCCAGCAAAGATTCAGTCAGTAGTTGGAACGATGAATACAGATCGCTTGTCTACCATAGCGGATGCTTCAGAGCTTGTTTTGAGTAGAGAAGAATGGTATGAAATTTATCGAGCAGCTGGGAATGTATTACCATAGAAGATCCCTGCTTAGCAGGGGTCTTCTAGCTGTCTATTTCGTAGATCGTATATATTAGAAAAGGACAATAGCCTTAACAATAATAGATACAATCTAAATAGACAACTAAAAATCCCAAGTGAAATTACAACATGTCATTTCTATAAGGGGTGATGTATGTGAGGATATTCCCAGACTGTTCATTCATTACAAGAACAATAGAGATGGGTGGACTAACCAAATCCCAACTTAACTATAAGTTGCAACAGCATTCTATCTCGATGAATGAGTTTGCAGAAATACTAATAGCGGATGAAAAATTTACTGCCTCAAATACAAGGTGCACCGTGAAAACAGTTGAACTAACTGTTATGGACTTAGGCTTTCCTAAGGGGGCTACGTTGCCGGAGATTTTCGGAAGAGTGAGCGAACTAGGTTTGGGATTATGTCCAGTTGAGCTTGGACCTTATTTGAGACTATATTATTTGAATCAACCTGAAGGTTATAAGGGGAAACATATACAGCCAGGTCAGGCTCCTACGGGTTCTATTACTATAGCTTCAGAAGTTATTCGGGAGGATGATGAATACCCTAAGGGATTCTATCTTAGAAATATTAACGGCGTCCTATGGCTACGGGGCTACGTTGCCGATGATCTCCATGTGTGGAATCCTGAAGATCACTTTGTTTTTCTAAAGTCATTCTAATAGTACATAATTAAAAAGGGGGCAGTACATGCGACAAGCGATAGCCATGGGGGGCGGTGGTTTTTCAATGGAACCGGATAATCCTTTGTTAGACTTATATATAATGCAACAGTCAAAAAAGTTAACTCCGGAAATTTGCTTCATCCCAACCGCTAGTGGAGATTCGGATAACTACATATCGAGATTTTACGATTTCTTTGAAAAGCAGAATTGTAAACCTTCACACCTCTCATTATTTAAACCACAAACTAGAGACATAGAGAGCTTTCTTTTAGAGAAAGATATCATTTATGTAGGGGGTGGTAACACGAAAAACTTGCTTGCTTTATGGAAAGAGTGGGGAGTAGACACCATTTTAAAAAAGGCTTGGGAACATGGAATTGTTTTAGCAGGTATTAGTGCTGGTTCCATTTGTTGGTTTGAAGAAGGGATTACCGATTCTTATGGAGATGGCCTAGATACATTAGAATGTTTGGGTTTTCTGCAAGGTAGTAATTGCCCTCATTATGATGGGGAAGCTTATAGAAGACCTTACTATCAAAAGCAAGTAGCCAATGGTCAAGCCAAACCTGGTATTGCAGCTGACGATGGTGTGGCACTTCATTATATTGACAACGAATTAAAGTCAATAGTTAGTTCAAGAATTAATGCAAAGGCCTACAATGTATATCTAGACGGGTCTTTAAAGGAGATTGAATTAAATACCAGTTTTTTAGGTGATCGTTTTGGTTAGATGAACAATTACGAGGGATAAATGATATCGAAATAACATTGATAAGTATAAATTGTCGGGCAGGGAGAGAAAAAGGATGTCACAAGCAATAATTTTTGATATGGATGGAACACTATTTCAAACAGAAAGAATTTTAGAATTATCACTTGATGAGACTTTTGCATATTTAAGGTCACAAAATAAATGGGACACAGATACTCCTATTGATAAATACCGAGAAATAATGGGTGCGCCTTTACCGAAAGTCTGGGAAACCTTGTTACCTAACCATTCCAAGAAGGTAAGAGATGAAACGGACTCTTATTTTCTTAGTAAATTAGTGGATAATATCCAAGGAGGAAAGGGTGCTTTATACCCTAACGTAGTTAAGGTTTTTAGTTATTTAAAAGATAATAATTTTTCCATTTACATAGCAAGTAATGGTTTGGTAGAATACTTAAAAGCAATTGTAAATTACTATAATTTGGATAATTGGGTTACAGAAACCTTTAGCATCCAACGAATTGATTCGTTAAATAAATCGGATTTAGTTAAAAGTATTAAAAAGAAATACAGTTTGGCTAATGGAATAGTGGTTGGAGATCGAATTTCAGATATTAATGCAGCTAAGGATAATGATTTTGTTGCTATCGGATGTAATTTTGATTTCACCCAAGAGGATGAACTATCAATGGCTGATTTCATTATTGATGATTTAGTTGAACTGCAAGCTATCGTGCCTAAAAGACTGGGTGCATTACAAAAGGTATAGAGGTGTTTTTTTGCAAAAATGCAATAGATGCAATGCATCGTTTCATTGGGGGCAAATCTATAAATCTTTCTGGTGGAGTTATAAACCTATTAAATGCAAGGAATGCGGGACAGTACATAAGATAAGAATTTCTGGTAGGTTCATTTTTGTTTCGTTAACTATTCTTCCTATGTTGATTTTTGGTTATTTCTTTTCCCCTTTTAATAACAGTTTCTTGACACTAGGTGCAGCCATTTGCATTCTGATTATTGGTTCCATATTCGCCCTTTTTTTTGTTCGTTATAAGGAGTCCTGAATGAAGAAAATACACTATTTATCAGTTAGGAATTAACAATATTATTTAAATCCTATATTTAAACGAAAAGGAATCGCAATAAAATGTGGTTTCTTTTCGTTTAAATTCATCTCCTTTTAACTTTAAAGATTTTGGTCTAAAATGGGAATATACGTTTTATATAGGAGCGATGTTGTGTATAAGAATTCAGAGAAATTTTTAGCAACGTTTAATCGGGTAGAAAAAGAGATAAAAGCCTTAATGATATATCGGAAGGATATTGGGTTTTCTAGATCAGTGAGAATTCTTAGCAATTCAAATACTGTTGTTAGAAGATATAGCGAGGATCTACTCGAATATGCAGAATTGCGTAATGCAATTGTTCATAACAAGGTCGACATGACACATGCAATTGCAGAGCCTCATGACTCTGTCGTTGAAAGAATTGAGTTGATTGAAAAGGCATTTTCTGAGCCGCTAAAAGTGATGCCAGCTTTTTCACGTGCCGTATATACATTTAAGGAGAACGATCCACTTGATAAACTGTTGGCTGTCATACGCGAAAAAGGGATTTCCAAGTTTCCTATTTATAAGGAAAGTGTATTTAAGGGACTTCTAACGCAAAAAGGTATTACAAGATGGCTTGCTGAAAATCTGAATGCTAGTCATTCCGTTATGAAGGAAACGAAGCTTCAAGAGGTATTAACATTTCAAACGATTGATAACTATCAATTTATTAGTCAGGATACAACGCAAAATGATGCTTTGGAATATTTCAGAGGTAACATCGGAGAAGGAAGTCGACTGGAAGCATTACTAATTACAAAAAGTGGTGCTTCGGAAGAAAAATTAATTGGTATTATCACACCTTGGGATATCGTCCATGCCCAGGAAGAGGAGAAGTAAGGGGGAATTGAATGAAATTCGTATCCATCGACTTTGAAACCGCTAATGAAAAGCGGCACAGTCCATGTGCAGTAGGAATTGTGGTAGCAAATGAAAGGGAGATTTTAGAAGAGTATTATAGTCTGATAAATCCAATCATGTCCTTTAGTTCATTTAATGTGCGCGTTCATGGGATTACTGAAAAAGACGTAGAAGACGCGCCAACATTCGCTGAGATCTGGCCTGTATTAAATCAATATTTATCCAACAATATTGTTCTCGCACACAACGCAAGCTTTGATATGAGTGTGATTAGACAAACCCTTGATTATTTTCAGCTGCCATATCCAGAAATGGATTATTTATGTACGGCAAATATCTCCAGGAAGGTTTGGCCAGATTTAATGAATCATAAGCTGAACACCGTTGCTGCACATCATTCTATTAAATTTGAACACCATCATGCCTTAGAAGATGCTCGTGTAGCAGCAAAGATATTTATGGAAGCATTAAAAGAATATAGTACAGATACGGTAGATGCTTTTTTAGATAGTTGTAAAATGAGCAAAGGCAGAATTTATGAACGTGGTTATTACCCACCTAAAGCAAAACGAACGCAGCGTAAAAGAAGAATCTACTTTTAAAAAGCATTCGTTTTCCAGACAAGGGGGAGTGTCAGCTTGAAATTCTCAGACTTAGTTAAACAAATATTGCTCATCGCCATAGTTGTTAGCCCTATAAATATATTCATTTTCATGTATATATCAATAAATAATAAATATTCTTTCTTCTCAATAGATAATGCTGGGTTATTAGTCAGCATTTTCATGATGTTCCTATATATTATTTCCTTTCTTTTAATTAGAAAATATGCAAAGAGTTAACTAATAAGATATACTTTCCTTACTCTCTATCCCAATTGGAATAGGGAGTTTTTTTCTTGTTTTTGTAGTCATTTATAAACTTGCTTTCTCTATTTATTTAAATTAAAATAATAGAAAGAATTTTCTGTAATGAAGCAGGTGAAATGGAGGTATGAGAATGGAAACAAAGGGGAAGGATCAGATTGGGTCACAATTAAAGAGGGCAAGAAGGAATACGTTAGGGGACCTACTAGAACGGACGAAAGAGCGCATGCCGAGTAAAAATGCAATCGCTTACAAAAAAGATTGGATAACCTACACGGAACTTGATAATTTGGTAAATCAGACGGCAAATGCTTTTATAAAAGCAGGGGTTAAAAAAGGTGAACGAATAATTGTGATGTCAAAAAACAGTCAGGATTTTGTAATAGCAATTTTCGCATTGGCAAGAGTAGGCGCGGTCATGATTCCGATTAATTACATGCTGTCTAGAGATGATGTTTCTTACATTTTACATCATGCAGAAGTAGCGGGACTAATTGCTTCAGAGGAATATGCGACATTGCTTGATGAGGCGTCTGAAGAATTGAATATCCGATTTAGATACCTAATGGACATACAAGAAAGTGAGAACGTTTCACTCTCTGACTGGATCCCTCTTGCTAAAGCGAGAGATGGAGAGTCAACAGATCAAATTGAAGTTGATCTTGAGGAAGATGATCTTGCCCATGTGCTTTATACGAGCGGCACAGAATCACGTCCAAAAGGGGTAATGCTCACACATAAAAGCATTATTAGTGAATATGTAAGTAGTATTTTTGATGGTAAAATGGAAGAAAAAGATGTTGCGATTCATGCATTGCCACTCTATCACAGTGCCCAGCTACATGTTTTCCTTGGACCAAGTATATATATTGGATCCAGTGGGATTATTTTAAGTGGTGCAGATCCAGAAAGCCTCCTACAAACAATTGAAAAAGAGGGAGCAACACAGTTATTTTGTCCACCGACCATATGGATTGCGCTACTTAGACATCCGGAATTTGATAACTATGATTTATCAACATTGGAGAAATGTTACTATGGTGCCGCGATTATGCCAAAAGAAATTTTAAAAGAACTTGCAGAAAGGCTGCCTAATGCAAGGTTTTGGAACTTTTACGGGCAGACAGAGGTGGCACCTCTTGCAACCGCACTTCAACCAGAGGACCAGCTTCGAAAGCTTGGATCAGCAGGGAAGCCAACCTTAAATGTGCAGACAAAGATTGTGAATGAGAACGGGGTAGAAGTAGCCAGAGGAGAGATAGGAGAAATTGCCCATCGCACCCCACATGCCATGATAGGTTATTTACATGATCCGGATAAGACAGCTGAAGCATTTCAGGATGGCTGGTTTCATAGTGGAGATCTTGGCACTATGGATGAGGAAGGATATATTACAATCATTGACCGTAAAAAGGATATGATTAATACGGGTGGAGTAAATGTCTCCAGCAGGGAGGTTGAGGAGACTATTTATCAGTTAGAAGGCGTTTCCGAGGTTGCGGTAATAAGCATTCCCGATCCTTATTGGATAGAGGCTGTGACAGCTATAATTGTACCGAAAAAAGATGCTGACCTTTCTGAAATAGAGGTCATGGCATTTTGCAAGGAGCGCTTGTCTACTTTTAAAGTACCGAAGCAAGTGGAGTTTACTGATGTCCTACCAAAGAACCCAAGTGGAAAAGTATTAAAAAGAGCATTAAGAGATCGATACGGAAAAATGTAACAAATTCAGGAGCATCGTCCTTTGACGGTACTCCTTTTTTCTCGTTTGTTTTATAATAAGCAACCATGAGAAATCAACATAACAAAGAATAGATAGCTGGAATTTGAAAAAACTATCGTTAGGAGGTGTTGAGATGAGTGAGAAAAAGGACAGCTGGAGTAAACGGCGTGTTACAACAAGTGTTAACCCACAAGGGCAAACAGAGGACACTGTTGATCACCAGCCAAAGTCTCAGCTAGAGCAGCGTGCCAAAAAGAAAAATTCAAAAATATAAGAGGTGAGCATGATCGACCATACATTGGATTACCTCAGAGAATCACTGTCAAATTACCAGGAAAATGAGATGTGTCAGCACATTATAAACAAACTACAATCAAAGTCTTATGCAGGTGAAGGAGAATTTGTAAAAGACCTGGATGCCGAAGAAATGACATATCTTCATGATGTGCTGGAAAATGAATTGGACTATGCTAAAAACGTTCAATATGATCAACGTGTAAAAGAATTGACAGAGGTATATGAACTGCTTTTTTAATAAAAAATTCCAAAGTGTTAGCTAAGTCGTAGGACTACACATATACTTTTTTGTTAGTCTTGGCGTGAAATAGGATTATTTTACCATTGATAAATAAGCTTGAAAGGTATACTATATTTATACAAGCTACGATGTTCGTATTTAATTAAGTTTTAACCTCTAATGAAATAATAGGGAGTTTTACATCGAAACAATAATGTCGTGCCGCCATAGTGTAGCGGAAGACAGAATGGTTTCTGCAAACACCCACTTGGTGAAGTGGTGGTTTAAAACTTTTTATACTCAATACGGCAATTGTGGCCTGTAACTTATACAATTAACCAGGATCGGTTCCTTATGGGACCGATCCTTTTACGTGTTGATGTGATAAGTGTATCTTTTCTTGATTGATAATAATTAGGTATTATCCTTCCTGTTTCTAAGGCATTAAACTAGTGTTAAGGGGGGATAGAAATGACGTATCATTTTAAAGAAATTGATCATATCCAGTTAGCGGCACCAATTGGTTCGGAACAGCAGGCAAGAGATTTTTACGTGGGGATTCTAGGTTTTGAAGAGGTTGAAAAGCCAGTGGCCTTGAAACCAAACGGTGGTGTCTGGTTTCAGGCTGGTAACGTACATATCCATATCGGAACAGAGAAGGCTTTTATACCTGCGAAAAAAGCACATCCTGCTATACATATTTTAAATCTGGATGCGCTAAAACAACATCTTATAATGTATGGAATTAGCTTTAAAGTTGATGACAAATTACCTGGAGCAATCAGGTTTTATGTTGAGGATCCATATGGGAATCGTATAGAATTTCTTGAATGGTTGGATTAGCTAATCATTCGAAAACGAAATGTTTTGAAAGTTTTTTTTATTTCTAGATAGGGTTGCAACTCTACTTTGACATGCTATACTAATACCATTCTAATTTAATATTATTCATATAATAGTGGGAATATGGCCCACAAGTTTCTACCGGTTTACCGTAAATGAACCGACTATGAGTGTAATAAATGAAAGGATTATGCCTATAATGTGGTATAATTTTTTCGTTTTCTTTCAAATGATAAAGCTTGAAGGATGCGCAACTCATAGTGTGAGTTAGTCGCATCCTTCAAGCTTTTTTATTATTCAAAGAGAGGAAGAGGCACCTTGAAGAGTCTAGAAAGCACAATTTTAAATGAAGGTAAGGTTTTATCAGAAACGGTTCTAAAAGTAGATTCCTTTCTAAACCACCAAATTGATCCAAAACTAATGAAGGAAATGGGAGAGGAGTTTGCAGCACGTTTTGCAGACGCAGGTGTTACCAAAATATTGACATTGGAATCTTCCGGAATTGCTCCTTCTGTGATGGCTGGGCTTACTATGGGTGTTCCAGTAGTATTCGCGAGAAAGCGCAAATCCCTAACCTTACTTAATAATTTATATTCAGCAGAGGTGCATTCTTTTACAAAAAAAGAAACAAATGAAATCTCCATTTCAAGTGATTATATAAAGCGGGATGATGTTGTCCTGGTTATTGATGACTTTTTAGCAAATGGACAAGCGGTTCTTGGCTTAATGGACATTATTGAGCAGTCAGGCGCAGCGCTTGCTGGTGTTGGCATCGTAATTGAAAAAGGATTTCAAGACGGTGGGAAAATGGTACGTGATAAAAATATTCGAGTGGAATCACTCGCAATTATAGATTCGCTAGCAGATGGGAAAGTTACATTTCGTAAAGAGGAGGCAAAAAAATGAAAACAGCAGCACTTGGAATACAGCATGTCTTAGCGATGTATGCAGGAGCAATTTTAGTACCACTTATCGTAGGGGATGCGCTAGGCTTAACCTCAGAGCAATTAACATATCTTGTGGCAATTGATATATTTATGTGTGGGGTAGCAACCATTCTGCAACTTGTTAATAATCGCTTTTTCGGTATTGGCTTACCTGTTGTTCTCGGTTGTACATTTACAGCAGTTGGCCCAATGATCGCTATCGGTGGGGAATTTGGAATTTCAGCCATTTATGGAGCAATCCTTGTATCTGGACTTGTCGTTATTCTTATTAGTGGGTTCTTCGGAAAAATGGTGCGTTTCTTCCCACCTGTTGTAACAGGTACTGTAGTGACAATTATCGGGATTACACTTATACCTGTAGCAATTAATAATATGGGCGGAGGAGAAGGAGCAAGTGATTTTGGCTCCCTTACTAACATATCTTTGGCTTTTGGAACATTAATTTTTATCATTCTGATGTATCGATTCTCTAGTGGATTTTTACGTTCTATCTCTATACTTATAGGATTAGTCATTGGAACTGTCGTTGCTTCTTTTATGGGTAAAGTCAGCTTCGATGCTGTAACGGAAGCATCCTACTTCCATATCGTGCAACCATTCTACTTTGGTACTCCAACCTTTGAATGGTCAGCAATTTTGACAATGGTATTAGTAGCGATCGTTTCCTTAGTCGAGTCAACTGGCGTCTATTTTGCGCTTGGTGATATAACGGAACGAAAGTTAAAGGAAAAAGATTTAACAAAGGGGTATCGTGCAGAAGGTCTTGCAATACTACTTGGCGGTTTCTTTAACGCATTTCCTTACACAGCATTCTCCCAAAATGTAGGTTTAATCCAGATGACTGGTGTAAAATCAATCCGAGTTATTATGGCAGCGGGTATTATGCTAGTAACACTCGGACTAGTGCCAAAAATTGCTGCTTTAACTACTGTTATTCCTACATCTGTTCTGGGAGGAGCTATGATTGCGATGTTTGGTATGGTGATCGCTCAAGGAATCAAAATGCTAGGTAGTGTTCTAACTAGTTCTCCAGAGAATTCGATGATTATTGCATGTTCTGTTGGGATGGGACTCGGAGTGACAGTCGTACCTGAATTATTTGCACAGCTTCCAAACAGTGTACAGATTTTAACAAGTAATGGTATTGTAGCCGGGAGTGTTACAGCGATTGTACTAAACATTGTGTTTAATATGATTCCTAAAAGAAAAACGACCATTGAGTCTACAAGCAGTTTAGTAGAAGAAAGTGCATAAAAATAAAAGAAGGTAGGCTTGTACGATTAACGTACTGCCTACCTTTTTCTTTTAAAAAATATAATGTGTGCACCTTCGCTTATACACTTTACGTATCTTTATACCATATTTTGGTGAAATCGATCCATCCTAAGGAATTAAAGTGAACACCTTTCACGTAGCTAGGGAAAAATGCAGACTGAATAATTCGGTACAGGGGAATATGCTGATTTTCTTTCATTAAATTATTCTCCATACCTCTTAAATCGGAAAGGACATCTCCTTCACTATCATTTACAGTTTGTATCTCCTTTACGGTGGGAGGTAGATGGTATGGTAAAAGGTTATGACCTCCTTTGAAGGCAGAAAGGTATGTATACAAATCACTCTCATAGCTTAGCTGTTCACCTAATAAAAGATCTACTTCCTCCAGTGAGAGGGATTGAAATTGATCATATGTATAAAATCTAATGGCTACATGAATTCCTTCTTTTAATAATTCCTTCCTTATCCATTTCGCATCTGCTTCATTTCCCGCTCCATTATAACTTCCTAATAAAAGGATTTCTCCATTGTAATTACTTTTAGCAAGAGATTCTCTACCAGTTTCCGTAAAATGACAAGGTTCTTCTAGTTCGTATTTTTCTAGTAGATGAGACGCTTTTTTATATCGTGTACCACCTAATTCTTTTATCATCCTGTCAGGTGAAATAAAATGGAAAATTGCCTTTCTAAGTTGGAAGTCCTTAGCTAAAATTCCCTTTTTTCTATTTAAAGTAAGGAGTTTACTCCCCTTGTCCAATACAGTGTATTTATCGAAATGATGTATCTGTCTTCCGAGGTAGGGGTAATGATAGAAATTCATCTCAAAGTTATTGGAAAGGCTATCTATAGCATCCGTATTATCGTAAAGCTGTGGAAAGAAATAAATACAAATCTCTTCTAAAAAAGGACGTCTCAGAAAATAGTCATGAAAAACAGTTAGAGTTAATGTTTCCTCGGTATTATTGCTTATCCTATAAGGTCCTGTCCCAATAGGAGTAGCTGAACTACTAGAGGTGTCTTTTGGGAGAATACTTCCACCTAGTGATGCTGCCAGATGTAAGAAGTAAGGACATGGTTTTTGAAACAGAAATTCAACCTTGTAGGATTGATGGACTGTTATCTTTTCTAAATCTTCCACCATCCAGCTGTAGGCTGAAGTTTTTTTATGTCGCCTGAAGCTATAGCAAACATCTTCTGCTGTCATCTCTTTTCCATGATGAAATCGAACCCCTTTTTGTAAGTAAAAAACCCATTTCGTGTGATCTTGGTTATGCTCCCAAAAATGAGCTAAATGAGGGAGGAAGCTGTTGGTGTTCTCGTTAAATTGGACAAGCTGGCTAAATATATGACGCATAATATGGTTTTCTGAACGTCGACATACGAATGCTGGATCTAATATTGGTAGAGAGCGATACGAGGGAAAATGAAGTCTGGAAAAACGATCAGATGCCAGATCTCGCTGCTCGCTAAGATAGGAATGAAAAACCCAATCAATAAATTCACGTTGCAGTGAGTGCTTTACCTGAAATTTATTTAGTAATTTCAATGATTCGTCAATGGAGTGGGGCGTCATGCTTGCTTTTACCTGTTCCATTACAAGTATATCAATATTTTGTAAAAGCTTTAATGTGGAGTAATTGCCTCTTCCTTTACCAGGTTTCCATTCAATCCAATTCTTCTCTTGTAAATGTTTAATGATGATCTTTGCATTTCGATAAGAGCATGATAGAATTCGGGCTATTTCTTCAACGGTTATAAATACTTCCTCGTCGATGTTATCTAGACTACGACTCAGCACTTCATAGTGTCCTAATAGTTTCAATTTAAGGTACCTCCGATAAAAGGGGAAAATAGTTAGATTAAGTATACACTTTTTTTCCTCTTTTCAGAAGATACAATGAGAGGAGGAGGTTGATAGGAATGAAAATTGTTGTCGCAACATGGAATGAAGCAAAATTAGAACAAATTCAGAAAGCTTTTAAATCCATTCCTTTAAAAATAATTGCATTACCAAACAACGTGGGAGATGTGGAGGAAACAGCACCTACATTTACGGGAAATGCACAATTGAAAACTGAAGCAATAAAAAGCAATTTCCCAAATGACATTATAGTTGGGGAGGATTCAGGTTTAATCGTAGACAGCCTAGAAGGGTTTCCAGGAGTTAAAACAGCTCGTTTTGCTCCAGGGAATGATGCAGATCGCGCCCGCATACTGATACAAAAATTAGCTGGGGTTTCACTTAGCAATCGAACAGCAGCGTTTGAAAGTGTGGTAGCGGTGGCATTTCCAGATGGAGAAGTGCTGTATAGCCAAGGTTCAATGAAGGGCTGGATTAGGGAGAGCGTACGATCTAGTTTAAAAGGATATGGAGATATCTTCTTATTAAGCAATGAAAAAACCTTATCAGAGCATGTATCTCAAAACACCACACCATTTGACCATCGGCAGATTGCTTTATTCCAAGCAAAGCAACACATTCTAGAATGGTTAGGAAGGGCTACAGGATGAACATGGCGAAAAAGAAGGTAGTAGCAGTGGCCCTCATTACAGCGGTGGCATTATTAGGAGATTCCATGTTGTTTATTGTGTTGCCCGTTTATTGGCAAGACTTTGGGTTAACCTCAATATGGCAAATTGGTCTTTTACTCTCTATTAATAGGTTTATTCGATTACCAATTAATCCACTGGTCGGCATGTTTTATCAGCGATTTCAGCTTCGGACGGGTGTCTTAATAGCTTTGATCATTGCAATCGTTACAACAGCTGGATATGGCTTCTTTAAAACATTTTGGCTATTACTATTGATGCGTATTCTGTGGGGGATTGCTTGGTCGTTACTCCGGCTGGGTGGATTTTTGACAGTCATTGACGTAACGACAGACCGTAATAGAGGGAATTTTGTCGGTCTTTATAATGGACTTTGGGGTTTAGGCGGTTTAGTTGGAATGCTTGCAGGTGGTATATTGGTTGATCAAACATCTGTTTCATTTGTAACGATGCTATTTGCCATTGCGGGCTTAGCAGCTCTGCCGGCTGTCTTTTACTTTGTCCCTCTCTCGAAAAAGAAAAAGAAATTAAACGAACTGGACCATAAGCAACGAGAAAAATGGCTTACTGGGCATGTTGGAATTGTCCTTCTAACAGGAACAGTCATGGGATTTATTGTGTTTGGCCTGTTTTCCTCCACATTGAGCACATTAATTGAAGGAATGTACGATAACGAATGGGGATTTGCGCAGTTCACAATCGGTGCAGCGACTCTAGCAGGTATTATTCAAGCGATACGCTGGGGCTGGGACCCTTTTATTGCTCCAGTAATTGGAAGGATTTTAGACAAACGTAAGTCACCAGCAAGTATTCTATTCATTCCACTATTTATTGGAGGAATAATTTTTTATGTTCTAGTCAATGTACAAACAATCGAGTTTCTGGTTATTAGTCTAGTCATCTTTCAAATTCTTTCTACCATTTTTGTGACAACAACAGACACACTAGCAACAAGTGCGGCAGCCCAAACTAATAAGGTTAAGGTAATGACAGCACATACAATAGTGGTTGATGTCGGGGCGGCTATGGGACCATTATTAGCATTTACAGTAATTGATCTATATGGTATTGCCTTTATCTATTATGTGTCAGGCGCCTTACTTGTCCTTTTGGGAGTATCTTGGTTGGTTTATTTAAGAAGAGATGATGAGGTATCTGTCAGCTGATATGATAGGTTACCATCTAACGAAACTTCTTACCTATAGGAAAGAGATTACCGAATCGTTAACTATCGCTAACTTTAATCTTTGATTTTATAAATTGACTATCCAGCCTAACTTCCATATAATTCACTAATACGCTGTGTGTAAATTCTAGGGAGCGTATTAGGAGATGAGAGATTGAGAACGGAAGAAATAAAAGATGTACAGAAAATTAATAAGCTCCCAATTGTCGCTGTTTTAATAGGTGGCGCATTTTTGGCTATATTAAACCAGACTTTGTTAGCAACTGTAATTCCACATATAATGGAAGATTTAAACCTTACCGAGAATACAGCACAATGGGTAACGACTATATTTATGCTAGTTAACGGAATTATGATCCCTATTACTGCATTTTTAATTGAAACATTTACCACGAGAAAGTTATTTCTTACTGCGATGATTACCTTTGTGGTAGGAACATTAATATGTGCTGTTTCACCCAATTTTGCCATATTGATGGTGGGAAGAGTAATTCAGGCTGCTGGAGCTGGAATTATGATGCCATTAATGATGACGATCTTTTTATTAATTTTCCCGGTTGAAAAAAGAGGTTCAGCAATGGGTACCGTTGGGCTTGTCATTGCGTTCGCGCCAGCACTTGGCCCTGTTGCTTCTGGTTGGCTTGTGGAACATTATCCATGGAGAGCCTTATTTTATATTATTTTGCCACTTGCTATTATTGATGTCATTATTGCATATTTTGTTATGCGAAATATTACAAAACGTACCTATCCAAAAGTTGATATAAGCTCAATAATTCTTTCGACATTAGGTTTCGGTGGTTTGCTATACGGGTTCAGTAGTGCTGGTGACTATGGATGGTCTAACATATATGTTATATCTGCCATCACCATAGGGGCAATATCGTTAACTACCTTTATTCTTAGACAATTCAAGTTGGCACAACCAATTTTGGAGTTCCGTGTCTTCCAGGATAAAATCTTTACCATAACGACGATTATTGGTATGATTGCGTTCATCGGGTTGATTGGCGCGGAAACTATTTTACCGATCTACATGCAGAATATGGCAGGTTTTTCAGCTTTAGAGTCAGGAATGATGATTTTACCTGGGGCGTTGATTATGGGATTCATGTCACCAATTAATGGGAGAATCTTCGATAAGTTTGGTGCAAGGTACTTGGTTATTATTGGTCTTACTTTATTAACGGTTACCTCCTTCCTGTACACAATGTTAACACCGGAAACAACGTTGACTTATATAACTACTGTTTTTGCCATCAGAATGCTAGGTGTATCCATGATTATGATGCCAGCTACTACGGCTGGGCTTAATCGTTTACCAGATCGATTAATTCCCCACGGTTCTGCAATGACGAACACGATGCGGCAGGTAGCAGCATCGATTGGGACGGCAATCTTAATTACGGTTATGACAGCATCAACAGTTGATGCTTCAACAGCAAGTGAGATGGTGCAGGGAGTCAATATTGCATTCTATGTCACGACTGCTATTTCTATTATTGCGTTAGTGATGGCTTTCTTTATCAAAGGAACCACACCTTCTGAAGATAGAGAATTAGTAAAGCAACAGCAATCAGAAAAAGCATAAAGGGTCACTCCCTCGTGGAGTTCCCTTTATGCTTTTTTTCTTCTTAACTGGCAGTAGGTCCTTTAGCCAAATAAAACTTCACTCTATCAAATCCGTCCAGAGTACCCCCGCTTCAAGCTTGCTAAGTGGCGGGAGTATTCATTGGGCCTTCTCTAGTATTTGATGTTTTCTCCGATTTCCGATTACCGTTACGAGGCTATGTAGCAACATGCCGATGATCACAAGGAAGATCCCTACGAATGATAGCATACTTGGTAATACAGCGTTCAGTAATAGCATTTCGCCAAATAATGCAAAGACTACTTCTCCTGATTGTGTAGCCTCAACACCTGCCAGTTTTTCATTGTCATTTCTTACAAGCTCGGTGGCATAGAAAAACAGTACCGTGGCAATTACTCCCGAAAAGACGGCAACAATGAATGTTTGCGTTATTTGTGTCATTTCAGGGGCGCCATGTGTCGCGAAGCCATACATAGCTATAAGGACCCAAAATGGCATGGACATGATCGTCATCCCTAGAATTCGCTGAAAGGTGTTGAGCTGTCCATTCACATGCTCCATCATTTTCCGGTTTCCTAATGGATAGGCAAATGCTGATAGGATAAGAGGGAGTACACATAAAAGCACACTGGACATTGGTACAACTGTTGCATGTTCTAATTGCATGACAAATACACCACTAAGTATAATGAAAGAAATAAGAACAGACTGCATTGGAATTTTTTGTTTCATATTTTTATTAAGTATTGGCACGAGAAGAGAGCCGGCAATAATCGTTAGTTGGAACGTAGCAGCAACAAGCCAACCTGGTCCATAAATGGTGGCAAAGGTTAGTGGAGCGTAAAAGAGCCCAAAACCCACAGTACTCCAGAGAAACCATGGAAGTGGATTTTTAATAATATGTTTTATAACGGGTTTCACATTACGTTGATAGCCTACTATAATAAGTAAGAGTGGCAGCATAAATATGAACCGTAAAGAAGCGCTCCATGCCCAGCTTCCTCCGTCAAGCTCCATAGAGCGATTTAAAATAAACGTTACAGAAAAGAACAATGCTGATAGGATACCTATAATAATTGCTTTCATTCTCATCACCTCTTTCTCATTATCATAACAAAAGGTTACATACTTAGCATGGTGTGTTTTGGAAAAAATGAAAAATATGAAAGCAGGAAATTGGAAAAATATGAAGAATTTATACTAATGGGAATTAAAATAGTAAGGTGGACAGGGAAATGGACATAAAAATTGATGTGAAACATAGTTTAATTCAGGAAAGCAGTGTATTGAACTATATAAAAGATAAAGTGGAAGAAGAAATCCTAGACGCTCAATTTTTAACTAGAGGACTTAATGATACATATAAAATAATGGGCAAGGAAGCCTGCTATGCATTTCGCGTATATCGTCAAGGATGGAGAAGTGAGGCTGCTATTAAATTTGAATTGGAAGCCATCTTACACTTAACGAATCATGGATATGAGGCAGTAGAGCTTATAAAAGGGAGAAACGGGTCATACCTAGATAAAATGATGGCTCCTGAAGGAGAACGATATGGGGTTTTATTTGACTATGCTGAAGGAGAACGCCCAGTTGTGAATCCTGAAAATACGTATCTTATTGGGAAATCGTTAGGCAGACTCCACCGATTATCGAATGGATTTACAAGTGAGCATGAACGTGAATTTTTACTTAATCTAACATATCTGCTTGATGAGCCTGTAAGCTTTATTCAACCAATTTTACAACGGCAATTGGGGAATGAGGCAGTCGAGGTATTAACAGAAACAGTAACGTATATTAAGGAAGAATTAGAAACAATGGAGTTAGAAATAGGTCTCTGTCATGGTGATTTCCATAACCGTAATATGCATATACATAACGGAGCACTACAAATCTTTGATTTTGACAGCTGTGCAATGGGTTACCGAGCTTACGATGTAGCGGTTTCCTGGTGGAACTTACTTCATAATTATGAGCAACAGGAAGAGGAGTGCTGGGAAACTTTTTTGCAAGGCTATGAGCAGGAATATACGTTGAGCAAGGAAAATATGAAGTCATTGCCACTTTTTATAATGGTAAGAAGAATTTGGTTGCTTGGTACAATGCTGCAAAACAGAGATGTTTGGGGAACTAATTGGATTAATAAAAAATCTCTAGAGCTGTTTATTTTACAGCTTAAGACCGATAGAATGAGAATTTCGCAAGACGAGTAAATGAAATCATTACTAATTTAGAACATAGATTAGTGCAGCAGGAAGGTGTGGATGAAGGTGGAGACACTTCCCAATAGTTTTTCGATTATATATATTATTTTTATTAGTTTAGCACTTATAACAGCTATCATTAGTAATGTAAAAGATAAGCTAATCCCATTTGCTTATCTGACAATCATTTTGTCTATCGGCGCGCCGTTATTTTCCTTCTTGTATACAGTAGAGCGTCCTAGTGGGAGCAATGAGTTAAGCCATTTGTTTCACCAGGTTGGTTCTGGCCACATTGCTGCTTTTATTCTTTTATTAAGTAATGTTTATTTAATTTGCTGGATTATTTTATTTATATGGGCTCATTTTGGAAAAACGATTAAGAAATATAGTTTAATGTTTTGGAACAAGTTAAGAGATTCAAGGTTCTGGGCAAAATTAAGAAAGCAACGTGGTGAATAGAGAAAGAAAAATTAGAAAGGGGGAAAGGAATGCGGAAGCTAAAGTTTATATTTATACTTCCTTTTCTTTTCGTTATTTCTGGGTGTATGGATGATAATACAAACTTAAAAGATTATTATTTATCATTAATGGGTGAAAGCCAGCATTGGAGAGTTAAAGGGTATGAAATCGAACTAACAGAAGACTCATTTTCCGCTGGAAACGGATTTCTAGATATGAAAAACGAAGATAGCTTTATGACGAATTCCTTTGATGTAGAGGTGCGTGCTGTGATTGGAAACGTTGATCAAATTATTCAAAAGGTGGACCGTTCAGGTAAAACGATTAACATTGCTGTAGAAAATACTGGAAAGATTAAAGGGAGTAGCTATTTAGACCAACAGGGGAACCCGATAACCTTAAAGGATATTAAAGAGGTATATCTTGTGCTGAAATGGCATGATTTTAAGAAAAAGAAAGATCTTCAAGAACGAATTGAACTTTATCATGCAGATGAGAATAGTATTTCCTAGACAAATAGTTTTTTTGTAAGTCTTTCTTCTGTTTAAAAAGTAGAACAACCCTTGAAAAATGATAGGTTGAACGAAGTATATGGCGTAAGTCAATAGTGCAGAAGGAGTTTAAATAGGTATATGAAATGGAAAACAATACTTACTTTTATCGTACTTTATGAAATGTTACTGTATGGTGCGCCATTTCTAGATATGTACATAAGCACAATCTCAGCATATCTTATTGTAGGAATTTTGATAGTCGCTATCGTTTACGGGCTAGAAAAAATAAGTTTATTTAACAAGAAAGTCCCGCGTGCTTTAGGTATTATTATTCTTGTACTCATTGTTATTATAGGATTGTTTGTTTAAAAACGGCCCTGAACACTTCCAAGTGCAGGGCCGTTTTTTCTAAACTATATTAATGACGATTTTTCCTCTTGCATGATGGGTTTCACTTAGTTCATGTGCTTCCCTTACACCATCTTCTGTAAGAGGGAAGGTATGTCCTACCTTGGAAACAACTTCTCCTGATTCAAGGAGTTGGGCAATTTCTTCAAGCTGTTCTCCATTTTCTCTTAAACAAATAGATTCTGCTTTAATATTTTTTTCTTTCGCTAGTTCTTCATTTGGTTGCTGCACAATCGATACGAGCTTTCCACCTTCTTTTAGAACTTGAAAGCTTTTCTCTTGCACCTCACCACCGATAGTATCTACCACAATATCGTAATCCTTGAGTACCTCTGTAAAATCAGTTTCTTTGTAATTTATAAATTGATCAGTACCGAGTTCTTTTAAGAAGGACTCATTTTTCCCACTTGCAGTAGAAGCGACATATGCACCAAAATGCTTAGCAAACTGAATGGCATAACTACCGACACCACCCGATCCAGCATGAATTAGTACTTTATCTCCCTTTTTAATTTCCCCATAATCTACTAAGCATTGCCATGCAGTTAACCCAGCTAGGGGCACGGCTGCAGCCTCTTCGAAAGGGATATTATCTGGAATTCTTGCAAGAAGATCTTCTTCCACTGCAGTATACTCAGCATATGTTCCGTTTCTCGTTGTGGCTGGACGAGCGAAAACTCGATCTCCTTCTTTAAATTTACTTACATTTTTACCTGTCTTGGAAACGACTCCAGCGGCATCCCAGCCAAGAATGATAGGAAAATCGAAAGGCATGGCGCCCTTGAGTGCGCCCTCTCTAAGTTTCCAGTCAATTGGATTTATAGAAGTAGCATGCAATTTAACTAGAACTTGATTTTCCTCTAATGTGGGTATAGGAAGCGTCTCTTCCGTTAACTTATCCGCTGAGCCATATTCATTAATTACAATTGCTTTCATGTCAAACCCTTCTTTCTTATAATAGTGTTAGGAACATATTTCCCGAAAAGCAGTAGTTTTAGGCATGGAGTTGAACATATGAACGAAAAAATATCATCATTTGCGCCCGTTTTACCAGACAAACCTAAAGTGTTAATTCTTGGATCGATGCCTGGTGGCCAGTCTTTAGAAAAACAAGAGTACTACGGAAATCCTAGAAACCATTTCTGGAAAATTCTTTTTGAATTATTCGATCAGACTCCACTTGAAGATTATCAAGCAAAGTTGAATTTCGTAAAGGACAAGGGAATTGCCCTTTGGGATACTATAGGGAAATGTTATCGAAGAGGAAGCCTTGATGCAAATATTGTGGACGAGGAACCAAACAATATTATCGAGCTTACAAAGCAATTTCCTTCGGTAAAATTAATTGCATGTAATGGGGGAAAGGCTTATGACACATTTAGGCGTAACTTTTCCATAGAGGAATTAGTGGACATTGATGTCATAAAACTACCCTCTACAAGCCCCATACCTGGTAGATATACGAAGACCTTTGAAGGTAAAGTAGAAGAATGGAAGCAGATTTTAGATTATCTATAAGACAAGCTTGTAGTTTACACGGTCAGGAACAATGGGTATAGAGTTTTTAAATAATTGTTACAGCTTCATAACTTTGTAGCGATCCGGGACCTATTATGGTAGGATTTAATTAAGTATTACGGTTTAGTTTGTCACACTCGTATCGTGGGAAAAAATAGAAGAATATTTTAAGAAGAGAGACAATACTATATAAATGGCGATTTTATTTGGTTTTGGTTTGCTCCATCACCTCAGAAAACGATCCGCAAGCGGCAACTTGCGGATCGGACAGCTATCCTCTTGGGTGAGGCGACTTCTTTACACGAAAAAGTAATGTTCCCATTCGTCGGCAGGGGGGCTTACTTTTTTTCTCGGCTGTTAACGATTAACAATACGAGTGTGGCAAACAAAAACATCAACTCAAGAGTTGTGTCAATTGGAATCAATTTTTTCAACTCCTTTCACTAGATTTTTGTCGCCAAGTAAAAGAAGTACTTCTACAGCTTTGACCGAAGCTCACCCTGCATAGACTGTCCCCTATAGTATACAACAAGTAAACAGAAAATAGCCTATAATTTACAGAAAATGGTACAAAATTCTCATGATTCTTTATATTGGGTAAAATTACCCTTTGTCTAATAGCGGGAATATAGTGAAATATAGGCTGTTATTAGTTCTTTTTTCTCGGGACGCCATTGACTGTTAGTTTCGATTTTGCTACATATTAGAAGCGTGCCGTTATGGTCGATATTTGATTAAAACGAAGTACACTGAGAAGTAATTTTTAGAAAATAAGTTATATTTAAAAAAATACACTTGCTTTTCTGGGAGTTTCTGCTTATAATAACTTTAATCTTAATTTAACTAATCAAAACGTTGACGGGGAAAAGTAGGATTTAGTTATTTTTCACAGAGAGCTTCAGTCGCTGAAAAGAAGCATAAATACGAATCTGAACAATGGCCTCACGAGTTTCGTGCTGAACGTATGTCTTATACTAGTAAGTTCCGACGAGATTTGGTACTCGTTATCAATACCACAGTATATACAGGGTGATGGATGTTACCTGTCGTACTTGATGAGATTGTCTGTGTGAGCAGACAGTGAAGTAAGGTGGTACCACGTTAAACCAACCACGTCCTTATCGTTTATTCGGTAATGGCGTGGTTTTTTTATTAGTAAAACATAAATGGAGGGTGTACAAATGAGTAAGTTAGTATTACAAACAGACTTTGGAATTAGTGATGGGGCAGTAAGCGCAATGTATGGAGTAGCCATTTCGGTGAATCCGAATTTAAGAATATTCGACCTTACCCACGATATACCAGAATACAACATATGGGAGGCTTCTTACAGATTATATCAAACCGTTACCTACTGGCCTGAAGAGACTGTGTTTGTTTCTGTCGTAGACCCAGGAGTAGGAACAGATCGATTAAGTATTGTTGTTAAAACAACAGATAATCAATATATCGTAACTCCAGATAATGGGACACTAACACATATCAAACACCATATTGGTATAAAAGAAGCTAGAATTATTGATGAAAAGATCAATCGTCTACCAAGATCAGGAGAGTCTTATACCTTTCATGGTAGGGATGTATACGCCTATACGGGTGCAAGGCTTGCTTCAAATGTTATTACCTATGAGCAGGTAGGCCCACTTATTAACGTAGAGGAAATTGTGGAGTTACCAAAACCAGAAGCTCGGATAGAAAATGATGCAATCATCGGGAATATTGATATTCTTGATATCCGTTTCGGAAATCTATGGACGAATATTAATCGAGGGCTATTTAAAGAGGCGACGATCGAATACGGCAATTCTTTGGAAGTTACCATTACAAATAATCAGCAGCAAGTTTATAAAAACATCATGACATTTGGCCGTTCCTTTGCTGACAGTCGACTTGGAGAGCCACTAATCTACGTGAATTCACTGGATAAGTTAGGAGTGGCACTTAACCAAGGTTCTTTTGCCAAGGCATATCATATTAAAACAGGGGCCAATTGGAAAATAAGTATTCGCAAAACTTCGAGTATACATTATAATTAAAAAATAGATAAAAAGGGGAAACGACAAATGAATAAAGGGTTATCAGTTAAAACGATTGTAGCGATAGGGATTGGAGCAGCAATCTATGTTATTTTAGGAAGGTTTGCCTCCATACCGATTGCACCAAATACGTATGTGGAAACTACCTATCCATTCCTTGCATTGATGGCAGTTATTTTTGGCCCAATAGCAGGGGCGCTTATCGGATTTATCGGGCACGCTTTAAAGGATGCAATCTCTTATGGCTCTGTTTGGTGGAGTTGGGTATTGGTGTCACTGTTTGTGGGATTTTTTATAGGGCTTATTGCCAAACGGGTTAATATTGAAGCAGGTGTTTTCGCCACAAAACAAATCCTTTTATTCAATTTGATACAGGCTTCTGTCCAAGCAGTCGGCTGGATCCTAGTGGCTCCTATCCTCGACATATTGATCTATGCAGAGCCTGCCAATAAAGTATTTACACAAGGTGTTATTGCAGCAATATCCAATATTGCAATGGTTGGCTTCTTGGGGACATTGTTGCTTGTCGTATATGCGAAAACACGCAGTCAAAGTAACAGCCTTTCAAAGGAGTAGGGTGTCTAATACATTCTTTTTTGCTTAAGTATTTGAGAACGATTAACTTCCTAGGAGTTTAAAATGAAAAAACCGATTATTGCATTTAAGAACTTTACATTTAAATATCGAAGCCAAACAGAGCCTTCATTAAAAAATATAAATTTGACTATACACGAAGGAGAAAAAGTATTAATTGTTGGTCCTTCTGGTTCTGGGAAAAGTACGTTAGCACATTGTATAAATGGCCTTGTTCCTTTTTCTTATAAGGGGGATATTACAGGTAGTCTTACAATTAAAAGCAGGGAAACAAAAGAACTGGATCTTTTTAGTTTGTCCAAGATGGTAGGAACCGTTATGCAAGACCCAGATGGACAGTTTATTGGCCTAACGGTTGGTGAGGATATTGCTTTTGCGCTGGAAAATGAGGCTGTTGCAAGTGAGCTAATGAAAGAGAGGGTCGAGCGAGTCGCGCAGCTTGTCAATATGGATAGTTATCTAGAAGCGTCCATCCATCACCTATCTGGTGGTCAGAAACAACGGGTTTCTCTTGGTGGAGTAATGGTCGATGATGTGGATATTCTCTTATTCGATGAGCCACTTGCAAATCTTGACCCGGCGACAGGGAAGTATTCTATTTCTCTCATAGACCAAATCCACGAGGAGAGTAACAAAACAATTGTTATGATTGAACACCGTCTCGAAGATGTTTTATATCGGAAAGTGGATCGTATTATAGTCATTAGCGATGGAGAAATCGTGTCAGATACCAGCCCTGATGAACTATTTTCCACTTCCGTATTGGCGGAAAACAGCATTCGGGAGCCGCTTTACGTAAGGGCAATGAAATATGCAGGGTGCAGGATTCATGCAAAAATGAAACCAGCACATCCTGAAACCATTGAAATAAATAAAAAGAAATTACATGACTGGTATAAATCCCTTCCTAATCAAACACCGAGTTTAGAAAGTAAGCCAGTCCTTGAAGTTGACCATGTTACCTTTGCTTATGATACAGGAAAAACCGCCATTCAGGATATGTCCTTTACCATTTACCAAGGGGAAATGGTCAGCATCGTTGGTCAAAATGGGGCAGGGAAATCCACCATATCAAAAATAATCGTCGGTTTTGAAAAGGTACAGAATGGCACAATTCTTTTTAAGGGAGAAGATATTACATCCGATAGCATCCATCAACGCTCAGAACGAATCGGGCTGGTGATGCAAAATCCGAACCAGATGATTTCCAAGCATTTAATTTATGATGAAGTTGCGCTTGGGTTAGTTAAACGAGGAATTGAAGCGAATGTTATTAAAGAGCGAGTAGAGAAAACGCTGCGTATTTGCGGTCTTTATCCATTTCGAAATTGGCCGATAAGCGCACTAAGCTTTGGTCAAAAAAAACGGGTCACCATAGCGTCTATTTTGGTTTTAGAACCTGAGGTACTTATCCTTGATGAGCCTACCGCAGGCCAGGATTTTCGCCACTACACAGAGATAATGGACTTTCTAGAGGTTTTAAATAAACGTGGTATTACCATTATTATGATTACACATGACATGCACCTAATGCTTGAATATACACCTCGTGCGATTGCTATTGCCCAGGGAAGGAAGATTGCAGACGATACTGCTGTTAATGTCTTAACAAATCAAACTGTTATTGATGCCTCTAACTTGAAGGTCACCTCCTTATTCGGACTGGCTGTGCGGGCAGAAATTGCGGACCCGAGAGAGTTCGTAGCTCGCTTTATCGCTTATGACAGGGAGATGAGAACATGGCAGTAGAAATGCTCACATACATAAAGAAGCAGTCACCAGTTCACGAACTTTCAGGTGTAACAAAGTTGATTATTTTTCTTTGCTGGTCGACAGCTGCCATGCTCACTTATGATACATGGGTCCTTTTGGCCCTGCTTGTCATAAGCTTTGTCCTTTTTAAAATATCTAAAATAAAAGTAAGTGAAATTCGGTTCGTGTTATTATTTATTTTGTTCTTTTTATTATTGAATAACATTGCGATCTACCTTTTTTCTCCACAAGAGGGCGTGAAAATATACGGAACGAGCCATGTTATTTGGGATATCGCAGGCAGATATAATATCACATTAGAACAGTTATTTTACCACTTAAATATAACGTTAAAATATTTTGTTGTTATACCAGCTGCACTATTATTTGTAGTTACCACAAATCCGAGTGAGTTTGCCTCTTCTCTTAATCGTATCGGCATCCCTTATAAGATTGCTTATTCGGTATCTCTAACTCTACGTTATATCCCAGATATCCAACGTGAGTTCCGGTCTATTGCCCAAGCACAGCAGGCTAGAGGATCGGATCTGTCTAAAAATGAAAAGCTGACAAAGAGAATAAAAAATGCTTCAGTAATTATCATGCCATTAATATTTTCCAGTTTAGAAAGAATTGAAGTTATTAGTAATGCGATGGAGCTTCGGGGCTTTGGAAAGAAGAAAAAACGTACATGGTATCGCGCTACACCATTTCGGCGTGGAGATTATTTTACGATTGTAATTGGTGTCATATTATTAATTGCATCACTGGTCGTTACGTTTCATGATGGAAGCCGCTTCTATAACCCGTTTACATTAAGGTGAGTGCATATATGTTGCATCACCTTTTTAATCGAGAAAAATCATTTTTGGCTTGCACATATTTCCAATGACTGAAAAATTTGATATGTTAAATGAAAAGAAACGGAGGTTTTTTTATGAGTTGGAATGGTATATTTTACAACAAATTGATGGAGTCTTATAATGATAAGCTGAATTATGGTGGCGTCTCAGGGGAAAGATTGGCAGCTAGACTCGCCGCACTATCAGAGATTGGACTTACGGCAGATAAGGGTTCTAATCGTCCTGGTTACTCTCTTGAAGAGAAGCAGGCGAAGGATATGGTTGCAGGCTGGATGGAAGATGCTGGCCTTGTCGTCCATCATGACGAGGCTGGGAATGTGTTCGGTCGGCTTGCAGGAAAACATAATCATTTGCCGGCCATTTTGAGCGGCTCCCATGTAGATAGTGTACCAAATGGTGGTCACTTTGATGGTCCATTAGGTGTATTAGCTGCACTAGAAGTAGCCCAGGCTTGGAAGGATAAGGGCTACCAGCCAGAAAAGCCTTATGAAGTCGTCATCTTTAGTGATGAAGAAGGGGCCCGATTCAACGGTGGCTTTAACGGAAGTGAAGGTATGATGGGGTTAGGAAGCTTAGAAGAAAAAATGAAATTAAAAGATAGCGAAGGGGTAAGCTTTGAAGAAGTTTTAAAAAAAGTAGGATTATCTGCAGCACAGTACCCTGAGGCTAAACGGGCTAAAGAAACGATTGAAATGTTTGTGGAAGTACATATTGAACAAGGTAAACGTTTAGAAAAACAAAACCTTCCTTGTGGCATTGTAACAGGTATTGCAGGACCATGCTGGCTTGAAGTCACGTTTACTGGAGAAGCGGGCCATGCTGGTAATACACCGATGAATGACAGGAGGGATGCACTTGTAGCAGCTTCTGAGTTTATTACAAAAATATCCACATTGCCGTCTGCTGTAAGTGATAGTGCTGTAGCAACTGTAGGGAAGCTCCACGTCGAACCAAATGGAGTGAATGTGATACCAGGAAAGGTATCGTTATATGTAGATATTCGGGACATTCATAAAGAGCCGCGTGATAAACTGATTGAGAAAATTAAACAGACAGGTGAGGAAATAGCTGCCAACCACGGAACGACAGTAGCGTATTATGAGACGATGCGCGTATCACCAGTGCCCATTGAGGAGAAGACACAGGAGTTAATGGAAGAAGCAATTCGTTCCCAGGGATTAACTCCGTCTTGCTTACCGAGTGGTGCAGGGCATGATGCGATGGTAGTAGGTGAAGAAATTCCGGTGGCAATGCTATTTACGAAAAGTGTTAATGGTGTGAGCCATCATCCTGATGAATGGTCTGAACTAAGCGATTGTGTCCAAACTGTACATGTCCTTAAATCATTTGTAGAAAAGCTCCAACAGGGAGAATGAAAAAGTGAAGTTATTTTGGGTTCGATTTGGTATTCTTAGCATACTATGGTTATGTATTATTACATTGAATAGTGACAATGTACCGATAAGTATTTTGTTTTTTGCCGCTTCACTGGCTTTATACTTTTTCCTTTCTGTTGGAAAATTTCCTAATACTCTAATTGTTGTCCTGCTTGTAATTGGTTTTATCCATTTTTTAATAGTAGGACAAGAATCTGCCTTTTACACTATGGCCCTTTTCTACTTCTATTCTTTAGACGGGGTTTATCGTATTAGTCGGCAAAAATCCTTGATTGTATTATCTGCCTCTTTATTTCTTTCCCTTTTTTCTCTTCTGTTACATGATCAACTGACAGTGGAAGCGATCTTGGTTCTCACTATACTTTATGTGTTAGCAGGAAAAGTAGCAGTGATGATTACAAAAAGAGAGGAAATACGTCAGTTATATGAAGAGTTACGCGGCGAATATCGCAATTTGAAAAGGCTAAATCTAGTGGCTGAGCGGGATGCAAGGTTAGAAGAGCGAACGAATATTGCCCGTGATATTCATGATTCGGTAGGCCACCGTCTAACAGCTCTAATAATGAAATTGGAAATGCTCTCCATTCAACGACAAAATGAAGAATACACTGAATTGAAGCGTATGGCGACTGAAAGCCTTGAGGAGACGAGGCAGGCGGTAAGGGCATTGAAGATTGAGGAGAATGAAGGCATTGCTACTGTTGTCCAGTTAATACGAAAGCTTGAATCAGAAAGTCATATTATGGTGCAATTTACGATGAAGCAGGGTGTCCTTTCAGTTGGACTTTCTAATGAAAAAAGTGTTGTATTATATAGAGTGATTCAAGAAGCTTTGACAAATGCTATGCGTCATGCACAATCGAGGGAAGTGCGCGTAACACTCGGTAAGTCAGCAACAGGATCTATTTCATTCGAAATTGAAAATGCATTACATAAGGCCACATCTTTTAAAGAAGGGTTTGGCATCACGATGATGAGAAAGCGTGTGGATGAAATAGGAGGAAGATTGGAAGTGGTGCAAACGACCAACCAATTTCTTGTTTCAGGGATAATTCCCTGTGAGGGCTAGGGGGAAGAGGATGAAGGTTTTGCTTGTAGAAGATCAAGTGATTGTAAGACAAGGTCTTAAAGTAATATTAGAGCAGGATGAGAATGTAACCGTATCGCATGAAGCATCAAATGGTCAGGAAGCCATTGACGTATTGGAAAAACATATTATTGATTTCGTGATGATGGATGTTCGTATGCCTGTAATGAATGGGGTAGAAGCAACAAGAGTGATTAAACAGCGATGGCCTCATATTAAAGTACTTATTTTAACGACATTTAATGATGATACATATGCAGTAGAGGCACTTAGACAGGGGGCGAATGGCTTTTTACTTAAAACTTCAGAGTCAGCCAAATTAATAGCTGCAGTACACAGTTGTATGAAGGGCGGTTTAATCATACATGAAGAAGTGGCAGCAAAAGTCATGCCTAAACTGTTAGAACGTTCAACACAATCTCCACACCGAGAAGTTTCTCTTTCCGAAAGAGAATTAGCAATTACCAAGCTGGTGGGAGAGGGGAAAACGAATAAGGAAATTGCCACTGCACTATTTCTCTCTGTGGGTACGGTTAAGAATCACCTAACCCATATTCTTCAGAAAACAGGACAGCGTGATCGTACACAGCTTGCCATCTATGCTTTAAAGCATGACATATCAGATTAACTATCTTAAAGCTCTCCCTAGGGTGAGCTTTTTTCATGTTTTTAAAAAAGTGACTCAAGTCATATTAAGAAGCAACAAAACATGACTACAGACAGTATGCGCCAGATATGTTTTATTCTAAAATTAAATAGAAGGAGGGGAGACATATGTTAGAACTAGTTGATCTCTCAAAGAAATTCAAGCAGCTTTATGCTGTGAAAAATGTAAATATGTTTGTAGAACGAGGGGAAATTATTGGATTACTAGGCCCAAACGGTGCTGGAAAATCTACTGCCATTTCTATGATATCCTCATTAGCAGAGCCCACTTCTGGCGATGTACGATTCCACAATGAAAGCATTCTGAAAAAACCAGGGGATTTCCGTAATATCGTCGGGGTGATTCCACAAGAGATTGCACTATATACTGACCTCACCGCAGATGAGAACCTACAATTCTTTGGTAGGATGTACCGATTGAAAGGTTCTACCTTGAAAAACAAAATAAATGAAATACTGGATTTAGTTGGTTTGACTGATAGAAGAAAGGATGTCGTAAAGACCTTTTCAGGAGGGATGAAACGCCGACTTAATATTGGTGTCGCCTTGTTACATGACCCAGAACTACTTATTATGGATGAACCGACCGTTGGCATAGATCCGCAATCACGAAATTATATTTTGGAAACTGTTAAACGACTTAATAAAGAAAGAGATATGACCGTTATATACACAAGTCACTATATGGAAGAAGTAGAGTTCCTTTGTGACCGCATTTATATCATGGATCATGGAAATCTTATAGCTTCGGGAACTAATGAAGAGATTAAACGCATTTTATCTTCAGAAAAAACAATTTCCATTAAAAGTGATCAATTAAATGAGCAGTTTATATCTTTAATACAGGAGCACCCACTTGTTAATCGTGTCGTGACAACAGATAAAGAGATCACCCTTATGGTTGCAAAAGAAGTAAGTATGTTTGTTGAATTGACGAAGTTTGCTGAGCAAGCAGGCATTGAATTGACCTCAGTTCATAACAGAACCCCAACCTTGGAGGATGTGTTTTTGCATCTTACAGGGCGTGCTTTACGGGATTAGGGGGTGAGATGATGATAGGACAGATTATAAAAAAACAAGCATTGGAGTTTCTACGTAATCCAGTTCAACTATTATTACTCGTTGGTTTGCCAATTATTCTTATATTGATACTAGGTGTAGCATTAAGTGGTTTCATGAATGGAGAGAGCCCGGTTATTAAAGTGAAACTAGCCATCTTAGAGCAAGAAAGCGAGGAAGTGCAATTAGAGCGCTTTGCAGACGACTTAGGGGAAGAGCTACCAACCGAAGCCATAGAAGAAATGGAAAATATATTACCAATTGAACGGTTGAAACAGGATGTTTTAGGTAGTGAAGAAGCTTCGAAGTATATCACACTTGAGGAAATATCGTCTGAAGATAAGGAAAGGGTATTGAACGACAATACGTACACAGCGCTAATAGAGGTTCCTGAAAACTTTTCTTATGAAATTTTACAGTACTGGTTTAGTGCTGAGGAGAAGCGGTCTTCTGTACATCTGTATACAAACACAGAACATCAGCTTGGTGTAAGTATCGTGGACGGTATTCTTACCCAATACCAGGATCAGCTTACACTGCATTCATTTATAAACGAGAAACAAATTGACCCAGTTGTATTTGAAGAGAACTTACAAAATGTGACAGCAGATGTATCAACGATGGGACAGCAGCGTGCTGTTAGTTCAAAAGATTATTATACAGTGGGAATGGCAGTTATGAACGTTCTCTTCATTGCATCAACAATTGGTTCCATTGCTTTTTTAGAGAAAAGTACTTTTGTGTTTGACCGTATCATTTTAGCGAATGTTTCACGATGGACCTATTTTATTGGAATTCTCCTATCAGGAATGATCTTTGCATTTTTACATCTCCTGTTAATTTTTGGATTTGCTTGGATTGTTTTTGGAGTAACATGGCCGAATTTGTTTGGCTTTACCTTTGTGACCATGAGTTTCGCTATAGCAGTTGGAGGGATTGCGGTATTATTAACCGCACTATGTTATCGACTAAACTCTGAGGTGATTACCAACTTTTTCTCTAGTATTCTTGTGTCATTAATGGCTTTACTTGGTGGAAGTTTCTTCCCAATTGGAGATTCATCTGCCTTTATTTCCAAAATGGGAAATGTAACACCAAACGGTGCTGGAATGTCTGCTTATTTAAGTATACTTCGTGGCAATGAACTTTCTGATGTGACAAATCATGTTGTCTTTCTACTATTATTCGGTGTTATATCTATTATTGTTGCAGCATGGAGCTTTCCGAAAAGGGGGGCTGCCTTATGATCGCTATCATTCTAGCAAAGTTCCGTATGTTCATTCGCAACCCATGGACATTTATTATTTTTACTGTTATGTCCCTTGGCTTTGCATTCATAATTGGAGGAAACGGTGCTGTTTCAACTATTACTGTTCCAATTACTGCAGAAGAAGGGGCAATAGAAAATATTAACTTAAAAGAGTCGTTGGAAAACGAAGAAGCTTTTCGATTTAATTGGTTGGATGAAGAAGAGATGCGCAATCAGATAGAAAACGGAAAAGCAGAAGCTGGCGTGATTCTAAGCGACGATTCATATCAACTTATAATAGGTGTAGAATCACCAAATGTGTCAATGATTGAACAGGCAGTCCAGCGGGCTTATATGAAGCATAACCAAAAAGAAGCTATTGTAAAGGCTGCTGAAGCTGATACGGAGGATAAAAGGGAAACACTTTTACAAGATTTTGAAGCGACAATGGAATCTCCAGTTTTTGAAGTGGAAACAACAAGATTTACCAGCGAGGATGCAGTGATCTACGATAATACTTTCCAGTCGCTATTTGGTTTTACACTGTTTTTTGTGATATATACCATCGCTTATAATCTTTTGCCAATTCTGGTAGAGAAACGGGAAGGGATTTGGGACCGAATGATTCTTTCTCCTGTGAAGAAGTGGGAAGTTTATGTGGCGAATTTAGTCTACAGTTTTCTAGAAGGTTATATCCAAATAGTTATTATCTTTTGTGTTTTCCATTATGGATTAAAGCTTGACTTTTATGGCAAATTTGTTGAGGTCCTTCTTCTGTCAGTTCCTTACGTATTTGCTATTGTGGCACTATCCATTTTACTTACAGCTATTGTAAAAAACGTTCAACAGTTTAATGCGGTTATCCCGATTATAGCAGTAAGTATGGCAATGATAGGTGGTGCATATTGGCCACTAGAAATCGTGGAATCTGAAATATTAATCGCCCTTTCCAAAATTAATCCTATAACATACGGCATGGAAATTTTAAATGGTGTTGTGCTATATGGTTACTCCTTTGAAGAATTACTGTACCCGATTAGCATATTGGTGCTCATGGGAGTTGTAATGACAGGTCTTGGTATCCATCTTATGGAAAGAAGACATGTCTAAAAGATGAATTAACGGGTTCCATTCTGAGATACCCGGAAAATCTTACAGGGAAACACAAGTCGAATCTAAGTTAAAAGACAAGATTTTAACTTTATAATTAGCAGGAAAGAGGGAGGGACACGACGAGACGTGTCTCTCCTTAATTTTATTTATATAATAATTTATTGAATTCTGCATATCGTTTTAAATACTTGTTCTGTTAACTAGGAAAGCCTTCCTCTTTCTTACAGATAATAACTCAATAAATTAAGATAGATAACTTATTGGTTGTACAACCTCACACACTTCACTCTCTTCAAGAAATTTGTTAACTATAGATGAATGTGAAAAACCTACTATAAATAAAATACGTTCCTCTTCAAAATTTATAAGACGGGTTAAATTAGAAAACATAATTAAGTTTCTTTTGTACCACCAACTTAACCACTTTATACCAACATTATTATTAAAATCACCTATGCGTGCCATATTTACATACATCTTGTGTAATGTGTTAAGTAAAGAGGGGGCATTTAATTCTCTGTAGTAATCTAGTATGCTCTTATTTTCTGTTAACACAGGACCAACAAAATCTTTATATATATCACTTAGAAGTTCTGGTTGATTTTCTTTTGCCCAGCTCTCCATATCTCCATAGTCTATATCAGACTCACCCATCCAATCGGTTGGATAAATCTGTTTATGCCCGAGCCTTAAGGCTAAACGAAAGGCTACTTGATATATCTCATTCATTTCTAATTTGTATGCACCCATTTTGTATTGGTTATATCTTTCATTAACAAATTCACTATCTTCTGGTACCATTTCAACTGCAATTTTTGTTGGTTTAAAGTTTGCTAGTTTAGATACTAATTCTTCCATTTCAGCTTGTCTTTTTTCAGAATATAAACCCTCATATTCAAACATATGAAAAGTTCCAAGTACAAGAATTTTCGACTTTTCTCGTTTCAATGAGCTACCTCCATTTCTAATTTGCTAAATATTCTTATTATAATCCATACGAATGAGTTTTGTTTAAAGTTTCACTGCTCTATGATTAACTCTTTTTTACATAAACCCAAGGATAGTAGAATTCATAGAGAAAACTTGTTATAATCTTCCTCATAGCTTAATTTTACATTAAAATGAATGGTCATTCATTAAGAAGAGAAGGAAGAGTTTATGAAAAACATCTTAAGAATATTTACAAAAGACGCGAAGAACACTGGTACGAACTGGGTAGCGTTAATTTTAATAGGAGGACTTATTTTATTACCATCGCTTTATGCTTGGTTTAATATAAAGGCTTCCTGGGATCCTTATGGACAGACAGATCAGATTCCAATAGGTATTGTCAATGAAGATACAGGCTCTACATTAAGAGATGAAGATATTAATGTAGGCCAGGAACTTGTTGATACCTTAAAGGAAAATCCGTCGATGGACTGGCAGTTTGAAGATAAAGAAAAGGCGATGGATAAATTAGAATACGGGGATTATTTCGCGGTAATTGTAATCCCAGAAAACTTTTCAAGTAAACTGGGGACGGTAGTAGACGACCAGCCAGAAAAAGCTGATATGGAGTACTACGTAAATGAAAAGATTAATGCCATTGCTCCTAAGATTACAGATAAAGGTGCCTCAGCACTAATTGATGAGATTAGCAGCAACTTCATCTCGACCGTAAATGGGGTTATTTTTGAAACTTTTAATGATATCGGTATCGAGTTAGAACAAGATCTACCAGACATTGAGCGATTCGAGCAGTATATATTTGATATAGAAGAAAATCTACCTGAGATTAATGAACTAATTAATCAGTCTCTGACTGATGCAACCAGTGCTGAGGAGGTAATTAATCGTGCTCAGTCGCTTGTACCTGAAGCTGAACAAGTGACCCGTGATGGGCTGAATACGATTGATAATACAACAGCATTTTTAAATGAAGCAGAAGATCGCTTGAATGAAATGGCACCACAGATCCAAGCGGATTTAGAGCGTGTGCAGCAGGTAGCTCAAGATACAAATGCTTTTCTTAAAGAAGTACAATCTGCTGAGATTGATTTTGGGAATGGTGAGGAATTGACGGATCGGCTGGATGAACAGGTAGCCGAGCAAATTGAGAACATCAGCTCGATTGAAAACACATTAAGACAAGTGCAGCAACAGCAAAGTGAAAACAAAGAAGAAGACAACGCTGAAGATTCTCCTGATGAAGGAACGGAAGAAAGTAATCAGGGAAGTCAACAAATCGAACAGGCACTTGAAAAGTTAGCAACAATCCGTGCTGGACTTGAAACTGCACAACAGCGTAGTGGGGACATCCGCACATTTATCGAGGAGAAACATGCTGAAGTGGATGGATTAATTGGTGATTTGCAAAGCATTGTAGAAAACACCTCAGCAAATATCGACTCCTTTATCACAGAATACAATGAATCGATTGAGCCAAGAGTATTGGCAGAAGTCGCCAATGCCAAAACAACACTTGCGGAAGCCAGAAATATATTGGTGGAAATTCAAACAGCCATTCCAGAAGTGGAGAGGATCCTTTCGAGTGCGGAGACAGACCTCGGTGAGGGTAAAGGCTTGCTAGAGACAGTGCAGGGTGAGTTTCCTTATGTAAATGATAAGGTCAATGAATTAGCAGATCGTATAAGAGAAATACAAGGTGAAACAGATATTGGTGAGATTATTGAACTGCTGCAAAATGACCCAGAGGCAGAGCGAGGATTTTTTGCGGAACCAGTTCAGCTTAATGAGAATAAGGTCTTTCCAATAGAGAATTATGGTTCAGGTATGACTCCATTCTATACGGTGCTTGCAATATGGGTAGGTGGTTTACTACTTATTTCATTGCTTTCCACAGATACAACCAATATGGAAAGCTATTCATCAAGACAGGTTTATTTTGGTAAGTTATTGACATTTATTACGATCGGCTTGTTACAAACAACGATCGTCTCATTGGGGGATATCTTTCTTTTAAATGTATCGATGGCGAACCCTATTTGGTTTGTAGTGTTTGGATTGCTAATTAGTCTCGTGTTTATGATTATTATCTACACGCTAGTATCGGTCTTTGGGGATATCGGGAAAGCAATGGTAATCGTATTACTTGTTCTGCAGATTGCCGGCTCAGGCGGTACGTACCCTGTTGTACTCTTACCAGACTTTTTCCAGGTCATTCATCCTTTCCTGCCGTTTAGCTATGCAATTGATCTCTTGCGTGAAGCGGTAGGCGGAATTGTTTGGGAGCGAGTAATTCGGGATATCCTATTCCTCAGTATTTTTGGGATAGCAGCCATTGTGTTAGGAGCATTTTTAAAACAGCCAATTAATAGACAATCTAAAAAGATTAAACAAAAATCAAAAGAATCAGGGATGTTTCACTAAGATTGTTTCGTTCTAAAACGTGTTTTAAAAGTATACGATAGTGGAAAGAAAGGGGAGAGTGTTAAACTTTTGAAGTTAAATTATAAACTTGAGAAAGAGCAACTTCAAACGTATTAAGATTCTTAATCTTAATGGGGAGTGTGTTATTTTGGAAACAAACGACGAAACAAGAGCAAAGCTTTTGAGTGAACTGTCAGGACTAGGGGACGAGGAATTAAATAAACGCCCAAGCTCTGGTGGATGGTCAATCGGACAAGTAGTAGAGCACGTATATTTAATGGAAAGTACGGTGGCGCAAAACATTCAGTACACGCTAGAAAACGGATCAATAAAGGTAGTGTCTGCGAAACCTATTGAACTTGCAGTAAACCGAACAAAAAAGGTGGAGGCACCTGAGTTTGTTCTACCGAGCGAATCTCTTAAGACAGCAGAGAATCTGGAACAAAAATTGCATACTTCCCATGAATCTATACGTACGTTATACAATTCCGTTGATAAAACAAAATTAGAAGAAAAAGCGGCAATTCACCCGGTGTTCGGGGAAATGAATCTCCTCCAATGGATATTGTTTGTCGGTTATCATGAACAACGGCATATTGAGCAAATTAAGGAGATAAAGCAAAGATTAAAAATAAATAGTTAAGATGAAGGGGCAGGAAACTGCCTCTTTTGTTTTGCGGTTGAAAATGAAAGGATTTTCTTCCATCACTAACAATACAGTTCATAGAGGTGACGAACGGCAAAAGGGGCGTCTCTCAAGTAGAAAATGCAGTTCATAACCATCAACGCAGCTTTCTCCTCCAATCTTTAGATAAACTTATTCTAATCATACCAATGACTCACCCTGTAAACATGTACCATTCCAAATAGGGTTTAAACTATCCATTTTTCTAGTATAATAGATTGATAGGAGAAGAGCAGAGAGGGGAAGACATCATGAAGAAAAAACGTGTAATAGGTATTGGTATTGGGATTCTCTCCATCCTGCTAATAATTGATATAGTAGCAAGCTTTTATTTTTATAATTTAGCCATTGAGCGAAATGTAAAAGACTTTCTGCAGGGTAATACTGACCTGGAAGTTTCAGCAGAAGCGATGGATGTATTTATAGAGGGCGATTGGCGAGAATGGGTTGATGATCAGGAATTTGAACAATGGGAAATGACTTCCTATGACGGATTAGATTTAAAAGGATACTATCTCCCAGCCGAAGAGCAGACTAACAAGACCGTTGTACTAGCACATGGTTACTTGGGAAATGCCAGAGATATGGGGCTATATGGCCAATATTATTACGAAGAGCTAGGATACAATATATTTACTGCTGATATGAGAGGACATGGTAACAGTGGTGGAGATTATATTGGATTTGGCTGGCATGACCGATTGGATTATTTAGATTGGATGGATAGAATAGTAACTGAAACCGGTGAAGACACAGAAATTGTAATGCATGGTGTTTCCATGGGGGCAGCTACGGTATTAATGGCAAGTGGTGAAGAAGAACTACAACCAAATGTAAAAGCTATTGTAGCGGACAGTCCTTACACCAGTGTATATGATATGTTTGATTACCAATTGGGACGGATGTTTCACTTACCTGCTTTTCCGATTCTTCCTAGTACAAGTGCTGTGACAAAAATGAAAGCTGGATATTCCTTAAAAGAGGCATCTGCTTTGGATCAAGTAAAAAAGGCAGACGTACCGATTCTCTACATTCATGGTAATGCTGACACGTTTGTACCAACTAAAATGACGGAAGATCTTCTGGAAAATACAAATAGTGATGCAGAGATGATCACTTTTGACGGAGCAGGTCATGGAGAGGCATTTGTTACACAAAAAGAACGATATGTTACAAGGCTTAATGAGTTCCTTGGTCATTATTTTAATTAATACGGAAAGATTGAACCCTTCACTTTTTAATAGTGAAGGGTTTTTATTCATCTTTTATGCAAATTTATAAACAAATTCCGTTTTAATTTGTATATTTATAAAAATAAATTAATAAATATACTTGAAATGTTGTGTATAGATATTTATACTAGTGAATAATTAAAAAATTCGTACAGGAAAGGGTGGAACGTTTGAAAAAAGCGGCGATTGTTGGTGGTACCGGTTATGGAGCCTTAGAACTTATCAGGCTTCTACATACACACAGTGAAATAGAATTAGTAAAAATCATTTCCCACTCACAGAACGACACAGAAATTTCGACCATTTACCCTCACTTGAAATCGATCGAGGATATTGCCCTGGAAATATTAGATATTCCAACTCTAATCCAAGATGTAGACATCCTGCTTTTTGCCACCCCTGCTGGTGTAGCGAAAGAGATTATACCAAGCTTAGTTGGAAGTGGAGTACAATGTGTAGATTTGTCTGGTGATTTGCGACTTTCCTCTCAAGAGCAATACAAAGCATGGTACAAATCAGAAGCAGCTGAACAAGACCTACTAGATACTGCTGTATATGGACTTTCTGAAATTAATCGAAAGCAGATTAGAGATGCTACAATCCTATCTAATCCAGGATGTTTTCCCACGGCTGCACTGCTTGGATTAATACCCGCTATTAAACAAGAGCACGTTCATACGGACGGCATAATTATTGATGGGAAAACCGGAGTCTCTGGAGCGGGGAAAACACCATCAGGTCGTACACATTTTCCTGAAACGAATGGCAATATTACACCTTATAAAATTGGGGGACATCAACATATTCCCGAAATTGACCAGTACTTATCTGAACAAGGTAACGAGACAGTATACGCTACCTTTACCACCCATCTGGTTCCCATGACAAGAGGCATCCTATGTACCATGTACGGAAGACTTTCTGGTCAGCAATCCACGGAAGAAATCTTATCTGATTACAAACATTTCTATGAAAAAGATCGCTTTGTCAGAATACTAGACGAAGGGGAACTTCCAACAACCAAAAGTGTCTATGGAAGCAACTTTTGCGATATAGCGCTACATGTGGACAATAGGACGAATCAGCTGATTATCATTTCTGCTATAGATAACTTAATGAAGGGAGCAGCCGGTCAAGCAATTCAAAATGTAAATATCATGAATGGATGGGATGAAGAAAATGGGTTGAATCAAATCCCGATTTATCCATAGAAAGGATGAGAGCATGGTAACGATACAGAGTGAGACAATTAAGTTTTTGAAAGAGGGGCATGTAACTTCTCCTAAAGGATTTTTAGCAGGTGGGCTGCATTGCGGGATTCGTAAAAAAAGACGTGACTTTGGATGGCTTCACTCTGTAACTCCTGCTGTTGCTGCGGGTGTTTATACTATGAATGCTTTTCAGGCCGCACCATTAAAAGTAACGAAGCGTGCAATCAATACTAACAACCATTTACAAGCTGTAATTGTAAATTCCGGGATTGCCAATGCTTGTACCGGCCATCAAGGAGAAATGGATGCCGAGGAGATGCAACAAGTCGCTGCCGAAAAGCTAAATATTCCGAAAAACTATGTGGGGGTCGCTTCTACCGGGCTTATTGGAAGCCCACTACCAATGGGGAAGATAAAGAAGGCAATAAGCGAAATATCGGTCAATAAAGAAAATGCTCCACACCATTTTGAAGATGCCATTTTAACGACAGATACTGTGACAAAGCATGTTGGGGTTCAGCTAGAGATTGATGGAAAAACAATTACAATCGGAGGTGCTGCGAAAGGGTCTGGTATGATACACCCGAATATGGCTACCATGCTTGGTTTTATCACTACAGATGCAGCAGTAGAAGCGGAGAGTCTTCAGCTTGCACTCAGACAGACTACTGATCAAACCTTCAATATGATTACAGTCGACGGAGATTGCAGTACGAATGACATGGTTCTGGTAATGGCAAATGGACAACAAGAGAATAGTCCCCTAAATGTTTCTCATCCTCAGTGGTCTCTTTTTGTAGATGCTCTGAAAATGGTAAGTGAGGAGCTTGCCAAAATGATTGCAAGAGACGGGGAAGGTGCTACCAAGTTAATTGAGGTGAAGGTAACTGGCGCTCCGTCTCAAGAGGTGGCATCCCAAATTGCTAAATCTGTTATTTCCTCTAACCTTGTTAAAACAGCTATTTACGGGGCTGACCCAAACTGGGGGAGAATTATTTGTGCAGTTGGCTACAGTGAGCAGCCGATAAATCCAGATAAGATCTGCATTCATATAGGAGAAATTCCTGTAGTAAAAGATGGGGTGCCCCTTTCTTTTAATGAACAGGATGGAAAGCACTACTTGCAACAAGAAAACATAACGTTACATGTAAATTTGCAGGATGGATTATTTAATTCTACCGGATGGGGCTGTGACTTAACATATGATTACGTCAAAATTAATGCTTCTTATCGAACGTGAGGTGTGGAGATGCAATTAGTTGTGCTTAAACTCGGTGGCAGCATACTGGGAAAGCTTCCAACACAATTTTATCGAATTATTGGTGAACTTTTAAATAAGAGGCAATGTCTTCCTATCATCGTGCATGGCGGAGGGCCAGCCATAAATCAAATGCTAGATAGCTTGCATATACCAAACGAAAAGGTGGATGGTCTAAGGGTTACAACGAACAGCGTTTTGGAAATAGCCGAAATGGTGATGTCTGGTCAGATTAACAAGCAGATTGTTTCAGAATTCCAACTGGCTGGTGTCAATAGTTGTGGCCTAAGTGGAGTTGACGGAAAATTGCTTCAATCAGTGACTGCTGATGAAACGGGAAAATTAGGTTTTGTCGGAGAGGTAGAAAAAGTGAATACGGAAATCCTTACTACTTTTCTAGAAGCAGGTGTCTTGCCTGTAATATCCCCAATTGGTACAGACCTCTTTGGTCAACATTACAATATTAATGGAGATAGTGCGGCTACGGCAATTGCTCAGGCGTTAGAGGCTGATCTTGTGTTTGTCAGTGATGTCGACGGAGTTATGGAAGAGGTCCATGGACAAAAAGTGCTACTTTCAGCACTGGATGAACAACAAATTTACGAAAGAATAGCTTGTGGCAATATATACGGTGGAATGATTCCTAAAGTGGAAGCCGCGATAAAGGGATTGGTAAACGGTGTAAAAAGGACGTCTATTCTAAACGGCTTGAAACCAGAAGATATTGTAGCATTTATTAACGGAGAATCGCGGGGGACCAGTATTTTACTAAGAAAGGAGACATACGATGAGCCAGTCCATATCAGTGAATGAACTACCTGCGGTGATGAATGTCTATAACCGCTTCCCTATAGAGTTGGTGAAGGGAAAAGGAAGCTACGTTTGGGATAAGGAAGGAAAGAAGTATCTCGATTTCACTTCAGGAATTGCCACTTGTAATCTTGGCCATGTACCTGAGCCAGTTCATAAGAAGCTCTCTGAACAGCTCGCTTCGTTATGGCATTGTTCCAATTTATTTGCCATACCGGCTCAAGAGGAGCTTGCACAGAAATTAACCTACCATAGTTGTTACAATCAGGTGTTTTTTTGTAACAGTGGTGCTGAAGCTAATGAAGCTGCTATTAAACTAGCAAAGAAATACGCCAAAGATCAAGGGAATCCAGAACGAACAGAAATCGTTACATTCCACCACTCTTTTCACGGACGTACAGGGACTACGATGGCTGCTACAGCCCAAGAGAAAATTCATCAAGGATTTGAACCGATCGTTTCGGGATTTCGCTACCTGCCTCTTAATTCAAAGGATGTATTATCGCAAATTGATAATGGGAAAACCACTGCCGTATTAGTAGAGCTGGTTCAGGGGGAAGGAGGCGTTCGTCCTGTCGAGCAGGAATGGATAATAGCACTGGAAGACTATTGCAGGCAGTCAGACATTTTACTGATGGTAGATGAAATACAAACAGGCATCGGGAGAACGGGAACATTGTTTGCCTATGAGCAATTTGGAATAAAACCAGATGTTATGACGCTTGCAAAAGGGCTTGGTTCTGGTTTTCCAGTCGGAGCAATGCTGGCACGCCAAGAAGTTGCCGCTTCCTTTCAACCTGGAACACATGGAAGTACGTTTGGTGGAAACCCGTTAGCAATGACGGCGGGTGCTGCAACATTGGATGTGATGCTTGATAAACAATTCTTTCAGGAAGTTGTGGATAAAAGCAGGTGGTTGTTTGAGGCGTTGCATGAATTGAAAGCAAACTTCCCTATTATAAAAGATGTACGGGGATATGGCTTCTTAATTGGTGTTGAGTTCTCTGAAAATGCAGCTGATATTGTTGCAGCCTTTAGGGATAAGGGGGTTATCGTTCTTGCAGCAGGAGAGCATGTTTTACGAATCCTTCCACCATTAACCGCAACATGGGAAGAAATCAAGGTGTTCATCCACACCCTTACTGGAATCTTAGTAGAAGGAGAGAATAACACAAAATGACAAAAGGCTATCTTATGCTACAGACAGGAGAAGTTTTCAGTGGTGATTGGCTTGGTGCAATGCAGGACACCACAGGAGAACTCGTTTTTAACACCAGTATGACCGGTTATCAGGAGATGATGACAGATCCATCTTATGCTGGTCAAATTTTAACCTTTTGCTACCCGATGATAGGTAATTATGGTATCAATCTTCAGGATGTGGAAAGTAACCACATTGCCGTATCTGCGGTAATCATGAACGATACCTGTGAGGAGCCGAGTCATTATCAGTCCGTCGCAACGTTATCCGAAAAACTGGAGCAAGCAGGGGTGTCGGGACTGACGAATGTGGATACAAGGGCACTTGTGGCCATTATCCGGAAACACAAAACTGTTCGCGCAAGAATTGTGTCACAACAATCCTCTATAACCACGATGTCTTTTTGGAAGCAGGAAAGTACGCAGGAATTAGTCAAAACAGTAGCTGTGCCGGAATATGAAGAGTTTGGTACAGGTGACCTACACATTGTTCTTCTCGATTTTGGTTATAAAAAGTCCATATTAAATGAATTGCTTGAGGCTGAATGTAAGGTCACCATTGTACCTTTCTTTACACCTTTTGAAGAGATCGTGCTTCTTGCACCTGATGGAGTCTTAATTAGTAATGGACCAGGAGATCCAAAAGATTTGGGAGCTTATTTTCCAACAGTAAAAAAGTTATCGGAAACATACCCGACACTTGGTATTTGCTTAGGTCACCAATTGCTCGCTCTCGCCCATGGTGGGAAAACGAAAAAAATGCCGTATGGCCACAGAGGTGGCAACCATCCTGTGAAAGACTTAGCTACAGGCAAAGTAACTATCACTTCCCAAAATCACGGATATGAGGTCATTGAAGATTCTATTCCTAACGAAGCCTTTCAACTAACTTTCCGGAATGTGAATGATAACTCCGTTGAAGGGATGAAACATACTACATTACCGATCTTATCCGTTCAGTTTCACCCGGAAGCTCATCCAGGACCAAGTGATGCGGCGTACATTTTTCAAGACTTTCTACACCAAGTAGTAACAAGGAGGGAGCAGGCATGCCAAGGCGTACACAGCTAAAAAAAGTGCTAGTCATCGGCTCTGGCCCCATTGTGATAGGGCAAGCCGCTGAATTTGATTATGCAGGAACACAGGCTTGTCTTGCATTAAAAGAAGAAGGAATCGAAGTTATACTTGTTAATAATAATCCTGCAACTATCATGACGGATAAAAACATTGCGGACCACGTTTATATGGAACCATTGGAATTGGAAATACTTGAAAAAATAATTGCCAAGGAGAAGCCTGATGGGGTAATCGGAACCTTGGGTGGCCAAACAGGCTTAAATTTAACAGTACAATTATTTGAAAAAGGTATTCTCGATCAATATGGTGTTCAGGTGCTTGGTACGCCTGTCAAAGCGATTCAAAATGGGGAGGATCGTAACCTATTTCGAAACCTTATGTTAGATATAGATGAGCCGATTCCAGAGTCGCGTATCATAAAAAATTTAGAGGAAGGGCTTGCTTTTATTCAGACAATTGGCTTTCCAGTAATTCTGCGTCCTGCCTACACACTTGGTGGAGAAGGAGGGGGATTCGCGCATAATGAATCTGAATTTGCTGAGTTACTTGTAAAGGCTCTATCTCTCAGTCCAATTAACCAGGTTTTGGTAGAAAAAAGTATAAAGGGTTGGAAGGAAGTAGAATACGAGGTAATGCGAGATAAGAACGATACGTGCATTATTGTATGTAACATGGAAAATATGGATCCAGTAGGGGTACATACTGGTGACTCTATAGTGGTAGCTCCTTCCCAAACCTTAAATGATGTGCAATATCAATTATTACGTACTGCTTCTTTAAAAGTAATTCGAGAACTCGGTGTTGTAGGGGGCTGTAATATTCAGTTTGCCATACATCCGGCATCAAATGAATACCGGATTATTGAAGTAAACCCTCGAGTTAGCCGTTCATCTGCATTAGCCTCAAAGGCAACAGGATATCCGATTGCTCGGATTGCAGCCAAATGTGCGGTTGGTTTTAACCTTGATGAGATTCTTAATCCAATTACTGGAAATACATACGCATCGTTTGAGCCAGCATTGGATTATATTGTAGTAAAATTACCACGCTTTCCGTTTGATAAATTTACGGAAGCAGATCGCACCTTAGGTACCCAAATGAAAGCGACTGGCGAAGTGATGGCGATTGATCGGACATTTGAAGGTGCTTTAAATAAAGCCATTCGCTCTTTGGAACTTAATGTAAATAGCCTTCATTGGCCAGGATTGGAAAAAAAGACGGAAGATGAGCTAGAGCAGCTCCTTCATGTGCCAAACGACCTGCGGCTATTTGCAATTGGAGAAGCACTAAATCGTGGAATGGATATAGATAAGGTTATGAGCCTTACAGAAATAGATTACTGGTTTATTCGAAAATTACAACGCATGATTGAACAGGAGGAGACTTTAGTGTCCTATCAGTGGTCTGATATTCCATCCGAAGTACTAAGGCAGGCAAAACGCTTTAATTGTAGTGATGAACGGATTTCAGAACTGACAGTTATTTCCACCAAGGATTTAAGAAAAAAGTATAAAGAAATATCTTTGCAACCTGCCTACAAGCTTGTTGACACATGTGCCGGGGAGTTTGATGCCATTACACCATATTATTACTCAACATGGCATGGGGTAGATGAAGTGGAGACGCAAAACGAAAAGAAAAAAATTCTAGTGTTAGGTTCTGGGCCGATCCGTATTGGACAGGGGATTGAATTTGATTATTGCGCGGTACAAGCGACCATGGCACTGAAAGAATTGGGTTATGAAACCATCGTAATGAATAATAACCCAGAAACTGTAAGCACAGACTATTCGCTTGCAGACAGCTTGTATTTTGAGCCACTAGCATTAGAGGATGTGCTTGCCGTCATACACAAAGAAAAGGTTGATGGAGTGCTCGTGCAATTTGGCGGACAAACAGCCATCAATCTAGTAGAAGGTTTAGTAGAGGAAGGTGTTCCTATTTTAGGAACCACTGCTGATGCGATAAATAAAATGGAGGATCGTGATGCCTTTTATCAATTATTGGATGAGCTAGAAATTTCCCATATAGTAGGTAAAGTTGTCTCACATTATGAAGAGTTAAAGCATAGTGCTAAAGAAATTGGCTTCCCCATTCTGATTCGACCATCCTACGTCATTGGCGGACAATCCATGTTTGTAAGCTACAATGAATCAGAACTATTGCATTATGTGGAACGGATAGAAGCTGATAGCAATGGACAATGCTGGCCGCTTTTACTTGATTCTTATTTGCCTGGATTGGAATGTGAAGTTGATGTTATCAGCGACGGGGAGGATATTGTCATTCCAGGAATTTATGAGCATGTAGAAAAAGCTGGAGTTCATTCAGGTGACAGTATGATGCTATTCCCATCTGTCACATTAACTACAAGTATAAAAGAGAAAATAACGAAAATAATTCAAGGTATTTGTAGAAAAGTTCCAATCATAGGTGTGATGAACGTTCAGTTTATCGTTTATCAAGAAGATGTCTTTGTAATTGAAGTGAATCCACGATCTTCTCGTACAATCCCTATCATTAGTAAAGTGACAGATGTCCCGATTGTAGATTGGGCAGTACAGGTCCAACTGGGTAAGCGTTTGGCATCATTAACTAATGAACTTAATGTAATGAGAGAACCATCTTATTTTACGATAAAAGCGCCTGTCTTTTCAGATGGAAAATTAAAAGGTGTGGATCATGTACTTGGTCCAGAAATGAAATCAACGGGCGAAATCATTGGATTGGGAGAAAGCCTAGAAGAAGCAATGAACAAGATTCGTCCTCACCTCCCTAGTGAGAACTTAAAAATCTTTGTTTCTATTGCTGACAGATTTAAAAAAGAGGCCTTAGAGCTTATCAAACAGCTTGCTAACAAGAATGTAAGATTCATAGCCACAGAAGGGACCGCAAATTATATAAAAGCTGCTGGACTTGATGTTATAAAGGTGACTAATGAGAAATGTTCGATCGAGGCTTATTGGACCACACAACAACCAGATGTGTTAATTAATATTCCTTCTAGAGGAAGAGAACGAGACAGGAAGGGATTTTACTTAAGAGAGCTAGCAACACGATACTCGGTTACTTGCTTTACTAGCCTTGATACAGCACGTGCTATTCTCCTGGCCGAAGAGCCTGATCATATTGATGTTTGCTCTTTAACAGAATATATGACAAAAGAAATGGTGAAAAAATAAAAAAAGAACCTTAAGTGAATGAAGGAGCTGTTTCCGTGATGGAGTCAGCTCCTTTTTCCTGCCTTTTTTTAAATGTCAGCATGGTATCAAGGCAAATGAAAGAAACGCTTTTCCGAAATCTACTGAGCTGTAAGATTCCCTCTTCAACTGCCAGTAAGGGCCTTAATCGTTAAACTAACAGTTGGTTGGGCTGAAGAGAGGCCTCGCCAATTGAAGTTTTACGTTACGAATGTTTTGCTTGCTATGTTTAAGGAAAATAACTCAATAAAACGATTAATAGGAGGCAGTCCATTTGGATGAAATGAATCAAATTCCTAACGAAGGGCGTTCATTATGGCAAATAGATAAACAGATTGCTGCTTATCAACCATTAGATAAAGACATGATTATTGATGTAGTAGTGGTTGGTGGCGGGATCACAGGTCTTTTATCTGCATATCTCTTAGCTAAGGAAGGGAAAAGGGTTGCAGTCCTTGAAGCTGATCGTCTATTAGAAGGAACCACAGGATACACTACTGCGAAGATCTCCTCACAGCATGGGCCCATTTACCATGAACTGATGGAAATTCACGGTGAAGAAAAGGCCAAATTGTATTATGAGGCAAATGAAGAAGCGCTAAATTTTCTTCGAACGATAGTGGAAAAAGAGGGAATAGACTGTGGGCTTATCACGGAAGACGCATATGTGTATACAACAAATAATAAAAATGTGGAGGTCTTGGAAAAAGAAGAACAAGCTTACCAAACATTAGGGATAGATGGAAGAGATGCGACGGAGGAAGTAGAGCTTCCTTATCCTGTGAAAAAGGCCCTTGTACTACGAAACCAAGCACAATTTGATCCAGTGAAATTTGCAGAAGGATTGCTCCCTGTAATTGAAGCGAATGGTGGTTGTATATTTGAACAGACAAGAGTTACAAGTGTAAGAGGAATCGATGAGCCAACCGTAACGACCGAGAATGGGCATAAATTGAAATGCCAAGATGTGATCATTGCTTCGCATTTCCCTTTTAATGATGAACAGGGCGCATACTTCTCACGGTTGCATGCACAGCGTTCCTATTCTATAGCAGTGCAACCAGCTAAAAACCCGCCAAAAGGAATGTATTTAGCCGTTGACTCTCCATCAAGATCATTAAGACATGCGACTGATACTAATGGGGATCCCTTATTACTAATTGGGGGGCAAGAACATACTGCGGGGAAAAATCGTGGTGATACGTTTGCTAATTATGAGCAGCTAATGAAATATGGAGAAAAGAATTTTGGTGTTAACTCAATTCCTTATCGCTGGTCTGCTCAAGACTTAGTTACACTTGATAAAGTTCCCTATATTGGACAAATGACTTCTGGTAAGAAGCACGTATGGGTAGCAACAGGGTTTGCTAAATGGGGGATGAGTAATGGCGTAGTAGCAGCGCTATTACTTAAAGACTTAATTTTAGAAAATGAAAATCGCTTCGCAAGCTTATTTGACCCGCGTAGATCAGAGATAAAGAAAGGTGCTACTTCTTTTGTGAAAGAGAATGTGGATGTTGCAAAGGAACTAGTTAAAGGTAAAGCTCACCGGGAGAACAAAACGGTGGAAGAACTTGGATTGGATGAAGGTTCTATTGTTGTTCATCATGGCAAAAAGGCAGGCGCTTATCGAGATAAGGAAGGCCAGCTTCATGTTATTAAACCGACATGCACACACATGGGCTGTGATGTGGAATGGAATAATGCTGAGCGGTCTTGGGATTGTCCATGCCATGGATCACGCTTTTCCCACACTGGATCGGTTATAGAAGGACCAGCAGTAAAGCCATTAAAAAGTATGAAAGAAAAATAAATATGTTTGAAGAACAAACGGGTAAGGGAATCTATTTTCCCTTACCCGTTATGCGTTTAATAGACAGCTAGCTAAGCCATTCCCAAGCCTCATCTATCTCATCGGATGTGAAATGTTTCGCTTTAATTCCTGGAAGGTAATGACCAAGATTAGCAGCTGTACCAATCAAATCCTTATCGCTTACAATCGCAAACTTTTGAAATTGCTTCCAATGCTTCGCATCAAATTGAATCCCATCCTTAATACCTTGAAGTGTCGTTCCATCGATATCATGGATGACAGCTAATACATTAAACTTGTCCCCATTAAAGCTTTGTGTCACTCGCTTATCTAGTAACTCTGCATCTTCTTTGGTCGCTTTTCCATTTAATTCTAGAGCAATACTTGAGGCATTTTTACTTGGCAGAAAGGTTATCATAAAAAATCCTCCTCGAATAGAGATATAGTTTGCCATCATGTCTTTGTTATCAATGTTTGTTTCCCGTCATCTACTTAGGGTAAACGCCATAGTAATTCTACTAACCAGATTTTAGAAAATTTTCAATACAAAGTAGATCTAATGGTAAACTGTGGGAAAGCGAATGAAAATTATTATTGTATAGGGGGAATCGATCTTGACTTTTCATTACCTATTCCTTGATTCAATACCTGAAGAATCCGTCCTTAATGGAGTTTTAGAAGTACATAGAACCATATTTGGACAATCAGATGATTTGCTAAACAAAATGACTGAAAAGCCTCCGTTGGGATTTGTTATTGCAATGAAAGATAAAAGGGTTATTGGATATAAGATTGGATAATAGGAAGTTTTATAGCTGGTTAGGAGGAGTGGATCCAAACTATCGAAATCATGGTATTGCGACAGAGTTAATGGAACAGCAGCATCACTATTTAAAAGAAAAAGGCTATAAGATCGTACAAACGAAGACAATGAATGAATACTCCCGCCATTTAATTTCCTAACGAAAATTTGAAGTGGGGGTTTCTTTCGTGTCGAACTTAGCGAACGATTAACGAAAGTGGAGTTGACACATTGATGGGCTGACTACCATCCAACCCCTCTATTCCATTTGCAAATGCATTTGGAAATGCTTTTCTTAAAATATTGCAGGCTCCGTTTACATCTGCGTTTAGTAGTGTTCCGTTCAAAGAACGGTACAAACCTCGCTTGATGCGTTTCCCCGAAAACACAGGTTTGTCCTTTGTTTTCTTTCCATATGTTGGGATAACATCGTTATCCAAGAAACTCGCTTTTGAGGTGTAGGACTCTTCGCGTATTTCAACTTTAATACCGTGTTCTGCAGCCTTATATTCGACCATATTTAATAACATTCCGTGCGGAATACTGGTGAAGGATTGATTGTTCCTTTTAGACATATTTGTTTCCTGTTTCCATTGCTTGTTCAGTCCAATGACAATGGTTGATACATCCTCTTGGAGTGCAAGGTTAACGATATTACGGCTCGCCTTGTGGAACAAATCCTTTATTTTGCGTTGTCGTTTCTGGTACATACCTGAGAGGGCATTTGAAGAGAAAGAACCCTCTTTCGCTCCCTTACCTTGGCGCAGGACGCCATATAAATGAGCTCTTTTTTTATTGTACAATTGATTAATGGATTTGATATTTTTGCCCTTTAACAGAACAGGTCGATGACCTGTGTTTGTAATAATGGTTGCTAAATTATCAATTCCCAAATCGATGGCCATGTACTTATTGTTGTCTGTTTTAGGTTCGTTCTTAGTCTGTGTTTCCTTTATCACTTCCACAACGTACTGACCGTGTCGAGGGATAACCCTGATCTGTTTTAACTTACCTTCGGTAAGTCCTAACTTGCCAATATTCAAACGTTCCTTGGTTTTAGGAAACTTTAAGAAACGTTGGTCTTTCACTACGCAATCTTGATTGCTAAAAACCACTTCTTTTTGCTTGGCCCGAGAGTAGTTCGGAATTCTTGGTCGGCCTTTGTATTTAGAAGGGTTCTTTTTGTAGTCTTTCAGACTACTAAAAAAAGACTTCCAGTTCTGAAAAACGTTCTTCATGACTGCTTGAGCCGATTGTGTTGGCAAAGAACGGTAATCATTCTGAACCATGGATTTGAATAAAGCATCCAAAAAATTGTAATCAACAAAAGGTTTTTCTTGAGTTGGACCTTCGAAAAGATTACACTTCAACTCTTTTCTTTTTTCTTTTGGTTTCACTTTTTCTTTTTCTGTTTTTCGAAGATAAGCAGCTAGCTGCACATCATTCATTTTAGGTAAGTGTTTTTGGATATTTTCCAGTACTTCGTGTTGAAGAGGTTGAAGCTCTTTATCGCTTTTCAACGCTGTGTAGGCCTGACGAATATAAAAATTAGTCGTGTTATACATATTCTTTGCATTAGAAGTGGCTTGTTCAAAATAATTGAACAGGCGATGACCTTTTTTAATTAAAATTTGATGTGTTATGTACTGTTTTACTGTTGTAGCCATAGTTCCACCTCCCAATACGAATGTATGTTTGTAAGATAATATTACCAAAAATAAATTAAAAAGTCTTTGCTTTCGCCAGAAAATAAAAAAAGTCCATTCACCCCGCCACTTAGCAAGCTTGAAGTGGGGTATTCTGGACGGATTTGATAGATGGCGTAGTATGTTAATCCTCAATATTAAAAATGGATTTGATGTGATAGAAACCTATATTGATGAAAAAGGGAGGCATAAGATTGTTTTAGAAAAGGATTTACAAAATTAGTTTTTCTTAACAATGATTTAATGTTATACCAGGCTACATAAGAAATAGCGTTCCATTTTATAAATTTATTTACTAGGAGGAAGACTAAAGTTGAGAAGTAAAATTAGTATAGATGAAGAAGCATCACAAAAATTTAATCCTATTAATCATGGGACCTTTTAAGTAAAGCAATCTATTTTTAGAAATTGATTACAATAATGTATTGAGAGGGTTTTATGGTCAAAAAGTCAAGACTTTACTAGTGGATGAATTAATTTAAGGGTTCAATACAACTGAATTATGTATAGAAGGGAAGAATCAATGGAGTATGATAGAGAAATTAAATAAAGCGATGGGGCTTCGAAATAGAGGGAAACTCAAAGAATCTAATGAGTTATGTATCGAAATGGTGAAGTAAGATGGAGAAAATTCTTCCTTAAATTATCAGTGTGCTTGGAGTTTTGATTTATTAGGAGAAGAAGCGAAGGCAGTACCTTATTATGAAAAGGCGATAAAGTTAGGATTACCAGATGAAGAGCTACAATCTGCATTATTAGGGCTGGGAAGTACTTACAGGACATTAGGAGAGTATGAAAAGTCAAAAGTTATTTTTCAAAAGGGATTGAACAAGTTTCCAGAGAATAAAGCAATAAGAACATTTTATGCAATGACTCTATATAACTTGAGTGAACATGGTAGAGCGATGGAGTTGTTGTTAAAATGCTTAATTGAAACAACAAAAGATGAAGAAATATTAAGCTATAAAAGAGCAATTGAATTTTACTCTGATAAATTAGAAGAGACATGGGAGTAATGGTAAATACGGCTAGTACTTTTCTTGAAATTGGGTAAATAATGCAAATTTCTGAAACTACTTTGTAAAGTGATTCGTATTTTATTAAAAGAGGGAGGGGTCATGGTGGTATATATTATAGCTTTTATTATAGGCATTAGCTTTCTTTTCTTATTTAACAGGTTAATGGGTTATCAAAAAGGAAGCATAACGATTGATTTTGAAGAACGCTACTACAAACAGAATGAACACTTAGCAGCAATAAAAAGCAAACTGGAGAATGAGGGTAGAGAAGTTTACTATAAAGGAAATAGCAAGTTTATAGTAGATGGGAAAAATTATAACTTCATAGAGAGAACTGTAAATATGGGAGGAGCTCCATTACAAAGAACCATCTTAATACCTGAAAAGTAAAACCAAATGTAAAAGAATGTATATCGAGGGGTACATATGGGGGATAGTTGGCAAACATGCAGCGAAGATGTGAGAAGGTTTGTTTTAAATTTTATAAACGAATTAGAAGAAATTATAAAGGGAAATAGTGTTGGCTTTTATCTGCATGGCTCATTAGCGATGGGTGGCTTTAATCCTAATAGTAGTGATATTGATATATTAATAGTAACAAACAAATCATTGAACATGATGAAAAAGAGAGAGTTAGCAAAATTGTTTCTTACATATTCTACGAATCCTTACCCATTGGAAATCAGCGTTTTAACAATAAACCACTTAACAGAATGGGTGCATCCATGTCCATTTGATTTTCATTATAGTGAATATTGGAGGAAGCGCTATGAAGAGGATTTATTACATGGTACTTCGAATTATTTAAACGACGAGCTGAAGACAAATCCTGATCTAGCTGCACATATTACCATAACGAAAACTAGAGGAGTTTGTCTAAAAGGCCAAGCAATACATAGTATATTTCCTTCTATTCCAAAGGCACATTATATTTCTTCTATTTTGGGGGATTATTATGACTGCCTAAATCGTATAGAAACAGATCCTGTTTATTGTACCTTAAATCTTCTTAGAGTTTATTGGTATTTAAGAGAAGGGGTGATTTCATCTAAGGAAGAAGCAAGTCAATGGGGAATAAAATCATTGCCAAGCGATATGGCTATCACGGTACATAAAGTAGCACAACGTTATAGGACAGTTGGTAAAGCGGATAAGTTAGAGGCGGGGGAACTTATGCGAATTAGAGAATTTATAGCAAATAAGGTTCAAGATTTGATAATACTGGAGGGGATAACGGGTGGAGGGCAAGAGGAAACGATCAGTGAGACTAATCGTAGTTAGTATTGCCTTTTTACTAGTCTTTTTGAGTGGTTGTAAGGAAGATGAAGTGAAGGATATTGTAACGGAGTTTACACACCCAGATATGGATCAGTCTTTTCAAATAGTAAGTGCTTATAAGCTATACGATGCGTTTATAGAAAAAGCATTGCAAGAATCAGAGGAAGAAAATGTAGAATCATTATTTGAAACCATGGTCATAGAGCCTGTTCATGAACAGTGTGTTGCAGAAGGAGAACATGCGGAAGCGATGGATTTGGTCTGGGAGCAAACTCCACCCGATTTAGAAAATGCGAAAGGGCTAATCAAAGAAATCGATACGGAAAGCATAAATATAGCTATTAAGGATGCATTAATTAAATCGTCGACTCTTTTGCCTTCTGAGATTGAGAATACCGTGTGTGTGTTCCCAGCCTTAGGAGAGGAGTCCCCTGTGGGCTTCAATGTTGGTGCAGGAAAAATTTTACTTTTTCACAGCAGTTATTTAAAAGAAGACGATTATAAAATAACCACAGCACATGAATATCATCATAGTGTATGGACTGAGAAATATTACGATCCGAATGATTATATTACAGTATTAGAGAATATGGTTTTTGAAGGGAAAGCACTAGTATTTGAGGAACTAGTCTATCCTGAAATGTATTCGTATTCAATCCCTGTGTATTCGACATACAATAATAATCATTGGGAATTAATTGAAGCTGACTTAAATCAAGGAAATCTTGAGCGCTCTTTAGAAATTCTTTATGGTGAAGGGGAGTTGCCACCATTCTATGGGTATAGTGAAGGTTTTAAAATTGTAATGAACTATCTTGAACAGTATCCGGATTTAGAGCCAGAAGAGTGGTTGGGGATAGATGGTGAGAAAATGTTTGAAGAAGGTAATTATCTTTCTAATTATGAATAGGCAATGATTTAATAAAAATATCACAAAATAAAGCAGGCATACAAAATGGTGTATGCCTGTTTTTTATCTGTTATTTTCTTATAAATATTCTTCAAACCAGCGACAGATATGATTTAGTCTCTCTTGACGCATTGCTGGTTTCCCGCTTCTACTAAGCTCATGGTTAGCGCCAGGGAATCGAACGAATTCTACTTCTTTACGCAAATGCTTTAACGCAATGAACAGTTGTTCTCCTTGTTCAACAGGACAACGGAAATCCAATTCTCCATGAAGAATCAATAAAGGTGTTTCTACGTTTTCGGCATATTTTAGTGGAGAAATCTCCCAAAGCTTCGCAGGATCATCCAATAGGTTAAGACCATGCTCCCATTTTGTAAAGAAGAACCCAATATCACTCACACCATAGAAGCTTAACCAGTTGGAGATAGAGCGCTGTGTAACAGCTGCTTTAAAGCGATTTGTATGACCAACAATCCAGTTTGTCATGAAACCACCATAGCTTCCACCAGTTACACCAAGTCTGTCTTCATCAATAAAGCTATAATGTTCTAGTACATAGTCTACAGCGGTCATAAGATCTGTATAATCGCCACCACCATAGTCAGAGCGACAGGCATCCACAAATTCCTGGCCATATCCGTGGCTTCCTCTAGGATTTGTATATAGCACAACATAGCCTTTTGCTGCTAATAGCTGCATTTCAAAGAAAAAGGTTTGGCCATACATTGCATGGGGGCCACCATGGATTTCCAGAACAAATGGATATTTCTTACCTTCTGTGAAGCCATAAGGTTTTAAAAGCCATCCCTGAATTTCTTTTCCATCTTCCGCTGTCACAGAAATGGTCTCTGGTTCCGCAATGGCAACTTCCTCAAGAAAAGCACGATTGCTTTTCGTTAACTGTGTAAGTGTACCGTCATTTTCCAAATAATAAAAATCACATGGGTTTGTAGCAGAGCTGATACCTAAAACAAAGGCTTCCTTATTTTGATCATAGGAGAAACCAAACACATGGTTATCTTTCTCGTAAAGGGTTGTTAATTCTTTATCCAAAGAAACTTCGTAAAGGCCTGTAGAGCCATGATCGGTTGCGATGAAAAATAGCCTATTTTCATCTTTTGCCCAGACAGGACCTGTTTCTGATTGCCCTAGACGAGTATCACCGATCATCAGGTCACCAAGCTGCATATCCCATTCTTTACTGAGACATGTACGTTCACCGCTTGCGAGATCAAACACATAAATTTCTGTTAGCGTTGCTCCAGCATAGTCATAATCATGACCAAAGCTAACAACTTTATCGCCGCTTGGAGAGAAGGAAGCACTATTGTATCCACCTTTTCCATCTGTTAGCTTTTTGCGTTCTTTTGTTTGAAGATCCAATAAGAATAAGTCGTTTACTAATTCATAGTCAGCATCCTCGTTGAGGTTAGCTGCAAATAGAACTTGCTTTCCGTCTGGGGAAATATCCTGGAACCCATGGTCAGCATCGTCATGTGTTAGCTGGGTAAAGGTATTGTTTTCCACGTCTAGGATGATAAGCTGAACCCGTTTGTCATCATGAAATCCACTGGAATCTGACTTATATTTCAGACGATTTACGATGAGTGGCTGCTGTTTCTTTGCTTCTTGTTCCTTCTGACGCTCTTCCTTTGATTGTTCTTTTTGGTTATGTATATCGTCATCCTTATCAAGAGAAGCGTGGAAGATAATATACTTTCCGTCTTTGGACCATGCCGGGTTTGATGCACCATTTTTAAAAGTAGTTAGCTGTCTTGCTTCCCCACCCTCTGTCGGTAACAACCATAATTGAGGTATTCCACTCCTATTAGATTGGAAGACTACCTTTTTTCCATCGGGAGAATAGCGAAGGCTGCTATTTTTAACGTCTCCAAAGGTCCATTGCACGGGTGAATCCCCGGTAACAGATTGAACAAATAAGTGAGAGTTATAGTCATCGTTGTCGTTTGTTGTTGTGGAGACATAACTGTAAAATTTTCCATCAGGTGAAACCTGCGGATCACTGTAAACTTCTAATCTAGTTAAATCTTCTGTTTTTAATGTGCGTTTTGTGCTTGTCATAAATTAACCTCCCTATATGTATCGAAATTTCTGTATTTTTATATTTTAAACTATTTCGAGTACCGAATCAAATGATTGTCTAGCTAGTTTTCTGCAATTCACTTAAATAGTTCTCTAGTTGTCTAGGTGAATTAAAGACATGTATTGCTGTGTCTTCTAATTTTGAAAGACGCTCATAAACAAGTGGTGCTTTCTTTTTATTATACATCCGTACCCAGTTAAAAAATTCCCAATTGAGCCTTTCCTTGCAGTCTCTCCCCATATCAGGACGTGTTTTATTATGATATTGTATGCGTCTTTTGACGATCCCATAAAGGCAACGAAGTGTCCTGTAATGCAGAAAGATGACCGTGTCCGCTTTTTGTAAGCGGAAGTCCATTGTTGCATTATAGTTTCCATCTATAATCCAATCATCAGTCTCCTGTATCTTTATCGTTTTTTCAATTAGTTCATCTCGTTCGATCGGCTCCCAATTAGGCTTCCAAAAGATTGCGTCAAGATGGTAAACAGGTATATCTAGTATTTCGCCAAGCTTTCTCGCTAATGTAGATTTGCCAGCCCCACCACTTCCAATGATTGCAACTTTTCTCATAACATAACTCCCTCCCTATATATATGGACAAGCAAGGAGAATTATTATAACATAATTTTCAAAAAGTATAGCGCTTTTATTTTATAGTGCAGGCTATAGGATTTATCATCCGATCTCGTGTTATAGTTAAGGATAATTTGAAAAGGGAGGAGGATTTGTGATGAAGAAAGAAGAGATTCTCCACAAACTCACAAACCATACCGCTGGAATCCTCGGAGCAAAAGAACTCTATAAATATGCCATCCTTCTTCCGTTAGTTGAAAAAGAAGATGGAGTCCACCTTTTATTTGAAGTGCGGGCAGCCAGCTTAAGAAGGCAGCCTGGTGAAATCTGCTTCCCTGGTGGGAAAATAGACCCTAGCGATGCAAGTGCCCAATATGCAGCCCTTAGAGAGACCGAAGAAGAATTAGGGATAGAAAAGGAGCGGGTTTCACATGTTGTTCCATTAGATTATCTTGTTTCATCCTTTGGAATGATTGTCTATCCATACACAGGGATAATAGACAGTACTTCGGATGTGATTCCTAATCCTACCGAAGTAGATGAAGTATTTAGCGTGCCATTGAAATTTTTTCTGGATACTCCTCCACAAATCCATTACGTAAATGTTGCAATGGAGCCAGAAGAGTCATTTCCTTTTGAGCTCATTCCTGGCGGAAAAGACTATGAATGGGGAACAAGCAAATTGGCAGAACACTTCTATATCTATGGAGATAAAGTCATTTGGGGTTTAACAGCAAGAATCATTCTTCACTTTGTAGAAAAATTGCAGAGAAATAACACGAATTCTTAGTAAGATAGATGCCATTAGCCTTTATACTATAAAGTTAAGTTATGCGAGAAAGAAGTGTAGAACATGAAGAAAATGCTTACAATAGGGTTGATAACGGTTTTAACATTAATGGGAGCTTGCTCTAGTACAGAAGGGAAACAAGCAGCCCAGAATAATTCTTTGTCGAACAAGGAAGTAGTGGAAAAAGAAGAAAAAATTACTACAAAATCGACTGGTGATACAAAGGAAATAGATAAAGAAGTAGCTGGTGAAAGGGAAGAAGCTTCAGCTAATAAATCGACAGAGGATTTTCACTCTGACACTAATTCAACTGCCGAAGAAATGAAAACGGAAGAAGAAGTAACGATCAGTGAGCCAGATTTTGATATAGAAACATATCTAAATGAACACTACGCTATTGAAAATACGCATTATAATTTAGACAACTGGGAAAACCAAGAAACAGGTAGAACAGAGTATACTGTACGAATCATGCCTAATAATCAAGAATTTGGGGAAGAGATAGAAGCGGTCTTTGAAAATGGTAATCCTTATATGGATGATGAGCGAACGAAGAATATGTTTAAAGTAGCAGAAGAACTATTGGTTGAGTTGCCACAGTTAAATGATAGGGTTCATATTGACTCTGTTGTTTGGAGTGTTACAAAGGACGATGAATTTCCTGTTCTATTAATTCAGGATAGAGCACAAAGTACAATAAATTAACAGTAGATAGGTAATAGACTCACTCCCAAAAGGAGAGATTTGATTGATTCGATGTATAGGCATGACAGATGAAAACACAATTGAAAAAGATATATCTATACAGGATGTCACACGAAATAAATATAAATGGTTCTGGGTAGATTTTGACCAACCGACAGAAGAAGAAATCAATCATTTATCCAGTACATTTAATTTTCACCCTTTAGCAATTGAAGATTGTATACAGAAGCTGCAACGGCCGAAATTAGATTACTATGAAGATCATACTTTCTATGTGGCACATTCTGTACGTGAAGAAGAAAGAGAAATCATAAGGGACGAGTTTAATTTTTTTGTGAATGAAAACTATATTGTGACTTTTCATCGTACTGAGGCTAAAGAAATTACTAACGTTTGGGAGATGTTAAAAGCTGGCAGGAATACGGATGTGTGGGATACGTTCTATGTATTTTATCAAATATTAGACAAAATTGTAGATAACTATTTTCCGCTCATTTATAAGCTTGAAGATGAATTGGATTTAATTGAAAATAATACACGAGACAGATCAATGAACAATTTAATGAGCGAATTATTTGATATACGAAATATGTTATTGAATTTAAGGCATTCTGTTAACCCGATGCGAGATTTACTATATAGGATGTTAAATTCCCATCATTTAGTTGAAATTAAAAATAGGAGAGAATATTTCTCCGATATCTACGACCATCTATTGAAATTAGCTGAAATGGTGATGTCTAATCGTGAAGTAACTGCAGATATTAGGGATAGTTACCTTTCTCTAAACTCACACCAAACGAATAACGTAATGAAAGTTCTTACCATTATTACTTCTATATTTGCGCCACTAACATTAATTGCTGGGATATACGGCATGAATTTTGAAAATATGCCTGAATTGACTTGGAAGTATGGCTATTTCTTTTCCATTGTCTTTATGGGTATTATCGCATTTACTATGTTTCTTTGGTTTAAAAGAAAAGGTTGGTTTAAATAACGTGGCAGTATAGAAGATTGAAATTAATAAACGGTCAGTAAAAATGCCGAGCAATTACTCTAATCCTAGTCAGTGCTAGAGTTAAAGTTTGCTCGGCATTTTATGTTTAAATAACTTCGTTACTTACTTTATCAGCTTCAACAATATTAGCGTCTTTGACGTAAGCTTGCTGAAGTTTTTTTGTTATAAGACCAGGCTGACCATCAGCAATTTGCTGGTTATCTACAGAAATAATTGGCATCACTTCTGATGTACTGCTGGATAGTAACATTTCATCAGCAGTTGCAATATCTTCAACAGAGAAACGTTCCTCAATGAATGGGATCCCAAGGTCATTGGCAAACTTTTCAACACGCATCCGAACACAACCGTGTAAAATATTGTTTGTAGCAGGGTGGGTATAAATTTTCCCATCCTTTACCATGTACACATTGGATGAACTACACTCTGTTACCATTCCATTTTTATGTAGAATAGCTTCATAGCAACCATTTTCCTTTGCCTCTTGTTTCGCAAGGACGTTTGGTAGGAGGTTCAAGCTTTTTATATAGCAATTCTCCCAACGTACATCCCGCTGGGTAATCGTACTGACGCCATTATCCATTTTCTCTGTGTTGCGTGGAAGGTCCTGCACATAAGCATAGACATTTGCTGGAATTCCTTCAGGGAAAACATGGTCTCTTGGTGCAGAGCCACGTGTGATCTGCAAGTAAACTTTTCCGTCTTTGTCCATTTTATTTCTTTCCAGTAATTGCAAAAGTAAATGAGTCATTTCTTCCTTTGTAACATCCAGCTTAATTTTAACAGCAGCAGTGGATCGAAATAATCGATCAACGTGCTCTTCTAGTAAGTAGTACTCTCCATTATAAATACGAATCACTTCATAAATGCCATCCCCGAATTGAAGACCACGCTCTTCATATGGATACTTCAAATTATCTCGGTGAGTGAAGCTTGTTTGGGTCATAATAATTGGATAAACAGACATGCGATTTCCCCTCCCTAAATCTTATGCCTATTCTATAACTTCTAAGATTAGATGTAAATTGGAATTCGAAAAATTTTTAAGTCATATCTATAGTTGAAGGAAAGGGAAGGGAACTGCCTGTATTGGCTACTTTATAACAGTCTTTTAATAGGATATCTAGTATTTTGTCGAAAAAAGTAAAATTTCCCCTTGCATTATCTTTATTTGCTTGCTATAATCAATAATGCATTCAAAAAACAGCGCAATTGTTGAGCCGAGTAATCAACGAGTTGCCTCGAACCTACAAAATAATTATCTTATATCTCATGCGGGTGTAGTTTAGTGACGAGCGAAGCTTCCACCGAATAACCCACGAGTTGCCTCGAAGCACAAGCAACTATGAATAAGCTAGAAGATGTAGAGGCAGTATGACTTAAAGTACGTGTATTATATAACATAATAATCTTATATCTCATGCGGGTGTAGTTTAGTGGTAAAACCTCAGCCTTCCAAGCTGATGATGAGGGTTCGATTCCCTTCACCCGCTCCATACATATGTCTTAACGCAGTGTTTCGTAATCTAACTTACGAGGTGTTGCGTTTTTCATTTGTCTAAAACTTATCCCTTCGCTTGAATCAAGGGTTTCGCCATAGTATCCTTAAGGCAACTATGAAGAAATTGAGGGATTGATATATGAAGAATTTAATTCAACAATTAAAACGGATTGATAATAAAGGATATAAAGCCTATAAAGATTTACAAGGTAAATATAATTTTTCTGAATTTGACCTGTTTCTTGATTATATACAAGGTGACCCATTTGCTTCTCCCTCTCGGCTTAGAATTATTGTGCCACATCAGAAACGTGCTATAAAACAAGAGTGGCTCCAGACAGCTGCTAGAAAACTAGCGGCAGAGGATGCAATTGCGCGGAGTGTAGGCAAGGCTACAGGTAAGATAGAAGTTTTCATAAAGGGTTCAGGAAAAAGCGGCAATGTGTTTTTTGACCGACCTGGACAGGAGGTTTTAGAGAGAAGTGCTGTACAGCTCTCCTCTGAAACAATTACAATTTGCTTATCAGTTGGTCTTCCTGCGAATGGCAGAAAAATTAACGGCAGAGAAGCGGAGAAACTTTTTACAAAGGTTATTCCAGATATAGTTAGAAATTCAGTTTTTACAATAACAGATAAAGCAATTTGGGAAGCAGTAGAGCTCGCAGACCAGCAAGAAGCTATCCGCGAGCAAATGAAAGAACATAATTGGATAGCCTTCTTGGCAAATGGCTCAATTCTTCCTAGAGAGAGTGGAATTAGCAATCGTCCGATGAAAAATGCTGTCCCTTTTCAAAGTCCATTAGAATCAGAAGTAGAAATCTCTATACCACACCGTGATGAAGCGATTCGAGGCATGGCAATAGAAAAAGGGATAACCTTAATTGTCGGTGGTGGCTATCATGGTAAGAGTACGATGTTGCAGGCAATCGAGCGCGGGGTTTATTACCATACAAAAGGTGATGGAAGAGAATATGTGCTGACGGACCCTGATGCAGTCAAAATTCGCGCAGAAGATGGCAGGAGGGTAACTGGCGTTAACATCTCTCCATTCATAAATAACTTGCCACATAAACGGCAAACAACGTTCTTCTCAACAGAAAATGCTAGTGGGAGTACCTCGCAAGCTGCAAATGTTATGGAAGCCCTAGAAATTGGTGCTACAACACTACTTATTGATGAAGATACAAGTGCTACTAATTTTATGATCCGTGACCACCGCATGCAACAGTTAGTGAAAAGAGATCAAGAACCCATCACACCATTTATTGATAAGATTAAGCAAATGGATGAGCAACTTGGCGTGTCTACTATTTTAGTTATGGGTGGTTCAGGCGATTACTTTGAAGTCGCTGACAAGGTAATTATGCTAGAGTCCTACAGCCCTGAAGATGTAACAGACAAAGCAAAGCAGATTATGAGATATTCGCCACTTGAACGAGCACTAGATAGAACAGAAGCGTTTGGCGAGATTACAACTCGCTATTTTCAATCAGAATCTTTGCAGACACATAAAGGGAAACGTGCTAAAGTGCAAGCTAAAGGACTGAATACTATATTAATGGGTAAACATGACATACAGTTTGCTGATACCGAGCAGCTGGTTGATCAATCCCAGACTCGGCTAATTGCAGACACCATTTTATATCTTGATCAGAAAAAATCATTGGGAAATAAATCATTAAAGGATACTGTGCAATATATTGATAACGAATTGAATCAAAAGGGGATCGCAGCATTTAGCCCTTACAAGAATCAACATCCTGGAGATATAGCGAGACCACGAAAATATGAAATTGCTGCAGTGTTAAATCGATTGCGCACAGCAACTGTTAAACACAATTAGAAAGGAGGCGAAGTCAGTGGATACAGTACAGCTTAAAGAAGATATTATTGCATACAGCAAGAAGATTGGTATTGACAAAATTGGCTTTGCCTCAGCAGATGTGTTTGGAGAATTAAAAGAAAGGTTACGGCGTCAGCAGGAGTTATCCTATCAATCAGGCTTTGAAAAAGGAACTGTTGAGGAACGTACAGAGCCTGAAAGGTTATTGCCAGAAGCAAAATCAATTATTTCAATAGCACTTGCATATCCATCGCGAATGAAAGGTGCTCCTAAGAGTACAAAGGAAGAGAGGCGCGGCCTTTTTGCCAGAGCTTCCTGGGGGACAGATTATCATGTTGTCATGCGTGATCGCCTGGATAAGCTGGCGGCCTTTATTAAAGAAAAGGTGCCAGATGTGGAAAACCGTGTAATGGTAGACACCGGAGAACTTTCAGATCGTGCTGTAGCAGAACGAGCAGGTATTGGCTTTAGTGGAAAAAACACCTCTATTATCACCCCGGAATTTGGTTCCTATGTGTATTTAGGGGAAATGATTACCAATATTCCATTTGTTCCCGATGATCCGGTGGATGATAGCTGCGGAGAGTGTACAAAATGTATTGATGCATGTCCGACAGGTGCTATCGTTCAAGGTGGACAATTAAACGCACAGCGATGCATTGCATTTTTAACGCAAACGAAGGATTTTCTGCCGGATGAGTTCCGCACAAAGATAGGGAATCGGGTTTATGGTTGTGATACATGTCAGGTTGTATGTCCTAAAAATCAGAAGTTGGACTTTCATATTCACCCTGAGTTTGAACCAGAGCACGACGTATCAAAACCTGTATTAAAACCGATGTTACGCATTTCCAATCGGGAATTTAAGGAAACTTTTGGCCATATTTCTGGTTCATGGCGTGGTAAAAAGCCGATTCAACGAAATGCACTTATTGCGCTTGGGCATTATAAGGACAAAACAGCAGTAGAAGACATTATACATGTAATGCAAACAGATCCTAGACCGGTCATTAGGGGAACTGCTGCATGGTCCTTAGGTAAGATTGGAACAGAAGAAGCCTATGATTCAATAAGAAAAGCGATGGAGACAGAGCAGGATGAACAGGTTTGCGTTGAGATGGAAAAAGGATTGGCATTTCAAGAGGTGTATCAAGCGAAGTCGTAAACTTATCGCCAGTTCAAGGTAAAATAAGTTAAGCAGATGACGCATAAAGATTAGTCTTTCTTTAATCCTAAAATACGGCCACCATGCTTTGAAAAATTATGGTTTTTGACAAGTCCTCTCCCCATATAGTAGTGGTGGAGGGGATTTTTTATGGAGAAATTAAAAGATTATTGGTTGGATTTTTTACAGGATGAGCGAGGGGAAGAGAACTGGTGGGATAAGAAGAAAGACTGCTGTGAAAAAAGAGATGCAAAAATTGTTCGGGTTGAAGGAAAAGGTCATTTGTTTAGAAAGTTTCAGTATGAGAACCAAATAATGTATGAATATAAACTACACTTGTCTTACCTAATCAGGCAGAAAGAAAAAATGTATATGGAGGAAGAGGTAATTCCATATACCTTTAAAATGAAAAATGGCGCGATTTTAGAACATAAGAGAGTGGAAAACAAAAAGTTAGAAGCACCAACATCGATCGCTCCAAATGCAAATCGTAACCCTGACGAAGAACGTTTACGTTTTTCCTATGATCGGCTGGCGGCGGTTCAATACGCTGAACGATGGTGGAACAGTTATAATCCTGATTTCCGTAAGTTTGAAGTAGATTGTACGAATTATGTGTCTCAATGTCTTTTAGCAGGAGGCGCGCCCATGCGAGGAGCGCCGGTGAGGGAACGTGGTTGGTGGTACAATCAAGATAACTGGAGTTTTAGCTGGGCTGTAGCTCATTCCTTACGATGGTACTTAAGTGGGTCAACTGACGGGTTGCAGGGAAAAGAAGTTAGTTCAGCAGAGGAGTTGGCACCGGGAGATGTTATTTGTTACGACTTCCAAGGTGATGGAAGATGGGATCATAACACAATTGTAGTTACAAAGGATGCAGCTGGAATGCCACTAGTTAATGCGCATACGAGTAATAGTCGAAATCGTTATTGGTCTTATGAAGATTCCACGGCTTGGACCCCAAACATTCAATATAAATTTTTTCGCATCGGATCATAGTAATGCTATAATAAGTTAGCTGCTCCCTTAGGTGTAGTTGATTATCGAACAAGGAGATTAGATCAGTGAGTATACATGTCGTTTTATTTCAGCCAGAGATTCCTGCAAACACTGGAAACATAGCAAGAACTTGTTTGGCAACAGGTGCCACGTTACATCTTATTCACCCGCTAGGCTTTAGTACAGATGATAAAATGCTGCGTAGAGCTGGATTGGATTATTGGAAAGATGTTGATATACAAGAACATATGAGCATAGAAAACTTGTACCAAGAATATCCTGAGGGCTCTTACTATTATATAGAAAACTTTGGTACAAAGCATTATACGGATTATAATTATAGCGATGATAAAGAAGATATATTTTTCGTTTTTGGAAGAGAGACAAATGGTATTCCACATGAGTTATTAGAAGGAAAAGAAGATAAATGTCTTCGCATCCATATGAATGACAAAGTCCGTTCATTAAATTTATCGAATACTGCAGCTATCATTGTTTATGAAGCACTTCGTCAACGAGGCTTTCCCGACTTAACATAAAAAAACCGCCAATATGGCGGTTTTTTTGGTTTACGCAATATGGAACTTTACGCTTTTCTTTGTCTAGCTCCAAGTTCCAGAAACTAGGCGACTTCCTAAAGGCGCCTTGCGATAAAGTAGACTTGCCGATTGGTTTCAACCAGAGGCTTAGTCGCACTTATACTCGTAGGGTGAAAGTCAACATCGATTCAAAGATTAAGGTAGGCCGACTAAAAACGGCCTTTGCGGCCAACGTCGACATACCCCTTTTGCAGGGGCATGTTTCCTTTATCTCGAAAAGAAGAAGCTCCATTAAAACCGCCACTTTGCGTGGCAACATGGAGCCACCTGGCATGGCCAGGCGCAGTCACTACGTTTCTAAACGGAACTTTACGCTTTTCTACATTTATTGGTCTTTTTTTGGTACGGCTGGTTTGGATTCATATCCAGATGTAAACATTGATGTAAGAAATGTTAAGATTACGCCAAATAAAAGTGCAAGCTTCATTATTTTGCCTCCTTATGCAGGTAAAAGAACGTCTTTTTGATTATGTCCCTATTATAACTAATTATGATTGTATTGTGAACTAATGTTAACAAATTGACGTAATACTTTTAGTAACGGGACTTTGCAAACTGCAATAGACGGAAGATTTTAATAATAATAAAGGTTGGAACATTATATTGTTTCAGTATATAAAATAGGGTATATTAGTTGATGAAAGTCATTCATCAGTTCTATAATAGAGTGAGTGTTAGAAAACCGTTTACATTACGAGTAATGTTAACTTCTAATGGGGGTATAAAAACGTGGCACAGACGGAAGAATCTAATCAAAGATTCTGGGCAGAATTTCATGGTCCAAATATGGGGTATGTAGAAGAACAATATGATCTGTATAAATCAGATCCAGATGCAGTCGATCATTCCATAAAGGAAATGTTTGATCAGTATGGAAAACCAAATTGGATATCTAATGATGCAGGAGCAACAGACCTGCCGACAGATTCCCGGGCTTCCATGCACGACGTAAAAAAACTAACCTCAGCTATGAAACTTGTTGAGGCTATTCGCCGTTTCGGTCATCTAGAAGCGGATATTTATCCAGTAGGTTTACACAAAAATCGTAATTCAAATTTAGTACAGCCTGACACTTATGGATTAAGTGAGGATGATCTAAAACAAATGCCAGCTAGCTGGTTATGGGAAAAGGCACCGAATCACGTTGAAAATGGCCTTGATGTCCTTCGTGAACTTAAAAAATACTATTCTGGTACGATCACATTTGAATATGATCATATTAACAACGAAGCTGAGCGCGCGTGGTTACTTGATCTAATTGAGACAGGTAAGGCACGGCTTGATCTTTCTGATGAAGAGAAAAAGCAGTTACTTGGACGCTTGGTGGATGTTGAAGGATTTGAAGGATTCCTACAAAAAACATTTGTTGGGCAAAAACGCTTCTCTATTGAAGGGTTAGAAGCAATGGTTCCCATGCTTGACCAAATGGTTAAATATGCAACCGAAGACAAAGTTGAAAATATTATGATGGGAATGGCTCACAGGGGTCGACTTTCTGTTTTGGCACATGTGTTAGGCAAGCCATTTGATAAAATCTTTTCCGAGTTTCATCATTCACCAGATAAAGAATTAGTTCCATCTGAAGGATCTATGGGAATTAACTATGGCTGGACAGGTGATGTGAAATACCATTTTGGTGCAAAGAAAGAAGTGAAAAAGGGAGATGAAACGGCTACCCGTATTACTTTAGCACACAATCCGTCTCACCTTGAATTCGTTAATCCAGTAGTTGAAGGGTTTGCTCGAGCTGCACAGGACGATCGTTCTAAGGCAGGCTATCCGAAGCGAGATCTAAATAAAGCGATTCCAGTATTAATTCATGGAGATGCTGCCTTTATCGGAGAAGGAGTTGTGGCAGAGACACTTAACCTCAGCGGACTGCCTGGTTATGCGACAGGTGGTAGCCTTCATATCATTGCAAATAATCTTGTTGGGTATACAACAAATCAAGATGATGGACGTTCTACACGGTATGCAAGTGACTTAGCCAAAGGCTTTGAAATACCAATTATTCATGTGAATGCAGATGACCCGATCGCATGCGTATCAGCAATTAAAATTGCGTACGAATATCGGAAAGAATTTAATAAAGACTTTCTTATTGATTTAGTAGGGTACAGAAGATATGGTCATAACGAAATGGATGAACCAAGAACTACGCAACCAGCCCTATATCAAGATATTGATCAACACCCTACAGCTGCCAACGTTTATGCTGAGGTGTTAAAAGAGAAAGGTGTAATAGAGGAAACAACCTTTAAGAGTATGTTAGAAGATGTCGAAAAACACCTTAGAGACATCTACGATAATATGAAAGAAAACGAAACAGGCAAAGCAGAAGCTAAATGTATGCCAAAAGAATTGGAAAATACCTTAGATACCTTTGAAACTGCTGTGGAGCTTGATGTCTTACAGAGTTTAAATAAAGGTTTACTCAGACGACCAGAAGGATTTAATGGTTTCAAGAAACTAGAAAAAATTCTTGACCGCCGTGGCAAAGCTATGGAAGAGGGAGGTAAAGCTGACTGGGGAACTGGTGAAGCACTTACTTATGCCTCGATCTTACGTGATGGAATTCCAATAAGGTTTACAGGACAAGATTCAGAAAGAGGAACTTTTGCACATCGACATGTTGTCCTACACGATGTAAAAACGAATGAGAAATACAGCCCGATGCATGGCCTTGAGGATGCATCAGCATCCTTTGATATTCGTAACAGTCCACTTTCGGAAGCTGGTGTACTAGGATTTGAATACGGTTATAGTGTTCAATCACCAAATACATTGGTGATCTGGGAAGCTCAGTTTGGAGATTTTGCCAACGCTGCGCAGGTGATTTTTGATCAATTTATATCTGCAGCACGTGCAAAATGGGGAGAAAAGTCAAATATGGTTATGCTTCTGCCACATGGTTATGAAGGACAGGGACCAGAACATTCTAGTGCTAGATTAGAGCGCTTCTTACAAATGGCTGGAGAAAACAACTGGATTGTAGCCAATGTAACTTCTTCCGCACAGTTTTTCCATTTAATTCGTAGGCAGGCGGCAATGCGCGGGCGAGAAGAAGCAAGACCATTAATTCTAATGACGCCAAAAAGTTTGTTACGTAATCAACGTGTTTCCTCTGAACCAAAGGAATTTACAGAAGGAAAATTCCAACCGTTAAGGCTTCAACCTAACCTTGACCTTAGCAAAAAAGATGTGAAGCGACTTCTAATAGGGTCTGGAAAGATTATGGTAGATATCGAAGAGGAAATTGCCAATGCAGAGGAGTCGTTTGATTGGCTAAGTGTGCTTCGTTTAGAGCAGATCTATCCATTCCCTAAAGAGGAATTGAGCAAGATGTTAGAGGAATTGTCTAATCTAGAAGAAATCGTTTGGGTACAGGAAGAGCCGAAGAACATGGGTGCTTGGGATTTTGTTGATGACTACCTGAGGGATTTACTGAAAGAAGGGCAAAAATTACGCTATATCGGTCGTCCACATCGAGCTGCTCCAGCAGTAGGTGTACCGAATGTCCACAAAACAGAACAAAAGCAGCTTGTACAAAAAGCAATCAACCCGTCTAAAGGAGGAGATTCCAGTGAAAGAAATTAAAATACCAGAGCTTGCCGAATCAATTACGGAAGGTACGATCGCTGAATGGTTAGTAAAAAAAGGTGACAAAATTGAAAAGGGCGATCCAGTAGTTGAATTAGAAACAGACAAAGTAAATGTTGAAGTGAATGCAGATTATGCAGGTGTTGTTACGGAAATCCTCAGAGAAGAAGGCGATGATGTAGAAGTCGGTGATGTTATTGCCAAGGTGGATGAAAACGGCGAAGCTGGTGGGGAAGAAGCAGCGGATGATTCAGAACCCGAAAAAGAAGAGCCTAAAAATGAAGAAGATACAAAAGAAGACAAAAAGGATGATGAAGAAAAATCCGCCAAAAAAGAGGATTCTTCTAAGGAGAAAAAGCAAGACAAAGATAACTCCACATCTAGCAAAAATGGTGAAGTAATTGCTTCTCCTGCAGCTCGAAAGCGAGCTCGCGAATTAAATATTGATTTAAGCGAGGTTAGTCCTAGAGACCCACTTGGTCGTGTACGCCCTGAAGATGTAGAGGCTGCAGCAAAAGGCAATACTAAAAAAGAAGAGAAAAAATCTGACAAAAAAGAATCGAACTCTGAAAAAACGGAGTTTGATAAGCCCGTAGAACGAGTGAAGATGTCACGTCGCCGTCAAACTATTGCTAAGCGTTTAGTCGAAGTACAGCATGAGGCTGCTATGCTTACAACGTTCAATGAAGTAGATCTTACGAATGTGATGAAGCTACGTAGTGAACGTAAAGAGAAATTTATTGATAAGCATGGCGTAAAATTAGGCTTCATGTCATTCTTTACAAAGGCTGTAGTAGGAGCGTTGAAGGATTTCCCTCTACTAAATGCTGAAATTCAAGGTAATGAGTTAGTCTTAAAGAAATTCTATGACATAGGTATTGCCGTATCTACAGATGACGGACTAGTTGTTCCAGTAGTACGTGATGCAGATCGTCTAGATTTTGCCGGTGTGGAAAAAGAAATAGGAAACCTTGGTAAAAAAGCAAGAGATAAAAAACTAGCAATGGAAGATTTACAAGGTGGTTCCTTCACCATAACAAATGGAGGGACATTTGGTTCCATGCTTTCAACACCTATTTTAAATGCACCACAGGTAGGAATTCTTGGCATGCATAACATTCAGAAGCGTGCGATGGTTATGCCAGACGATTCTATTGAAGTTCGTCCAATGATGTATTTGGCTCTTTCTTATGATCATAGAATTGTAGATGGTAAGGAAGCTGTTCAGTTCCTAGTCCGTGTGAAGGAATTGTTAGAAGATCCGTATGATCTATTACTAGAAGGTTAAATGGTTTAGAGAAAACCCGTCAGCTTGAGCCGACGGGTTTTTTTGTGCGTTAATGCCGGGAAGCAATTTACGGTACAGACAAATCATTTCGTACCAAGGATATTCCGTTAGAAGCTGAGCGAATGTAAGTCTTATATAATAGAAAGATTTAATATAAAAAAATGATTGTTAATTAGCTGACATTTAGGGAATTAATAAATAAGGTTATCATAATTCCCAGAAAATATAATTAGTTGATTGACGTCTGACAACTTGGTACAATGACCATTGTAATAAAGGAAATGAAAACAGTTACATTTGGAAAGGAAGGGTAATGAACGTGGGTATTATTTTAGGGTTATTGGCAATTCTTGTTGTACTTGGTCTGGCATTTTTAATGTCTAACGATAAGAAAAACATTAATTACAAAGGTATTGGAATTATGTTGCTTCTCCAACTTTTAACAACATGGTTCATGTTCAGTACAGGGATTGGACAGGCTATTATAAATGGGATAGCAGCAGGTTTTAACAAACTAATTGAGTTTGGTACTGAAGGAGTTAATTTCGTCGTAGGCGGTTTAGTTGTGGAAGAGGGAGGAAGCGTATTCTTCTTTAATGTCCTTTTACTAATTATCTTCTTCGCTACCATATTATCTGTATTAACTTATTTGCGGATTCTCCCGCCTATTATTAAATATCTTGGAGGATTAATTTCAAAAATAACTGGTCTTCCCCGTGTCGAATCATTTAACGCGGTAAACAGTATTTTCTTTGGGCAATCTGAGGCGTTAATTGCTATCCGTTCACAGTTCCATCATTTGACTGCAAATAGACTTTACATCGTGAGTGCGTCAGCAATGGGTTCTGTTTCTGCCTCAATTGTTGGTGCGTACTTGCAAATGCTCCCACCAGAGTTTGTTTTAGTAGCACTTCCTCTTAATATGTTTAGCGCATTAATGCTGGCATCTATCATTGCACCGGTAAAAGTACCAAAGGAAGAGGATAAAGTTGATGTAAAAAATGTAACAAATGATAAAAGTATCTTTGAAGCAATGGGGAATGGTGCACTAGAAGGTGGGAAAATTGCCCTTATCGTTGCCGCAATGCTTATTGCATTCATTGCTTCACTTGAGCTGGTTAATTGGATCATTAGTTTTTCAGGATTAACTCTACAGGAAGTACTTGGTTACATTCTTTATCCAATCGGGATACTTATGGGAATTTCTCCAGACGAGGTACTCAGGGCAGGTTCAGTTATGGGGACGAAAATCGTTACAAACGAATTCGTAGCCATGCTTGAATTCCAACCAATGATTGCAGAAATGTCCGAGAAAACAGTCGGAATTGTATCTGTATTCCTAACTAGCTTTGCTAACTTCTCCTCCATCGGAATCATCGCAGGTACCGTAAAAGGAATTGACAGTGAAAAAGCAGTAAGTGTATCAGGATTTGGAATGAAATTACTTGTCGGAGCAACTCTCGCATCCATCCTATCCGCTACAGTGGTAGGCCTATTCCTATAAAATCATATAATAAGCAGGCGACCATTTAATTTCAAATGGTCGCCTTTTTTGCTTTCCTTTTCCATCTTTTTTTAATACGATAGTAAAGACTGTATAAAGTGAAACTTCAATCAGTGTGGGTTTTCTTTCATCCCCACTGATATCTTAAAAAGATTGAGGATATAAAGGAGAACATAGCATGAAAAACAAACGAATCCTATTCACTGGTGGAGGCACTGCGGGGCATGTGATCGTGAACCTCGCCTTGATCCCATATTATCAGGAAAAAGGGTATGACATTGATTATATTGGCTCAAAAGATGGTATTGAACAAAACTTAATTAGTCAACTAGAAGGCGTCACATACCACCCAATTTCTACAGGGAAACTTAGAAGGTATATTTCTAAAGAAAATATAAAAGACCCATTCAAGGTATTAAAAGGTGTTGCCCAAGCTGCACGAATTATGAAAAAGCGCAAGCCATCCATTATTTTTTCAAAAGGTGGCTTTGTATCCGTACCGGTTGTTTTAGCAGCAAAACTCAGAAGGATCCCTGTTGTTATCCACGAATCAGATTACACCCCAGGTCTTGCGAATAAGATTGCGATCCCTTTTGCTCGGAAAGTGCTGGCAACTTTTCCCGAAACAATGGAGTATCTTCCTAAAGATAAGGCTGAATATGTTGGTGCAGTAATTCGAGATGAACTCTTTGTAGGGAAGAAGGAAGCCGGTCTTGCATTTGCGGGACTATCTTCACATAAGCCTGTTCTTCTCATAATGGGAGGTAGTGGAGGATCTCAAAAAATTAACGAAACAGTAAGAGATTCACTAGATCAGTTGCTTGAAACATTCCACATTATCCATATTTGCGGGAAAGACAAAGTAGATCCTACTTATACGAGAGAAGGATATGTTCAATATGAATATGTTAATGAAGAATTAAAGGATGTTTTCGCAGCAACAGATTTTGTACTTTCTCGCGCAGGTTCAAATGCTATCTTTGAATTCCTGGCATTAAGAATTCCTATGTTGCTCATTCCATTATCAAGAGAGGCAAGTAGGGGAGACCAAATTATAAATGCTAAATCCTTTGTAAAAAAGCGGTATGCTAGGGTTTTAGAGGAAGAAAATCTATCGAATGAAGCCTTAATGCATGAACTAACACAATTAAAAGAATACGCTCCAGTCATGATTGATACAATGAAGGAATATAAAAGTGAGAAATCTAGAGATCGAGTTCTTAAAATCATTGGAGAAGTTCAAAAGAAATAACAGTCAGGAAAGAGCCAACGAATTGATATTGAATAATCGTTGGCTTTTTACATATAAAATTTTGGTTAGGAAGAAATGGCGAAAATAATGAAAATGTGAAGTCACAGTATAAGATAAACATGCACGTTGACAAGACCGTAACGAATGCGAGTTTTTCTAAATTGCTTCCTTACCCCTTCCATCCCTTTATTGAAGCGTACCAAAATGGACCAAGTTGACATCAACCTGAAAATCTACAGTTATTTCAGGAAACTTTTCTGTCCATTCTTCCATTGTTAACTTATTATTGACCTTCACCCTATACAATTTTCCATAACCAATGGGGTCAGAATTGAGTTCTTGCAACTTATTTAACATTGTTTCATATTTTTTCTTAATAGCCTTGCCCAATTCTTTTTCAAGTATCTTTGCTGCCTTATTGTCCTCAACAGTGAACTGTTCTGAAATTTCATGTAGATCAACATCGAGATCGACGTTCGAGCGAAATCGTAGCTGGTCTCGGTCGGTTAGTTCGCTAGTTGTTTTTCCCTTCACACCAATTCGTATATGCATGTATTCGCTGTCTGGCTCAATAGATTCCGTATTTTCTATATATTTTTTAAATGGGGCTTTCGGTATCTCTACTTCAATTGGTGCAAAGTTTACATGCTTTTGTGTCATATTGAGGAGAAGCGCATCATCCAAGGTGATGTCACCAACATATTTATCACCTTGAAATACTCCCAAAGCAGAAAGCATAGGGAATTGTTCATCAAGCGTGATAACAGGTAGGTAAGGATCCTGTCCTACATCAAAATAGGTATGTGTAAAATCATGTAGTGCAACCTCTGGGATCGTATCTTTCATATGCTCCTGTCTAATTAGACCATGTAGAAATTGCCCAATATCCATATTTGTATCTGCTTGGCCAACCTCTAGGATTTCTTTCGCTGTCGTGTCACTAATTGCAAGCAACATGGTATCTGAAACTTTGGCATCACGCGTCAAAGTTTTTAAATAGGTTAGTATCCCTTTTTCTGCAATCTCTTTTCCGTATAATTCCAAGCGGATTTGTCCTGGGGTCAAACTAAAACTAGATTTGTTGTTCGCTTGCTCACGAGCCTCTTTGATGGTATGACCTGTCCCTGTTAATGTCTTAGAGATCATATCTGATTGTGCATTAAATTGAAAAATAATTAATGTGGCTTCCAGTTCACTAGGTTTTTCTTCTGAAATATCTACACCTCTCGTATGAATAATTCCTAACTTCTCCAGCTGGTTTGTATCAACACAGGAAGTAAGCAGACAAAGGGTGATACTTAGTAAAGTGATTCTTTTAAGTCTCATTCTTTTCACCTCTTCTATGTTGGTTCCATTTTTTCTTTATAAGGACCATTGGGAGCAGTAGAAATGGATACACATACACTAACCAAAAACCAAATCCATTTACCTTTTCAATCACCCACTGTATTTGAAAGTGTTCATCAATTAACCAACAACCAATTAATAGAGGCACAGCTAGCGCATAAATAGTAATTTTTTGTGGTAGGTTGTAAAGTCGCTTTATCCCATATGTCGCGCCCCAAAATAGAAGGATAATATTTGGGATAATAACCATCATCCATTCTGCTACTACTACAAAATCCAGGCGTTCAATAAAAGAAAACTGTTGAAACTTAAATAATGAAAGAAGTGTCCATTCGCGTCTTTCCACTTGCACGCCAGTGAAAAATCCGAGGGTTATAATAGTAGTAACCAAAACGAGCAAACCTGACCATGCTACTGACATATACACAGGGAAATGTAGCTTTTCTTTATTCTGAATAAAAGGGTAAACCAGAAATAGAATTTCAAAGCCTATAAACGTATACGCACTGGCTTTGGCACCTGCTAACAAATCTGGGAATGGGGTTTGGAACATGGGGAAAAAATGCCCCCAATCTATTTGAACAGCGGGTTCAATCAATAGAAGCAGTACCCAGTGAGTGAGAATAAAAAACAGGAAGCATACACCTACTATTATACGTAAACCTCCCAACGTGCTGTATATACCTAAGATAAGCAAAATTACTCCCATTGTTAATGGGCTGATTGTTGGAAAGATAAAAACCCTAACTACTTCTATATACGTAATAAGGACGGAAAAGAGTGTAACGATAAAGTATACAATATAGGCACTGCTTAGTAGGTTTCCGATCCATTTCCCAAACAGGTCACGATGAATGCCAAAGATGTCTGCATTTTCATACTGTTTTAGAGTAAGTATCATGACAAAAAGCACGGCAAAGATATAAGCGACGGCGATAAAAATAGATATCCAGGAGTCTGTGCCTGCCTCTTTATAAAGAAACCTTGGCGCACCCATTATTCCTACTCCCAATTGTAAAGAAGCAATAATGAAGAATAGGTAAAATGCACGAATGCTTAAATTTGGTTTTACTTTAACGTTGATATCCAATTCTTCACCTACTCGTCAATATCTTTTTTCTGCTGTGCCTTTTTCTTATTGAATCGAACCTTATCCTTAGGTCGGTAAGAAAGAAATCTTTTTCCTTGAAATTGCTGTGGAAAGCGGATCAGTACTTTGTTGATATCTTTCATGCGGAACGGATAAATAGGTGTAAGGTAAGGTCGCCCAAGAGAGGTTAGTTTTAATAAATGAATAATTAGGAAGCTGATACCAAATACAATGCCCATAATGCCAAGAATTCCGGCAAGAATAATCATGGGAAACCGCAATACCCGAATAGAAGTCCCCATCAAGTAGCTGGGTGCGGTAAAGGAAGCAAGCGCACTGATTGTAATAAAGATGATAAGGATGTTACTCGTAATTCCGGCCTGTACTGCAGCTGTTCCAACGACCACACCACCAACAATACCAATTGTTTGCCCTACCTTTGTTGGGAGTCTTGCCCCGGCCTCACGTAATAATTCTATTAAAAGCTCAAGAAGCAACGCCTCAAATATGGGCGGAAAAGGGACGTTCGCCCTTGATTGCCCAATTGAAATAAGTAGCTGAGTTGGAATAAGTTCATAATGAAAGGTGACAGCAGCCACATACATTGGTGTGAGCATGACAGATATAAACATAGATATAAACCGTAAAACACGTAGAAATGATCCTGCATTCCAACGCATGTATAAATCCTCAGTGGATTCAAAAAAGCTAAAGAACGTTGTTGGTGCTAATATTGCCATTGGACTGTTTTCTACAACTACTCCTACCCGCCCCTTATTAATTGCATAGGAAGCGCGATCTGGTAGTTCTGTTGAGTAAAATTGTGGGAAAATTGTCCAAGAGGAATCCTCTATATACTGCATAAGTACGTTTGCATCTTCTACCTCGTCAACATCGAGATCCTGGAGACGTTGACGCATCGTTTGGACATCTGTTTCATTTGCAACAGATTTCAAATAGATAATTCTTGCTTCTTTCGGAGTGGTTTTTCCTAGCATAATCTTTTCTAAAACCAGATCTTTAGAACGCATTCTCCAGCGTAATATATTTAAGTTTGTTACTAAAGACTCTGTAAAAGCAACCTGTGGACCAATAACCACAGATTCTGTTTCGGCCTTTTCAAGTGATCTGTGTTCTATGTTTAGCATTAGATAAGAGACAACCTGTTGTGCTCCCTCAATATAGACAAATACATGGCCATTAATGAGGTTAGTTAGTAATTCCTCTAACTTATCCATTTTCTGTCCAGTGTTAATAGGGATTTCATTTAATAAGGAATCAACTGTCCAGTCCTTATTAGGCTCTAAAAGGGCTTTAAGTAGGGTATTTTCAATTCTTTGTGAATCCACTTGATAGGACAAATAAAAGACAGCAAGCTTTTGACTTGAACTTTCAAAAATGGAGTAGCTTAAATCATTACTATTTACAAATTCCTTTTCTAAAACCTGCTTTAATTCTTCAACCTTTTTTGGGAAGAATGAATTGGTGGCTTTTCTTTTAGCTTTTCTCATTATTTCCTCCCGTAATCACTTAGAACATTATAATCTATGGGGATAGTATGTGAGGAAAAACTACTATCTATGTAATTTCTAATGTGTCTCTTGAAAGAAAAGCTTTGGAGACTAAAGACTCATTTTTAGAAAATTCCCATAAAACATTGTTTGTTCCTGTCGATTCCTGTATGATTAAACGTAAGGAAATAGTGAGGGGTGAGGATTTGAGTGAGATAATCCGAAATTGTCGATTATGCAAAGAGTCTATGGAAAGTAGTCCATTTATGCTGTGCCCTGCCTGTCTAACTGAAAGCGATCGAGTCCAGAACTATATTAAAAAGCATCCACTGGCTTCGATGGAGGAGATATCCTGCTCAACTAATGTTCCTTTAGAGAAATTAGAAAAAATGATCCATCTAGGTATACGTATAAAAAAAGAGCGTACTCTTTTTTAACCTCTTTTATTACAAATTTAATAAAAAAATAGCTACTCTAGTTATGAGTAATAATTAACAAAAATATTAGAAAAAAAGATTGACTAAAAATTTTCCTAATACTATAATTATTGAGAACAAATAATTCAAAGGAGGTCATGATGATGAATAAAATCATCCAAGCAACGCAATTTAAATCAATTAAATATGTGACCTCTGCCGTATTGTGCGGAAAAGTATTCTAATCTTTACATACTTCTTTGTGTAATTAGAAGGTCACAACAGTCTGTGGCCTTTTTGTTTTGGGATAGGTATGTTATGCACTTATCTCAGTAAAAGCATGTGTCGTCATAGGCATATGCTTTTTTATTGCGCAAATAGAGGATTGGGAACTGTAGAGGATCTTTTGTTAGAAAGAGGCATCTAATGTCAAATTTGATGTACGATCAACTAACGAATCAACAGTAAAACGGAAATTACAGAGGGATTAGAAGGTGATGGAATGTTTCAGGTTTTTAAGAAATTAGATTGGTTTTTTAAACATTATTGGAAACGTTATTTATTTGCAATTTTAGCACTTATTGTAGCAAGTGCAATTGGTCTTATACCACCTAAATTAGCAGGGTATACAATTGATCAGATACAATTCGATTCAATGACAACACAACTCTTAACAGCGTTAATTGTTGGATATTTACTATTAATTATTGTCCATTATGCGATCTCCTTTTTGTGGGATTACACATTGTTTAGTGGTGCGGTTATTCTAGAACGCTGGAGCAGAAGTAATCTAATGGATCATTTTACAAAAATGACACCAACATTTTTTGGTAAATACCGAACCGGTGACCTTATGGCTAGAAGTACCAATGATTTAAAAGCCATTAGTCTAACAGCTGGCTTTGGTGTGTTGACCTTAGTGGACTCGTCTATTTTCATGCTAATGTTGGTTGCCATGATGGGATTTACGATTAGTTGGCAGCTTACACTTGCTGCCTTAATCCCGCTACCTATTATGGCTGTCATTATGAATAAATATGGGGCTGTTATTCATGCACGGTTTACAAAAGCACAACAGGCATTTGGAGAAATGAATAATGATGTGCTGGAATCCATCCGGGGAGTAAGAGTAATTCGCGCTTTCGTGCAGGAAAAGCAAGATTTAAAACGATTTGAGAATATGACAGAGGATGTCTATTTGAAAAATATGGAAGTGGCCAAGATTGATGCGTTATTTGAGCCAACCATGAAGATTCTTGTAGGGCTTTCGTATACGATTGGTCTAGGTTATGGTGCATTTCTGGTTTTTGATAATAAAATGACGCTCGGAGACCTTGTAACCTTTAATGTATATTTAGGAATGTTGATTTGGCCAATGTTCGCCGTTGGTGAGCTTATAAATATATTGCAGCGAGGTAATGCTTCCTTAGATCGTGTGAATGAGACGATTGGCTACAAGGCTGATGTGACAGATCCTGATACACCTAAAACGGTTGATGCTGTGGAGTCAATTAATTTCGAGAAAATTACATTTTCATATCCAGGGACAGACGCAAAGCAACTAAATAATGTTTCATTAAAAATTAACCGAGGTGACACCATTGGCGTTGTAGGGAAAACAGGTGCAGGGAAAACTACCCTTTTCAAATTATTATTAAGACAATATCCCGGTATGCAAGGGAAAATTAGAGTAGCTGATGTAGATTTAGAGGATCTTTCTCTAGAGCAAATCCGTTCATGGATCGGCTATGTACCACAGGATCAAATGATGTTTTCTAAATCAATTCGTGAGAATATCCAATTTGGTAAATCTGATGCGACCGACAAGGAAATTTATCGAGTTATGGAATTAGCTCATTTTCTCGATGATATGAAACAACTTCCGAATGGACTGGATACTGAAGTTGGAGAAAGTGGTGTAACACTTTCAGGGGGACAAAAGCAGCGGGTAGCATTAGCGCGAGCCTTTATTAAAGATCCAGAAATTCTCATATTAGATGATTCCATGTCTGCAGTTGATGGGAAGACGGAAGCCAATATTATTGAACATCTGCGCAGAGAAAGGAAAAGTAAAACGACCTTTATAGCTGCACACCGTATGTCTGCTGTAACGCATGCAGATAACATTATTGTCCTTGATAATGGTGAGATTGTGGAGCAAGGGTCACATGCTGAACTTATGTTGACAGATGGGTGGTATAAGCAGCAGTACTTACAACAGCAACTTGCAAAGACAGGGGCGAAAAAATAAATGAAACGAACTACAGAGAAACGACTTTTTCAATACGCATTGCATTATAAAAAAGGTATTATAATTGGTTTTATCTGTTTAATTATAGCCGTTTCGCTTGAACTTGCTGGTCCCTTAATAGCCAAGAAAGTAATTGATGACCATATCCTTGGTGTCGAAGGAACCTGGCAAGAGGTGGAAACAAATGACGATAGGTATACTGCCACTTATAATGATCAGTTTTACAAACGGATGGATAGATTGGAAGGATCTGACCAGACAGTTGGAAGCCCGGTAACCATTTTTCAAATTGGAACCACCTATTATTTTGTTGAGGACGAAATACCGCTAGGGGGAAAGCGTGAGATAGAAGGGAATTCAATTACCATTACGACAAGTACAAATGAAGAAACTTTTACAGGGGATAAATTGTCACTAGGTGACGTATATCCATTTTTTAAACCTGAACAAGGCCCTATTATCTGGCTGCTTGGGCTATATGTTTTATTACTTTTTATAGCTGGTTTCTTTCAGTTTTATCAAACTTTTCTCTTACAGAAATCATCCAATCAAATTGTGAGGAAGATGCGGAATGATTTATTCTCACAAACCCAGCGCATTCCTGTAAACTACTTTGTCGATCAACCGGCAGGGAAAGTGGTAGCAAGAATCACAAATGATACAGAAGCGATTCGTGACTTATATGAGCGCGTTCTTTCCATTGTTTTAACAAGTATTATATATATGGCAGGAATATTTGTGGCATTGTTTATCCTTGATGCAAAGCTTGCTTTTATGTGCCTTTTCATTATTCCTCTGATCTTCGGGTGGATGAAGCTATATAAACATTTTGGAAGTAAGTATAATAAAGTAATACGTTCCACAATAAGTGAAATTAATGGAAACATTAGTGAAGCAATTCAAGGGATGCCAATTATACAGGCATTCAGTAGAGAAAAGAAGACAAAAGAAGAATTTGAAGTGCTTAATAATAGGCACTTCACCTATCAACGAAAGCTTGTAAAGCTAAGTGCGTTAACCTCTTATAATCTTGTTACTGTATTTCGTAATTTGGCATTCGTAGCGTTTATTTGGTATTTTGGTTCGGGTTCATTAGACCCAACAAGTATTATATCGATTGGAATGCTATATGCAATTGTGGATTATTTGACTAGGTTGTTCGAGCCAGTTACAGACATTGTGAATCAACTACCACTTATAGAGCAGGCAAGGGTGGCTGGTGGAAGAGTTTTTGAACTTCTTGATCATCCTGGTGAAGACGTGAAGAATGAAGGTGTAACTCGTTACAAGGGTAATATTTTATTTGATCACGTATCATTTGCTTATAATGAAAAGGACTATGTTCTCAACGATATTTCTTTTTCAGTAAATGCAGGTCAAACCGCAGCATTTGTTGGCCATACAGGATCGGGAAAAAGCTCTATTATGAATTTGCTCTTCCGTTTCTACGATCCGCAAAAAGGGACCATTTCAATTGACGGGCTTTCTACACAGGAATGGTCAAGGCAACAAGTTAGGAGTCATATGGGTATCGTACTACAGGACCCGTTTCTCTTCACAGGTACTATTCTTTCAAATGTGACGATGAATGATCCACGAATTAGCAGAGAAAGAGCTGTAGATGCCTTGAAAGCAGTTGGTGCAGATCGCTTTATTGAAAAACTTCCAAATCGTTATGATGAAAAAGTAACAGAAGGGGGAGGAACATTTTCTCTAGGTGAGAGGCAGTTACTTTCATTTGCCAGAGCACTGGCATTTGATCCAGCTATTTTAATTCTTGATGAAGCTACGGCTAATATAGATACAGAGACCGAAAATATCATACAGCAGGCTTTGGAAGTGTTAAAGCAGGGACGGACGACACTTGTTATTGCTCATAGACTTTCGACGATACAGCAGGCAGATGTTATATTTGTATTAGACCGCGGTACGATTAAAGAGCAAGGGAATCACAACAGTCTCCTTCAGCAACAGGGTACCTACTATCAAATGTATCAAATGCAACAAGGTATACTGGAAGAAACGGCAGGATAGAAGACCGCTTAATACAAGAGGTGGAGTATGGATCGACATAGGGAAGAGAAAGAAAAACCTGACATTATTGACGAGGATTTGTATGAGGAATTTGATGATGAAGAGCTTTATGAGCTGGTTCAGGAAGAGCGTAGAAAAGCCTTAGATAGAGCAAAGGCGAAAGAGGACGACGAAAAACCAAAGCGACCTTTTCCAAAATGGATTTTTTGGGTAATTGCGTTCGCTATGGCCTTTAATGTGTTTGCATTAATCCCTCAAACGTTTTCCATCCCGGCTATTGATTTCCTCATAACTTCTTCAAAGCTTTCAGCTAATGAGGACACACGACTCTATAAAGAGGCTGTAGTGGTAGTCGAAACAGAAGATAGTAAGGGAACTGGTTTTGCAATAAATTCGGATGGGACGATTTTGACAAACCACCATGTGATAGAAGGACAAGAACAAGTAACCGTTGCTTTTCCTGAAGAGGGTTTGTTTGAAGCAGAAGTGGTGGAAACAAATCCTTCCATTGATTTGGCTGTGTTGCAGGTAAATGGCCATGGTCTGCCTTCACTAGAACTTGCAGAGTCACCGCTTTACGAGGAGAATCTGCCAATTACCTTTATAGGAAATCCTTTACGTTTTAACGGTATAGCAAATGAAGGGACTATTGCTGGGCGTACAGAGCTAAAAGGCTGGAACCAGGAAGTAGTGATGATAAAGGCACCTGTTTACCGCGGAAACAGCGGAAGCCCTGTTTTAAACGGAGAGGGAAAAGTGATTGGGGTAGTGTTTGCTACTTTAGAACATGAGACAGAAGGAAAGGTAGGGCTCTTTGTACCCATCACGTATTATGAGGAAGGTTAGCCTTTTGTTTCATCCTTGAGAATTGGGGGTATTTATATTGTAAACGTCTTAAGGAGGCGAATTACATGTTATTTTTTACTTCCGAACTAAAAACCTATAATATCCATGCAGCAGATGGTGAAATGGGTAAAGTGAAGGATTTATATTTTGATGATGAAAAATGGGCTATTCGTTATGCGATTGTAGACACAAGAAAGTGGCTTCCAGGCCGACGTGTACTCTTGTCCCCATCTTCCTTTATTACGCTCAATGAAAATGATAAGCACCTTGAAATAGAGTGTGATAAGGAAAAGGTAAGAAATAGCCCTTCTATCTCTGAAGAAAGCTCAATATCAAAGGATGCTGAAGATAGTTTAATTGGGTATTACGGCTGGAGTAGATACTGGACTGGTAATATGCTTTGGGGAGCAACTGACCGCCCATTAGCACAGTTTCCTCCTGCTGAAGAATCACAACCAGAAGTGTATAACCAACAGCTAGAGGAACAGAGCCGTTATAACTTACGTAGTGAAGATGAAACAATAGATTTTAAAGTGCATGCAAATGACGGTAAAATTGGAGCAGTTGTAGATATGGTTTTTGATTCCGAATATTGGAAGCTTCGTTATCTCATCGTACAAGACAGTGAAACGTTTACGAAGGAACAATATTTTGTTTTCCATACAGATCAAATTGAATCTGTTGATTGGTTTGAGAAAGATATTTATATAAAAGGTACATTGACAGAAACAAAAAATGTTACAAAATATTCATCAAAAGAACAGATCCTTACAAGCTTATAAAAAATAATAAACTAGAAAAGCCTTTTGCAGATGATGCAAAAGGTTTTTTTGGGTGTAGAACAACTAGGTATTTAGGCATGGTAATTATTGCGGGTATGGTGAGGGTGGTAATTGTATTTTAAACAAATTGTAATTGTTTTGAGATAGCAACAGTCTGTACGGTGCGGTAAGATTAACCAGACTGAAATTAAAATTCAATTATTAAATAAGCTGGTGATGATACAAATGACTATTTTCCAAAAACAATTTAATGTTATATTTATAAATAAGATTACACCCAAAAAGAAACATAATAAATCGAATTTTATAATGCCTGGGGGTGTTCTAGGTTGATGACTAGGCAATCATTAAAAGACATACCTCTTGAAGAATTGATATCCTCTGTTCAAAGAGGGGATACATATACACAAAACTATCTTTTAAAGATATATCAACCATTTATTGCTAAGTGTGTTTCTGAAGTCTGCAAACGTTATATTGATCCTAAAAGGGATGATGAGTTTAGCATCGGTCTCTCTGCTTTTAATGAAGCGATGATGTCTTATTCTTCTAATAAAGGCAGCTCATTCTTATCTTTTGCCAAACTGGTAGTGAAGCGGAAGGTTATTGACTATATACGATATATTCAAAAACGCCCACTTCCCATTTCTCTTGACGAAACATTTGATGCAGAGCAAATGGACAATCCTTTGGAAATCGCGGCAGTGAAAGAAAGATATCAGGAAGAACAGGATGCTTGGCATCGAAAAGAAGAGATCGCGGATTATAAAGAAAAGCTTAAAGCATATAAGCTTACACTGGATGAGTTAACGGAAGCTTCCCCAAAGCATAGAGACGCAAGGGATTCGGCAGTGAAGACTGCCAAGACCTTGTATGAAGACCCTGAACTTCGCTCGTTTGTATTTAGTAAGAAGAAGCTTCCCATTAAACAACTGGTTAGAAAGGTAGATGTTAGCAAAAAAACGTTAGAGAGAAACCGCAAATTCATACTTGCAGTATTTATTGTACTAGCAGAAGATTACTTATATTTGAAGGATTATCTTAAGGGGGTGGGTCAGTGAGGAAAGGTATCGTCATGGAACACCGGCGTACATACACCATTATAATGGAGAAAGATGGGACCTTTCATAAGGCAAAGCCAGTAGTACATGGAGAAATTGGTGAGGAGATACCTTTTGAGCTTTATCATGTAAAAAAAAGAAGCTTTATTCTCTTCTTGGAAAAGATGGGTAAAATTCCTGGTAGAATGTTTTTGTTGGCTTGTGCACTACTTTTATTTGTCTTGCCCATTTATTTCGTGTTGGCAAATAATAAAACCTTTGCATATTTGAGTCTTGACATAAATCCAAGCTTTGAATTAGAGATCGATGGTGGATTGCATGTTAAGTCTATTCATTATTTAAATGAGGAAGCAAAACAGGTTGGCTTGAAGTTAAAGGAATATAGGGGTAGAAAAATAGAAGCAGTAATAGAAGAAATTATGAAACAAAGTGAGAGCTCAAACATGGTTGGTGACAATAAAAACATGCTCATAGGTGTTAGCTATCCAAATCATCACGATCAGGAGAACAGGATTTTCCATAATTTGAATAAAGTTTTGCAACAAAGTGATCCTGGTTGGAATGTAACAACCTTCCAAGTACCGGATAGTGTACGAAGATCTGCCATAGAGAGTGGCAAACCGATAAATGAAAAAGTGGCAGAAGTAATTAGCCAGACAGAACCGTCTAAGAGCTCTTTAACTGCTTTGAATTTAAATGACGAAGAGAAAGCTATAATTCATTCCTTTTATTCCGAAAAAAGCCGTCATTTCGATGAAGAGTAAAGAGAGAGTTAATAATCTAATCATTAAAAAATTATAAATGCCTATAACTATAAAGAAGGCTGCGATTCTAAAAATTGGAATCGCAGCCTTTTGTTACATTTCCACCATAGGAACTGGTTCAAATTTCATTGCATGGTCCAGGTAATACAGTAAACTGTCATGGGATGACATGATTTTGCTTTGGTCAAGTGAGTAATGATAAGCGTGTAAAAACACTTGGATTTTTTTTGAAAGCAAATCATCCTTGGTGCGTACCATTAAAACAAGCAAATCATCCCATTGGCCCCACAGTGTATAATACAATGCTTTATCGTAATCAGGAATCTCCATTCATACCCCTCCTTAAGTGTAAGGGTTATATTTATTGTCCCCGCATTTTATATATATTGTCTGAAACAAAAATGGTGTCGTTGCCATATAAAGGTTCTCTTAGCACATTACGATTTTGCTTAAAGAGCTAGTTCTTTTCAGAGTATAATTCGAGGAAGCTGTTACATACTAAAACCAAATGATAAGGAGGTAAAAAAACTATGAAATGGAAACTATTTAGTGCAGTTACAGTACTTACCTTAGCTCTTGTTGGTTGTACAAATTCAGATGGGAACCAAGATGATGCAACTGGTGATAACAATGTAGAACAAACAAGATACAATAATACTGGTGATGGAATGAGTGGGGATCGCAGTTACGAGATGGGAAGAGACTCAGAACGTGACCAAAATCGAAATGACGGTAATGGCCAGCAAGAATATGAGGTATCAGAGGAAGCAGCGAAGAAAATAAAAAGTGAACTAGATGAAATTGACAATGTCTATGTTTTAACGACAGAAAATAATGCTTATGTTGCTGCTGAGGTCAACAACCAAAATGGAAGTAAAGGTACCAATAATGGAAACAGTGGTAATAATGGTGCAGACGAAAGCGATAATTCCGGTATACAGAATACGGATACTTACGACAATGATAGAGAAAATGCAGGGAATAACAACGATGGAGAAGTATCAGATGAGTTAAAAGAAAGAATCTCCAAAATCGTAAAATCTGTTGATAAAGACATTGATAATGTATACGTATCAACTAATCCTGATTTCCGAGATCTAACCAATAACTATGTGGATGATATGAATAATGGTGAACCAATTGAAGGATTCTTTGATCAGTTTGGCAATATGGTTGAGCGACTTTTCCCGCAAAATAACTAAAAATGAAAAGAAGCAGCATGTGCTGCTTTTTTTCATTTTGTGAATATTTATTTTGTGAAGATTTATATGATTTAAACAATTTATTTTCCAGAAAAGATACTTTTTAAAAACAGTAACATATGGTAGTGTTATACATATAATTCTTACTATACCAAGTGTAATACTATGGATTAATGATTTTTCAAAGGAGTGTAGGGATTATGGGGAGGGAATTTCTTGATATTTTTACTGATTGGGCGGATACCTATGATGACAGTGTAGCAGGGGATGATCCTCAGTATGCTGCAGTGTTTGCCAATTATAATGATATATTGACGGAGGTTGTTCGACATGCCTCTGGAACGGTGGTGGAATTTGGTGTTGGAACAGGAAACCTTGCTGCTAAATTACTTGAAAAAGGGCTTAAAGTAGTAGGAGTAGAGCCTTCAAATGAAATGCGCAGTATTGCTGCAACAAAATTACCCGAGCTCACCTTACTTGAAGGAGATTTTTTGGATTATCCCAATCTTCCTCACGATGTGGAGTCCATTGTGAGTACGTATGCTTTCCATCATTTAACAGATGAAGAGAAAGATTTTGCGATTAACCAGTTCGCCACTTTACTGCCGGTGGAAGGCAAGATTATATTTGGTGATACAATCTTCCAATCGGAGGCACATAAGCAAAAAGCAATCGATAATGCTAGAAAAAAGGGGTTCAATGATTTAGCCGAGGACCTTGAGAGAGAATACTATACAACAATTCCTGTAATTCAAACTATTTTTAATACTCACGAATTTAATGTCGCATTTAAACAATTGAATGATTATGTTTGGCTTATAAAGGCTGAGCGAATGAAGTAATGAAGGAGAGATAATTATGGCAGAGAAAATGAATGTGGAAAGCTTTAATCTGGATCACACCAAAGTAAAAGCTCCATATGTACGTTTAGTAGGTGTGACAGAAGGTGCAGTTGGAGATAAGGTATATAAATATGATATTCGGTTTAAACAGCCGAATAAAGAACATATGGAAATGGCTGGTCTTCATTCAATCGAGCATTTGATGGCAGAAAACATTCGTAACCATATGGACAGTGTTTTGGACATTGGTCCGATGGGATGTCAAACCGGCTTCTATTTATCCGTGATAAATCATGATAATTATGAAGAGATTTTAGATACACTGGAAAAAACTTTACGTGACGTATTAGATGCTGATGAAGTGCCGGCATGTAACGAGGTGCAATGTGGCTGGGCTGCAAATCACAGCCTAGAAGGCGCAAAAGAAATTGCCCGGGAAATGCTCACACATCGAAATGAATGGCATGAAGTATTTTAAGGTATGGCAAAGCCCAACCACAAAAAGGAAGGCGAAGATACATGGCGGTGTATGCTTCTGTACAAGAATTAATTGGAAACACACCTTTATTAGAACTGAAACAATTTGATTTGCCGAAAGATGTAAAACTCTATGCCAAATTGGAATTTATGAATCCTGGTGGTAGTGTAAAAGATCGCCTTGGTGTTTCTTTAATTCAGGATGCACTTGAAAAAGGAGATTTACAGCCTGGCGGAACTATTATTGAACCTACTGCTGGGAACACAGGTATTGGCTTAGCAATGGCTGCCATTACCTATAATCTGCAAGCAATTTTCTGTGTACCAGAACATTTTAGCCAAGAAAAGCAAACAATTATGAAAGCATTAGGCGCACGTATTGTTCCAACACCACAGGATGAAGGTATGGTGGGTGCGATTAAGAAAGCGGAGGATCTCTGTAAGGAAATACCCGGTAGTTATTGTCCGCAGCAATTTTCTAATCCAGCCAATCCTGCAACTTATTATCATACATTAGCACCAGAGATTTGGCGTGAACTAGATGGGAAAGTCGACATTTTCGTCGCAGGTGCTGGCTCAGCAGGGACCTTTATGGGGAGCAGTCGCTTTTTTAAAGAAAAAAATCCAGCTGTCCATACGGCAATCGTAGAGCCGGAGGGATCCATTATTGCGGGTGGAAATGCAGGATCACATCGAACGGAGGGGATTGGGATGGAATTCTTTCCGAATTATTTTGATCGTTCCTTCATTGATAAAGTATATACGGTAACAGATGAATATGCCTTTGACATGGTCGGACAGCTTGCCCGTAAAGAAGGGCTGCTTGTTGGCAGTTCCTCTGGTTCCGCTATGTTTGGTGCATTACAGGAAGCAAAGAAAGCTAGGCCTGGTACAACTATTGTGACGGTTTTTCCAGATGGTAGTGATCGTTATATAAGTAAGAATATCTATGACAATGTGTGAGGAGAATCGAGATGCGACCAAAAACAAAAATGATACATGGTGGGATAACAGGTGATGAGAAAACTGGCGCTGTATCCGTGCCAATTTATCAGGTAAGCACCTATAAACAGGAAAGCGCAGGTAATCATAGTGGTTTTGAATATTCTCGGACAGGAAATCCTACTAGACATGCGCTAGAAACAGTCATTGCGGATTTAGAGAATGGAACAGCTGGATTTGCGTTTGGCTCAGGAATGGCGGCTATCACATCTATTATGATGCTGTTTGATGCTGGAGATCATGTTCTTTCAACGGACGATGTGTATGGTGGTTCTTATCGTCTCATGACAAGTGTTCTTAACAGATATCAGCTTCAACATACATTTGTAGATACAAGCAATGCTAAAGCGGTTGAAGAAGCCATTACAGAAAAAACAAAGGCCTTATATGTTGAAACACCGACAAATCCTCTTTTGAAAATAACTGATCTTAAACAAATGGCGACGATTGCGAAGAAACATAATTTGATCCTCATTGTCGACAATACGTTTGCAACGCCGTATTGGCAGCAGCCATTAGATCTGGGGGCAGATATCGTGCTTCATAGTGCAACTAAGTATATTGGTGGTCACAGTGATGTAGTAGCAGGGCTTGTGGCTGTTAACTCGACGGACCTTGCTGAAAAAATTCACTTTATCCAAAACTCAGTAGGGGCTGTTTTAGGACCGCAGGATTCTTGGCTATTAATGCGCGGAATAAAAACCCTTGCTCTAAGAATGGAAGCAATTGAAGCAAACACGAAAAAACTAGTTGCGTTTTTAGAGCATCACCCTAAGGTCGAAAAGGTCTACTATCCTGGCCTTGAAAACCATGAAGGGCATGACATAGCGGAAAATCAATCTACTGGATACGGTGGCATGGTTTCATTTGATGTAGGAAGTGAGGCTGCAGCAGATAAGCTATTAAGCAGGGTTCAATATTTCACCTTGGCGGAAAGCCTTGGTGCTGTTGAGAGCTTAATTTCTATACCAGCAAAAATGACGCATGCGTCCATTCCGCGTGACAGACGTAACGAATTAGGTATTACCGATGGCTTGATCCGTTTATCTGTCGGGATTGAAGATGTAGAGGACTTGCTAGAAGATTTAAAACAAGCTTTAGAATAGTACTTCTAAATGATGTATACCGAGATATATTCGAATTATTAGTTAAACAATTCGAATGTATTTCGGTATTTTTGAATTAGTAATCTTCCAACATTAATAAAAGGTAATTGTTCTATGTCATAATCGGTGTAATGGAAGTTTTCTGATTAAATATGCTAAAATAAGAATCATTACAATTCATAGGAGGAATTATGCGATGAGCGAACAGGTATTGCAATATTTAAAGGATAACCAGCAACGACTGCTAGATGAATTGTTTGAATTTTTAGCCATTCCAAGTGTTAGCACGGATAGTGCACACAAAGAGGACATTCACAAAGCTGCAGACTTTATTACTACATATTTACAAGATATAGGCTTTGAAAATATAGAAAAGCAAGAGACAGGTGGACACCCTCTCGTATATGCAGAATATAACGGGGCAGGATCTGAAGCGCCAACCGTCCTATTTTATGGTCATTATGATGTACAGCCTGCTGATCCACTTGAATTATGGGATAGTGATCCATTCAAACCGGAAATAAGGGACGAGCGTATTTATGCCAGGGGATCCAGTGATGATAAAGGTCAAGTATTCATGCACCTGGCTGTGTTTGAAGCCTATATGAGAACAGAGGGAAAATTGCCGCTTAACGTAAAAGTATGTATTGAAGGTGAAGAAGAGATCGGTAGTGAAAACTTGTATGAGATACTTCATGATAAGAAGGAACAGTTTCAAGCAGACTTTGCCGTGATTTCTGACTCTGGAATGGTTGAAAAGAACCAGCCGACAATACTTTATGGATTAAAAGGCTTCACGGGCATTGAAATTACAGTGAATGGACCAGATCATGATTTACATTCAGGCATGTATGGTGGTGCTGTTCGCAACCCACTGATGGCACTAAGTCACATTCTTTCCTCCATGAAAAATGAAGCAGAAGTTGTCACAGTGGATGGTTTCTATGATGGGGTCGAGCCGCTATCAGATGAAGAAAGAAGCTTAATTGAGCAGGTAAAGGGAGAGGATTATGTACAAGCCACTGGTGTCCCGGAGACTGTTTCAGAAACAGGTTACAATGCCAAGGAGCATACAATGGCTCGTCCCACTTTTGAAGTGAATGGTATGTATGGAGGCTATCAAGGTGAAGGGACGAAAACAATTATTCCTTCCTCTGCCACTGCAAAAATAACGTGTAGACTTGTACCTGGGCAAGATCCAGAGAGGGTACAGCAATTACTTGAGGAACACGTCAAAAAAGTTGCCCCGGCAGGAGTAACAGTTGAGGTGAAAAAAGAAAAACTGTCTGCAAAAGCATATAAAGTGGATCCTGATCATGCTTTAATTAAAAAAGCTGCTATTAGTTACACAAAAGCATTTGGCAAAGAGACCGTTTATGTTAGGATGGGCGGTTCAATTCCAGTGGTAGAATGGATGGAAGCAATTTATAAAATGCCAATTGTGTTGCTAGGGTTTGGGACCCCAGATGACAGACTTCATTCACCTAACGAAAGCTTTCCACTAGATAGTTTCCAAAGAGGAATGGAAACGCTAGCCTACTATTGGGAAGAAGTCAACAAGTAATCAAATAGAGGGGGCGATGTAATGAAGTACGCTATCATAACTGGCGCATCGAAAGGGTTAGGGTATTCCGTAGCAAAACTTTTACTTGAGAAGGGCATACATGTAATTGGAATATCCAGAACAGAACCTGACGGGCTTAAAAAGATTGCTGAGACAAGTAATGTGACTTTTCAACAATTTCAATGCGACTTAGGAGATGTGGAGGAAATTGAAACAACCTTCGGTAAAATAAAGAGCCAATGGGGTGAAGGAGTTAGCGATCTTTATCTTGTTAACAATGCTGCTGTTGTTGAACCTGTCGATCAGGCAATGAACATGAAAAGCAGTGACTTGGCTTACCATGTGAAGGTCAACACCATCGCACCGATGGTTATGACCAATTTATTCTTGCGGGAAGCAGTATCTAAAGGTATACGTTTTATTGGTTCCACGGTGACCTCAGGGGCTGCTGAGCGACCTGTGTCTGGCTGGAGTGCATACTGCAGTACAAAAGCGAGTATCAATATGTATACAGAAACTGTGGCAATTGAGCAGGATGAGAAAGGTACAGGCAATAAAGTATTCGCCTTCAGCCCTGGTATCATGGATACAGGGATGCAAGAGAAAATCCGCTCAGCTTCTCCAGATGAATTTAGTGCTGTTGAGACGTTTAAGTCTTATAAAGAGAATAAAGCGTTAAAGGATACAGACACTGTAGGTGGGGTCCTAGTAGACATCCTGACAGATGAAGCTAATTTAGAAAATGGGAAGATTTATCACGTGAAGGATTATTTATCCTAATAACCAGCCGTAGACCCGAGTTTCAGAATTCGGTGTGATTCAACATTGTATATATCCGATTCGTTCAACTAACAATCAGTAGGGGAAGAGCGAAAACCCCACTGATTGAAGTTTCACTTTATAAAATATGCCCATTCTTTGTTAATTCCCTCCCAAAAAGTATTTAGCAGCATAAAGTATATTAATCGGCGAAAGAGGAGGGAAAGAAATGAGCAAAGGTGAAGGCTACGGCAGCGGTTTTGCGCTGTTAGTTGTATTGTTTATTTTGTTAATCATTATCGGAACTGCTTATACTGGTGGTGGCTATGGCGGCGGCTACGGCGGCGGCTTTTACTAATAAGTAAGAAAATGCAGAGGAGAATCTCCTCTGCATTTTATATTAGTTGATGCTGTTTTTGTTTAATCTTATGATGCATTAAGCTATGCATTACTCCAATTCCGATTATTATTAGAACATATAGTATAGCCGCTGTCATATATATTCCGTTGATAATGTTTAGATTCCATAGTAAAAGTACTATTATCCCAAAAATGCCTAGTTGGATGATAATCCCAATCAAGCCAATCATCCGTGACTTAAACACTTCCTGTTCATCCGTCCAGTTAAGTTTAGGTTGCAAAAGGTCAAGATACATACCAAGCGCACTACTAAACCAGCTAGCTAACAATGCGAGCGGTAACCAAATGAGGAATAGGGTCCATTCCAACTTTATAATAAAAACGAACAAGATTACTGCCAGTAAAATCGTAAATAGATTGATAATCCAGGCAGTCGCAATTTTACTTAGTAATACTTGCTTAGGATTAAGTGGAAGGAACAAATTGGCATGCCAGGATTTCCCTTCTCTTGATATACCCGAAATAGACGTTGCATTTGTCCCGACGATAAGGAGAGAACCTAAAAACAGAATTAGTAAACCATGCTTTCCAGTAACTCCATCTAAAAGTCCACCTATATTTCCACTTGAAGAGTCCATAAACAAAATAATAATAAGGAAGATCGGAGCAAACAAGCTTGAGACAACACATTGAGTCAGAAATGTAGGAGTCCGAAATATAATTCTTAGCTCTTTTTTTATATAGGAGAGCCATACAGGGCTAACCTTTGTCTTCTTAGAAAGTCTTGCATCCGAGAAGTTAGATTTATTGGCGGTCCCCATTCCAAGGACGCCTTTAATATACAATAGTTGTCCTGCCCAAATAAATAAAATAATCGCTCCTGCATGAAGAGCTATACTAGCAAAAAAGGATAATATTCCATTCCATATTGTTATAGCAGTCAATGTCATGGTCCCAAAATAAGCTGGTGGATAGAACGCAGTAATCCAACGCAATAGACCATCCTGTTCCCGGATAAATATCGCAGCGTCTTGCATAATTACATCAACATCTGTGTTTAAACGTATAAATACATTAAGTAAAATAATAAGTGCAAAGGAAGATATTCCGGCAATTACTTTGGAACGGTCCTTGTTTTTGGCGATATTAACAAATCGCATGATGAACATAAGGAGAATTCCTGCGATAGTAAAAGGGATAATAGGTAACAGTAAAAAAATCATCATGCCTGCAATGTAAAATAAAATGGATGCAGAACTTACTCCTCCGTATATAAATAATACAGGTAGATAAAATAATGCAGCTGTCCCATATAAATAAATCATCGGGCCAGCTGATTTTGCTAGTATCAGCTGATATGGCTGTAATGGGAACGGGATAAAGGAATCGATATCTTCTGCAAAATAAAATGCGCTAAGGATGGTAATAAAGCTAACAAATAGTAATATGATATGGGATGTTAGAAGCAAAATGCCTATAATTAGAGACTCTTGTCCTAAAGGCTCAAGCACATTATAAAATGCGGTGAGTGCATTCCTAACAACTGAAATATAGACAAATGCCATAGGAAGTAAAAACAAGAGGGCAATGACTAATAAAGCTGTTTCTGAGTTCTTTTTTCCCACCCTAGAGTACTGCATTTTCAACATAATTCTAATTAACTTCCATGTTTTATTCATTGCTAGTCAACTCCAGAAAAACCTGTTCTAAACTTTGATCGGATTTATACGTTTCTTTCATGTCCTCTAAAGTTCCATAAAATAATAGTTCCCCATTATTGATGATTGCCACTTCGTCGCATAGTTGTTCCACTACTTCTAACCCATGACTTGAAAAAAAGACTGTTTTTCCCTTATTTGCATGTTCACGCATCATTTCCTTTAATATGTAGGCAGATTTCGGGTCAAGCCCTGTTAATGGCTCATCTAAAATCCAGATAGAAGGATCGTGAAGGAGAACACCTGTCACAATAATTTTTTGTCTCATCCCATGAGAGTATGATTGAATATAATCATCCAATGAGTTATAAATGGAAAATTGTTTTGTAATGCGTTCAATACGTTCCTGCCTGACTTCTTTTGGGACGTCATAAATGTCAGCGATAAAATTTAAATACTCCAATCCCTTTAACCGAAGAAATAGATCTGGTCTATCAGGTACATAGCCAATAATTCTTTTAGCTTCTAAAGGTTTCTTCTCAATGTCATTTCCGTCCAATGTGATGACACCTTCATCAATAGGAAGGACTCCGGTCATCATTTTGATAGTAGTAGACTTTCCAGCGCCATTAGGTCCGAGAAAGCCAACTATTTTCCCGTCTGGAATGGTGAGGTTTAAGCGATTAATCACTTTTCTCTGCCCAGAATAATGTTTGCTCACTTCCTTTATTTCAATCATGATTTCCCTCATTTCTATTTGCTTTTATGAATATTGTAATGTATGGTACACTTTATGATGGTATCTAACAATAAACATTTACGAATAGTTTAACATATTTAATAAGGTAGTTTGTGGAAGAAGAAAGGAAGATTCGAGTTGATTACAAGAAAAAGTGCACGTGAAATTGAGAAAATGCGAGCTGCTGGAGATATTTTAGTTCAATGTCATAAAGAAATAGCTAAAATGGTAAAACCAGGCATAAATACGATGGAAATCGATGCGTTTGCCGAAAAATTTATGCGTGATCATGGTGCAGTTCCTGAACAAAAAGGGTACAACGGCTACGCTTATGCTACTTGTGCATCTATTAATGATGAAATTTGTCATGGTTTTCCTCGTGATGAGAAATTAAAAGATGGAGATATCGTCACTATTGATATGGTTGTTAATCTTGATGGTGGATTAGCAGATTCAGCTTGGACTTATGCGGTTGGAAACGTTGATGAAAAGGGTCAACATCTAATGGATGTTACAAAGAAATCATTATATAAAGGAATTGAGCAGGCTCAGCTTGGAAGTCGCATTGGAGATATTGGGCACGCGATTCAGACATATGCCGAGGCAGAAGGTTTTTCAGTTGTTCGTGATTTTACGGGACATGGAATTGGCCCAACCTTACATGAAGAGCCACATATACCGCACTTTGGTTTACCGAATAAAGGGTTACGTTTAAAAGAGGGCATGGTTATCACCATTGAGCCGATGATTAACGAAGGTAGCTGGCACAGTCAAATGGATTCGAATAAATGGACGGCCCGAACCGTTGACCAAGGGCGTTCAGCACAGTATGAACATACCATCGTGATTACCAAGGATGGCCCCGTACTGCTTACAGATCAAGGGGAAGAAAGAAACGTCTAACGATTGGCGGGATAGCAATGCGTATTGTTTCCATTTGTCCGAGTAATACAGAAATTCTAGAATATCTAGGAAAAGTTCATTTGCTTGTAGGTGTGGATGATTTCACTGACTGGCCACTTTCAGTCAGAGAATTGCCTAAGGTGGGACCTGATCTATCAATTGATATGGACGAGGTAGCAGCCCTAAAGCCAGACCTTGTGCTCGCTTCCCTTAGTGTACCAGGAATGGAAAAGAATATAGAAGCACTCGAAAAACTTCAGTTGCCTTATATTATTCTTAATCCTAATTCTCTTCAGGAGATTGCGGAAGATATTGAAACAGTGGGGCGGGCTATTGGTGAAAGTCAGCTTGGTATGACCAGAAAGGCAACTTTTCTTGCTGAAATAAGACAATTTAGGCAAAGAAAAACGAAATCCAGTCAACCTACCCTCTATTGGGAATGGTGGCCAAAACCCGTATTTACTCCTGGTGCTGTTAATTGGCTAACTGAAATAAGTGAGCTAGCTGGGGCAACAAATATTTATGCTACAGAACAGGTCGCAAGTTTCCAGACAGATTGGGAAGACGTTAAGACTAGAAATCCAGATCACATTTGCATGGTTTGGGTGGGAATAAAAGAAGAAAAGATGAGACCTGAGCTAGTCATGAAAAGACCTGGATGGGATAAAATGCGAGCAGTACAAAATGGCAATGTTCATGTGTTAGAAGAATCGCTATTTTGCAGGCCTTCACCACGTTTACTGGAAGGTTTAAGAAAGCTTATTAGACATATAAATTAAACAAGGGCTAAAACGAGGTATAGAATCCGTTTTAGCCCTTGTTTTTAGCTTACTCTTTTACCCCCAAAGATCATAGTTATGATTGGGCTTGCCAGACAGAAAAATGCGAAAGGCAAGTAGGTTAATACAGGGACTCCTAGTACGTCTGCGATGAAGACCCCACAAACACTCCATGGTACTAATGGATTAATTACCGTTCCCGCGTCCTCTAAAGTGCGCGATAGGGCTTTTCTTGGAAGTCCTACCTTTTCATAGAGGCTTTTAAATGTTTCACCAGTCAGCATAACGGATAAATATTGCTCTCCGACAAATACATTAACACCAATTGCAGTTGCAGCTGTTGAAATAATGATGGATCTAACTCGTTGGAGCTTTTCCTGTAGTGCTGATAGGATACTAGGTATAATTCCTGTCACAAACAACAAACCACCAAAGCCAAGAGCTAAAATAACGAGAGAAATGGTGAATAACATGCTGTTAATACCGCCCTTTGTAAGCAGCTCATTCACTGGATCAAAATTTGTGGAGGCAGTATAGCCATTAAACCATATCCCCCATATGGAACCCCAAGGAATTTGATGCACAAAGCCGGCAATAAGCGTGGCAGTTATGCTGCTGATCCCTAAAGATAGAAATGCAGGTATTTTTAATATAGTACAAAGTACAATGACAACAAGTGGCAGCCAAGAAAGCCAATGAATCAATCCAGTGTTTTGAAGTGCGTTTTGATAGTCTGCAGCACTTTGTAAGGAAATTGAGTCATTAGGCGACAATATGGCAAACAAGATGAATGCGATAATCGATGCTGGAATTGTCGTTAAACTTATATGTTTTATGTGATCAAACAAATCTACACCTACAATGGTTGATGCAAGATTGGTTGTATCAGAAAGGGGTGACATTTTATCCCCAAAGAATGCTCCTGAAACAATTGCTCCAGCGGTGATGGCTAGTGATGTATCCATTGCACTAGCCATACCTATAAATGCAACTCCGATTGTTGCGGTCGTTGTTAAAGAACTTCCTAAAGAAACTCCGATAATTGCAGTAACAGCGAACACGATAGCATAAAACCATGTTCCACCTATAAATTGGAAACCGGTGTTAATCAGGGCAGGTATAGTTCCACTAATGATCCAGCTGCTTATGAGAATACCGATAAGTAAAAATAAAAAGACAGCACCCATTCCTGTACGGGCACCTTCCACCATTCCCTCTTGAATATCTGAAAAGCTGATTCTTTTCATCAGCCCGTATGCTATAAGCAAGAATATTCCAAGCAGAATAGGAATGTGTGGAGGGCTTTCTAATTCAATAATAAAAAAACTAATAAGCGATATAAGAGCAATGAAAAAAAGAATGGATTCTATTAATGCCGGCTGATGCTTTGGTTTAATTGGAAACATTGTGAAACCTCCTTGATATGTGTTGTTTACGTTGCTGGGAATCAGGCATTGCTGATAATGGTGGAACAATTGGGATGGAGAGGGCACCACGTTACTGTGCACCATTTTCTTGTATTTAAGCAGTATATATCATTAAAATACAAAAAAAGCTTCGCCCCATATAAGGGACGAAGCTTTACTCCGCGTTACCACCCTGATTGCCAACACGCATGTGCCAGCCTCTCAATTTAACTATCCGCTTTTGATGAATGTGTAATTTAATCTTTTCCTGCCGGGACTTTCAGCTAACGCCCCGTCTCTTCTTGCTGCCCAAAAAAGATCTACTTCGCATTCCAGATATGATATTCTCTTTTCTACTTTATAGATTACAACGACTATACATGGTGTAATAATCATTTGTCAATACGAAATTAAATCCTTTCTTAAAAGAAAATTATCCGCTATAATAATTAGAATTATGAATCAAAGGAGGCAAGGAATGTGGCAACAGATGTTGTAAGCAATGCTGAACAAAAAACTGCAAAAGAAATGATACATAAAGGAATAGCTGCAGGTTTTCCAATTATGCTTGGATACTTACCAATTGCTCTCACATACGGTGTTCTTGCCAAGCAAGCAGGGATGAGTTTAATAGATCTGACATTAATGAGTGTCATGGTGTTCGCTGGTGCGAGTCAATTTATGGGAGTAAACATGATTGCGGTTGGTGCAGGAGCTTTAGAAATTATAATTGCCACGTTTGTATTAAATTTTCGTCATTTTGTAATGAGCTTATCTTTTATGAATAGATTGCGAGGTGTTAAATTAAGGTGGAAATTTCCACTATCCTTAGGCCTGACAGATGAAACTTTTGCGGTTTCAGCGCTTCATTCAGAAGAGGCTAAGCAAGAAAGGGGTCCATTATTTTATTTAGCGCTGATTTTAACAGCATACTTTTCCTGGATTGCTGGTTCATTTCTTGGTGGAGTGCTTGGAGAGGTCATCCCAGCCCAATTAAGTCAGAGCATGGGGATAGCCCTATATGCCATGTTTATCGGCTTGTTAATTCCATCGGTTAAGAAGGAATGGAAATTAGCGATCATTGCTGTCATTGCCATGTTAATAAATGCGCTTTGTACTGAATGGGGAATGAGTTCAGGATGGGCTATTGTACTTGGAACGATTATTGGCGGCATGAGTGGAATATTTCTAATGAGGGAGGAGGAAGCGTGATGGTCTTAATACTACTTGGTATGGCTCTTGTCACAATGGTTCCAAGGGTTATCCCAGCTTTTATTGTGGATAAATTGCAGTTTCGTGATTGGGTTAACCGTTGGCTAAACGCCATTCCCTACGCAGCGCTTGGTGCACTCATTTTTCCAGGCATTATGACAGTTAAGCCAGATCAACCACATATTGGTCTGATTGGAGGAATCGTGGCAATTGGGTTGGCATATATCGGCTTAAACGTTATCTTAGTTGTATTTGGAGCCATTGCTACAGTCTTTTTGTTAACAATCTAATTCATATCATTAGATGTTGTAAACTTCTTCCCTTTATAACATATTGAGCCTAGTAAAATGGCTCAATATGGATGTGAGCATTTCGAATATTATGCTCATCATAGAGGTGCTGTTCAATTCTTACCGTAATGTCGTGGCTTTCTTTTACGTTTAAATGGGTATCGACTAGAATCGTTATATCGATAAATTGCTCATTACCAAGAACTCTCCCTTTAACATTCTTGACTGCTTTAACATCCGGTTCTTTTTCTACACTTGATCGGATTTTTTTTATTTTTTCCTTATCAAATCCATCTGTAAGTGTGTGTGTAGCATCTTTAAAAATTTTCCATGCCGTTTTACAAATAATTAATCCAACTAGTAACCCCGCAAGTGGATCAAGCCAAAATAGACCAAACTGTGCTCCAATAATCCCAACAAAGGCTCCAATACTGACTAAGGCATCTGAACGATTGTCCTGGGCAGCTGCATAGAGTGCGCTACTATTTATCTTTTTGGCCAGTTTGACATTATAAAGATAGACTAGAAGCATGATGACTGCTGCCCCAAGGGCTGTCCATGCTGTGATCATATCTGGCTTTATTGATTCCCCCTCAAAAACCTTTTGAATGGTACTAAAAATAACCTGAACTCCTACGAACATCATGATGAAAGCAGCAAAAAGTGATGCAATAGTTTCTGCACGGAAATGGCCATAATGGTGATTATCATCAGGTGGTTTACGAGATATTTTTAATCCGATTAGTACAGCTACTGATGCAATAACATCTGTTGAGTTATTCAACCCGTCTGCTTGAAGTGCATCTGAGTTCCCTGTATATCCGATTATTAGCTTAGTTGCTGCTAAAAAGATATAGGCAAAGATGCTAAGCCAAGCTCCTCTTTCTCCGCGTTTTAAGTTATCTGAATGGTTCATTGAATAGCCTCCGTTGATGGTTCTTTCGCTCGTACATAGTCTAACAAACCATTTAATGGTGGGTCTAGAGAAACATTGAAGCATGAAGGTATATGTATTGGCAGCAGGGAAGGAAGTTTGCCAAAGTAAAAAGAAAGTCCTCAATCTACTTTTACCCAAATAGAAAAAAATTATGTTTTTCACAAATTATAGTTGAAATTATTCTAAAAATTTAGGATAATAGAAAAAAGGAACAAGGGGGCTATTCCATGAAAAAGGAAAAGCTAATCTACAAGTATAAACGATATGAGGGAAGCGTAACTTCAGCCAAAAAAGAGATACCATTTGAGTTTAGACTATCATCCCGAATGATCCTTGACGAAATTTGTTTTCAGTACAATAAACAAAGAATAGAAGCGTCGATTAATCAAGCAATTGCAAGTGGAAATAAAGAGCAGTTTATGCAAAGCAGTGAGGCATTTAAACAATTTATTTGGGAATAAAGTTATGGACAAAGTAGGGGCTAGTTAGAGTAACAAAGGGGTAAATATATAATATAAGGAGGAGCCGGACGGACATTCCAAAAAATGGAATTATTTCGTTCGGCTTCTTTAAGTACTTTTTTTATCTATCCTCCCATTTAAAGTGTGCGATGGGGGATCAAGCATTCTAAGTGAGGGATTAACTTCCAGTAAAGGCCCGCTTCGTTTAACTAAAAATTGGAGGGAGAGGTAAGGAAACCCCCACCAATCATACTAATAGGTAATGACTCCCAATTTTAGACGATTGGATCACTGTATTTATTTTCTAATTTTAGTTCCAAAGGAAGACCCGTGTCATAAGAAATGTTGGCAATTTTCCTTTCAAGTTCTATCGCTTTACGAGTCTCTTGATGCCAAAAGTGGAGTACCTCTGTTGAAATATCGACTGCTTCCTTTAATCCCTTGTTATATAACGTTAGAAAGCTGTCATTACTCGGCTCTTTTGTAGCAGGATGACACCAATTGGTGTTACGGAGATTTAAATAATCCGTATTATTACTAATTGGCTGATGAGAATATGAAGAAATAAGGGAACTGAATAATTTATTTTTCCAGCTAAAGGGATCTGAAAGCAATTTTAACGCAAGGCGCATGTCTTTATAAGCAGTTTCAATAAACTTGGGTTGTTGATCGGCAAGCTCAGGATAATGCTTTTCGATAGCAGTATGTAGAAGGTCGCTAATTTCAGTTTTTAGAGTCTTTCCAACATCGATTTCTCGATGGACTTGTTTTTTCCATGATTTTTGGTTACGAAGCTTTTCCATCATCATTGTATCAATTTGGATCTCAAGCAACTGATGCTTACTTCCCTCATAACCGGCTCTATAATGAATATAGGGATGAGTATTTCGGTCAAGGATGTGGTGTGTCACGAAACCGAATACGTAGGCGCGTAATACTTCACTACCGTATTTTGCATCTTTAATAAGGTCCATTAGAAACGGACCACAATTCCTAGTATGTAATGCCATCCCCACTTCATGTACTGGTTCGTCTTTGATCCATGGCCAAAAATTATAATAGAAAAAGGGATCAGGCCCCTGCGCACCCAGCTTTATATATTCTTTATGTGTTAAAAAAGTTATCGGCTCTTCCATTGTGTCTACAACTTGTTCACAAAAAAGTATATGTGTCCAAATGTTTGGCATATAAAAACCTCCTATTATGAACTTTATTTAAAGACAATTCTAATGAATGACGTTGTTTTACTGTTGGTCTTTATATCAGTATAAAAGAAAATGAACAGATATGGGAAATTGTTTTTTGTATTCCTACAATTTGTTAACGCTTTTTTTCTTCTGAAAATTTGGTACAATGGATAAAAGGCAATGCTTACATAGGGGAGGAATAAGAAACATGGATTATCGTGTAGAAAAAGATACAATAGGAGAAATAAATGTACCAGCTGAGAAATACTGGGGCGCGCAAACACAACGTAGCAAGCAAAACTTTCCTATAGGAAATGAAAAAATGCCAACCGAAATAGTTAAAGCGTTTGCTATATTAAAAATGAGTGCTGCTAAAGCTAATTATGATCTAGGATTAATGGAAGAGGAAAAGGCTGAAGCCATTGCTTACGCAGCTCAACAAGTTGTTGACGGCAACCTTAATGAGCATTTTCCACTCGTAGTTTGGCAAACAGGCAGTGGGACTCAATCAAATATGAATGTGAATGAAGTTCTTGCTTATGTTGGGAACAAATGGTTAAAAGAGAAGAATAGTGAACTTGTTCTACATCCCAATGATGATGTAAATAAATCACAAAGCTCTAATGATACATATCCTACAGCCATGCATATAGCTTCTGTTTTAAAAGTAGAGGAAAGTGTGTTACCAGCTGTGAAACAGTTGAAAGAGACACTAAAAGAGAAGATGGATAAATTTCAAGATATAGTGAAAATTGGACGTACTCACCTCCAGGATGCTACTCCTTTGACTCTTGGACAGGAAATTAGTGGTTGGCACCGTATGTTAGAAAAGTCCGAAAGAATGATTGAAGAAAGCACGAGATATTTAAGAGAACTTGCAATTGGCGGCACTGCTGTTGGTACAGGATTAAATGCTCATCCTGAGTTCTCTGAACGTGTTTGTGAAAAAATTAATCAATTTACAGGAAAGAAATTTATATCTGCACCTAATAAATTCCATGCGCTAACAAGTCATGATGAGACGGTATATGCACATGGTGCCTTGAAGGCTCTTGCGGCAGATATTATGAAGATTGCCAACGATGTACGCTGGCTAGCAAGCGGGCCGCGCTGCGGAATTGGGGAAATAACTATCCCTGCGAATGAGCCGGGAAGCTCCATCATGCCAGGGAAAGTAAATCCTACACAAAGTGAGGCTGTAACAATGGTAGCCGCCCAAGTGATGGGTAATGATGCTACTATAGGCTTTGCAGCAAGTCAGGGGAATTTTGAATTAAATGTATTTAAGCCGGTAATTGCTTATAATTTCCTTCAGTCCTGTCAGCTTCTTGCAGACAGCATCCTTTCTTTTGATGAGCGTTGTGCTAGCGGGATTGAAGCAAACGAGGAGGAAATTGAAAAGTATTTAAATGATTCTCTCATGCTCGTGACAGCATTAAACCCACACATCGGATATGAAAATGCGGCTAAAATCGCCAAAAAAGCATTTGCAGATAACGCAACATTAAAAGAGACTGCTGTTGCTACAGGGTTATTAACGGAAGAAGAATTTGATAAGTATGTAAACCCTGCAGATATGACTGGTCCAAAATAGTAAATGGAATTATCGACAAAAACCCTGATGCTATGGCATTAGGGTTTTTCTTATAGTATTAAATTATAAAGTATGGTTGAAAGGTGATTATAAAACTAATATGAAATAATCAAGCCCATACAATGAATACGAAGTATTAGTCACTACTATGCACTTTCATACAACGTTTGTACACTTTGAACTTTAATACAAACCCTTTGCTCAATAGATTGGAAACTACCCTACAATTTACCAAATAAATAAGGTAATAAGTTAGCTGATTCTGCTCACACTATAATTACAGGAGGTGATAAACAATGGCTAACAACAACAATTCAAACCAATTGATTGTACCTGGTGTACAACAAGCATTAGATCAAATGAAAATTGAGATTGCTCAAGAATTTGGTGTTAACTTAGGTGCTGACACAACTTCACGTGCTAACGGTTCTGTTGGTGGTGAAATCACTAAACGTCTTGTTCAAACTGCTCAACAACAAATGAATGGATCACAATTTTAATATGAATGGTAAGAGGGGAAAGCACAGCTTTCCCCTCTTTTAATCGTTTTGCGAAATAAAAAAGAAGCAGCATAGCTGCCTCTTCGGATAAAATTTATAATCTTATTCTTGCTTCGCTTTCGACGTCGAAGAAATGAGCACTGTTCATATCAAATGCCAATTCCATTTCTTGTCCGCCTTTCACGTCTGTCCTGGAGTCAACTCGTGCAACAAAATCTTGCTCATTTACTTTGGAGTATAAGTAGGATTCAGCACCCATAAGTTCAGCAACATCGATAGTAGCTTTAATCTTACTACCTGGTGTTGACTCAATGAAAACAGGCTCATCGTGAATATCTTCAGGACGTACTCCTAGAATAATATCTTTCCCGATGTAATTTTGCTCGCGTAGTCCTTTCATTTTTCCTTCAGGTACTTGAATTTTTATATCACCCATTTGGAAACCGGACTCGGTCAACTTCCCAGAGAAGAAGTTCATAGAAGGAGAACCAATGAAGCCACCAACGAAAACATTCTCAGGATTATCGTAAACCTCTTTTGGTGCTCCAACTTGCTGAATAATTCCATCCTTCATGACTACAAGACGTGTTGCCATAGTCATCGCTTCTGTTTGGTCATGTGTTACATAAATTGTAGTTGTTTGCAGACGTTGGTGTAATTTTTGAATTTCAGCACGCATCTGTACACGTAATTTAGCATCAAGGTTAGATAAAGGCTCATCCATTAAAAACACCTTAGCATCACGAACAATCGCCCGGCCAAGTGCTACACGCTGGCGTTGACCACCTGATAAAGCTTTTGGTTTACGATCAAGGTATGCTTCTAGGCCAAGAATTTTCGCTGCGTTTTTGACACGCTTTTCAATCTCGTCCTTTTTAAATTTACGAAGTTTCAATCCGAATGCCATATTGTCATAAACATTCATATGTGGGTAAAGGGCATAGTTTTGGAATACCATTGCAATGTCTCTGTCTTTTGGAGCAACGTCATTCATTTTCTTTTCGTCAATGTATAACGCACCATCTGAAATTTCTTCAAGTCCTGCAATCATTCGAAGAGTTGTAGATTTCCCGCAACCAGATGGCCCGACAAATACGATGAATTCTTTATCCTTTATATGCAAATTGAAATCATCTACTGCTATTACTTTTTTATCGTAAGACTTTTGAATGTGGTCAAGTTTTAACTCAGCCATATTAATCCCTCCAATGAAAACGTTTTATTGTTTTTATTATAAGAAAAGTCTGTCCGCATTAAAATGGCAAACATGCACAAAAAACATCTTAGCCTTTGTGCATGTTTGCCAGTAATGCGATATAAACAGTAATTGCTTCATGGAAATGACGAATATCTATGCCAGTTTTTTCAATGAATTTGTCTAACCGGTATTGTAAACTGTTTCGATGCATGTAGAGAGTCTTTGCAGCAACAGAGACATTTAAGTTACATTTAATAAATGTTTCAACCGTCTGAAGAATTTCTTCATCCTCTGAGAATTCTTGAAGAACTGAAGAAGAGAGCTCTTCTCGGAAACTTTCTGATGTTTGATCAACTAATAAAAAAGGGATGGATTCAGAGAAGGATAGCACAGATTTGTCCGAATAGTTAAAAGCAGTTCTAGCACTGGTGAGTAAAGATCTGTAATGTTTTCCTGTATTATTTAAATGTTGTACATAAGGACCTGCAAAAAAATGAATGTTAACATATAAATCGCTCATTAGGACATCGATAATTTGCTTATAAGAAATGCTCTCATCCTCGTACTTAGCCTTTTCTTCTATAATAATTCCTTCCCGTTCATTTTCCCAAAGTATCGGTACAGGGTAAGAAAAAAACTCATGAAGAGATTCTTTAAACGTTTTGGGATCAATTTGATCTTTTCTAATAGAGAAATAAACAAAACGAAAAGGATGATTCGTTTTATCGACAGAACCAGATTCTTCTCCAGCTTCAATCTTTTGTTTCCAATTCTTTTCTTGCTCTGTAAGCAATGGAAAGCTAGTTTGAAAAGGGGTTAAAAATGTGGATAAGAGAGTAAGGTCTTTATCCGTCAACTCATGCTTTAATATTCCAATTACTTGGTTCTGTTCTAGTTGAAACCATTTGTAATCTTCCTCGTTAGCTTTTTTTTTATGAAAATTTTTGTACGAAATAATAGATGGAAAAATGTTTTGTAGCTGTTCAAACATGTAAAAACCTCTTTCTCATGAACTTGCTATCATTATAGCAAGGATAACATAATTAAAAAACAAAATTATTGGATTTTTGCCCCATTTTTCTATTGCTATACATGTTACAAATCGTTTGTTATAGTAGGTAGAGTAAGAAAATCGGAGGAGGATTTATTTTGCCTAACATTTACGATAGTGCGTATGACTTAGAAAAAGCAATACGTGAAAGTGAAGAATTTAAAAGCTTAAAGCTTGCATATGATGCAGTCATGAATGATGAGTCTGCTAAGCAAATGTTCGATAATTTCCGTGACACACAAATGGCACTACAAGAGAAACAGATGCAAGGTCAGGAAATTACAGAAGAAGAAGTGGAAAAAGCACGTCAGGTTGTTGAACTTGTTCAGCAGCATGAAGACATTTCTAAATTGATGGAAGAAGAACAGCGCCTAAATACGGTAATAAATGATGTAAGCCGAATTATTACCAAGCCACTAGAAGAGCTATATGGCACACCAGAAGATACACAAGAGTAAGTAAGTTAAAAGTCCACATTTATTTGTGGGCTTTTTTTTATAGGTTAGGAAATAAAATTGCTTATTATTAATGTCATAAGTATAAGAAAAACTAGAATTCACTATAAGGCTAGCGAATTCTAGTTTTTTTTATGACAAGCAGGATGTTGCTCACCGAACGGCGAAAGAGATTAAAGAGACTACATAAAATGGAGGGATGGATCGATGAAATATGTGATGATGGAAGAAAAAGGGGAAATTACGTATATCTACTTAAATCGTCCTGATAAATACAATGCATTAAATAAAGAGATGTTAGAGGAGCTCCTAGATACAGTAAGGCATGTAAGAGATAGTGTAGCAAGAGTAGTTGTTTTGTCTGGTAAAGGGAGCGCTTTTTGTTCTGGTGGCGATATTCGTATGATGGAAGATTTTTCGGATAGAGCTAACTTTAATGGGGTCATGGAAACCATTAAAGACATCGTAATGGAGTTATTTATGATGCCTAAGATCATTATTTCTGCCATCCAAGGAGCTGCTGTAGGGTTAGGTCTAAGTATTGCGCTAACAGCAGATTATGTTGTGACACAGAAAGATGCAAGATTAGGTATGTTATTTCTTGGTATAGGTTTATTGCCTGATGGAGGAGGACACTTCTTTTTGCAAGAACGAATTGGTGTTCAAAAAGCTAAACAATTTATTTGGGGGATGGAACAAGTCAAGGGTATCCAGGCAAAAGAAATGGGATTGGTTGATATCCTGTCAGATGAGCAGGCGATTATGACGGCAGATAGACTTGCTGAAAAGCTCCTTTCCTCACCGCTAACAGCTATGTTAAAGACTAAAATGCTTTATCATTCGCGACAGAGAGACAACCTTTTGTCTTTTTTAGTTGATGAACAAGAGGCTCAATGGGAACTCAGACAAACTCAAGATCACCAAGAAGGTGTGCAAGCATTTTTAGATAAAAGAAAACCACGCTTCAAAGGTGAATAATGACCAGCGCGTAAAATCGCTGCTGGTCAATTGCTATTACTTTATCGGTGGAATAGTATTAGTTTTGCTTCTGGGGTGACACATCGATGCGTGTATTCTTGGTAACCAGTATCATCTAATCTGGCTTGTCCAACCGTTTTTGCTTCATCATCTGATGTAGCCGTGAAGGACTCATCTAATAGTTTTTTACCGGATTGATCAAATACAGTCAAGGCATAAGTTCTCATTTGTTCTACTACCTCCCTATGTTAAATATGTCTATATACTTATATTCTGTATGTACCCTACAAAACCCTTTTTTCGTCATGGGGTCTGAAATTATAGGTTGATTTTCCTAAAAAAGAAGTTGTTAAACATACGGAATCATGCTATCGTATCGATGTACGATATATCGACTTCCGATGTAATTATCTTCACTAAAGATTAATATTTTTGAAACAATAGCTAGAAAGAAACGTATTACTTAAAAGAGGGGGAATGCAACGTGACACTTGTACTAAAAAACGTTACAAAACAGTTCGGCAGTCACACAGCTGTTGACAATTTGTCTCTTGAAATTCCAGAGAGTGAAATGTTTGGGTTTCTAGGAGGAAATGGTGCTGGGAAAACAACAACTTTCCGTATGATCCTTGGCTTACTTGATCGTACTGATGGGGATATTTCATGGAATGGGGGAGAGATTAGCTATGATAAAAGCCATCTTATCGGTTACCTTCCAGAAGAAAGGGGACTTTATCCAAAATTAACCGTAAAAGATCAGCTTATTTATCTTGGAAAACTACGGGGCATGAATAAAAGCAGTGTCGTCAAGGAATTGGAAAGCTGGCTCGAACGTTTTAAAGTTCCTGAGTATATGAATAAAAAAGTAGAAGAGCTTTCTAAAGGGAATCAACAAAAAATTCAATTTATCTCGGCTATAATTCACAAACCGAAATTGTTAATTTTAGATGAACCATTTTCCGGGCTAGATCCAGTCAACGTTGAAATGTTAAAAAAGGCTGTAGTCGATTTGAAAGAAAAGGGTACATCCATCGTATTTTCATCCCATCGAATGGAGCATGTTGAAGAGTTATGTGAGCATCTATGTATTTTACATAAAGGGAAACCAGTTGTTCAAGGTACTTTAAGGGATATCAAACGTTCTTTTGGTAAAAAGAACTTAATAATTCGTGGTAATGAGGACTTTGCTTTTCTGAGAAGCCATCCGGGTGTAATTGACTATAAAAAGCACATGGATGGATGCGAATTACAAATTGAAAATGAAGAAGTTTCACAGACAGTATTCTCTGCTCTTCAGGGGAAAGGGTTTATTCGAAAATTCGAACTAGAAGAGCCATCCCTAAATGATATTTTTATCGAGAAGGTAGGTGCTTCCTATGAATAAGTTCTGGATTATTATGTCTCATACCTACATAAGCCGAATAAAAACGAAATCTTTTCTTATTAGTACCGTCCTTACACTTTTATTCATTGTAGCTGCAACGAATTTTCAGACAATTATTGATGCATTTTCGGATGGTGAAAGTGATCAGATCGCTGTCATTGATGAATCTGGTGAACTTTTTGACCCACTAAATCAGGGGATCCAGTCATCTAGTGAGGATTTGGAGTTTTCCTTATATGATGGATCAGAACAAGCTGGAAAAGAAGCGGTGCAGGATGATGAGTACCAAGCACTAGTCGTTTTATCTTTAAATGACAATGAATTACCTGAAGCTAGTTACTATGCAAATAATATTTCCAATTCAAATAATCAAGCGATGATCCAGCAACAACTCCAGCAAATAAAAGTTGCTTATGCTACACAGCAATCAGGTGTTGATCAGTCGACTCTTGCAGAAATTTCTGCGCCAGTGACCTTTAATACCGTGGCTCTTGATAAGTCTGCTAAAACCGATGAAGAACTGAGTCAGGCAAGAGGGATTGTCTATGTTATGTTATTTTTACTTTACATGGCCGTTATCACCTATGGAAATATGATCGCTACAGATGTCGCAACAGAAAAATCTTCTCGCGTCATGGAGATTCTTGTTTCCAGTGCTTCTCCTGTAACGCATATGTTTGCCAAAATAATTGGAATTGCACTTCTAGGGTTAACGCAGGTCGTGCTTTTCCTTGGCGTCGGTTACGCGATGATTCAAGCTAACCAGGATAATATGACCGGCGGGTTCTTCTCGGTATTTGGATTAAGTGATGTGTCCGTCTCTGTATACATTTATGCCATAGTCTTCTTTATTCTTGGCTATTTGCTATACGCTACATTAGCAGCAATGCTCGGTTCGCTTGTTAGCCGAATAGAAGATGTACATCAGTTAATAATGCCGATGATCTTTTTAATTATGATTGCATTCTTTATTGCTATATTCGGTCTAAATGCACCCGAATCAGAACTAATCAAGATTACTTCGTTTATCCCGTTTTTCTCACCAATGATCATGTTCTTAAGAGTGGGAATGCTTGATATCCCGATTTGGGAAGTCGCACTATCAATTGGCCTTCTGGTAGGCACCATCGCATTATTAGCATTAATCGGTGCCCGTGTATACAAAGGTGGCGTCCTAATGTATGGAAAATCAAACTCACTGAAAGATTTTAAAAAGGCGTTGGCTCTTTCTAAAAAAGAGTAGAGATATAAGCAAATGCTTTGAACGTATAAGCCGAGCAGCTATTCAAATTTTTGGTTAGATTTGAAGCTGCTCGGCTTTATTGTCGTGTAATCCTGTCACATAATAGAACGTGCATTCTGTTTACGGGTTTGCTAAAATAGAAAATGAGGTGAAAAGATGAAAAGCATTAGGTTCATTCACGCAGCAGATCTACACTTAGACAGTCCGTTTATAGGGCTGGCGTATGCCCCAAAGTTAGTTCTTGATTCTATAAGGGAAAGTACATTCCTTGCACTTGATAACCTTGTGCAGGCAGCTATTGAAAAGCAAGTCGATTTTGTACTTATTACAGGCGATTTATTTGATAGCGAAAGACAAAGCTTGAAAGCCCAAATTCGTTTGAAAAAGGCGTTTGAGCTTCTTTATTCACACGAAATTATGGTTTATCTATCTTATGGAAATCATGATTACATAAAAGGAAATATCCACCCCATTACATATCCAAACAATGTACAGATCTTCCCAGATGAACAGGTTCGATCATTTATTCATTATAAGGAAGATATGCCGATGGCAAAAATATATGGGTTTAGTTATGAAAAAAGGGCGGTAACAGAAGGCAAAGCTAAAGAGTATCGCCTATCTGACGATACGATTCCGTTTCATATTGGTATGCTTCATGGCAGTATACAATCTAATACAGACCACGATCTGTATGCGCCTTTTCAGTTAAATGAATTAGTAGAAAAAGATTTCGATTATTGGGCATTGGGACATATTCACCAAAGACAAATTCTGAAGGAATCACCTCCAGTTATATATCCTGGCAATATTCAAGGGAGAAACCGAAAAGAAACTGGAGAGAAAGGCTGTTATGTTGTTGAACTATCAGCTTCCTCTTATAACACCCAATTTCTTCCCCTTCAAGCGATACAATTTTCTAAGTTATCTATTAACGCTACTGCTTGTATTGAAATTCATCAGCTTGAAGAAGAGATTCAGAAAGCCTGTCATCATTTGGCAGAGGAGCAGCCTCATATGATCGATCTCTCTATTGTTGGAAACCAACAAAGATTATCAGCATGGGAACAGGAAGGTTTATTAGAAGAAATCATAGACGTTGTAAATGCAACGATGCAGTTAGAAACAAACTGGTGCCATATTTTCCGATATCATTCAGAGATTGACTACAGCACGATTGACCCCTATTTATATGAGGGCGACCATTTCATAGGAGAGTTGCTCAGGCAAACGGATAAGGCATCTATCCAGCCTTTTTTGAAGGATTTATATAAGCAGAAACAGGCCAGAAAATACGTTGAGATGTTTGCAGAGGAGGAAGTAGAACAAATAAAGAATGAAGCAAGGCATATCTTGTTAAAGGGGTTAATGGAGGAGTGAGGTAAAGATTGCATATCACGAAAGCAACCATACATGGCTTTGGAAAATGGGTGGATACAACCGTAGAATTCCCTACATCAGGTCCTGTTATTTTATATGGAGAGAATGAATCTGGTAAATCAACATTACAAGCATTTATATTGTTTATGCTGTTTGGACTCCCTCCAAAGCAACGAAATTTCTATAAACCGATAACTAGTGGGAAAATGGGGGGGAGACTAACAATCTTAGATCCTGAGGTAGGAAGGTACACGATTGAAAGATTAGATAACTTGCGAAATGGCTCTGCCGTTTGCTATGCAGAAGATGGAGCGGAGTATGATGAAACATGGTTAAAAAGCAGACTGAAAGGAATGACGGATCAAACTTATCGATCTATATATTCTTTTTCAGCAAGTGACTTAGCTGGCCTACCGAAAATGAAAGAAGAGGACCTAGGTGAAGTCCTACTAGGAATCGGTCTAACGGGCACAACCGCAATTTACGCGCTTGAATCTAGCCTTGATAGCCAAATCAGTAGATTGTTTAAGCCGTCAGGGAAAAAGCCGCTCATTAATGAGCAGATAAACAAGCTAGACACACGTTTGGGAAATCTACAGAAAGCTAAAGAACAAGAAGCTACATACAGGGAGAAAAAGGAGGCAGTTCAAAAATATACCGAAAATATTGAGGAAGCTTCTCGCACCCTGCAACATGAAAAAGCTATCTTACATTATAATGAAAGAAAGCTCCAAGCACTGCCATATCTGAAAAAATACTGGTCAGTAAGGAAACAATTAGAGCAGCTCCCAAATGAACTGCCCTTCCCTGAAAATGGTGGCGAACGCATGCAACAGGTAAAAGATAAATTGTTACCAGTAAAGAGTGAATATGCTCTGTTGCTAGATAATCGAGATAAGTATGAGAAAAAGCTATATGCCTTAGAAACAAACGATGGAGATTCTAATGAGGAAACACTACAAGAAGCTTATAAGTTAAAGAAAGAGGCTGAAGAATATGTGGCAGAAAAGAAAGAAGTCTCCAATATTTCAAAGCAAAAAGAACAGCTTGAATTCCAAATGGACGAGGAATTAAACCAGTTACGTATTAATGTGGATAAGGTAAAGCTCTCAGAGATAAATCTTCCTTTTCATACTGAAAAGACGTGGGGGGAGCTAAAGGCCGAACAAGATACATTAGACGTAGAACAATCTAAGCATCTAGAGGAAAGTCATCAGTTAAAAAAAGAACGGACCCGCCTATTATCACAGGCTGAAAGTCTTGAAGAGGGCCTCTTAACTGAAAATCGTGTAGAAGAGCTAAAGAATAAGATATACAAAATAGAAGAAAATACAGTTCGAAGGTACTCTGATACGGAATCTAAATTTGGGCAGAATCCATTGCAAAGTTGGAAGCAAAAGAAAAAGAAAGCAAATCAAAAACTATTCCTTCTCAGCTTTGGCTTGGCCATCCTTCTAATCCTTGTAGGTATCATAGTGGAGAATGCATCCTACTACTTGTTCGCAGTCATTACGTTGACCGCTGGGTTATTACAGTGGTGGCATGGAAAGCAAAGTTTGACAGAAATCGAAACATTTGCGAATACAGATGGTGTCTCGGCAGGTTTGGTAGAAAAGAGAGAGGCAGAACATCAGCTACTTCTTCATGAAAGAGCATCATCAGAGATTGCGACATTAGAAGCACAATTAAAATCTCTTGATCATACTTTTGCTTTATGGCAAGAAAGAGGGGAGCAGTTTCAAGACAGACAGAACATTTTAACTAACAAAATAGATTATGAAAGAGCGCAATACCCTTTTCTAAAAGGAATAAATGTAACCTATTGGCTTGAAATCTACCACCATCTTAAGCATTTGATCAGGCTGTCTAGAGAAGAAAATCGATTAGCGGATACTTTAAAACAAAGAACGGAAAAGCAGGATAGATTTTTTGAAAGGCTAAATGTGTTTTTGAATTCCTCAAAATGGGGAAAACAGGATAGCACACAGGAAGAAAAAATCGTAGTACTGGAAAAGTGGATACTACATTACGAAGAGAATGAGAGTGAAAAACTGCATTATCAGCATTTGTATAAGGAGACAACTGAACAACTTCTCAGTGTTAAGAAAAAGCTTACCGTTTATGAGGAAACATATAATGAATTATTAAGGTATGCACAGGTGCAGGACGAAAACGCTTATTATGAACGTGCTAATCTTCTATCTGAAAAGAAACAACTACAAGTTACAGTAGCAAGACTAGAAGAACAGTTACAGTCATTTTTGCGTGACGAGAATGCAGTAATTCCTGATGAGCCAGAAATGGTAGAGCAAAGCAATACAGTTAAACAAAACATTGCCTTGCTTGAAAAAGATATGGAAGACTATCGTCAGCAGTTAGCAGATGTAAAAGCTGAACTAACACAATTGGAGATTTCTGGTGAGTATTCAGAGGCATTTCACACTTTTTCAATGGAGAAAGAAGAGCTTCATCAGTCTGTTCGAAAGTGGGCAGTTTTGAAAACAGCAAAAGGGATTCTTGAAGAAACAAAGCGAAAATACCGAGATAAGTATTTAAGAAGGGTCATTGAAAAGACGAGCGAATATTTTTACAAGCTAACAGGGGGGGACTATCAAAATGTTTATCCTCCAGTTGATGGGAAGTTGTTCCAAGTTGAATCAAAGGACCATGTACGATATACAGTTGATCAACTGTCACAAGGGGCAAAAGACCAACTCTATATTTCGCTAAGAATAGCAATTAGTAATATTATGAGTGAAAAGCATCGCTTACCATATATTCTAGATGATGCATTTGTACATTTTGACCCGACGAGAACAGAGCGCATGATTCAATTAGTTAAGGAACTCTCAAACAAGCAACAAATCATCCTTTTTACTTGTAAAGAAGATTTCTTACAATATTTTGAATTAGAAAATATTATTCAAATAAAAAATACTGTTCGCATTAAGTGACAAATAATGATAAACTATTTGCAGATTAATAATTGCAAGTGGAGGGACATCCATTGCCTGAGAAGAATATAACAACTGATTGGGATAAGTATGACGAAACAATAGAAAAATTTATTCAAGTGATTGCCAAAAATATGAATTTATATGGCATCACATCATCTGTGGGTCGCCTATACGGGGTTCTATATTTTGCTGAACAACCGATGACCTTGGATGACATGCGTGAAGCACTTAAAATGAGTAAAACAAGCATGTCAACAGGAGTTCGAGCTTTATCAGATATGAAAATGGTAGAATCGACGTTTAAGAAGGGTATGCGTAAGGACTTGTATCAATCTGAGGAAGATTGGTACAAATCTTTTACATCCCTTTTTGGGAACCGTTGGAGACAACACACGGAAACAAATATAGAAGAGGCAGAAGAAACCATTGCCGAATTGGAATTAATCATGCAAGGAACCGAAGATAATGACCTGAAAGAGAAAATTCAAGAAGATGTTGAACGCTTACGTTATGCTCAAAATTATTATGAGTGGGTTATGAAATTTATTCAGGTTGTGGAATCGGGAAAAATATTTGATTATATTCCTAAAAATAAGTAACAGCAGGAGATTGACATAAGGAAGGCGTAAAGCCTGTTTTTAAGTCAATCTTCTTTTTTTATTGAGTTCATAATAGGGGGAAGAAAGAACATGAATAAAGGAATAGGATATGTCAATATAGGAGAAGCTGTCGATAGCTTCATGCTTATAAAGGAAGCAACGAAGGGACTAACCAGTGGCGGGAAACCTTTTCTAACACTAATTCTAAGGGATGCAACTGGAGAGATCGAAGCAAAGCTTTGGGATGCATCGAAGGAAGATGAAGCATTATTTATTCCAGAAAAAATAATTAAGGTTTCAGGAGAAATTAACCAGTTTAGAGGAAAAGCCCAGTTGAAAATCCTAGCGGTTAGGCCAGCACAACCTACAGATGGCGTTCACGTGTCAGACTTTGTGGAAAAGGCGCCTGTGGATAAAGATGTATTGATGGATAAGCTGACAGAGGCAATATTTGAGATGGAAAATCCTACTTTACAGCGAATTACTAGAGCTTTTATAAAGAAATATCAGGATAATTTGCTTCTATATCCAGCTGCAACTAAAAATCACCACGAATATGTATCTGGACTTGCACATCATATTGTTAGTATGTTGGCGATAGCAAGGCAATTACATGAATTATACCCTGAAGTGAATAAAGATTTACTTTATGCTGGCATTATCTTACATGATTTAGGCAAGTTAAGAGAATTGTCAGGTATGGTGACAACCTCTTACACCTTAGAAGGAAAATTACTTGGTCATATTCCAATGATGGTAGAAGAAATTGGTCTGATGGCAAGAGAATTGCAAGTAGAAGGTGAGGAAGAGACCCTTATTTTACAACATTTAATTCTATCACATCATGGGAAAGCAGAATGGGGGAGTCCAAAGCCGCCTTTGGTAAGAGAAGCAGAGATTTTACATCTTATTGACCTTATGGATGCAAAAATGAATATGCTTAATCGCGCATTAGATAAAACGAAGCCGGGTGAATTCACTGATCGAATGTTTGCTATGGACAATCGAGCATTCTATAAGCCACTGTTTGAAGAATAAAGATATCGGTTATTATTTAAACTTCTTGTACATATACTTGTGATAGAGAATATGGACAAGGAGGCCGAATAATGATATTAGGAGTACCTTGGTGGGTTTTTATGCTGGTTATTTTAATCTTTTTAAGTGGATATATGGCAATGCGTGCAATGCTCGCAGAGAAAAAGCTAGAACAGCAGTTTATTGAAAGAGAAGGTAAGGTATATATGGATCGCTTAGAAGCAGAAAGAGTTAGCAAACAGCATCAAAAAGAACAAATTTCGGAATAAGCGTAAGATAAAAAGAGGATGTTCATCATGAGATGAAACATCCTCTTTTTAATTTGATAAATTTTAGCCTTGTGCTTCTTCTTCTGGTTCAGGCTGTTCAAACATATCTTCTAGACCATCAACTTTCACATCTTTAACTGACTCTTCGATTAATCCATTAATTTTTTCTTGTGCTGCAGTTGGATCCATTTTTTGAGTTACAAGCTCACGGCGAAGATCATCTTTCACATCTTCAAATTCACCCATGCTTTCTTCCTTTTCACGCTTATCATTTATTTTAATGATATGGAATCCATGTTGGGTAGCAACAGGATCACTAATATCTCCTGTTTCCATGCTATATGCTGCATCTTCAAATTCAGCAACCATTTGTCCAGCAGAGAAGTAACCAAGGTTTCCGCCATCTTCAGCAGTACCATCAGTTGAATATTCTGCTGCTAAATCAGCAAAGTCTTCGCCATTGTCTAGCTTCTCTTTCACTTCATTAGCTGTTTCTTCATCTTCAACTAGAATGTGTGATGCATCAATTTCTGTATTTTTACGATCATATAGTTCTTGTAGTTCTTCATCTTTTATTTCAATATCTTCAGAGACAACAGCTTCTTGTAGTAAGCTTATTTCAATAACATCACGGAAAGCTTCTTCATTTCCAAATTGTTGAGCCACTGCGTTTTCATATTGGTCGCCTAATTGTTCTTTCATTTTTTCTACTTCTTCTTCTACTTGCTCTTCTGACACGTCATACTTGTCCTGGAGCACTTCAATTGTAACTAACTCACGAAGCACTTCCTCGCCATATTTGTCTTTCATTTTCTCGTAGAATTGATCTTTTGTGATATCTCCTGCAGCAGTTTCTACGACAACTTCTGATTCTGCTTCATCTGAATTACAAGCAGAAAGAGTCAATACTCCCGCTGTTAATGTGGCAGCGATTGCTAGTTTTTTCAATTATGAACACTCCTAATCATTCTCGCATTTTGTTTTTACTATTGTTTAATATAACATATTTTATGTAAAAAAAATATATAGTTCTACCATTAGGTTAAACCATGACATTTAGCACACGAAGATAGGAACAAACGAGCAGTATAAGAATCATTATATTAATAGTACGAAATACCTTCCGTTGTTTTAATGATTCCATTTCCATTTTTGTGCAAAACCTATCTGTTAGGGAATTAAATATAAATAAAACGAGAGCTGCAAACAGCAAATACATAATGAGCATAAAAGACCTCCTTGTTCCCAGTTAACACTGTAAAAATATATCATATCTATAAATTATCCTATTCCTAACTTTAACAAAAGATTATCAATCTGAACAGACTTATCCTGAAAAGCAGCATAAGAAAATGACTGTCTTTGAAAAATTCTATTTACGAGCTCTTCTAATAAATCTTAAGTAGAAACCAGTCTTTTTCTAGTTAAGAGAACGAAAAAAAGACCTGGAAACCGTAACCAGGTCTTATGGTAGCTTTGTTTCTTTTATTAAGATATCGAAGCCGTCATGTCGACTATCAATAAAACATTGTTTAGGAGCTTTTTGAATATGAATTACATAAAGAAAATCAAGATATGACATGCCTATATGCACGGATGTGAACATTAGAATATAGACAGAATAATCGGTGAACAAATAACTCGCAATCACTCCTGGGATGCTTATTAAAATAGTTGGTGCAATAGCAACAATTAATGAGACTTTTTTGGTGAGATGAAATTTTGTATAATAATTAAATATGGGAAATCGTTTATTTTTCATTTTAAACATTATTTTTAGTCGCTTATTTAGTATAATTAATGGTAGGATGTGCATTAGCGAATGCAATGCAGGTAATAAAAGTAATGCCAGTATAAAAGGCAGAAAACCTGCTTCATCGACTTTGTTGGTGCCCTGAGCAATTGTGATTGGCACGTATAGAAATATGAAGGATAACAAGCCGATCAAAAATGATAAAAGGTATAAACGATTGTTCCCAAATTCTTTTGTATGGTTAATGGATTTCCAGCAATTCATTTTTGATCCCTCCGGTTAATTCTTGTTGCATAGAAGTTTATGATATATAAGAGTGCTGTGAATAACTAATTAACTGAATTAGCTACGACCAGCTAAGGTGCTTCCGCTTTTGATCTTGAGACTTTTAATCCTTCAAGAATAATAGTACGATTACAGAGAAAAATCAATAGTTTTTTGTGCTTTTTTATAAAAGATTTACAGCAGTGTTATAACGGCTTTGTAAAAGGGGGTTCAAGAGGTTGGGAAGAACGGAAAACAACGACAATGCTGCCTTTCATCTGCAACTGCTTTCAAAAGTTATGGATTTGAATCAATTCCCCATGATAAAGATGGTGCTAGAGAGAGATGTAACAGGCTTAGAATTTAAGGAATTACTTCAATTACTGAGCAGGTTAAATGACAAATATGTAATGCAACAAGAAGAAGGTCTTCTTGACTACAGTTCACTCCTTATAGAATTTGCCGGTATGTTAAGTGAAAAGCTTGATCCAAATGCGACAATTTATGCATTAAAAAAAGAAGGGTATTATCCTTCTCTAATGAAAACATTTATCAAAATTATTGAAGAAGACGAACGTAAATATAAACGAAGGAGATTGTAAATTTCCTTCGTTTATTTTTTTGTCTTTAATCCTGTTTCATTTGCCTGAACAAATGTTCAACCTTTGTATGAAAGGTAATGATGTCCTGTAACTTACTACTGAGTTTCTCGAGTTCTGGTGTGTTATTTTGGCTTAAATTTTGTTTGACAGATTTATTGGTTTCCTCTAAAGAATCCTTTTGATGAATTGTAGCGTCAATCCATTTATTTATATAGAAATTCATAAACGTTTTGAATAATTGGGTGTTGGCCTGATACAAATCTTTACGGACTCCCTTTTTCCACACTCTTGTTACAAGATTTAAGTCTGAAAGCGTTCTCACACCTGTGCTCATAGAAGTCTTGCTTTTTCCAAGTACTTCACTCATCTCATCTAGAGTAAAAGGTTTTTCATATAGATATAGATAGGCAAAAAGCCTAGCCTCTAATGGCGTAAGGTCAAACATCTCGAGTGTTTTAGAAAATTCAATCATAATTTCGTTAGTTACATTTTCATTTTGAGGTAATTTCATAAAATCCTCCTAAGTCATGATATATAAAGGGTACACTAAATAAACAATATTTAAAAACAGTACATTTGCTAGGAATTTTAAGTAAATTGGAGATATTTAAAGATACTATGCTTTTATAGTTCGTACAGTTTAAACTGTACGTAAAAAACGTACAAAACTAATGGATTTTAAAGTTTGTGTTGAAATAAAAAAACAGATATAGTATTACAAGTAAAGCAAATCGGTACGGCTTGATGGAAATCAGCTGATGGAGGTTCTAGAGGATTTCTATCACCCGTACTCGGACAAATACTAGTCACAAAGTAGTGGTCCAATAATAATAGTTAGATTAAAGGTGAGGTGAATAATTTGCCAGTAATTGAAGCGAAACAGCTATCAAAAGTATTTGGAAAGAATCCAAAACAAGCATTAAAGATGTTAGATAAAGGTTCTTCCAAAGAGCAAATACTAAAAGAAACCGGAAATACAGTAGGTGTTAACCGTGCTTCCTTTTCTGTAGAAGCTGGTGAGATATTCGTCATTATGGGTTTATCTGGTAGTGGTAAATCTACCTTGGTTCGATTAGTTAATCGTTTAATTGAACCAACAGAAGGCAGCCTTTATATTGATGGTGAAGATCTTGCTGGGATGGATAAGAAATCCTTGCGCAGGGTACGTCGTGAAAAACTAAGTATGGTTTTTCAAAAGTTCGGTTTATTTCCATTCCGTACCATACTGGAAAATGCCGAATATGGTTTGGAGATACAAGATGTTCCAAAAGAGGAAAGACAGAAAAAAGCGAAAGAGGCATTGGAAATGGTTGGCCTTGGCGGCTATTTACATCAAAAGCCAAGTCAATTATCTGGTGGTATGCAGCAGCGTGTTGGTTTAGCCCGTGCTTTAGCTAACGATCCGGAAGTTCTACTTATGGATGAAGCATTCTCTGCGCTGGATCCACTTATTCGTAAGGAGATGCAGGATGAGTTGCTTGATCTGCAAACGACAATGAAAAAAACAATTCTATTTATTACACATGATCTGGATGAAGCTCTCCGACTAGGCGATCGTATTGCCTTAATGAAAGATGGCTCTATCGTACAAATTGGTACGCCAGAAGAAATCTTGGTTAACCCTGCCAATGACTATGTTGAAAAATTTGTTGAGGATGTTGACCGTTCAAAAGTATTGACGGCACAGAACATTATGAAACGGCCAGAAACAGTGAACATGGAAAAGCATGGACCAAGGGTTGCATTGGAGCGTATGCGTGAAGAAGGGTTATCAAGCATGTTCGTAACAGACAGCAAACGTAACTTAAAGGGTTATATTACTGCTGATGATGCTTCAGAAGCTCGAAAAAAAGAAGTAGGTAACCTACAAGACATCTTGAAAAACGATATTCCAAAAGTAGATAAAGAGACACCTTTAAATGAAATCTTTGATATTATCTATGATTCTCCTATTCCTGTTGCAGTAGTAGAGGAAGATAAATTGGTAGGAATTATCGTACGCGGTGCAGTTATTGCTGCTCTTGCCGGAGAAGGCGAGGTGAACATAGGAAATGCTTAATAATATGCTTGACTTTATTCCAAAGATTCCGGTAGCTGAGGGTACTAAATGGTTTACTGAGAAAATTACAGATTATTTTTCATTCTTATTTGAGCCAATTAAAGAACATTTTGGAAACTTCATGGATTTTGTTTCTGAATCACTTACCGCAGTTCCGCCAGTTATTATTATTCTTTTAGTTGCAGTGCTTGCATTCTTTATTTCAGGCAAGAGGCTTGGTTTGACGGTATTCTCAATTGTTGGTCTATGGTTCATTTATAACCAGGGACTATGGGAACACTTGATGAGTACTTTTACACTAGTACTGATCTCAAGTTTACTTTCCATCATAATAGGGGTGCCAATTGGGATACTTATGTCCAAAAGTAAAACAGCAGAGGCCATTATTACACCAATTTTGGACTTTATGCAGACAATGCCTGCATTTGTATACTTAATACCTGCCGTTGCCTTCTTCGGTATTGGAATGGTCCCAGGAATTTTTGCCTCTTTAATTTTCGCTACACCACCTACAGTAAGGTTTACCAACCTTGGTATTCGCCAGGTGTCTAGTGAATTAGTGGAAGCTTCTGAGGCGTTTGGTAGTACGGGTTCTCAAAAATTATTTAAGGTAGAACTCCCTATGGCAAAAGCTACGATTATGGCTGGGATAAACCAGACAGTCATGCTAGCGCTATCTATGGTTGTAATTGCATCCATGATCGGTGCTCCAGGTTTAGGAAGAGAAGTGCTTTCCGCCCTACAACGTTCAAATGTTGGTAACGGTTTTGTAGCTGGTGTAGGAATAGTAATTCTTGCGATCATAATAGATCGTGTTACCCAAAATTTAAACAAACAGAAATAAACAATTAAATTTGTTGGCATCTTTTCAATATGAAAAGTTTCCATATATATTACTTAAATAGAAAAGGGGAGATTTAGAGTTATGGTTAAATTTAACTGGAAACGTCTAGGCCTTGTAACAGGTCTTTCACTATCATTGGTTGCTGCAGGTTGCGGTTCTGATGACGATTCATCAAATGGTGGTTCTGAAGATGGTTCTGAGGCAGTAGGCGAGGGTAAAGAAATTGAACTAGCATACGTAGAATGGGATTCTGAAGTTGCTTCCACAAATGTTATTGGGAAGGTATTGGAAGACCAAGGTTATGATGTGAAATTAACACCGCTTGATAATGCCGTAATGTGGGAAGCTGTTGCTAACGGCGAAGCTGACGGTATGGTAGCTGCATGGTTACCGGCAACACATGCAGGGCAGTATGAAGAATATGGTGACCAGGTTGTGGAGCTTGGTACAAACCTTGAAGGAGCAAAAATTGGCCTTGTTGTTCCAGAATATATGGATGTGAATTCTATTGCGGATCTTGATCAAGAAGCTGGACAGACGATTACAGGTATTGAACCAGGTGCAGGTGTTGTAGGAGCAGCTGAGCAAGCTGTTGAGGATTATGGCAACCTAGAGGGCTGGGAGGTACAAACGTCTTCTAGTGGTGCCATGGCTACCGAACTTGGGAATGCTATTGATAAGGAAGATGATATTATTGTAACTGGATGGACTCCTCACTGGAAATTCCAAGAGTATGATTTAAAGTATCTTGAAGATCCAGAAGGTTCATTTGGTGAAGCAGAGACTATTGACACAATGGTTCGTGAAGGTTTAGAAGAAGAGCTTCCAAATGCCTATAAGATTCTTGACCAATTCAACTGGACAACAGATGATATGGAGTCTGTAATGCTTGATATTTACAACGGTGCTTCCCCAGAAGAAGCAGCAGCTACATGGGTAGAAGATAACCAGGATAAAGTAGACGAATGGTTGAATGGTGTAGAATAACACTAGCAATAAGGAAACAAAAAGGCTGGTACCTCATGTGCCAGCCTTTTTATTTTCAACAACAATAATAATAATAATAATAGTATTAAACAATACAACAATGAAGGGATAAGCTTAATTTTATGTTGGAAAACTGGAAGAACCAAATTATTTGGATAACTGGTATGTTACTCGTTTTGTTTCTAGCGGCATGTGGTTCAGGAAGCGATAGTGAGGAAAATGCGGAAGAGAGTTCTGATAGCTCTATGAACATTGGTGAAGAAGTAGACTATACAATTACAGGTATTGAACCGGGAGCTGGAATTACAGTAACTACAGAAAAGGCTATCGAAGAATATGAAAATCTTAATGGTTGGGAGGTTGAACAATCCTCAACTGCAGCAATGGTTACGGAATTGGAAAAAGCGATGAACAATGAAGAACCAATTGTTGTAACTGGATGGAATCCGCATTGGATGTTCACAAAGTTTGATAACCTTAAATATCTTGAAGATCCACAAGGGGTTTATGGAGAAGTAGAACAAATCAAATCCCTTGCTCGAACAGGATTAGAAGAGGAAAAACCGAACGCTTATAAACTTATTGACCAATTTAATTGGTCAGTAGAAGATATGGAAGGTATCATGTACGAATCCTCGGACACTGGTGAAGACATCGCGGCGGTTGCTAAGCAATGGGTTGAGGACAATCCGGATAAGGTGGCAGAGTGGACAGATGGCGTTGAAGATGTGGATGGAGTAGCAGTAGAGCTTGTTTCGACTCCATGGGATTCCGAACGCGCATCAGCAAATGTTGTGGCAGAAGCACTAGAACAAAAAGGTTTTAACGTTACCATTACTCCTGTAGATGTCGCCGTAATGTTTGAGGCAATTGCTAATGGAGATGGGGACGCTACATTGGCTGCATGGATGCCACAAACTCATGCAGACTTTTATGAATCATTTGTGGATGATTTTGTAGATTTAGGTGAGAACTTAGATGGAGCTAAAATTGGTCTTGCCGTTCCAGAATACATGGAAGATATTAACTCTATTGAAGATCTAGAAGCTAAATAGTCTCACACATTAGTGGCTAGAACATATCTTTCTTACTTCAATAAGAACAAAAAACACGCTTGGTTTATAAATATTCACCAAGCGTGTTTCTTTGTGCTCTAAAAGAAGCACTTTTATCCCGGAGCAACCGTCCGTAATACTCCCACTTCAAAACATGAAGTGAAACCGTTAGTTTTTAGTGGGAGTAAACGGACTAACATGCAATTTCGTTCAACTAACAATCAGTGGGAGATATTGAAAACCCCCACTGATTGAAGTTTCACTTTATTATTGATTTTTAGTTTTCATTTTTTCCTCAAGGTCCTTCAGGCTTAATTCAATTTGCTCTAGGTATTGGTGAATATTTTCCTGATGAGGCTCTACAGTATCTTTCCATTCTTCAACAGATTTCTTCATTTCTTGTGTTAGTTCTTTAACTAAAGCAGCACCTTCTTTTGAAGTCTCAGTCAACTGCTTTCTTAATTTTAAGCCATCTTGTTTTAAATTTGCGAGCATGTCTTTCAAATCCGTACCTTGATTTTTCACGCGGTTACGGACATCGCTTCCAGACGATGGTGTGGTGAGTAGGGTTGCGGCAGCACTTACCGTACCACCAACCATCAATCCTAATAATAATGATTTTACATTTGCCATTTAAATACGCTCCTTTCCCTACACTTACTTATAGTTTTCCTCTTTTTCCTGTTTCATCAAACATTTTACTTATGTATTTCTAAAAAATCCTCTGACAAACGAGCTGCCAGAGGATTTTGTTACAATGATGTTATAGGCTGTGACCTCTTCAAAATGCCCTCGACGACTGGATAAATTACAATCATGATCAATGTATTTACAGCAGCTGCTGGAAGAACGACTGTAAGCATTCCAACTATAAATCCACCCTCCATTGCTCCAAGGAAGAAAAGTACAACGCTAAGGAAGATAGCTCCACTAACCATTGTCCCGATTGCAGTCAAAACAGGGGCGCTTATTTTATTATTAACCTTATTCTTAACTAATAAAAACAAAACTAAAAATAGGATTGCAGTAATTGGCTTATCAATTAAATTGGCGATTTGCCCACCAGGGGCTTGTGTAGTCAATGCGGAAATGGCTCCTGTGGCCATTGCCAATAGAACAACATACTTTGGTTGTGGGAATAATATGATTCCTAGGAACATCATGGATAAAAGCATATCCGGCTTTACTCCAAAGAACACACCCGGTATAACAGTATGAAGTACAGTACCGATCCCCACCAATAGTGACAAGATAACTAAAACTTTCGTATTCATTTTACCTCTCCTCTTCTCTGCTTTCTCAGCTACATGAAAATCATGTTTCATTCCTCAACTGTACACTCGTTGTCAGCTGCAGAAATGTATTCTCATTATACCAAATACGTCTATAAATAAAAAGTGCTACTTTTTTATTTTACCCCATAGCAACCGTCCGTAAGACTCCCAGTTCAAAACATGAAGAGAAACCGTTAGTTTTTAGTGGGAGTAAACGGACGCTAACACCCCGATTCGTTCAACTAACAATCAGTGGGGGAAACGAAATTCTCAATAATTGAAATTTCACTTTATGTGGAAATGATACTACGCTACATAGCTTTGCTAATATTATTAGCAATTTCAGTTAGATCTTCTGATGTGTATTCATCTGAATGCACATTCCAATTTGATGAATAGCCGTCACCGTCGCCGTACCTAGGAAGTATATGAATGTGCAAATGAAAGACTGACTGATCTGCTGGTTTTTCATTGTTATTTAGTAAATTCATACCAATTGGATTGTACGTTTTCTTAATTGCATTAGCAATTAGTGGAACACGTGCAAATAATTCTTTTGCTATTTCCGGAGGTGTTTCATAAATATTTTTAGTATGATGCTTCGGTATAACTAGTGTATGTCCCTTTGTAACCTGGCTAATGTCTAAAAAAGCGTAGACATGTTCATCTTCATATACCTTAGCAGAAGGAATCTCACCATTAATTATTTTACAGAAAATACAATCGTTATGAGTCATTGCTAATCCACTCCTTCATTCATTAAATTACTTTTATTGTATAGAGGAAGCGGGCTTAATGCAAAGAAACAGGCATCACTCATTGTGAGCGATGCCTGCACTAAGAAGGACGAAGGGTTTGTAACGAAAATGTGGGGACTTCGTAAACGGTATAGTTTATGCATGTGCATGAACCTCTGGTTACGTAAACCTTTTTGTCAATATCTCAGTATTTCTCTGAGATAAGCTGGCAAAAGGGTTTATTACATTTGGTTACCTTTCGCAAACACCTCATTTGCTGAAATACAAATTTACTTAGATAGTGATCACTGACACCTCGTTTAGTGTAGTGCACGAAACTTCTTTCGCTACTCGATCACTAACACCTCATTTGTAGTTTATTGAAATGAATTGATTGGAAACCTCCGCCCTTCTATCACTAGTTTGCAACCAAAATAAAATAATATGCAGGTAGTCACGTTTTTTGTCAAAATTCAAGGTACAGTTTATTTTGGCAATCAATCTTGGTAATGATAAAATGAAGGAAGATGAAGAGGAGGAAACGTTGTGGAATCATTGCTACATATTAAAGATTTGCATGGGGGTTATACCCATAAAAATGTTTTGCATGGTATTTCTTTTGATGTTTATCCCAAAGAGATCGTCGGGTTAATCGGTCTAAATGGGGCGGGGAAGAGTACGACTATCAAACACATAATAGGATTAATGCAAGCTAAAAAAGGTTCTGTTTCAATTAATGGAAAAATGTTCAAAGAAAACCCTACTTCATATCGAAATCAACTTGCCTATATCCCAGAAATGCCTATATTGTATGATGAACTTACTTTACAGGAGCATTTAAAACTAACAGCAATGGCTTACGGTATTTCGGAAGAGCTCTTTGAAAAACGCTTGCCACCACTGCTAAAAGAGTTTCGAATGGAAAAAAGACTGAATTGGTTCCCTGTCCATTTTTCTAAAGGGATGCGTCAAAAAGTGATGATCATGTGTGCATTTCTTATAGAACCTCCGCTATATATTGTGGACGAGCCATTCGTAGGGTTGGATCCACTCGGTATTCAATCTTATCTTCAGCTAATGGATGAAATGAAGGAAAATGGATCAGGTGTATTAATGTCCACCCATATTCTCGCTACAGCCGAGCGCTATTGTGACCGCTTTGTCATCTTACATGAAGGGGAGATTAGAGCGATGGGCACTTTAGAAGAGTTGCAAAACACCTTTAATATGCCTAAAGCTACATTGGATGACCTGTATGTGCAGCTTACGAAAGAAGAAGATAGCCATGTTTAATTCCCATGACTTTTATAAAAAGAGGTTTTCAGCTCATCTAAAGGAAACAAGTCGTTATTTAAAGTACATATTTAACGGGCATATTGCTGTTGCCATGTTGTTTTTTATTTCGGCATTGGCTTATTATTATCAACAATGGCTTACAGGGCTGCCAGATGACTTCCCGACTGCTGAAATTATGGGTGTGGTCTTAGGGCTATTAGTAAGCTATAGTCCTGTACGTACATTACTTAAAGAGCCAGATCTTGTTTTCTTAATAGCAGCAGAGACAAAAATGCATGCCTATTTCCGTAATTCACTTATTTACAGTTTTGTTATTCAGTTGTACCTCGTTCTGTTAGTAGCTGCAGCATTTGGACCACTCTACTTTGCATCTTTTCCTGGTAGAAGTGGACAGATGTATCTGCTTAGTATAGCTATTGTTCTTGTTTTTAAATTAGGAAATTTAGTTGCTAATTGGTGGATGTTAAAAGTTCGTGAACCTGGAACGAGAAGACTCGATCTAGTGGTAAGAACTATTTTAAATATTGTCGTGTTTTACTTTATTATAAGCGGGAATATGTTGATGGCAGGCATCACATCAATCATGTTCGCTCTTTTATTTCTTTATGATATGAGTGTGTCTCGAAAGCAAGCTGGTATTATATGGGATTTGCTCGTGGAAAAGGATCAGAATAGAATGCAGACATTTTATAGAATTGCAAATATGTTTGCAGATGTACCTCATTTGAAAAATCGTGTGAGGAAGCGACAATGGCTGGTAAAACTCCTTACCAGTTTCACTGTAGACAAAAAGAATACGTTTGACTATTTATACCGCATAACATTTATACGGAGTGGAGATTATCTCGGCATGTATGTCCGCCTTATTATTATTGGAGGATTATTCATCTATTATATTCCTAACTTATGGATGAAGGTTATTTTTGCAATATTGTTTCTGTACTTAAGTTGCTTTCAGATGATGACAATTTATCAACATCATCGGACGAATATCTGGCTTGATATTTATCCAGTAGATGTAAAACCGAAGAGGCAAGCTGTTTTGAAGTTATTGTATCAGCTTTCGATTGGACAAGCTGTCATTTTTTCCCTCGTCTTTTTGCTAATCCAAGCCTATACAGGATTTATAACCACATTACTAGGTGGAATCCTTTTTAATATCCTGTTTATTCAAGGGTATGTAAGAGGCAAATTAGTTTAATAAATCGCACCCGTTTACTTTTTTGGATTAAAAAGCCCGTCAACAGTATTCACTGTCGGCGGGACTTTTACAATTTACTAACGCTCTTGGTATGCCATATAGGCTGTAATTAAAGTTTTTGCTGCAATTGGTAATGCACGCTCATCAATATCAAATTTAGGATGATGATGTGGAAAAGGATTCCCCTCTAAGTTAGCTCCTGTAAAGAAATAAGCCCCGGGTTTGTGCTGGGTATAATAAGCGAAATCCTCTCCCCCCATAACGGGCACGACTGTCTCTCGAGTATGAATATCTTTTATCGCTTCACTAGACTCTAACACAAGTAGCGCTTCCTTTTCATGGTTAACTAATGGTGGGTATCCCTTTGTATAGTCAAAAATGTAGTCCGCATCATTAGAAATACAAACCCCTTTTATGATTTTCTCCATCTCAGCAATAAGGTCGTCCTGTATATTTGGATTAAGATAACGGACTGTCCCAGTCAATGTTGCTTTATCTGCAATTACATTAAAGGCTTTTCCTGCTTCAAATATCCCTACAGTTACTACAGCTGTGTCAAGTGGGTCGAGTCTGCGAGACACAATTTGCTGAAGCTGGGTAATAAGCTGTGCTGCAATAACGATGGAATCTTTCGTTTCGTGTGGGTAAGCACCGTGCCCACCTAATCCTTGGATAGTGATAGTAAATCGATCCGCTCCAGCCATAAATACATCCTTGGAGGTTTGTAATACACCAAGTGGAGTAGTTGCCCACAAGTGTGTCCCAAATACTGCATCCACATGGTCCAAGGCACCTGATTCTACAATTGGCTTCGCGCCACCTGGCGCATATTCTTCTGCATGCTGATGTAAAAATTCAATCGTTCCAGGAAGTTCCTCCTGGAATGCTTTCATTGCTTTGGCTAGTGAAAGTAAAGAGGCGGTATGTCCGTCATGACCACATGCATGCATCACACCATCTACTTTTGATTTGTAAGGTACATCTTTCTCGTCCTGGATTGGTAACGCATCAAAATCCGCTCGCAATGCAACGGTTTTACCAGGTTTTCCACCCTTTAATGTAGCAATGACACCATTACCTCCTACACCGGTTTTGTAAGGAATACCTAGCTTTTCGTAATAATCAGCTATATACTTGGCCGTCTTCGTTTCCTTAAAGGATAATTCAGGATATTGATGTAAATAACGTCTTGTTTCTACCATTTCATCATACAGTTTGTCTATGGATGCGTGGATATCTTGTAACAATTAAATTCCCCCTTGATGAATTTCTAACTATTATAACATTTCAAAGCAAAAAGGGGGGATAGGTGGGAGAGACCAAGGCTGTAAAAAATTTGGTTCTTTAAGTAATGTGGTAGTGCAAGTTCGTTATCGAAATGCTTATTTCTTTTATATTAATAGAGAGATAAAACCCCCATCGTCCAATAGGAAAATGGGGGTGCTACATGAGGAATTATCGTTAAAAGCTCAAGTATTTATTCAGATAAACGCGGATCTGCTAAAAGTCGTTCAATTTCTTCTTTATGGTGTGTTTCATCAGAGATAAGATCTTCTAATTTTACAACAAGCTCTGTGAAACCAAGATTTTCTGCTTGTTTTTTTCTTTCCTCGTAGCGCTCAATAGTGTCAGATTCAGATTGATGGGCAGCTTTTAAAAGATCCTTCACTTCTGTTGGCTGTGGAATGTCAGCTGCTTCTGTGGTTGGAGTTCCACCAAGTGATTTAATTTTCTCTGATAAGTAAAGTGCATGGCCTAGTTCATCATTAATTTCTGCTTCAAAAAATGGTTTTAATGCAGAGCGATATAGCCCTGAAACTACAGACGCGCTGTAGGTATACTGGATGGCAGCACCGTATTCGTTAGCTAAGTCTACGTTTAATCCATCGATTAGTTGCTGTAATTCTTTTTCCATTTCAATCCCGCCTTTAATATTTTTTATCCGCTTATACCTTTCCCTCCTCAGTGTTTTTGAAACCTCATATAAGGTATTATATAGATAGGAGGGATATATAGATGCGATCTAAGAAAATTCATCTATTACTTGTACTACTTGCAGTTGTTACCCTGATGATAGGGTTATGGATCATGAGAATTCTAAATGGCACATTGCCTTATTTAGATCAGTGGACAAGAGGCCCTGTAGAAGGGATTGCTGTGGACTCTCCTTTCTATACAGTATTCCGCTGGATAACCGAATTGGGTTCATCACATTTCACGATTCCGTTTGTAATCCTAATGGCCATTATTCTATATTGGAAGTTCCGCACACTTTTACCTGTACTTATTTTTGCTGGGGGTACCTGGGGAGGCCATTTGATCAATGTGTATATTAAACATGTAGTGGGTCGAGAAAGACCAAGCATTCTGGTTTCAGCAAATGCAGAAGGGTATAGCTTTCCGTCCGGTCATGCGATGATCTCCATGGTGTGTTATGGCTTATTAGCTTACTTTATTGTCCAGTTAGTAAAAAATCCAAAAACAAAAAGGGTCATTCACACCGCATTTGCTGTTTTAATCCTTTTAATAGGGACAAGCAGGTATGTCATTAATGTACATTATTTAACAGATGTGGTAGCTGGTTTTGTATTTGGGTACCTATGGGTGCTGTGTATGATCTTCCTTTATGAATTCCTAAGAAAGAAAGCTCAGTCTTAAGACGGAGTAAAAAGCAATCCGCAGACGGTGCCTCTCTATTAATTGATTTTGTATGATAAGTAGGAGATCAATTAAGGGAGGTAGTTTCAATGGAAATTACTGCACAAGCTCGGGAGACAGTCCCAGTTCCATTAATAAAAAATCGTAACTTTATCCTTTTGTTTTTGAGTGCATTTCTTTCTTCACCAGGTTATTATGTCTATTTAATTGGTGCGGAATGGTTGATGCTCTCCCTAAGTGAAAACCGTTTTTACTTCGGCATGCTTTTCTTAGCGGCTTCTATTCCCAGGTTGCTGTTACTTTCTTCAGGAGGGGTGGTTGCTGATCGGTTTAATAAACGGCTCATTTTGTTTATATCCGATTTGTCACGGGCAGTACTTATTCTTGTCCTTATCATGTTTTTAATAACAGATTCAGTTACTGCTTGGCACCTTATTACACTGGCTGCGTTGTTTGGGATATCAGATGCGTTTAGCTACCCTGTTATAAACTCATTGACACCGATGGTTTTGGAAAAGAATCAACTGCAAAGGGGAAACTCTCTAATTCAAATGACCGCACAAATCAGTCCGATAGCGGGTCCGGCTTTAGGTGGAACTTTAATTGCTGTTCTTGGCTTTACAGGCGTATTTACTGTAGCCATGTGCATGTTATTTATTGCTTCTATAATCGTATTGTTTATACGTTTGAAGAAAGAAGATGAAGAAGAAAGAACAATTCAAACACCTTGGGCAGATTTGAAAGAAGGGCTAGTTTACGCAAAAAAAAATCAGCTTATTATTTCCATTGTTTCAATGGCCTTCTTCCTTAATTTCTTTTTTACAGGGCCATTTACGATTGGCATACCAATTATCGTCAAGGACATTTTTGCGGGAAGTGCAGTCAGTTTGGCGATGGTTCAGATGTCAATGGGGGTCGGTGCATTACTAGGTGCAGTATTTTTAGCTATTAAAGCATTTAAAAAACCTGGAGTTATGGTCGTTCGGGGATTAATTGGTCTCGGTGTTATTTATACAATCATAGGTACATCAGAAACGTTAATATTGACAGCAGGATTAGTGTTAGTAATGGCCTTTACCATGCAGGTCGTTAACATCCCTATTATGACGATGCTACAACAGACAACAGAAAAGCGCATGCTTGGTAGAATGATGAGCCTGTTGATGACAGTATCTACAGGGCTAGTGCCTGTCTCCTATGCCGCTACTTCTTTATTAATTGCAGTAGGGGTGGAAATCCAGGTCATTATTATGGTAAGTGGACTGATTATTACAGGGATTGCGCTAAATACATTACGGAATAAACGCCTGAAGGCTTTTACTCCAGAGGAATAAATTTTAAATTTGATATTGAAAAGGAAGGGAGGAGGAATAAAATGAAAAGTTTTGTCCGTTATTTCATAGCAGTAGTACTCATTGCGCTAGGCATTATGCTCGTTCTTTCTAACATTGGAATAGTTGCATTTGACTTTAACGCAGCCTGGTTATATATATATCCTGCCTTCTTTGTGGTGATTGGTTGCAAATGGCTAATGGATTATTGGAAAAGAAGAGGAGGGACCTGGATCTTTGGATCATTGTTCCTTGTGGCCGGATCGTTGCTGCTTCTTGATAGATTTGGATATATCTCGTTTACATTGGGAGATATATTTAAATTGTGGCCGCTTCTTATTATTTATATCGGTTTTCTCTTAATTGGGAGAAAGAAATACTTCGTAACATATAATAGTAAAGACGAGGGATTCTATACAGATAAATCTCAGAAATCCCATAATTCTTCTTTCTTCTCTGTCGGCAGTTATGAGTACACGTCTCCTAACTGGAAACTTGAACCTATGAACTTAAATAATATGGCAGGCGATTTTTACTTTGACTTTTCTAAAGCCTTTATTCCAGAAAAGCGAACGCCAATCTCCATTAACTCGCTTGCGGGGGATGTTACTATTTTAATCCCCGAAGATATTCCCTTTAGAGTTCATGCTTCTGTCAAAGCAGGAGATATTGAAGTGATAGATATGAATATGGATGGGATGAATCGAACTCTTGATTATGAAACAGAAGATTATGAGCACGCCGTACAAAAAATTGATTTTCATATTCGTTTAAAGGCCGGTTCAATCAGAATCGACTATGTATAAGGGGGGAGCTGTACATGAATAAACGTTTTTCGAGTATACGGTATAGTTATATACGCTCCCATTTATATGGTGTATTTCTAACAACGGTAACTATTTTGTCTATATTGCTTTCAATCTATGTCTTGATTGAACCAGAATGGCTAACACCGCATAGTATTTTTCTCTTTATCTCTTTATATATTGTGCTTGCCATTATTATTTCCCTATATACTGGTTTCAAATCAAGTGGGGACATGAAGGAACGACTCGACTATTTGTCAGTCCTCATCACACAGTTTGCTAATGGTAACTATCAATCTCGTGTTTATTATAACGAAGGAGATGAATTGGCTCGAATTGGCAATGAAATGAACGAACTTGGAGAGAAATTGCAAAGTCAGGTTAAATCTTTACAGCGTATGGCTGATGAAAAAGCCGATTATGCAAAATCTGCACACAAGGCCGCTGTAATTGAAGAACGTCAGCGGTTAGCTAGAGACCTCCACGATGCTGTAAGTCAACAGCTTTTCGCCTTAACAATGATGTCGGAAGCAGCATTAAAGCAATTAGATAAAAATCCAGCAACAGCTAAAAAACAAATGGAGGAAGTCGCTAAATCTGCCCTGCAATCTCAGACAGAAATGCGGGCACTCCTTTTGCATTTGCGCCCCGTCCATCTATCCGGTGATTCCTTATCAACAGGTGTCAGCAAATTAGTAGAGGAACTGAAGCAAAAGAGTAATACACGCTTCCAACTGGGGATACAAGAGGAGTTAGAACTTACAGAGACAATAGAGGATCACGTGTTCCGTATTATCCAGGAGGCGCTCTCCAATATTCTACGCCATGCGAATGCAACAGAGGTTAGACTAGACATATCAACGCGTGCTAATGAATTGTTTATCCATATACGTGATAATGGAAAAGGATTCGATGTGAACCATAGAGTAGAAAAAAAGGCATCCTATGGGTTAAAAACGATGCAAGAACGTTCAGAAGAGCTTGGTGGAACCTTTGTTATACGTTCTGATCAAGAAGAGGGAACTCATATTACCATTCGCATACCGTGTTAAATTAGGAGAAAGGTGAGGATAACATGATTCGAGTAATCGTTGTGGATGATCATGAAGTGGTACGTAAAGGCATCATTGCATACTTACAGACAGATGAAGACATTGATGTGATTGGTGAGGCTTCAAGTGGCAATGAAGGAGCTGAATTAATTTTAAAAGAAAAACCGGATGTTGTCCTTATGGATTTAATGATGGAAAATGGTACGGGAGTCGATGCCACGAGGCAAGTTTTAAAATCAGACCCTTCCATCAAAATTATTATTCTAACAAGCTATTATGACGATGAGCAGGTTTTTCCTGCTATTGAAGCAGGAGCCTTTAGCTATTTGTTAAAAACCTCCTCAGCTACAGACATTCTAGCAGCCATAAAAAAAGCAGCTGAAGGAGAAAATGTTATTGAACCAAAAGTTGCTGGAAGAATGTTGTCGAGTTTTCGTACGGAAGAAAAAAAGCTGCATGATGACCTAACGGAAAGAGAAAGAGAAGTGTTACTTTGTATTGGGAATGGAATGACGAATCAAGAGATAAGTGAGAAGCTTTATATTGGAATAAAGACAGTGAAAACACATGTTAGTAACATTCTCTCCAAATTAGAAGTACAGGATAGAACCCAGGCAGCAGTGTATGTACATAAACAGCAATTAATGAAAGACTAAAAGAATTTCAGATCTAAAATATGACGAAGTTGAGATAAAAAATAAGACAATCCCTTTGTTTTTTTCTCTCCGCATTTGTATAATACCAATGTAACGATTAAATGAGAGGATTTAAAAAATGACTAATCTAACGAAGAAAGCGGAAAATCTGTTACTACTTATATGGGCGCAGGCTTTTATAGCCCTTGCAGGTAGTTTGTTTTTCTCGGAAGTCATGGGCTATGTCCCATGTGAGCTATGCTGGATTCAACGTATACTTATGTACCCATTAGTTATTATATATGGAGTGGCTGCATTTAAAAAACAGGTATCTATTGCACTTCCAGGACTGATTTTAAGTGGAATAGGTATGTTTGTATCACTTTATCATTACCTTGTACAAAAGCTTCCTGCCCTACAGGATGCGGGGGATGCATGTGGTATAGTCCCATGTAACCTTGCCTATGTAAACTACTTCGGGTTTATTACGATTCCATTCCTTGCAGGGATCGCGTTTATTGTTATCTTTGTATTACATTTGCTATTAATCAAAGAAATAAAGGAGAGTACATAATGCAAAAGAAAATTCTCATCTTCGTCGGGGTAATCGTTCTCTTATTTGCAGGCTTATATTTTGTTATAGATTATAAGAATAACCAGGCGGTAGAAAACAGTGATAATCCATACGGAGATAAAAAACTTGAACAAGGTACAATTGACCAACTTGATGATCCGAATTACGGGAACCAAATTATGCCTGACGAGCTTCAGGAAACAGTGGAAAGTGGTGAAGCGGTAACAGTTTATTTTTACGATCCATTATGTGTCCATTGCCAAAACACTACACCTTATCTTGTCCCGCTTGCTGAAGATAATGATGTGGACATGAAAAAAATGAACCTTAGAGAATTTCAGAACCAATGGAATGTATATGGTATCGAATCTACACCAACACTTATTCATTTTGAGGATGGAGAAGAACAAGGAAGAATTGTAGGCCAAGCGCCAGAAGATAACTTCCAACAATTTTTTGATCAATATGTAGTGGAGTAGAAAGACGCGACGGCAAGTGTTAAAAAGGGCACTTAAAATTTAGGGCTCGGAAAAAACACTATTAGGTTGCTGTTCTAAAAAATAGATCGGACAAAGCGTTGAAACGAATTAAACAGTCTCCATCGCTTCGTCCGATTTTTTAGTTGCTTATTCTTTTTCATCGAACATATGATAGGTGGTAATGAAAGGTTTATCGGCATAGTGAGCAGGTGGCTTTGTCGCCGGTCCCTTATGTGATTTCTTGAATTGCTCAGAGTTCTTCCAGTTTTCGAAGTCCTGAACTGACTGCCATTGTGTAAATACGACATAGGTGTTGCCTTTTCGTGGTTTTAAAAAGCGAAATGCCTGAAAGCCGGGCATCATATCGACATCATGTTCACGTTCCTTAAAACGCGCTTCAAAGGAAGCTTTCCCATCTTCTACTACTGTAATGTTGTTCATTACAACATAGCCATCTTCTAATATTTCACCTTTTTTTATAAGAACATCATAATCCCGTCCTGAGTTAAAAACACTTTTTTCTTTCCCTTCATAATAGGCTAAACCACTACTATTACTTGTCATAAAATAAAACTGAATATCCTTATACTTCTCATCCAGTTTTAATAGAAAGTCAATTGTGCCATTTGTCATAAATGCTTTCATAGATTTCACCCCTCAATTTTTTAAAAATAGGTCCATACGTTTCTAAGCTTTTTTCCATTACTATTATTATATTACCCTACGATTTCGTAAATTAGTCAAACAATATAGTGAAACTTCATTAGGTGAGGTAAATTAAAATGATTATTAGGTGATACGAAGTATTAAACTTTAAGAATGGAGAAATCTGTCGTATAATGGATTGTGTGTAGAGGTGAACAAATGAAAAAAGAGCGTACAGGCTTTAAAAAGGGAATGCCCAAGTATGTTAAGGGGATATTGTATAGCTTTGTTGCTATTTTGGTTCTAAGTCTCATAGGTTTTACTCTTATTTTGTATGGGGGAGGCTTAGTAGTAGATGATGAAGCATTTCTTCTTGATTCTACTACAACCATTGAAACGGAAGATGGCACCGTAATTGGAAAGCTATATAATGAGAATCGTGAATTGGTGTCAATAGACAGAATTCCGAATCATGTTAAAAATGCCTTCGTTGCTATTGAAGACCGGCGTTTTTATGACCATGCCGGCGTCGACTTGCGTTCTGTTATGCGAGCCATCGTGCGGGATATTGTGGCCATGAAGAAAGTGGAAGGTGCAAGCACCATCACACAGCAGCTAGCAAAGAATTTATTTTTACATCACGATAAAACAATTATGAGGAAAACAAAAGAAGTAATGGCAGCTATATATATAGAACAGAATTTCACCAAAGATCAGATATTAGAATTATATTTAAATGAGATTTACTTTGGGAAGGGGATCTATGGTATAGAAACAGCTGCAAATTACTTTTTTTCCAAGCCGATAAGTGAATTGTCGATTGAAGAAGGTGCGTTGCTTGCAGGTTTAGCTAAAGCACCAAATGGCTACTCACCTATTGATCATCCTGACAGGGCTTTGGAACGAAGAAATGTGGTATTGCATTCCATGGAAAATGCAGGACTGCTTAATACCGAAAAGAGACTACAGGCAGAAAACCGTGACTTAGAATTACAGTTAAATGAGAGAAAGACAGAACCCTTTTCAGACAGTTATGTGGACTTAGTAATGAAGGAAGCAGCAGATAAACATAATTTGTCTATAAAGGAGCTAAAACGCGGCGGCTATCGTATCGTTGTCAATATGGATGCTAATACCCAACGTATTGCTTATAATCAGTTTCAAAATGAAGCGTATTTCCCAGGAAATACAGAAGGTGTAGAAGGAGCCTTCGTTATGATGGAGCAGGAGACAGGTAGAATTGTGTCTGCACTTGGTGGAAGGTCTTACCAATTGGGGGAGCTTAATCGTGCGGCAGTTAAAAGGCAGCCTGGTTCGACGTTTAAACCTCTGGCTGTATATGGTCCTGCACTAATGCAAGAGTCATATACCCCATATACCCTTATACCTGACAAAGCATTAGATTATAACGGGTATACTGCTACAAATGCAGATGGCCAGTATGATGAATCAGTTTCTATCTATAATGCAATTAAATATTCCAAGAATGCGCCAGCTGTTTGGTTGCTTGATAAACTAGGTATCTCTTATGCAAAGGAGTATCTAGAAAAGCTTAATCTTTCCATAGAAGATGATGGATTGGCAATTGCTTTAGGAGGACTAACTGAAGGAATCACCCCATTAAACTTGATGGGTAGTTATAGTGCTTTTTCTAGAAATGGGAAGATGGTGGACTCTCATACAATTGAGCGCATTTATGATTCGAATGATGAGCTACTCTTTCAGGCAGATACAGTGGAGAAAGAAGTATTTACTGAGCAGGTAGCATGGGATATGACTGAGATACTGTTAGAAACAGTGGAAAATGGCACTGCTTCAGCAGGAAGTTTTTCCAAAGCACTTGCAGGTAAAACGGGCACTACACAGCATCCATTTGTTGAAGGGCAAGTTAAAGATGCTTGGTTTGCAGGGTATACACCAGACTATGTGATGGTAACATGGATGGGCTATGATCAATCTGATGAGAACCATTATTTAACAGGTGGAAGTGCTTATCCAACAGAGCTAACAAAAACGATTTTGACAGAGGTCGATAAGCTAAACCCGTTAACAGAGACATTTACGAAGCCTAAAAATGCTGTTGCTCTAGAAAAACCAATTGAACTACCAGAGATAGAAAACCTTTATGCAACCTATAAATTTGGTGGGTTTTCACTCGTAAAAGCAAAGCTCACGTGGCAAGGTTCCCAAGATGAACGTGTGGTTTATCGGATCTATAGAGTAGAAGATGGAATCGATAAGCGTGTTGCTGAAGTGGAGGGTGAGACGGAATATACAATAAGCAATGCACTTTTCAAATCAAAGCAATACTATATTACAGCATATGATCCCTTGACGAGGCTTGAGGGAGGGAGATCCGATATTGTGGAGTTATCCTGGTAATTTAGACAAATTCATGACAATCAAATGGCTTTGCTATACAGTTGGGAAATAAATCGCTATAGTTAATATTGGATTATGAGAGCGGTTTTTAATCTGCTTACAGTATTGGATACGGATAAAATTATTCTTAATGGTGGATAAAGGATGGATAACATGGTCAAAACAATGAATGACACGTTAATTAAAGCTTACAAAGGGGAAGAGACGAGCCATACGCCGGTTTGGTATATGCGACAGGCAGGCAGATCCCAGCCCGAATACCGAGAGTTAAAGCAAAAGTATTCTTTATTTGAAATAACACATCAACCAGAGCTCTGTGCTTATGTTACACGCTTACCTGTGGAAAACTATGGTGTAGATGCAGCTATTTTGTATAAAGATATTATGTCCCCATTGCCTGCCTTAGGTGTGGATGTGGAGATTAAAAGTGGAATTGGACCAGTGATACACAATCCCATTAAAAATTTTCATGATGTAGAAAAGTTAGGGAGCATTAACCCTAAAGCAGATGTTCCTTATGTGTTAGACACAATTCGATTATTAACAGAAGAGCAATTGAATGTACCATTAATTGGCTTCAGTGGGGCGCCATTTACTTTGGCTAGCTATATGATAGAAGGTGGCCCGTCGAAAAATTATAATAAAACAAAAGCATTTATGTACACAGATTCTGCTGCATGGTTTGCTTTAATGGATAAACTAGCTGACATGGTGATAACGTACGTGGAAGCCCAAATAGAAGCAGGTGCAAAAGCAATTCAGATTTTTGATTCTTGGGTTGGTGCCTTAAATGCTTCTGACTACCGTGTGTTTATTAAGCCAGTTATGACTCGTATATTTTCTGAACTAAGACAGCATGGCGTACCATTGATCACGTTTGGCGTTGGGGCAAGACATCTTCTAATGGAGTGGAATGATCTGCCTGTTGATGTAATTGGACTTGATTGGCGTACATCCATAACAGAAGCACGTGACATTGGTGTAACAAAGGTACTTCAGGGGAATTTGGATCCTACTTTACTTTTAACCAAATGGGAAACAATAGAAGATCGAGCAAAAGCATTAATCGATGAAGGAATAGCTGATGGTAACCATGTGTTTAACCTGGGACATGGTGTAACACCAGATATTAAGCCAGAAACACTGAAAAAACTTACAGAATATATTCATAGATATTCCAAAAGATAGATCGTACATCACTTCATTTGTGCCATCTTTTCTTAGCGGAAGGGTTAACTTTAAAAAGAATTGTAAATTTTAATAGAGAGGTGCTTAACATGGGAAAACAAAAATTAGGTTTACTTGTAATGGCTTATGGAACACCATACAAGGAAGAGGATATTGAACCGTACTACACACATATACGACATGGAAGAAAACCAGCAGAGGATGCGCTTCAAGATCTGAAGGATCGTTATAAGGCAATTGGTGGTATTTCTCCACTAGCCAAAATAACCGAGCAGCAGGCTAAGGCATTAGAAACCAATTTAAATGAAGCTCAGGATGAGTATGAATTTAAAGCATACATTGGCTTAAAACATATTACCCCGTTTATCGAAGATGCGGTTAATGAGATGGCAAAAGATGGTATCACAGAAGCGGTATCTATCGTACTTGCACCACATTACTCCACTTTCAGTGTGCAGTCATACAATACACGTGCCAATGAAGAAGCATCAAAGCATGGTATAACCATTGAATCGGTGGAAAGCTGGTACAATGCTCCAGGTTTTATTAAGCTTTGGTCTGACCGAATTGGCGCTATTTTCTTTGAGATGACGCCAGAAGAGCGAGAAAAGGCAGTTTTAGTCGTTTCAGCTCACAGTCTTCCAGAGAAGATTCTGCAAAACGGTGATCCATATCCGGAACAGCTTCGGGAAACAGCGGAGCTAATTAAAGAGGAAACAGGAATTAAAAATGTGGAACTTGGCTGGCAAAGTGAAGGCAATACACCAGATCCTTGGCTTGGACCAGATGTACAGGATCTAACGCGTGACTTGTACCATAATAAAGGCTATCGTTCCTTTGTCTATGCTCCAGTTGGCTTTATTGCGGATCATTTAGAAGTTCTTTATGACAATGATTATGAATGTAAAGTTGTATGTGATGAACTTGGCGCTAATTACTACCGTCCAGAAATGCCGAATGTTAACCCACAATTTATTACCACACTAGCAGGTGTTGTAATGCAAAAAGTTAAGAGTGAAGTGTAATGAGCCAAACGAAATCCATTGTAATTGTAGGTGGCGGGATAACAGGATTATCCGCTGCCTATTATTTGCAGAAGACCATGAAGGAGCAAGGGCTTTCGCTAAACATCAAGCTAGTGGAAGCGTCTAATCGACTAGGTGGCAAAATAAAAACAATGAAACGTGATGGATTTACGATTGAGCAGGGACCAGATTCACTCTTAGCGAGAAAAGAACCAGCAGTTAAGCTTGTGGAGGAATTAGGGCTACAAGATCAAGTGATCCGGAATGCTACAGGCCAGTCCTATATTCTTTTAAAAAACAAGCTACATAAAATGCCTAAAGGTACCTTTATGGGCGTTCCGAAAGAAATTGGCCCATTACTTAACTCTAACCTCATTTCTGGTAAAGGAAAGCTTCGTGCTGTGGGGGAGAGGTTTATTTCTAAAGGAAAGCAGAAGGGCGATCAATCCCTCGGCGAATTTTTCCGGCGCCGATTTGGAAATGAATTATTGGTGAATCAGATTGAGTCCTTACTTTCCGGAATTCATTCGGGTGACATTAACCAAATGAGCCTCAAAGCAACCTACCCAAACTTTTATGAACTCGAGCAGAAGTATGGAAGTGTAATGAAGGGCTTAAAGAAAACAATGCAAAAACCTGAAAAGAACGGCAAGGCTAAACCGACAGGTGCGTTTTTTTCCTTTCAAAATGGTTTAGAAACGTTGGTGCACGCATTGCATGATGCGTTGGATGAAGGGGCGGTAAAAATAGAGACGGCTGTCGATCATATTGAAAAGAAAGAGCATGGCTATCATATACTGTTAAGTGATGGGGACGTGCTTCAAGCAGATGCTATCATTATGGCAACACCTCATTTTACCGTACCGAAGATGTTCAGCCAGTATGATTTCTTTAAGCCTTTCCGAGAAGTACCTTCTGTCTCGACAGCAAATGTTGTGTTAGCCTTTGATCAATCTGCTATTAAGCGAGACATTGATGGGACAGGCTTCCTTGTAACACGTAACAGTGATTTTCGGATCACTGCATGTACATGGACGCATAAGAAGTGGCCGAGTACAGCACCAGAAGGAAAAATTCTGCTTCGTTGTTATGTCGGTAAACCTGGGGATGAAGAAGTCGTTGACTTATCAGATGATGAAATTACTAGGATTGTGATGAAAGATTTAAAGAAGACAATGAAAATTAAAGCCGAACCAGAATTCCGTGTAATTACAAGATGGAAGGACGGACGACCACAATATACCGTCGGCCATTTAGAACGGCTTGCCGAGGTACGTGATAAAGCACAGGAGCATATTCCTGGTGTATATTTGGCAGGATGCTCGTATGATGGGGCTGGGATTCCGGATTGTATTGAGCAAGGTGAAAAAGCAGTAGAAGAGGTATTGGAATTTTTAAAGTAATTATTACGACTTAAAATATATTTTGTGTGCATTTTTTTATAAGGCTCTGTTAATGTTTAATGTTGATTTTTCGTTATGATGTTGGGGCTGGGACATAACGTCCCAGCCTTTTTAAAACACGAACAATAATAAACTAAGTGCTTTATTACCGCTCCGGAAAATACTCCGCTTTCCGTGGGCACGGCCAGGGTACTACTTGAGTAAACTTCTTTGCTCCCTTGCGCCGAGGAAGCCAGCCTCGGAGCGTAACTAGAAGACGCAGGCGCATGTTCTCCTCAGAAGCAAAAATCGCTTCTTGCGGGGCCTTCGGACTCGTGCTGTTCCCACTGGAGTCTTCGCATTTTTCCTTCGCTAAAGTGTAATTCAGATATTCAAAAATTAGGGGCTATCCGGATGTGTTCGAACTTTTTCTGCAATACGCCGTTTGAATGTACAGTTTTTTCTTGTTTGATTTTCTTATGTCCCAGTCTCAATTTTCAATAAAGATGTTTGTTTTAAATGGGCATACTCATTGTAATGGTTCTATTTTTGAACCCTAATTTTTCATATAGTTTTAATGCTTGATTTCCTGCATATACACTTAATCGAACCTCTGAATATCCGTCTTGTTTAAGATGTTCGATACCAGTTTTCATTAATTGTTTTGAAATTCCATTGCCCCTAAATTCCTCTAACACAAACAATTCATAAATAAATCCGTATATTTTTTCCGTAAATTGGTCTTTACTTGTTCCTATAAGAATCCAACCCATTAAATTATCGCCTTCCGTTGCTATTAGATAATAACTTCCTTTCTGCAATAATCGTTCAATAAGTTGTTTGGCTTTTTCATCCGTAGGTTTTGCCTCGCCTAAGGTACCATCGAATAATGCTTTTGGTGAAAGTGATAAAACCTTTTTATATTCCAAATCGTTTGGTTTTCTAATTTCCATAAATAACGTTCTCCTCTCCCACTATATTTAAGCCAGTTGCCCGTTAATGAACTTATTAAGCACTGAACTTAGATAAACGGAGACTATCATAAGTTTTTGTCATTCCAAATTAAAGGACAATGTACCAAGATTGAAAGGTATGCTTTTTTAAAGTAAAATGTGAACATAGTAACTTCACGATGGTTCTAACTATATGAGCTGTGAAAAAAGTATATTAATGATGAGGAGAGCAATTATGAACTTGTATCGAGCGAAGTACCTTCTATACTTAGTGGCCTTAATAGGAATGCTATCTTTGGTACTCTTGCCTTTGTTATCTATAACGGTTGAAAATCCCTTCCTTAGTAAAACAATAGTTGCTCTTCCATTTGTATTAATAATAATAGGAAGATCCCTTTCAATGATAGACAAAAAGAGAAATAGTGTGGCAATGGGTCTGAAAGATTGGACTTTTACTATCGGTCTAACCTTTTCAATGATATTATTTATGATTTTTTAAGTCGGATTGTATTAAAGTTAATTTGCGAATAGTAAAACGCTAGAATATGTTGTATCCTAGCGTTTTTTATATTTACTCGTTTATCCCGGTGCTAAAACCCGGTTTCGTTCAAGCTTCAGTCAGTGGGGGAGAAAGAACGAAAACCCCCACTAATTGAAGCTTGACTTTTATTTATAACTCTCTTCTAACTGATCAACTAGGGATCCGACAAATGCTACGGCCGTTTTAATGGCGTCTGGTTTGGACATATCGACCCCGGCTTGCTTAATCAGGTCAAGCGGCTTTTTCGTACCACCAGCACGCAGGACATCAAGCCATTTGTCTACAGCAGGCTGTCCTTCAGTTTGAATCTTTTCTGCCATTGCAGTAGAAACAGTTAGTCCCGCAGAATACGTGTATGGATATAACCCCATATAATAGTGCGGCTGACGCATCCAGGTTAGCCCTGCACCTTCATCAAATGTTACAGTATCTCCCCAGAAATTTTCTAGAGTTTCTTTTTTCTGCTTTGTTAAAACATCTGCTGTAAGTGGAGTCCCTTTTTCTGCCAGATCGTATACTCTACGTTGGAACTCTCCTTCAAGAAGGTGTGTAACAAAGTTATGATAATACGTGCCAAGTAATTGGGTGATCACCCAGCGTTTCATTCGTTTATCATCTGTTTTATTCATCAAGTGATTTGCCAAAAGCAGCTCATTGATAGTAGATGGTGCTTCAACGAAATAAGTGGAAGGGCGAGTATTAAGAAGGGTTTGATTTTTCCCTGCGAGATAAAAATGTCCAGCGTGTCCAAGCTCATGGGCAAGTACGAAAGCACCCCGCATTGTATCCGTCCATGTAACTAAAATATATGGGTGCACACCATAAGGACTGGCACAAAAAGCGCCTGTCGCTTTTCCAACATTGTCGGCAAGGTCAACCCACCGGTCATTGATACCTTTTTTCATAATCTCCGTATACTCAGGTCCCATGACTTCTAATGCTTCTAGGATGGTAGAAGTTGCTTCCTCATATGTCGTAACTGGAGTAAACTCTGGATCAAGTGGTGCTTTGAGGTCACAATATTGTAGTTCCTCCAAACCTAGCTTATCTTTCATTAACTTTGCGTAACGTTGCATATGTGGAGCCAATTCTTTTTGAATTACATCAAGCTGGTTGTGGTACATTTCTTTAGTTACTTGCTGGGATTGCAGCAGCATGTCTGTAACAGAGTCGTATGAACGTAACCTAGACATAGTTACCTGTTTTGTTACCTCTGTAGCGTACGTTGCCGCAAACGTATTTTTGTATTGGTTAAGCGTATTGGTAAAAGATTTATATGCAGCTCGGCGTGTTTCCGTATCAGCAGATAACTCGTAACGATCCTCATATAAAGCAGCTGACATTGGCTGTTCTTTCCCATCCTTATCAACAATTGAGTCAAACTGCATATCGGAAGATTTAGTACGCCCATAAATCATATATGGTGCATCGTGAACCTCACTTAATGCTGCTAGTGTTTCTTCAATCTCAGGAGCTAAGGTATAAGGCTTTTTCTCTAACGTATCCTGCAACATTTTTTCATATGTTTTTAATGCAGGCTCATCCTGTAGAAATTGTGAGATCGTCTCATTGGACAAGGTTAGTAGTTCTGATTGTATAAAAGTAAGTTTCGTTCCAATGGAAGCCAGTCCGGCTGACACCCTAGCTGCATCACGTTGGTTAGCGGGATCGGATCCATCTGCACTTGCACGGAGACTAGCATAGTTTGCCACACGCACTACACGCTGTTGGAAAGCTTCAAGTGTCTGCAAACAGGAAAGCAGTGTTGCAGCATTTTCTCCTAATTTTCCTTTGTAGGCTGTTACGTCTGTGACGTCCTGCTGTACGGCTTCTAGTTCCTTCTCCCATTCTTTATGTGTTGTAAATAGATCAGTTAAGTCCCAAGTTTGTTCTGTAGGTACTTCTGAACGCTTTAAACGATTGGTTGTTCCTGTAGTCATTTTAATTTCCCCTTTCTGTTATCTTGATGTATGTATCCAATTTATTTCGGTACTCTAAGTAATTATAATATATCGCAGCCAGAAATGATAGAATTATCGCTTAATTTGTTTAAAACCTTTTGTAATATAAATCGTATTACTAGTAACGCATAAAAGAATCAAAACCAAGAAAAAAGCAGCTATTAAGCGATAGCTGCTTTAGAGTAGATAGATTAGCAAGTGTTATAGTACAGTGGAAAGAGGAAATTTTTTATCTTGCGGGATGATCACATTCGTCACATAGGTTACCATAACAGTCGGCTTGTTCTACCATATCAAGCCCGCATTGACTGCATTTTTTCTTTGGCAGATTGCGAAAGAACTCCATAACTTTAAACATATGTGAATCCTCCTTTGCTAAGATAATGTCATTGTATTATAACAGTATGAAAATTGTCAATACTGTGTTACAACAAAGTATAAAAAAGGGTGTGTCGTTATGAAATTAACTGTAATTGGTTTTTGGGGAGGTTATCCTGCCCCTGGTGAAGCAACTTCTTCTTATCTGCTAGAAAAAGACGGATTCTCTTTATTGATAGACGCAGGCAGTGGCTCATTATCTAAGCTTCAACAGTATCTACCAGTGACCGAGCTTGATGCCGTCATTTTATCTCATTATCATGAGGACCATGTGGCAGATATTGGTGTTCTACAGTATGCAAAGCTAGTAAATTATTATGTGAATGGTGCTGACCGCATCCTGCCAATCTATGGCCATGTTTTGGATGAAGAAGGATTTGCTAGCTTGTCACACGAGTACACAGAAGGAAAAGCTTATCAGCCAGATGAATCTGTAGATATCGGGCCATTTCAGATTAGTTTTCTGCAAACCGTTCATCCGGTTCCGTGTTTCGGAATGCGGATAACAGATGGTGAGCATACGGTAGTATATACAGCGGATAGCAGTTTTAAAGAAGAGTGGATCCCATTTTCACAAAGGGCTGATCTGCTCATTACAGATTGCAATTTTTATGCTGACCAAAATGGAGAGAGTGCTGGACATATGACGAGCAAAGAAGGCGGAAAGATTGCCGAGAGAGCTGGAGCAAAAGAATTGATGTTGAGCCACCTACCTCAATATGGTGATAGGAACCAGTTAGTCCAAGAAGCAAAGAAGGAATACAAAGGGACAGTCTATTTAGCCGAAGAAGGACTGGTTTGGCAGGCCAAAACCTAATTTTTGATTTAGCGAGATAGATGCCTTAAACTTAATGATAGATATATTCTTTTGGGAGGTTAATTGGTATGAAGTTTATAGACAATAAAGGAATTACAGATCCAATGGTGAATCTGGCATTGGAGGAATATGTACTACAGAATTTCGGAGAGAACGATACATATTTACTTTTTTACATTAACAAGCCATCCATTATCATTGGGCGCAATCAAAATACCATTGAAGAAATTAATACAAGCTATGTTGATGAAAATGGAATTAAGGTTGTCCGCAGACTATCTGGTGGCGGTGCCGTTTACCATGATGAGGGAAACCTGAACTTTAGCTTTATTACCAAAGATGACGGAAACAGTTTCCAAAATTTTGCTAAGTTCACTCAGCCAATGGTAGAGGCTTTAAATAAGCTTGGAGTTCCTGCTGAGCTTCAAGGAAGAAATGACTTGGCAGCTAATGGTCGAAAAATATCCGGGAATGCTATGTTCTCAACGAAAGGTCGGATGTTTAGTCATGGAACGTTAATGTTCGACTCAGAAATCGAGAACGTTGTTTCTGCATTAAAAGTTAGAAAAGAAAAAATTGAATCAAAAGGAATTAAGTCCATTCGGAGCCGTGTTGCAAACATCTCTGAATTCCTAGAAGAATCTCTAACGATGGACGAGTTTAAGGAAACGATCCTAAAACATGTCTTTGATGTAGAAGATATTGCTGATGTTCCACAATATGAATTAACAGAGGAAGACTGGAAAAATGTAGAGCAAATCTCTAAAGATCGTTATCAAAATTGGGAATGGAATTATGGTAAATCACCGTCATTCAATATCCAAGAATCTCATAAATTTGATGCTGGCCTCGTTGATGTTCGTCTTGACGTTAAAAAGGGAGTTATTGAAAATTGTAAGATTTATGGTGACTTCTTTGGTGTAGGTAGTGTTGAAGTGATCGAGGATAAATTAAAAGGTGTTCGCCATGAAAGAAAATCGATTGAAGAAGCCTTAGCAGGTGTCGATGTACCGCACTATCTTGGTAAAATTACAAAAGAAGATTTTATTAATTTAATCTATTAAGAGAAAGCTCACTTGGTGGGCTTTTTTTATTGGAGTACGTCTCAATTAAAACAACAGCATAGCAAAGTGAATCGTCAACATCCAAACTTAGAAACTTCCCAACTGATACATAAACTTTCGAATAGTTGCCACTTTTAATTGTCAACGCTTTCAAAATTGCTTGAAAATGGAATATTGCTACTTTATAATAAAGACAAGCAAATCTAGAAAGCTATTTTTTTGGTCTTATTATGAATGACTATTCATTCATAATAAATTTAAGGGAGGTTAGTTTGTGAATATTAGTGATCAACTATCGATTACAGCGAAGGAAAACCCGGAAAAGATAGCGTATATTTTTGAAAAAGAGGAGAGGAACTATCAAGAATTAGAAGTAGCTGTACAACGTTTTGCTTCCAGTATGGAGAAGTTAGGGTATAAAAAAGGCGATCATGTTGCCTTAATTGTTGGAAATTCCCCTTATTATGTTATAAGTCTCTATGGTGCCCTGAGACTTGGTCTTGTTGTTATTCCCATTAATCCAATGTATACTGCACACGAGCTATCCTATATTCTACATAATGGTGATGTGAAAGCTATCATTACGATGGATGTAATGCTTGAGAAACTTGCTGTCATTGATCAGGATCTGCCTAGTGTGCAACATTATATTACTTGTGATTCAGGAGCAAATGTATCCGTAAAAGGTGACTCATTACAACACAAAATGAAGGCGTTCTCAGAATTGGTGGGAAAAGGAGAAGGAAATTTTAAGGGTCCCACATTAGCTGAGCAGGATACGGCAATCATTTTGTATACGTCTGGAACGACTGGAAAGCCTAAAGGAGCTGTGCTTTCCCACCAAAATATTTACTCTAATGCCAAGGATGTAGCTGATTACTTGGGGATTAATGGTGAGGATCGTATGATTGCAGCCTTACCGATGTTCCATGTTTTTTGTTTGACTGTATCGCTGAATGCTCCATTGATGAATGGGGGAACCATTCTTATTATCCCTAAATTTTCACCAGCTGAGGTAATTCGGATAGCCAATGAACATGAAGCTACAGTATTTGCTGGTGTGCCAACTATGTATAATTACCTTTTACAGTCCGTTAAAGGAGAGAAACCGAGATTCGGTAAGGTCCGTTTATGTATTTCTGGTGGGGCCGCCATGCCTGTTTCTCTATTAGAGGCGTTTGAAGCAACGTTTCAAATTCGATTATCAGAAGGATACGGATTGTCAGAGGCATCTCCAGTTACTTGCTTTAATCCAATTGACCGTCCGAGGAAGGCAGGTTCAATAGGAACAAGCATTTGGAATGTGGAAAATAAAGTGGTAGACCTGTTTGGTGAGGAAGTAGAAACTGGTGAAGTAGGTGAACTCATTGTTCGAGGCCCCAATGTTATGAAAGGCTATTATAAAATGCCCGAAGAAACAGAGGTAACCCTACAAGATGGGTGGCTTTATACAGGGGATATGGCTCGAGTTGATGAAGATGGTTATTTCTATATCGTCGATCGAAAGAAAGATATGATCCTTGTAGGTGGTTACAATGTGTACCCAAGAGAGGTAGAAGAGGTTCTATACACACATCCGAGTGTTGTAGAAGTCGCGGTCGTAGGGGAACCACACCCTGAGAGTGGGGAATCCGTAACATGTTTTGCCGTAGTCGATGATTCCGAAATAACGGAACAAGATTTGAAGGATTTCTGCGTGAACCATTTGGTTTCTTATAAAACACCAACAAAAATTGAGTTTCTTGAAGAACTTCCCAAGAACACAACTGGAAAGATACTTAGGAGGAGCTTGAAAAGTAGTATAAGGAACTAACGAGAGCTAAGAGTAAAAACATATGAGCATACCATTGCTAATAAAGATACCTGTAGAAGCTTTCTATGTTTCTGGGGATTTTGAGACGTGGAAGGATAATGAATAACTCTTAATTAGGGATGATTTAATGCTAGTCCCTGGGGCAAATAACGCAACAGGGGCTATTATTTATGAGAAAAATAAAATTTTTCAAATAAATTATCTGTAAGGTCTTTATTTATTGTTTGTAGTTTGGTAGATTTAGTAAGAAGCCACTTTCTTTCGCTGTTTAGTGAAAGGATGATATGTATGTTTTTTAATGAAGACATCTACGCTCCTACTCCAGAAATTACCCCACTTACGATGGTACTCCTCACAGAACAAGACGCATCCGGTAACCTTATCACCAATGTAATGGAAGAACACAACGATTACACAGTGGCAGTTACTGCAAGTAAAGTAATGGACCATGCCTGCAAATTTTTCGGGTCAAGTCTTAAAGGAAGACAGGATGGTACCAGGGATATTTGTGGCATAACACATAAAGCTCCCATCTCCGTGGACCCTCTCAGCGGCATGTATTTCTTTCCTACTACCTCTCCATCAAGCAAACAATGTTCATGGATAGCACATTCCCACATTGACCACATTTTAGATGCATTTGGGCAAGGAACAGAGATTATGTTCAAAAATGGGAAAAAAGTAAATTTATCCGTTTCCTATGGTTCCATGTTAAATCAGGTTCAGCGCACTGCTCAATTCCGTTATTTGTTAGACAATCGCATTAGGTTTTTGCAGAAACAGGTTTCGGAAAAGACGGCAGAGACTTTTGCATAAGCTCCTGTATTATGGCGTGCACTTTTTTGCGAATTGCCGGGTTGAAATAATTCCGTTTCTCTTCTCTGCCCTGGCAAAGAAATAGAAAGGAAGAGAAAGAATCGTTTTTGTGTAAGGTCACCACCTCTATTCTCCTTTTGCTCATTTGAGTACGTAATTCGCGTCGCTCGGAACCTGCCACTGTTGCCATGGTCTCCAAAAGTTCTGTATAGGGTTCCTTTATTTTGAATGCTCCTCTTTCAATATGTTGAATATCTTGTTGTATTACCACGATTGCCATTGAAAGAAAAAGAAATCGTGTGGCTATATGTCGTTCTTCTTCTGTAAGATAGCGCATGGTCTTCCCCCTCTGAAATAGAACGTTTGTTCTTCTTATTATATGTTAAAACGAAGAAAAAATACAACTAATTTATATAAACTGGGAAAGAAAGTGGCTGTTTTCTTTTTTATAAGTAGGAAATTTACTTCGTTTGCATTAAAATAAAATTAGATAAAGGATCTATAAAATAGGTTATGCAACCACTTGGGTGGGAATAGTTACATAGAGGGGGATATACGGACTAGCTAATCATATTTTATTCCTAATTCGTTCAACTAACATTTGGGTGGGGAATGAAGGGACCCCAAACGATTTCACTTTATACATACTGAGGAGATTTCACTACATGGACGCCATAAACACTGCACTATCCGATTGGAGAATTATGTTTGAGGAAGACAGGCTAGATGAATACATCATGGACCTGCTTGGTCAATACGAGCAGCTTGGACCTCTTCCAGGTATTTTATTACCATTTATAGAAGCCTTCCTTCCATTTTTACCACTAGTCGTATTTGTTTTTGCAAATGCTGCTGCCTATGGATTGCTTGAGGGATTTCTATTATCGTGGGCTGGTTCTTCTCTTGGAGCAATTCTTGTTTTTTTAATTATACGAAAGCTCGGGAAGAAACCGCTATTTACGAAAATACGCAAAAATAAACAAGTAAAAAAAGTAACGACATGGCTTGAGAGACATGGATTTGGACCATTGTTTTTGCTGACTTGCTTTCCGTTCTCCCCGTCTGCTGTAATCAATGTAGTTGCCGGTCTATCGAAAATCAGTATCCAACAGTTTGTTCTAGCGGTACTTTTAGGTAAATCGGTTATGATCTTCTCCCTTGCTTATATCGGTTCAAGTATTACGGAATTCGCCAAAAATCCTGTGCGGACCATTATTGTAGGGAGTTGTATTGCAATTTTTTGGATTGTAGGAAAAATCATCGAAAAACGTCTGGAGAAAAAGGCTCTGATTAAAGAAGCAAAGAAGCTTGGAAACGATTAAAACACCGTCAAACAGGGTATGAATAAGATAGAAGAAAACCCTGGAGGCTTAAAAACGATGAAAAAAAGGAGACTTCGTAAGCTACTGCCCGTAATACTAATTGTAGCGGTGTTGATAATAGGTTTACGCTCTTTGCTATTCGCTAGCTATGTAGTCGATGGAGAGTCCATGCAACCAACACTGCATGATGGGAATTTGCTAATGGTAAATAAAGTAATATATGACTTAACACAGGCCGAGCGTTTTGATGTCATCGTTTTTCATGCAAATGAGGAAGACGATTACGTGAAAAGGGTGGTCGGATTACCTGGTGATAAAATTTCCTATAGAGATGATAAACTCCATGTGAATGATGAGTATGTGGAAGAGCCGTTTCTCGAACCATACGTAAGAGCAAGTGATTCAAAACCTTATACTGCAGATTTCACGTTAGAGGAGAAAACTGGTGAAAAAGAGGTGCCAGAAGGAAAGCTGTTCGTTCTAGGTGATAATAGACAGGACAGTCTTGACAGTAGATCATTTGGCTTTATCTCTCAAGACCAGCTTGTTGGGAAAGTAGATATAAAGTATTGGCCACTTAACAAAACAAGTATAAGTCTTGGTAAATAGCTAGGAGCTTCCATCTTTGGTAAAATAGAAGATGGAAGCTTTTTATGTTAATAGCATTTCTTGGTGTTAAATAAGACGAGTTAGTTGTTGATAAAGAGATAGAGGGCAAGGAACATTTGTTAGCCCTTTTCATATTAGGAGAACGTTGCGTATTTATTATAAAGAGAAAATGGGGGGAGAGGAAAGATGGGACTCCGATTTTTAGCGGGAAGAGCGGGAACAGGGAAAAGCGGCCGAACGCTAGATGAAATAAAGGCCAAGCTACAAGACAACCCTCAGGGGCCGCCAATTTTTTATATAGTGCCAGACCAAATGACGTTTCAGCAGGAATACGAATTATTTCAGGACGAGGAAATGAGTGGCAGTATCCGCGCACAGGTTACTAGCTTTTCTAGGTTAGCCTGGCGTATTTTCCAGGAAACTGGAGGTGGAACAAAGCAATTTATTAGTTCTGTCGGCATTCAAATGATGTTGCGCAAAATAATTGAAGAGAAACAAGGAGACTGGCGGGTATTCCAAAAGGCCATTGAAAAACAGGGCTTTTTAAAGCAGCTTGAAGGTATGATTACAGAATTCAAACGGTACAATATCACCCCAGAATCTCTTTTGAGCCAAATGGAGGATATAAACCAATATGTCCACAAAGAGCCGGGGGAAGAAGCACTTGTTAACAAGCTAGACGATCTCCAATACATCTACGAAAAACTAGCGATTGCGTTACAAGAAAGCTATATAGACAGTGAAGACCAACTCCGGCTTTTAGCAGAAAAAATCTATGAAGCAACTTCTTTAAAAGAAGCGGAAATTTATATAGATGGATTTCACCAATTTACCCCAAATGAACTTACTGTAATTGAGGCACTGATGAAGCAATGCAAACGGGTTACCATAGCCCTGACAATTGACCGACCAGAGGAGCTACAAATATCTGAGCTTAGCTTGTTCTACCAAACCACGGAAACCTATTATATTTTAAAGCAACTGGCAGAAGAGCATGGGGTTGTTCAAGAAGATACAGTTGTATTAGAACCAAAATATGGAAGGTTTCAGGATCGTCCTTATTTTGCGCACTTGGAACGGTATTTTGATACAAGGCCAGTTCCTCCCTATGAAGGGGATGTGCCAATAAAGATTAGAGAAGCGGTTCATCCACGAGCAGAAGTGGAAGGCGTAGCCCAGGAAATCATTCGTCTTGTAAGGGAAGATAATTACAGGTATCAGGACCTGGCAGTTTTCCTTCGGGAGACAGACACATACCATGACTTAATTAAAACGGTATTTAGCGATTATGACATACCAGTGTTTATTGATGAAAAGCGGACTATGTTAAATCATGCATTGATTGAATTGATTCGCTCTGTATTGGATATGGTAGAAGGAAATTGGCGTTACGATGCTATTTTCCGAGTGTTAAAGACCGGCTTTATACCTTCTACAGATCCAGATTTTCCTTTAACAGCTGATTCCATTGATGACCTTGAAAATTATGTGCTTGAATATGGGATTCGTTCCAGAGAACGTTGGATAGGAGAAGAGGAATGGGTCTTTCAGCGTTTCCGGGGGTTTGACCAGACAGCACAGACAGATACAGAAAAAGCAACACAAACTCGTATTAATAAATACCGCCAACAAGTGGTACAAGCTCTCCAGCCATTTGATGAAGCGATAAGACAGGCCACCACGATACGAGAAAAAGCTACCGTACTCTTTACCTTTTTAGAGGAGATAGAGGCACCATCGATGCTTGAGAAAATGCGTGAAGTGTATGACGAGCAAGGAGATGTGGAAAAAGGCCGTGAGCAAGACCAAGTATGGACAGGGATTTTACAGCTCTTAGATGAAATTGTGGAAACGGCCGGAGATGAAACAATGACATTGGATACGTTTAGGGCAACGCTCGAGGCAGGATTCGAAACCTTAACATTTGCCCACGTGCCACCAACTATTGACCATGTCATTGTGGGAACCATTGACCGTTCGAGAATCAGCGGAATATCTTGTGCCTTTTTACTGGGCGTTAATGAAGGTGTATGGCCAATGAAGCCCCAGATAGATGGGATGATCAGTGAGCAAGAAAGAGAGTTGCTTGCTAGTCATGGCTTAAAGTTAGCGGATGGTAGTAAGCGTCAATTACTTGATGATTGGTTCTATATGTATATTGCCTTTACGTCTGCTAAAGACAAATTATATATAAGTTATCCACTGAGTGATGGAGAAGGTAAGTCAAAAATGCCTTCTCAACTTGTTAAACGTATGGAAGATTTATTTCCGGTATGCTGTGATCATCTATTACTACAGGACCCTGAGGAGCTAGTAGAAGCTGACCGCTTTATTACAACGCCAGTAAAAACAAGATCGGCATTAACTGCCCAGCTTGCGAGGAAACGGAAAGGATACCCTGTGGCCCCTGTGTGGTGGCATGTATTGAACTGGTTTGTAAGCCATCACGAGAAATACAGCACAACCTATAATGTACTACAAAGCTTGTACTATGAGAATAAACCACTGGACCTTTCTTCCAAAACGGTTGAAGAGCTTTACCCGAAGGAAGTAAAAGCTAGTGTATCTAGACTAGAAACTTATTATCGTTGTTCCTATCAGCATTTTGCTAAATATAGTCTTGGACTCGAGGAGAGAAAAACGTATAAGCTAGATGCTCCTGATATTGGCCAGCTTTTCCATGAGGCGTTAAAAACAATCACAGAATGGATACGGACGGAAGGAAAGGATTTTGCACAGCTATCCAAGAAGGATACCGATTCATATGCACAAAAAGCAGTGACGAGTTTAGCACCGATCTTACAACATCAAATATTGCATAGTTCGAATCGTTATAAATATATTCAACAAAAATTACAGGAAGTCATCGCCCGAGCAGCCTTTGTATTAAGTGAGCAAGCAAGACAGAGTAATTTTTCCCCAGTTGGATTGGAATTAGGTTTTGGCGCTGGACAGACACTACCACCACTTAATTTACCTCTACCCAATGGGTATGAGTTACAACTGCGGGGCAGAATTGACCGGGTGGACAAGGCTTTAAATCAACAAGAACTATACTTGCGAATTATTGATTATAAGTCCAGCGCGAAAGGGTTAAACCTTATAGAAGTCTATTACGGTTTAGCGTTACAAATGCTTACGTATTTAGATGTCGTTTTATCTCATTCAGAACAGTGGCTTGGTACAAAGGCGACGCCTGCTGGGGTGCTTTATTTCCATGTTCATAACCCGATGGTATCAGGGAATCAGAAACTACATGACGAGACTATTCAAGAGGAACTCTTTAAAAAGTATAAAATGCAAGGCTTGCTTTTATCGGATGAAGAAATTGTTAAAATGATGGATACCTCATTGGATTCTGGTTCAAGTCAAATTGTGCCTGCTGGGGTGAAAAAGAATGGCGGATTTTACAATTATTCGAAGGTTGCAGGCAACGAAACCTTTTCGAGCCTGCAATCACATATCCATGAATTGATGATGCAGGCAGGAGTCGATATGACAGCAGGCGGTGTGCATTTGAACCCATATCAGCATAAACAGAATGTGGCATGTACGTACTGTCCATTTCACTCTGTATGCCAATTTGATTCACAACTGGAAACAAATAATTATCGCAAGCTAACAGATATGAAAGATGATGAAATCCTTGGAAAAATTCAGGCAGGGTCTGTCGCGTTAGAGAGGGGGGAGTAGAATGGTTAATTGGACAAAGGAACAGGAAGAGGCTATTTATACAGGAGGAAAAGACGTCCTAGTTGCTGCAGCAGCTGGTTCGGGAAAAACAGCGGTACTCGTAGAACGGATTATACAAAAGCTGTTAAATAAGCAGAACCCTGTAGACATAGACTCACTACTTGTCGTGACATTCACCAATGCAGCAGCACAGGAAATGCGGAACCGGGTAGGAGAGGCTTTAGAAAAGGCTTTAGCAGAAGATCCCAATTCTCAGCACCTAAAAAAGCAAGTTTCTTTACTGCAGCGGGCTTCAATCTCTACATTACATTCATTTTGTCTAGAGGTGGTTCGCCAGTATGCGTACTTGCTTGATATCGATCCCTCTTTTCGGATAGCGAACGATATGGAAGCAGATTTAATTAAACAGGAAGTGATAGATGATTTATTTGAACGATGGTACGGGGAGGAAGGAAGTGGGCAGGCAGCTTTTTTTGCGGTTGTTGATCGTTTCTCCAATGATCGTAGCGATGCAGAGGTAGAGGACCTGATCTTGAGTTTATATACTTTTGCAGTGCAAAATCCATATCCTGACCATTGGCTCGACCAGTTGGCTAACACGTATGCTGTATCAGAAGTTTGGGAAGAAAGTACCCTTTCTTGGCTAAATATAATGAAGCGAGAGGTGCGTAGCCAATTTACGGCAATGGAAGAAGAAATGGCATTAGCTATGGAAATGACTAAGGAAAGTGACGGTCCCTACCAATATGCGGAAACGATTGAAGTAGACATAGCAGGATTGCAGGAGGCTAAGGTTCACCTAGAGGATTGGAATATGCTCCAGCAGCATATGGAAAACAGCACATTTGCCAAGCTATCCTCGAAGAAAATGGATTGTAATGAGGACAAGAAAAAGAAGGTTAAAGCATTACGGGACAGCTACAAAAAACGTTGGAATGATATGAAGCAAGGGTGGTTCAGCCGTAATCTTGAAAGCCATGTGCAAGATATGAGAGAACTTGCTCCTGTTATCAAAAAGCTAACAGAGCTTGTAAAAACATTTAAACAAGAATTCTCCCAACAAAAAAGGGAGAGAGCCCTTGTGGATTTTTCAGACCTAGAGCATCTTTGTCTGCAATTGCTAATGGAAGAGCAAACACCTGCGGAAGAGCCAACGCCTTCACAGGTTGCCATCCAATTCCAACAGAAGTTTAGCGAGCTACTCGTAGATGAATATCAGGACACAAACCTTGTGCAAGAGACCCTATTACGTCTGCTTAGTGACCGAACAGGAGCTGGTAATATGTTTATGGTAGGAGACGTAAAACAAAGTATCTATCGTTTCCGACATGCTGAGCCAGCCCTTTTCATAGAAAAGTATAAACGTTTTGCTAAGGAAGAAGAACAAGGACAGCGTATTGACCTTGCAAGTAATTTTCGAAGCAGGGAGGATGTACTGGTTGGAGCAAACTATATTTTCCGACAAATCCTTGACGAGACGGTTGGCGAAGTGAAATACGACCAAAATGCTGAATTAATTTATGGAAATAAAATGTATGATTCGTTGCCACATTCAGAACCAGCTCCAGAGTTGCTTATCATCGATCGGGAAGCAGAAGAGGAGAAGGATGAAGATAGTGGAGAAGAAGATTATCGCGATTTAGAAAAGGCGCAAATTGAGGCAAGAGCGTATGCCGAGAAAATAAAAGGTTGGATAGGTCAAAAGGATGCTGCCCCATTACAGGTGGCGGACAAAGCAACCAATGCCCATAGAGATATGCAGTATCGTGATGTCGTAATCCTGTTAAGATCTATGACATGGGCACCAACGATTACAGATGAACTGAAAAAACAAGGTATACCTGTCTATGCCGAAATTTCCACAGGATATTTTGAAGCCATTGAAGTAAAAATCATGATTAGTTTATTAAAGGTGATCGACAACCCAAGACAAGATATTCCACTTGCATCTGTACTAAGGTCACCAATTGTGGGCTTGAATGAGGATGACTTGGCTTCCATTCGGCTTGCTGGGCGTAATAAAACTTTTTATGAGGCCTTATTGCAATTCAAGAAGGAACAAACTGGTCCTGTAGGTGATAAGCTGGAAACATTTTTAGCAAAACTACAAACCTTTCGCATGGACGCAAGCCAAGGAGCGTTATCTGATTTAATTTGGGATATTTACAGGGAGACAGGATATTACGACTTTGTTGGTGGAATGCCTGGTGGAAGGCAACGGCAGGCAAACTTAAGAGCATTGTATGACAGGGCAAGATCTTACGAAAATACTTCTTTCCGTGGATTGTTCCGTTTTCTACGTTTTATTGAACGTATGGAAGAGCGGGGCGATGACCTGGGAGCTGCGCGAGCATTAAGTGAACAAGAGGATGTTGTTCGAATTATGACCATCCACAAAAGCAAAGGGCTGGAATTTCCCGTGGTCATTCTTGGAGCAATGGATAAGCAGTTCAATTTAATGGATCTTAATCAAAAGTATCTTTTACACAAGGATCTCGGATTTGCGAGTAAATACATTGATCCTGTAAAACGTATTACGTATCCTACATTGTTTTTCCAGGCATTAAAGCAGGAGAAACTCCGTGAGTTGCTTGCTGAAGAAATGCGTGTGCTTTATGTGGCGTTAACACGAGCGAAAGAAAAGCTTGTTATGATTGGTAATGTCGCTTCTTTTAAAAAGAAAAGACAAAAATGGGAAAAGATGTTGGATCATTCGGAATGGGTATTGCCAGCACATTATCGCATGGAATCGAAAACCTACCTAGACTGGGTTGGCCCTGCGTTAATTCGCCACCAATCCACTGAGATATTGCGGACAGAAGAATTACAGGATGCAGTACTTGATGAAATAAGGGTGGATCCATCTAAATGGAATGTGAAGATACAACATGGCAGCGAACTAGCTAACATTGAAGAAACAAATGATGAAGCAGAGCTTTCATTGCGAGAGACCCTTAAAGCATGGCACCCTGTTCAGGTGGAAGATGAAGAACTTGCTACAAGTGTGGATGAGCGTCTTTCTTATCAGTATCCTTATGTAGAGGCATCAAGATCCAGAGCGAAACAGTCGGTAACGGAAATTAAAAGGCAACGTGAGCTAAAGGACGAATATAGCTCGGATCAGCTTGTAACACCTTTTAAAGCCCCGATTACTAAAAGACCGCAGTTTATGCAAAAGGAAAAAAACGTGACGGCAGCCGAAAAAGGTACGGTGTTGCATACCGTCATGCAACATATTCCGTTGAACAACCCGCTTTCTCCTTTAGAAATAGAGGCATTTATCGAAGAGTTAGTAGAGAGAGAAATGCTGACACGTGATGAAGCAGCTATAGTGGATAATACTGCAGTGGAACATTTTCTACAGACAGATATTGCGCGCTTTATGATGGAAGCACCTGTGGTGAAAAGAGAGGTTCCCTTTAGTTTGTCCCTGCCGACAAGTGAGGTCTATGCAAATTGGGAGAGCAAAAAGGAAGAACGCGTTCTAGTACAGGGTGTGATTGACTGTCTAATTCCACATGAGGACGGCTGGATCATTTTGGATTATAAATCAGACGCTATACATGGTGAGATGACAGAAAAGATGCAAGAAAAGATGAGAAATCGGTATAAAACACAGTTAAAGCTTTATCGACATGCAGTAGAGCAGATCTGGAAACAACCAGTTAAGGAAACCTATCTTTATTTCTTTGCAAAACAGCAGTTAATAAAAGTGAAACTATAAAACAAAAGCAGTGAGTGCCGTATCTAGAGCAAGGGCTAGCTGTAAAGAAAAAAACAGGAGAATCTCTATGGGGTTCTCCTGTTTTTATGCATTTGCTGTAACGTTTTGATCGTTTATATCAGGGTCAAATGGATTCGTAGAACTTACACCATTATTCGTACATATGAAATCGCCTGTATTTAGCGACCCTGAACCGGAGTTTGTCTTTGACGTGCTTTTCGGAGAGAGGTAAAATGCATCACCAAAATTTACTACTCCGCCACCGATACTATTAATTTTTAGTGGTCCGACAATTGATGGCATATTAACACCTACTATTTAAAGAATTGCTTACCATAGTCTATGCGTATTTGTTGGAATTGCTACCTCTGATCTGTAAAAAAATAAGCTTAAATACATTCTAATCTTTTAGTCTACGGAAATGCTTTAGCCAGGAAACTGCCTCAATACGGCGTAAACTGCCAATTTGCATAATGGAAGATGTGGTTACCCCTATAGTATTAACACCTTGAACGTGAATCACGTCATTATGGTGGTATGTTTTCATATGCACCTTATTCTTGAAAGCAGGTAAATCGGGTTCCATCTTAAAAATAGAGTAATCTTCAAAAGAGAGTTCGTCTTTTTTAGTAAAATACGCTCCTTCTTTTTGCAAAGCGATGCCTCTAGAAATTTGCTCTGATGTTTCTGTATCTCCAATAGAAAAAATGCCACTGAAGGAGACGGAGTTTACCCTTACTTGGTTAACAGAAGCTAATCTGCTATTCATTTTTCCACTAACCCCCGCCTAATGAGCCTAATGGTACGATGCTACCAACTGTATAGGATTCGGGAGGGGTATCAAAAAAGGAGCTCATTTTCATCACTTCACTGTCTCCAATTAAAAAAACGGACGAAGCAGAAACGTCACCCAATTCAATATTTCCAACATTTAATTCATAATTATGAACTTCTAGTATCATGTTACTCCTCCTTCTTATCAAATGTTTGCATGTATGCAATTAGAGAATTGTGGATTTCCTCTTTTATATTGTTGGCTATATAATCGTGAAGAGCGAGATCACTAGACTCGATCTTTTCATCTGCTGCCTTTTTTTCATAAAAGGCAACACGGCTTGGGAGCTGCTTTGTAACATCCTGTAACAGAATGTTCTGATAGGGCTTATCAATCTTTCTTTCATATTCTTCGGATAGATTGCGAATAAGTGCAGGGCATTCCTGTTGAACAAAGCTGGATAGTTCGGAAACGAGCTGCTGTTTGAGCGGCGGTGTGGTCGGAGGTAATGATTGATCAGGCATACTGAAATCTTCCACATTGTTTAAATCTTGTGGTGACATGCCAATATGAAGTGTCCCATTTAAATTTTCTATTTTTAATTGGTCAAATTTATATTCGATTTTTTCGACGCGATTCGTATTCTGTTCGTTAAGGTTTGTTTCTAACTGCTCAAGTTTTTGGGTAAGCTCTTGAATTTTCCTGTCCTGCTCTTTTACATATCCATGTAGGTCATACATGTACGTCATCCAATCCGTTCCATTCACAGGGCGTCCCTCCTATCCTAGTTATAGACGAATGCCTAAAATTAATTTATGCAAGAGAGGAGTGGGTGTGCATGATTAACGGCTCAAGGGTACAATTGGCATTGCCAACTCTGAAGCTTCTACTGCTCCTGTTGCTTCAGCCTCTTCAGCCACTTCTTTGAAACCCCCCGTGTTATAGATAGCAGATTGTGTTTGAAAGCTACCAGTACTTCCAATTTGTAAGACGGATGAATTGGTAACGACACCTACTTTTAACATATGGATACTAATTGATTGATGTACAGTTAAATTCATTCGTTTTCCTCCGTTTACGATGTAATATTCTGATCCATCTTGTCAGAATCATACACATACGTCGTTGAATTTGCGAGATTGACCCGCAACCGGTCCCCGGTATTGAAGGAGCCACCACCAGCATAGGTTTTTGCACTGCTTTCAGGGTTCATTGAATAGACATCACCGATATTGAAAATACCTGATGAAGAAACGTTAATAACTTTCACTGCACCCACCTTTGCCGGCATCTGATCCCCTCCTTTCTCTTTAAGGTATGCCTATTTCTTTCAAATGTTGAAGGAATATAAGGGGTTCGTGGAGTATTCCTATATAAGAGAAGAAAAAGAAGGAAAGTTGGATGAAATCATGACAGAAAGACACACTCCTGTAAAGGAAGCAAATCGACTTCAATGGATCGACGCAGCAAGAGGCTTTGCTATATTTGGGATATTTGTTGTAAATATTGGTGCTTTTAGTGCCCCAAACTTTTTGTATGGAGGAGATTCAGGTAGCCTTTCTCCTTTTGATCAAGGGTTTGATATGATTGTAGATATCTTTTTTCAAGCAAGCTTTTACACATTGTTCTCATTACTGTTTGGCTTTGGCATTCAACTTATGAAGGAAAGAATGGAGAGGAGAGCATTATCGGCATATCCAATTTTGGCCAGAAGATTAGTGGTACTCATTTGTTTTGGACTAGTTCATGCTTTTCTTATTTGGCACGGTGATATTTTGCTCACCTATGGGCTAATTGGGTTGCTACTATTAGCTTTTCTACATGTGAAGGAAAGTACACTTCTTGTTTGGGCAGTAATGTTAATGGGAATATGTGTGGGACTTCTAAGCCTTTCTTTATACCAGATCAGAGATTATATTGGACAACCTAACCGTTTTGGTGCAGAACAAGCTCAGTACCATTATCAAAGTGGCAATCTTACCGAGATCTGGCAGCAAAATTACACAGATTGGATTTATTCTAATGGAGGAATAAGTTATCTTTTATTAATTGGAACACTTTTACCTTTATTTTTAGCAGGCATGTACATTGCAAGAAAAAGGTGGTTGCATGAGCCGAAGAAGCATCAGGGAATTATAATCAGGTTGTGGTTTATTTCATTTGTAATGTTTGTTAGTTTTAAAGCTGGTCCTTATTTATTTGAAAATCCAATGTGGTTTTCTATGATACAGGATAACATTGGTGGTACTTTTTCAGCATTGTTTTACATCCTATCTATAACCTTGCTTTTTCAAAAGCAGTGGGGAAAAAAACTTCTACAACCTTTTCAATATGTAGGTAGAATGGCATTATCTAATTACATTGCACAGTCTATTGTGTGTTTCCTGGTATTTTATATCATTGGGTTCTATGGTTCCATGACTCCGATGAGCCTAATACTGATGGTGCTCATCGTATATAGCTTTCAAGCATCCTTAAGTAAATGGTGGCTGACACACTATCGTTTTGGTCCTCTAGAGTGGCTTTGGCGTAGTTTAACGTATAAGAATATTCAACAATTTAGACGAATAAGTAAGACAGGTAAATAAGGAAAAGTGAAGAATGGGATGAAAGATTTTTGTTGACGAAAAAGAAGAGGCTGGGATAAAATTTCTCTTAACACTTGAAAACCCTAACTATCATGCAAATCCTTGGTTAAAGGTTTGCCTAGTTCGGGTTTTCTGATTTTAGCGTAGGTAGAACGCGGAGACTCCAACGGGAACAGCACGAGTCCGAAGACCCCGCAGTGGGGCCCATTCCACGAGGAGGCTGAGGCCGTGCCCGTGGAAAGCGAAGTGTTCTGCCGAAGCGATGCTAAAAAGTATTATTCGTATTAAGCGTTGATAATTTAATTATGTCCCAGCCTCTTCGTAATTGTTTTATCCCGGAGCAACCCTCCGTAAGACCCCAACTTCAAAGCATGAAGTGGGGGAGTAGACGGACGCTAACACCCCGATTTGTTCAACTAACAAGCCGTGGGGGATATTGAAAACCCCCACGGTTTGAAGTTTCACTTTATTTGAATATAGCACACATTTTTAGAGTGGAAGTCTACCTTTTCTCTTTTTAATCTATGCTTTCAGTACTTCTTTAATATGGCCAATTGCCCAGTCTAAATCTTCTTGTTTAATTGTAAGTGGGGGTGCAAACCGAATCACATTTTCATGTGTTTCTTTACACAATAATCCTTTTTCCTTTAATTCTTCACAATAAGGACGTGCTGATTCTGTTAGTTCTACACCAATAAATAATCCTTTACCCCGTACTTCTTTGATCAACGGGTTTTGTATGGACTTTAGTTCATCCATCATATAATTACCAAGTTCAAGAGAACGGTCAGCCAAATTTTCTTCCTCTAAGACTTCCAGAGAGGCAAGAGACACAGCACAAGCTAATGGATTTCCACCAAATGTAGAACCGTGAGAACCAGGGTTAAATACCCCCAGAATGTCTTTATTGGCCACGATACAAGAGATTGGGAATACTCCGCCACCAAGAGCTTTACCAAGTATTAAAATATCAGGTGTTACATCTTCCCAGTCACAAGCAAATAATTTACCACTTCTTCCAAGACCAGCCTGGATTTCATCGGCAATATAGAGAACATTGTTTTCTTTACATACATCATATGCTTCCTTTAAAAAGCCTTCCGGAGGCATGACAATACCCGCTTCTCCTTGAATAGGCTCAAATAAGAATCCAGCCGTATTTTCATTGATTGCAGACTTTAATGCTTCAATATCACCATAAGGAATAATTTTAATACCAGGAAGCATTGGCCCAAAACCACGTTTGTACTCTGCTTCAGACGAGAGCGAGACCGCTGTCATTGTTCTTCCATGGAAGTTTCCTTCACAGGCTATGATTTCCGCTTTATCCTCTGTTACGCCTTTTACATCGTAAGCCCAACGTCTAGCAGCTTTCATTGCTGTTTCTACGGCTTCCGCACCTGTATTCATGGGCAATGCTGCTTCTTTGTTTGTTAGTTTACAAATCTTTTCATACCATGGACCAAGCTGGTCATTGTGGAATGCTCTCGATGTTAATGTTACGGAGTCTGCCTGCTGTTTTAGTGCTTCAATAATTTTTGGATGTCGATGTCCCTGGTTTACCGCAGAATAGGCACTGAGCATATCCATGTAACGATTTCCCTCTGGATCTTCTACCCAGACACCTTCAGCATGTGAAATGACAACAGGAAGTGGGTGATAATTCTTTGCCCCATATTCCTGTGTTTGATCAATTATTTCTTGACTGTTCTTCATTTACGAGCCCTCCCTGTAAAAAGTCCAATTCAAACTAAGTATAACAGTTTTTGTAGTGATTTACTCATTGTTTGAAATCTTCTATTAAATCACTGTTCCCACATAGTGTGGATGTAAATCCTTTTTGAATGAAACTTTCTCTTTTACATGATATGATAGCGTTAGCTAAATTTAAAAGGTTGAAAGTGGAAGGAGTGTTTGCATGGTACATATGCATATTACCTCTTGGGCATTAGCATTAATTCTACTAATTGTAGCATTAATCATGTACAAGCAGGGGAAGGCAAAACCCGGAAAAATTATTCACATGATCTTACGTTTGGATTTCTTATTTATTCTGTACACTGGTGGGTCTCTACTAGCAACTTACTTTGGTGGAGGTGACATGCTACCCGAAGCAATTGTAAAAGGAGTAGCTGGCCTTTGGGTCATCGTTGCTATGGAGTTAATCCTAGTTAAGACATCTAAAGCAAAACCTACAAAAGGGCCTTGGATACAATTAGTTATCGCACTGCTTATTACTTTGATTCTAGGGTTTGGTCGTTTGCCGCTAGGTTTGCTGCCTTAAAGGAAGCAATAAAAAGCTGTTCTTTGTTAGAGACAAAGGCAGCTTTTTTGCATTTAAATTATAAAAATTAAAAGCAATTGGAGTGCCCCTACTTAATGCGTTAAATGCAAGGGGTTGTTTATATTAACAAATTCTAATCCTTTGCCAAATTCTTACGATCAGGGACTTGAGGGGGTTCTTCCAGCCATTCGTTTTTAATCATGATGTCTATCCCATCGTTCGCAAATTGTGCACTTTCTGTAGTAAGGCGAACATAAGATGCGGCAATATCTTTTCTTAAACTTGCTGCGGCAGATGTTGCATAGTTGGAAATGCTTGATCCTATTAACAAAGTTGTATGAAACATAATTAATTTATCAGAAAAAGGAGATACAGTCGAATTGGTTACTTCAACGTCCCATGCTGAAGGAGTTGGAACGTCATCATGACTTAAAATTTCTTGAAACACTTTTATATGTTTTTTTGCAATTTCCGCACCTCTGTGGCAATAATCACTTACTTTCTTAGACTTCGCAACTTGAGCAAGACCTTCTAAAAGAGCCTTACCAACTGTATTTGTATCACTATTTGCTTCAAGATGCGTAATTTCAATAACATTCAATGGTCTGTTGTTAAAGTTTAAAAATCCTCCTAAATAATTTTTTTTGTCGACAAAATCAACTGTGTCAGGGGTTGAAACAAAAGGAGATCTAATAAATAATCCCTTTGATAATAAAGTGTCAGCTGTCTTATTATAGAGATCGGTCGATGTTTGAATAGCTTGACTTAAAAATTGTCGAACATCTGATCGTGCGGAGGTAGTTAAAGCAACACCATAAACAGACAAACCAACTTTTGCCATATTTTTAAGGTAATATAGGTAAAAGGCATCTGAAAATAGACGAGGTGCGTTTGGGTTCACGTCTTTATATGTAAATCCAACTGGAATGGGGTGACTGGATTTTTTTAAAATATCTTTGCTCATTTTAAAGTTTTTCTTTGATATATCTAGTGCGAAATTTAAGACTGGCTTCACGTCTGGATCTTCAACCTTAGCTAAAAAATATTCCAAAACGCATATAGAAAAGCTATTGTTCTGAATAGTGCTCCAAATAACAGAAATCTCTGACGAGTTTAACCTTGGGTTATGTTCTCCCTGCATAGAAACCCCTCCAATAAATAGATGATTTTATTATTCTCTAATTTAACGATAGTATTCAATTATATATATAAATTATAGGATGGCCCTATTTGATGGATTTTGAATCCGATCAGCTTAAAAACATGAATAATTGTTATTTAAAGAGCGGATTTAAACGCTTTTACTCTCCAAATTATGAATGATTTCCAACAATCTCTAATCAAGAGTTGACTATTTGCTTAAATAGCGAATAATAGGACAAGAGTATGAAATGTTGGAGGAAATAGTAGATGAAAAAAATTACAGCTTTGTTATTGATTATATTTATGCTAGCACTTGGTTCTCCAATCGCTATATCAGCTGATGAGGTGGACCGAGAATTGGATGAAGAGATTATCTATTCCATTCTAGTTGACCGCTATAATAATGGATTGGCCGAGAATGATAAGCAGGTTAGACGGGAAGATTCACATGCCTATCAAGGGGGCGATTTACAGGGAATAATCGATAAGCTTGATACATATGAAGAATTGGGATATACAACGATCGTATTGAGTCCACTAATGGAAAATTCCCCCGATGGGTACCATGGCTATTGGATAGAAGACTTTTATGCAGTTGATGACCAATTTGGATCGATCGAAGATGTCAAAAGATTAGTAGAAGAAGCGCATAATAGAGAAATAAAAGTGGTAATGGAATTCGTCACAAATTATGTGGCAGCGAGTCATCCACTTGTTGAAGATACGGATAAGCAAAATTGGGTAAAAGACGAACAGACTCCAAACACAACATGGGGGGATAACGTTGTTTTACTAAATCAGGATAATCCTGATGTGGAGGAAATGCTTATTGAGGCTGCAAGTTATTGGCTTCAAGAGACGGGATTGGATGGTTTAAAGCTGCATGCTGCAGATCAAGCATCTCCGACTTTCCTAGCAAACTTTACAAAAGCCATCACAAGTATGGGTGAAAATGTTTATTTGCTTGGTGATGTACTGGACAAGAATATAAAAACAACCGATTTACCACAAGAAACAGGAATACAGAAATGGGAAGACCCTTCGCTAAAAGACGCCATCGTAAAAACATTTATGGAGCCTGGTAATGCGGTAGTCGATATATATGAGCAGCAAGAGGGAAGAGAAGTAGGGCTTGTTTATGTAGATGATCAGTCAACCGAACGTTTTACACAGCTATTTTCGGAAAATGGTAGAAATGCTTTAACGACTTGGTCGCTTGTTCTTACTTATATGTATATGACACCAGGCACCCCAACCCTATTTCAGGGATCGGAGTTGCCTATGTATGGATCAAGTGAGGAAGAAGTTCAACAAATGGTGCAGTTTAATAGTGGGGATCCAGACTTAAAAGAATTTCATAACCGTATTTCTTCATTAAAAAAACAGTTCCCTGTTTTTTCTCATGGAGATTTTGAACTGGCTGGGACAAGTGGTGCCATGAGCATTTTTAAGAGAAGTCTTGATGATCAAACAGCCTATATTGCAATAAACAATGGGGAAGAAACGGCTGCTGTAACATTAACCGATGTGGATCCTACTATGCAGTTACGTGGCTATCTTCATGATGATACCGTGCGTGCTGGAGAAAATGGGGAGTTTAAAATAGGGCTATCCAGAGAAAGTGCAGAGGTGTATATCGTTCAGCAAGATACCGGGTATAACTGGTTCTTTATTGGTTTTGTGATTGCTGTATTTATTGTATTCATAACTGGTATCGTAATCCTTAGTAAAAAGCAAAAAAAGAAGGCACATAAAAACCCTTAAGCTCATACTTAAGGGTTTTTTCCTTGTTTATCCCGGAGCAACCTCCCACTTCAAAACATGAAGGGAAACAGTTAGGTTTTTAGTGGGAGTAAACGGACTAACATGCCGATTCGTTCGATTGAAGTTTCACTTTATCCGTTTAGAACGACGCCACCGTTTACGTGGAGCATTTGGCCACTGACATAACTGGAATCCTCTGAAGCTAAATAAACGTAAGCAGGTGCTAATTCCTGAGGCTGTCCCGGCCGTTTCATTGGAGTCTGTCCTCCAAAATTGTCCACTTTTTCTTCTGTGAAAGTAGAAGGGATAAGTGGTGTCCAAATTGGTCCTGGGGCTACGCCATTCACGCGAATCCCTTGATCTGCAAGTGCACCAGATAGTGAGCGTGTAAAGGAAGTGATAGCCCCTTTTGTTGCAGAATAATCAATGAGATCGGTACTTCCCTGGTATGCCGTAATGGAAGAGGTATTTATTATGGAACTACCTTCCTTTAAGTTAGGTAAAACAGCTTTCGTTAGGTAAAACATACTAAATATGTTCGTTCGAAAAGTCTTTTCAAGTTGCTCGCTTGTAATGTCCATAAAGCTACCTTGAGGGTGTTGTTCTGCTGCATTGTTTACTAAGATGTTTATTTTCTTAAATTTTTCCATTGTTTCCGTGACGGCTGCTTCACAAAAGGATTGATTTCCAATATCTCCGCTAATGAGCAAACATTTCTGTCCGTTTTGTTCTACTAATCTTTTTGTTTCTTCTGCATCCTCATGTTCATCGAGGTAAATAATTGCCACGTCTGCCCCTTCTTTGGCGAAATGTAGACTAACAGCTCGTCCAATTCCACTATCTCCACCTGTAACTAGAGCTACTTTGTCTTTTAGTTTATTACTTCCCTGATAATTCTCACGTATATATTCTGGTTCAGGGTTCATTTTTGATTCAATTCCCGGCTGACGTGATTGATGCTGTGGCGGTGGTGTTTCCATTCCATTTTTCTTTTCCATTCCCATACTTTGTTCCTCCTTCAACCTGTTTGGTATTAACTATCTTCCCCGAAAGGTTATAAACAAATCATTGAAGGAGTTTCGAAGCTACCTAGTAACGATAGATTATCAGTTTGATTTCTTAGAGATAAAGGAATGGAAATAGAAAGTGTCACCTACATTGTACCTGTGACTGTGTTTGCTTCGCTATACCTTACAAAATTGGTCATGAGAGGATACAGCACCTTCTTTATCCAGACAGCGAAAGATCTCTCTATAAACAACCAGATCAATTTCTTGTGATATATATTTCGTCTGGTAATAGTCCAATAAAGCATGAATGGAATCAGGTGCATGGCTTCGGTCGATTTCATATCTAGCAACCAATGTATGTAGTTGCATTATGTACCTCCTCCTTTTTTGAACGTTTGATAAGTAAAAAGAATTTAGTAAGCAATTACGATGGAATTTTTATTTAGTATAAGAAAAACGTACCCATTGCTAAAAGGCTAGCGAACGCCAGCTTTTCTAATTGTCCACCTATTACAATGTATGAAAAAAATAAGAGTTTCATGTGGAAATGTTGACGAGCTTTTTTGTGTTGGAAAAAAGGAGTGCATTTGGAATTATCAAGTATTAATTAATAATTTTAGGCTATGTTGATACTAAATAGGATTTTAATTTCTTAAATAGCTGTATAAAGGTCGAGACAGGCTGGTTTAGGGGTTTTAAAAAGGCCTGATCTAATCAGGCCTTTACATTATCTATGTGGTTTATTTAAGAAAAAGAGTGCGATTGTTCCTGGACCTGAATGTGCTCCTATGACGGACCCAACCATTTCGATTACAATGTCTTCTTTCGCTGTTCCAAACTTTTCCTGAATCATAGTGGAAAGTTGTTCAGCTCTTTCAAGGTCATCACCATGGCTTATGCCGATAAGCTGATTCGTAAAGTCTGTTCCACGTTCTTCCATAATATCGAGCATGCGGTTAAACAGCTTTTTTGATCCTCTGATTTTTTCTAATGGAACTAGTTTTCCACTTTCAACATGGAGGATTGGTTTTATTTTTAACAGGGAACCGACAAATGCAGCGGTTTTGCTAACGCGACCGCCACGGTATAAATATTCCAAGTCATCTACAGTAAAAATATGTTCCATATGGGTTGCATGGTATTCAGCCGATTGCATAATTTCTTCGGCGCTGGCACCGTTTTTTGCAGCCTTGGCAGCGTATAGAACGACAAGGCCATATCCAATGGAGGCACATTTCGTGTCTAACACATGGATCGGGGCATCAGGATATGTTTCCTTCACTTCTTGAAGCATCATTTTGGCTGTCTGATATGTACCTGAAAGCTCTGAGGAGAATGCCAAATAAACCAGTGGCTCATTTTTTTCTGCATAGGAGGTAAATACATTATGAAATGTCTCGGGAGAAACCTGTGATGTTTTTGGACTTTTTCCTTGGCGCATGGCGTCATAAACAGTCTTTGGCTGAATTTCTACATTGTCTTTATATTCTTTCTCATCCAAATGAACAGTTAATGGTACCATTTCAAGATCAAATTCGTTATAATGGTTCATTGACAAATCTGTTGCTGAATCAGCAAGAATTTTTACCAACATTGTATCACCTACATTTCTATCATTATTTCTTCTAGTTTATAGCTAGTCGGCATGATAGTCAAAACAAAGTTTAAAAACGATATCCCTTCTTATACAAATGAAGGTAATAAGCTTGAAGGAGGTTAGGCATGTTTATTTTTGAAGCGCGACGTATTATTATTGTAATTTTTGGGGCTCTGCTGAATGCACTTTCTCTGAATTTCTTCTTAATCGGAGCAAATGTTTATGCTAGTGGATTTACTGGTGCAGCCCAGCTTGTTTCCAGTGTGTTTAATGATTTTCTAAACATCGGTGTAAGTACAGGGATTTTGCTATTACTATTTAACATACCAGTTGCCATCCTAGGTTGGTTTAAGGTTGGAAAAGGATTTACAATATACAGCGTAGTATCTGTGCTATTTACAAGTGTATTCCTTGAATTTATACCAATTATCGGTTTTTCTGAGGATATTATTCTAAATGCGGTCTTTGGTGGTGTTATCGCTGGTACAGGAGTTGGGTTAACATTAAAAGTTGGTGCATCTACTGGCGGGATGGATATTGTCGCAATGGTGCTTTCTCGAGTGAAGGATAGACCAATTGGCACATACTTTTTAGCACTAAATGCAATTATTATTGCTTTGGCAGGTATTTTGTATGAACCAGAAAACGCTCTTTATACATTATTAACATTATATGTAACGACAAGAGTGATTGATGCGCTTCATACACGTCATGAAAAAGTAACTGCAATGATCATTACGCATAAGGCCGATGAATTACAAAGGGAGATTCATAAAACAATGGTGCGCGGTATTACCATACTCCCGGCAAAAGGGGCTTATACCAATTCTGATAAAAGCATGATGTATCTAGTCGTAACGAGATATGAATTATACGACCTCGAACGAATTATTAATGAAGTAGACCCAAATGCTTTTACAAATATTGTACAAACAACTGGAATCTTTGGTTTCTTTAGAAAAGATTAGACAGGAGTAATCTAGATGAAAAAATGGATGATGATTGTATTGGTTGTTCTCCTAGTAGGCTGTAACAATCAAACGAATGAGACTGCAGATAATAATGAAGATGAACAGAGTAACGAGGCGTCAGTCAATATTCGTAATGTAGAGGTTAAGGTACAGGATGACTTGCAAGCAACCATTACAGGGGAAGCTTCACTTTTTGAAAGTGGGTTGTATTACGTATTAGAGCAAGGAGATACAGAACTTCTTAGTGAAGAAGAGATCGTATTAGAGTCGAACCCACATGGATTTAGTACATTTGAGATACTTTTGGATATACCACAGGATAGTATTTCTAAAGAGCAGGCACCAGTAGTGAAATTATACGGGAAAAATGCTTCAGGGGAAGAAGTTAATCCAAATTATGTACCTATAGATTTGGAAGCGGAGTAGAACTATATACTCTTCAGTTTAAAAAAGAGGCCAGTGCTATCACTGGCCTCTTTATGTACTTTAATACCCATGTTTTTCAATTACTTTTGTTACCTCTTCTGCTAGGTTGTCCCATTCCGCATCAAACTTCTTATTTACAGTAATGAAGTTTTGATATCCAAAAACATTGTCGACACCTTCAAGCTCCATTAATTCATTAAGAACTGCATGCTCGCTTTTATCTCCTGGCATTACAGAGATACTGTTTGTACCTTCAAAAATTAACTTATCTGTTGTAAATTTTAAAGCATTTGGATTTGGTGTTGCTTCTGCACGTACGCTCATCAAAATTCCTCCTTCTTCATCATACTTAGTTATATTTTAGCAGAAATAGCTCACATAAAAAAGGAGAAAGCAGACTGCCTTAGTGATAGGCAGTCTGCTTGTAAAGTGAGGTGGAAGTATTCCGTCCCGTTAGAAGCATTGCTTAAAGTAAATCCTTTTCATCAACAAATGAATCGGGGATTACCTTCACAATAAAACAGAACTACTGTAATTGATTATGCTGCTTCAATTGATTCTCCAATTGTTGAAGTTGCTGCTTTTCCTCAGGACTCGCTTCATTATATGCAGCTTGGATAGCATTTTGTGCAGCTTGCTTATCTTGAGCACTTGTAGAATTCCCTTGCATGTTCATCATATTGGCAACAGCATCTTTAGCTTGTTGAAATAGGTTGTTTTCCAACTTAAAACCCTCCTACAGTGTGATTGTCTGCTTCATCTTGCTTTCTTTCCGCCTCGGAAAAAGTAGAACGGTAAGGAAATCGTTCAGCATGCTTTTTTACTGAATCAGCACTCTGATGGCTGAATCGCTTTGATTTACTCCGTTTTCCCATGGTAGTGCCTCCTTAGAAAAACTTTGTAATACCTACGCTTATCAGGAAGTAAAAAAGTGAACGTTGGTTATACGCTCACTACTAGTATGGTTCTTATTGATATTTATATAGTAGGAAATTTAAACCGGTTTTACCTCAAGTTTTAAATAGTCCTTCAAAAATTCGCCAATCCCTTCTGTTTCATTTGTTTTCGTTACATGATTGGCAATGTTTTTTAACTCATCAATTGCATTACCCATTGCTACACCAATTCCAGCATATTCAATCATTTCGAAATCGTTATCTTCATCCCCAAAGGCGATCACTCTGTCTTGCGGGATATCATAATAATGAGCTATTTTTTGTAATCCTACTGCTTTATTCATCCCTTTTTTTACGATTTCAATAATATTCCATGGTGCACCCCATTTACGGTGTTCAATTAACTCAGCATGGTAGTCATTCAAATGGTTTCTGAGTTCTTTAATATGGGATTCTTTGGGATGAATTAGCAAAGAGGTTGGATCTTCTTTTAAATTTTGTTGTAGGTTTCCAATCGTAAAGGGTGAATCATTTTTTGATGATTGAAAAATATCGATAATATCTTGATTATAACTATCAAGATAAACATCGTCTTTTACCTCTGCAAGTATATTATGTACATCTAATTCATAGCAGGCATCAATAATCTTATGTGCGGTGCGGATAGGCATAGGGCTATGAAGTGCATCCCATTTAGCATCTGTGGGGTGGTGAATTAAAGCACCATTAAAGTTAACCATTGGGGTATTCAGCCCAAGTTCATGGTAGTAAGAAATGCTTGCGCGATGTGGCCGCCCAGTAGAAATGACTACAATATGACCTTCCTCCATGGCAGTTAACACCGTTTGCTTGGTTTGCACACTAATTTCTTTTTTGTCTGTAAGTAGGGTTCCATCTAAATCCAAAGCTATTAAATATCGTTTATTTTCCAATTATTTCACCTCGTCTGTCTTTAGTTTATAAGTGATTTTATTTTCTGTAAAGGGATAGGGTATACATTAGTTGCAATCATCGTAATGGGGGGCGTAGAATAAAATTATAAAACACAGTAAGGAGACATGGAACGATGATCGGTATTATTGAAGATAAGCTTAATGATATACCTTCCCTAATTATAGCAGACACAGCAAAAGAAACGGAAGCATTGCCAACGGCCGTCTTTTTTCATGGTTTCACAAGCGCAAAAGAGCACAACCTTCCTATAGCTTATATGCTTGCGGAAAAGGGGTTTCGAGTCATTCTTCCTGACAGCATGCACCATGGTAGTCGTGAGCAAGGAATTAACTCCATGGCTAGAATGGTATCTTTTTGGGATATTGTAATGGAAAACGTAAAGGAACTGGGCATGATAAAAAAAAGCTTAGATGAAAGAAATCTTATTTTAGACGGGCGAATCGGCGTTGCGGGTACAAGTATGGGTGGAATTACGACATCAGCTGCGTTAACACAGTATCCATGGATTAAAACTGCGGCTATCCTTATGGGATCACCAAAGCTGGGTATTTTCGCCAAAAGCCTAATTGAAGGATTAAAGAAAAAGGGTGATCTTCCTGTTACGGACGAGACCATTAATCAGCTTTATCACCAGCTGAATCATTTCGATTTATCCCTTCAACCAGAAAAACTAAAACAACGGCCGTTATTCTTTTGGCATGGTGTGAACGATCCTGCAGTACCGTTTGACCATTCCTATTCTTTTTATCAAGATGCAAAAAAACTTTATGAGAATCAGGACAATGTCCATTTTGTACGAGAAGAGAACCGTGGGCACAAAGTAAGTCGTTACGCCACTTTAGAAGCAGTCGAATGGCTACATAAACATATTTAATTGTCTTATACCTTACTACATAGTATAAAGGATTGGGGTCATACCGACGTTGACCCAGGACGGGTCGTTTTTAGTCGGTGTTCCTTAGCATCGGGTGCTCTATGCTTTTCTTTATGATTTAAAAAATGGTGAAAATATGTTTAAATGTAGATAGAAAGTGATAAGGAGGTAAGGGTATGGATGAAGCGTTAAAAGAAAACATGATGGGTGCCTTGGAAAATGTTATTGACCCTGAGTTAGGCATCGACATTGTTAATCTTGGATTGATATATGATGTAGAACTTAATGAAGAAGGACTAGCTACCGTAACAATGACACTTACAGCAATGGGTTGTCCTCTTGCCGGACATATCGAGCAGGATGTGCGTGCGGCATTATCCGACATTCCAGAAGTGAAAGACATTAATGTCAATATTGTATGGAACCCACCTTGGGGCAAAGAAAGAATGTCCCGCTATGCTAAAATTGCATTGGGAATCCCTGATTGATTGACGAACAATACCCCATAAAAAGTAGCTACTAAGGCTGCCTTTTTATGGGGTGTTTTTAATAGTAGTCAAATTTGTGGGCATACTACACTTATAACGCTTCTGGGAGGTTATAGTATGTCTGAAGAAAATAAAAACAAAAATAAAGACAAGGGCAGACAGCGAAATGCTCTTAAATACGATACAACACCGAAAAAAGAACGTGATGATGTCGAGATCTCGGAAGACACAGAATTTCTGAATCTTAATGGCAAAAGAAATAAAAGAAAACGCTAAAAAAACCTGCACATTCTCATGAATAGAGAGTGTGCAGGTTTTATGTTTTAAATAAACAATATAACCAAAATACCTACTATGAAGCAATAGAAAGCAAAGTATTTTAAATTACCTTTTGCCATAATATTGATAAACCACTTCAATGCATAGAAAGAAGCAACAATGGAAGCCATAAAAGCGATTAGATATGGTATTGCCATTGCATCAAAGTCAGGGTCATTGATGATTTTTGTGAAGGACATCATTGTAATCCCTAAGCTTACTGGAATATATAGCAAGAAAGAAAAGCGAAGTGCTGTTTCCTGCTTCATTCCTACAAGCATTGCTGCTACAATCGTTGCACCAGATCGGCTGATTCCTGGAACTAGTGCTACAGCTTGGGCAAACCCTACGATAAGCGCATCTTTAACCCGTATATCACCATCATTTTTTCGTCCTCGCAGATTACGAATAACCCATAAAGCAGCACCTGTAAGGAGTAAAGTATAACCTACAACGATTGGCTTACTAAGCGTTTCGCTAATGATATCTTCAAACAATAACCCAAGGATACCTGTTGGAATCGTTGCAATGATAAGAAAGAGGATAAACTGGAAGTCACCTTTTGCCTTTTCTTCTCGTTTGGTTATGTAAATAACACCATTCTTTATAAGTCGAATTATATCGTGCCGAAAAATTAAAAGAACAGCAATGAGTGAACCAAAGTTGACAAGTATCTCAAAGGATAATCCTTTAATTTCAAGGTTAAATAAATTTTTTAAAATAACGATGTGCCCACTAGATGAAATGGGAATTGGTTCCGTAAACCCTTGAAATAAACCCAATATAAAATATTTAATTAACGTCCATAGTTCTGTCATGTTTTTCATTTCCTCCTTAAAAATACGTTTTACTAAATTAAATTACTCCTAGTCACATACCTAGACGCTTGTGAATAGTCTAGGGTGTGAGGAGGTTGTTAAAATGAATCATAATCAAAACCATATATACGACTTATGTAAAAAACATATGCATGCTTATGTGTTAGCCGAAATGGTAGATGGTACAAATGTAGATGGAATTATTACCGGTCTTGATGACGAGTATGTATATTTTGCAGTACCGCTGGATTCCAATGACCAACAACAAATGCCTGCCTATCAACACCATGAATCGTCGGATGACTACCGCCAGTTTGGCTATGGATACGGCGGTTATCCTGGATATGGGTATGGTCCAGGATTTGGATACGGGTATGGATATGGACGGCCACGTTTTAGAAGACTTGTACTACCACTTGCAGCCCTAACGGCGTTAAGTATTCTTCCGTGGTATTAAACAAAATTGTAAACAACAAAACCCTTGCCCATTTTGCATGAGGCAAGGGTCTCTCTTTCCAAATCATTAGTGACTGTTGCTTTTATCTACCTTTAATACAACTTCACCAAATAGAAAAACAAATACTGACAAAATAGCACCAAACACAAGTGTCCCCGTTAAATCAAATTGTCCGCCACCCATGCTGGAAAGAACATAGGAGAGAGCTGCACTAATTAAGAAAGCCCAAATAATTGTCCATATGTAACGCATTATTTACACCTCGTTTTTTAAAAAGCATATTTCGTACATTTTATATATATTTTATCAAAATCATGAATAAATGAAAAGCTATTTCTTATAAATAGCTACCTTGAGGAGGTTATCGTATGACGTATTTAGTGTATCCGAGTAATCATTGGATAGGATACCACATGGTCGAGCATCTATTAGAACTCGGTTATGAGGTCCATGGCAAAGAAATTGAGCAAGAATCTAATGAGCTTACCTTATTCTTTGGTAGAAACAGTAACTATAGTTCTTATAATCTTGACACAAAATATAAAGCTGCATATATATTTGCTGATTATGATGCCAAGCTGTTTTCCAACACGCTACATACCTATGTCCTGAATGAAAATTGCCAGCAAGTAACGGAAAGGAATCATACTGCCATTCACGTCCCAATGTTATTTGGTGAATGGATGCCAATGAATAAAGAAGGTATGTACTGGTCTGGCACGTATATTCGATTTGACTCGTCTCTTTTCCAAAAAGAAGCAATATATATTAAAGATTTCATCAAAGAGCTTGTAAAATGGAAAAACAAAGTAATAGCAGATCGGGATGAACTATACATCCTATCCTACCGATCTGCACAGACCAAAAAGTTTAAACTTGAAAATTCGGTCTATCTTCGGGACAATATACCTATAGAGGAAAAATTGCAAAAAGTATTACAGCATTATAAGCAAAATAAGTTGCACTATGATAATATATCCAACCTTAACCGGCAATAAGACTCCCTCTATAAAATTTCACAACGAGAGATATTAAAATACAACTAATAATAACTTTAAACGGGATAGGAGTACACCTATGAATAAAGGCCTTTTATACAGACTTTTACTAGTAATAGGACTTATTTTCGTCTTAACCGGCTGTGGCTCGAATGAAAAAAATGTTCAAAATGTCGGAATGCTTCTGGATGGTTCGATAAATGATCAGGTTTGGGGGAGCAAAGGGTATGCAGGTTTGTTGGAAATTGGAAATACCTATAAGGTAGATGTCTTTTATAAAGAAAATATAAAAGAGGAACAAGAGATTATGAATGCTGTAGAGGAGTTTGTTCAAGATGGTGTAAATCTGATATTTGGCCATAGTAGTATTTACGGTAAATATTTCGTGGATATTGCGGGGAGCTACCCCAATGTACATTTTGTTTATTTCAACGGTGGCTATACTAGCAATAATGTAACAAGTCTTAATTTCGATTCCCATTCTATGGGGTTTTTTGGTGGTATGCTAGCTGGAAGAATGACGACTAGTGACCATGTTGCAATAATTGCTGCACATGAATGGCAACCAGAAATTGAAGGGTTTTATGAGGGAGTAAAATATGAAAACCCTAGTGCTGAAATTAATATGAATTTTATTAATGATTGGAATGACACTGAAACAGCAGAAGAAATATATGATCAGATTACTCAAACAGGTGTTGATGTTGTCTATCCGACAGGAGACGCATTTAGTAAAGAGATTATAGAAAAGGCAGTTTCGGATGACTTATTTGCTATTGGGTATGTATCAGATCAATCTGGATTTGGTGGGGGACATGTCCTTACTAGTACGATACAGCACGTGGACAAGCTCTATAGGCTGGCAGCAGAATTATTTAATGAAGGAGAACTTAAGGGTACAATTCAAACCTATGATTTTCAAGATGACGTAATTACATTAGGGCCATATAGTTCAGCGGTTCCGGAAGATTACCAAGAATATTTAACTAAAGCGGTAGAAAGATACAAAGAAACAGAATTTCTACCTAATGAACAATAAGTTGGAATGCCCGTTAATTGTAACGTAGCACTTGTTTACTAACCTTCGCAATTATACACTACATAGCAAGCATTACCTGCGATATCATAAGGGCTTCTGGTTTCAACAAAACTTGCAAGAAGGTGAAAAATGCATTAAAATTAGTACCAAGTCATAAGAATTGATAATAAAACTACATTTTGAGGAGTTGTATATATGGGTGTTGGTGTATTAGGTATGGGTCAATATCTACCAACCAAAGTTGTAACAAATAAAGACATGGAGAAGTTGGTGGATACGACAGACGAATGGATTAAAACAAGAACTGGAATTGAAGAAAGACGATTTGCTGAAGATGATATTAATACATCAGACATGGCATACTTTGCCGCATTACAAGCATTGGAAAAAGCAAATGTGTCAGTAGATGAAATTGATTTAATTTTAACAGCAACTGTTACGCCTGATACTCCATTTCCATCGGTATCTTGTATGGTTCAAGAAAGACTAGGAGCGAAAAACGCTGCTGCGTTAGATGTTAGTGCAGCATGTAGTGGTTTCATGTATGGTATGATTACAGCTAAACAATTTATTGAAACAAACGCTTATAAAAAGATCCTTGTTATCGGTGCAGAGAAATTATCCAAAATTACGAATTGGGAAGATCGTAGCACCTGTGTGCTTCTCGGAGATGGCGCAGGGGCAGCGGTTATGGGAGAAGTTTCTGAAGGTAAGGGGATTCTTTCATTTGAATTAGGTTCTAATGGGGCAGGTGGAAAGGAACTTTACCAAAACGAACAAGATATGTTAGTGATGAACGGTAGAGAGGTCTACAAATTTGCAGTCCGCCAGATGCCTGAATCAACAGTAAATGTTATTGATAAAGCAGGACTTCAAAAAGAAGATGTAGATTACCTTATTCCCCATCAAGCTAATATTCGTATAATGGAAGCTGCACGAGAACGATTGGGAATTTCGGAAGATAAGATGGCTACGACCATTAAAAAATATGGAAATAATTCAGCTGCATCTATACCAATGGCTTTAGCAGAAGCGGCAAATGAGGGTAAGATAAAAGATGATGATATCGTTGTATTAGTAGGTTTCGGCGGTGGATTAACATGGGGCGCAGTTGCCATACGCTGGGGGAAATAGATAGATGATTAAAATTTAGTACGATTATGTTTAGGAGGGTAATTTCATGGAACAAAAAAGAGTAGTCATTACTGGTCTTGGTGCCATCACGCCATTGGGAAATAATGTAGACTCAATGTGGGAAAATATTGTTGCCGGAAACTCTGGAATTGATCTTGCTACAAAAGTAAATATAGATAATTTTCAGGCGAAGGTTGCGGCAGAGGTGAAAGATTTCGATCCAACAGCATACATGGATAAGAAGGATGCTCGAAAGATGGATCCATTCACCCAGTACGCAGTTGCGGCGTCTAAAATGGCTGTAGAAGATGCCAAACTAGAGATAAATGAAGACAATGCACACCGTGTAGGGGTTTGGATTGGTTCCGGAATCGGTGGTATGTCGACTTGGGAAGATCAGCACACAAAGTTTATGGAAAAAGGACCAAAACGTGTAAGTCCCTTTTTCGTGCCAATGATGATCCCAGACATGGCTGCGGGACAAGTTTCCATCCAGCTTGGAGCAAAAGGGATTAATTCTTGTAGTGTTACAGCATGTGCATCAGGCGCCAACTCAATTGGAGATGCATTTAAGGCTGTTCAGCGTGGTGATGTTGATTATATTATTGCTGGTGGTACAGAAGCACCTATCACCAATATGTCATTTGCTGGTTTCTCCTCTGCGAAAGCATTGTCATTAAATGATGATCCAAAAAAAGCAAGCCGTCCATTTGACAAAGAGCGCGATGGCTTTGTAATGGGAGAAGGTTCTGGAATTATGATTCTGGAATCACTTGAAACAGCTTTAGAACGTGGTGCGCATATCTATGGCGAAATCGTAGGATATGGAGCAACTGGAGATGCCTATCATATTACAGCGCCTGCTGAACACGGAGAAGGAGCAGCAAGAGCGATGCAAATGGCTCTGGACGATGCTGGTCTATCTCCAAATCAGGTAGATTATATAAATGCCCATGGTACAAGCACAGCTTTGAATGATAAATTCGAAACAGAGGCAATTAAAACAGTGCTTGGCGATCATGCAAATAACGTAGCGGTTTCTTCAACAAAATCGATGACAGGACATCTACTGGGTGCTGCAGGCGGGATTGAATCGGTAATCTCCATAAAATCCATCACGGACAGCATTGTCCCAGCAACCATTAATTACGAGAACCCAGATCCAGATTGTGACCTTGATTATGTGCCAAACGAAGCAAGGAAACAGAATGTGGATGTTGTAATGAGTAACTCATTAGGATTTGGTGGGCACAATGTTGCATTAGTATTTAAAAAATATCAATAAACTAAAAACTGACTGATTCTATCGGTCAGTTTTTTTGTTGGTTTTTACCACAAATGTGTACCATCTTAAGGTGTTTGGCATCGTGAAAGCTGAATCGGCCGAGAGAAAATTGAATCGACTGAGAACTAGATTTTTTACTCCATGCCACAAGTAAATATCATTGTTTTACGTGGACAAGCATATATATATGTAAAAGCTTGGACAAGTTGGTGGGGATGAGATGGGCTATATCTTTGTATTCTTAGTAGGTTTTGGGTTAGCCGTAAGTGGTGGCGTTACAATTATTGCATACTTGAATTTTTTACCAGCTGGGATTACATGGGTAGAGTATTTCATTTTTATAGCCGGCCGACTGGAGTGTTACTTTTTACCCTTAGGTCTAGTATTAATGGCTTTTGTTGTATATCGCTACCCAAATAACTCTTAATCTTTAACTAGTTTAGAATAAATTTCCTCATGATGGTCATAATGTATTCTAAGTTTAGTTTTAAAAGTGAGGGTTGTATATGTTGTATATGCACGATGTTTGGGTGAATTGGTTTGAAGGCGAAGAGAATGGCTATAATGTGTGTTATTTTCATGAATGGCGCAAGAGTGACGGAATTGAGCTACTTGACCAGGTGCCATTACTATACATAACAAAAGAACTATTTCACTATATTGAAAATGACATGCACGACCTGCCACGTCCTTTGTTAGATGCCGTATATAAAAGAGCATATGTGCGTAAAGGACAGGAGCGTAATGTCTTGGACTATGCTTGTATTGTTTCTGATGGTGCAGATATCTTGGTGTTTGATACCATTGGGTACGAAATTCCGATTCGCAAAAGTAGACTAATTCCAAGGCAGGAACAGCTCGTTTACGATATGATAAAGAATTCCAAGCCTCAATCTTATAAATTTGATTCAAAGGCATACCAAAAAGAATATCATATGCTTTCCATGTCCCCAGAACTTGTCTTTGGATTAACTAGAAAAGAACGGCAACTAAAGCATTTGTTAATGATGGGACTTGATCAGCTCAGGACGACAAATAATTTAGAAGAACTACGTTATTGGCTAACTGAATGGGACCCCAAAAAGTATCCGTATATTCGCTTTATGGGTGAAGATGAAGTGTGGGAAGCATTGTACACTGGCGTGAAAAAAGGCTGGAGCATTGCCCATGAAGATCTTTGTGGAAAGCTAATTAAAGGCCAACCTTTCCTAGAAAAGATTTGGGAAGTGGAGAATGGGCAAGAAGAGAACACTTCTAAGCAAAAATAATGGAGAATAACTCGGACTGAATCACTTGTGATTTAGTCTTTTTTTATTAAAATCAGTTCAAACTCTTCATCATATATTGCCATAAAAACACCCCCGAAAGTAGATTTATAACTCTAACTTTCGGGGGTGGCACCCATTGACGGTGCAGTTTAAATTATGGGCAAGTAGTGAGCCTTTATTTCTTCTTCACTCTTCCTAGACCCATTGCTTTTTTAGCTTTGGCAACCATTTTGTTAGCAGTGTAGGATGCTTTCTCAGCACCTTCATCTAAAATGGCGTCTAGTTCTTCTGATTGGAGCAATTCTTCATATCGCTCCTGGATTGGTTGAAGGAGGCCAACAACTGCATCAGCTACACCTTGTTTGAATTCCCCGTATCCTTTTCCATCATAAGCTTCTTCTAATTCTGGAATGCTTTTACCTGAACAAATAGCATAGATTGTTAGTAAATTTGAGACACCAGGCTTGTTTTCTTTATCAAATTTCACAATTCCTTCCGAATCTGTAACCGCACTTTTAATTTTCTTTTCTATTTTCTTTGGTGTGTCTAGCATAGAGATAAATCCTTTTTCATTCGTATCAGATTTACTCATTTTTTTTGTTGGCTCTTGTAGTGACATAATACGTGCCCCAACTTTTGGAATGCGAACCTCTGGAATAGTAAAGATATCGTTAAAACGATTGTTGAATCGTTGAGCCAGATTTCTTGTAAGCTCTAAATGCTGTTTTTGGTCATCGCCAACTGGTACGATATCTGTCTTGTAAAGTAAAATATCCGCTGCCATTAAAGAAGGGTAGGTGAGCAGCCCGGAAGAGACAGCCTCTTTCCCATCTGACTTATCCTTGAATTGTGTCATTCGCTCCAATTCTCCCATATAGCTTATGGATTGTAGCATCCACCCCAATTGAGTATGGGCAGGAACTTCAGACTGTACGAAAAGTGTAGCCTTTTCGTGGTCAATTCCCGAGGCTAGGTATAGTGCTGCTAGGGAACGTATATTGTTACGCAATGTTAAACGTTCCTGAGGTACGGTAATTGCATGCTCATCCACAATACAGAAATAACAGTGATGATCTTCTTGTAGTTGAACAAACTGTTGAATTGCCCCCAAATAATTACCTAAAGTTAATGTTCCGCTTGGCTGGATACCTGAAAAGATTGTTTGCATAATTTTATCTCCTTAAAAAAAAATTCATTAAAAAGAGCCCATTAATCCCTCTAAACAGGGACGAATGAACCGCGGTGCCACCCTTATTATTCTGCAATTTGTCACAGAATCACTTTAACTGTTAGTAAGCTCGAAAGTCCAATTCCAATATACCTTGATGCTTGTTTTCACCAACCACAAGCTCTCTATAAATCAGTGGGTAATTGTACTACGCCTTTGTCGTAGCTAATATTATACGTTTTTTAACATTATATATAGCTTTGGGGTTAAATGCAAGGGGGATGTAACCTAAAATCAATAGTTTTGGTTAAATATGAAAACTAAAAACTTTTCGAGAAGATGTACTTTAATAAAAGCAGTTAAAATGCACGTCATAAGTGGGATGACGTGCAAAAGAGAGAAGAGGAGGAGTCAAAATGCACGTCATAAGTGAGCTGACGTGCAAAAGGTGGAAGAGGAGCAGTCGAAATGCACGTCATAAGTGAGATGACGTGCAAAAAGTGGAAGAGGAGCAGTCGAAATGCACGTCATAAAGGAGATGACGTGCAAAAGAGAGAAGAGGAGCAGTTGAAATGCCCGTCATAAGGGGGATGACGTGCAAAATAGAGAAGAGGAGCAGTCGAAATGCACGTCATAAGTGAGATGACGTGCAAAAGAGAGAAGAGGAGCAGTCGAAATGCCCGTCATAAGGGGGATGACGTGCAAAAGGTGGAAGAGGAGCAGACAAAATGCCCGTCATAAGGGGGATGATGTGCAAAAGATGGAAGAGGAGCAGTCGAAATGCCCGTCGCAAGGTAGCTGACGTGCAAAAGGTGGAAGAGGAGCAGTCAAAATGCACGTCATAACCAGGGACGACCAAACATGCCAATGAACGGTAAGACGCATACATATAAACAACTATTCATTAGTCAAAATCTAAGTGTAGTAAGTCCATTGATTAACGCCTATAATCTTATAATTGCTTGCTAAAATTCTTCTGATCCTTTGTTTTAACTGCACTATCTGACACCAATCATGAATAACATTAGTAGTAAGTTTCTCGCTTGGAAATAGGGTATGAAATTCCTCAACGGATCTTAATACCGCTCTTGATACGGTTTCTTGAAAGCCGCACTTCTTGCATATACATTTTCCCTTCTCAACAATTACAGAGAATGAAAAACAACTCAAACAGGTAATACCTTTCTGTAACTGGGTATAATCGTAAGGTTCAATTTGTGTCTGCTTATATTCTTTCTGATCTAAAGAGACTAGTTGATCTGCGAGTTTCCTATGTTTCGCTGATAGCTTGGAATCTCCTTGATTTATTTTTTCCATGTAATGATAAATTTGTGTCTGGAAAATTATTGGTTTATCTAGAGGAGCCTGATATAAGGTGAATGCTGGATTAATAAAAACAACGGAGGCATCAATTTGAGGATTCGTCCCAAGTTTGAGGAGTAACTGACGTAACAAAGATTCACTTCGGCTTAACTGGTGGAGGGGGTTAACTACCTCTAAATGAGGTCTTTTAAATAACTTATCGGATTCGTAAACATAATTACCTTGATAATTTTTCACTTCGAAAAGATAAATTCTTTGTGGGGTTATGAGGAGAGAGTCAATTTGGAAGGTAGTATTATTAATTTCTAATAGCAAATCATTTAATACAAAACAGTCACATTTCAGTTGTGATATATAGGTATCAAATAACACTTCTCCTTCATAGCCTTTTTGTAAACTAATAAAATGCTGTTTTTCCTTGCTGGTCAGCTTCTTACGCTTGTTCAATAATCGAACAATCTTAAGTTCCATTGTTACTGTACGTAATTTGAGAATCATTGTTCACATCCTATTCTTTATAGTGATATAAAAGAAATTGTTCTTAGAAATCTAGTAAAAGGGTAGAGGAAGAAAAATAGAAAGTAATGGTTTATTCCAGAGGGCTTGCTAAAGTAAGGTTAGTTCGGTGGACTTAATAAATAAAGTGGTATGTTTACAAAAGATAAACTTATTTTCGTTCTTACTGAATATTTTAAATACTCCTACAAATAATTGCAAGTTTTGTTCTCAAGTAAACTCCCTATAACGATAATAGATTTTACTTTAAAAAATCTAACCACCTTATAGGGAGGGAGTATATTAATCCACAAAAGCATTCCAGCAAAAATTTCACTTGCTCAACATTATTTTTTTCGTCTGCCAGCAGAAAAAATTAATGCCCCAACCCCTGTGGCAATGAGAGATGTTAGAACGGGATGTTTGCTCGCTTTTACGTACAGACTGCTAGAGCGCATCCACCCATCGTTTGTTCCTCTTTCGTGTAGCCCATAGCCTGCATGATACAGGGCGCTTTCTTGACGAGGGTTTGATGGCCTGTTGTCATGCTGGGTCGGATAAAGAAAAACTTCCATGAATTTATCTGTAAACCTAGGGAAAAAAGATCCAAGGAGTGCAATGATTTTAGCTTGAGATCCAATATACATATCCCGCTTTTGATTTTCTGCAGCATAGAGAATAGCTTCTGCAACAGCTTCAGGAGGATAAACCATTTCTCTGTGGGCAGGCTGTTTATCAAGATAACTTCTAGCATGTTCATTATAAGGTGTATCGATTCTCCCTGGATGAATAAGTGTTACAGATACTGGTGCATTCTCTTTTTCTAATTCCATTCTTATGCTTTCCGTCCAACCATGAACAGCAAACTTGCTGGAAGCATAGCTTGATTGAATGACTGTTCCTCTGTCACCAAACAAACTACCGATATTTATAAGCGAGCCTGGGACACCTCTTTCTTTATAATGCCTCACAGCAACTCTTGTTCCGTACACGACACTCCAAAAGTTGGTGTCATACATACGTTTCATATCCTTAATCTCGACATCCATCGCATGGCCAAATATGGAGACACCAGCATTGTTGACCCATGTATCGAAACGTCCAAATTCGTTTATTGCTGCTTCAGCAATTCTGTTAATATCTTCTTCGTTTCCGACATCTGCTTTTACATAAATAGCAGAAGTGCCTTTTTCTCTAAGTTCTGTTACTAATTTAGAAAGTGCTTGTTCATTTCTAGCTGCTACGACAATTTTTGCGCCCTTTTCAGCTGCCATCCTGGCTGTAACGAGTCCTATGCCACTGGAGGCGCCAGTTATGACAATAACCTGCTCATCTAACCTTTTAAGTTTCAGATTTCTAAAAAGTTGAACCTTTTTTGAATCTAATTCACTAACAACCGTTTCTTTAGAAGAATCGGTGTGTTGTGTATATTCCATATTAATCCCTCCCGTTAACTATATACCCAGTTTATTATTGGTTGATCATTAGAAAACATACCACTATGATCAAACGAAAAAAATGGATCTTTTGCAACGAGAATCTGAATATCGTAAAAATGTTATTTTTGAAAAGATCTGTCTCTTGATATATGAAAATGCTGGCCTCGTTTATCCCGGAGCAACCGTCCGTAAGACTCCCACTTCAAAACATGAAGAGAAACAGTAGTTTTGAGTGGGGTTAACGGACGCTAACACCCCGATTCGTTCAACTAACAATCAGTGGGGGATATTGAAAACCCCCACTGATTGAAGTTTCACTTTATTAATGTTGGAGTTTAAAATTCAATGCTTCCCCTTGTTTCCTATATTTTCCTATTAGAAAACAAATTTAGAGGTTATTTTACCTTTTATTTAGGGTAATAGTTACCAACTGTCTTTTCGACAAATTCTAGTATAATCCTTCCAATTATAACGGGTAATCCTTTATACTAGAATTAAATAAAAGAATGGGAGATTGATAGGATGGGGAAAAAACTACTGACAATGACAGCAATGATGACGCTCCTACTGCCTAGTGTGCTCTCGATAGACACTGTAGCTGCAGAAGAAACGGTAAGCTCTCATCAGGAACGGCAAACGAGTATTAAACCTTTAGAGATTGAGAACATGAAGCGATTTACATATGATTCAGGCTACAATTTCGAATATCCGGATGCAGTACGTGGGCTTTATGTAACTGGTAATTCAGCTGGTGGAAGTCGATTTGAATCTTTATTAGAAATGATTGAAAGCACGGATCTCAATGCAATGGTCATTGATGTAAAAGAAGATAACGGAAATCTTACCTTCAAACCGGAAGAAGGTTCACCATATGAGGATATTGCCAAGAATTTTATCGATAATCCAGAAGAAATGATGCAAACGCTTGAGGAGAAAGGAATATACCCAATTGCGAGGGTAGTAGTATTTAAGGATTCTGTTCTAGCGAAAGAGCGACCAGACCTGTCTTTCCAGGAAAATGGAAAGGTTTGGGTGAATAATAAGGGAGAGGCCTTTGTAAGTCCTTTTCAAAAGGAAGTATGGGAATATAATTTAGGTATTGCCAAAATGGCTGCTGAAATGGGCTTTCAGGAGATTCAATTCGATTATGTTCGTTTCCCGGAAGGATTTGAACATCGAGATGAAGAACTAGAATACTCACTAGGTGATTACAAAGATGCAGACATGAACAACATCAAAAAACGTGTACAAGCTGTGACGGACTTTGTAGCCTATGCAAGAGAAGAAATGTCTTCCTATGATGTGGATGTATCCGTGGATATTTTCGGTTATGCGGCTACAATTGAAGAAACACCTGGTATAGGGCAAAATTTCTCTAAGATTTCGGATAACGTTGATGTTATATCTTCTATGATTTACCCAAGTCACTGGACTTCTTACTTCGGCATTGAAGTTCCTGATAAAGAACCGTACAAACTTGTTAAAGAGTATGCCAAGGTTGAAAATGAAGTGTTGGGTGCATTGGAAGAACCACCCGTATCGCGACCGTGGATCCAAGACTTTGAAGCACCATGGCTATACAGCGGTCCTACCAAGCAGTACGGTAAAGCAGAGGTTGAGGCTCAAATTAAGGCATTACATGAAAGTGGAATTAACGAATTTCTTTTATGGAATTCAGGTAATAGCTATACAGAAAACGTAGACTACAAAATTGGATATGAAGAATAAGGTGAAGCAGCTCTCTTCCTGATAGAGAGCTGCTTTTTAGTATGGCTTTAAAGATGAAGGACAAAATATAAGCAAACACACATTTTATGGTAACAATTTAACAAAAGCGTCATTATTCGTTATACTTATAAGGACTACTAAAAATAAGGAGTAGATCAATGAATTGGTATGAGAAGTTAAACAAGTATTTTCCAGTAGAAGAGATGAAGTCAAAAAAGCATATGGAGATGCTTTTAAAAGAAAAGGGGGATGTCTATTATAAAGACGAAAGCCCTAAGCATGTTTTAATGTATGCAGAGTTTGATTCGTTTCTCTTTATTGATTACTTATGGGTTTCTGCAGCAACACGTGGGCAAGGGATTGGCCATAAACTGATTGATAAGCTAAAGAAAAAAAACAAACCAATTATTTTAGAAGTGGAACCTGTAGATTACGAGGATACAGATACTGAAAAGCGTCTGCATTTTTATCATCGAGAAGGTTTTACCCATGCACAATCAATTGGATATAATCGTCGTTCTTTAGCCACCAACGAAGAAACACCAATGGAGATATTATTCTGGTCTCCAAACGATGAAACAGAAGAGGTTATTTTTGAACAAATGAAGAAAATGTATGAAGACATTCATACGTATAAAGATAAAGAAATCTACGGACGCGCATATCAACCGGTCGATGAAGTACTAAGCTATGACGAAGACAATACTCGAGATGATATTTTAGAGGGTTTGGGAACAACTGAAAAGGCGTAAACCTAATTTTTAAAGATATAAATAACAGAAGTAGTTAAAAGGCGAGCGTGATTCGAATTTATATTCGAATGATCGCTCGCGCCTTTGTGTATGCTCTAAAGTATTTTTCTCTTTTTACTATGATGATTTTTTTTCCGTTCGCCCCACTGATAGATTGTTTAGTCGATCCGCCAATCCGAGACCATTTTTCAATGGCAAAGCCTCGTCTGTAAGTAATGTTTCTTTTAATTCGTACGCATTTGAACCGTGCTCAGCAAAATCAAGGCCTGCCACTTCTTCTTCCTCTGATACCCGAATCGAGGAGAAGCGGGTTATTATAAAGGATACTGCTCCAACAGATAACATTGTCCAGGCTATAACGGCAAGTACCCCTATTAATTGAATCCCTACTTGGGAGAAGCCATTACCGTAAAACAGTCCAGTTGAAGTAGAGAATAGTCCTACTGCAAGAGTTCCCCAGATACCGCAAATTCCGTGTACTGTAATGGCGCCAACTGGGTCGTCAACACGCAATTTGGTATCTAGTAAATGTATTCCTTCTACCAGTAAAACACCGGAAATTAGTCCAACAAGTATGGATCCTGCAAGTGAAATTTCTGCAGCACCTGCTGTAATGCCTACAAGTCCTGCCAGTACGCCATTTAATGATAGGGATGCATCCACACGCTTGAAACGGAATTTCGTATAGGCAGCACTAGCAACTAATGCAGCAGATGTGGAAAGGAGAGTGGTGCCAATAACCATTGGCACTAATGTTGGATCTGCAGCGAGTGTACTCCCGCCGTTAAATCCGAACCATCCAAGCCAAAGGATAAATACACCCAAAGCTCCTAATGGAATATTGTGACCTGGAATAACATTTACTTTCTTACCTGTATATTTTCCAAGGCGTGGCCCAAGGAACAACACCACCGTTAATGCCCCAACAGCCCCAGTTAGATGAACAACTGTGGATCCTGCAAAATCGCTGAATCCAAGGTTCGTTAACCAGCCATCACCCTGCCAAATCCAATGTCCGACCACGGGATAGATAACACTTGTCATTGCAAGTACTAATAAAATATAGCTTCCGAGCTTTATACGTTCTGCGACAGCTCCTGATATGATGGTTGCACTTGTCGCAACAAACATTGCCTGGAATACAAAGAATCCAATGTCATCCACACCGCTTAATAGAAAGCCATCAGTGCCGATTATGGATCCTGCAGACGTGCCAAACATTAGTCCATATCCTACCACAAAGAATAAAATGGATGCAAGACTTATAGTTAAGAAGTTTTTCATTAAAATATTCAATGAGTTTTTTGCCCTTGTGAAACCAGATTCCACCATTGCAAAACCTGCATGCATAAAAAACACTAAAAATGCAGCGATCATAACCCAAACAAGGTCAACGGAAAGTTGTAAAGATTCATTAGTTGGTGCAGCGTAGACTGGTGATGCGATCAAGAATAAGATTGGTGACAATAAAAGACTTTTCTTTAACATGATTCATCCTCCTTTTAGAAATAAAACTAAATAACTGCTTCGTTACCACGTTCTCCAGTCCGTATACGAATTACCTCTTCAACTGGAGAAACAAAGATTTTACCATCACCAATGTTACCTGTGCTGCAGTTTGCAAGGATAATGGATACAATCTCATCAAGCTGATTATCTTCTACAATCATTTCCACCTTGATTTTTGGAAGTAATTGAATTTGGAAGGTGGTCCCCCTAAAGACACCCGTCTGCCCTTTTTGCTTTCCGGTTCCTGCAGCTTCTGTAACAGTTAAACCGCCAATTCCAATAGAAGATAGTGCTTTACGTAATGGTTGAAACTTTTCAGGGCGGATAATCGTTTCGATTTTTTTCATTTTCAAACACATCCTTCTTTTGATGTTAGGAAACCTAACATGATTAGTTATGTTAATTATCATAAAAGGAAGAGAGTTAAATTGCAAGACTTTTTCGTAAATTATTTTGAGAATTTTAAAGTAATCGGTTACATATTTAGTGAGCGAATTGAGAATTTTTTATGTAAATGGTTTAATTAAAAATGTTTTGGGGTACCTTACAAGTAACGAATTAAAAAACATTTCTTGAACAATTTATGAAAAAACCCTAATTTCTCGTATACCCTCTACCTTTCGCTTGACAAATGTAGTATAATTTACATAAAGGGTTTAATTAAACTTATTTTAATTTAATAAGTTGTTCAATGTTATGAATGAATTCAACCCATATTAGAATGAGGAGTGAAGTTTTATATGGTAACACTTTATACCTCACCAAGTTGTACATCTTGCAGAAAAGCAAAAGCATGTTTAGAAGAACATGATATCCCGTTTACGGAGCGTAATATATTTTCCGAGCCATTATCATTGGACGAAATCAAGGAAATATTACGCATGACGGAAGATGGAACTGATGAGATCATATCAACACGGTCAAAAGTCTTTCAAAAATTGGACGTTAATATTGATCAATTACCAATGAAGGATTTGTTTAATCTAATTCAGAAGAACCCAGGATTATTGAGAAGACCGATAATCTTAGATGAAAAACGTCTGCAAGTAGGGTATAATGAAGATGAAATTCGTAGGTTCTTACCTAGAACAGTGCGTACATTCCAGTTACGTGAAGCACAACGAATGGTTAACTAATACTAAAATAAAAATGAATAGTAAAAACGCGGTTCATGTAAATGATTCCGCGTTTTTCATTGTGTATTGGAGTTATTTGAAAACGTTATACAATTGTCAAAAAATGCATCGTGACAAATAAGGATTAATAGTTTAAAATATGTTACTAACTATTTATAATAAATAGGCATATTAATTTCCAAATTAGCATGTAGTATCATACAATAGCAGTAGGAATTAATCCTACCGTATAAGGGATATGTTAATTAGCTAATGGTTAGAGACAGGCTATATTGGGTAATAGAAATACAAGGTTCAATTATATAGATTAAGGTGAAGCGATCTCTTCCACCTAAACTATGCTAAGAAGGGAGAGAACTATCCATGGAAATAGAAAGAATTAATGAGAATACGGTGAAATTTTATATTTCTTATATGGACATTGAAGACCGTGGTTTTGAGAGAGAAGAAATTTGGTATAATCGTGAGCGTAGTGAGCAGCTTTTTTGGCAGATGATGGATGAGGTAAATTATAAAGAAGGTTTCAATGTGGAAGGTCCCTTATGGATACAAGTTCAAGCATTGGAAAAAGGCCTAGAGATTATCGTAACTAATGCGAATATGTCTAAAAACGGTGAAAATGTTCAGCTTTCTGAGGAAAGTGGAACTGGTAGTTTTCCAGTTAATAAAAATATTGAAAACATGCTTGAAGAAAAGTTTGGAAAAACAGAAGAATTAGGCGACAACTCAACAGAAGAAGAGGGCGATGAGGAGTTAGAAGCCGCCAATCTTTGGATCATTGTTAAATTCAAAGATTTTGAGGATGTTATACAGTTAAGTCATTACTTTGAGAACTTTGAAGGCAGTGCGGAAGAAACGCTATATCACTTTGATAATGCTTATTATTTATATCTTGAATTCTCACAAGACTTACTAGATGAGAATGCACAGGAGGATATTATCAGTCAGGTATTTGAATTTGGTAAAGACTCTGAGCTAACGATTCATTTACTTGAAGAATATGGGAAAATTATTTTTGAAGAAAATACGTTCTCTCAAATACGTGAATATTTTCCAGTGATAGCATAGACACTCTTAAACGGAGTGTCTTTTTGTTTACGTAAAAAACTCCTTCCATATTCCTCTTCCTTACTAATGTTGTTAAAATAATTTCTTAAATGGGAGGAATTGTTGATGCATTGTCGAATAGAGGTGGAGAGGAGGTGATTAATCGAATGCTTCAGGCTAAAACAAGTGAAGGAGAGTTTATTACACTTGCCAACATGATGCCTGCTGAAATTAAAAAACTTAAAATGGGTAAAGAAACTTTTACTTGTCCAGTTTGTGGCGGTAAGGTGATAATGAAAGCAGGTACGAAAGTGATACCGCATTTTGCCCATCACCACGTTTCTTCCTGTGCAGCCTCTGAAGGTGGTGAAGGTGTCTATCATGAAAAAGGGAAGCTTCTATTGTATGAATGGTTACTCTCGCAGCAACTAAGTGTGAGTTTAGAAGCCTATCTACCAGAAATTCAGCAGCGCCCAGATATTTTATTAATGATTGGCAGTAAAACAATCGCTATTGAATACCAGTGTGCTCGAATTTCGCCAAGTATAATATATGAGCGAAATAAAGGGTATGAAAAAGCAGGAATTACTCCGATCTGGATTATGGGAGAGCAGCTCTTGAAAAGAAAGTCGAGTCAACTTTTTAAAATGGATTCTTTTTTACAGTTATTTATTCACCAATTTTCTTCTGGGTTTCCCCCAATAATTTACTTCTTTTGTCCACACACCCACCAATTTTTAAAGATAATGGACCTCTATAGTATAGGTAACGGCTTTGTTCATGGCTTGCTGCAAATTCGCAAGCTTCAAGACATTGATTTCTTAGAGTGTTTTCGGTTTGGCTACCTACAGACAAGCGATTTATGGAAGTTATGGCGAAAAGAAAAATTGCGTTTTAGATTAAAACCGATTAGGCAGTTCGGTTCTGATCACAGATGGAATAAATGGCTCTATGAAAAAGGTTTACACAGAGATCGTCTTCCCTCTATCATACACATGCCAATATCATCACAGCACTTTTTAAAACAACCACTTTGGCAGTGGCAAGGTAAGCTTGTAATAGAGGCACTGGCACCTTTTCCAATAGGCGGAACCCTTTCTCTTACCAGGATAACTTCATTGCTACGTTCCCCCCATCCTCAAATTAACTTTCCTCTCATTAAGCATTTCAATAACCCCTTTGAAGAATATATGCTGCTCCTTTGTCGGCTCGGTTATTTTCAAGAAATCTATCCAAAACAATATCAAAAAATTAGTCCTATATCCTTTTATTCCTCATTAGAAGAAGCTATCAAGGCCGATAATGAATTAGTTTTACAGTTCATAAGATAAATTTGGTAAAATAATTTCGAGACACTAAGCAAAATACGAGCATTTTTCCGTTTCAATTCGATATACTAAACATAGTGGGGTTATAATAGGAAGCTCCTCTATTTAGTTGTATAACTAGTTAGAGAGATAAAAGGAGGAATATTAGTGGCAAAATCGACAAAAGAATTACCTAAACGTAATGAAGTCCCAGTGAACTTAACATGGAAACTCGAAGATATTTTCGAAACAGATCAGGCATGGGATGAAGAGTTAGCAAAACTACAAAAGGATATTCCACAAATAGCAGAATACCAAGGTAAATTATCTGATTCTGCTGACAGTTTGTATAACATGTTACAGTTACAGGATAAATTATCTCAACGTCTTGGTAAACTTTATACATATGCGCATATGCGTTATGACGAAGACACTACCAATTCGTGGTATCAAGGATTAAATGCAAAAGCGGAAAATGTATTAACGCAAGCATCAAGTGAGATGAGTTTCATCGTACCAGAAATATTAGCTATGGAAGAAGGGAAGATTGAAACTTTCTTAGAAGAGAATCAAAATTTGCAAGCCTATAAGAAAACACTTGATGAAATTACAAGACAACGCCCTCATGTCTTAAGTCAAAAGGAAGAAGCATTGCTTGCTGAAGCCTCAGAACCAATGTCAAATGCTTCCCAAACCTTTGGCATGCTTAACAATGCAGATTTAACATTCCCTTTAATCAAGAATGAAGCAGGCGAAGAAGTGGAACTAACTCATGGTCGCTATATAAGTTTCCTTGAATCGAAGGATCGCCGTGTTCGAGAAGAAGCTTTTAAAGCCATGTATGGGAAATACGGAGAGTTTAAAAACACTTTTGCTTCCACATTAAGTGGTAATGTTAAAAAGGATAACTTTTATGCGAAAGTTCGTAATTATAAATCCGCACGGGAAGCAGCCTTGGACAATAATAATATTCCTGAACAGGTATATGATAACCTTGTGGAAGCTGTAAACGAGAAACTACCTTTATTACATCGCTATGCTGCACTTCGTAAAAAGGTAATGAAGCTAGATGAACTTCACATGTACGACCTGTTCACACCTCTTGTACAAGACGTCGATATGGAGTTTCCGTATGGAAAAGCGCAAAAAGTCGTGTTAGAGGGATTAGAGCCACTTGGCGAAGAATATCTAAATATTGTTAAAGAAGGCTATGAAAACCGCTGGATTGACGTGGAAGAAAATAAAGGGAAGCGCAGTGGAGCATACTCTTCAGGAGCTTATGGTACCAATCCATACATTCTGTTGAATTGGCAGGATAATGTGAACAATATGTTTACACTTGCACATGAGCTTGGTCACTCCGTGCATAGTTACCATACAAGAAAGAATCAACCTTATCGTTATGGAAACTATTCAATCTTTGTTGCAGAAGTAGCTTCAACTTGTAATGAAGCACTACTTAATGACTATCTATTAAAAACAACGGAGGACGAAAAGGAAAAGCTTTATCTGTTAAATCATTTTCTAGAAGGCTTCCGTGGTACTGTTTTCCGTCAAACGATGTTTGCAGAATTTGAACATGATATTCATGAACGGATGCAAAATGGAGAAGCATTAACAGCTGAAAGGTTAACAGAGCTTTATTATGATCTTAACAAGAAATACTTTGGAGATGGAGTCGTCTCGGATGAAGAGATAGGGCTTGAATGGGCACGTATCCCGCATTTCTATTACAATTATTATGTATATCAATACGCGACAGGCTATTCTGCTGCTACTGCACTTGCTAACAAAATTTTAGAAAAAGAAGAAGGAGCAGTAGATCGTTACCTTAACTTCTTAAAAGCGGGGAGCAGTGATTATCCTATCGAAGTCTTAAAACAAGCGGGAGTGGATATGACATCCAAACAGCCAATTTTAGACGCACTTGATGTATTTGAAGAGAAGCTGAATGAAATGGAACAACTCCTTTCACAGCAATAGAAAAGAATGAGAGCAGTTGGTCTGGAAAGCTAAACTGAGAACGTCCCGCCTAGGATCAACTTCAATATGTTGGATCCACTAGGATCGGATAGTTGTTATTCTAATTACACAACAAAACCGGATGGTCATAACCATCCGGTTTTTTATACCGAAGTAACCGTCCGTAAGTCTCACACTTCAAAACATGAAGAGAAACAGTAGTTTTGAGTGGGAGTAACCGGACGCTAACATGCCGATTTGTTCAACTAACGATCAATGGGGGAGATTAAAAACCCCCACTGATGGAAGGCTTCACTTTATCTCATTCCACGATAAACATTCTTGTGAGTAAACGAATGTACTGTTAAGTAGATACAAACAAATAGGATGGGCAAAGTAAGGTAAAGGGGGATTACGTTCATTAAACCAAGAATATTTAATATGAATGCGAACAGTGTTAGAATAAGGAAAAAAAGGGGAAATATGCCTTGCACAACAGATCCTCCTATCACACTTTTATTTTAGTTGCATATAATAATGCTTATGTTTTTGAACCGTAGTTTAGAAGTGTGACACTTCTGTGAAAATGTGAACATACTTATTGAAACCTTAAAAAAATCTTGTTATAGTTAATGTGTAAGATGAGAACAAACAAAACCCCTTTGTTTGAATCATGAAACTTTCTCCCATCCCCCTTTGTTTATTTATACAAAGAGAGAACATAGAGGATATACGCTGCCCCGTATATCCTCTATATTTATAAAATGGCCCATTTCTTGATTCTTGCACTTTAATTATCTAAGGATACAAAAAAATAAGCCTTTAAAAGGCTTAAGTCTTATCTATCTCCAATATATTTCCAAAAGTAACCATATTTAACCGGAATTCTTTCTACAATTTGCTTTAATTGTAACTTCTTCATTTCTTTCTCTGTTTGTGCTAAGCTCCAATCATAAACGACAGAAATTTCTTTGTTTCCCACAATATTATAATGTGCGAGAAAGTCTTCTAGTGGTGGTTTCTCAGAAGGAATTGGGTGAATTCTTAGAATCTCTTGCAATATGCGTACATAAATCTCATACGGATATAATCCAGATACTTTTATACCTTGTTCTTCTACCATTTGGTTAAAGAAAACAATTGTTGGAATGTAATCGACTTCCATTTCCTGAGTAAGTTTAAGATCACATTGAAATGCCTTTTTGGCAGAAGTCGAGTATAAGTCATTTTGGAATTCCACAGTATCTAAATTTGCCCTTTCTGCACATTTCATCAAAACTGATTCATCCGATATATTTTGCTTATTCAAAAATGCCTCTTCTTGCATGATACGAAGGAATTGTCTTCCGGCTTTTTTTCCTTGCAATTCAGCTGCTTTAATGGCAATGGAAGCCACCCAGGGTGAAGTAATCGGATTATCTATCCATAAATCACCGTCACAGCTCATTCCAGTCCGTTTTGCAGTCTTTTCCCATATATCTTTAAGTCGTCTCGGTTTATCAAATTGATCTCTATTTAAAGAATTGATATGGCCACTTACAATAGGACGAACTGTGAAAAAACGACCATATTCAATAGAAAGTTTTTTAATATAGGGCTCCAGTGCCCAACATTCTGGACACAGAGGGTCAACGAAAATATACATCTCTATAGGTTTTTGCAGAACATCAAAAAAGCTGTAATTTCCCGATGTGTTGGCATGTGTTGAGCTTAGCTCTGTTTGATTCCAGCTCACATCGATTCTCCTTTCTGTTATTCTGGTGTGTTCATCATATGGTTTGCAGTCATTGTTAATTTTTCATAAATTGCTGTACGATAGGGCTCCTCTATTTCTGCTTCTACTATTGCTTCAGCCATGCATTTCAACCAAGCATCTCGTCTTGTTGGTGTGATTTTAAAGGGTAAGTGCCTTCTTCTTAGCATAGGGTGCCCACGTTCTTCCAAATATAATGAAGGTCCACCAAAAAACTGGGTTAGAAATAGCGTCTGTTTTCTTGCTGTTTCGGTTAGATCTTCTGGGAATATAGGAATAAGTTCCGTGTTTAGAGCTACCCGTTTATAAAAAGCATTGACGAGTCGTTCAACCGTTTCATAACCACCGATTGCCTCATATATTGTTCCAAACTCTCTCATCATAAATTCCCCTCGTTATTATAAAAGCTCTTTAACCATCCCAGTAAAGATGTATTTGCTTTTGAATTAAGTTTGTATATATTGTAGCAACGTAAGGTATTGTGAGCAAATGATCTGATTGTAACGTAGCTTTATATCTTTACCGGCTGTAAGCCCCTACTTCAAGGGTCCACTGAAGGATTAGTAAAGTGGGAGCCAATAGCAACCAGAGGTCTGATTCTGTCCACCGATTGAAGTTTCACTTTTCGCTACTAATCCTTGCTCAATGATTGAAAAAATCGCTGGATTTTATTAGGCGTTTTTCGCTCTGGGATTGCAAACTCTTTTAAAAGTGACTGAAAAACAGATTCGCCAACTTCTTCTGTTGGTGCTTCAAGCTCTAATTCATAGTCCACCTGACCATTGTACGTACTATAATCAAGAACAAGTAAAACATTTTTATAGCGAATTTCTCTTCTTATGGTTGTTAACGCACCGTAGTAGCTTAACTCGGATACGGAAATATTCCATTTATCAAGTTGATGTTGTGTATGTTGTTTTGCCATCGGTTTTCCACTCAACCACTGATCCACTTCGACCTCAGACAGTGTGTCGTGGGTTTCTAATAGACCCGTTTCGTTTGGTTCTTTTAAAGTAAGCTGATAATTCCCTTGTTTTTCTCTAATTCTTAGTGCTGCTCCGTGGGATTTCAAGCTAAATTCTTTCGTTTCAAAATAGTAATTTGTTTGTGTTTTACCTTCTATTGAAAAAGGAAGCGTAGTTAGTAGTAACTCAAACTCCTTTTTTGTTAGTATATTTTTATATTCAATTTCAATTTCTTGTGCCACATTATTCTCTCCATTTTTTAAATTGGTTAGTATTGATTATGGCTAATGTGAAGCAAATATGCAAAGATTAGCCATTGCATTAGATTATGTTACAATAAGATGGGAATTATATCCTAACGACTCGTGCTTAGAGCCGAAAGGCTTTTAGACGTCGTTTTAGAAGAAAATCAGGTGGTGGTAAATGTGAACTGGGGAGCGTTACTTGCACCTTATGCACAGGTAGTAGAGGAATTAAAAGTAAAGCTAAAAGGAATAAGGAAACAATTTGAATATGAATCTAGGCATTCACCTATAGAATTTATCACAGGTAGAGTAAAGCCTGTTGCGAGCATTTTGGAAAAATCGGAAAAAAGACAGATTAACATGACAGATATTGAACAAAAAATACAGGATATTGCAGGAGTTCGGGTTGTATGTCAGTTTGTTGATGATATTTATACCATTGTAGATATGATACGTAGTCGCAATGATTTTTCTATAATGGAAGAAAAAGATTATGTCTCAGAGAAAAAAGATAGTGGGTATAGATCCTATCATCTAATTATTGAATACCCTGTGGAAACAATTGATGGTAGGAAAATACTATTAGCAGAAATTCAAATAAGAACGTTAGCTATGAATTTCTGGGCAACAAATGAACATTCTTTAAATTATAAGTATAAAGGAAGAATACCAACAGATGTTAAAGAACGCCTACAAAGAGCTGCTGAGGCGGCATTTAAGTTAGATGAAGAAATGTCTAAAATTAAAAATGAAGTACAAGAAGCCCAGCGCATGTTTCACAGCAAATAATAGAACTTATTACTAAGGAGGACTGGATCCATGAAATTTGTTATCGTATCGAAGGGTGATGACCGTTCTAATAAACTTAAGGCAACAATGAAACAGTACTTAACAGACTTTGATTTAGATTATGATGAAGAAGAACCTGAATTGGTTATCTCAGTAGGAGGAGATGGCACGTTTCTTGAAGCATTTCATCGTTACATTTACAGATTGAGTCAGACAGCATTTATTGGGATACATACTGGCCATTTAGGTTTTTATGCGGACTGGGTCCCAGAAGAAGTAGAGAAATTAATTATTGAAATTGCTAAAACACCGTTTCAAATTGTGGAATACCCATTACTAGAGGTTACGATAAGCTCTAAAACAGGTGAAAGCAAAGATCGTTTTCTTGCATTGAATGAGGCGACAATTAAGACAGCTGATGGATCCGTTGTATTTGATGTGGAGATAAAGGGTGAACGCTTTGAAACATTCCGTGGAGACGGGCTTTGTATTTCAACCCCATCTGGAAGCACTGCTTACAATAAAGCGCTCGGGGGAGCAATAATCCATCCATCAATTGATGCGATTCAACTAACAGAAATGGCATCAATCAACAATCGGGTGTTCCGTACCATTGGATCACCATTAATTTTGCCAAAGCATCATCCATGCCTATTAAGACCAACTGTTGATCGTAGCTTTTTAATTGCGATTGATCATTTTACGACAAACTATACAAATGTGGAGTCTATACAATGTCGCGTAGCGGATGAACGTATTCGTTTTGCTAGATTTCGCCAATTTCCATTCTGGAACAGGGTGCGGGATTCCTTTGTCGCGGAAGAAAATAGCTAAAAGGTAAATATGGTAGTAGAGGGATAAGTGTTCGAAATATAAAAGTGAAAATGCTCTTTAAAAATAGATGGAAGTATTATGAAAAATAAGGGAAAGTTGAAAAAGAAGAATTTTTGGTGTGAAGGAGAAACAATAAATGGAGTGGATCATTAGGAAGATACATGAGGGATTACTTATTCGTACGTATTTACAACGGGAACATGGTTTTTCTAGGCGTATGATAAAATCAATTAAGTTTAATGGTGGAAGTATCCTAGTAAATGGGACGAATCAGAATGTGAGATACGAATTAAAAGAAGGGGACAAACTAGTAGTGGAGTTTCCTCCGGAAAAAATCGGTGCCTACATGGAACCAGAGGATACACCGTTATCGATTGTGTACGAGGATGATGTTGTACTTGTATTAAATAAGGCTGCTGGTATGCTTTCCATCCCCTCCTTAATGCAACCTACAGGAACTGTGGCCAATGCTCTGCTTGGTCATTACAAGAATCAAGATGTCAGTAATACAGTTCACATAGTAACCCGTTTGGATAGGGACACCTCTGGACTTATGCTCGTTGCAAAAAATAGTTACAGTCACTCGCGATTATCAGCATTTCAAAAGAGTGGTATGGTCAAACGTCAATATCAAGCAGTGGTAGAAGGGGTCCCTTCAGTTAAACAAGGCATAATTAATGCACCAATCGAGCGAAAAGCAGGTTCCATAATTGAGCGTATTGTTAGGGAGGATGGGAAGAAGGCCATCACGCACTATGAAACGGAAAAGGAGTTCACTCACTATTCTCTTGTATCCATTCAATTGGAAACAGGTCGCACCCACCAAATTCGTGTACATTTCAGTTATGTTGGTCATCCCCTAGTTGGGGATACCCTATACGGAGGAAGTGACAAATGGATAGGAAGACAAGCATTACATTGTTGTGCATTGACTTTTAAGCACCCAATAACGGAAAAGGAAATGCATTTTCAACAGGATTTACCACAAGACATGAAACAGCTACTTTTTAGCGGAGCATCATCTAAATAGATTTACCAAGAAACATTAATCTTCAAAGTGACTAAATTTTTCCTCGATAAGCGGCTGTTTTGATGGAACTGAGATAATATCTTTTTCTGGTAAACGAAAGGCGCTTAGTTCATTGCCAAAAACACAACCTGTATCAATATTTATCGTGTTATGAACAATTCTGGGCGACAAGACAGGTGTATGTCCATAGACGATCCATTCTTTACCATTGTATTCTTTTGCCCAGTCCTTCCTTACGGGGCGGCCATCTTCCATAACATCACCAGTAATATCTCCATAAAGTACAAAGGTTTTCACCTGTTTATCCGTTCTTCCAATAAGTGACTCTTTAATACCGGCATGTGCCACAATGGCGTTGACTTCAGGAATTTGTAAATAAAGAGGCGCTTGTTCATAAAGTGTAATAAATTGTTGTTTAATCTCTGCTCGTTTATCTTTAGGGAGCTGTTCATATTCTGCAACCGTTGTTTCTAAACCGTGACGCTGTTGGACCTTGTTCCCAAGGAAAAAGCGGTAAAGCTTGTTACAATGATTTCCGGGCACGTAGCAAGCCTTTTTTACTATCATAACAAGATAGTAGACAAGTTCAATAACTTTTAAAGACTCAGGCCCACGATCTGTAATATCGCCAACAAAAACTAAAATCCTTCCATCTGGATGGTTATATTCTTTATCTTTTAGATAGCCTAGCTTTGCAAGCACTTCATGTAATTCCTCAAAGCAGCCATGCACGTCGCCAATTATATCGACTTTTTCCATTTTAATCCCCCTTCTTTTTCTTGCTTTCCTTTCACAATTGCATTATCATAAATCGCGTCCCTGTGTCATGGGGAAACTGTAATTGACATTTATTATATCCATTTTCTAGTATAAATCCAAATTGTTTTGATGCTTATTTATAAGGGAATTTAATAGGAGACTTTTTACCACGTCTAAGCTGGCAGTAAGTACCCACTTCAAGTCTTCGATTGGTAAGAATGGTCAGCGTGGAACAACTGCCAGTAAAGGTCCAACTCGTTTAAATAATATTTGATGGGAGATGCCCTCCCACCAAATGAAGTATTTACTTAACGCAAAATAGAAGAAGATTTGTTTTGAAAGTAAAATAGCTTCTTCATACGGAAGGAATGAACTATCATGGAATCCAATAATCGTTATGATGAAGATTACCAAGTACAATATGAAGCACATTGGAATAAACTAAAACATGCACTCGAGCATGAAGTAATAGATGAATTCCGAAATGAATTTTTAGATATGCATCCCTACGATCAAGCGAAATTTTTTATGGATCAAGAAAAAGAGTATCGCCAGCAAATCTATACGTACTTATCACCAGAAGAACTAGGAGACGTAATAGAAAATGTTGAACTAGAGGATACCACTTTTATTGTGGCAGAAATGGATCCGAGAATGTCTTCTATGATGCTCTCTAAAATGTCTGCTGATAATGCAGTTGATATATTAAACGAGCTGGATAAGGATCAAGTCGCTAGTCTTCTGACAATAATGGATAAAGAAGCTGCAGACGAGATTAAACATTTGCTACATTATGAAGAAAAAACAGCTGGTAGTATTATGACGACAGAATTTGTCTCCACTTACAAACATTATACTGCTAGACAGACCATGCAATTATTGAAAGAAGAAGCACCCGATGCGGAAACAATTTATTACTTATATGTTATAGACGAAGAAAAGCGATTAGTAGGTGTTCTCTCACTTAGGGACTTAATTGTTGCTTCAGAAGAAACATTAGTCGAAGAGTTGATGAATGAGAAAATTGTTGCTGTTTCGGTTGCAAAGGATCAAGAGGAAGTCGCACAAATGATTCGGGACTATGATTTTCTTGCAGTTCCAGTAGTAGACTTTCAAGATCACTTGCTCGGTATAATTACGGTAGATGATATCTTGGATGTTATGGAAAAAGAAGCTAGTGAGGATTATTCCCGACTTGCTGGTGTAACAGAAGCAACACGCACTGCGGATAACGCCTTTGTTTCGGCTCGTAAAAGGCTTCCATGGCTGGTTATCTTACTATTTTTGGGTTTGTTTACTGCTAGCCTTATTGGCAGATTTGAGGAAACGCTTGATCAAGTTGCCGTTCTAGCTATCTTCATACCATTAATTGGTGGAATGGCTGGTAATACTGGGACTCAGGCATTGGCCGTAGCGGTTAGAGGACTAGCCACTGGCGAATTCGGTAAGCAAAAGAAAACCAAATTAATTTTACGTGAAGCGGGGACAGGGTTAATTACCGGTGCAGTATGCGGGGTTGTTATTACACTTGTTATTTATCTTTGGAAGGGGGATATCTTCCTTGGTATGCTTGTCGGGATTTCTATCCTAGCAACATTGATCGTAGCAACGCTTGCCGGCTCCCTCGTACCTATCGTTATGGATCGTTTTAATATTGATCCAGCAGTAGCTTCAGGACCATTTATAACAACAGTTAATGATATTATATCTATTCTAATTTACTTTGGAATGGCAACAGCTTTTATGGGGTTTTTAATTTAAATAAGCATAAACTATGACAAAACATGACAAAGGTACCATTCTTGATTAATCAGGGGTATCAACTTTGGTTTTCTGCTTAAAAGCATAACCGTTAAATTAGAAAATGTTTAACGGGAACCCGTATCAAGAAGTCATAATCTTTTCCACACCTACATCGCAAATTATAAATAATAACTTCGCCGGTTGATTAGTTGAACTCTAATTTTAGGATTCATTTAGTTTCCGGCTTTTTTTATTGTTAAAGATCTTTCGCGATTTCATCATCCTATTAATACGTGATTTAAATTCTTCCACACATTTATAAAAATGGGTTCATATAATGGGAAAGGAAGGAGTGATCTTTAATGGCAAAAAAGAGATTTGCGAAAGACCCCTTGCTTTATATTCACCAACCAAAGGAAAATAACCCAAAAGCACCTATGCAACATACTTCTTATACAAACTCAAAAAAGAAGCAAAACTTAGAACAAGAGTCAGATCCTGTATACCAAAAACATGATGAACCGCTGGGCCCAGTCCGTACTCATACTAAGCGCCGTAGTTTTCTAGAAGAACAGGCATTACAGCAAGAAAAGAATGTAATGGAAGAAAAAGAGGAGATTAAAGAAGAAGACGAGGAAGTACCTGAGATAACTGAAGAATCTGAGAAACCACTTACAGAAAGCGTTAAAAAGGAACGGCCTAAGTTTAAGGATATGACAATTGAAGAGAAGGTGGCATATTTCGTGGATACTCCCAGCTATGCACCACAAATGCGTTGTGAAATAAGGACAGAAGACAGAGCATATAGAGGCGTCATTACAGGGTCAGAGGATAACTATGTGTATATTAGAGTGGGGAATAGAAAACAGAGTACAAAGATTAAGCTGGATGACATTAAACATATTAAGTTATTAGGATTTTAAAAAGGCCGAGGAGTTATCCTCGAGCCTTTTCTTTTCTTAGTTGATCGCATTAATTGCTGGAAGACATGTTACGTGGCAGAAGCAGTTAAGATCTACAGTCATGCAAATACCAGTTGCGCGTAGTGGCTTTGTTTCTTGCTCTACTGGATTTTTCGGACATGGATTTTCATCACCAGGATCTCTTAATAGTTCTAAAACTGCACAACAATCATCCGTAATCTTTTTCACACGGAAATAGAAGCTACCTACAACGTAGCCGATGTTGCTTGGGTGCGCACCGTATGCTTGGAATGGTTTGCAGTCCCCTTTACAATAAAGGATTACTGGAACTGTATCTAAGCCGTTTCCGTGATCTGTTTCCCCCAGTAAATCCGTAATAGACTGCTCGCAACTGGTGTCACAACAATTTTCAATGACATCATTCTGTGCCTCTACTATTTCACTAAGAATATCGCAAACACAGTTTCCTGTTTCAAAATCTTTTCCACAACCCATGAATTATTACTCCCTTCAAAATGAAATTGACTCATTTGTCTTTACTAGAGTATGTGTTTTCGCATAGAAGGTGTGGGCATCCATCCTAAATATTTGAGATATTTATCCTTATAAAAGGGCGAATGTCCACACCAGCCTAAACTTTTGACATAGACTAATAACGAACTTACATGATGAAGGAGTTGAAGCTAGTGTCTGAGAGAAAACAGGTTATTCATGTTAGAGACCTCGTTATAAAGGCAGATAATGTATATATTGAACCATCTCGATCCCATCACCGAAATCCTTTTTTAGGAGGAAGAAAGCCGGAAGAAGAAGCTGATGTAGAGGATCGTCATGAAGATAAGAAAGACTTGAATGATGAGTATGATGATAAAGATGAAAGAAGAGATCCTTTCGCTTGGTTTTAAAAGAAGTTGGCAGCTATCTTGTAGCTGCTTTTTATTTTGAGGAAATGGGAGGGAGAAAGTATTGAAAGCGTCGGAACCAAAGTGGCTTCAGCATGTGCACGATTTAGAAAAGCATCTTGATAAAAATGAGAAATGGCTCCAGTTACCAGAAAAAAGGTTTAATACGTTTCATAATGAAGCAGAGGCATGGGAAGAGGATTATTTAAATAACATCAGGGATATAGAAAGTTTTATGAAAGAAATGGAGAAAGAAATGGATAAATGGTAGGAATACTATTTAGAAAAAAGGGTATATATAAAGTGAAACTTCAATCAGTGGGAGTTTTCATTCTTTCCCCACTGATTGTTAGTTGTGCGAATCGGGCTTTTAGCGTTCGTTTACTTGATCCGAAATATATCTTGTTAAAATGGAGGCGCTTATATGGGATACATTCTTCCAATTCCACATTACCAGTATCATGAATACCAAAACAGGATTGTGGAAACAAAGCGAAATCCACAATTCATTGAGGGACCTTTTAAAGTTATTTTGCAGGAACAGCATCAGCGTATTGAAAAGGAATATGAAAGGCTAAATGGTCCAGTGCAGCAATCTTCTAAGAGACAAGATTTGCCTGCCAATAAGTTTTTCGGTGAAATGACCGGTAGAGGAAAGCACTTTAACGCAGGTGTTTAGTTCTCTTGATAGACACATTAAAAAGCAGCGCACCTAATGTGAGCTGCTATTTGAATCGCTTGTGATTACGGTTCGTAAAAGGGAGGAGGTAAAGTTCTTTACCCTTTATATACTCTGCGTAAAAGACTTCGGATGGGCTAGAATAGTCTTGTCTTAGCACTTGTTCCAACAACCATTCCTCGGTGAGATTCTTCTCTTTTAAATTATCATAGATAATTTCTCCATCGTTAATAAGTGTAGTGGCGAGGTGAACCTCTTGTGTCGCTACTTTCAAATCCTGTTTATTCGGAGTTTGATAGGCAGCTTTTTTTAATACAGAGACCTTTCCGTTTGTTTCTAATATGGCATACTCAACATCTTGAATAGAAAACACATCTTTATCACGTAACAAATGTTGAAGCTGGTTAATGTCAAGTTTAGCCTTTTTCATCGTATCTCGTATAAGTTTGCCTTTGTATATCACAATGTCTGGACTGCCTTCCATAAAAGCGCGTGTTTTTTTCCATTTTTGGGTAGTAATCTCAGTTAGGTATAACAATCCACCCCATAGAGCAATTACAAAGGCTATTTCTGGAATACCAGCTTCTTTATCAAACAAGGCATTTCCAACCAACTCCCCGAGAATTAATGCTGAAATAAAATCAAATGGTGTTAGCTGGTTAATTTGAGTCTTTCCTAAGATTTTTGTAAGTATGAACAGAGCTGCAAAGCCAAACAATGTTTCATATAACATCGTTAGATAATCATTCACTGGAGCTGCCCTCCCTATAGGCATTTAGCCTTTAGCATTTCCAAATGGGCAAATTTCATCCCTAACAAAAATGGGCAAACAACAAAAAAACACCTCACAAGGAGGTGCTTCACAAATCTTTAACCATTGTAACATGGGGAATGCCTGCATCCATAAACTCGCCAGAAATCGTTTTGTACCCCAGGCGCTCATAAAAGGGGAGCGCTTGGGTTTGTGCATTTAGTTTTGCCTTTTTATAGCCATTGGATAATATGATGTCTTCCATGGCAGAGATCATTTGCGAACCGTATGCTTTGCCACGGTGCTCTTTTAGTATGCAAATTCGTTCTAATTTGCCATATTCCTCAACAAAGCGAAGTCGACTAGCTGCGATTGCTTCGTCACTTTCATAACCTACAAGATGTGTTGCTGTTTCATCATGTTCATCAAGTTCTTCCTCTGGTGATACCTTTTGCTCTTTAACGAAAACATCCATGCGAACATCATAGGCATCTCTTAGCTGTTTGTCTGTTTCTACGATTATTATGTTCAAACTTTTTCCTTTCCGAACACAAAGGAGTCATGCACTGTCCATGATCCATTCTCCAGTTGATAAAGGAGCTGGAAGCGATCAACTTTATCCTCTAACTCAAAATTCTTCATTTTTAAACTACCGTATACATCAGAGTATTCCTCACTGGATAACTTCTGGGCAATCGTGATGTGGGGTACAAATGCGTATTCTTGATTACCAGGAAAATTGCCACGGTTAATTTTTTCAAATAAGTCGATCAGCTCTTGCTTTGGTTCAACTTTTAAATAAATTGTATTGGTTACAGGTGAAAATGTACTTACTTTTTGAATGTTTAAGGTAAATGGTTCCGTGTCGTTCGCTATATGTTTCAGCTCGGATACGAATTCATTAACAGTCTCAATGTCTGCTTCAAAGGCTTCCTTAAGCGTAATATGCGGTGGAATTAATGCATAATGTGGGTCATAACGCTTTCGGTATGAATTTGCTTCATCTTGTACTGCTTTTGATGGAAAAATAGCTATTCCATATTTCATTATGAAAACCTCCTCTAATATTTTGACGACTATATCTTTAAGAACCAGCTAAGTGTACCTAATATTATAACAAAATTAAAAAGAACACGGTAATTATTTTTAAAGTTTTCAGCAAAATCGTTTATTGTTATACGAACATAGTAGTAAGTAAACGTTTCATATCCTGTTGCCAGTATTTCCAAGTATGCTCTCCATCTTCTAGCTCATGATAAACATAGCTAAGCCCTTTTGCTGTTAATAGGTCATGTAACTTTCGATTTGGTTCGATAAAGTCAAGAGTTTGCCCATCCGTTGTATTAACTGCCGTTTCCGCTGTGCCAATCGTATGATACACGTCAATACCATGAATAGATGTGGCTTCCTCAACGGCCTTCAAGACAGTTTCGTCTACATAGGGTGACTGCATAACAACTTTACCAAATGTATGCGGATATTTTAATGCGGTCATGAGGGCAAGTGTACCTGCTAATGAATCTCCCATAAGTGCTCGTGATTGTCCCATATGATACGTCGGAAGCAGATCATCGAGCAGGGGAACGACTTCATGAACCAAAAATTTAATATATGCCTTATTCTGTTCCCCGGTTGGGTGATATTTTTCTCTGCGATCATATTTGTCCTTATAATGGATTCCCACAAAAATGGTATTACTTATTTCATGAAAATCATGAAGACGATCACTAAGGGTAGCAATCCGTCCCATTTGGTAATAATCATTTCCATCCTGCATGATACAGATATTATATTTGTATAATGGTGAGAATGATTCTGGCTGATAAAGTTTTAAAATCATCGTTTCATTTAAATAGCTGCTTTCCACTTGCTTTTCTGTCATGGAGCCTTTTCTTCCCAATTTAACCCCCCCAATATTTAAAAGTCAGATGCTTTTCTCTTTAAGGAAGTCATACTCGAACATTTCGGTTTCTGATTCCCTACTATTTCTTATTGTAAACTAATGGGTTCGTATTATAAAAGGTTCAGTTTGCCTTCTCGAGTAATTGACCTTTATACAGATTGTAATAACTTCCTTCAAGCTCAAGTAAAGATTCGTGGCTGCCTTGCTCAAGAATTTCCCCATGTTCAAGCATAATGATTTTGTCCGCTTCTTGAATGGTGTTTAAACGATGAGCAATAACAAAGCTCGTTCTGCCTTCCATCAATCGTTTAAGAGCCTCTTGAATTTTTAATTCTGTGATGGTGTCGATATTACTTGTCGCTTCATCCAGTATCAGAATGGATGGTTCTGCAAGCAATGCTCGGGCGATGGTGAGCAATTGTTTTTGCCCTTGGCTAATTCCACTACCAACTTGGTCGAGCATCGTATCATAGCCATCAGGCAATTTTTCAATGAATTCATGTGCATTCGCATCCTTTGCAGCTTGCACTACTTCCTCATCCGTTGCTTCAAGACGCCCATAGCGGATGTTTTCCTTAATGGTAGCATGGAAGAGGAAGGAATCTTGTAAGACAAAGCCCATATGTTGGCGTAGACTAGAACGCTGGATATCTTTTAATGCATTTCCATCGAGCCGAATTTCGCCTTCATCATAATTATAGAAGCGGGAAATTAAATTGACGATAGTCGTCTTACCAGCACCGGTATGCCCAACGAGGGCAACTGTTTCACCAGGCGCAGCTTCAAAGCTAATATCATTTAGAATTTTACTGTCTTCGTAACCGAAAGAAACATGATCAAACACAATCTTTCCTTCCGTGTCTGATAGCTTTATTGCACTTTTTTCATCGCTTTCCTCTTGTTTCTCGTCTATAACTTGAAAAACTCGTTCTGCTCCAGCGATGGCGGATAGCAGAATATTAAACTGATTGGATAATTCATTTAAAGGCCTGGTAAACTGCCTTGCATATTCTGTGAAAATAACAATGATCCCAACAGTTATAAAACCATTAATTGCAAGTATTCCTCCAACAAGGGCAATAAGTGCCATACTCAAGGCATTAAGTGAATTCATTACCTTTGGAATAAAGCCGGCAATGGTTAATGCCCAGAACCCAGAATGATTTAGTTTCTGATTACGCTCTTCAAATTCTTTGATGACGCGTTCTTCTTGAGAGAAGCTTTTTACAATATGCTGTCCCGAAACGATTTCCTCTACATAACCATTCACTTCACCTAGGTTTTTTTGTTGTAATTTATAGAGTGGTCCTGTTCTTCTTGTGATCCAGCGAATGCTGAAAAACATCGCAGGGATAATCGACATGGTCACTAACGTTAATAATGGACTTAAATAAAGCATTACGCCAACAGTTCCAAATAGGGTTAACACACTTGAAAAAATCTGGATGACCGACTGATTCAGTGTATTGTTAACATTATCAATATCATTGGTAACACGACTCATTAATTCACCATGCTGCCTTTTATCAAAATAGGATATAGGCAGGCGATGAAATTGGTAAAATAAATCGGAACGCAACGAATAAACGGTGTTCTGCGCGATATCTACCATCCAAAAGTTTTGTAGAAAAATGGATAGGGAGTGGAACAGAAATATAATAGCGAGCCAGATTAACAAAGTGGCAAGTCCTGCACTTTCTTTTGTAACAATAAAATCGTCAACTGCCATTCCGATCATATAAGGGCCAAGTAGGCTGAGCCCAGCGCTGGCAACAACCATCAATATCACTAGAAAAAGCTTAAACTTTTCCCTAGCGAGGTAAGACCAAATCCGTTTAAGCGTCCCACGGGCGTCCTTCGCTTTCCTTGCTTTATCTTCCTTTATAGTATCTACAGGGATTTTTTCATATTGAAAAGGCTGCTTTAATGAATTATTTCGCATATGCATACTCCTTTCCAAATTGGGATTCCACAATTTTTTGATATAGTTCAGAGTTTGCGAGCAGCTCTTTATGTGTTCCGGTAGCAAGTAACTTGCCTTCATCCATTAACAATATTCGGTCAGCACGCATAGCAGTAGAAATCTTTTGGGTAATGATTAACATGGTGCATTGGTACGTATCGATTGCATCAAGTAAACGAGATTCTGTTGTTAAATCTAACGCACTTGTACTGTCATCAAGCATTAATATTTTTGGTTTACGAATTAATGCACGAGCAATCGAAATCCGTTGCTTCTGACCCCCTGAAAGATTGACACCTTTTTGACCAACGCGGGTCTCATACTGATCATCCAGACCCATGATGGTGTCGTGAATTTGAGCATCCTTTGCTGCCTGCACGATTTCTTCAGTCGTAGCCTGATCTTTTCCCCAAGCAATATTGTCTTTCACCGATCCTGTAAATAAAAGTGGACTTTGCGGCACATAACCAATGCTTCCGCGCAGTTCATCAAGCGAATAATCGGTGAGCTGCTTGTCATCCACAAGGACTGTTCCGCTTGTTGGGTCATAGAGCCTTGGGATAAGCTGGAATAAAGAGGTTTTTCCTGCTCCGGTAGAACCTATAACAGCGAGTTTCTCCCCTGCAGCAACCTCAAAAGTCATTTGCTTTACAACCGTTTCTTCCGCCTCAGGGTATGCAAAGGAGACATCTTGAAATGCAACAGAGCCTTTATTTACATGGACACCATGGTTTACCGTCTCAGAATCCTTCAAATCCACTTCCAAATTTAATACCTCACTTAGACGTTCAGCAGATGCCTTCATCCTAGAAAATGCCATGATAATAAAGGTAAACATAGAAATGGCCATTGAGACACGAAGCGCGTAATTAACAATTGCAACGACATTTCCGACAGAAGTATCCCCAGCTATGGCCTGAGCGTTTCCAAACCAAATAATGAAAATGAGGCTTAAATTCATTACAAATAACAATACTGGCATGGAAGACTCCACAAATCGAAAAGTAAAACGTGTACGATCAGCAAGTTCTTTGTTTGCTGTAGTGAAGCGATTTTCTTCATGTTTTCTCCGGAAAAATGCCTTAATTAACCGCATGCCAGCTAAATTTTCTTGCATGACCAGGTTTACTTTGTCGACGCTTTTCTGTACTTTATCGAACAGCCCGCTCGCAATCTTCAGTATCCATAAAATAAATCCAATTAGTAACGGAACCGTAATAAGGAAAACAAGGGATAACTTCGCATCCACGATAAATGCCAGTGTTACACCACCAATGACAATTAGAGGTGCTTTTGAAATGATGCGTAAAATCATAAATACAGTGTTCTGTACCTGCCGCACATCATTAGTAAATCGTGTGACAAGTCCGGAAGTGGGGTACTTGTTTAAATTAGCAAACGAAAATTCCTGTATTTTAGCAAATAATCTTTCCCTTATGTCATGGGCAAATCCCCAGCTGACATGGGAGGAATAAAAGGAGTTAATAATTCCGCTAATGAAACCGATTAAGGATAGACCGATCATAATACTGCCCCACATCACAATATTATCAATATCCTGATTAACCACCCCGTCATTAATCATTTTTCCTAGAAATAGAGGTAACAGCAATTCAGCAGCCAATTCCACAAGCATTAGCAATAACGCTGCAACGGCTGCCAGCTTATACGGTTTAATAAAAGAAAAGACTGTTCTCATGTTGACTCTCCACCTGTCATTAAATAATCCAATATTCTTCCTATTATAATAGGAAAGTATGTTTTTATCCACTCATTTAATTCGTGTTTCGAAATAAAAAAGAGTTGGGGACTTTGTATGCATAGTGCATTTTCCTCTGGGAAAAATAGATGTGTATTTCTCAGGAAGGGGTAATCGTAATGAATAATGGCTTAACAGAACTTGAATTGGAAAACCTTCGTCACATTATTGGTGGACATGGCATGATTGCAAATAAGCTTGAGGCTTATGCCCAAAATTGCACAGATCCGCAACTTGTTTCCATACTGCAAAAAGATGCACAAGATGCTAAAGCAGCACAACAAAAGCTTATGACATTTTTAGGATAGGGAGGAATTTTACATGCTTTCAGAAAAGGATATCGTGAATGACTATCTTGCAGGGTTAAATGCAAGTTTAACAGGATATGCAAGCTATATTAGTGAGTCAGACAATGAGCAATTGCGTCAAACACTAATTCAACTGCGTAATCAGGACGAGCAGCGCCAACGTAACTTATATAATTATGCAAGCCAAAAAGGGTACTACCAACCAGCAGCACCAGCAAACCCACAAGTAGTACAGCAAATCAAAAGTCAGCTTTCCCAGCAGTAGTATTGTTAATAGCAGGACAGCGAGGAGATGCTGTCCTGTTTTTCATTATTCAGGAGGGAGTTTGTAAGTCACCTCTCCTTGGGCGTTTAAGAACTCCATTTTTGGTACATCGTTCTCGTCTATAACCATACGAATTCTTTGATTTCCCTTTTTATCATTAAGATGGACTGTCATCTCTCCATCTTTGTTTTTCCCCATGAAAGCTCGCTCAACATTTCCTTTAAATAATTCCGCCAACTTTTCTTGTTGATCTACTATACTCTTATCACTTTTTCGAATTCTTTCTGACTCCTTAATTTGTTCGGAGAGTGGGGTTGATGGGCGATCAAAGATAGAAAATCCATAATGTCTTTCTTCGTTCTCTTCGACATACCTCATTTGTACTACTTGGTCTTGTTTATATTGATCAAAGGTTAGAGAGGCAGAAACCGTTTCGTTACCATTCTCATCTTTACCATTTCCGTAAATCAATCCGCCACATTCATCTTCGTTTTGGTTGTAAAACATTATGCCCGATATAGGATCTTTTTGTCTGTGCCCGGGAAGAATATCTTCTCCATCCATAAGAACTGGTGGAATGTTATCTTGGTTGAAAAGCGACAATTTCACTTTCCCCGCGCTGTCAATAATATTTAGGCGCTCAGCATTTATTTCTTGAAAAGTTTCTTTCTTGTTATTTGACATATGTAGTACTCCTTCATTTTATAATTGGTATATTATTACCATTCTCTGTGAAGGAAGGGAAATCCTTTAAGTATCTGTACTATTATTTGGAAACTCTTAAAATATCGGCTCATGGTCACGCGAAAACTATCATGCTGCGCTATTCTTAGTATTGACAGATATAAAGATATTTTATATAGTAGATTTACTGCAAATACACGATTCCGTAGCTCAGCTGGGAGAGCGCTACCTTGACAGGGTAGAGGTCGTTGGTTCGAGCCCAATCGGAATCACTACTTGAAAGGAACGTTAATCCGATATATATCAATGGATTAGCGTTTTTTTATATAAAAATATACATTAAACAAATGGAGTAGGAGGAATAGATAGTGAAGTTTAAGTATTTTAACGATACGAATAGAATAGTGAAAATACATGCTGCTACCTTTTCTCATGGTACTGTTGCTGATAGTAAGCCAATAAAGCCATTAGAAGAAAGAACCTTTATTTTACCTGAAGGAACGTATCCTTGGGTGAAAATGTGGGATTATGTGGAAGCAGGGCTTACTATCTTAGTTTCTCCTACATATGACGATATTGAAGAAAATAAAATAGAAGATGATCATAGATGGGGAAAAATATTAGAATTAATATCTAGTAATATCTCCTCTGGTTCCTATGAAGCTTGGTTTGCACACACCAAAGCGAGCTTTACAGAAAAAACACTCACCATTTACTGTGTGAATGTATTTCAGAGGGATTGGCTAAAAGATCACTTTATAAGCCTTATCGCTACAACTGTGAATGAGGTGATAGGGGAAGAATTAGATATAATTGTTATAACAGAGAATGAGGATTTATAAATTACCTCACTCTCTGTGTATATCTCGAATTGTTTTTTATTTAGTTAAATTTAACATTCCAATACTATCAATCCACACATTCTTATTCCCGCTCTTCTAAATAATCATTCTACTATATTGCGTGTACCTAGACTCGATTGATACGGTATCAGTGTAATAATTGTCTCTTGAAAATGATAATCCAACACTTTGAGGTGTAAACTTAAAGTGTGTTATCGAGAGGTTCTACCTTTTATTATTTGCGTTTAATCTCTTTTTTGTCTTTTGACTTGTTATCATTCTCATTCTCTACATAGTTTTCAATTTCGGAATTAACATTTTCTTTAGCTTTTGAAGTATACTCATCCTGATTAACAAGTCTTCGTTTGTCTACTTTTCTCCACATAATTAATTTCTCTCCCTTACGGTTTATAAGGTATTGTATTCGAAGTTTATATGATTGGAATGGCTGTTGCCGTGAAACAATAGTTTATTTTTTCGAGCTTCAATTTAATAATGGTTTAGTAGATGTCAAAATGTATTATTAACTATGAAACCTGTCCAATCTTTTTCTATCTATTTTCATATAGTGTAAGGAAGAAGGGAGGGTGAATTATTATGTGTAATTGCAATTCTTGTCAAAAACACCAAAGTCATAAATGTGGGTGTCACAAAAAGCATGGCCATGATAATAACAACTTTCTAAGAAATAGTTATTTTGATCATCCATGGTTCCGCACAACAGCTATTTGCTCTTGCCAAAAGAAAAAGTATCACAGTTTTTGTGATAGATAGTACTAAAGTATTAACTTATTGGCCTCTTAAAAGAGGCTTTTTTTTGTCATATTATATTAGCGTTGGTCCGAGTATTGTTGAATTAAGTACATCCCCCTTAAACCCTGACTTTCAAGGAAATGAGGTTGGATCTGTATTAATTGAATAATATTAAAGATTAGAGGGGAATGGAAAGATGTCCTTCTGTTTGAGAATAAAATATGAATCGAATAGCTGAAACAAATAAGAGCAATAACATTGTGTGTGACTTCAAGTAAGTTAAGGTAATTGCGAGATTTTCGGGTAATAAAAAAATCAGCGAGGAAGATATCCCCGCTGATTCAATGATTAACTTACTATTTTGCTACTGTGCAGTATACCCACCATCAACAGTCAAGCTGTTACCTGTCATATATGATGAATCATCACTTGCTAAGAACAACACCGCTTTCGCCATTTCTTCCGATTTTCCCAGTCGTTTCATCGGTGTGATGGAAGATAATTCTTTTTTATTTTCTTCTGGAATGATTGGTGTATCAATGAATCCAGGACATAAAGCGTTAATGCGAATATCTTTTTCTGCATATTCTAGGGCAAGGGAACGAGTTAAGTTAATAACCCCACCTTTTGCAGCATTGTATGCTGCACTTCCAGGTGAACCGACCCAGCCATACATGGAAGCAGTATTGACAATCGTTCCGCCACCATTTTCAAGCATTCCTCGGATTGCCTCACGCGCTACTAAAAATACACCGTCAAGGTCAACATTAACTGTGTTTCTCCACTCACTATACTCCAAATCATGAGATGAGTGAACGCGTCCAATTCCTGCATTATTAAATACGATATCTACTTTATCGAATATACTTGTAGCTTGTTTGAAGACTTTAGCAACTTCTTCTTCACTCGTAATATTTGCTTTAACAAAAAGAGCCTCTGCTCCTTGAGCTTTTAATTCTTCTTCGAATGCTTTTCCTTTTTCCTCATTCAAATCAACAAGAACTACTTTTGCGCCTTCTGACACAAATAATTTTGCTGTTGCTGCACCGATACCAGATGCCCCACCAGTGATTACTGCTACTTTATTTTGTAGTTTACCCATAATAGATTCCTCCAGTATAATAGAATTGATAGTTTATTCATGCTTACAATTTAATTTTATTCCTTTACCATTTTTTAACCAATCATTAATCATTTGCAAAGTGTCTAATCTGTAGACATTTTCGATGAAAGTGTCTGTTTTTGGAGGTTTTTTTATGAACGGCAAACTTGAAATGCCATCCCAGCGCCAAAATCGAACAAGAGAACATTTGAAAACATCCCTTATTGCTTTAATTAAAGAAAAGGGATATCAAGCTATTTCTGTAAAAGACATCGTAGATCATGCTTTGTATAATCGAAGTACATTTTATGTCCATTATCAAGATAAATTTGAACTTACAAGAGACTTAATGAACACCATGCTACAAGGCTTAGAAGATTCTGTAGGTAGTCTGTTTGTGCCAGGGCGAACTGTATCTACCACGCACCTTAACTTAGATTCTTTCAATATTGTTTCTTACATCTATGAAAACAAAGATTTTTTTGAGCTAATTAAACACGAAGATACAATCCCTGGGTTACACACTAGGTTTCCCCAGACTATCTTAAAGATTTATCAGGAAAAATTCACCTTTGAGACAGTTAATCATATCCCTGTAAATATGGCATATTTCACACGCTATACAGCGTATGGTTTTTATGGACTTCTTCTAAACTGGATTAATCTAGGGTTCAAAGAAACGAAGGAGGAATTTATTGAAGAAGTGATTACTTTAGCGAGAACACACATGCAGTCTATTAAGTTTGTTGATAATGAAAGCAACTAGTCTCTGTAATTTAGGGGGGTTAAAAAAAGAGGGAGGTGCAAGTTTTCAAAATTATAATCTCATTCTAAATCTATCCTTAGCACACGGGGCTTTACAATCCATTGCAAGGAATTGTCACAATTGTGATTGGTTCCGCAGGCTTGAAATAGTTAAGCAAAGCATTTGAGAAGCATGTTTAATAAATGCTTATTTCAACTGGGAGTTGATGACTTTCCAAAACATTGAAAAACAAAGTAAATCACAATTAAAGGTATTGAGTGAAATTAGTTCTATATCTGATAATCTTGATATGAATTTCTGGTTACGTGGAGGTTGGGCAATTGATTTTTTACTAGGCAAAATCACTCGACTTCACGACGATATTGATTTAATAACATGTATACAAAACAGAGAAAAGTTAGAGGATGAACTTGAAACAGCTGGTTATGAGAAAGTCTCTGTTAAAGAAGAATTTCGGGATAGGCAGTCTGATTTTCGCAAGGATGAAGTAGAAATCACGATTGGATATATTTTTCGTTTAGAAGATGGAAACATTATTATGAATGGATTGCATGAATGGTTGTGGAGAGCAGATTCTTTGTCTTTAGAAACATTTAATTTAAAAGGAATATCGGCTTTAGTGATAAATCCAAAACAACTGTTGGAAGAGAAAGAGATTTATGAACAAATTGGGAGACCGCGTCGCAAAAAGGACACTGTAAGCAAAAAAATGTTAGCTCAAATAATAAAATGTCAAGAGTTTAAAGATTCTTAAGGTGTATCCGGAGAAATAGTAACTACTCTATTTATTCTTTCTCTTCCTTAGTTAAATAAGAAGCGAAAAATAACGATATTCCTAGTGCCACAAAAGAAATGGATAGGTATTGTTCTTTAAAAACAAACCCTCCAGTATAAGTTTCAACAAACAAGTAGATTCCAAGAATTAAAGATATAATACCAAGGGCAAGGTTCACTTTTCCAAATAGCGTAAGATTCTTCACTAATAAATCTCCTTTATTGTAAGTGTTAACTGTTAGTACGATCAAACTCGATTACAGGTTTCATCAATAGTAATAGAGATTCACGTTATAAATTTTCCTGAAAGATATACTAGAACACACCTGGCGGGAGGGATATTGGATGATTCGAGTAGCAACAGAAGCTGATGCACAGGCAATAATAGATATCAAAAAGGATATCATTCTTTCAGGAAAGACAACACGGTATTTTGTATCTTCTCCAAATGAATTACCAATGGATGTTGAGCGAGAAAAAGAAACAATACGAAAATGCCTGAAGAGAAATAATCTTTGTGTAGTTTTTGAAGTTGAAGGTTATGTAGTTGGATTTATGATTTTTCGCCGCTATGAACCCACTCGACTAAAGCATGCTGGTTCAATGGGTATGGGTATTAGAAATGGGTATACAAATAAGGGTATTGGTACATTATTACTTGAATACCTTACTAACTGGGCTCGAAAACAGAGGGACGTAGAAAAAATTTGTTTAGGAGTAACATCAATAAACGAGAGAGCCATTCATTTATATAGAAATTTCGGGTTTGTAGAAGAAGGGAGACAAATTAAACAGATTAAATATGAAGATGGTTCTTACGCCGATGATATCTTAATGGCTTATTATGTATGATGAGTGTGAAAGATCAAAGGATTAGCCACCCTTTTCTATAATTGGGAAGAGAACGTGAGGTTGTTATTTAATTACTTTATTTAAAAGTTACGTATTGCTGAACTATACTTAAAATTTTGTTAAGATTATAATTAGTCTAAATGAGAAAGGGTTATAAAATGAACAATAACTTACATATTCGGCCATACGAAAAAGAAGACTTGGAATTCATGTACAAAATGAGAACTAATTCTGATGTAATGGATTATTGGTTTGCTGAACCTTATACAACCATGGAGAAATTAAAGAAAGCCTATGAAGAACTACAAGAAAGCGAAGCTAATAGACAGTTCATTCTTTATCATTCAGATGAAAAGATTGGCTATGTAGGTCTTTACGGTATTAATCTCCGCCACAGCTTTGCTAAATTTGCCATTATGATTGATCCTGAACAGCAAGGTAACGGATATGCTGAAGATGCGACACGATTAATGGTCGATTACTCCTTTAACCAACTAAACTTACATAAATTATCCTTAGATGTGATAAAGGTAAATGAAAAAGCCATTCATATTTACGAAAAAGTAGGTTTTCATGTAGAAGGGGAGCAAAAAAAGCATTACTTTGTGAATGGTAGCTATCATGATGCATATATGATGAGTTTATTTCAAGAGGACTATGTTAACCAATAGTAACTTCTAGATAATGTGTATGTGTTTTATATTCGCGGACATACTTTATCTACTTTTATAGAAGTTAACTTTTACTAGAATCTTATTTGTATATCTTTTAGGGAGTTTAGTATGAAATCATTCCTAATAAATAAAAACTTTACATCTATGTGGCTTTCAGAATTGGCCACAGTTCTTAATAGCCGTCTTAGAGAACTGGTTATACCACTTATTGTTTTAGGTTTAACCAGATCGCCACTAGTTACTAGTTTAGTAATGTTATCACAGCAATTAGGTACAATTATATTTGCTATACCGATAGGAACCTGGGTGGAGTCGAAGAATAAAGTAAGAGTGGCTACGATATGTAACCTCTTTTATGCAGTATGTATTTTTTTACTAACATTTTTCATTGCATCAGAACAATACAATTCGTTATTGGTTGCTATTTTGCTATTCGTCATGGGAATAGTAGCGTTAATTAGTAGAACAGCCTTTTCCACAATGATTCCAAATGTAACCGGAAGGGATAAATTAGTAGAAGCTCATACGGGCTTAGAAGCCGCTGATGCTTTTAGTACATTTGTGGGTCCAACCATCGGTGGCTTATTGTTAGCATATTCTGGAGAAAGTGTAACTTTATTTATCTGTGGTTTATTATCCATTATTTCCATGTTCTTTATTTCCAGAGTTCAATATACTGAAAAAGTTAAGTACACTGAGACTTCTAACTTAAAGATTAAAAGAAAAAGATTTATTCAACAAACAAGTGATGGCTTGAGATATATCTTTTCAACTCCCCAGCAAATAGTGTGCATATTGGTTATAAGTAGTTTAAGTTTTTCTACTGTTTTCATAATGTTAACGGTGATATTTCATGCTAGAATAACCTTAAATTTATCCGAGGGACTTATTGGCATAGCCTTGTCTTGCGCAGGTGTTGGAAACATGGCTGGGATCATTATAATGAAATGGTTCAAAAATGTTAATTGGCTATTGTTTCTAATTGTTCTACTTACCGTTTCAGCTTCTGGCATTTTACTCATTGCTTTGTTTAAAAACTACCTTTTTTTATGTATAGGTCTGCTTGTTTTTGATGGCGCACTTTCAATGGCTTTTATAGTTCAGGCAGCAGTTCAGCAAGGAGTTACACCTGATGAGTTATTATCTCGAGTTAAAAGTGCAACGTATGTAATTAGTGGTATTTTTTCGGTGCTAGGGACTTTTTTAGCTGGCGTCATCCCAGAATATTGGTCTTCAGAAATCGCTCTCTTAGTAGGATTTCTACTTTTAACTGGTCCTGCTATTTATATAATAAAATATCACTCATTAAGTGATAAATTAAGTCACGTCAAACCAAGATTATAACTAAAAGGAAGATTGTTAGGAACAAAGGACCTCTCAATAAAGATTTTGGAGACTGGATAAAAATGATAATTATAGAGAATAATTTACGTTTAAGATCTGCCCAACTTCCAAAGGACATATATCATGCATTCCCTTGGTATCAAGACGAAGAAATACTATTTTATTCAGAAGGGGAAGGTACCACACCTTATGACCTTCAGACAATTGAAAGAATGTATAAGCGTCTTATGGAAATTGGGGAGCTTTATATTATTGAATACTTTCAAGCGAATAGATGGTATGCTATCGGGGATGTAACGTTATCTAGAAATATGATGCCAATTGTGATTGGTGAAAAGGATTATAGGGGTAAAGGGATCGGTAAATGTGTGATAACCATGCTAATCAAAAGAGCGATGAAGCTGGGCTGGTCGAGTTTAAAGGTTAATAAAATTTACACGTACAATACTCCTTCCAGAACTTTGTTTGAGAAATCAGGGTTTGTAAAAGTGGCTACTAAGATTGATAAAAAAGGCAGAGAGTATAATCAATTTGAATTGGAAATATAAAGCCTAGAAAATACTGGCCTGCCAACTCGGGGATTTGAGGGCAGGCCATTTTTCAACAATATCAATTAGTTATTTTGTCAAAAAATTCTCCGTATAATAGGGTCTTGCATTTTCACCAAAGGATACACCGACAGCAAGCGTTTCGTAATTCTCTTGCAAAATGTTTTCCCTATGTCCAAGTGAATTCATTAAGCCTTCATGAGCAAAGATACTGCTTGGTTGCCCAGTAGCGAGGTTTTCCCCGGCAGTTCTGAAGGCAATATCGTCTTTCGCCATGCGATCAAAAGGAGATTGGCCATCTAGGTTTGTGTGACTGAAATAGCTATTTTCTGCCATATCTGTGCTATGATCTTGAGCAGTTTTACGTAAGGGCTCATTCCATTCAAGTACAGGAAGGCCGTGCACCACTCTTGCAGCATTTGTCAGATCAAATAATTGATATTCCAAGCCTTCTTTTAACTCTTCGTCGGGATCAGTATAATATGCTTTCTTCTGCTGTTCCAGCTCCTCACTAATTATCTGTATGGCAGTCAGAGTATTCTCCTCATGCTTATCATAAAACATGGTTACATAATTATCGTCTATATTAAATGTGTCATATTCCTCTTCGTTCTGAACTTGATATCTCACAGCCCCTTTTCTTATTGCGTTAAGTGGATCTCCAAGAGCAGATAGTACTGAATCTCTAGGACTGTCGAATGCAATGTCTCTGGTAGAGGATAATAAGTCCTGATTCGTATATAACCCAGCAACATTATTATCTTCATCATATGCAGCCATAAAAAAGTTTTGATAATTCTCGTGATAGCTCACCCATTCTACGCCATACTCGTTTGTGGTAGATCTTTGTGGAGCGCCAATAATTTCTTCTACTTGAGAACGCTTATCTCCAATCTCTACATTGTGTATAGAAAATGACTGCTCTTCCGGAGCATTAAGTTGAGGCTTCTCAGCATCAGGTTCTCTAGTTTGTTGTTCCTCTTGCCCCTCTTTAATAGTCCCTAACAAATTTTGTATTTCGTGATTGATCGTTTCTATAGTGGCAACAACTTTAGGATCCTGTCTTATATTATTTATATCAGAGGAGATTTCTTCATAGACACCGGTAAAACCAGCTTGTTGAAAATCTTCTCCATAAAAATGCCAAAATCCCCAGGCTATTAGCAACAAGGCAATAATATTACGTAATTTAGGCATATATTCACATCCTGCACAGAGTTCTAATTTAGTTACAGTAACAAGTACCTACAGTATGAACAAACGTACTGAATAATAGAAGTGAAATTTAATACTTGTCCATATAACTAGTTTATTATGGTAAGTCAATTCCCTTTTTTCGGCAAGATAAATCGAATGTTAGTTTGAGGAAAAAGAAGAAATACTAAAATAGAAAAAAAGTAGCGGTGTGAGGTATCAAGAGACTAGAATGCTGATTCTTTCTATCTAATATTGTGTACCATTATTAATTCCGACTAAACTGCAGAACACTTCATAAATATTAAAATTTGATTTTCTAACAATTATCCTAGCAGTTGAAATTATTAATGGATAATATGTTCCAAATCATACCACAATATAACTGTGCACGGAAGAAGGTTGGCACACTTGTTATTAATTTGTAAGGAGGGATTAAATGGGTATTTTAAGTGGAAATCCACAGGAAGAACCAATGCATTATGGTGAAGTTTTTAGTTTGTGGGAGTTTGTGATGGTTTGCAATAAAACTGCAGCTGACCATGAGATGTTATTGAATCATGCAGGAGATGAAGACTTAAAAAAACTTCTCAAGGATGTAATTGAAGGAGCTAAGCAAGAAGCAAAGCAAGTTTCAGAAGTACTTACAAAAAATGGTGTAGCACTTCCGCCAGCTGCGCCAATGCCTCCACACGTTGAATTGAATGATATTCCAGTAGGGGCACGTTTCCAGGATCCTGATATAGCGGCTGCTGCTTCGGCAAAGATCGCTGCAGGGCTAGTAGCTTGTAGTCAGATAATAGGGATGTCCATACGTGAAGACATTGCAATGATGTTTGGCCAATTTCACATGAATAAAGCAGCTTTGGGCAGCAAATTTTTAAAACTAAATAAAGATAAGGGTTGGCTTGTTCCACCACCACTCCATCAAGCACCAATAGAAGAATAAAAAATGCACGAAGCCTTCACGTTAAAGTGAGGGCTTTTTTGTTTTTTCAATTCTTACTCTAACCTATTTGCCCTTTATCCTACCCTATACTAAAATAATACAGGTATAAAGAGAATGCGGAGAGGGTTTTTACATGAAGAAGATTGGATTTATTGGTAGTGGAAATATGGCGGAAGCTATAATTGGTGGAATGATGAAGGCTGGTTATCTGCCTGAACAAATTGTTGCATCAAATCGAAGTGAAGATAAACTTTTACACCTTAAGGATGTTTATGGAATCCAAACAGTTGAAAGTAATGAAGAAATCGCTCGACTGTGTCATATAGTGTTTCTTTCGATTACGCCAGATAAGTATCCTGTTGTAATTGATGAGATTAGAGATTGCATTCAAGATGAGACAATTGTGATTCTTATTGGTGGTGGAGAGGGTATTGCAGAAAATGAAGCGAGATTTGGCAGAAAGGTAAAGCTAGTCAAAGCAATGCCAAACACACCAGTCCTTGTAGGAGAAGGGTTGACGAGTCTGAGTTTCAATTCTCTTATTAATGAGGAAGAGCAGCGGCAGCTTGTAAATTTATTTAACAGTATTGGTAAAGCCGAAGTGATTGATGAGAAGCTCATGGATACAGCAAGTGCAGTTGGTGGCTCATCTCCTGCATTTATGTATATGTACATAGAGGCATTAGCTGATGCCGCAGTATTATATGGTATGCCAAGAGAAAAAGCATATAATATTGCAGCACAAGCAGCATTAGGTGCAGCAAAAATGGTATTAGAAACAGGCGAGCATCCAGCTAAATTAAAGGATGAAGTTTGTTCTCCTGATGGCACCACCATTCAATCTGTTGCAAGTTTAGAAGAAAACGGATTTCGGAATGCTATTTTGCAGGCAGTTCGTGCAAACATGGAAAAGATGGGACACTAAAACACCTACTCAAATTCATCCATATTATGGTAAGCTTTATGAAAAGGCTCATACATAATGGAGGGATGATGTGGGGATGCAGTATTCGTATGTTGGAAGACGTGAAGTTTTAGTTTTCTTGTCAATTTTTTTCTTTATAAACACATTTAGAGATATGGCCAGTTTTGGATGGTTCTCATATTTTTTAATCCTTTTTGCAGCCTTTTTATTCGCAACTGCCTTTCTTCGTTATTCTTGCGACATTAATGAGGAATCCATTGCCTATCACATCATGTGGATGGGGCTTCTCCTCTATAAAAAACGAGTGACACCAAACCAAATAAGTCATATAAAATTTAAACGATATGGCTGGGCAACAAAGGGTGCTGTTGTCCACACGTATAAGGGTTTTAACATCCGGCTCATCGATTTTATACCTGTAAAGCTATATGAAGATTTAGGTGATTTTTCTGATAAGCATGAAATTCCTTTTGAAAAGTCCAAGGATTATCAAATACTGGAAAAGTTAGCTCGGGATAGAAAAAAACAAGTATCAGAATAAAAAGTATTGCGAGAGCCTATGTGAATATACAGGGCTCTTTTTTACTGTGTTTTTTTCCTTTACAAGAATTTCACATTAAATACATCTCCTGTTAACAGTTGAAATCTATAATTAAATAGACAACTTTAAATGGAGGGAAGAGAATGAGGAATAGAAGGGTACATAGGCTATTTGCCGCAATAACAGCGATATTTTTATTTGTTTCAACACTGTTACAACCAGGTACGATCGCATTAGCAGCTGTCGAAATACCAGATGGAAAGAAAATAGATCAAAATGGAGAGACGGCTACTACAGACGAGCCACTTGAAACCGACCAAGACATCATAGATACTTCTTCAGAGAAAATCGCTATAACTTTTCAGCATGAAAAACCTCCTATCCTTACTGATTCTAAGTCTCAGGACATAACAGTGAGCATCCCCAACGCAGAGAACGCCCAACTACATTACAAATCAACAAAAGATTCCAAGCCAGTACTTGTAGATATGAACAAGGCTGCAAGTGATGCATTTACGGCATCTATTCCAGATACGGCCTTATGGGCTGAAGATGTTGCTTATTGGTTTACAGCAGCCAATGCAGAGAGCCAAGCGCAATCAGATGTCTATACTGTAAAGGTAGACAAGCAAGTGGACAGAAAAGATGAGCAGGCGCCAAAGTTATTCATTGCAGAAGCCAATTTGGATGAAGAGCCTTTTATAGAAATCTACAATAATACAAATCAGACTTTGTTGCTTAAGGATTATCAGCTTTTCATAGGGGAAAAGGAAGTTTCTTTTCCTGAAGATCGGAAAGTATCTCCGCAGGATACGGTGGTTATTTGGCCTACAAAGAGTGGGGCTGATATAAGTCAGTTTAATAAGCACTATAATGCAACAATAGAAGAAAAAGATATTATCATTATTGAAACGACTATTTCTTCTGGAGATGTTCCAATAAAGCTAGTGGACAAGGAGTCAACAGAGATAGTAAGCCTAGTAAACTATATTTCTAATGATACTAAGAGTCAGCTTTTTTACTACAGCAACGGTGAAATGAAGAATGGTGGGAACGCAGAGGCCGCTACACCTGGAGTATTGGTAGCAGGTCAAGTTCCTGAACAGCCAATTGTTATTGAATCAGAAACAGAAAAAAGTACAGAAGAAACAAAAGGAACAGAAAATGATGCTTCCAAAGAGGAAGATAAGCCTACAACAGCTGAAGAAAATCCAGAGCAGGATACGACGAAATCCCAGACACTAGAAAAGAAAACAGACCAGGTAATGGATCACGAGGAAATTACAGAAATAGATGGGAATGCAGACTTAACTATAGAGGCAACTGTTAAAGAAGCCTCAGAGGTCACTGTAGAGTACAAGACAGGAAAAGGAATGGAAAAAAAGGAACTTCCCCTAACAAATAAGGAGAGTTCTGATCTATACTCCGTAACTATTCCTAAGGAAGAATTATGGTCACCACATTTTAGTTATCGGATTATAGCAAAAACCAATGATAGTGAAACATTTAGTCTGCCGGAAGCAGGTCAAGTAGAAGCAGTTGTTACAGTGGAGGGCGAGACAGATTTCCAACAGGTACCACGCATTCTCATTACAGAGATAACACCAGACACGGTAAATGTTAATGGTGCAGATGCTTATGAATTTATCGAAATCTACAACAACTCCAATCAGGCTATTAATATGCAAGACTATCAAGTTATTTATCGCTATCCAACCAATACAGCGGACCAAATTTGGAACCTTACCGACGATAAGATTATTCAGCCACAAGAAAGCTTTATCGTATGGATTAAAAATGGCGGAAACCAGGAGTTAGAGTTGGCTGATTTTAATAATCACTATGGATTCAATCTGCCAGAAAGTCATGCTACAGAAATTCAAAGCGCTGGAATGGCGAATGGTAGTGAACGTACTTTAATTGTTGCGGATAAATTTTCAAATGAAATCGTTTCTGCAACTTATAATAAAGATGGTAAAGATGTCTATCCCGATAAAGGAATCGTATATAGCTATCCACGACAAGGGAATACCATGCTAAAAGTAGGCATAGGCGAGACGGTTACACCACTAACTATTGTTGACGGTCAAGTGCCACAAAAGCCGGTTGTAATTGATGATTCTTCAAAAAAACCGGTTATTGCGGAACCGAATTTTTCAATAACGGAGGAAAACATTACAGTTGAGGTGGAAATAAGGTCTGATCAGGAGATACTTGGAGCAATTCTCTCTGTTCAGCAAAGCAAGGACATAGACTTCCAAACGTTGCACATGGTTCCGTCCGAGGCAGATGCTTCTGTTTATACGGTTACCATTCCACGTAAACACATTTGGAGTGACCAGGTAACGTATTTTTTAACTGCTTCCAACCAATCTGGAGAGACAAGCACTGAGCAAAAAGATATAAAAATACCAGCTGAACCAGTTGATTATCAGAAAGTCCCTGCATTGCTGATAACAGAACTTGTACCGGATACAGTAAATGCAAATGGTGCAGATGCTTATGAGTTTATTGAAGTATATAATAATTCAACTGAAACGATTGATTTTAGTGATTACACATTACGTTATCGTTACCCAAATAGAGGTGCCGAAGGAGATTTAATCTGGGGACCAGAAGAGGATCAAGAAGTTATCATACCATCAGGTGAGACAGTAGTATTTTGGGTTATTAACCACGGAAATACTGATAAAGGTTCAGATGATTTTAATGCTAACTTTAACAGTAACTTAATTGAAGGGAAAAATCTGTTTAAGATATACAATGATGGAATGGCTAACGGTAGTGAGCGTACTCTTATCATTGCGAGCAAAACAGGTGAAGAGCTTTCCTATGCTACTTACAATGAAGTGGCAGGTGTGAAAGACACTGTTCCGGATAAAGGAATCTTTTATCGTTATCCAACAGGTGGTGGTCTTCATACTACAAAAATTAGTGCAGGTGAGTGGGAAGCAACGCCAGGGAAGGTTATGACAGAACAGGTGCCACCTGAGAAGGTTCAGCTCCCAGAAGATACTATAAAGCCGGTAATTGAAATTGCATCAATAGAAGGACCTATTACTGCAAAACAACCTATCACACTATCTGCAAAAGTGACGGACCAACTTGGTGTGAAATCAGTCTTTCTATACTATCGTATAGATGGAACGGATGATTTCCGAAAGGTTAGTTTGGAAAGACAGAAAGATGACTACTATGGCCATATCGTCTATGAGCCAGAATTGATTGGAAAAAGCGAACTGGAATATTATTTTGTTGCTAGTGATGGTAGAAACCGAACAACATCAGAACGGATAAAACTTGCGATCGAAAATCAAAACTTACAGGAAGGACTACGTCTGAATGTAAGTAACGAGGACTTGCTGTCTGGAGAAAAAGTTATAAAGGCAACAACAGATCAATACAGTACCGAAACAGAACTTTATATTGACGACAATCAAGTAACGGATACATTTATGGCCATGGAAACAGAAGCCTATTTTGCTTTTGATGTAAAAGATACAAATATTTATTTCCAAAATGGTGTTACCATGGGCGATGAAATATTGGAAATTTTTGATGATACGTACACGAAGTTTACAACAATTACCGTACCAATTTCTGCAGAAAGATTAAATCAAGGTGAAAATACGATAACTATACGCTCTGGCAATAAGGTGAGTCCATTTGATGACGAATCAAAGGAAAATAGAAATGACTTTACAATTCGGAACATTCGCTTGGTATTGTCAGACGGAACGACTTTATATGATCCACAATATTCCGATCCAACAAAAAATCACCCAATCGGGGATAACCCAGGGAAAGAGTGGGTATATGATTTTAACTTTGAGCTAGAGGAAGAGCAGTTCACCTCCACAGCATATCTATTTGATACAAGCACTGTAGAAGATGGTGAACATAAGGTTAAAGCTGTTTATGAAGAGGAAGAAGTTGAAGCAACAGTGGTAACGGATAACACGGCGCCAGTGCTGAAGCCTACAATTGTAGAAGGGGAGACTTATAAGGGTGCACTCACAATTGACGCGGAAGCAACGGATACGGGTAGTAGTGTAGAAGAAGTTACGGCTCAATTGGATGGAGAATATATTTCTCTTCCATATGAAACTTCATCTGCCCTGTTATCGGCTGGTGAACATCATGTTATATTCCGAGCCACCGATTTGGCTGGGAATACTGCAGAGGAAAAGGTAAGCTTTTACGTTGTAGAAGAAAATCCGCTTTTACCAGACTGGCTCTCCAACGATGCCGAGGGCACCAGTGCTAATTTATCTGTTAAAGTAACGGACCCTACAAACGATGTGATGGATGTCGCTTTCTACGAGTCTTATCAATATACAGCTGAGGATGCTAATCTTGTCATCTCAGAAAACGCTGTGGATACAGAGCCTCCAAATGGATACATGCCAGATGGAGAGGAACGTCTGATCGAGAAGCAGCGTGAAGCATTACAAAAATTAGATGGAAACGAACTGTCAACAGAGTCTGATTTACAATTTCCTTACCATCGTTTCGATGTAACAGTTGATGAGATGGTTGATGAAAATGATGAAATAGAAATTGTGTGGGATGGATCTTCCCTTCCTGGTAGAAAAGTAACCATGTATGCATGGAATTATGCTACGGATAGTTGGGATGTATTAACTTCGACGATTGCTGGTGAGGAAGCATTTCAACTGATTGGTTCGGTGAGTGGGTCTAAATACTTACAAGATCACAAAGTTAGTGTGATTGTGCAGGACCAAATAGCAGACATTGGGGAAGATTTTAGCTTTATCTGGATGGCAGATACCCAGTATTACTCCGAGAGCTACCCTTATATTTATGAAAAACAAGTCAATTGGATTGCTGAAAACCAGCAGGAGCGTAACATAGAGTACGTATTTCATTCAGGTGATCTAGTGAATGTCTATGATGATTTTGACCAATGGGAAGTAGCAGATCAGTCCATGCGCGTACTAGACGAAGCTGGCATTCCGTATGGCGTTGTAGCAGGTAATCATGACGTTTATAATAAAAGTCGTGACTACAGGAATTACTCCGAGTTCTTTGGAGAAGAACGGTTCGCAGGAAATTCATATTACGGTGGATCCTTCGAAGATAATCGTGGACATTACGATTTAATCTCCGTAAATGGAATAGACTTCATTATGGTACACCTCGGGTGGGGCATTGAGGAAGAAGGAATTGAATGGTTAAATGAGGTGTTGGAAGCACATCCAAACCATAAAGCAATTCTAAATGTACACGAATATTTACTCGCTACAGGTAACAGAAGTCCAACAGGTGATTTATTGTTTGAAAAGGTTGTCGTACCAAATGAAAATGTATTCGCTGTTTTATGCGGACATTATCACAATGCACAAACGTTAATTGATGAAATAGATGATAACGGCGACGGGACTCCAGACCGTTCAGTGTATCAGATGTTAGCCGATTATCAAGGTGGTCCTGAAGGTGGCCAAGGTTATTTAAGGATATTAAACTTTAACATGGATGAAAATAAGATCGATGTAGAAACTTATTCTCCTCACCTTGACAATTATAATTATTACGATCCAAAAGATTTTCCTGGAAAAGATCAATTTTCATTAGATTTTGATATGGCAGCACAAACAAAAAAAGTTGCTACCGATTATGTAGAGGTAAATGTTTATACAGATGAACTGATTGGAGAAGTAACAGGTGTACCGAGTGGGGAAACGGCTTCGGTAACTTGGAATGAATTAAATCCGAACAGTGAATATTTCTGGTATGTCGAAGCAACAGATCAATACGGTGGAAAAAAACGTTCGGACATTTGGCGTTTCCTTACAGTTGATGGTGAGATTGTAGAACCAGATAATCCAGAGGATCCGGATATTCCAGAAGCCCCACAAGATCCAGATGAGGGAAATGCTGGAGAGGATGGTGAGAAGCCGGGAGAAATAGCGGATCCTGGAAATCAGGAGAATCCAGTTGTAGAAAATCCTTCCGCTGATAACGATCCGGATAAAGAAAAAGATGAAAATAAACAGCCAACAGATCTGAATGACAACAAAGATGATAATCAGGTCATAGAGAATACAACCCACCATGGTGGTAAAAGTGGAGGATCTGCTTTGCCGGTAACGGCCACAACGATCTACCTGTATCTCCTATTGGGAGCTATCATGTTGTTGAGCGGAGTCGGCATTTGGATGGTTTCTTATTACCGCAAGAAGTACTTGTTCGGAGATGTGAATTAAGAAATCTTAGGCTTGTTTTTTAAAACCGTAACTCTGTGAGGGTTACGGTTTTTTCTTTTATTTTTTTCGAATTCCAATTAGTATATTGGAGTTAATAGCTTAGACTGTATCTATCCAATTATCAAAAATCTTGGTATGATAAAAATAGAGGGGGGACATTATGAGGAAGCAATTTATTTACTTATTCATTGCAACACTGGTTTTTTTCGGTATTAGCCAGGCGACAATATTGGTGCAACATATACAGGAAACTGCTTCCTCAGAGGAGACAGTTTCAGCATTTAAAGACATACAGCAGATAGAAATTGCCCATATCACAACTGGTGTTGTTTCTTCAGATGTTGATAAGGTAGATCACCCCCCTTCACTGCCACCATTCTTAACAAAAGCAATTCCAAGGGGAAAGCTCTTAACAACAGAATTGCTTTTTCCTGATAGACCAAGATACACGTGGCACATTCATATAAAAAAATACCAGTCCAACTATCTCTCCTAGTTCATTTTATTCTTTTATCAGAAAATAAGATGAGAAGAGGAAATGATAGATGATGCAAACAGACAAACCGTATTGGAGAGAAACAACCGAATGCTATCTCTCTATAGCATTATATATGGCAATGTTTATTGGTGTGTTTATTGTTAGTGGTGAACTGACTGGAACAGACTGGCTAAGCTATTTTGGTCATTTTACTTGGACATTTAACACAGAATTTTTTAAAGACCTTATGCAGTCTTGGCAATAATAGAGAATTACACCCGGAACTTTTAGTTTCGGGTGTTTTTGTCTTTTAATCTATAACCGAAACTTTATTAGTTATGAAACGTATTAAAATTAAGAAGATCTATTGGTTAGGGGAGTGTATATGCGCACAATATTGAGAGTGAGTTTGAGTTTGCTATTTCTTTTTGCAATGACAGCTTGCACCAGTGATAAAGATGTTTCTGAATCTAAGGAAGTAGAAGGGAAGGGAAATACAATGGAAGAGACAATACCAGCAGCCGAATTTCCCGATCAATTTCTTTCGGGTAACTATGAAGTACTTTATAATCAGTTGAGTAAATCTTTCCAGAAAGAGGTCTCATTTGAGGAATTTAAACGTATTGGAGAGCAGTTTAATAGTGGAGTGAAAGGTTTTTCCCTTACATCACAGTTGAACTCTCCAGGTGTGGTGGAATATCAATGGGTAAGTGAAGAAGGAAAGAAAGGAATAAGGGCTAATTTCACCGAAGATCATACAATAGTGGGATTACAGGTATTAAACATAACAGCCAATTTAGAAGCAGATGCAGATTATACAAAGAATACCTACCAAATGCCAATTAACGAGCCTTGGTTTACCTTCTGGGGAGGCGTGAACGAGCTTGTTAACTACCATTATCCTTATGATAACCAGCGGTATGCTTATGATCTAATTATTAAAGATGGAGAAAGCAATTTTGAAGGTGATCCGGAAGATAATGAAAGCTATCCTGCGTTTGGTAAAGATGTTGTAGCACCTTTAGAAGGTGTTGTTGTTTCTGTAGAAAACGATATGGAGGACAACACACCTGGAGTTGATACAAACACGGAGCAACCTCTAGGAAATCATGTCATTATCAAACATGAAAATAGTGAATTTAGCGTGTTAGGCCATTTTAAGAAAGGCAGCATAATAGTAGAAGATGGGCAAAAAGTAAAGTCAGGAGAGTTACTTGGTTTAGCTGGGAATTCCGGGAATTCTACTGAGCCCCATATTCATTATCACGTAGCAGATAGTGCAGAATGGGAGGAAGCTACCTCGATTCGCATTAAATTAAGTGTCGAGGAGCCGGTACGTGGAGAAATTGTCGAAGGATTTTAGTTTTGAAAGCAAGTTTAAGAGACCTTCCATGTGGGAGGTTTTTTGTGTTTAAGGAATATATATCATGCACCCTGTGAAACATTATGAAACATTATGAAACTTTTTGTTAATTAATCCGTATTACATATTAACTAGAGGGGGCGTAGTGAGTGAAGAAAATAGGATTATTGCTTAGTATTTTAACGGTATTCTTACTTTTTCCTAGCCAAGTATTGGCTGTAGATTATTCTATAGAACAATCGAGGATCGATGCCTACTTGCAGGACAATGGTAGTGTCCAGGTTAGAGAATCACACACTTATTCATTCGACGGAGAATTTAATGGTATCACGCGTTCCCTTATACCTAAAGAGGAGACGGCAATTCGTAATGTAGTTGCACGAGAAGGGGACGCGATACTTGAGGTAGAGCAGGAAGTTAATAATTACCGTATATACCGAAGTGGTTCTGATGAAAAGATAACAATTAATATATCTTATATGATTGAAAATGGCATTGAAAAATATACAGATGTTGCTCGGTTCGACTGGCCATTTTTTGATAAAAGCAATGAATCAGATTATGCACAAATGGACGTATACGTTTATCCACCTGAACCAACAGAGGGAGTCATTGCTTATGGTGAAGATGAAGCTGCAGGTACAGAGAAGGTAGAGGAAGAGGGCGTTGTTCATTTTGCAATGGGATTTGTTGATAGTGGCCATAATGGTGATATTAGAACGACTTTTGATGCGTCGCTTTTCCCTAATACTCCTTTAACAGCGGATAAAGCTATGCGCGAAGAAATCCTTGTGGGTAAAGAAGAGCAAGAACAAAAACAAGCTGCCTATGAAAAGAGGCAAAACTTTTTCACAAATATTTCTCCCTATGTAATTGGGGCTCTCACCGTTTACTTACTGTTGTTAATTATGTATGTCGTTCAAAAGAGAAACACTATTCAGAGGGAGGCTGATCGTCGCTTTGGTAATTCATATTTTGTGCCAAAAGAAGAAATGAGTCTACCAGCTACCATTGCCTATATGAATGGACGTCTGATAAACGAAAAGACGATGACGGCTGCCTTACTAGATTTGGTACGGAAGGGCTTTGTAAAGCATGATGGAAAAGAGCAATTTACGGTTATCAAACGCGAAACAGACCATAAGCATGAATCCATTTTAATTAGTTGGTTATTTGATAAGATTGGTCGTAATGGGGAATTTACCCTACAGCACTTAAAGAAATATACGAAAGATAAAAAGAATCATAAAGCGTATCAAGGTGATTTCCAAAAATGGAAACAGGCAGTGATAAGTGAAGTTAAAAGCAATAAGTTAACATCAACAGAAGGTAAATTACGAATTGCCGTAGGGCTCTCTACTCTATTAATGCTGCCACTTATTATCTTATTTGGAATATATGAATTGTTTCTTAGCATGGCCTTAACAATTGTTTTCTTCGGTACCTTCCTAAGTTTTGCAGGTCTATATTCCCCACGAACAGTAAAAGGGGCGCGGATCCATAAACAGTGGCAAAGTTTTCAAGAAAAGTATCCTTATTTAAAGGAACAGGAATGGGGAGAGCTACAGGATGATGACCAAAAGCGTGCCTTTATTTATAGTCTTGGCACTCATAGCAAAAAGGCGAACAAAATGAGTGAACAAATGATGAAGAATACGCCAACATATAATAGTGGGCAAACTGATTTTGTTATGTTTATGGTAATTGCCGCTGCAATCAACCATAACTTCAAAGAGGCGCATACGACTGCAGCAGCTGCATATTCCTCTAGTGGTGGTGGAACACCAGGTGGAGGTGCGGGAGTTGGTGGCGGTGGCGGCGGCTCCGGTGCATTTTAAAAGGTCACGCTCGTGGCCTTTTTGTTTTTTACTTTTAAAAATCACATAAGAAAATCTCTATAAGTAGATTTTGTAATTCACATTATAATCAGATATTAATTATTTAAGTCTTCTATATATATATGTCCGTATGAAAAGATTCGGTATAGTAATTAATTATAACGATATTGAACGGAAGGAGTTCTTCAAATGAAAGCTGATAACTCTGTAGGGTTCACATTATTATACTTTATTGGTGCTACAATAGTATGTCTGCTTCCTATTTTTCTTTGTACTATATTTCTTGCTGGTTTTAACGATTCCGGTGCTTCTTTTAAAACTTCAACTGAAGCTGTAGCATGGTCATTACAGATGATGTTGTTTCCTTTAATTATTGTTCTACCATTCTACTTAATCATTCTTGGGCTATCTGTATTTTTAAAAAAAGAAGTAAACAGGATAATATACCTTGCTCTTGTAGGCATCGTGTTTTTAGTTATCTTTTTATTTTACTACATGATAGCCATAGGAAGTTAGTGGAGAGGAATGAATGAAAAACTGAAACTTAGTCACCTAATTGATGGTCGTAAGAATCATACGATTACCGTTTAAGGACAAGAAAGATAGATTTCTTGAGTTACTATGGGCTCAGTAATAAAAAAAGATAATATAAAAAGGAGAACTATAATTTATAGTTCCTCTTTCTTGGTATAAGATATGAATTTTAGGATTTAATGCTATTGAAAATTACTTTCAACATAAGCTATTTCCTCAGAAATAGATAAAGAGGCTGTTGCTTTTCCTACTGTTCCATCTTGGTATTCCCAAAAATAGTTATGATCGTTTACGGCTTTACTGAAGTCTTTATCTTTCCAATTTTCAAGGATGCCCAATAAAGTTGCTTTGTTATCAAAGTTGCTGTTCTTTACAACCATATAAACCTGTGCGATTGTGTCTGGGTGCATTGGGATTTTTCCCCACTTTTTTTCAGCTCTAACTTTTTGGTGAACCATTTGATGCATAACGTCTACAACTTTACTTTGACTCGTGTTTGCGTCAATATCTAATTGTAACTCATCTTCATTGATTTCTGATAAAACCTTATCTAACCGGGATAGTTCTTCTGCCGTGTCGTCTTGGTTGGTATTAATATTTTCGGAACCATTTTCCTTCTTTTGATTTGTTTCTTTTGCGTCGGCAACACTACTATTACTACCTTCGGCTAATTGTTGTTCATTTCCCCAATTCCACAATGAGTTAAAACCGAACCAAATAGTAGCTATAAAAGCTAAGGTAATAACTGTGCCAATCATAATTTTTTTCATGCTTATTTCCCCCTATTAATTTTATTTTATATGTATACAAAAACCCGAAAAAAGCCAAGACGTGAATCGCTCGACCTGATAGAATATCGGGATAGTCCGAATAATTAGGTACAATTAACTATGAATGATGTAAAAAAATATAATGTTATAGCCAAGTATATGAGATTTTATAAGATTAACAAATTGTTTAATAAGACGTACAAACATATTGAAATGCAGTAAGAGTTTAATATAAGATATTGGTAAGGTTATCATATTATGGATCAATTTGGAAATAAGTTTGTTTCTATGTACGTGTTTATTTAAGAGGGGCGGTTAAAATATGAACCAGTTAATTATGATGGTATTTTCATTTGTAGTTATGTTAGGAATCAGTTCTTTCTTAAATATTATGTTTAAAACTACTGAAAAAAAGCATTGGATAGCATCTTTTCTTCTAAGTTTGTTCTTATCTATTGTTATCACAATGTTTTTGGGGTAGGGGGTTATAAAGGTGATATTATCTACAGTTATTCTAGGATGGATAGGGATTGGTATATTTGTTACAATGCTTCTTACTTTCATGAAGCTTATAAAAAACAAGGAACATGGATTCCTTCATTTATTAATGGGTTTCATGTATGCTATGTGGCTACCATTGCCATTCGCACTATATTTTGAGCTAGAGCAAGAACTCCTTTTTACAGGTAGCATCTTCGGCTTTGTCTACTTATTGATGCTTGTTATCACAATGGGCTTTCAGACAGGGCATATCGTACATATTGTAAAACAAGAACAGAGTGAAGTTTGGGATGAAAGAGCTTCGTGGATGCTTGATACATTCTCAAGTTCTTTTGAGGGATTAGCAAATGTATTCAAAAGTATTTGGTCTATTTTCCTAGCTATAGCATTTTGGATAAATGAAGAAATCACAATGGCAATACTGATGAGTTTATTTAGTCTTATGATCATTTATTACCTGAATAACCTGATCAATGTAAGCACAATAAAAAGAATCAAACTAACGGAAAAGTTAAAGCCAAATCCTTTCATTTATAACATAGAGGCATTGCTGTTTTTCTTAACTCTTATGATCTACATCACAATGCAATTATAAAGAGCGCCTGTATTGAACTAGGCGCTCTTCGTTTTTTTTCTAAAATGCTTTTGTTGTCCAATCTTCACAGTTCCAGACTTCTGTTACGATGTCTTCATAAAAGTCTGGCTCGTGGGAAATGAGTAAAACACTCCCCTTAAAGTCTTTAAGTGCACGTTTAAGCTCCGCCTTGGCTTCTTTGTCAAGGTGATTTGTGGGCTCATCGAGTACAAGCAAGTTGGATTCCCGATTTAACAGTTTGCAAAGTCGTACCTTGGCTTTCTCACCACCACTTAATACCTGTACTTTACTTTCAATGTGTTTAGTAGTAAGGCCACATCTAGCTAGAGCGGCCCGCACTTCATATTGATTCATATGAGGGAATTCATCCCAAACCTCCTCAATACAGGTCTTCTTGCTGACCTCTTTCATTTCCTGCTGAAAGTATCCAATGTGAAGGTGCTCACCTAGCTCTACATTACCTGAAAGAGCAGGGATTTCGCCTAGAATACTCCGGAGTAAGGTTGTTTTACCAATGCCGTTTGCACCTGATAGTGCAAGCTTTTGTCCGCGTTCCATCGCTAAATTTAATGGGCGGGACAACGGTTCTTCATAACCGATCACGAGGTCGCTTGTTTCGAACAGATATCTGCCTGGTGTCCGTGCTGTTTTAAATTCAAATTGAGGTTTTGGCTTCTCTGCATCTAATTCAATTACTTCCATTTTATCTAGTTTTTTCTGACGGGACATTGCCATTTTACTCGTTGCTGCATTTGCTTTATTTCGTGCAACAAAGTCCTTCAAATTAGCAATCTCTTTTTGCTGTTTTTTATAGGCGGCAGCCTGTTGTTGCTTCTTCATATCATACACACGTAAAAATTCATCATAGTCACCAGGATAGCGGGTGAGCTGCTGATTTTCCATGTGATAAATAAGGTTGACCACACTGTTCATAAAAGGAATATCATGGGAAACAAGAATAAAGGCATGTTCATATGCCAATAGGTATTCCTTTAACCAGACAATATGCTCTACGTCTAAATAGTTTGTCGGTTCATCCAAAAGCAAAATATCGGGTTTCTCTAAGAGTAATTTAGCTAGAAGCACTTTCGTACGCTGCCCGCCACTTAAATCATGAACATCTCGCTCTAGCCCAAAATCATCGAGTCCAAGTCCGTTTGCTACCTCATCGACCTTTGCATCAATAATATAAAAATCGTTGTTGGTTAAAGCGTCTTGTATACGACCAGTTTCCTCAAGGATTTCCTCAAGTTCCTCTGGCTCTACTTCTCCCATTTTGCCATAAAGTTCGTTCATTTCTGTTTCCATATCGTATAGATATTGAAAAGCCGTCCGCAGCGCATCACGTATGGTAATGCCTTTTTTTAGCACGGCATGCTGATCTAAATAGCCAACACGCACATGCTTTGCCCAGCTTACCTTCCCTGCGTCTGGCTCTAATTTTCCTGTGATAATGTTCATAAAAGTAGACTTTCCTTCACCATTTGCACCTAGAAGTCCAATATGCTCTCCTTGTAGCAAGCGAAAGGAAACATCCTCAAATATAGCACGGTCTCCAAACCCGTGGCTCAAGTTACTTACTGATAATAAACTCATGTTAAAACACCTTTTCTTTCTTAAGATTCCACTCCTCATTATAGCGGTCCTTAGTCAAAAAGGATAGGGAACAAAGGTAAAAATAAGCAGCATGTTATTGGTTTAAGCAAGCAAGCTGTGTGGTAGAGAAGTAGTATGCAGTAATGTGATTGAAATATTGGAGGTAGCATAACATGGAGAATAATAGTGAAAATAAGAAAAAAGCACGTTTAATAGACTATCGGATATTCGCACCAGCTTTATTAATTGTAATTGCGATTTGTATTCCGTTAGTAATATATGAACAGCGGTCACTGGAAGTACTTAATAGCATTTTTAATAGTATTGTAAATAACTTTCGGTGGGGCTATCTTTGGTATGCTGTTATTTTAGTAGCAGCGGGGTTATTCTTTTCTTTTTCCAAGTATGGAAATGTAGTACTTGGGGATCCGATGGAAAAACCTAGGTTTACTTTATTCGAATATGCTTCGATTTTAATTGCAATGGGATTAGGTTCAACCATTATGCGAACAGGTATGGTAGAGTGGGCAAATGTTGCAATAAACCCACCTTTTGGTACCGAAGCAGGGTCTACAGAGGCACTACTATGGGGAAATACGTACGCTATGTTTCTTTGGAGCTTTCAAACCTTTGCCGTCTTTGTCATGGCTGCACCAGCAATGGCTTATATTTTGCACGTAAGGAAAAAACCACTATTCCGGATTTCTGAAGCATGTCGTGTTATTTTCGGAGATAAGTTTACAGATGGGGTTGGAGGTAAAGTACTAGACGTGGTCTTTTTAATCAGTATCCTATCAGGGGCTGCTGTAACACTAGGTCTTGGTGCGCCAATCATTACGAATAACCTTTCAGAATTACTTAACATAGAGGTTACATTTACACTTACCTTAATTGTTACAGTTATTTGGGTACTGTTATTCTCTCTTAGTGCGTACTTAGGAATAGAGCGTGGTATTAAACGTTTAAGTACATTTAACATGTATTTGGCCGGAGGATTCGCATTATTTGTCATGATTCTCGGACCAGGAATATTTATCCTAAACTTTTTTACCGAAACAATGGGTTCTCTTTTATCCAATTACGTTGACCTATCACTGTATACAAACACATTAAATATGGAAAGCACCACAAGGGTAGAAAGTAACACCGTTTTCTGGTTTGCTTACAATTTAACATGGGCTATGCTACACAGTGTGTTTGCCGCAAAAATATCACGTGGTCGTACGATCAAAGAAATGATCTTAACATATTTGTTGGCGCCAACTTTAATCTCTTGGGTAGCTACAGGTATTTTAGGTGGACTTGGGATTCATCGTTTCCTTACTGGAGATGTGGACGTACTAAATATTATTAGTGAACAAGGTGAGATGGCTGCAATTCCACAAATACTAACTTCATTACCATTGGAAAATGTAGCACTTGTCATCTTCCTGGTTATTGCAACCATTTTCTTGACGACTACATTGGATTCAACAACGTATACGATCGCTGCTTATGCAGGAACACAAAATATGAGTAAGTCAGAACCACCAAGGTCTCTACGTATTGTAGTTGCTGCAATTATTACAGGATTAGCGCTTGTTCTTATGCGAGTAGGAGGACTTCCTCCGCTTGAAGTGGTCTCTGGACTTATGGGGCTACCAATTATCGTCTTACAGGTTCTAACCATTTACGCAGCGAAGAAAATGATGGATGAAGATCAAGCATTTATACACAATGTACGTAAGAAGGATGGACCACAAGAAAAGAAGAAGAGATATAGTAAGGTAGATAACTAAGGAAAAGGCAGGGGTTTAGCTCCCTGTCTTTTTTGTGCTTTTCAAGATTCTTTGCTTTCACTCCAGTCACTAGGCTTGAGAGTCAAGATGCTCTATCAAATTCGTCCAGAGTACCCTCACTTCAAGTTTTCGTTAGGAAATTAAGTGGCGGGAGTATTCATAAATGTCCTGGTTGCACAGCGAAACTACGAATTAAATATGGTAATATTTAGTTATAAGTAGATGGGTTTTATAATGAATAAAAAGCTATATTTATAAAACAATGAATTTAAACCATGAGTGTGTGGTAATGATCTAAAATTTTGTTGTTGATTTAACGTATTTACGAAAGAAGTCTCCCTTCTTCAAACGTGTGAAGGGCATAGCCCAACGGTAAGGGGGAGATGAATTTCGTTTGGGCGATAGCCCAAATGCCTTTTCTTCTAGCTTTTGGCTTAACATGGTATAATTAGTCATATAAAGTATAAGGACTGATATAACAATGAAATTAGACAGCAATAATCATTCGGTATTCTTGATGTATTACCACCTTGTGTTAGTTGTGAAATATCGAAGAAAAGTAATAGATGATACGATTTCAGACTATGCCAAAGATAAATTTTTGTCTTTGTGTGAAAAATATAATATTACACTGGTGGAATGGAACCACGATATGGACCATGTTCATATTTTGTTCAAAGCACAACCCAACAGTGAAATATCGAAGTTTATTAATGCCTATAAAAGTGCCAGTTTAAGACTTATCAAGAAGGACTTTCCTCATGTTCGTAAAAAGTTATGGAAAGAAATGTTTTGGTCAAGAAGTTTTTGTTTGTTAACGACTGGTGGTTCTCCTATTGAAGTGGTGAAAAAATACATTGAAAATCAAGGGTAAAGTGAGGTGATTTGATATGGCTAAACAACATAAAGCGTATAAGTTTCGTCTTTATCCAACAAAAGAACAGGAATTCGTTATACGAAAGACCTTTGGTTGTGTTCGCTTTGTTTATAATAAAATGTTAGCAGAACGAAAAGAAACGTATGAAACCTTAAAAGAGAATAAAGAAGAATGGAAAAAAGTAAAACATCCTACTCCTGCTAAATACAAAAAAGAATACGAATGGCTAAAAGAAGTGGATTCTTTAGCGTTGGCAAACGCACAATTAAATTTAGATAAGGCATATAAAGCCTTTTTCAAAGGCAATGCTCGGTTTCCAAGATTCAAAAGTAAACGCCATAAACAAAGCTATACAACGAATGTCGTCAATGGAAATATTCAGTTGTTGGATGGTCATATCAAATTACCTAAATTGAAAAGCCTTAAAATGAAACAACATAGAAAGATACCATCAGAATACAAAATAAAATCTTGTACCGTATCTATGACTGCATCAGGAAAATACTATATTTCTATTCTTACAGAATATGAGAAGGAGATAGAAAGAAAAGAAATTGAAAAAGTGGTGGGATTAGATTTTGCGATGGATGGGTTGTTTGTCGATAGCGAGGGTGAGAAAGCCAATTACCCTAAATTTTATCGACTAATGCTTGAAAAATTAGCAAAAGAACAACGTAAACTCTCCCGGAAAAAGAAAGGCTCTTCAAATTGGAATAAACAGCGTATTCGAGTAGCTAAGATCCAAGAGAAAGTAGCAAATCAACGGAAGAACTTTCTGCACCATAAATCAAAAGCGTTAGTTTCTAAATTTGATGCTGTTGTGATGGAAGATTTAGACATGAAAGGAATGGCACAAGCACTTAAATTTGGTAAAAGCGTAGCTGATAATGGATGGGGAATGTTCACTTCTTTCTTACAGTACAAACTCAAAGAACAAGGGAAACAACTTATCAAAATTGACAAATGGTTCCCGTCTACCAAAACGTGTTCAAGTTGCGGAAAGACCCAACCAATGCCTATGGAAATGAGGGTATACACTTGTTCGTGTGGACTAAATCTCGATAGAGATTATAATGCAGCACGCAATATCAAAAAAGAAGGCATTCGCTTATTAGCAACTACCTAATGAAAATACAAACTCTTGGAACAAGAGGGTTAGCTTGGCCCATTTCGTCAGCTATCAAAAGTGGCGATTACCCAAGAAGCCCCCACTTCAAGCAACCCATAAGGGTGGTAAGTGTGGGAGTAGTTCACATGATTCGAATCCACCTGTTAGAAACATTACGTTATATGAAACTAGCATAAACAGTAGTGAGCCAATTCTATTGTAAATCAACAGCATACTAAGGAGATAATGAAATGTACTTTAAAACAAATGATGGAGTAGATTTGTATTATGAAGTAAGTGGGGAAGGCCCCCCTGCCTGTTTTTGCATGGAGGACCAGGGTATTGGAGTAAAGCCTTTCAGCATTACGCAGGTAGTTTTTTAGAACAGAATTTAAAGATGATTTATTTGGACCAACGTGGATGTGGGAGATCTGAACATAGTCTGGCAACGGACTATTCTTTAAATAGATTGGTTAGGGATATAGAGGAGTTACGCACCCATTTAGGTTATAAGGAATGGCTGGTTATGGCTCACTCTTTTGGAGGTATACTGGCCGTTAGTTATGCCCATCAATTTCCCGACAAAACAAAAGGATTAATTTTATCTAACGTCACACTTCATATGTCCGATTCTTTTCAGAAACAAATTACCAAAGGATCATTTTTACTAAATAAAAGTGTGCAAGAAGTGAGTAAAGACACTTTAGAGTTAGTTATGGAAAACTATTATGAAATGGTTACCAGCTTGCTGGATAATGGGTTATATTTCACCCTACAATATAACGATTTAGAAAAAAAGAAGGAAGTCGACCAAATTGATCAGACAGGTCTCCATAGTGACCCTGATTTCCAGAAATTTGTTTTCTCATCTGAAGAGTACTTCCAAGATTTTTCCTTGCTTACGAGTAAGATTAGCAAACCAGTTTTAATTATTGCTGGGGAATATGATGATGCAGTGGGTCCAACACATCATCATCTCTTTCAATTTAAAAACCAGATAGTAAAGGTGTTAGAAAGCAGTCACCACCCATATATTGAAAATCAAACAGAATTCAATCAGGCTATCCTTCATTTTTTAAAAGTTGGTTTATAGTTATACCTTTCATTATTCATAGAAAAGTAGTTCAACACGGAGGGACATCATGAAATTAAATTTTTACATAAGAATAGCAATAGTTGCCACCTTTCTGTTCTTTTTAGTAGGTTGTGGAACAATGAATGACATCGAGACGAAGGGAACATCATCTGAGGAAGAAGATAAAGTTGCAGGAGAGAAGGAATCTGACCTAAAGGAAAAAGAAATAGAGAATGAAGAAAAAGTCACACAACAACAGCATCATATAGCTGCAAAAGTGAGCCGGGTAGTTGATGGTGATACAGTGAAAGTTATCTATAACGGAAAGGAAGAAACGGTACGCTTGCTGTTAGTTGATACACCAGAGACAAAGCACCCATCAAAGCCAGTTCAGCCACTAGGTCCGGAAGCGAGCAGTTTTGCAAAAGAAGTATTGGAAGGTGAGCAAGTGGGATTGGAGTTTGATGGTCCTAAACGAGATAAATATGACCGCCTCCTTGCCTACCTATGGGTTGATGGGGTGATGTTTAATCAAATGCTGTTAGAGCAAGGGCTTGCCCGCCTTGCTTATGTCTATGATCCCCCTTATAACCATTTCGAAGCATACATGAAAGCACAGAACAAAGCAAAGGAAGAAGGTCTTGGTATTTGGAGCAGAGATGGTTATGTAACGGATGAAGGATTTTATTATCAAGATGAGGAAGAAAGGTCTGTAAACAATAGAGATACAGAGCCTGGAACTTCAAATAAAGTAAATTACGACCCCAATGGGCCTGACAGGGACTGTGGAGATTTTAATACCCAAGGGGAAGCGCAAATATTCTTTGAGGCAGCAGGTGGTCCGCATGAAGACCCACACCGACTTGATGGAAATGATGGAGACGGGTTAGTTTGCGAAAGTTTACCTTAGGGTAATACTAATTGTGGTGTACGGTGAAGTTGTGAACAAACATAGTAGTATACTTAAATTAATTGAAGGAGTGGTTAGGTGTCTGAAATTATATTCGTTTCACCAAGTAAGTATATCCAAGGGAAAAACGCATTAGAGAAAATAGGAAAACATGTTAAAGAAACTGCAAGCAAAAAACCTTTAATCCTCTCTGACGAAACGGTATGGGGAATTACAGGAGAAGCGATTGAAAAAAGTTTTAAAGAAGAAGATTTGAACTATCATTATGTCGAATTTAACGGCGAGGCTTCATGGACGGAAATTAACAGAATTACGGATGAAGGTAAGAACGAGTCCGTTGATGCGATAATTGGAGTTGGCGGAGGTAAGACCCTCGATACAGCAAAAGCTATTGCGGATCAGTTAGAGACAGGTGTTATTATTGTTCCTACAACAGCTTCTACCGACGCACCAACTAGTTCTCTGTCGGTAATTTATTCGGATAAAGGTGTATTTGAATCCTATAACTTTTATAAAAAGAATCCAGACCTTGTCCTTGTTGATACAAAAGTAGTTGCTGGCGCACCACCAAGATTATTTGCTTCAGGTATTGCAGATGCTATGGCGACATGGGTTGAAGCAAGAGCCGCTATTAAAAGTAACAGTGATACTATGGCTGGTGGGAAGACAAGCATTGCAGCTAAAGCTATTGCAGAAAAATGTGAAGAAACACTTTTTGCATATGGACAAGCAGCCTATAAAGCAGTCAAAGAAGGTCTTGTAACCCAGCATGTGGAAGCTATTGTGGAGGCAAATACGTTGCTATCCGGTCTTGGCTTTGAAAGTGGTGGACTAGCAGGGGCACATTCCATTCATAACGGTTTTACCGTATTAGATGGTGACATACATCATCTAACACATGGCGAGAAGGTTGCGTATGGAACACTCGCACATCTTGTTTTAGAATTACACCCAGAAGCAGAGATTAGAAAATATATTGATTTTTATCAATCTCTTGGGCTTCCGACAACATTAAAAGATTTACATTTGGAAAATGCATCTTATGAAGACCTTGTTAAAGTTGGCGAAGCAGCAACAAGTGAAGCAGATACTATGGGGAATCTTTCTCCTGCAATTACAGCAGAAGATGTGGCAGAGGCCCTTCTGGCAGTAGACCAACTAAGTAAATCATAAAGTTTTATAAAACAGATCAGGGATGAGTTCCTTGATCTGTTTTTATTTGGTGGCTCTATAATATATGTTGGGGTACAGAGAAAATTCAGCTAAATAAAACACGCAAACTCCGAATTTTGTTAGACTTGTTTTAACCACAAAACAATAACAAAAGGAGTTGCGTGTAAGTGAATTTTAACATTTCTTTCCCAGGTTTAGAAGAGTTTCGTATTAAAAAAACGATTGAAAATGGTGGAGTTTTTCAGCTGCATGTGGAACTGGATTCCAAGCCCCATCGTTGTCCAGCGTGTAATACCCTAACACAAAAGGTGCACGATTATCGCACTCAAAAGATACAGCACTCAAAACTGTTTATGAGAGAGACGCTAATTTTTTACCGTAAACGTCGCTATAAATGTGAACACCCACAATGTAAAAGGCGTTTTTATGAAAGTAATTCATTGGTAGAACGCTATCAACGGCAGTCCAAAGAACTAAAGCAAGCTATTGCGTTAGAGCTAATTCATGGAAAAAACTTTAAAGCAATTGCCTCTCGATTTAACACTTCTGCAACTACTGTAATGCGTAGGTTTGATGAAGTGGGATCTAGCTTTTTGGAGGAAACACGAGAGTTACCTTCTGTAATCGCTATTGATGAATACAAGGGAGATTCAGACGGAGAAAAATACCAAACTATTATTGCCGATCCGGTGGATCGGAAGCCCCTCGAGATATTGCCGGATAGGAAAAAAGAAACGGTAGAGGCTTATCTAAGAGAGCATGGTCAGAAAGTAGAAAAAGTTGTAATGGATATGAGCCCTTCATTCAAAGCAGCTGTGGACCAAGCATTAGGGAAACCTATTGTAGTAGCTGACCGTTTTCATTTCTGTCGGCATATTTATTGGGCACTTGAGCGTGTAAGAAGAAAAGAACAAAAGCATTTTAGCGACTACGACCGTAAAAAGTGTAAGCGGATGAAACATGTGTTTAATAAGAAGCATGAAGATTTAACGGAGAAACAACGCTGGTATCTGGAACGTTACTTGAAAATGTCTGATACCTTGCGGACAGCATACCAATTAAAAGAAGCTTTTCGGTTTTGGTTTGAAGAAGCAAAGGCCCTAGGTCCTTCTAATTTAACGGCAGTCAAAGAACGTTTGTATGAGTTTTACGACTTGGTAAAAGCGTCTGGAATTGAGGAATTTAAAAAGGCCATGGAAACCTTTCAAAATTGGCAAAAAGAGATTATGAATAGCTTTGCCTTTAATTTACATAATGGCTATGTGGAGGGGATTAACAACCAAACGAAAGTAATAAAGAGGAATGCTTTTGGATACCGTCGTTTTGATCGGTTTCGAATGAGAGTATTATTACATCATCAATATAAAAATATAAATGGGCGAGTCGCATAAAGAAGGAGTGAGCGTTAGCTCACCCCAACATTTGACTTAGAACCTATTTGGTTAGGGACGATGATAGCCCTCTGGTTCGGATGCCATTGCTTGGGCTTTCGTTTCATGAACGGTGCCAAATGGGTGCTCTGGTGGAGCATAAATAGAATACAATTTCAGTGGTTTGTTACCAGTGTTTGTAATGTTATGCCAAAATCCTGCTGGAATAAAGATAGCATCATCATCAGATACACGGCGTTTGAACGACAGATTGTCTTTCTTTTTGCCCATTTCAGTCAATCCACGGCCCTGTTCAATGCGCAGAAATTGATCTACATCTCGATGTAGCTCTAGACCTATGTCCTCTCCAACTGGAATGCTCATTAACGTAACTTGCAGATGGTCTCCGCTCCATAAGGCAGTACGGAAGGTATTGTTCTGTTTGGTTGCTCTTTCGATATTGGTAACAAAGGGTTGGTAGCCATAATCTTTAAGTGTAATTCTCGGAAGGTCGCTTTGTGGCCAGTTACTTCCGTAGTAATCAGGATAATAACGAACAGTAGGATAATAAGTGTACTCAGGTGGAAAAACATTATAGTGTGTAGCCATAACATGCGGATGAGGATATGGGTAATAATACATAGACTTCAATCCTTTCACAATTTGTTCTTATAGTATGTAAGAGATTGGGTAAATGTCATTGAAAATTGTGTAGAATTAATGTAGTTGGCTCGATTACGAAGCAATATAGCAGCATGAGCGTTTATCTTTCCTTCCGCTACGTAATAAGGGAAAATGGAACAAAAAGGGGTTTCACGATGCGGTTAGGTGTGTTAGATCAAATGGCACAGCCGAAAGGAATGAGTGCTGAAGAAACGGCTGTGCGTACAATAAAATTAGCAAAATATGTGGAAAACTTGGGTTATGAGCGATATTGGTTTGCAGAACATCATGGGACAAAGGGTCTTGTATCAAGTGCCCCAGAAATTATGATGGCTGCCCTTGCAGGACAAACGAAGAGAATTGCGGTGGGAAGTGGCGGCATTTTGCTACCCCAATACAGTGCATATAAGGTTGCAGCGCAGCTGCTACAGCTCCAAGCTCTTTACCCTGGTAGAATTGAAGCTGGCGTAGGGCGTTCACCTGGGGGAAGTGAAACCATTCGCTCTTTATTGGCGGATGGGAAGCCGAATCAAATGGCTGAATATCCAGAAAAACTAAGAAGTCTCCTGCATTTTATACAGGGAGAAGGAAAAGTTAGAGCCGCTCCACGAACTGAAGTGTCACCTGGCTTATTTAGCCTTGGATTAGGAGAAAATAGTGCAGAATTTGCAGCTGAACTAGGGATAGGCTATGTTTTCGGTCACTTCATAAAACCGGAAAGAGGAGAAGCAAGCCATCGACAATACCGTGAGATGTTTAATCCAGGTCTTCTCTCTTCACCTATTGCCCGTACGGCTATCTTTGTAGTATGTGGAGAGGATGACACACATGCGGAGGAGCTTGCACGTAGCCAGGATATCTGGCTTCTACAGGTTGAAAAGGGGTTGGATAGTCGTGTTCCTAGTGTGCAGGAAGCTAATGAAAAACGACTTAGTGTCAGAGATGAGGAGAAAATTCAGTACAACAGACGCCGAATGATTGTGGGTGGTCCAGAAAAAGTTAAATCAGAGCTCCTTCGGTTATCAAAAATATATCAGTGTGAGGACTGGTTAATCTTAACCAATCTCTTTGATTTTAAAGAAAAAGAGCGGTCGTATCAAAGGATTAAGAATTTGTTCTCTTAAGGATTAAAACAGGAAGGAACATGGGGGTATAGCCATGTTCCTTTTTACAAAAGCTTCGAATTACATTATTGGTCTGCAATAGGAGACTGGAAAAATTTCCTCCTGGAGGGTAATACACTTGCACCAAGTAAGACAACCGACAACACGAACATAAGGAAAACGCCCAGGCTGACAGTGAACCGAATTGAAATGAATAATGTGGCTACACCCATCAAGCCAGTTGCAACAATTATCAAGATTGCTTCCAGCAAATTATAGAAGCTTCCAATCCGTCCCATCATATCAGAGGGGATGTGATGCTGATAGAAAGTAAGGAAACCAGTATTAGCAAAAGAGATGAAAAAGGCAAGAATAAAAAAGCCTATCCCTGCAATTAGGAAGTTAGTGGAGAAGGCATACACAATATATCCAATTGTAACAAATACAGCCCCACCTCCTATTAAAAGGGAGGTTTTTAGTTTTTGAACAATTAGTGTATTAATGCTAGCTCCCATTATAATGCCAGCCCCAGCAATGGTAACCAGAAATCCGTATTCACTATCTGATAAGAAGAGGACTTGTTTCGCAAAGGCAGCCTCCAGTGAATCCACTGCACTTGCCAAAACCATCAAGACTGAACTGAATAGAAAGTAAATGACAAAAATATATCGATTCGTAAGGCTGAAGGTTAAGACTGCTTGCCAATCTTTTATTAAAACCCTTATAGTATTGGCTTTCTCTTGCTCTGAAACGATCTTCCCTTTCTCAAGATCCGGAAGTAGCCATGTAATAAGTCCTGCGATAATTAAAGCGAAACCATTGATGTAAATAGCCAATGTGGGTGTACCTATAAAAAACAGAATGCCGGCAACAGCAGGGCCAACTAAAAAAGCCCCTGATGTAACAAAGCTATGAATAGAATTGAATTGTTTACGTTTTTTAGGTGGAATTAATTTTGTCATATAGGACATAGAAGCTGGTTCAAACATCGAACCCGCCATATTTATGATTAATACCGTCACATAGATAAGCGGAAGGGATGTTGCAAATAAGGGAAGAAAGCCAATGACTATTCCTCTAAATAGGTCTAGTCCGATCAATAATCTCCGTTTGTTCATTCGATCGATAAGACTGCCAGCCCAAAAATTTGTGAGCAGGACAGCCATTGGTTTTATTAAATAGAGGCCAGTTACGGCTAATGCAGAGCCTGTCATATTTAAGACAATAAGATTCAGTGAAATGAAATAAACCCATTCTCCAATGTTTGAAATGCCAACCTTTAACAAAAATAGCAATGGATACTTGCTATTGGACTTTGCTTTCATTCTTCCTCTCCTCCTTTAAATAAGTAGTACAAAATAAAAAAATCCCACCCCCAAGACTTAATGTCTTGGGGACGAGATTTAAAATTCTAAATCGTGGTGCCACCCCAGTTTGTTAATATGTTGCCATATTAACCTCTTCAAGTACGACAAAGATAACTTTGCTTATACTTTAGCTCTGTAACAGGAGCGCCTGTCACGCTATCATGTATCAATCCAGCGTGCTACTCTGAGTCTTGTTTCAATGAGTAAATACACACTCCTTTTCAGCGCCCGGAGCTCTCTGTTGTGCATTGTCCTCATTTACTTTTCTCGTCATCGTCTTTTTAGATAATTTTAAATAGTTTAGCAGGGAATATCGGGTAGCGCAAGCTTTATTTTTATATTTATGGGAATAATTTTTTAGTTACTAGTTCTCAGTAAAAATTAATTCTGCATTAGGTATAAAGGCCTGACTTCCGTCTTTACAATATAAAAAACAGTAAAAAGGTTCTGTTGTTATACCTCCTCTAGTTTAGCTATGATGTAAACAGATGTATAACATGAGAGGTGTTTAGTGTATGGAAAAAACGAAGCAAATGGTATGGTTATTCGGTTTGACAATATTACTTGTGGCTTGTAATGCGAATGAGCAGGACTCGTCAGCTAATGAAGCTACAGGTGAACAAAAAGAAGAAATGGCAGAAGACGTAGATGATGACTCTAAAGTAAAGGGTAAGGAGGAATCTGCGAAAACGGAAGCAAGTGAAGAAGCTTCTAGTAGTAAACAAAACGCACCTGAGGACCAGGGTGCCATGGAGGGCTGGTTTGAAGGTGAAATTGCAATCGTTGGTAAAACGGTAACTGCTTCAGGGACTACCAATTTATTACCAGGTTCTGAGCTTACGCTTGTAACTGACCCTGAAGAAGGTACTGTAATTGGAAGTAAATCAAGTACTAGTGTGGTTGAGGATGATGGGACGTTCCTAATTGAAAGAGATGTTCCAGATAACATGGAAGGACTAGTCAATCTAGAATTAAAATTTGAAGTTGTAGACCAGGAAGAGGAGGTCAATGCTCATTACGAGGATAAGCTAGGAGGTGATTTTGTCAGAGTGAGTACCGATATTAATAATGACACGTTATCTAAAAAGCTTTCCTTCAAAGAAACGATTTCCATTGACGATGGTAATCAAGCAATTGACATAGTGGAACCGAACTGGGAAGCAAATGATGAACTAGGTAATACAAATGTACAAATAGATGCTAATGTTAGCCGTAAAGGTAACTATCTGGTAGTAAAACTAAATAGTAACCTAGTTGATGGGACGTACGTAAGTGGGAAACCAATTATTCCTGGATACGTAGCTACAGGTTTCATGGCTTTTACCTATACGAATCCTGATGGTAGCGCACTTCTTTACATTAAAAATCCTGAAAAAGATGACAGAATAAAAGACTTAGAGGAATTTGAAATTTTGATTGAAATGGACCCAAGTCGTCATGAAAACAGCTTACATGTTCATGAAGCATATGGAGAAAATGGAGAAAAGCTTAAAGGTGAGCTTGTTAAGGATTTAGATGATAGCAATGTTATTGAGAAGAAGATCACTGTTATTGCGGAAAATTAGTTAGTGTTAGAAGGGGCTGCTGATATTAGTGGCTTTTTCTTTTATATTCTGTTGTATGCCACATAGATTGCGTGATCCCCCATCCCCATTTAAGTTTTGATATGGTAAACTTGTATTAAGTGTGTCTGCGTTGGTAGACAATCTTAAATGAGAAGGGAACATTAGTATGTTTGGCAGATTAATATCAATGATTTATCTTAAAGCAATTCGTTTCTTTGTCCATTCTGTTTTGAAGAAAAGAGGTAGAAAGGAAAAGGATTATAAAGAAGTGAACAAGGTTTTGAAATCCTTGCATAAGAGTCTTTTAGAGAATGAGCAGTTGAATGAGGATTTAACCGAAGGGCCAGTCCCTGTACAGAATAAGAGCTCCAAAGAGTTAGTAGCAGCATTTATCACGGTTCGCAATAAGAGAGTGGAAGAAGAAGATTTTTACATAGAGGTAGGTAGAGCCTGGGTTAAAGATCTTGGTAGCAGAAATCTTAAAGCGTCGTTTATTTGTGTTGTAGGCTTTTTTGCCGTTTGGTTCGGTGGTATGTTACTAAGTGAATACATTAGCGGCGTCATAGGAATGGTATATATTTTAGGAACATTGCTATTTCCTGTCTTTGGTATTTATTATGCGTTTAGAGGAGAACGTGCTTTAAAATGGGTTCTAGCAGCAGTGAATATTTTCAACCTTATGACAGCTATGCAAATAATATACTAAAAATCGATAAATTGGTTGAAACTAATATTGATGAGAATATATTGATAGCCAATTTTTAATTAGTTGACTAATTAAAAAAACTAAAAAATATTGACAATTTAGAAATATTGTAGTAAATTTTAATTAACAACCTTGGGGAAGGTTGTTGAATCATATCACATCAAGGTTTACAGGTAAGTTATTATGGTAAGGCATTAAGCCGTGGCGTTGGGGATCGCCTAGCTTCGCATATATTGCGGAGTTCCCCATTCAAACTATGACTAAATGCTTTTAGTCATTTTTTTTATACCTAAAACAGGTATATAGTACTAAAACACACGAATAGGGTGATTCTAATGAAGTATAGCATTGGTCTGGATATTGGGATTTCTTCTGTGGGGTGGGCGGTTATTAATCTAGACAAAGAAAGAATCGAGGACTTAAATTCTAGAATGTTTGACGTGGCCGAAAACCCTAAAAATGGTTCATCACTTGCTACACCAAGACGTGAAGCTAGATCTGCAAGGAAAAGATTAAGAAGGCGTCGTTATCGTGTTGGACGTATTCGTAATCTTATAATTAAGAAGGGCCTTTTATCTGAAGTGGAAGCTGATCATTTGTATGAATGGCAGGATGGAGATTTCGATATTTGGCTAATAAGAGTTAATGGACTGGAAAGGAAATTAACTGAGCGTGAGTTTGCCAGGATTTTGATCCATTATGCGAAAAATAGAGGGTTTAAATCAAATCGAAAGAGTGAGACCAATGAGAGTGAGGGAGGAGTCCTTTTAAAAGCTGTTAGAGAGAATGCATTGTTAATGGAAGAAAAAGGATACCGTTCTGTCGCCGAAATGCTGGTCTTGGATGAAAAGTTTAATGGTAAAAAACGCAATAAAGGTGGCGATTATTCGCATGTACTAGCTAGAGATGAAATAGAAAAAGAAATAAAAGATGTTTTTGAAAATCAACGCAAATATGGGAATGAATTTGCAACGATAAATATTGAAAAAGAATACATAGATATTTGGAGTTCTCAGAGACCTTTTTCGAGTCAAGATGATATTGCTAAGAAGATTGGAAATTGTACTTTGGAAGAAGATCAAAAAAGAGCACCGAAGTTTTCCTATACTTTTGAAAAATTCCGGGGTCTGGATAAGATAAACCGGTTACGAATTATTTCTACAGAAGGACCACAAAGATCACTGACTGGAAAAGAACGCCAAGAAGTGATGAATAGTATGTTGACTAAAAAGGAAATAAAATACAAAGATCTCAGAAAAGTATTGCAACTCAAGGATTGTGAGCGCTTTAATGAGTTATATTATGATCCAGGCGATACTAATGAGAAAAATGAAAATAAAATATTTATATCCTTGGCTGGGTACTATGCTCTAAAAAAGATTGTTAAAGAAGTAGAAGGAAAGACATTAGCAGAATCTTACCGTCCGATAGATTATGATACGTTTGCCTATGCAGTAACAGTGTATAAGGATGACCATGATGCACGTGATTATTTATCGAATGAGTATGTAAATAAAAACGGCAAAAGAGTAAGCAATCTGGCTAATAGACACTATAGTTCTGAATTGATAGAAGCACTTCTAAACTTATCATATTCAAAGTTTGGCCACCTATCATTGAAAGCTTTGAATAAAATCATCCCCTTTTTAGAAGAAGGATTACTTTATAATCAGGCTTGCGAAAAAGCAGGGTATAATTTCAATCAAAAAGTTGGTGATAAAAAGGAAAAGTTTCTTCCAGTGATTCCAGCGGACGACATTGCTAATCCCGTGGTCATTCGTGCATTATCACAAACCAGGAAAGTAATTAATGCAATTATTAAAAGGTATGGTTCCCCTTCTTCCATTTACATTGAATTAGCAAGGGACATGGGAAGACATTACAAGGAAAGAAAGGAAATTGAGAAGCAATATAATAACAACTGGAAACTAAATGAAAAGGCCAAAAATCAAATACATGAGCTGCATCCCGAAATTAGTAATCCAAGAGGGCACGATATTTTGAAATATAAATTGTGGGAAGAACAAGATGGACGCTGCGCTTATTCGTTAAGACCAATTTCACAAGAAAAATTATTTGATTATGGGACAGCAGAGGTTGATCATATCATTCCCTATAGTCGTAGTTTCGACGACAGTAATGCAAATAAAGTATTAGTTTTAGCAAGAGAAAACCAAAATAAACAAAATAGAACACCCTATGAATGGTTTGGAAATGATGAAGTTAGATGGGATAAATATATATCCTATGTTAATTCATTAAAAGTACGCAAAAAGAAAAAAGATTTATTACTGAAACAAAATTTTGATGATGAGCAGGCAGAACAGTTTAAATCCCGTCATTTAAACGATACTCGTTACATTACAAGATTCTTAAAAGCATTTATAGATGATAACTTACAATTTAGGGGAGAAGAGGGGAATAAACAATATGTATATACTGTAAATGGAGCTTATACATCGTTGATGAGAAAAAGATGGGGATTTAATAAAAACAGATCTGAAAATGACTTGCATCATGCACTGGATGCCGTATTGGTAGCAGTAAGTTTACCTTTCAGACATCGAGTAAGTAATTATTTTAAACATAGTGAATTGCATTCTTCTCAAATACTAAAGCGAAAAGGTGAACGTTTTCCCGAACCTTGGGAGGGTTTCTCTAAAGAGTTAGAAGCTCGTATGCTTCAGAATCCTGAAAAACTAAAACTTGCATTAGAAAGCTTATCCTTGGCAAGTTATGACGGCGATTTTCTGAATCGGGTGAAGCCAATATTTGTGTCGAGAATGCCAAAGAGGTCGGTTAAAGGACAGATTCATGAAGAAACAATTAGAAGACACCGTGGTTTTACAGAAAAAGGGTTAAATTTAATGGTGAAGAAATATGCACTTAAAGATATCAATTTCGATAAAAATGGTGACTTTCCGATGTATGGAAAAGAATCTGATCCAAAGACATATGCAGCGATTAAAGAAAGATACTTGGAATATGGAAAAGATGCTGGAAAAGCATTTAGTACTGTGTTGTATAAACCTTCAAAGAACCCAGAAAATGCACCTATTATCCGAAGTGTTAAATTAGAAACAACCGCAAACCAAGTGTTTCACTTAAATGATAAAACAGTTGCAGAAAATGCAAGTATTGCCCGAACGGAAGTATTCCGTCATAAAGAGAATGGGAGATATTATCTGGCTCCAGTATATGTAAGTGATGTATTAAAGAATAGAGTACCTGAAAAATTTATTACGGCTTTAAAACCTTATAGTGAATGGGAAGAAATCACATCTGATTACGAATTTTTATTTAGCTTATTCTCGAACGATATAATTAAACTAAAGATGCCTAGAGAAAAAAAGTCAAAACTAAACACAGGGGACTTAGTCACATGGGACGAGGGAATGTTTTACTTTAAAGGTGTTCATACAGGGACTGCACAGATAAATATAATTGATCATATGAGCAGCTTTAAAGATGCAATAGGTTCTAAAAGTCTGCAATCTTTTGTGAAATACCAGACTGACCCACTAGGTAATTTAACTCAAGTGCAAAAGGAAAAACGCTATGGCGTTTAGACATCTTGTTATACGGAATCCTGCAAAACTGTCAACAACTAATGAGCAGTTAGTCATAAAGCAAGAAGAATCTATTAAAATACCACTAGAGGATATTGTAACAATTACACTAGAGGATCCGGCTATTACGCTTACCAATGGAGTATTAAGTAAGTGCACCGAATATCATGTAGAGCTAATTATCTGTGATAGAAAGCGAATGCCAAGTGGGATTGTTCAACCATTCCACAGGCATTCAAGACAAAAAACAGTATTAGAAATGCAGTTGGCTTTAGGTAAACCTTTCAAAAAACGTACTTGGCAAAGAATAGTTATTCGTAAAATAGAGAATCAAGCAAGATGTTTGGAATTGTTACATAAAGCTGAAGAAGCACAGAAATTGTATAGTATTAGCCGCGGAGTTGAAACTGGAGATCGTACAAATCGTGAAGCATATGGAGCAAAGGTATATTTTGAAGCACTGTTTGGAGCTGGATTTCATAGGAGAGAAGACAATGTATATAATATCTCATTGAACTATGGCTATAGTATTATTCGTTCCTTGGTTGCTAGATCGCTTATCAGATATGGATTTACTCCTAGTTTTGGTGTTTTCCATGATAGCCAAACAAATGCATTTAATCTAGCTGATGATTTTATGGAAGTTGTTAGGCCGTTTGTAGATGTGTTAATAGCCACAAATGTAACAGAAGATAAAGAATGGTCACCTGAAATTCGTAAAGATTTATTTCAAGTCCTTGATATTATAGCTATTTGGAATCATGAAAAATTAAGTATTACGCATGGGGTTGATAATATGATCAAAAGTTTTGTTTCAGCTTGCCGGCAGCAAGATGCAAACTATCTAATCTTACCCGAACTTACTAATATTGCTGTCCATTCGTATGAGTAGATATATGAGAATAATTGTCTTTTTTGATTTGCCGGTAGTTGTACCAAGAGAAAGAAAAGCTTATTCTCGTTTTCGAAAGTTTTTATTACAAGATGGATATACTATGTTGCAATACTCAGTTTATACAAGAATCTGTAACGGAGAAGATGGTGTTCGTAAACATATGCGTCGTTTGAAAGAAAATATCCCACCAGTTAATGGCGCAATACGGGCCTTGAAGATTACGGAAAAGCAATTTGAAAACATGGAAATTCTTTTAGGAACTACTACAGCAGAGGAAGAGTTAGGTGCAAATAAAATAGATTTCTTTTAAAAGATGCTTGCAAATACAATAGCAAGTATCTTTTTCTAGAATTTTTTTAGGAAAAGGAAGAAATAGTGGGACGTTTATAAGAAAAATTACTTCTTTTTAAAAAAAGAAACCCCTTGAATGGTTGATTTATCAAGGGGTTCAGGGCCATGGATCATATCACATCAAGATTTACAGGGGAATTATGGCATATATAGAGATAAAGGCTGTGGATATACATCATATCACATCAAGATTTACAGGGGAATTATGGCAGACGAGAGAATATTATATAAAAGGGTACGATCATATCACATCAAGATTTACAGGGGAATTATGGCCCGTATATGCCGTAACTATAAAAGGCGAAAATCATATCACATCAAGATTTACAGGGGAATTATGGCTGCACGATCCCATGCTTGAGTAGCTGTCTTATCATATCACATCAAGATTTACAGGGGAATTATGGCCCTTCAAGAGATATTATGATCTTTAATACATCATATCACATCAAGATTTACAGGGGAATTATGGCAGCTCCTGTGGCATCTTCTTCATAAGCTTTATCATATCACATCAAGATTTACAGGGGAATTATGGCAGATTATGCGAAGAATGAATAGGGGGTTTCATCATATCACATCAAGATTTACAGGGGAATTATGGCACATTTTCAGTTGGTAGTCTCCAGTATTTTATCATATCACATCAAGATTTACAGGGGAATTATGGCATAAATTGGTCTATAGAAGAAAATCTAAAAATCATATCACATCAAGATTTACAGGGGAATTATGGCCCTGTCAGCATAATATACGAATTACTCAACATCATATCACATCAAGATTTACAGGGGAATTATGGCCTAGGAACGGCAATAGGCGCAGTTATAGCGATCATATCACATCAAGATTTACAGGGGAATTATGGCAACATTTCGTAATAGTGTTAAATGGTGGTAATCATATCACATCAAGATTTACAGGGGAATTATGGCTTTCCTGCCTGAAAACTCTTTACCGCAGTTATCATATCACATCAAGATTTACAGGGGAATTATGGCGTATTAATAATCAGGGTGATAAAATAACGAATCATATCACATCAAGATTTACAGGGGAATTATGGCTCATCCAACGTCCAGTTATGTTGTTTATCGATCATATCACATCAAGATTTACAGGGGAATTATGGCTATCCATTAAGACACCTGCTCAATAACAAAATCATATCACATCAAGATTTACAGGGGAATTATGGCCCCTGCTTGAGAGCCCACTCCGGCTTACGGATCATATCACATCAAGATTTACAGGGGAATTATGGCAAACTCGTAATTACCTTCGCTCGACCTATTATCATATCACATCAAGATTTACAGGGGAATTATGGCGAGTGCCACGCCATCCAGTAACGGGTGGGGATCATATCACATCAAGATTTACAGGGGAATTATGGCTGGTTTAACCTCGGCCAACTTCTATTTTCAATCATATCACATCAAGATTTACAGGGGAATTATGGCGGCTCTGTCGGCGACAAGTCGGTCACGCGCATCATATCACATCAAGATTTACAGGGGAATTATGGCCATTATATCGCAGTTTGTAGATTATTAAATATCATATCACATCAAGATTTACAGGGGAATTATGGCTGATTCCATTTCAGCTATAAGTGGCAACATATCATATCACATCAAGATTTACAGGGGAATTATGGCAGCAACCGATATACAACCCGCAAATGATAATCATATCACATCAAGATTTACAGGGGAATTATGGCATATGCTTATCATTCTTCTCAAGGGTCTTAATCATATCACATCAAGATTTACAGGGGAATTATGGCCGTACATCTACCGGATTACCATCTACTCGAATCATATCACATCAAGATTTACAGGGGAATTATGGCGTTAAAGGGTATCTTTCCCCGCTAGATTTAATCATATCACATCAAGATTTACAGGGGAATTATGGCAGGAATATAGATGGCAACAGTTGGATTGAATCATATCACATCAAGATTTACAGGGGAATTATGGCAATGTGACGAGGGATACATTCGCATTGCAAATCATATCACATCAAGATTTACAGGGGAATTATGGCGTATCTGGAAGAACAGGAACAAACGCAAAAATCATATCACATCAAGATTTACAGGGGAATTATGGCCTTTTTCCTCTGGGAAGGAGATATTCTACTATCATATCATATTAAGAGAATTATGTTGAAAGTGATTACTATTGATGATAGCTAGAATAATATCTCATACAAAAGTTTACATATCATTACATGTCATGGCATGATAAAATAGGATTAAATACTGGCCCAAAGGAATGGAATAATGTGGAAAACAAACAGCAATATCGATCAACAATTAAGTCCCGACCATATTTTTATATGGAAACAAAGAAACTTGCAGAATTGGTTTTACAAGGATTTAACGAAATTGAATTAAAAAAACAGGTTGTTGAAAACAATATCTTTCAAGTAAAGACAGATGCACGAAAGAGGGAAATTGCTTCAGTAATCTTACAGAGATTGAAAGTTTTAGATGATTACCTTATTAATCAGTTAAATATAAGCGACATAGGAACAAGTAAATTAATTGTACTGTATACAATAATTAAAACAGACAGGCTTTTTTATGAATTTATGAATGAAGTTTTCAGTGATAAAATTGCCTATCGGGATCTATCTCTAACAGACAGAGATTTTAACATCTTTTTCGAAGGGAAAAGACAGCAAAGCGAAATAGTAGCTAAATGGAAAGAATACACGTTTTATAAGATACAACAGGTATATATTCGAATTTTATTTGAAGCAGGTATGTTGAAGAATCAAAAAGGAAACAGAGAAATTCTTGTTCCAGTTGCGAATCCAGATGTACTAGAACATATTAGGAATACCGATGATCCTAGGTTCATTAATTTAATTGTAGGGGGGACTTCAGTATGAAAACAATACAGGAACGATTAGATCAGATACTACCGAAGATCACGGATCCCTCTTTTAAAGAAAACAAAGGACTAGGAAATGAAGTAGGTTATCATATATTTGATTACCAACCAGAACAGGAGATGGTTGTTCGTAATCATGTGGCTTTTATAAAAGAGCGGATTAATAATGAGCAATCAGATCAACGAGTTGTTGAATTTGATTTATATGAAGTAATTCTGGATATTTTAGAAGAAAAAGGATATTTGCAAAAGAACTTCGAGATGGAACAAAAGAAAGGGAGTCAATTTATACTAAATGCCACGCGTAAATCACTACGCTTAACTTTAAATAATGATCTAGTGATCAAGTACATAGCAGACCGAGTACAGAAAAATGATCTTATATTTATAACCGGAATTGGCAAGGTATTCCCGATCATTCGATCTCATGTCATACTGAATAATCTATATAAAGCAGTAAACCAAATTCCAGTTGTATTATTTTTTCCAGGACGTTATGACGGACAAGAGTTAATGTTGTTTGGAGAAATTAAGGATGATAATTATTATCGGGCCTTTCAATTAGTGGATTACTAAAAGGGGGAAGCACCATGCAAATAAAAAAGATGTTTACACGGAAAATTGATCGTGATATTAAAGGTGTTGTAAAAGTTGGCCAGAATGACGATCAAAATATTTATCAAGAATTAGAAGAATATGTAGTCACAAACGAATTACAAAAACATATCGGTGATTTTTTTGCAGCATATAAAAAGGGGATCGACAGTCCTACGGATAAAATAGGTGTGTGGATATCCGGATTCTTTGGTTCTGGTAAATCCCATTTCTTAAAAATATTATCCTATTTAATAGAAAACAGAACGATTAATGGAAAAAAGGCAATTGATTACTTTGATGATAAAATTCAAGATCCAATGATTCTGGCAGACTTGAAAAAGGCAGGCGACATTACAACAGATGTGGTCCTTTTCGATATTGATGCGAAAAGTGAATCGGATTCTATGGCTGACAATGATTCAATTGTAAAAGTATTGAACAAGGTATTTAATGAAATGCAAGGGTTTTGCGGAGCGATTCCATGGATAGCTGAAATTGAGCGGAACATGCACAAAGACGGAACTTATGAGTACTTCAAAGCAACCTTCCATGAGATCTCCGGCAACCAATGGGAAAATGCACGTGAGGATTTCTATTATGAAGAGGATGCTATTATTGAGGCGCTGTCTAAATCAACACAAATGAGTGAAGCATCAGCACGAAATTGGTTTGAACGTGCTGAACAAGATTATTCAATTAGTATAGATCGTTTCGCAAAGCGAGTGAAAGAATATATCGATGAAAAAGGGAAGAATCATCATGTTGCATTTTTAATTGATGAAGTAGGTCAGTACATTGGTGACAACTCCCAGTCTATGCTGAACTTACAGACAATTGTTCATGAGTTGGGACACCAATGTAAAGGAAAGGCATGGATCGCAGTTACGAGTCAGGAAGATATTGACTCTGTATTAAGTGTAAAAGGAAATGATTTTTCGAAAATCCAGGGACGTTTTGATACAAAATTGAGTTTATCCAGTGCATTTGTTGATGAAGTTATTAAGAAACGTATCTTAACGAAGAATGAAGCCGGACAACAAACATTGGAAGAAGTATATCGCAAAAACAGTTCCATTCTACAAAATCTATTAACATTCTCAGATAATAGTGCGGAAATGAAGAAATATACAAGTGAACATGATTTCATTGATGTATATCCATTTATCCCATACCAGTTTAATTTGCTACAAAAAGTATTTACAGGGGTACGTATCCACGGGGCATCTGGAAAGCATTTGGCAGAAGGAGAACGTTCCCTGTTAAGCGCCTTCCAAGAATCTGCAGTTCGTTTTGCTACTAATAGTGAAGGAAAACTTGTACCATTTTCAGCATTTTATCAAACAATTGAAACCTTCTTGGACTCTACTATTCGAAGTGTCATTATTCATGCCCAGGGCAACGAGAAACTAAAAGACTTCGATGTGGATGTTCTAAGACTGTTGTTCCTCATTAAATATGTAAAAGAGCTTCCAGCCAATCTAGAAAATATCTCGACACTCTTGGTTGATCATATGGATATAGATAAAATAGAACTAAAAAAAGATATTGAAAAATCCCTGACGCGTCTTATTCAGCAAACATTAATTCAAAAAAATGGCGAAGAGTATATATTCTTAACCAATGACGAACAAGATGTAAATCGTGAGATAAAGAATATGCATGTGGAAACATCAGAAGTCATTCAAAAAATAGGGGAAGAAATATTTGAGGGTATCTATAAAGATAGGAAATATCGTTATTCATCTAAATATCATTTTTCCTTCAATGCCTTTATTGATGATCGTCCTGTTCGTACTCAAGTAAATGATATAGGCATAAGAATCTTAACACCATATGCGGATGCAACAATGGAGTATAATGCTTCAGAATTGAAAATGATGTCAATGCGCGAAAATAATGTCATTGTGAAACTACCACAGGATACATCTTATTTGGAAGAAATGGAAGAGATTTTAAAAATCCAAGCATATTTAAAGGTTAAGAGCGGAACGTCAGTCTCACAGGCGGTAGAAGACATTAAAACACGTAAAATTAGGGAAGTTGCTGATCGCAGGGAACGAATTACAACATACTTAACAGAAGCATTAAAGTCTGCGGAAGTATTTGTTAACTCACAGCAAATGGACATTACGAAGAAAAACCCTGTTGATCGAATTAATGATGCATTTCGTACATTAATTAAAACACAATATAAAAATCTAGATTATATTACAGAATTTGTTGATTCTACGAAAGGGTTACAAGACATTTTAACGGATTCTACGCAGTTATCTATGGATGATAAAGCTGTAAATCATAATGCGATCAATGCGGTCGATGACTATATTTCACGTCTTACGTCGAGAAAACAACAAATGACAGTCAAAAGCATACGTAATTATTTCGCAAATAAGCCTTTTGGGTGGCTGGAAATGGATATTACAGCATTACTACTCCATTTATTTAAATCACAAAAAATTAAGTTTCAATTAAATAGTAGTGAGCTACAGGGCGAGGATCCTAATTTTATTAACTATGTGACGAAACGAGATTACATTGATCGAGTTGTCGTTAGAAAACGAGAACAAATTTCAGCCTTATTGCTGAAAAATGTGAAGGATTTAAGTAAGGAGTTATTTGGGATATCAGCATTACCAACAGATGAAGATGGTCTGAAAAATAGGTTCAATGAATTACTAAGCCAGGAAAGGGATAAAATCACCGATTTATTAGCAAATTATCGCAATAAATATTACCCTGGGGAAGCCATTTTAATAGAGGGTAAGAAATTGATTGATGAATTAATAACCATTAATGATACAGCAACCTATTATAAAGAAGTTCATCATTTACGCCGTGAATTACAATCATATGCTGCTGACTCCAAAGAAATTAAAGGATTCTTCGAAAATCAACAAGATAAATTTGACCAAGCAATGAAACGATTAACGATCTTTGAAAATAACCGAACATATGTAACCGATGAAAAAATTAACCAAACGGTGGATGCAATAGAAAAAATCGTAAAAAATGCAGAGCCATATGATATGATCCAAGATCTGCCAGGCTTGTATCAAACATTTGATGATCATTTTGTCATATTACTAGAAGAAGAATGTAAGCCTGTAAAAGCAACCATACAGCGTGATTTGCAGGCTGTGTTAGAGGCATTAGAGAAGCATGAAGATATGCACCGTAAATTCGCTGGTACTTTCAGGGCGAGATTCCATACGTTAGAGGAGCGGTTGGGCACGGTTAATAATCTTTATGAAGCAATTGCGATGGAAGTGGAAAGTGATCGGTTAAAAGTTCGGTGTATGGGTGAATTAGAACGAGAATGGAATAGTCAAAAGCCTCCAGTTGTCGGCCCGGGACCGGGTCCTGATATAGTTTCACCGCCAACTAAACCAAAAAAGACTAAAACGTTGAGTAAAAACATGATGATTAAAGGAACAAAAACACTTAAATCCAAAGAAGATGTAGATACTCTTATTGAAGAATTAAGAACGAAATTAATGAATGAATTAGATGAAGATACAACAATCAATCTAGTTTAAATAGGAAGGGATAGACCTTATTAAAGGCTATCCTTCATTCCTATCATTGGAGGATGTAAGGATGAACAAGGGAGCAATAAAGAAGTTTGCCGTAACAGCTCGTGTGAAGTTAATGGAAGCAGTGGAACAAAAAGCCTTTGAATTAGGAATAACCAAAGAAGCAATAAAAGATGCAGAAGTCTATCAAGATGGATTTATGATTAACCAAAAGTTTTACAAAAAATATGAAATTAAACAACGTGAAAAGCTAGTACAAGAAATTCAACAAAAAGGGTATGACCAAGTCATTGAAGAAGTGGCCTATACATGGTTTAACCGATTTATCGCATTGCGTTTTATGGAAGCGAATGATTATTTGCCAACAGGTGTGCGAATTTTTTCTTCCATTGAAGAAGGGAAAAAAGACCCCGATGCCCTAACCGAAGTACTGATGCTTGTTGATGAGCTAGGACTTGATGAGCAAAAGGTATATGAATTGCAGGATACCAATGAGACGGAAGATTTGTTTAAATACATATTGATTAAACAATGTAACAAGCTTGGTGAGATCATGCCAATGATGTTTGAGGAGATTCAGGATTATACAGAACTGCTTATCCCAGACAATCTGTTAGTAGAGACATCTGTAGTACATGACATGGTGACAATGATTGACGAAAATGATTGGCAAACAGAAGTGGAGATTATTGGCTGGCTCTATCAGTATTATATTTCAGAAAAAAAAGATGCTGTATTTGCTGACCTGAAGAAAAACAAAAAAATCGCGAAGGAAAACATCCCCGCAGCAACGGAGTTATTTACACCACGCTGGATTGTTCAATATATGGTGGACAATTCTTTAGGTCGTTTTTGGTTGGAATCCCACTCCGATACTAACCTACAAGGTAAACTCCCATATTATCTAGAAAGTGCTGAGCAACCGGAAAGTGTTGTTAACCATCTTGAAACATTGAAAGATTCAAACTTGACCCCTGAATCGATAACGTTTTTCGATCCGTGCATGGGTTCAGGTCATATACTTGTATATGCGTTTGACGTATTGTATCAAATGTACAAATCACAAGGATATCGAGAACAAAATATACCTAAACTTATCATGGAAAATAATCTATATGGATTAGATATAGATCCTCGGGCGGCACAATTGGCTTATTTTGCGTTGATGATGAAAGCTAGAAGCTATAATTATCGATTATTTGATCAAGAGTTAAAAACGAATATTCGTTGGATGGAGGAAAGTAATCAACTAACAGAGCAAGACATTGAGATATGTGTCCGTGATACAGATCTAAAGAACGATATGACGTTGCTATTGGATACGTTTCATGATGCAAAGCTATACGGTTCTATTATAGAGGTGCCAGAATTAGATATTTCAAGCTTGAGAGAAAGAGCCAAATCTTTAAAAGAAAAAGAAAGCAATGACATGTTTGAGATAGATTTTAAAGATAATTCACTTACGGTAATAGAAAGAATAATTGATCAAGCTGAGATTTTATCAAAAGCATATGATGTTGTAGTAACTAATCCTCCTTATATGGGGCGTAAGGGAATGAATGCAGAACTTTCAAAGTATGTGAAAAAGAATTATAAAGATTCCAGTGCTGATCTATATGCTGTATTTATGGAAGTAGCTAGCCGGTCGGTGAGAGAGAATGGATTTATTGGCATGATTAATCAACATTCATGGATGTTCTTATCATCATTTGAAAAGTTGAGAGAAAGCATGTTACGTGCTCATCAGATTTATTCTATGGCTCATTTAGGCACTAGGGCATTTGCAGATATAGGTGGGGAAGTAGTGCAGACAACATCGTTTATCATGAGAAAGAGAGTTATTCCTGAATATGTTGCTACTTTTGTGCGTCTTACTGATTACAATAATGCGGAGGAAAAAGCAAGACAGTTTTTTAACAATGAATCACAATATAAACGAATTCAGGATGGGTTTGCAGACGTTCCTGGTTCACCAATAGCTTATTGGGCAAGTGATCAGGTTAGAAAAGCTTTCAGCCAAAATCCTAATTTAAGTAATTTTGCAGATGTAAAAAAAGGTAGCTTTACAGGCAATAATGACATCTATCTAAAATTGTGGCATGAAATTACTTATCAAAAGATAGGTTTTAATTTTAGTAATAGAGAAGAATCTAAAAAATCACTGTATAAGTGGTTTCCATATAATAAAGGGGGGAGTTTTAGAAAATGGTATGGAAACAATGAGTACGTAATTAATTGGGAAAATGACGGAGAAGAACTTCGAAATTTTAAAAAATTTGGAATGAGAAATCCTAAATACTTTTTTAAAGAAGGCATCACTTGGTCTTCTTTAACCTCTGGAGACGTTTCATTTAGATGGTCCCCTCAAGGGTTTTTATTTGATAGTAAGGGACCTATGATTTTCCCAAAAGAAAGTAATCTTATAGCTAATATTTTATCTTTAGTTAATTCGAAGATTTCGAATCGATTGTTGTCTTTATTAGCACCAACTTTAGATTTTAATCCAACACCAGTCAGTAACGTTCCTATCGCTAAAAACTTATTTAATCAACTGACAGAAGAAACAAACTTATTGTCTGAGAGTAATATTAATCTATCTAAATCCGACTGGGACTCTTTCGAAACGTCATGGGATTTCAAAATCCATCCATTTATCGAGTTTAAGCAAGATTCAACAAAGCTTTCTGAAGTATATTCAAACTGGGAGCAAGAGACTGAACACCGTTTTCAAACACTAAAAGCAAATGAAGAAGAATTAAACCGCATTTTTATCGATTTATACGGCTTACAAGACGAGCTGACTCCAGAAGTGGAAGATAAAGAAGTTACAATCAGGCGTGCAGATAAAGGACGAGATGTAAAATCATTTCTATCCTACACTGTTGGGTTAATGTTAGGGCGTTATTCTTTAGATACAGAAGGACTAGCATTTGCGGGTGGTGCTTTTGATATAGATAATTATCAATCCTCCAAACCGGATCCAGATAATGTCATTCCGATTACGGATGATACCTATTTTGAAGATGATATAGTTTCCAGGTTCATTACAATAATGAAAACAATTTTCAGCGAAGAAACCTTGGAAGAAAATCTTGATTTCATTGCCGATACCTTAACTAGAAAAGGGAATGAAACATCCAGACAGTGTATTCGTCGTTATTTCCTCAAAGAGTTTTATAAAGATCATGTAAAGACATATCAGAAGCGACCCATTTACTGGTTATTTGATAGTGGAAAACAGGATGGGTTTAGAGCACTTGTTTATCTTCACCGTTATGAACCGGGGTTAGTTTCAAGAGTGCGTACAGACTATTTGCATGCTCAACAACGAAAATATATGGAAGAGATAGAGCGTAAGGACATGTTGTTAGAATCAGATATTACTCAGCAGGAAAAGACTAAAGAGAAAAAAAAGAAAGAGAAGCTGCAAAAACAAGTGTTGGAGTGCCAGAATTATGATCAGGTTATTGCACATGTTGCAAATCAAAAGCTGGATCTAGATTTAGATGATGGTGTGAAAGTGAACTATGCTAAATTCCAGGATATAGAGGTCCCGCAGGGTGAAGGTAGAAAAGCCCTGAAAGCAAACGTGTTGGCAAAATTATAGAAGGGAAGATAGAGATTTAGCAAGTTATTGCTAAGTCTTTTCCTTCTAACTTTAAAGGGTGTGAATTGAATGAATTTGAAAGAAGTGCATCGGGTGTTAAATGATTTTTTTCATAAAGAATTAACGAATGGGCGAAAGCGGCATATTGTTTTTTGGTATGATGAAGAGGGTGAATTTGTTGACGATATTGAGGAAATAAATATTCCCAATGTACGTATATGGGAAGTAACGCCAAACAATTTATTTGCCACCAAATATGAGCTGGAGAAAAATGACCCAACAACTCACTTTCTTCTCTATGGAAAAATGGCTAAGCCAAACCCACGTGAGGATTGGTTACTAGATATTTATAAAGTAGCCTTCGAATTCGCTACAGATAAAACAACCGTTACGATGCGTGAATTAGGAATCCACGATGATTCGCTTAGAGAAACATTTAAGTCATATAAAGTGTTCTTTAATAATAAAGCCCGCTTCCAAGCATTCACTCGATTTCTTATTGATACGTATACCGAGGAATCAATCGACATGGCCGTTTTAGCAACATTATCGAAAAGCAAAACGAATTCGATGGACGAAGTGGTTAAATCTTTAATGCATGATTTCTTACATAAAGATTTGAAGTCTTGGGAAGCTATTCAAAAATATGGAAGTATCGATGTGTTTTGGAATCTGGTTGAAAAGTATTATGGATATACACTTCCTGAAAAGTCATTACAGTCATTAATGATCTATTTCATGCTAACTTATGTGTCAGAACAGAATCAAACATTAGAATTCCCCGAAACGTGGAAGAAGTATACAACGGAAAGACCGACAAATGTAGTTGTGTTTATGAATCAATGGATGAACCATCGTGACGATGGCAGTGTCTATAATCAGTTAGCTGATCAAGTAGAAGAAATTGTTAAAGTAGGTAATTATCTGTCCACATGGGATGTGGCGGAGATCATTCAGTTAGACGCATTCCGAACCTTTGATGAGAATATTATTGATTATATAGTGGAGCAATTAACAAATGATTTAACCGATTTTGAAGAATATGAAGAAATGATTTCGACACGTCGTAAGCTTCATTGGTACCCGGAATACAAGCATGAATATGAAGCAATGGCCCATGCTGTTTATATGCTACGACTTATTCACGAGAAAAATGATTTTATTCCAGAACAATCCGCATATAGTCTGTTTCAGACATATACAGAAGAGTTTTATAAAATGGACACCGCTTATAGAAAGTTTTATGTTTCTTATGATCAGTTGGAAGAAAAAGACAGATTGCATACGTTAAGAGCATTGATTGAAAACATATATTCCAATCATTTCATGGATCAACTTTCTGTGAAATGGTCTAGTAGTCTGGAACGGGTTGAAGGTGTGGGGTGGCCAGTGACAGGGGTATCCCAACAAAATGATTTCTACCGTAATTGGGTCCATCCATATGTGGTGGATAATGAACGTGTGTTTGTTATTATTTCGGATGCCTTACGTTATGAAGTAGCCCAGGAATTAATGCAAGTACTGAATAATGAGCGAAAAGCTTCGACAGGCATTGCGGCCGTTCAAAGTGTACTACCTTCCTACACTAGTTTGGGTATGGCGGCATTGTTACCATATAAAAACATGGCGTATACCAAAGATGCTAAAGTTTTCGTTGACGATATAAGCACCTCTGGAACGGAAAATAGGGACCAAATTCTTCAGCAGGCAATACCAGAAGCTGTTGCTATTCAATATAGTGATGTCATCGGTATGAGTCGAACGATGTTTAGAGAAGCTTTTAATGGAAAAAAAGTAGTTTATATCTATCATAATGCAATTGATGCAAGAGGTGACAATGCTTCAACAGAAATGGAAGTTTTTCAAGCGGCAGAGGAAGCTATTAGTGATATTCGTACACTTATTAATCAACTGGTAAACAATGTAAGTGCATCAAATATACTGATTACTGCTGATCATGGTTTCCTGTATCAAAGGGATGAACTTACTACTAGTCAGAAGTTGCCACAAGGTAAAGTGGATGCAACAGTAACTAAACGCAGATTTATGCTGAGTGAAACACCACCTGCAATAGAAGGTACGTTAACTTATCCGATGGGCGATCTATTACAACAAGATAACGAATTGTATGTGACTGTACCCAAGGGATTAAATAGATTTGCAATCCAAGGTGCAGGTGCTAATTTTGTTCATGGTGGCGCAATGTTACAAGAAGTAGTGGTTCCTGTAATTACATTTAAAAATGATCGGAGTAAATCTTCTATTAATATAGCAAAGAAGGTTGATGTAAAATTAACTTCTCCAGCAAGAAAGGTTACAAATACGATTACTCATTTAGAGTTTCTTCAAATAGAACGAATAGCAGTTAAAAAACTGCCACTTCATTTGAAATTGTATTTTGTTGATGAAAATGGGGAACGAGTTTCGAATGAGAATATAATTATCGCGGATAGTGATTCATCACAACCAGGGGAACGAACTTTCCGGGAGAAATTTATTTTTAAATCCATCGAATATGATAAACGAAAAACTTACTATTTAATTTTAGAAGATGAAACAGAACAAGTGGAGAGCCAATATGAACGTTATCCATTCACCATTGACATCGCCTTTTCAGATAAATATGGTTTTTAAAGATTGCGAGGGGAAGTAATTGGAGGACTTAAACGTAAAGCTAATTGAGCACTTCTCAGGTAAAGTTGTTCGAAAAGATCTAACAAAGAAAATTAAAGAAGGGGCAAACGTGCCTGTATATGTATTGGAGTATTTGCTTGGCATGTATTGTGCCACAAATGATGAAGACAGTATTAATGATGGCGTTGAACGTGTTAAAAAGATTCTCTCTGATAACTTTGTTCGTCCAGATGAAGCTGAAAAGATTAAATCAAAAATCAAAGAACTTGGTAGGTTTACTGTTATTGATAAGTTAACGGTTAAATTGAATGACAAACGAGATGTGTATGAAGCTGAATTTTCTAATCTTGGATTAAAAAGTGTCACGATTGCTTCTAACTATGTGAAAGAATTTGATAAATTATTAGCTGGTGGCATTTGGTGTATCGTTCAAATGGAATATTTCTTTGATGAAGAAGAAAGAGGAACCAGTCCTTTTACTATAGATAAAGTTACTCCAATTCAAATGCCAAACATGGATCTGGGGGAATTGTTCACATTAAGAGATCAATTCTCAAAGGAAGAGTGGATGGACGCAATCATTCGTTCTATTGGCATGGAACCTACCCAATTGGAGAATAACGTGAAATGGCACTTGCTTGAACGTCTTGTACCATTAGTGGAGAATAATTATAATCTATGTGAACTCGGGCCCCGTGGGACAGGAAAATCTCATGTTTATAAAGAACTCTCCCCTAATTCGATACTCGTATCAGGAGGACAGACAACAGTAGCAAATCTATTTTATAATATGTCTACAAGGCAAGTTGGCTTAGTTGGCATGTGGGACACGGTTGCTTTTGATGAAGTTGCTGGGATTACCTTTAAAGATAAAGACGGTATACAGATTATGAAGGACTTTATGGCTTCAGGCTCGTTTGCCAGGGGACGCGAAGAAAAGGCCGCATCTGCGTCCATGGTTTTTGTGGGAAATATTAACCAAAGTGTGGAAGTGTTGTTAAAGACATCCCACTTGTTTGACCCGTTTCCTGAAGCGATGGCATATGACTCTGCTTTTTTTGACCGCATGCATTACTATCTTCCAGGGTGGGAGATACCCAAAATGCGTCCAGAATTTTTCACCAATGATTATGGGTTCATTACAGATTACTTAGCGGAATTTTTTCGGGAGATGAGAAAACGGTCTTTCTCAGATGCAGTTGATAAGTATTACCGTCTTGGAAACAACCTTAATCAACGTGATGTCACTGCAGTAAGAAAAACGGTCTCTGGTTTAATGAAACTACTCTACCCTAATGGAAAGTTTGAAAAAGAAGATGTGGAAGAAGTATTGCGCTATGCATTAGTTGGGCGTAGACGTGTTAAAGAGCAACTGAAGAAAATTGGTGGCATGGAATTTTACGATGTGAATTTTTCATATATTGATATGGATACAATGAATGAAGAATTTGTAACTGTTCCTGAGCAAGGCGGCGGAAAAATCATTCCTGAAGGTTTAGGTAAACCCGGACACGTATATACTGTTTCCCATGGTAAAAGTGGCATGATGGGAGTATATAAGCTCGAAACAGAAATGGTTAGTGGCAATGGTAAATTTGAAAGAACGGGTTTAGGGTCGGACCGTGATGCGAAAGAGAGCATGGATACGGCTTTCCGATATTTTAAGGCTAATAATAAGAATATCAGTGGAACAATAAGCACTGCAACGAAAGATTATCTCATGCATGTACAGGACATTAACGGTGTTGGGTTAAATGGCGAACTGTCTTTGGCAGCATTCATTGCATTATGTTCAGCTGCATTAAATAAGCCTGTTCAAAGCCAGGTTGTTGTTTTGGGATCCATCTCAATTAGTGGAACGATACATAAGGTAGAGGAACTAGCCAGTATGTTCCAGGTTTGTTTTGATTCCGGAGCAAAAAAAGTACTACTTCCCATGGCATCTGCAGCAGATTTAGGCACAGTCCCTCCCGAATTGTATTCTAAGTTTCAATTGGCATTTTACCAAAGCGCGGAGGATGCGGTATTTAAGGCGATGGGTGTTGAATAATTTAAACTGGTCTCTTAACACCACTAGGAGATTTTAAACCCTCATTCTAAAAAGAGATCAGTGTATGAAACTATTTGTACTCTCCAATAAAACAGTAAATAATATTTTATCACGAGGAGTGATTCTAATGGATGTCGCACCAGAGAAACAAAATATTGAAAATTTATTTTCCAACACGAAATATTACATAGATTTTTATCAACGTCAGTACAAATGGAATGAAGAGCCTGTTAAACGGTTGTTGGACGATATATTTTACAAGTTTAATGTAGAATTTGAAAGGTTTAAAGATAATGATACCGAACTGGATAAATTAGTACAAAAATATTCCTGGTATTACTTAAATACATATGTAACCAACAGTGTAGATGGTAAGATTTACATAGTTGATGGTCAGCAAAGATTAACTACATTAACATTGATTTTAATGAAATTAAGACATCTAGCATTAGACTTCCAATCCGAAATTGATGATTGGATATCCACCAAAATTGTAGGACTATCTGGGTTTAAAAAGGATTTTTGGATGAATCATGAACAACACAAGTCAGCAATGAAAGAACTTTATGATGGAGTGAATCCGAACGATATTAATACATCAAGTGGAGTTACTGCCGTAAACATGGTGAAAAATTATAAAGCAATATCCAATTATCTTAATCGAGAACTGGAAGAACAACAACATAAATTTGAGCACTTTACCTTTTACTTCTTAAAGAGACTTGTACTTATCAATTTAAATGTTGAGCAGACTGATGTGCCAATGGTATTTGAGGTGATCAATGATCGGGGTGTTAGACTTAAGCCTTATGAAATATTGAAAGGTAAATTGTTAGGTCAGATTGATAAAGAAGAATTGGAAGAGTTGAACTTAAACGAATTATGGGACGGCCAAATAAACAGAATAAATACTTTTTACGATGATGGAATTGATGAATTTTTCATTTATTACTTACGGGGAAAATTTGCAAAAACGACTAATGATTCGCGTAAGTATGACAAAAATTATCACAGAACAATTTTCATAGATGAAGTGGAGCAAAAGCTAGAATTGAATCACAACTCTAAATCTGTTAAAAAATTTCTACAGAGTGATTTTAGATATTACACTAATTTGTATTTGAAATTGCTAAGTTACTATGATGAGGAAAATGAGGACTTTATGCATGTCTATTACAATAATTTAACAGATATGGATGGACAATTTATGTTAATTTTATCAGCATGTAAGATAGATGACGAATTAGAAGACGAAAAGATCAAATTAATTTCTTACCATGTTGACCGTTTGTACTCTTTGCTCCAACTTCAAAAAAGTTATGATAGTAATGACTTTAATGAAGCAATGTACGAAATTAGCAGACAAATAAGGAATAAGGATGATCTGGACGAAATTACGACTATATTTAATAGAATACTTATCGATATTATTTCGGAAAATCGGGGGCTAAATGCAACTCACTCTTTAAGCTATAGCCTCTTTAGGGAGACTGGCAATGAGCTAAATAAGCGTTTCAAACGTTATTTTTTTGCTAGAATTGAAAAGTTTATTGCCGATAATACAAATTTGAATATGAAGCATACTTTATATGATTTAGTAAAGAATACTGGCTCAGTAAATGGATTCCATATTGAGCATATCCTCTCTATGAACGCTGAGAATTTATTATTATTTGATAATGATGAAGAAAAATTTGAGAGAGAAAGGAATAGGATTGGTGGCCTTTTGTTACTAAAGGGTAGAGATAACATTTCTAGTAGTAATGAGCCTTACACAAATAAGTTGAAGTCCTATTCTAATACTCTTTATTGGAACGAAACACTGCGAGAGGATAATTATCATTCAAAGCTTGATTTTAAATCTATGATGGTTAATAATGATTTGGCTTTTGAACCAATGAATAGCTTCGGACAAGAAGAATTAGAAAAAAGACAGAAGTTACTTTTTGAAATTGTGAAAATTATTTGGTAGTAATTTTTTACTAGGTAAAACAGGAATAAGAAATCGGTCAACTTTTGATTTAGTTTTAAAACACCGGATTCTTTAACGAAGTGTTAAAAAGTCATATTCGTGGTATACTAATCGTAGATAAACATAATGTATTAAAAACCGTTCCATGCTGGACACATGGAACGGTTCCAATAGACCAACCCCAGCAAGTGGGGAGGTACACCTAGAGAAAGTAATCCCTCAGCGCCTGGCTAAAGCACATGAGGGATTATTTTTTTTGGTTCTTGTCAGACATGATAAACGCTATTAGCATCCCGAAGGATATCATTAACGTTAACACCGATTCAATCCCCATTGGCACCACCTCCTTTTTAGGAATCGTCCTAAAAAGAAAAGTGCACCGTCCCCTCATGTGATGCCAGTCTATTGTCTTTTTACTATAGCACAAATGTGCACCTTGTTGTTTAAGATAGTAGGATCTTTATAGCATGAATCAGGGAGTTATAGAGACTCGTCAGCATCAAAATAAAACAAAGGGAGGAAAGAACGATGCTCGGATTGCCAAAAGGAGAGGTTTTCTTAGTACCTTGGACAGAGGACTGGGAAAGGGAATTTCTATACGAAAAAGAAAAGATCCAAGCTCTTATTAGCGAATATATCTTGGACGTTCATCACATTGGAAGCACGGCGGTCAAACATTTATGTGCGAAGCCTATACTTGATATTGCCATTGAGTTAAGGGACTTCAGTGGAGGGGACAATTGTATTTTTCCGCTTGAGTCGTTAGGTTATGCTTATAAAGGAACCAATATATTACCTGACAGGCATTACTTCAGTAAGGGCGAACCGCGGACCCACCAAATACATATGTACCAGACTGGAAGTAGTTATCTAAAGGAACAACTACAATTTAGAGACATATTAAGAAGTAATGCAATTGTAAGAAAAGATTATGAAAAGATAAAACAGAACCTTGCAAGTGAAAATAGACATAATAAACATAAGTATGCAGAAATGAAAACAGCATTTGTATCAACTGTTCTAGAAACTTGAAAGTAACTTTTCTAAGAGGGAACTATCAGTCCTATAAAAGCAAAAACCGACAGGATATCCTTGCTGTTTTTAATTCGTACACATAGAAAAAAACTAGAATAACTTCTACTATGATAGAATAAGAACAAGTGATCTATAGGAGGAGTGTAGCATTGAAAACGGAACAGGATATTATAAGACTTATCGAATCAGACGAAGAAATGATGCGCATTTTAAAAGCGGCCCAAAAGCTAGAGTTGCCCGATTGGTGGATTTGTGCAGGGTTTGTGCGCTCGAAAATTTGGGATACATTACATCAATTCAGGGAAAAAACCCCCATGCCTGATGTGGACGTTATCTATTTCGATAAAACCAACATAGAAGAAAAAGAAGAAAAGAGACTTGAGGAAAGATTAAGAGATTTGCTTCCTAATGTTCCTTGGTCTGTGAAAAACCAGGCAAGGATGCATATTGTGAACCAAGTTGAGCCCTATAAATCAAGTGAAAATGCAATTTCTAAATTTCCGGAAACTGCAACAGCAATTGGTGTGAAGTTAGATCAAAATAATCAAGTGAAACTCACAGCTCCTTGGGGGATTGAGGATGTATTAAATTTACAGGTGAAGCCGACTCCGTATTTTATGGAGACCAGCGCACTCGCGGCTATTTATGATGAAAGAGTGACAAAAAAAGAGTGGCAGTCTATTTGGCATAAGTTAGAAATATATTCAATTACAAGTGCTTAGTATGGTGCAGATAATTGGTTAGCCAATGTAGTAGGAGCCGATATAAAGAAGTATTTAATGCGTATAGATAATTATGTTTCGAGCATCCGCTAAACCGGAGGTATTCTATATGGAATAGGGCTTTTTACTTACTATAAGATCTTGTTAGAAAAATAATCAATATACGCCAACCATAGTCAGGAGGATGTTCCTCTCCTGGCTTTTTTGTATTATTTTGAGGTGTTTTCCAGAACAGCTAATTCCTTTCCTAACTTGTACACATGATTTTCTTTATTCTTGAATAGCAATAAAAGAAGAGGATGATTAGACAGAACCTAAAATATGTAAGATATAGGGAGGAAAATTAAATGGTGCAAGCCATTCTAGAAATGTTTACAAGTGAACAAAAGGCAGAAGCAATATTAGCTAACACAATGATAGAGGCTATTTTCATTCTATTGTTTGGTTTGTTCCTCATTGCCGTAATATTTCACATCACTTTATTTAGCAAGCTAAGAGGGATACGTAATTATGTGAAAAATACAGGGCGACTGGATGTTGAGCCATTACAAGGTTTTCAAGAACAATTCCATAAAAAGCAGGGAGAAGGCATAAAAGCTGAAACCTTCATACAGGAAAAGTTTTCAGGCTGGCGCATTTTTCAAGTGCCAGTTGTCAGCTTGGTGAAGATGATTCAAATGACCGTTTCTGTCTTCATTTTGCTAGGGGTTCTTGGAACATTTATCGGGCTCACTTCGTCTCTCGGGAGCATCAATATTGATGATAGTGACCTTGTTGAAGGTGTGGCAGGGGTGCTGGCAGGCATTGATGTAGCCTTTTACACAAGTATTGCAGGAATGGGATTTTCTTTAATTATGACGCTGCTTATTAAAATCATGAATACAGAATTTATGTTAACAGATATCATGCTCATCACAGAATCTAGTTTAGAAGGAGCAGAGCAGAATAGCATGGGTCGGTTAATACGTGTTTCTGAAACGATTAATAATTCGATTGTCAGTCTACAGGAGACGAATCAAAAATCCTTGCAAGGTATTGAGGCTTCTTTCACAGGCTTTAAGGAATATACGGCAGGGCTACAACAATCTGCCAAAGATCTGGCAGCTTTTAATGATGGGCTTTCTGAGAATTTAGAAGAATTTAAAGGGTTATTCCAACAAATGAAAGACGTAACAAATGGGTTCTCTGAGGGGACAAATAACCTCAATAAAAATTTCGATTCCTTATTTTCTTATTTTAAAAAGATGGATAGCAAAAATGATCGGATGGTAAAGGCTTTTGAAAGCACTTTTGAGAAAATGAAAGAAGCTTCAGACTCACAATTGAAGACATTACAGCACTTTGAATCCTCGGTGGGAGAAATCAAACAATTTACGTCATCCCTTTTGAGTGAGCAGGAAACGATGCATAAGTCTTTTGAAAGGATACAAGAAAAGAGCGGTGAATTAGTTGGTGCGATGGATAATCAAAATAAAGCTTTTCAAAGAGTTTTTGGGGAGGATCTATCAACTAAACTGTCTGGTGTTATGACATACCTTGGAGAGCTGTCTAAAGAATTTGATAAGATGGGAGCATCTATTGTTAAGCTACCAGATGCTTTAGAGGTTATTAACCAAACACAATCAGAGTACAAGCATCTTCTAGCAGACCGTTTTAATGAATTAAAAGAATTTAATCGGACCTTTAATCAGCATTTAAAAGACCATTCCAATCAGTCTAGTCAATTTGATAAACAGATGAAGGATGCTACGTACACGTTTGAACAGTTCGGAGTGAAAAATACCCAATTAATTCAAGAAATAAATACTATAATTAATCAAATGAACAGTGGGTTTCATCAGCGGGAAAATCAAATGGAGGCAAGTGTTGGAATATTAAAAGATACGCTATCAAGCTATGTTGGAAATTTAGAAGGCTCACTCGGCAATAAATTGGATAGTCTCTTGCAGAGTTTTGGGAGATATGTGGAGCGAACTAATGAAGCAATACGTAATGAATTTAAAGAAGTCCAGCGTATTACAGAAGCTACACATCAAAGCAATGGCCGGTTCATCCAACAAACATTGCAGGAGATTAGTAGAGAGCTTCAGTCAATAAATCAGCGGAGGGCCACACCTCCACAACAGCAGACAGGTAATTGGTCAAATGGAATAGGAATGAATCAAAATGAATTCTAAATATCAGCGTCTATTTAGAAATGAACAGGACGAGGGACACTTTTGGCCATCATTTACCGACCTGCTAACAACTATTCTACTTTGTTTTATGCTGATTTTTATATGTATGATGGTTATTAAATCTTTGCAAATTGAGGAAATGAAGGAAACACTCGATCAGATTATGGGAGTGCGTGCCAAGCTTGTAAGTGAATTGAAAGAAGAATTTAGTGATTCGTCGATGGGTGTTGAGGTTGATGAAAAAACTGGAGCAATTATATTTAATACGGAAATTCTATTTGATTACGGAAAAGATGAGTTAAAAGCCCAATCTTTTCAATTTCTTGATGAATTTGTACCAAAGTATTTAGATATTCTGCTGCAGAGTGGGTATGAGGAGTATATTGCTGAGATTATTATTGAAGGACACACAGATCGAGATGGGAGTTACTTATATAATTTGGAACTCTCACAAGCACGTGCCTATAGTGTTGCTGACTATATTATGAGTGAGGAATTCCCATATGAAAATATTCAGCAACATGTAGGTGAAAAGTTAACAGTAAACAGCAAATCCTATTCTGATCCTAGGACGGATGAAAATGGTGATTACAGTGCGAAAGACTCACGTAGAGTGGAGTTTAAATTTCGACTTAAAGATGAAGAAATCTTGGACAAAACCAGAGAGATCTTAGGGAATTAGACTATTTACCAATTTACTCAAATGTGCGTATAGTCATTCGTATACCCTCTAAAAGTTTACCTCCTACCTATTTCGGGTAAGCAATGAGTTGTATGGTGGTTTAGACCATCTAGGACAAATTACCTTAGCAACAAGACAAGGTTGGAGGGATTTATATTCGAAAGATATTAATGAGCGTTGCATTTATACTAATCTTTATTACATTCACGCTCGCGGGAAAAGTACAAGCTGATGAACAGCATATATTTACGATTTCTCATGTGAAGAACTTAATTGTGGAGAACAAAGAAACAGAAGTGATAACTCCACTTGTAGCCTCACAAAGTTTTATTGATAGTGCTGTAATTACACCGCTGAAATATAACTCAAATCAAAAGAAAGAAGAACCAGATAGGTATCTAGCTTCAGAGACTTATACTGTAACAGCTTATACTGCTGGCAAGGAGTCTACTGGAAAGTCACCAGACCATCCTTCATATGGTATTACAGCTTCCGGTAATCTTGTAAAAGAAAACGAAACATTAGCATGTCCAGTCTCACTTGACTTTGGAACTGAAGTGTATATACCTAAGCTAAATGAAACCTTTACTTGTGAGGATCGAGGTAGTGCAATTGTAGAAGGACGTCTAGACGTATATATAGAAGACCTTGAGGAAGCAATTCACTTTGGCGTGCAAGAGCTTGAAGTACAGATTATAGAGGATAAGAAGGATCGACAGTTTGTGTTTGACGGTTAAATAGGAGGACGTCCCTGAATGATATGCCATATCAGGGGCGTTTTTTTACAATTTAATCAAGAAACATAAAAAAGCCCCTAAGTCTGGGGCTTGATTACTATAACAATTCAGTAAATTGTTGAGCTTGTTTATCCAATTGTTTTGATGAATCGGTTAGGTCTTTAAAATCCTTTACTGTTGATTGGACTTTCACTTGACCTTCCATAATATGTTCTTGAACATCCTGTGTTCCAGCACTTATAGTGTTAATTTCAGATGTGATGCTTTCGATGTTATCACGAATTTGGGTAATGGATTTTTCCACATTATTAGATAGCTTACGTACCTCTTGTGCTACAACATTAAACCCTCTACCATGTTCTCCGGCTCTTGCTGCTTCAATTGCAGCGTTTAAAGCAAGTAGATTCGTTTGAGAAGCGATAGCTTTTACGGTTTTAACAATTTCTTGAATTGATTGTGTTTCTTTCTGTAGTTGTTCTAGATTCGCAGTGTTTTTTCCAGATACTTTTGTAATGCTATCAATCAATGCTAAGAGGTCCTCTGAGCGCTCAATACCGGCTGAAGCTTTTGAATTTAAATTAGCAGACATAAGGTTTAGTTGATCTCCAACATCTGTAATCGTTTTGTGGCGATCTGTAATATCTGTTGCTACTTTAGATACACCAATAATTCTCGTTCGCTCCTCATTATAAATAGGCATATACGTTGCCTCCAACCAAACACGTTTATTACCTTTTCCTTTTCGTTCAATCTTATCTTGAAAGCTTCTCCCTTTCAGGATGTTATTCCAGAAGCGCTTATAATCAGGACTATTGGCGAATTCAGGGAAGCAAAGTTCTTTGTGATGCATTCCTAGCATTTCACTTGTCGTATAGCCTACTGTTTTTGCAAATACATCATTTACATAGGCAACACGGTAATCGAGTCCGAACCTTATAATTGCTAAATTTTCCTCAATTGCTTTGACTACATGCATGTCATTTACTTGCTCTGTTTCTGTAGTATGTAACATTCATTTTCCTCCTCATTGCGGCTACTGTTAAAAATTTGCATACATTTCAAATAAGGGAAGTATGGTATAACAGTCCACGAAAAAAGAGGGGGATCCTTATTTTTAGCGTATTCTATTTTCCGAGAGCCGAACTAGTAATTTACTTATTACTTTTGACCTAGTCCCTTTTCCCTGATTTTGAATTAAATAAACCTGAATTAAAAATAAAAAGTCTAATTACATTATATTACCTAATCCTTAACAATTTCTATACACAAAAAAGCGCCATTCCTAAGAATAGCGCTTTGTTTTTTATGTTTTCTTATTTAAAATTCCTCATAGACAGCAGGATCTTGATCCTTTAATCTACCATCCGCACGTGTTAGCTGTGAAATAGTAGTCATTTCGGAATCACTTAATGTGAAATCAAAGATTGAGATGTTCTCAAGCTGTCTGGCTGGTGAAGCTGACTTTGGAATTGAAATGGATCCTAACTGATGATGCCAACGCAATATTACTTGCGAAATGGTCTTTTGATGCTTTTCTGCTATTTTACCAATGGTTTCATTCTCTAACACGGTACTAGCTCTACCCAGTGGACTCCAAGACTCTGTTTTTACATTATGCTTCTCATGCCACTTACGCTGATCCTCTTGATTAAAGTACGGATGCAGCTCAATTTGATTCATGCTCGGCAAGACTCCCGTTTCTTTTTCAAGGCGTTCTAAATGTTCGGGAAGAAAGTTACAGACACCAATGGATCGTATTAACCCCCACTTTTTTGCGTCAATTAAGGCTTGCCATGCTTCTACATAAAGATCTTGTTTAGGATTTGGCCAATGAATTAAGTATATATCATAGTAATCTAGGTTTGCTCGGTAGAGGGACTCTTGAATAGTCGATACAGCTTTATCATAGGGTTGATAGCGTCCCGGCAGTTTAGATGTTATTCGTAATTGTTCTCTTGGTATAGCACTCCGGCGAACAGCTTCCCCGACGGTTCCCTCATTTTCATAGTTATACGCTGTATCAATTAGCCTATAGCCAGTTTGGATGGCACTTGTAATCGCATTTACCCCTGAGTTACCGTTAAGCTTATACGTACCAAACCCGATTTCTGGCACAGTGAGTCCGTCATTTAAGGTTATTTCTGGTATATGCATCTTCTTCGCTCCCTCTTATTAAATTTACCTACGAGAAGATAATTAAAGTACCTTTCTCTTCTAGTAGCATCCTCTTGTAATTAAGGTTATCACTATCTAGTAAAATGGTACAATAAAATAGATTGAAAATAACTACGATTTAGGAGTAATTACTTGACTTGAAAACCCTTCCATAGGCTATGCTAGGTGTTGTGAAAATAATATATGTGAATAGTTGGAGGGACGAATCATGTCAGAGAAACATATGGTATTTTTTGATATAGATGGAACGCTTCTTAATGAAGAAAAGGAGCTGCCTAAGAGTACCAAGGAAGCAATTATGGCATTAAAAGAAGCGGGGCATGAAGTGGCAATCGCTACTGGAAGAGCACCATTCTTTTTCAAATCATTGCGTGAAGAGTTAGGAATTAATACATATGTATGCTTCAACGGGCAATATGTAGTTTTTCAAGGTAAGGTTATTCATCGTAACCCATTAAATAAAGAATTATTGGAAGACTTATCAAAAGTATCACTTGCAAATGAAAATCCGATTGTTTTTATGGGGCAAGAAGAAATGAAAGCAAACGTCCCTGAGCATGCTGCAATTAAGGAAGGTCTAAATTCTCTTAAAATAGACGTGAGTCTAGGGCATGATCCGAAATATAATCAAGGCAGAGACATATTTCAATGCTTGTTGTTCTGTGAGGAAGGCGAGGAGGAATTTTACGAGGAAAAGTATAGTGCATTTAACTTCGTTCGTTGGCATCCAAGGTCTGTGGATGTTGTCCCTTTTGAAGGCTCAAAAGCTGTAGGGATAAGGAAAGTTACCGATCTTCTTGATATAAGACAAGAGAACATCGTTGCGTTTGGAGATTCGTTAAACGATTTAGAAATGTTGACCGAAATCCCCAAAAGTGTAGCAATGGGAGACGGCCATCCTCGAGCTAAGCAGGCAGCAAAATATGAAACTGCAGCTGTAGATGATGATGGAATTTTAAAAGGCTTAAAAATGCTAGATCTATTATAATGAAGGGAGGGCGTATTCTATGAATACGCTCTTCTTTAAATGAGCAGCTACTATACAAATTTAAATGGAGATGATGGAGTTGAGATTGTTCCATGTAAGTGAGGAAAGCAATATTGACGTGTTTCATCCGAGGATTCCAGAGAGGGGTGACTTGGATAAAAATAAGCCGTTAGTTTGGGCGGTTGATGAAAACTGTCTCGCAAATTTTCTAACACCTAGGAATTGTCCAAGGGTCTGCTTCCAAATCTCTCCAAAAACAACCATTGAAGATAGAAAAGCCTACCTAAAGTTATCGAATCACGTAGTGGCAGTGGAAAAGGCATGGTTACAGCGAATTAACGAGACTACCCTTTACTTATATGAATTTGGGAGTGAAGGTTTCAAATTGCAAGATGAGTCTGCTGGTTACTACGTTAGCGAAATTATACAAACTCCAAGTAGAAAAATTGTAATAGAAGATATCGTTCATGTTCTTTCGAAGTACAATGTCGAACTGCGTAAATTGGAACGACTTTGGGAACTACATGACAACATAATTAACTCTTCATTTCGTTGGTCAATGTGTCGGATGCGTTTTGCTCAGCCAAGGGAAGTGTAAAGAAGGGGAAATGGGAATGCAAGAGAAGTTGAAAGATGTAATGCAGGTAATAAAGCTTGCTGAAAAACTAAAATATGAACTCCGTCACAGTTGGCTTAGCAATGGTAGACGGGAGAGCGTGGCAGAACATACATGGCGACTATCCTTAATGGCAATGCTAATTGAGCCATTAATGGAAGAAAAGCTGGATACAGCAAAGCTGTTGAAAATGATTATTATTCATGATCTCGTTGAGGCAGAAGCAACCGATGTGCCGGCGTTTGATACACTGGATAATGAGGAAGTAAAAGCATTAAAACAAGCTCGGGAGTTAGAGGCAATTGATCATCTCCGAGACATGCTTCCTCATGAATTAGGACTAGAAGTACACCAATTGTGGATAGAGTTTGAAGCTAAAGAGACGCTAGAAGCAAAAACTGCTAACGCACTTGATAAGCTTGAAGCGCAAATTCAGCATAACGAAGCTTCCATTGACACATGGCTTCCGGTAGAACATAGAATGAGCTTTATGCTTGGAAAACATGCAGACTTTCACCCCGTTCTAAAGGAATTAAAGGAACAAATTGAAGGGGAAGCAGATGAAAAACTGAGAGAAGCAGGAATCGAAACAGCTACTCTAAAAGCATAAAAGAAGGGAATGCCCTGTGTGGAGTTTAAAAGCTAATTTGAAACCTGCAATGGTCATTCCCTTCCGTTTTACAGCTTGTCCGTTTGACGTTTTCTGTTTGTAAGACATTTTTAAACATGGAAGTTTCACATTTACATGCCACTTTGTATTCTTTTGCAACAGCCATTATCGGACAATTGTACTCGATGAGCTCGTAATTGTTATCATCTTTCATGGTAATTTCAGCCATATATCCTTTTTCATTTTGAATAGTCTGAATTTCCCGCATTCTCTCCTGAGGCGATTTTTTCTGCATACGTAAAGTATATTCCTTCGTCAGACGTTTTTCCCTGTTTTGGAACAGCTGTTCAACGGATTTGTTGCCATAAAGTGCTTGTATGTCTTGTAAAAATTCTACACTCAACCCTTCATAGCTTTTAGGGAAAAGCAGCTCTCCTTTCGCTGACAAAGTATAGCTTTGGACAGGCCTTCCCATTGGCTGCCTGATTTCTTCCGTCACGATAAGGTCATCCTTTTCCATAACCGATAGATGTTTCCTAACAGCCATGTCGGTAATTTCTAGGTGTTCGGACAAGGCCCCAACCGTCATTCGAACTTCTCTTTTCAAAAGATCAAGAATTTTATCCTTGGTTGTTTTTAGTTGCATCGTGCCACCTCCTTAAGTTTCTTATATTTAATCCCTTCAAGCATTTTAGTTGCGATGCCAATTTGAATAGGGTACGCTTTATCTAAAGTTATTATACTTTATAGTATAAAAAGTATAAACTATTTCGATTAGGGAGGAAAGTAACATGGCTAAATTTGAATTACCTGCACTACCTTATTCACACGACGCACTTGAACCTTATATTGATGCAAAAACAATGGAGATACATCACGGAAAACATCATCAAACATATGTAACCAAACTAAATGGCGCCTTGGAAGGGCATCAAGACCTGCAGGGTAAATCGTTAGAAGCATTGCTTTCTAACCTTGAGGATTTGCCTCAAGAAATACGAACAGCGGTAAGGAATAATGGTGGCGGTCATTTAAACCATACTTTATTCTGGGAGATTATTGCCCCATCTAAAGAAGCGTCAGCCCCAGAAGGAAAACTTGCAGAGGCAATGAACGATGCTTTCGGAAGTATCAGCAGCTTCGAGCAAAAATTTGCAGATGCAGCTACTACACGATTTGGATCAGGATGGGCTTGGCTTGTTGTGAACTCAAATAATCAACTGGAAATTATGAGCACTCCAAATCAGGATAGTCCTGTTATGGAAGGTAAAACACCAATTCTCGGCCTTGACGTATGGGAACATGCTTACTATCTAACATATCAAAACAGAAGGCCTGAATACATTGAAAACTTCTTTAATATTATTGACTGGCAAGCAGTAGCCACAAAGTTTGAAGCAGCTACAAAATAAAGTGAAACGTCAATCAGTGGGGTGGGCGTTCTACTCCCACTAGCTGTTAGTTGAACGAATCTGGGTGTTAGCGTCCGTGTACTCCCACTAAAAACTAACTGTTTCACTTCATGTTTTGAGGTGGGAGTCTTACGGACGGTTGCACTGGATAAACATACTATAGAATAAGGTGTTAACATGCACCTTACTCTGTACATATGCTTTACAAGAAACGACGACAGGAGGGGTACACGTTGAAGCTTACAGGAATATCCGGTTCTGTGGTAGGTGAAAAAACGTCACAGGCAGTACATGATGTGTTAATGACAGCTAAGAGACTTGATCCATCGCTTGAAATTGAACTAATTGATTTAAAGGAATACGATGTAGAAATGGTACGGGGGTTTCCGCTAGCAGGATATAATCAAGACACTTGGGATGTTGTAAACAAAATCACGACAGCCGATGCTCTTGTGATTGGTTCACCAATTTACCAAGCATCGATTTCTGGAGTACTCAAAAATTTATTTGATCACTTACCTGTCGATGCATTTAAATCAAAGGTTACGGCAATGGTTACAACAGGAGGGGTCGAAAAACACTTTCTTGTCTCCGAATATCAGTTAAAGCCTATTCTTTCCTATTTAAAAGGAATGGTGCCAACATACAGTGTTTTCGTTCATAATGATGACTTTAATGATGACAATGAAATTACAAATCCCATAGTAAATGAACGAATATCAAAACTTTCTAAGGAAATACTCCAGCTTCATAAGGCCATACAACATAATAAGGGCTGATCCGTCAGAGATCAGCCTTTTTTCTTTAACTTATTTTAAAATTCTTTTGAAGAAAGAGGCAAGAATAGCTTAACTCCTCTTTTATTAAAAGGGAGAAATTTACTGTCTGTTAGTAGATGGCTTATATAGCCTGCCAGACAAGTATTTTGAACACCAATTAGTCCTGTTGACAACTCTAATCGATAGGCAATGTATCCAACGAAAACTACTCCAAGTAACGAATGCGTATAGCTGCGGTGCGAGACTACTGAAGCGATAAGTATAAAAATACCAAGTAAAAATAACCAGGTCTCCTGTAAAGATAGACCAACCGCAATCACAGCAACCCCTGTCAGTGTCAGCATATGCTTTTGTTTTATAAAGGAGGCGAATACGAAAAGTAAAAGCCCGATGCCCAATCCAATGTATTGGTTTGTGCCATTGCCTTCATACACACTGTAAGCAACCATTAAAATACCAATTAGCTGGGCAACAGATTGAAACAGTTTATGAGAAAGCGTTATTCTCCCGCGCAACTTTCCGTCAATATCAAGGTCTGGGAGTAAGCCAGCTACGACTCCTATACTCACAAGGATAGCAGTTTCGGTTGGTGTAGCCGTATAAGAGTTTGCTACGATAAATCCTGTTGCTGCTCCAACAGCAGCGTGTGCAGTTCCGTTCATGTTGTGTATCCCTTCTTTATGTAAATTATCCCACCACATAGTTTACAACAAAATGTATGTTCTGTTTAGTAAAAGATAAAATAAGGAAAACAGATCTATAGAGAGGAGGAGCTAATTGGAAAAAATAAAGCTACTCGTCTATCATGGCTCGCGTGATGAAACAAAAAATAATTCTTTCCTAGAAATGGTCAATCGGCTGCAGGAAAAGGTTCAGGAACCCGTGTTAGGGTGCTTTTTGGAATTTGGGTCTCCATTGTGGGAGAATGTAATAGCCCAATATGCAAAAGGTTACCAAGTTACAGTCATTCCATTATTCTTTTTGAAAGGTAAGCATTATGAAGAAGATTTAAAAGATGTAATGCTCCAAGCTGACTCACCAGTGGACATATTGCCACCTTTAGTAGAAGATGATCACTTCAAAGAATTTATACAACGAAGCTATGATATAAAAAAACCTTTCATCCTTGCAGCCCATGGTTCCGCTCAATGTGAGGCTAAGCAGGCTCTCTGTGCAATGGCTAAAAGGCTTGGTGAGAAAAATGGGATGCCTTGGCATGTCGTCATGTTGGCGGAAGATGGCGCACAAGAAAAACTAGTTAATTTTCAGGAGAAGTATGGAAGTGTGACAATGTTGCCTCTCACGTTCGGTAAGGGAAAGGTTTATCATGAACTAAAATCTCTAGCAAGTTCTAACACTAATTTTCATATGATGGATCCTCCATCGTTTAATCAGAGCATAGAAAGATATATACTAAATAAAATAATGATTTTGGAAGGAAGTTAAGAATGAACCTAACCATACAGCATTTAGAAAATGATGATCCAATTGTACTATCGGTAGTGGAAACGGGCTTAAAGGTAGGAGAAAAAGAATACGAGATAATTGACCAATCTGGTGAGCTGAAGGAAAACGCGATTTATGTATTAAATTATGTACCTGTTAATCATGAAGCAAAAGAAAGGTTTGAAATGCGCTTCCTTAGTCGCCCTAAGCTAATTGAAAAAGAGGCTGGTTTTATATCTATTCGCGTTCTGCGACCGAAGACAGACGATACGTATCTAATTCTCAGTCAGTGGGAAACAGTGGAAGCATTTCGAGATTGGCAAAGCTCAAAAGCCTATCAGCATGCACATAAAAAAAGAGGAACAAAGGAAGGGCTTGACAAAGAAAAGGGTGTACTGAGTGGGAAGCCTTATCATCATCTTTACAAGACGAAGAGATAGATCCCTATCGTATAAGTCTACAGAATCATAGACAATTTAACAATTGTTCGATAATATGATAGATAAGAGGGTACTATAATTATAGAGGTGGAGCCAAGCGTGACTAAAAATATTCAAAGTAGACAATATCTAATTGAACAAGCACTTAATTATACAGGAGTTGGCTTGATTATTACAGACCCGACGATCGAGGATAACCCGATTGTGTTTGCCAATCAAGGCTTTTACAAACTAACGGGATATTCAGAAAGTGAAGTAATTGGTAGCAACTGTCGTTTTTTGCAGGGAGAAGAAACAGATGAGACTAACCTGCAGGCATTACGAGATGCAATTTTGGAAGAAAAGCAGATTACTGTACAATTATACAATTACAGAAAAGATGGAACTGGCTTCTGGAATGAGTTATCAATTGATCCTATGTGGGTTGAGGAAGATCAGAAGACCTATTTTGTTGGGGTGCAAAAGGACGTCACCAAAGATAAAAAGAATGAGAGACTGCTTGCCCAACATTTATTAGAAATTGAACGAATTTCGACACCAATTGTTCCAGTACATGACAATGCTTCGGTGCTTCCCTTAATAGGAACAATGGGAGAAGAACGATTGGATACTATTATGAAATCCGTATCAAATTACCTAGAGGATTCTGACCAAGATTATTTAATTATAGATCTTTCAGGCTTGTATGAAGTTGATAGAAATACTGTAGCCAGATTTTTAAAAATTCACCAATTTATATCCCTTATGGGTAAACAGCTGCTCGTTGCGGGGATCCGCCCAGACATGGCAGTACAGACTGCCACTATTCAGGATAAATTTAGAAATATGAAGACTTTCAAAAGTGTGCAAACGGCCATGGAATATATTGCCCGGGCAGCGGAAGATAAATAGCGTAACTTGAACCCCCATTTTTAAAAAATGGGGGTTCTTCATAATAAAATAAGGAGAAGAGAAAACAAATCTTGTTTTTGCTGCTAGCTTTGTAGTTGCATTTCCCTTCGAATAGGTATGAAAGCGGGAGGTCTGTTTGTTTGCTCCCTTGTTTCCTTTAAGCATAATCATAATGCTATTTGGGATTTGGAAAAGCTGTCCTGCTTGATGGTTGTAATGCAACCACATCCTCTACACGATCCGTTACACTTATATGGCGAAGTTGTTTATTCCCTAAAAAAGAAATAGCACCTTGACCACCAAGATAAAAAGAAGTCTCGTGGTATCTTCCAGCAAAGTTGTCTAACGTTTTAAGTAGCTCAGGGTTCTGTTCAAACGGGATAGTGGTCGTAGCAGATAACAGAACGCGTTTTGGCTGAAAACGACAAACCAAGGCTTCAATTGAACCAGGGGCTGGAGAGGAGCCAATTAGCTTTGTTTTCCATCCTTTCATCAAACATTGAAGTAATATGATATGAACTGGCACTTCATGTAGCTCTCCTGGCAGACAAGCACCAAGTATTAGAGGTGCGTTTTCGTCACATTGAAAGTTGTTCCTTACTTCCACTAGAAAGTCACGGACAACTAAACTTGTCACCGATTCTTGGAAAGCTTCCCATTCCCCGCGTTCCCATTTATTTCCCACCTCAACTAAAAAGGGTATGACAATTTTCTTTAGAAAATAATCCAACCCATGATAATGATACGCCTGCCGTAATATACGGTTCAAAGCTAGGTCATCACAGTTTTCCCCTGATTTCAGCAAATCCGTGATAAGCATATCCCTATTGTTTGTAGGTTGATAGTTTTGTGTAGCTCTTTCTCTATGCACTCTATTTACAGCTTGCTGTATACTTTCACCCTTTTGCTGATAATCTTTAATTTTTAGTAATGTATGGATGTCATCCTGGCTGTACACTCGATATCCGTTTTCCTTCCTTTTTGGTTCCAGTGAACGGTACCTATCCTCCCATTTCCGGATTACTTGCTTTGAAAGCCCGGTGAGTTCTGCAACTTCTTTTATGTAATACTGCCTATATGTGTGTGTACTCATTTCCTCAACATCCCCCACTGTATAACTTGTCTAACGTTGGTAACAAAGATTAGACACTATTAAAGAACCCTTCCCTTATTTCAATTGTTTGTAACCTGGAATTGTTGGGTATAGAAGGGTACAAGCAAGATAGAAAAGAAATACAGAAGTTGTACAACGTTCTGTGCAAATGCACATTATCAGCATCAGGGGGAGAGAAATAGATGAATAGAAAACGTGTCAGTGTAATAGGAGCGGGAGTAGCCGGACTGGCAAGTGCAATCCGCTTGCAACATGCAGGCTACGACGTAGACCTATATGAAAAAGAAGCCATACCAGGTGGTAAAATGCACAAGATTGAGAAGGATGGCTACAAGTTTGACTTAGGTCCAAGCATTGTAATGATGCCAGAGCTCTATCAGGAAGTCTTTGAGCTTGTTGGACGGGATCCTGAGGACTATATTCCCATGGAGAGACTTGATCCCATGTACTCCGTGTTTTTTGGGAAGGATGCCGAAGAGCGCTATGACATATCATCAGATCTTATTGAACTTATGAAAACACTCGAAGAAATTAGTGATGAGGATGCGGAGGGCTTTCTAACATATTTAAAAAAAATATATGAACGTTTCCTTGTAGCAAAAAATCATTTTATACAACGGCCTTTCCGACAAGCGAAAGACTTTTATAATCCTTTTATGCTGCGGCAGGCTCTAAAATTAAAAACGTTTGATACTGCCGACCAATTTGTCGGGAAGTATATAAAAAATGAACGGCTCAAACAGATGATTAGTTTTCAAACTCTTTATATTGGTGTCTCCCCCTTTAATGGCCCTTCCTTATATACCATGATACCTATGATTGAAATGCTTTATGGCGTTTGGTTTATTAAAGGTGGCATACATACAATGGCTACAGCTATGGAAAGGCTCTTTCTAGAACTTGGAGGATCTGTTCATTACAATTCTACGGTCGATGAGATTGTTATTGAAAACCAGATAGCCAAGGGCATACGAATAGGAGATCACTTTATTCCTTCAGATTATGTTATGTGTAATGCTGATTTTCCATATGCGATGAAGCATTTAGTTCAGGAGACGAAAGCAAAAGGGAAGTATACCGACAAAAAGATTGATAGTATGAAATATTCTTGCTCCTGTTTCATTATGTACCTTGGAATGGATCGAAAATATGAAACGGTCGATCAAGTGCATAATTTTATGTTCAGTGAAGGTTTTGAAGATAATTTAAATGCTATATTCGACGGGAAGCTACTAGAGGACCCTTCCTTTTATGTCTATATTGGTTCCAAAATGGATCCTACGCTTGCACCTGAAGGAAAAGACGGATTGTATGTACTTGTCCCAGTGTCAGATCTATCTACTTCAGAGTATGAGTGGAATGATGAAACAATAGATTATTATCGTAGTAAAGTTTTAAATCGAATGAAAAAAGTGAAGGGATTTGAAAAAATTGAAGAGGAAATTGTATCGGAATCATATATGACCCCTCCCGATTTTGCCTCTAAATTTAATGCCTACAATGGCGCTTGTTTTGGATTACAACCAACTCTCGCGCAGAGCAATCATATGCGACCACAAAGTAAAGCAAAGAATTGTGAGAACTTATATTTTACTGGAAGCAGTACCCATCCTGGAGCCGGTGTGCCGATAGTGTTACTATCTGCAAAAATTGCTACAGAGGAATTGCAGCTTGATGATCATGAGAAAAAAGCAAAGCACGAGGTTTCGTGAAAATAGGAGGATCAAGCATGAAGGTTAAGAACCTAAATCGTTTAGAAGAGGATTATCGCTACTGTGAGGATATTATTAAAAGACATTCCAAGAGCTTTTACTATGCTTTTAAGCGGCTCCCTGAACAGAAGGCAAGAGCAGTTTTTGCTATCTACGCATTTTGTCGGTTGGCTGATGATAGTGTTGACAATTCTTCAACGAAAGAAGAGCAAGAGTTAGCATTGAACGGATTAACACAAGATCTATATTTGTTCGAACAATACGAGGAAAAAGATCATCCCTTATGGCGTGCACTTCGTGACGTGTTCAATCGGTATGATATGTCATTACAGCCCTTTTATGATCAATTATTTGGCCAAAGGATGGACATTTACTTCCGTGCCCCTGAGACAATGGAGGAAGTGGAGGAGTACAGTTACTATGTAGCAGGGTCAGTAGGATTAATGTTGTTACCTATTATTGCTTCAGAAGCTGAGGTAGACCTCCGTGAGCATTCTGTTAACCTGGGGATAGCGATGCAACTAACGAATATGCTCCGGGATGTTGGAGAAGATTATTTCGAAAATGAGCGTATTTATTTGCCAATGTTAGAATTAGAGGAGGAAGGGTACACAACTAAGGAATTGAATCAACGGCAAATAAATTCAAGTTTTATTCGAGTTTGGGAGAAAATGGCTGTACGGGCCGAAGAGTTATATGATATTTTTTCAGAAGAGATCCTTCATTTTGATGAGGACAGTCAGTTTCCCGTTTTATTATCTGCTGAGATTTACCGTGGTATTATTCAGGCGGTCCGGGATCATCACTATGATTGTCTAAAGAGGCGTAACTATGTTTCACCTATAGTAATGAAGCGAATTTACCAAGAGATAAAAGGAAAAGTTGGATAAGGACGGTGCACATATGACAGGTAAGACTTCTGTTTTAATTGTTGGAGGAGGACTTGGAGGTCTCTCGGCAGCAATTTCCCTCGCGCAGGAAGGTTATCAGGTTTCACTTTATGAAAAAAATGATCATTTCGGTGGGAAAGTAAATCGGCTAGAACAGGATGGATTTGGGTTTGACCTAGGACCATCCATGCTCACTATGCCACACATTTTTGAAGCTTTATTCACTAGAAGTGGGCGCAATATGAAAGATTATATACCATCAATGAGGCTAGAGCATGAATGGAGATCATTCTTTCCTGATGGATCGAAAATTGATTTATATGCAGATTTGGGAAAAATGGTACAAGAGAACCCTGATCTAACCAAGCACGACATGGCAGAGTATCAAAATTTTCTTCATTATGCACGGGACTTATATGCCATGACAGAGAAAGGTTACTTTGCGGAAGGGCTAGATTCTACGAAAGAAATGATAAAGCACCATGGTGTTATGCATTCGCTTACCGGATTCGACCTTTTCTCCACTATGTATGAAGCAATTAAAAAGCGAATTAGTAATCCTAAGCTCCGTAATATGCTTTCCTATTTTATTAAGTATGTTGGCTCATCTCCATATGATGCACCAGCTATATTAAATATGATGATTTATATGCAACATGCACAAGGTATCTGGTATGTCCCTGGTGGTATGCATAAAATTGCTGGTGGCTTGGAAAGGTTGGCAAGGGAATTAGGAGTGGTATTACATAAGAACCAACCCGTAAACAAGCTGATTAAAAATGAACGGAACGAAATTATTGCAGCGGAATTAGCTGATGGCGAAAGAAGGAGAGCCGACTATTTCATATCGAATATGGAGGTAATACCAGCTTACAAGCATTTATTACAAGAAAGTGAAGCCTTTATCAACAAGCTAGAAAAGCAGTTTGAACCATCTAGTTCCGGACTCGTGCTTCATTTAGGTGTGAACAGACAGTATCCTCAGTTGGGCCACCATAATTTCTTTTTCTCTAAAGATCTTCAGAAGCAGATGAACAAAGTATTCCGTAATCATGAGTTGCCAGATGACCCGACAATTTACCTTGTAAATGTTAATAAAACGGATCCAGAGCAAGCTCCTGAAGGCTATGAAAATATTAAGGTGCTGCCACATATTCCTTATAAGCAGGATGTCCCTTTTGACAGGCAAGACTACTTGCAATTCCGTGAACGTGTTTTAGAAAAATTAGAAACAATGGGATTGACTGATTTACGTAAACATATTGTGACAGAGGATATGTGGACACCAGATGATATTGAAAGTACTTATGCATCTAACCGTGGGTCGATTTACGGGACACTATCTGATAAGAAAAAAAATAAAGGGTTCAAGCATCCAAAGCATAGTGAAAAATATGACAACCTCTATTTTGTTGGGGGTACAGTGAACCCGGGTGGAGGGATGCCAATGGTTACGCTTAGTGGTCAGCAGGTGTGTCAAAAAATAGTCAAGCGGGATAATGCACGGACATCGAATTAGAGTAACGTAATTTATAGACCAAAGAACAGTAAAGCGGGAGGATAACATGAACTTTTTATTTTTTTGCTGTGTGGGTTTAATAAGTGTTGCGGTTATAAGTGGTTTTCTTATGTTTTGGAAAATCTTTCTACCTCGTCGGAATATAGAAAAACAGTCTGTTAAGAATAGGTTATCTATTATAATTCCTGCACGAGATGAAGCGAAACGAATAATCCCGCTACTTGATTCCTTGTTATCCCAAAAAGGGATAGATTTTGAGACAATCTTAGTTGATGACGGATCTACTGATGAGACAGTATCCATTGCAGCATCTTACGGTGTAAAAGTTATCCAGAATAATCATTTAGAAAATGGCTGGATAGGTAAAACAGCTGCTTGCTGGGTGGGGGTTAAGCACGCTTCAGGTGATTGGCTGCTCTTTCTGGATGCAGACACACAATTAAAGACACCTGAAAGTCTTACACAGCTTACCTCAACTTACCAAGAATTAGGAGCTCGTGGCATCTTATCGCTTCAACCATATCATACCATTAAACGGCCCTATGAAAATCTTTCTGCCATCTTTAACATTATTGTTATGGTGGGGATGAGTGTGTTTACTGTTTGGGGTAAGAAGCTGAAAGGCGCTGGCTCCTTTGGTCCATGTATTTTATGTAATAAGGTAGATTACATGAAATCTGGTGGGCATCAAGGAATAAGAAAGGCTGTTATGGATGACCTAGCGTTAGGGGAGGCTTTTAGAAAAGCTGGCTATCCAGTGCGCTGCTATGGAGGAAAAGGGCTTATCAATTTTCAAATGTATCCAGAAGGGCTAAGGTCTTTATGGGAAGGGTGGACAAAAAGCTTTGCAACAGCTTCACAGGAAACGCATCCACTGGTTACTTTTTTGATCAGTTTCTGGATAAGCGGAGCCTTTCTTACGACACCATTTTTAATAACAGCAAGTATCCTTGGTTCACCTGTTTGGATAACGATAGCAACTATGCTATATATTATTTTCTTTGTTCAAGTATTTATTTTTGCTCGTAGGACAGGAAAGTTTTCAACTATTGTGATAGCATTATATCCTTTGTTATTCCTGTTTTTCACTATCCTTTTTATTTGGTCTATCTATTTAACTAATGTACGGCGAACTGTAAGCTGGCGTGGGAGGAAAATCAAACTGTAAAGGAGTAGGTAAGATGCCAATTGTAGAACTTCCAATCGCATGGATCGTTATACTAGATATCATAGGATGGGCTGTGATTCATATGGCAATATCTTTCCTGACACTTTCTATGCCAGAGCACTGGTTTGAGCGGGATCGTTTAGTTTATAAGATTCGACCATGGGAAAAAGCGGGGTTAGTGTGGCAACAATATTTCCGAGTGAAGAACTGGAAAGCATTTATTCCTGATGGAACAGTTATAATGGGAGCGGGTTATAATAAAAAACAGCTCCATGGTCATGATACAAAGTCCTTGATCAATTTTATAACAGAGTCACGTCGTGCAGAATTAACGCACTGGCTTTCTATTCCACCTGCTGTTTTCTTTTTTATTTGGAACCCAATTTGGGCTGGGTTTATTATGATTCTATATGCGTTTTCTTTAAATTTACCAATCATTATAGCTCAGCGTTATAATAGAGGCCGACTCGAACAATTGGTTTCTCTTAAAAAGCAAAGGTCATGATTTTCCCGGAAATAATGTTAATGTAAAGGCATATTTTTACCTCATCATTTTTAAAGTCGTATAAAATACTTCCAACATAAAAGTCTACGGCAACGTATTGTTGTGATTCAACGAAACGATGAAAGGAAAAGATTTTTTCTAAAACTTTTAATCTTTTCTTTTTATCTAGCTTTTTAAAGCGATAGTATGGTGACGAGGGGGTTGCCTGAATCTTGCTAATCAAAAACACAAAAGACCATACCTAAATAGTTGATTCAATTAAAGCCATGCTCTTCTTATAATTGAAATACCACTTCGTCACGTTTTACCGTAATCACATTACTTTGTTTGAAATCCTTCACAAATACAGCCTCCCTGGATCTGAATTTTAAAATAATTAACTTGTAAGAAAGAGCCGTCTATTTTTAGACGACTTTCACATGTTATCGAGTGATGAAGCATTTCTCTTTCTTAATTACGCACATATAACTTTTTTTAACCATTATTCACTGTATCAACATAGCTCCATAGTCTAGATGCAATTTCTCTCGCCTCTAGTTCGTCAGTTGTTCCTGTGAAAGCGTTGGTGAAAGCGCGTGTGACTGTTTCAATTAGGTAAATTCTAGGATGTTCAGCATTCAATTCTTCCCATAGAAAATGAATACATTGTTTTCCTTCCACATTAGCTTCATCAGACAACTTCTCAGCAAACCCATTAAGCTGTTCCATCACATGATCCCTCGAATATTTTCTGCTATTTAAGCTACGTTTTAGTGATCGTACAACATCTTCATTCAATAGAGTATCTTTATTAGAAATAATGCTTGGGATAATAGAATCCATCTGACGTAGGACATACATAACTAATGTTTCCACATCTCCTAAATTATTGCTTGCAGCAGCCCATATGTGGAAAACTTGCTGCATCATACCTAGTAATAATGCGGCTCCGTCAAGTGCGTAGGGCGAGGCTTTTTCTCCGTAAACATCCGCTAACCTTTCAGAAAGCCAGAATAGTTCCTTTAAGTGATTTTTTTTCACAAAATCACGTAATTCCTGGTCACCAGAGTGAAAAATGGCCTCGAATAGCATAAATAAATTTTCTTCACGATTTATTTGCATTCGTACTGCGATCTGCCTAGCTAGAATGGTTTTATCCTGTTTACTTTCTCCGATTAGTAATTCTCTTCTTCTTACAAAGGTTTCTTCATTTACATATTCCAAAATGGCCACAAGACATTCATTCTTTGAAGTGAAATAATTGTAAAATGTTCCTTTAGATATTTTAGAACCTTCTAATATGTCTTGTACGGAGGTTGCACTGAATCCTTTTTCGATAAATAGACGTTGTGCTGTTAATAAGACTTGTCGTTTACGTTCATTCATTTAATCACCTTTGTACTCTTAGTATATTTTTAATCTTAACTCAAAACTATAGTCTAATCAATTGCTTTGAAATATAACGAATTTACTCTTGCCAAAAATGAACAAAGAGTATAAACTATTCTAGTGTTGAACACAAAGTACAAATTTTATACTGTTAGTATGGATGGAGGAATTAAATTGAATATAAAACAAATGCATGAGAAACCTCCATATGGGATGATTGCCATTCTGTTTATCGGAGCGTTCGTAGCATTATTAAATAACACCTTACTAAACGTAGCACTTCCAACGATCATGGAAGAATTTGAAGTTACACCATCAGTTGTTCAGTGGATTACAACTGGCTATATGCTGGTAAATGGTATTCTCATACCAGCCAGTGCTTTTTTTATTCAGAAATTCACAAATAGAAGGTTGTTTCTTACAGCCATGTCGCTATTCTCTATAGGGACTTTGTTGGCAATGTTGGCGCCAAGCTTTGGAATACTTGTCCTAGGACGGATGATACAAGCATCAGGTTCAGCTGTGATGATGCCATTGCTAATGAACGTAATGCTTACAGCTTTCCCAGTGGAAAAAAGGGGAAGTGCCATGGGGATTTTTGGTCTGGCAATGATTACAGCTCCAGCCATTGGCCCTACTTTATCCGGTTGGGTAATCGAGCATTATGATTGGCGCGTATTATTTGGCATCATATTGCCATTTGCGCTATTTACTTTAGTCTATGCTTTCTTAAAATTAAATAATATTACAGAAAACCGTGATGTACGTTTAAACTTTCCTTCTTTGATTTTATCTAGTATAGGTTTTGGCGGCATTCTATATGGTTTTAGTATGGCTGGTGATAAGGGATGGGGAACTCTTGAGGTGTACGGAACTATCATAGTTGGAGCTGTGGCATTGTTTGGCTTTATCTGGCGTCAGTTGCACATGGACGAACCAATGTTAGAATTTAGAATATATAAGCATCCTATGTTTGCTTTGTCTTCAGCTATTTCCATTGTACTTTCTATGTCCATGTTTTCTGCCATGATATTAACACCATTATATGTACAGACTATTCGAGGTATTTCACCATTCCACTCTGGTTTGCTTATGCTTCCAGGCGCAATTGTTATGGGAATTATGTCACCTATTATGGGACGCTTATTTGACAAATTTGGTGCAAGAATACTTGCGATTATCGGTTTATCTATAACGGTTCTTACAACTTATTTATTTAGTAATTTAGATCTTGAATCGGGTTATTATTATATCATGTTGCTTTATACCATTCGGATGTTTGGTATTTCCATGGTCATGATGCCGGTTATGACCAACGGTTTAAATCAGTTGCCAATGAGAGACAACCCACATGGTACGGCAATGAACAGTACTATCCAACAGGTTTCTGGTGCAATCGGCTCTGCGTTGCTTCTTACTGTTATGAACAAAAGGAGTGAATCAGCAGGAAATGATCTCCTAGACCAGGCGATGGCTTCTGGGAATGTACCCCAAAACACCGACGGAATGGCAGCATTTAAAGTGCAGCTTGCAAATGAGGCGATGTTAGAAGGAATTAATTTCACCTTCTTCGTTTCCACATGGATTGCAGTCGTTGCTCTACTTCTCGGTTTCTTTATTAAACGAGTGACCCCTCCTAAGACAGAATATGAGCAAGTTGAAACACCTGAGTCCTAATTATCAAACCAGTATCTTATAAAAGGTACTGGTTTTTATTTTGATTTCATATTATTATAAGAAGGGCATTAAGGTGGGATATTAAGGATCAATAACGTTTTTAGTGAAAATAGTACCAGGTGCTAGTAGTTTGTGTTAAAATAAAAGATAGAATTGAGCAGATAAGGAGAGAGAGCATGATATACACATTTGCTGCTAATCTTGTGAAACTTATATTAAATTTGTTTGGTAGATTAAACGTCCATCAAAAAGATAACATTCCAAAAGGAAAAGATGGTTACGTCATTGCATGTACACATACTGGATGGGTAGATATTCTCTGGTTAGGCGTTTCCATGCTACCAACCAAAATACATTATATGGCTAAGAAGGAATTATTTAAATCAAAGGGTTTAAAATGGCTTATGGAGCACCTCAATGCTTTTCCTGTGGATCGGGAAAATCCGGGGCCGAGTACGATTAAATTTCCTCGACGATTACTTGCGGAAGGGAAAGTTGTAGGAATTTTCCCAAGTGGTACAAGGACTAGTGAAGAGGTGCCATTAAAGCGCGGTGCGGTTACCATTGCCGGGCATTCAAAAGTCCCAATACTTCCTGTTGCCTATACGGGTCCTAATAATTTTACTGACCTGTTTAAGCGAGTGAAGCCACATATTATTTATGGAGAGCCAATTTATTTGCCAGAAGACATGTCTAGAAAAGAAGGCATGGAAGTAATGATGGAACAGTTAAATACTTCGCTAAACCAATTGCAAAATCAACTTAGAGAAAAATAATGATACAAAGAGCGGTACCATTTTATGGTACTGCTTTTTTTGCATCAGGTATGGTTTAAATGTAGCGAATAGAAATCAGGACACAAAATCTTGATGTTTAACTTTTTATAAATAGGGAAAACGACTATATTGGAAAAAGTTTAAATTACTAGGGGAGGTATATTCCATGAAACAACAGCAACTTATTCTGCAAGAACGCCCAAACGGGTTACCTGATGATAGTACCTTTCAATTTAAAGAGGTAGAACAAGGCACTCCAAAAGATGGCGAAGTTTTGTTAAAAACACTTTATGTCTCAGTAGATCCATATATGAGAGGGAGGATGTCAGACGCACCTTCTTATGTAGACCCATTTAAAGTCGGGGAACCACTAGCTGGCGGTGTGGTTGCGCAAGTTGTAGAGACAAAAACCGATCAACTGCAAAAAGGAGACATCGTTAGAGGAAACTTACCATTTCAGGAGTACAATGTAGAAAAATCAGACCAGGTAAGTAAAGTACAAACAAATGGGTTAGATCCCAGTGCTGCTCTCAGCATACTTGGCATGCCTGGATTAACAGCCTATTTTGGTATGATGCACATTGGAAAGCCTAAAAGAGGAGAAACGGTTGTGATTTCCGGCGCAGCAGGAGCTGTTGGACAAGTAGCAGGACAGCTTGCCAAACAGGCAGGAGCCCATGTTGTTGGCATAGTCGGTTCTGAAGAGAAAGCGGACTATATAAAAGAAAAGCTAGGCTACGATAAAGCCGTGGAATATAAAAAAGAAGACTTTGGAAAACAATTAAAAGATGCTTGTCCTGATGGCGTTGATGTTTATTATGAAAATGTTGGCGGGGAAATCTCAGATCATATTTGGCCAATGTTAAATACGTTTGCCCGTGTACCAGTCTGTGGCGCAATTTCCTCATATAACCTAGAGGAAGGAGAACAGGATATCGGGTTACGGGTACAGCAATTTCTTGTTAAGTCCCGTGTTCTCATGCAAGGGTTTATTGTTGGTGATTTCTCTGACCATTATGCTGAAGCATATCAAGAATTAGCAAATGCTGTGGGTAATGGTAATTTACACTATGAAGAAACAATTTATGAAGGTTTTCGAAAGATTCCAGATGCTTTCCTTGGACTGTTCTCTGGAAAAAACATTGGAAAACAGCTTGTAAAAGTTTCAGATCCTGAATAATGAAGTATTAAAAGGTGAAATGAGTCGCACAAGGACGGAGAAGCTACTATAGTGGCGCGACTATTAAAAATGACGCTACTAAAAACCCTTCCCTTCCCATGAAAAGTGAGAAAGCATAAATACTCTCCGGGCGAATGACTGCTTGGGGAGTTTTTAGTTCGTTTCTCTGAACTTACGCAGAAATTTTAATTGCCATGGAAGATAGAAATAATACGCAATAAAAAATACCGGAATCGAGTACCATGGTTCCCAAATGTCAGAGGTCATAATTTCGGATTTGGTAGTGAAATATTCAAGGATATATGAAATAATGACGAATAAAAAAACAAGGCTTATATTTTTCTTTCCTTCTTCATAGAAGTTTAAGAAGATCAATGCTAATAGAGGAGGGATAAAACCGTAAAGCAAAAGTTCTGGTAAACCATCTCTTTTGGTACCAATGTCAAATATATCAAACGGAGCTGCAATTGTTATATTAACCATCCAGACAACATAGCCAACTGTTGCGAAATGAAATAGAAATTCTTGGCGTTTTAATTTTGCAGGCATTAATAGCGTAATTAAAAGTAAAATGACACTAAGGCCTATCGGGTACCAAATACCTTTAGCAAGGTCGAAATCCGGATTCAATTTAGTTTCACCTCGTTGTTAGATTTCATAACTTAATGAGATTATTCTTTCCAAATCAGTCTAAAATTATTAAATAATAAAGAAGAATATACTTTTTTACTACTTTTTCTCACGAGTAGAATACAAAACGTAAATCCTCTAATAGTCATTCTTTTTTGGAGTATATAGGAAGAAATGGAGTCTATTTAAATATTTTCCAATGAAAGGGCTGTATATTTTTCTGATTTTTATAAAATAATTAGATTTTTAAAATTAATTATAAATATACAGTTGACTTCATAAAAAAATGAGATTATACTTGTCAACAATAATCAAATATTCAATATAATATTATAACTTTTGATAGGGAGTATAGCATGAAAGTAGACAAGGAGTTATCTATACCTTTATATGATCAAGTGAAACATATATTGGAAGCTAAGATTACAAGCAAGGAATGGGACGTGGGGTATCAACTCCCAACGGAAAAGAAACTTTCAGAAACATTTGACGTAAGTAACATCACGATCAAACGTGCTATTCATGATCTAGTACATGACGGATTACTTTACAGACAAAGTGGTAAAGGCACCTTCGTTAAGGCTAAGGAAGAAACGAATCTAACAAGACTTGTTTCTTTAAGAAATGAAGCGTGGGAAAACCAGTATCATCCTCATCGGACGTTGAGCCTTAATGCTGAGAAAGCATCTTTTGATATTAAAAGAAAACTTGAAATGCAGGAAGATGAAGTGTATAAAATTCATAGGATAAAGCTAAAGGAAGATACACCGGTAGCAATAGAATATTCCTATATACCTGTACATATCTTTCCCGGGCTCCTGGAAAATGATATGGAAAAAGAACTGCTCTACAATTTGTTTACACAGACATATCAAAAGAGGTTAGGAAAAGCAAAAGTATATTTCTCAATTATTTTTGCTGACAGCTATGAGGCAGAATTACTACAACTTCCAGTGGGAGAACAATTATTTTCACTTGAGCGTTATACAGTTGACGAAGAAGGAACTATAATTGAGTATTCCAGATTTATTCTAAAACAAGAACAGTCAAATTTTTATTTAGAAATAGATTTATAATTTTATTAAGTTAAAATATCTGAAAATTACCATTCTACGAAACTATATGAAAATATTATAACCTTATAATGTTATAATATTATATTTTATATGATCAATAAGGAGGGGTTGTATGGAAAGACTGTTTCAACAAATTGAAGAACATGCATCCTTGTATAAACATTGGCTGCTAAACATGTGTAATCAGCCAAGTATTTCTGCAAAAAATATAGGGATGCTGGAGATGAAGGAGTTGGTGATGCAATTACTAGAAGATCTGGGAGCAGAAGTGGAGGAAGTTTTGACTACTGGATATCCGATCATTTATGCGCATATCGATAACGGAAAGAAAAGAACTCTGACTTTTTACAACCATTACGACGTACAGCCTCCAGATCCGTTGACGGAGTGGGTGTCTGACCCATTTGAGGCGAAAATAGAAGATGGACAAATCTTTGCAAGAGGGGTAGCAGATAATAAAGGCAATATAGCGGCACGAATAGCAGCAGTACACGCTTATCAGAAAGTTCATGGTGAATTACCGGTTAATGTGAAATTTATCATTGAAGGAGAAGAAGAGGTTGGAAGTCCCAATTTAAAAAGCTTTGCATCAGAGAATCCGGAAAAGCTAAAAACAGATGCCATGATTTGGGAAGGGGGCATGCGTAATGTTCATGACAAACGGCCACATATCAGTTTTGGAGTAAAAGGGATATGCTTTGTAGAGATGCAAGTCAAGGGTGCAGCATTTGACCTTCATTCCTCTGAAGCTGCGGTGGTTGAAAATCCTGCCTGGCGTCTTGTATGGGCATTGAGTACCTTGAAGAATAGTGAGGAAATGGTACAAATTGAAGGGTTTTATGATGATGTAATAGCTTTGACAGAAAAAGAAAAAGCATTTTTTGAGACAATGGATTATGATGAGGAGCATACAAAAGGACATTATCAAATAGACAATTTTCTTACTAATGTAACAGGTATAGAACTAAAGGAACGTTTAACAGCCGCTCCAACCTGCACGATATGCGGCCTAGAGGCGGGACATACAGGGGAAGGAGCAAAAACAGTTTTGCCATCTAGTGCCAAAGTGAAATTGGATTTTCGGTTAGTACCAGGGCAGACACCGAAAAAGGTAATGAAATTGTTGCGTAATCATCTCGACCTACATGGATTTCAAGATATTGAAATTGAACAATTGGCTGGATTGCTCCCATTTAATTCGGACGCGAACCATCCTTTTGTCGATACGGTTATCAAAAGTATGAAAGAAGTGTATGAAGAGCCACCGATCATCATGCGAAATCTAGCAGGCTCAAGTCCAATGGAAAAGCTATTGGCTGATACTAGAATACCAGCTGCACAGATTGGTGTCGCAAATACAGAATCAAATTTCCACGGACCTAATGAAAATATTTATATAGAAGATTTCATGAAGGGGATAAAGGCTACGGCCAATGTCATACGTCATTTTGGCGTTGTTTAATTATTAATGACTGAATAATCAAAATAGGGGGATGGAAATGAAAAAAGTAAATTTGTTTAGCATAGGCTTATTGATTTTAGTTCTCTTGGTGTTTGCAGGCTGTAGTAATGAAGGAGAAACAGCTGGAGGAAGCGAGGAAGAAAGCAACACCCTCGTATTAGCACAAGCAGCAGACATTCCATCAATTGATCCACAAAATTCTTTAAGCACTACAGGGGACCGGGTCCATCGAAATATGTTTAGCCGATTATTTATGTGGGATAACGAACTGGCATTGCAAGAGGACCTTGTGGACACGTATGAGCAGATCGACGATGAAACTTGGGAGTTTACTTTAAAAAAAGCAACTTTTCATGATGGAGAGACAGTTACGGCGGAAGATGTAAAATTTAGTCTGGAGCGCGTTATGACTGATGAAACGTTAAAGGAATATCCATACTTTAAACAATTGAAGGAAGTAAACGTAAAAGATGAACAAACAGTGCAAATTATCACAGAGGGACCAATGCCTACTCTACTCAACCTTCTTGCGAAAAGTGGGTCCGATATACTTCCAAAAGCTTATTTTGAGGAAGTAGGAATAGAAGGATTTCAAGAGAAACCAATTGGGTCAGGGCCTTATCAGTTTGCAGAATGGATTCGTGATGATCGCGTAACACTGGTACCGTTTGAAGATTATTATGGCGATAAGCCTAAATGGGAGAAAGTTGAAGTACGTGCTATTCCAGAAAGTTCTACCAGAGTTGGAGAATTACTGACGGGTGGTGTTGATATTGCAACAGATATCCCACCGAACGAATGGGAACGCGTGGAATCAGAATCAGGAGTTGATTTGATAAATGGTGAAACAACCAGAGTAAGTCTTTTAATGGTCCGCACAACGGAAGGGTATGTAACCTCTGATCCAAAAGTTAGGGAAGCGATTGATCTTGCCATCGACCAGCAAGCAATTGTGGATTCAGTTCTTCAGGGTACAGGAGTCCCGGTTCGAACCAGAGTTCCAGAAGGAGTATTTGGAACAAATCCTGATTTAACAAATACCCGGGTTTATGATGTGGAAAGAGCAAAAGAATTGCTTGCAGAAGCTGGACACCCAGACGGCATTGATATCACGTTTACTTCCTCCAGAGGCCGCTATCCATTGGATAGTGAAGTAGCACAACTAATTGTAAGTATGCTAAGTGAAGCAGGGATTAATGCCGAATTGAAGTTACTTGAATCAAGTGCGTTTTTAGATGAATACAATTCAAAGTCTAACGAAGAACTAATCATGATTGGTCTAGCGGATGGATTGCTTGATGCATCTTATTCCTTGGTTCACTATACAGAGGAGCGAGCAGCTGGTCAGACGGACTATAAAAATGGAGAAGTTGAAGGACTATTTAACGCGGCTGGCCAAAACCTGGATGAGGAAGAACGTACAGAACAGTATCAGTTAATTCAGGAAATTGTTGCGGAAGAGCGACCACATATTTTCCTTTACCAAAACGCCGTGAATTATGGGGTGAGTGAAAACATTACGTTTACACCAAGGTTGGATGAAGCAATCCGCTTTGATGATCTTACGAAAAAATAATAACAGGGGAGCCATCTGGAAAACGTTGGCTCCCAACAAAGGAGACTCGATATGAAGAAGTATCTTGTGAAACGACTACTACAGATCATCCCTGTCTTATTTATTATCTCGTTTGTAGTATTTGTGCTTGTTTATATGGCAGGGGACCCCGTTGCCTTAATGTTACCAGAAGATGCTTCGGAAAGTGATCGAGAGGCTATGCGAGCGGCTCTTGGGTTGACTGACCCATTCTATATTCAGTACTTTCGCTTTGTGGGAGATCTAGTTCAAGGGAATTTTGGTACCTCTTTTCGTTATAACCAAGCTGCACTTCCATTGGTATTAGAAAGATTGCCAGCAACGTTCGAGCTTGCTGCCGCTTCCATGGTCGTTGCAACGCTAATGGCGGTGCCATTAGGAATTTACTCAGCGCGTAAACAGAATTCATTAGTAGATTTGTTTATTACAGGTGGATCTGTCTTAGGAAAAGCAATGCCAAACTTTTGGTTAGGTATTCTCTTAATTTTGTTGTTTGCAGTAAATATTCAAGTATTTCCTGTTTCTGGAAGAGGGACGATCGTACATATGATTCTCCCCGCGATTACTCTAGGAACGGGCATTGCAGCTGAAATGACAAGGCTTATTCGATCCAATATGCTGGAAATTCTTAACCAGGACTATATCAGAACTGCAAGAAGTAAGGGAGTTTCTAGTAATATATTAGTTTATAAACATGCATTTCGTAATTCTTTGATCCCTGTAGTCACGATCATGGGTTTGCAAGTTTCACATCTTGTTAGCGGGGCCCTCATAACCGAAAGTGTGTTTTCTTGGCCGGGAATTGGCTTGTTGCTTGTCCAAGCAGTAAATGGGAGGGATATGGCAGTTGTCCAGGCAGCGGTATTTGTCATCGCACTGCTTGTTATCGTTGTAAATCTAATTACGGACTTAATTTATAGATTATTGGACCCAAGAATCAATTATTCATAGGAGGTGGCATCATGCAAGGAAATGCCGAAGCAAAAACAGTAGGGACAATTGGTCAAGCAGTGCGAAAAGATAAAGCCACTGGTGGGTTTAAACGATGGTGTCATCTCCTCTGGCAAAGTAAAACAGGAACTGTTGGTTTTATCATTGTATTATCCGTCGTGTTGGTAGCCATTTTTGCAGACCTTCTAGTACCACACGATCCTGTAGAAAATAATTTATCGGATATGCTGGCACCCCCATTTTGGATGGATGGCGGGTCAGCCGCATACTTGCTTGGAACGGATAACCTTGGAAGGGATATTTTAAGCAGAATTATTGTTGGAACTAGGGTTTCATTATTAGTGGGGATATTTTCCGTAGTACTGGCAGGAATCATTGGTTTACTTGTGGGGCTAGCTGCAGGGTATTACGGAAAGTGGGTAGATACTATTCTAATGAGAATTGTAGATTCCTTTCTTGCCATACCAAGTATTCTGTTTATTCTCGTTGTATTGGCGGTCTTTGAGCCAAGTATTATGACCCTGATTGTCGTCATTGGTTTAACCAATTGGGTTTCTTATGCCCGAGTAGTAAGAAGTGAAGTACTGAGTGTGAAGGAGAGAGACTTTGTACGTGCCTCTTACTCCATTGGAACAAAAGATACTACGATAATCAGGAAACATATTGTGCCCAACATCATTTCTTCCTTTATCGTTATTTCCGCATTAAGCGTAGCGACTACAATTATACTTGAAGCCTCACTAAGCTTTCTTGGATTAGGGATTCAGCCACCTGACGTATCATGGGGAGCTATGCTTACTGATGGGCGGAATTATTTAGCTACCAATTGGTGGATAGCGACTTTCCCTGGGATTGCTATCACAATTACAGTACTGGGCATTATTTTCCTCGGTGACTGGTTACGAGATGTGCTTGATCCCCGAAACTATTTCAGTAAAAAAGGAGGAGCTTAGTATGACAGAGAATCTATTGGAAGTTAAAAATTTGCATACGCATTTTTTCACGGAAAATGGTGTGATTCCTTCTGTGAACGGTGTATCCTTTTCGGTCAAAAAAGGGGAGGTCATTGGGATTGTTGGAGAATCAGGATGTGGGAAGAGTGTCACATCCTTATCTATTCTTCAACTTATTAATAAACCAGGAAAGATTGTGGAAGGTGAGATAAGGTTTCACGAAAAGGACTTAACCACATTCTCCGAAAAGGAAATACGTAAAATACGGGGTAATAAAATTTCAATGATTTTTCAAGAACCATTGACTTCGCTAAACCCTGTTTTCACGATTGGTCATCAAATCTCCGAGGCAATTCGCCTCCATCAAGATGTAGATAAGAAGGAAGCAAAGCAACGAAGTATCTCTCTTTTACGCAAAGTAGGAATGGCAAATCCAGAACGCCAGTATCATGCCTTTCCTCACTTGCTTAGTGGTGGAATGCGCCAGCGTGTAATGATTGCTATGGCGCTTTCGTGCAACCCGGAACTTTTGATTGCTGATGAACCGACTACAGCACTAGATGTGACCATTCAAAAGCAGATATTAAAGCTAATGAAAAATCTAAGTAATGAGCTTAATACCTCAATTATTTTAATAACACATGACTTAGGTGTTATTGCAGAAATGGTGGACAGAGTTGTTGTTATGTATGGTGGAGAGATTGTCGAAGAAAATGACGTATATAGTTTATTTGAAAATCCCAAGCATCCTTACACAAAAGGTTTATTGAACAGTACACCAAAAATTCATCAACTCAAGGAAAAACTGCAATCTATTGAAGGAAACGTACCAACGCCAGATCAGCTACCATCAGGTTGTAATTTCCAAGATCGATGTCCGTTTGCAATGGATAAGTGTCGAGAACTATCACCAAATCTAGTTGCTTCTACCGATGGATCTTCCGTCCGTTGCTGGCTACATCAGGAAAAGGAAGTGGTGAATGTATGACCCAACAGGTGCAAAAGAAACAAAGTTTAATGAAAGCTCCCTTACTTGAGGTAAAGGAACTTTCAAAGCACTTTGTTGTATCTACTAATCTATTTGGGAAGCCAAAGGAAAGTGTCAAGGCAGTGAATGGAGTGAATCTATCACTGAAAAAGGGAGAAACACTCGGAATTGTCGGGGAATCTGGCTGTGGTAAATCTACAATGGGAAACACTATTCTTAGACTAATTGAACCCACCAAAGGCAGCATCTTTTTTGAAGGGCAAGATGTACTAAACATGACGTCAACACAGCTGCAAAAAATGCGGAAAGAGGTTCAAATGATTTTTCAAGATCCTTTCTCTTCCTTAAATCCAAGGATGAGGGTATTTGATATTATTGCCGAACCATTGCGAACCCATAAAGCGGCAGTCGGTAAAGAATTGCAGCAGAGAGTTTATGAGCTTCTCAATCTTGTAGGGCTCGATCACTCTCAGGCAAATCGTTTCCCCCATCAGTTTAGTGGTGGTCAAAGACAACGAATTGGTATCGCTCGGGCTATTGCTTTAAAACCCAAATTAATTGTTTGTGACGAACCCGTTTCTGCTTTGGATGTTTCGATTCAGGCACAAATACTGAATCTTTTATTAGAACTTAAGGAAAAGCTGCAGCTAACTTTAATATTTATTGGACATGGCATACCTGCTGTGAAATATATCAGCGACAGGATTGCTGTGATGTATATGGGAGAAATCGTGGAAATGGCTGATAAAGAAAGTCTATTTGCAAATACACGGCATCCCTACACCCAAGGGCTTATTTCAGCGGTTCCAATTCCAGACCCTTCCTTAAGAGAAGTATCCGAGCAGGTAATCCTCGAAAAGGATTTGCCGGATCAGCGCAACCTGCCAAAAGGATGTAGTTTTTACTCGCGCTGCCCATTTGCAACAGAAAAATGTAAAGGGCAAAAACCGGAATTGAAAGCAAATGAAGAAGGACATCTTGTAGCTTGTCATTATCCATTGCATGCATAAAAAAGGAGGAAAAGAAATTATGAAAATAATCGTTGTTGGAACCGGAATTGTTGGATCAAGTGCAGCTTATCATCTTGCCAAAAGTGGAGTAGAGGTTGTGATGATAGACCGAATTGAGGAGGGGAAGGCAACTTCTGCGGGGGCTGGCATCGTCTGTCCGTGGATATCCCGTGTAGATGATCCAGATTGGTACCAAATTGCGAAACGTGGTGCCAGGTTCTATCCAGACCTCATTGAACAGTTAGAACAAGATGGGGAGACAGAAACAGGTTATAAAAAAGTCGGTGCGCTTAGTGTTAGCTCAGATCCCGCCAAACTGGACGTTGTAGAGAAACGAGTTAGAAAGAAACAAGAAGAAGCTCCTGAAGCAGGTGAAATCCAAAGATTAGATGCAACACAAGCACAAGCAATGTTTCCAGCCCTTGCTGATGATTTGGAAGCTGTCTATGTCCCTGGCGCTGCTCGTATAGATGGTGGCTATTTACGAGATGCGCTAAAACGGGCTTCTCAAAAACACGGTGCACGTTTAATTGAAGGAGAGGCAATACTCCATATGTCCGAGAAAAAGATAACGGGTGTCAGCGTAAATGGTGAAACCATTAATGCTGATAAAGTACTTATCACAGCAGGAGCATGGGCACCAGAATTATTAAAGCCACTGGGACTGGAACTGGCGATGGAACCACAGCGTGGACAAATTGCCCATATCAATCTACCTGAACAGGATACGTCAGATTGGCCAGTTGTGTTACCGCAAACTAGCCATTACATGTTGGCGTTTGATGATTCTCGTGTTGTGGCCGGTGCCACAAGAGAAACCGGGTCTGGATTCGATTATAGATTAACAGCTGGAGGTGTGCACGAAGTATTGGGCGCCGCTTTAGATGTTGCACCTGGTTTGAATGCTGGAACACTAAAAGAAGTACGTATTGGTTTTCGACCGATGGGACCAGATATTCTCCCATTAGTAGGAGCTGTTGACGCCATTGCCGGATTATACATGGCGAACGGATTGGGGGCCTCTGGATTAACGATGGGTCCTTATGTTGGTACATTGGCAGCAGAATTAATGATGGATGGACTAATAGAACTGGACATGAGCCCATATCAGCCAATGCGAGCAATTTCAGTAAAAGAAACAATTTAGCACTTACATGAGAGGCTGATAGAAATGACAACATACAAAAAAATAGGTACATTACAAGTGGAAGAAGGGTTATATCACTTTCTGCAAGAAGAGGTCTTAATCGATTTCGATCTTAATCAAAACAAATTTTGGAACGACTTTTCTTGCCTAGTGAGTGAGCTGACGCCTGAAAATGAGGAGTTACTTAAGAAAAGAAAACAATTACAGACAGCAATTAATGACTGGCATGTTGCAAATCCTACGTTTAATCAAAAGCAATATAAGCAGTTTCTTGAAGCAATCGGATACTTAGAAAAGGAACCTGAAACAGTGAATATTACCACTGATAATGTGGATGATGAGATAACTATTGCAGGGCCCCAACTAGTTGTTCCTGTAAACAACGCACGCTATGCCATTAATGCTGCCAATGCTCGATGGGGAAGTCTATATGATGCTTTGTATGGGACGGACGTAATACCAGAAACAGATGGAGCTGAAAAAGGTTCGAGTTATAACCCTAAACGAGGAGAAAAGGTAGTCGCTTTCGGGCGAAGCCTTTTAGATCAATTTCTCCCATTGGTAAAAGGAAGTCATCACAATGTAAATGGGTATTTCATCGGGGAAGGAGGACTGGTTTTCACACTTGAAGATGGAAGGAGTACTACATTAGAAGAACTCTCTTTATTCCGTGGCTTTCGTGGAGAAAAAGATAATCCCACTTCCATTCTATTTAGACATCATGGGCTTCATATTGAATTGGTGCGTGACAAGAAGGATCCAATTGGCAGTCAGGATAAGGCATATGTTAAGGATATTATATTTGAAGCTGCACTCACGACCATAATTGACTGTGAAGACTCAGTTGCAGCAGTTGACGCAGAGGATAAGCTGGATGTCTATCGTAACTGGCTTGGACTCATGAAAGGCAATTTAACTGCTTCCTTTAAGAAGAATGGCAGTATGTTTAAACGATGTTTACAAGGTGATAGAGAATATACCGGTTTAAATGATGATAGGTTTACTCTTAGGGGAAGATCTTTATTGTTTATTCGGAATGTTGGACATTTGATGACAACCGACGCGATATTAGATGAAGCTGGTAATCCTCTGTTTGAAGGTATACTGGATACCGTCGTAACCAGCCTTATTAGCCTCCACTCGTTGAAAGGAAGAGGGAAGTATGTCAATTCTAAAACAGGATCTATCTATATTGTTAAACCAAAGATGCATGGCCCTAAGGAAGTGGCATTTAGCAATACATTGTTTAACCGAGTAGAAGATTTACTTGGCCTAAAACGGCATACGATTAAAATTGGTGTGATGGATGAGGAAAGAAGGACTTCCCTTAACTTAAAAGCGTGTATGGAGCAAGTAAAAGAGCGTATTGTGTTTGTAAATACAGGTTTTTTGGATCGTACTGGCGATGAGATTCATACGTCAATGCTTGTTGGTCCGGTTCAAAGAAAGAATGACATGAAGCATACAGAATGGATCCAAGCCTATGAGGCTTCAAATGTCTCGGCCGCCCTGTCAAGTGGGTTTCAAAAAACAGCGCAGATTGGAAAGGGCATGTGGGCGGCACCTGAACGTATGAAAGCAATGCTCGAGGAAAAGGTATTGCATCCACAAGCTGGCGCAACAACAGCATGGGTTCCTTCACCTACAGCTGCAACACTACATGCTCTTCACTATCATCAAGTAGATGTTCACAAGATTCAGCAGCAGCTATCAAAAAATGAGGTGTCTTCGTATCGTGACAGGCTTTTAAAGATTCCCATAATGAAGAATACATCAATTACTGAAGAAGATATAGAACAGGAATTAAACAATAATGTTCAAGGAATACTTGGGTATGTCGTTCGTTGGGTTAATCATGGAATTGGTTGTTCAAAAGTCCCTGACATTCACAATATTGGTTTAATGGAGGACCGTGCTACTCTGCGAATTTCCAGTCAACACATCGCAAACTGGCTGCACCATGGAGTTTGCACGAAGGGACAGGTCTACGATGCTTTCAAAAATATGGCGAAAGTGGTTGATCAACAGAATCAGTTGGATGCATTCTACGAGCCCATGGCAAATAACGAAGTAAATTCAATTGCCTTCCAGACCGCATGTAAGCTTGTCTTCGAAGGGAAAAAGCAGTCAAATGGCTATACAGAACCTATTTTGCATGAGGGACGGAGAGCAAAAAAAGCAGAAAATATGTGATGGTGAAATAGAGGGTGAAAATGTGAAATTTGTTAGATACACAGATAAAAATCAAGTGTTTCAGGGGGTTTTGGAAAACGACAGAATCCTCCAAATCTCTGGGGACCTCTTCAGCAACTGGACGAAAACAAATATGGTTCACCAACTTAGTGAAGTGAAACTACTTGCACCACTAATACCCAATCAAATTATAGGTATTGGGGCGAATTATGTAGCAAGTGAAGAAGAATTACCTAGAGAATCTGTACAACATCCAGTATTCTTTTTTAAGCCAGTATCTTCCGTAATTGGCACTGGTGAAAACATTGTCATACCAGAGCAGGTTGAAAATGTGAAATTTGAGGCAGAATTGGCTGTTGTTGTTGGAAAAGAGATTAAACAACTACTACCAGAAGAACCTGTGGAACCATATGTATTTGGTTATACAATCGCAAACGATGTTACAGCACCGGACATGTTTCATCCGGATGGCCACTGGACCATTGGAAAAGCCTTTGATACATTTACCCCGATCGGTCCAGTAGTAGAAACCAACCTTGACTTAGATAAGGTTCGAATTGAAGCGAAAGTCAATGGTGTGAGGAAGCAAAGTAGTCCAACACGTTTGATGATTGTCACCATTGAAGAGATGATCCGTTATTTATCTCATGTGATGACATTACAGCCAGGAGACGTCATCTTAACGGGAAGTCCTGTCGGTGCAGAAATGGTCGGGGAAAATATAATGGTAGAGTGCACCATTGAAGGTATAGGGACAATACGTAACGAAACGAAAGGTAGTTATTGATTAAAAACCATATGACTTTTCTGTTACGAGAACTTGTAAGAGGATGAAACAAAAGGATTTTAATAAGAGAAAATTTTCGGTGAATATATCCTAGTTTCCGAACGTACTTTTGGCGTACTATTTCCTGTAGCGCACGGGAAATAGTACCTTTTAATTTTTTTAAATTCGCTGTTGGTGGAGGAAAGCATGTTGTGCTTCCTCTTCCGTTTATTGTTTTTTAAAACAGATAACTTCTATTACCCAACGACTTCAAAACTTGATTACTATTAACTTATAAATTAGAGGGGATCATAGAAGGCTACTCTTGAGCTAAATTTCCCTCTTTTGAGAAAAAGTCTTTTAAAGCTTGCTTATTTTGATCAAGATCTATATCTAATACAGCCCCAACATTCACACGTTGGTTTGTAAAAGATCCATCAACAGGAAGTCTCAATGTCTCGACATCTTGGTTTGAAGTCAGTAATCCTTTTCCAATTGAAAATAAGGTATTATTACTTATATTTGTATCAACATATCCTGTTGCTACGCCCATTGTTTTTGGTAGATTAACTATGCTATTTATTGAAATAGCCTCATCTTTTAATTTCGATAGTACTTCCTGTTGACGTCTAACCCTGCCGAAATCACTTTCACTGTCTTTGCGAAAACGTACATAGCCTAAAAGTTCCTCGCCGTGTAATGTTTGTTCTCCTTTTTCTAGCGTCATTCCAATATTCTTTGACATTCTTTTCGCTACATCTATATTTAGACCGTCTGGGACTATCAAATCTATTATTTTAGGGAAACCATTAAAGTCGACGGTGGCATAGTAGTTAATGTCGGTATCAAAGTTTTGTTTGATTGTTTGTCTAAGTAACTCAGGTCCACCAAAAGAATAGGCAGCATTTAACTTATTCATTCCGTATCCAGGTATGTCAACATATATATCGCGCATTAAAGATACTAATTTTACGTCATGCGTATTTTGGTTGTAATAACCAATCATTAAGGTGTCTGAACGACCTTGTTCTCCTTCTCTTGCGTCTGATCCAATTAAGAGTACCTTTATCTCCCCAAACTTTACTTCTTCTCCTGTGAAATCTTGGTGGTTGGATGTAGTACTAGATGTGTTTTCTTTTTTTGCTGCAGATAAACCTTGATTAAATTGGATGATACTGTATGTAATAACAACTCCTACTAATAAAACAAAAGTAAGAAAAAATAACTTTATTCTTCTTTTTCTTTTTGATCTCTTCTTTAATCTCCCCATGTAAATGACACTCCTTGTATTAATGTATGTAAACTATATGATAATGTTGACAAAATGTCAAAACAATAAATTCTTGTAAAATTAAATGCTTGATCAATAGATTGACAAAATGTCAACGATGTTGTAAATTGCGATATAGATGAGACAATCAAGATAAAATGGGTAGGTGAACACATTAATGACTACGGAATTTGGTGGATTTCTAAAAAAGCAATTACAGATAAATGGTCTTACGATGCGTAAATTTAGTGAAATGACCAATATAGAAACTTCTAGTATATCTAGGATTATTAATGGTAAGAGGAAAGCTAACATTCATCATTTAAGGGCATTTGCTGAAGCCTTAAATATGCCAATAAAGGAGCTTTTAAGGGCTGCTGGTTATGCAGATAATTCTATTTCGAATAATAATGAGGAAAAAGTAGAAAAGCATATCCAACATCTACTCCAAGTTATTGAGACATCCGAAACAGTTCATTCTGATTTTTCCATTGATCTTCTGGAAAAGCAATTGAAAAATCACAGACAACACGCAATAACAGAAGAGGGACAGGATACTATAAGAGAGAAATTTAAAAGTAAGATAAAGAGTATCGGAGCTGCAGGGCCGTTTATTCAACAATTAGAAAAAATGTATGATCAGTTTACTTCTGGGAATGTAACGATAAAGCATCAGCTCGTAATGGGCGGAGCTCTGTTGTACTTTGTTTTGACAGTTGATTTAATACCCGACTATCTTTTCCCGATTGGTTATATTGATGATGCTATCGCTGTTCAGTTATCTATGAGCATGTTGTCTAAACAAGGGTAAGGTATGACCTATTATGAAATCGACAAAACATGTAATAGATTATACATTATTATTTATTATAATTTGTTTCTTCCTATATAGTTTAATAGCAGTTTATAGTGGTTCCGGGCAATATGAATCCGCTGATTCCTTTTATTTTCTAAAACGACAAGTATTTTGGTATATATTAGGTTTTGCTGTGCTAGCTGCCTTTGCGCTATTTGACTATGACCTATTAAAACGGTGGAGTTTTTATTTATATTTATTTAGTGTCCTTTTACTCATTTATGTACATTTTTTTGGTGTTTTAAAAAACGGTTCACAGCGATGGATTAACTTAGGTTTCTTTGAATTGCAACCCTCGGAGTTTTTAAAGTTTTCCCTTGTTCTATACATCGCTACCATTTTAAATAATGTTGGTAGCAATAGGCTCTCTTTTAAAAAGAGTATACCTGTCATATTAAAAATTGGGATGGTAACACTTATACCTTTTGTTTTAATTTTATTACAACCAGATTTAGGTTCTGCCATCATGGTAGCAATGACGGCCACTACCATGGTGTTTGTATCCGTTATTTCTAGTAAAATGGTTTTACTCATACTTATTGGAGTTGTCGCTGCAGTTTGTTTAATTGCAGTTCTATATTTGATTGCGCCAGAATTATTAATGCAAATTTTTAAACCCCATCAGCTATCCAGAATTTATGGTTGGTTGGATCCTGAACAATTTCCTTCCAACTCAGGGTATCAGCTAAAACAGGCAAGGATGGGGATAGGATCTGGTCAGTTAACTGGAAGTGGTTATAATCAGGGGGTACAAGTACAAAGTGGAAAGGTGCCTGAGGCTCATACAGACTTTATATTTGCAGTTATTGGTGAAGAATTTGGCTTCATTGGAGCAAGTATTTTAGTGTTTCTTTATTTCTTTCTTATTTATCGCATAGTGCTAGCAACTCTAAATGCAAAGAACCTTTTTGGGGCATACATAGGAATAGGTATTATAGCCTTGATTGCTTTTCAAGTATTTCAAAACATTGGAATGACTATAGGACTAATGCCAATAACAGGGCTTGCTCTGCCTTATCTAAGTTATGGAGGTAGTGCTTTATTAACTAATATGGCAGCCATCGGACTTGTGTTCAGTGTCCAGGTGCGGACTAGAAAAAATAATTTGTTTGATAAAGGGTTGTTTTCTAACAACTCCAATTAAAGATTTGTTGGAATGTTAAATGAATACTCTATCCGCATGAATTGTTTTTGAATAAAAAAAAGTATATTATTAATCTTATATTGCATTAAACTTAAAAGGCTTAGCATTTGTGAAATTCATCACTTGTGCAACAGTGGAAATTTAGAAGTAAAGGAGCAGGACATTGAAAATAGGTATTGATAAAATCGGCTTTTATGCACCACATTTATACGTAGATATGAATAAACTAGCAACTGCAAGAGAAGTAGAACCTGCTAAGTTCACGATTGGCATTGGACAAGAAGAAATGGCTTTTGCTCCAATGACCCAGGATACGGTAACACTTGCAGCCAATGCTGCCTCCGAAATTCTTGATGAAGCGGACAAACAAAAGATCGACTTTGTTATTTTTGGTACAGAAACAGGTATCGACAGTTCAAAAGCAGCTGCTGTTTATGTGCATGATTTACTTGGGATCAATCCAGAAGCGCGTAGTGTTGAAATGAAACAAGCTTGTTATGCAGCAACTGCAGCCATCCAGATGGCTAAAGGGCATATTGCTTTGAATCCGGAAAGCAAAGTATTAGTACTAGCATCAGATATTGCCAGATATGGACTTCGAACTGGTGGAGAAGCTACCCAAGGCGCAGGTGCAGTTGCCATGTTAATTAGCGCTGACCCGAAGATATTGGAACTTGAGGAGAAAAGTGCTTATCACACAAGTGATGTAATGGATTTTTGGCGCCCTACTTATACGGATAAAGCACTCGTTGATGGTAAACTATCAAATGAACAATATATTGAATTTTTTGCTAAGGTTTGGGAGCAATATAAAGCAAAAACAGGCGCTTCATTCTCTGATTTCGAAGCGATTTGTTTCCACCTACCATATACGAAGATGGGACAGAAAGCATTAAAACCACTTCTACCAGAAACAGATGAAGCAACACAGAAGAGACTACTAGAAAACAATGAAGCTGGTAAAACGTATAATAAACGGATTGGCAATATTTATACTGGATCGCTCTACCTTAGTCTCTTATCCCTTTTGGAAAAACAAGAGAATTTACAAGAGGGAGCAAGAATTGGATTGTTTAGCTATGGATCTGGTGCAGTGGGTGAATTCTTTACTGGTATTTTGCAACCTGGCTTCAAAGATGCGCTGCAACCTGTTAGACATAAAGAAATACTTGATTCCAGAAAAGAAATATCAGTTGCGGAATATGAGTCATGGTTTAATAACACACTTCCAACTGATGGCTCTACTGTAGAACTAGAGAAGGAAGATGATCCTTCATCAATTTACTTAGCTGGCATAAAAGATCATATGCGTCAGTATGTAAATGAAAACAGATAATACCTATACAGGTGCTTATAACTTAAACAAAGAAAATCCCAAGATACATAACTAGTATCTTGGGATTTTTTGTTCTATAACGAAATCTTATTAACTAAAATGGATACTCTCGATTTTCTGCTTGTACACTAATCCATTGAGTGGTTGTAAATTCATCCATAATCCATTCACCATTAAAACGCCCGATACCTGATTGTTTTTCACCGCCAAATGGCATATGAGATTCGTCATTGACTGGCATATCATTAATATGAACCATGCCAGATTCGATACGTTTGGCAACTTGCATGCCACGGTAGCGATCATTTGTAAAGATAGACCCACTTAATCCATATGGAGAATCATTGGTAATCTTAATTGCCGTTTCTTCATCTGATGCACGAAGAAGGGAAGCTACAGGTCCAAATACTTCCTCTTTTGCAACAGGCATATCGTTCGTCACTTCCGAGAAAATAATTGGGTGGATAACATTTCCTTCTATTTTATATTCTGTATGAAGTTTCGCGCCTTCATCAATTGTTTTCTCCACAAGTTCTTGTATATGCTTGACTTGCCCTTCGTTAATGATAGGGCCAATTAACACATCATCTTGAGAAGGATCTCCGGCTTTCAGTTTGTCTGCAGTCTTGGTGAATGTTTTTACAAATTCATCATAGATACTATCATCAATTATGATGCGGTTCAGAGATAGACAAATTTGTCCCTGATGAAGGAAAGACCCGAAAACGGCAGCTTCGGCGGCTTTCTCAATATCTGCATCTTTCAGAACGAGCATTACATTATTTCCTCCAAGCTCAAGAGAGGTTTCTTTTAGGTGCTTACTTGCAAGCTGTGCAATGTGTTTGCCTACCTCTGTAGAACCTGTGAATGAGATGAGCTTAGGAACTGGATGCTCGATAAACTCATCTCCGATCTCAGATCCACGTCCAGCTACTACATGAATGACTCCATCCGGGAAGCCTGCTTCCTGTAGTAAATCAGCAATTAACAGACCGGATGTTACGGGTGTATCTGAAGCTGGTTTTACTACAACGGTATTCCCTGTTGCCAGTGCAGGTGCGATTGTTCGCATTGCGAGATGGAATGGGAAATTCCAAGGCCCTATTACTCCAATGACTCCTTTGGCCGAACGGAAAGTGTAATTTTCTTTTCCTTCTGTATTGGAGTTCCCGGTGGTGCCTTGTATTCTTGTTGGGAAGGAAGCTGATTCACGGATGATTTGGATCGCTGACTGAATCTCAACTTCTGCTTTTACTTTACTGCTTCCTGCTTCTTTGATAAGCCATTCCACAATATGTGCCTTATTATCTTTTATCGTCTCGATTAATTGAAGCAAATATTCCTGCTTTTTAGCTGGCATCATTGCCTCCCATTTTGGCTGGTAGGCAGCAGCAGCTTCATATGCTTGATTAAGATCTTCAGGATTCGCTGATTGAATAGTTCCTAAGGATTCACCATTGTAAGGGTTGTGATTTTCAACTTTTTTACCAGAAGACCCTGTCGTCCATTTTCCATTAATAAATAGTTCAGTATATTTGTTTTGCATTTAGACTCAATCTCCTTTCAATCGTTATTATTTATTTTCCCTAGGAACGATACCTGCAAACACAAAGGGCATGACAGATGAAAGATGATGTCCTTTATCCCGGAGCAACCGTTCGGAAGTCTTCCACTTCAAAACATGAAGAGAAACAGTAGTTTTGAGTGGGAGTAAACGGACTAACATGCCGATTCGTTCAACTAACAATCAGTAGGGGATATTGAAAAACCCCACTAATTGAAGTTTCACTTTATCTGGTCTGTCTTCCTCACTAGAATCATAGGCTATCCATAGGAAATAGATGGGAGGAGAAGGCTATTGGAGATTATAGAGCCATTACTAAAGATATTACTTGTCAATATTATTCTGAGTGGTGATAATGCTGTGGTGATCGCGATGGCAAGCAGGAAATTACCACATCAACTAAAACGAAAGGCAGTTATATGGGGAACGTTTGGAGCAGTGGCATTTCGAATTCTATTTGTCTTTCTTGTTCTTTACCTTTTAAAAATGCCTTGGATACATTTAATTGGTGGTTTGCTTCTTTTGTTTATTGCTTATAAATTATTGGTGGACAAGCCTGATAACCATCAGTTGAAGGTGGGCAATTCTTTACAAGAAGCTATTGCAATTATTGTATTTGCAGATATCTTAATGAGTCTTGATAACGTCCTAGCAATAGTAGCTATTTCAAATAGTCAGTTAATGTTAATTATAATTGGTATTATGATTAGTATTCCAATCATTCTAGTGGCCAGTGGTGTTATTATGAAGGCCATGGAGAAATTCCCAAGCATTGTATATGGAGGAGCTGCGCTTCTTGCCTGGACGGCAGGTGAGATGATAATAAAGGAGGAGAGAATTTTACAGTTATTAGAAGGATATCAAATTCCGACAACAATGTTTCTGCTCGTTCTCATACTATTTATTTTAGGAGTTGGTGGAATTCGTCGGAGAAATCAGATAACATGACAAGGTAGGGGATTGATGAAAGGGGGAATTTTCTATGGTCACAAGTGATAGACTACGCTTTAGGCCTTATACTGAGAAAGATTTAGATTTTTATGCACGTTTGTGGGGTGATCCTAAGGTTGTCCGCTATATTGGTAAGGGGGAAACTAAAACGTTTGCAGAAGCGGAAGTTAGTTTAAAGCGGTGGTTTTCTGAATATGAACACGGTTTCGGATTGCAGGCTTTGGAACTAAAACCAGATAATAAACTAATTGGACATGCTGGACTAGTACGGCAAACAATCGAAGGTCAAGAGGAAATAGAAGTTGGATATTGGTTGCTGCCAGAGTATTGGGGAATGGGACTAGCAAAAGAAGCGGCTATTACTTTACGTAATGTTGGATTTAAAGAGAAAGGTTTAATGAAGCTGATAGCTTTAATTAACCCAAATCATCCAGCTTCTATTTTTGTAGCTAAGAAGGCAGGACTTAGCTATGAAAAAACAGTAAAGCTTGCGGAAGGGGATACGTTAGTTTATTCGATTATGAATCGATAGAAATATCCAACTCTCTTAAGTTTGTGGCACTTAACAGAGTAGTAAAGGAGGGGAAAACGTTGTTAGATCGTGTTATAGACAACTTTGGAATGCAAATACAATCTATGAATGAAGTGGAAGATTCCTTTAGTTCCACCGTCTATAAATGTAAATTGGTTAATAGTCAAACAGTTTTTTTTAAGATTCCCTACTCTAAATTAAAATATCAAAGGGAGCTAGAGGCCTATCGTATTTTATCAGGCAAGGTTGCTGTTCCAGAATTGTTGGACTTTTGGTCTGGGGATGACGAATGTCCGGGTGCTTTTTTGTTATCTGAACTAAAAGGGAGTCCGTTAACCGCTGAGGTATCACCTAACGTCGCATATGATGTGGGGGTTCTTCATGCCTCCATGCATAACATACAGCCCCCTGATAAACATATGCTGACCGGCATAAAAAATGAATTTCCGAGCTGGACAAGTTTTTTAGAAAACCAATTTTATAGTTTTGCTGAGGATGTAGAAGGTGTAATGGATAAACATACATACAATCTAGCAATTAAAAAGTTTGAAAAAATGAAACGACAGCTTCCAAGTCCAGACGGACCAAGCTTCATACATATGGATTTTCGTCCTGCGAATATAATTGTAGACGGCGAAGAAGTTTCCGGGATCATCGATTTTGAAAGTGTACGATTTGGGTCGACTGAGATTGATTTTACCAAGCTATACCGTGATTTTCTGCAGTTTGATGATTCAATCTATAAAGCCTTTCAAGAAGGATATAACAGTATAAGACCATTAATGGATTTGGGATCTGTATTACCTTTTTACCGTTTCACGGATGCATTTAATAGTATTGGTTGGTGCAAGCGTCGGGGTACAGAGAAAAATGCTTTGTTTCTTGAAGAAAACATAAGGCTTTTGAAGCAATTTGTACTATAGTTTTAGGGAGGTATATGGATGAATACAGAGTTGACTAGGTTTCGAGTCAAACAAGGAGCAGAAGCGAAAGTAGATGAATGGATGGGCTTTCTCCGAGATCATATGCAGGATGTTCTGCTAACATTAGATGCTGAAAAGATGTATGTGGAAACAATCTTCCGAGAGACCATTGATGGTAGGGAGTATTTATATTGGTACTCCGTACAAGGGGAAGGTGGACAGGAAGTAGAGGAATCCACCCATTGGATTGATAAAAAGCATCTCGAATTCTGGGATATTTGCATTGATCCTGATTATAGGCCCCTGGACCTTAAAACAGAGGTTGTGATGATTCCAGATAAGGTAAAGGCCAATATGATCTAGTGGAAAACTCTCCTTTTTACTTAATAAACATTATGAAACTACCGTAAAAGTAATAGTTAAAAGCAGGAGGCAGCACGATGTTTGAGCTAACGTTATTGGAATGGATTCTGGTAATCTTTTGTGCGCTTTGTATTGGTTTTTCAAAGTCTGGATTGCCTAATTTGGTTATATTGGTTGTCACATTACTAATGTTTGTTTTCCCTGCAAGAGATTCTGTCGGTATTCTGTTGCCGATGCTCTTAGTGGGGGATTTTTTTGCGATTATTTACTATCGTAGAAATGTAAAGTGGAACCATTTAAAAGGGCTTATCCCGTGGGTGTTAATTGGAATAGTTGCGGGCTACTTTGTACTAGAACATGTAAATGATGCACAACTGAAGCCATTAATTGGAGTTATTGTGCTTATGATGATAACCCTCAACTTTGTAAGGGAGAGATTTGGTACGAAGTTTAATACTTTGTTACCTAACTCACTGGGGTTTACCTTACTTATGGGGATTCTTGGCGGCTTTACCACAATGGTAGGAAATGCTGCAGGAGCAATCATGACAATTTATTTATTAGTAAAGGGGCTTCCTAAAAAGGAATTTGTTGGGACTGGAGCCTGGTTCTTTCTGTTTGTTAACCTTATCAAGGTGCCGTTTTATGTGCATCTTGAGCTCATTACAGTGGAATCGATTTCGTTTAATGCATGGCTTGTTCCTGCCATTATTATAGGGGCATTTATTGGTATTAAGGTGCTACCGATTATTCCGCAAAAAGTTTTTACTATCCTTGTGTTAATTTTGGCGGCCCTTGGGGGAATTAACTTACTACTGAATTAGCTTTTGTAGAAGACAAGCAATCCAACATTTAATCCGATCCACCGAATTTATCCCACTATATTCGGGTGTTCGGATTTTTTGTATTGCATTGAATGAATGGAGCACTACATGGGTATACAATTAGAAAGCTTGGAATCGAGGTAGATATTATGGATATAGATAATCAGTCGAAAAAAAGAATGAAATATGCTGGTCGCAATCTATTATCAGGTGTGTTATTTGGTATAGGGCTTGCTGCATTTATTGACGAAACAGTATTCCATCAGTTGCTACGATGGCACCATTTTTATGATAAATCTACAACAGATATTGGGCTCATATCCGACGGGCTTTTCCATGCATTCAGTTGGTTCGCTACCATTGGTGGTCTATTCCTGTTTGCTGATTTACGACGTAGAAACGCTCTCTGGTTGAAGCGGTGGTGGGGGAGTGTACTTCTTGGTGCTGGTGTGTTTCAGCTATATGATGGAACGATCCAACACAAGGTAATGGGACTGCATCAAATTCGTTACGTTGACAATGTTTGGATTTATGACGTAGTTTGGAACGGAATTGCAATCATCATGATGTTGGTTGGATTGATCATTCTATTCCAAACAAGAAAAAGTTTGCACAAGATGAAGGAGTCGAGTTCAGATGCATAACGGAATCCAAGGAGTGGGGGCTATTATCGTTCTAGCTCTATCTTTTGCTTCGATTGCTGTTTATTTTCTAGCAGGCTTTCTTTCCAACAGAAAAAGCCATTTACATTCATGGCCAATGTCCCGATATATGCTCTGGACTCTAGGAATAATTGCTGCCACATGTGCAGTCATAGGGCCTTTAACAGAATGGGCTCACACAAATTTTACTGCACATATGCTGGGCCATCTCCTGCTCGGAATGCTTGCACCACTTTTACTGGTACTCTCTGCACCAATGACTTTAGTACTTCGAACACTTCCTGTCAGGCAGGCCCGTTTTTTAGCAAGTTTTTTAAAAAGTTTTCCTGTTGCGATTCTCAGCCATCCTATCATTGCTTCCATTTTAAATATCGGAGGGCTATGGTTGCTGTACACAACAAATTTATATCACTTCATGCACCATAATCTTCTCGTTTATTTGCTTGTTCATTTTCATGTATTTGCAGCTGGATACTTATTTACAGCAGCAATGATCTATATCGACCCGACACCTCATCGCTTTTCTTATTTATACCGCAGTATTGTCCTCATGGTTGCTTTAGGAGCACATGCTGTCCTGTCTAAATATATTTATGCAAATCCTCCAACCGGGGTCCCAACTCACGAGGCAGAGACGGGAGGGATGTTAATGTATTATGGTGGAGATGCGATCGATTTGGTATTGATTTTTATCCTCATGTTACATTGGTATCGGTCCGCTGCGCCACGCCAAACACTGGCAAAGTTTGAAACTGTCTAGGCATTAGAAATGATTTTGTCCCTGTGGATAATACCCGTCATAGTAAGTGGAGGGGGTGTCGCTTCTAGGGTATGTGTTTTTTACAGGTTGTTGAGTGGCATATAGTTGTTTTACTTGGTTCTGTTCACATTCATCTGTTGGACCAATAATGATAGTTTCATTGTTAAGTGGAGAAAGTGTTTTACGTAACTGATCGGCATTCAGGCAATACGTATGTGCCAGTACATCAATGGGGGTCTTTGTCAAAATGTCAGAGCCTAAAATATACTCAGGATACGGAGCGTCAAATATGGCTAACAAATGTGTTTGGTCTGTTGTTGCTTCCTCCCAATGCCACCATCCTTGAGGGATGTTTGCCACTTGTCCAGGCCTTATGGTAATGTTGCTGACCTCATTATCAAATGGGTTAATAAAGGAAACCCGTGCTGCACCGGAAACACAATAAACAAGTTCGGTGGCGTTCTGGTGATAGTGTGGTTCTACTACACGCCTATCACTTAAGTAAATATCCAGTAGCGAAACATTCCCTAAGGTATTCAATACATCTCTTCCTAATTGGTTAATGTAATTCTGTCTATTCCTTGTAAACAGTCGATTTTTATTCAAATCGGCGAAATATGTGTCATGATCACTTGTGTAATCCATGTATGAGACTGTCATACGGAAACAACTCCCCATCTTCATTTTTACCCTCACAGTTTATGCTTCACAAATTGAAGTCGTGACAGACGCGGATTTTCCCCTTTAAAACTTGTTTCCAGAAATTTTCATGCATATTTTTTAGCTAATGTGGTAAAATAAGAACAGATGTTCTGAACAAACGTTCCGGAAAGGGTGTTCTCAATGAATGGAGTATTCATGCGTTCGATGGAAACAAAACAAAAAATTGTTGTGTTCTATATGGATGGAAATCAACAGATTACGCAACGTTTTATTCGTGTGCTAAAAATGGATGATACACTCGTTCTTGCTTATTGTTATTATAGAAAAAGCGTACGCACGTTTAAACGCGAAAACATCCTTTCTGCTGGGCGCTGGATCCGGATGTAACTAATTCTGTTATTTAGTTATCCACAGAAAACAAATTTTATAATTTACTAGGAATCAAGAAAGTGGGGGCATAACAATGAGTGTCAATGACAGAGGTACGATAAAATGGACAGCGATGATGCTGCCAGAACATATTGAATTACTAAAAAAGATGTGGGCAGAGCAGGAGTTTAAGGAAAAGCCGATGCTTTCCGAGTACCAAATGGAGGAGATTAATTTACAGCTTCAGCTGGCATTGGCGAACGATTTAACCATTGAATTAGAATATTTCAAAGACCATGACTACCATAAGATAAAGGGCAAGCTTCTTGGCGTGGATGTTTTAAATCAATTTGTAAGGATTAACGAGGAGTATTTACCGCTCGATCATTTGACGGGAGCCTGGATTGATTAACTGTTTTAGTTTCCGGTTGTGAAACGAGAAGGGTGATTCTATACTATTAGTATCATAGCTAAGGGGGGAGCTACATGCTAATTAGTGTAATGAGCTACAATATTAGGTGCCTAACCAGTGAAGATGAACCGCCACATACGTGGGCGCAAAGATTACCAGAAATACTAAAGGTAATCAAGGACAAAAACCCTGATTTTATAGGAATTCAAGAAGCAGTACCACAGCAAATGAGCGACCTGGAAGCAAATCTGTCTGACTATCAGTGGATCGGAGAGGGAAGAGATGGCGGTGAGAAAGGCGAACGATCTGCGATATTTTTCCGAAAAGCTGCTTTTAAAGTAATCGATACAGCTACATACTGGTTGTCAGAAGAACCGAGGGAGCCTGGCTCCAAAGGCTGGGGGAGTGCCTGTCCAAGAATTGTGTCATGGGGGAAATTCCGTAGTTTAGATAATGGAAAGGAACTTTATATCCTAAATACGCATTTTGATCATATAGCTTCCAAAGCACGAGAGAAGGCTGCAGCATTACTGGGGGAAAGATCGGGTTTAAGTGAAGGATTACCTATGGTATTAACAGGGGATTTTAATGCGAATCATGAAAGTACTCCTTTCCAAATCCTAAAGGAGAAGGGCTTTCTAAACCTATGGAAAACCGCAGTGGAACGGAAAAATGAGACAATGGGAACATTCAACAATTTTCACGACCCTACTGGTGGAGGGAAGGACTTCCGAATTGATGGAATTCTGGCAAAAGGCGAGGTTACTGCTCGTTCTATAGAGATCGTCAACACAAGAAATGGAGACCAATTCCCGAGTGATCATTATCCGCTATATGCGGTGTTAGAGGTCGGAGTGCAAGGTGAATAGTGAACGAGGGAGCAGTCTAGTGCTGCTCCTTTGCGTTTTTATAAAGTCTTATTTTTGCAGATGACTCAATTCCTTTTTAAGATCGATTATATTTTGTATCTTATAGTTGACTTACTTCAGAATAAAGATATCCATTATTTGTCGAGATCATATAAACAATCTCTTGGTTCGATATTGTTTACAAATCCCGTCATATAGGAATAGTATTGAATTAACATCATAGAATGACATCGAAGACAAGCATTGCAGCAGAGAAAGGAGCACTATTTATGCTAGACTACTTCCTATCATTGCACCCAGTTGCCCAGGCAGGCATTGCTACATTATTTACATGGTTCATGACAGCACTTGGGGCTGCTCTCGTTTTTACAACTAAAAATTTTAATCAAAAGTTAATGGATAGTATGCTCGGATTCGCTGGTGGGGTTATGATTGCAGCCAGTTTTTGGTCTTTACTTGCCCCATCGATTGAGATGGCAGAAGAGAATGGCTCGATTTCCTGGATGCCAGCAGCAGTCGGATTCATGCTAGGTGGCCTTTTTCTATGGGGAATTGATAAAGTTTTACCTCATTTACATCCCACCTCCCCGATGAGTGAGGCAGAGGGATATCAGCCAAAAAAGAAAAAACGTAGTACGTTACTGGTTTTGGCGATAACCATGCATAACATTCCAGAGGGACTAGCTGTTGGGGTAGCCTTTGGAGCCGTGGCTGCAGAATTCCCATCCGCCTCCATTACAGGTGCCATTGTCTTGGCAATAGGGATTGGAATTCAAAATTTTCCAGAAGGACTGGCCGTCTCCATGCCCTTACGCAGAGAAGGCATGTCACGACGTAAAAGCTTTATGTATGGCCAGTTTTCCGGGATGGTTGAGCCAATTGCCGGAATTATTGGGGCGATGGCTGTGACCTTTATCCAGCCGCTTCTACCTTATGCATTAAGCTTTGCGGCAGGCGCAATGATCTTTGTTGTAGCAGAAGAAGTAATTCCTGGTTCACAGGAAGAAGGGAATAGAGATCTCGCAGTGATGAGTTTAATGATTGGGTTTACCATCATGATGGTCCTCGATGTGGCCCTGGGATAAGGAAAATAGGAGCTTGGCTAATCAAGCTCCTATTGCTATGGATTGAATGATTTACTCAAATAACACATCATTAGATTCTTCATAAGGATATGCATATAAATCTATATCAAATTCAGCTTCAATAATGGATGCAAATCTAATCACATCTCTATCCAAATATATAGCAGGGGTATCTCCATCTTCTATTTCCGCAACAATAAAGATTTTACACTCAACAGAATAATTCATTTTAATCTCATTAATTAGAAATACTTTATTTTGCAGTTGAGCTAAGATTTGTTGTAATTGGTCATTTACATCAAGAGATTCTTGGTAACCAGTATCTAATTCCCAACAAGTTTCTTGTCTAACCAAAACAGTAGGAAGATGGGTAATGATATCTCCTTTTGTATAAGTATTAGAGGGTGTAATCCCTAGTTTTTCAGTCACATAATCTAAAGGAAATGTGTCCCCGAATAGACTAAAATAAACTCTTACCTTTGTTCTCTCCACAGTCCTGCCTCCGAAAATCTTAGACTTAAAAAACCTTAATGAACGAACCTGCTATGCTAGATTATAGTGGATATTTCAAAATATTTTTAATCCATTTTAACATAGCTCCTAGGTTAACGATAAGGTAATATACCTAATGTGTTTTGGCCCCTTCTTCTAACTTTCATCACGGGTAAAAAAGGTAACTCTCATAATTTCACAGAAAGTGCGGATACTGAATAGTAAAAAGGAAGAATGGTGAAAAAATGCATATTAATGAATCTTATCAACCTGGAGAGGTTGTTTATATTATTATCCGCAACCCCCATGCCCAAGATGTGGCACATGTTCAACAGGCTGCTGTAGTTGAAAATCCAGATCAAAACGGTGAACTTGCACTGTTCATACACGAGACTTATTTTCCATTAACGGAGGAGTTTGCTGTATATAAAAGTGCCGAAGAAGCAGAGGAAGCATATCAGGTAGCTTTTGGACTACCAGAAACAGAGGATTATTATGGTTAAGCCTTTTGTGCCGCAACTCGTTTACGTAGAGCCACGAGCCATGGAATATCCACTTGCCAAGGAGTTAATTGGAAAGTTTGAAAAGATGGATATCGAGATAAGGGAAACAACATCTCATAACCAAATTCGTAACTTACCAGGAGAGAATCATTTTCAAAAGTACCGAACGGCAAAATCAACGCTTGTGCTCGGTATCCGTAAAACACTTAAATTTGATACATCGAAGCCATCTGCAGAGTATGCAATTCCCTTCGCAACAGGCTGTATGGGTCATTGTCATTACTGTTATTTGCAAACAACGATGGGAAGCAAGCCATATATCCGTTCCTATGTAAATGTAGACGAGATTTTTGATGCGGCAGAGGAATATATGCAGGAAAGGGCCCCTGAGTTCACAAGATTTGAAGCATCCTGTACCTCTGATATCGTTGGGATTGATCATCTGACCCACACATTAAAAAGGGCAATTGAATATTTCGGGAAATCTGAGCATGGCAAGCTCCGGTTTGTTACGAAATTTGCACATGTCGATCATTTGCTAGATGCAGAGCATAAAGGTAGAACACGCTTCCGTTTTAGTGTGAATGATGATTATATTATTAAATATTTCGAGCCAGGTACGTCCCGACTGAAAGAACGGATTGAGGCAGCAGTAAAAATTGCAGAAGCTGGATATCCACTCGGTTTTATCGTTGCTCCAATTTATTTGCATGAGGGTTGGAAAGAAGGCTATAAAGAGATGTTTGAAAGGATAGAAGCGGCCTTGCCAGCAAAAGCAACAAAGGATTTAACTTTTGAATTAATTCAGCATCGCTTTACCAAGCCGGCCAAGCGAGTTATTCAGGAAAATTACCCAATGACAAAGCTTGAGCTTGATGAATCAAAACGAAAGTGGAAATGGGGAAGATACGGAATTGGCAAATACGTCTACCAAAATGAAGAACAGGAAGACATTAAAGACACGCTTGGTGGCTATATAAACCACTACTTCCCAGATGCAAAAATAGAATATTTCACATAAAAAATGAAACCTGCCAGTCCTTACTGGCGGGTTTCACTTTATCTCTGGCAAATCAATGCCTTTTTCGCTCAGGTTATCAAGACATTCTTTTAAGTAGGTAGGGCTATGCTCTGGATAGAGTGGTATTTGTTGCTTGTTTACATGCTCGGTTCCATAAAGGCTATTTTCATTATGTGCTTCAGAAATCTTTCCTCTATAAAAAGGATCTTCCCATAAAGGATCGACCCGATATCCTCGTTTTTGCATCTCCCTCATAATTAATTGATGGTAGATAAACAGACGATATGGTGAATAATCGAATACATAATTTACTGTAGCATGTGGCTTTCCCCAACCATTACCTCTTAAAGCACAGCATTCACGATGCTGTCCAAGCAACTGCTGCCTAGGCAGGTGGGGAATTAAATCTTCGTGCCAAAGTCGCATGGCTATTCCTCCTGGTGTGGTGTTTGTTACTTGTAGTTTAACGATAGACAAAGATGATCGCAACTAGATCGTTTCCCAGGTCTGCCAAAAGTTTACACGTTAGTAGTGTAATCCTTATTTAACTATGATGGGTTCATAGCGTTGTTTAGAAAGATTACAAACTTGGGTAGAAACGATACTGTGAGGTGAAAATGATGTTAACTACTATATCTTGGATCGCATTAATCATTGGTATAATAAGTTCTGCCATTATCATAGTGGATATTACCAGGCATCCGCAGCAGATGAAAGTAATGAACTTGGTATGGCCGATAAACGGATGGTTTTTTGGACCATTCGCACTTTGGGCTTACTTTAAGTGGGGACGGCTGAATGCAAAAGGCTCAGAACGTGAAGATCGACGGAAAACGCCTGCAAAGGTTTTTGTGTCGACAAGTCATTGCGCAGGGGGATGCACAGTAGGAGATGCAGCAGGTGTACCATTTGTGGCATTAACTGGTTTCACCATAGTAGGTTCCACTTTGTTTGCACATTTTTGGTTGAATTTATCCTAGCATATCTAGTCGGCATTATATTCCAATATTATGCGATCTATCCAATGAACAAAGATCTTGGTAAAACTGGTGCGCTTAAGTCAGCGATAAAAGCAGATTCCGCAGCGCTTATTGCATTTGAAGTCGGCATGTTTGGCTGGATGGCAATCGTTCATTTTGTTCTCTTTACGGTGCCACCAAAACCTGATACTGCTGTATATTGGTTTATGATGCAAATTGCCATGATACTTGGATTTCTAACAAGCTACCCAGCCAATTGGTTACTTGTTAAAAAGGGAATTAAAGAAGTAATGTAGAATAGGTTGTCCCATTATTTGGGGCAATTTCTATTTTAGGCAGGAATTAAAGGTAGAAAATAGAAGTATTAAAGAAGAGGAGGGGGCTCATGGAAATTATCTTTATGTTTGTAGCGGGTTTCGTTGTATTTTTTATTGCAATCATTGCTGTTATGAAAGGTATAATACATAGGGTAAAAGAGCCTGCAAGACAATCAGAACAAAGGATTAGTAATCTTGAAAAACGCCTACAAGAGTTGGAATCACGCAAGACAAAGTAGGGAATTAAGGAACTTTCCAAAAGGATAATCGGAGGTGCTTACATTGAATCGAATTAATTTAATTACCCTAGGAGTTCAAGACATCCATAAGTCGTTAACCTTCTATCGTGAGGGATTAGGCTTTAAGACCTCTGTGTCAGACAGAAATCCTGAAGTTGTCTTTTTTAACAATCAGGGAACCAAATTAGCACTATTCCCAGTAGAAGAACTAGCAAAGGATATTGGTGAGGAATTGATCGGTCAAAAGCAAGGCTTTTCAGGTATCACGTTAGCATATAATGCAGACTCTAAAGAAGGCGTAGACAGGTTTATTGGCAATGCTCGAGATGCGGGAGCAACCATATTAAAAGAGCCTGAAACGGTTTTTTGGGGAGGATATAGTGGCTATTTTTCTGATCCGGACGGACATATTTGGGAGGTAGCTTATGGGGATATGTGGGAATTTGATGAAAATGAAATGCTAATTATTAAATAATAACCAAATAGGAAAGCATACAAAAAGAAGCTTACATATCAAGCTTCTTTTTGTATTGCTGTTAAATCTGTTTGTTAAAACAGCTCTCCCGATTCAGTTCCCTAGTGGTGCTACTCTAATAGCGATAAATATCCGGACGGCGATCAGAAAAAATTGGAATACGCTGTCGAACATCATCTACCTGCTCTATTTCCAATTCACTGTATAGAATGGTTTCTTCGTCAGCAGCTTCTTCTAGGATCTCTCCCCAAGGCCCAATAACCATAGAATGGCCACCAAACTTATTGTTTGGATCAGCACCAACTCGGTTGCAAGCTACAACATAGCATTGATTTTCAATAGCTCTACTGATCAACAATGCTTTCCAATGATCTATTCGTTTTGCAGGCCACTCCGCAACCACGTATAAAATCTTTGTATTATCAAGCATATGTGTTCGAATCCATTCTGGAAAACGAATATCATAGCAAATAACACCAGCAGATTTTATTCCGGCCAGTTCAAAAATGCCATTCTCACTACCTTCGATCAAATGCTTTTCCTCATCCATCAGTCTAAATAGATGTGCTTTTGCATATTCCTTAACGAGTTCACCATTTGAATTGATAACGAACATGGAATTGGTTATGCCTCGTTCTGTGTGCTTGGCAACAGACCCTGCGACAAGATGCACATCAAATTTCTTAGCGAGTCTTGAAAGGAAGGAGAGAGAACGTTCTCCATTAGAGTCGGCAATCTCTTCTAGACGGGTGAGATCATAGCCAGTTGTCCAAAGCTCGGGTAAAACGACCACATCTACTTTCTTTTTTTTAAAATTTGCAAACTTGCTTTCTACCTTTTTTTCATTTGCTACCGGGTCTCCAAAAGTAATGTCTATCTGCAACAAGGCAACAGACAATGTCATCAAATCAACTCCTTCATTTAAAGCAACGCTAAGCTACCATCCTGATCCTAATTTAAATGCTCGATGTTATTGGTGCTTATTATCCCATCGCCTCATTTTCCTGTCAATTAACCTGTCCCTTTTGTAAGTGTAGCTTTACAAACGTTGTAAGTTTGGCTAACATAGATAATTAGAATTTTAGAATTATTAGAGGTGAGAAAACCGTGCAAAGCTTTCCAGTATCAGATACCTTGAAACGCCTGCCAGAACAGTTTTTTGCCAAATTGGTAAAAAAAGTACAAGCATTAAGCAATGAAGGACACGATATTATTAATCTTGGCCAGGGGAATCCTGATTTGCCAACACCAAACCATATTGTAGAAGAATTAAAAACGGCAGCGGATGATCCTGTTTATCATAAATATTCTCCGTTTACAGGTCATGCTTTTCTTAAAGAAGCGGTGGCGACATTTTACAAGCGGGAATACGATGTCGATATTGATCCAGAATCAGAGGTAGCGATTCTTTTTGGTGCAAAAACAGGATTAGTTGAAATTAGTCAATGCTTGTTAAATGCAGGAGACACAGCATTGTTACCTGACCCTGGCTATCCAGATTACATGTCCGGAATTGCGATGGCCAATGCAAATCCAGTCTTTATGCCATTGTTAGAAAAAAATAATTTTCTACCGAATTATCAGCAACTAAATCAAGTTGACCTGGAAACAGCGAAATTATTATTCTTAAACTATCCAAACAATCCAACTGCCGGGGTTGCGAACAAGGAATTTTTTGATGAAACAATTGAACTAGCAAAACAAAACGAAATATGTGTAGTACATGACTTTGCTTATGGGGCGATTGGCTTTGATGGAAAGAAACCGCAAAGTTTTATGCAATCAGCTGGTGCAAAGGATATTGGGGTAGAAATGTATACTTTGTCTAAAACGTATAACATGGCAGGTTGGCGTGTTGGTTTTGCTGTAGGAAACACTTCCGTGATTAAAAGCCTTAACCTGATTCAAGATCACTTATACGTCAGCTTGTTTGGTGCGATACAACAAGCAGCAGAGAAGGCTTTACTCGGGGACCAAACTGCTGTAGACGAATTGGTTGCTACCTATGAAAATAGACGGAATGTGTTAGTAGAAAAATTGCAGGAAATTGGGTGGAACGTTCAAGCGCCACGCGGTACATTCTTTGCGTGGCTTCCAGTCCCAGAGGGATATACATCAGAGGAATTTGCTGACCTCCTTTTGGAAAAAGCACATGTTGTGGTAGCGCCAGGTAATGGATTTGGTGAAGCAGGAGAGGGCTTTGTGCGAGCGGGCTTGCTAGCTAATGAAGAGCGACTTGCTGAAGCTGCAAATCGAATTGGTAACTTAGGAATATTTTAAACTTTCTATTGACAAAGTAGAATCCGAAGATTATGATAATCATTACGTTAACAATATGAATATTTCTTATCTAGAGTGACGGAGGGAAAGGCCCGTTGATGTCACAGCAACCTTCCATTTGGAGTGGTGCTACTTCCTTCAGAATGATTCATTCTGGAAGATAAGTGTGAGATACTTTTAATCGACACCCTCTTTCATGATGAAAGGGGGTTTTTTGATGGATTGGATTTACAGTCGGAATTGGAGTGAACGTTATGATCAAGGTTGAGCAGGTCAGCAAAGTATATAATACGAAATCCGGCCAAGTAGTCGGTGTAGACAATGTCTCTTTGGAAGTACCTAGAGGAGAGATATACGGTATTGTCGGCTATAGTGGTGCTGGGAAAAGTAGTTTGCTACGCTGTATAAATATATTAGAGCGGCCAACATCTGGAAAGATTGTGGTAGATGGTATTGATTTACTTCAACTTTCTCCAAAGAAATTAAGAGAGGCACGACAATCAATCGGAATGATATTTCAAGGGTTTTATCTTGCTTCTGCAAAAACGGTATTTGATAATATCGCCTTTGCTTTAAAAGCAGCTGGAGTAGCTGCGTCACAAAGGAAGCAACGCGTATTAGAGCTACTTGATCTAGTTGGTCTAACGGACAAAGTGAACCATTATCCTGCTCAGCTAAGTGGTGGGCAAAAACAGCGTGTTAGTATTGCCAGGGCGCTTGCCAATAATCCAAAAGTGTTACTATGTGATGAAGCAACCTCCGCATTGGATCCGAGCACAACGAAATCAATTTTACAGCTATTAAAGAAAATTAACCAAGAGCTTGGGATCACCATCGTTTTAATTACCCATGAAATGGAAGTAGTCAAGGAAATTTGTGATACATGTGCTGTTATGCAGGATGGAAAAATTATTGAGCAGGGACCTTCTTATGATATTTTTGCAAATCCGAAAGAAGAACTGACTAAGCAATTCATTGACACGGTTATGAATTTTGAATTGCCGGCAAAATTACTTAAAGCATGTAAAGGCACGATACTACAATTGCAATTTCGTGGAGATTTGGCTAGCGACCCAGTTGTATCAGATATGCTCCAAAAGTTTCAGGTCAGTGGGAATATTCTCCATGGCAAGGTAGAGTACATAAAAGAGACTCCATTAGGGATTTTTATTATGGAGCTGTTGGGGGACACGCAAGAAGTGTCGGCAGCGAAGATTTATTTAAAAGAGCGGTTAAAGCAAGTGGAGGTGATTCAACATGCTCGATAGAATCGTCGAAATCCTTCCCGAATTGAATGCTGCGTTCTTTGAAACATTATTAATGGTTGGTATAGGGTTGCTTGTAGCTCTTATCCTTGGCCTTCCTATTGGTATTTTACTTTATGTTACAGATAAAGGCTTGTTTTGGGAGAATCGGATAGCGAAAAGTACTATTGGTATTTTGGTTAATCTTGTCCGGTCTGTACCTTTTATTATCCTGCTTGTCTTTCTATTCCCTGTTACAGATCTCATCGTCGGACGTATTACTGGTCCGCTTGCAGCATCGGTATCCCTATCTGTGGCGGCCATTCCGTTCTATGCTCGTATTGTAGAGTCTGCTGCCAGAGAGATTGACAAAGGTGTCATTGAAGCAGCTATAGCTGTTGGGGCTTCCCCTTGGTTAATTATCAAGGATATTATTCTCCCTGAAACAAAACCGGGACTTATCAGTGGGTTAACGATCACAGCAATTAGTTTAATTGGTTATTCCGCCATGGCTGGGACAATTGGTGGTGGCGGAATTGGGGACTTAGCCATTCGCTATGGGTATTACCGGTATGACGACACGGTAATGATTACCACAGTTATTGTACTAATTGTATTGGTACAGCTTATACAATATCTTGGTGATTTTATTGCTAAGACTGTAAATAAAAAATAAAAAACATATGGAGGAACAACAACGATGAAAAAAGCACTTATAGCATTTGCAACATTGTTATGTATTCTTTTACTCGCAGCATGTGGGAACGATGACTCTGGAACAGGGGAAAATGAAAATGAGGGCGAGTCTAAATCCATTAAGTTCGGTGCCACTGTAGGACCGTACAGTGATATGGTAACAAAAGCTCTTGTGCCACTCTTAGAAGAAAAGGGCTATGAAGTAGAAAACCAAGAGTTTACTGATTATGTCCAGCCAAATAACGCTTTATCTAGAGGTGATCTAGATGCGAACCTATTCCAGCACACTATTTATTTAGAAGCCTTCTCAGAAGAAAATGATATGGATCTTTCCTCAGTAATAGCTGTACCAACAGCTCCGATGGGCTTATATTCCAATTCTTTCGCAAGTACGGAAGAGATAGCTGAGGGTAGCACAATTGCAATAGCCAATGACCCCACCAATCTTTCCAGAACGCTGCTAATGTTACAGGATCAAGATTTGATCACGATTAATGAAGAAGTTGATCCGTTAAAAGCTTCAGTTAATGACATTGTGGAGAATCCAAAGAACCTTGAGTTCGTGGAAGTGGAAGCAGGTCAGCTACCACGTTTAGTTGATAGCGAGGATGCTGCTGCAGTTCCAGGAAACTTTGCACTGGCAGCAGATATGGATCTACTAGATGCGTTAGCTTTAGAAGAAATGCCGGATGATTACAGAAACGTCGTTGCCGTTAATACAGAAGATAAGGATGCTCAGTTTGCCAAAGATATTAAAGAAGTTATCGAATCAGATGAATTTGAAAAAATTATGGATGAAGAATTCCAAGGTTTTGGTAAACCAGGTTGGATGACTGGAGAATAAAAATATAAATAGTAAAACCCTTATTATGCTTCGGCTTCGACATAATAAGGGTTTTTGTATATTTAAGATCAATACTACAAATTACTTGTACTTCATTTAATAACTAATCTTTAGAAAAGAGGCTGTATCGGTGTTATATTTGGAAAGGATAAGAAAGACTATTTACTATACCCCTTATAACTCAAGTGGAGGTTACAAGATGAAAGGAATAATTTCATTTACTTACCGTACCCCAAAGGGTGCAGATACCGTCTTTTACTCAGAAGAAATGCGTGCTTCCAAAGCCTTATTACTAATAGAAGACATGGAAAAAACAGGGCGAGCTAAAGATATTCAATTTATAGATACGCACGAACACGTATGGAGGGTGAAAGAATTACGTAAGCAACTAGAAGAAATAAAAACTGAGCCTCATAATATTAAAATATACTTTGATGGTGGATTTGATCTTAAATCAAAAAAGTCAGGTCTTGGTTGCGCCGTTTATTATGAACAGAACGACAAAACATTTCGTATAAGAAGAAACGCGCTGGTAGAAGAACTTGAATCTAATAATGAGGCTGAATATGCTGCGCTTCACTTGGCTGTGCAGGAAGTGGAAGAACTTGGTGGACATCATATGCCCATTACCATCATTGGCGATTCTCAAGTCGTGATTAAACAGCTCGAAGAGGATTGGCCCTGTTATGAAAAGGAACTTGCAAAATGGGCAAACCGTATTGAAGTAAAGTTGGAAAAATTGGGTTTAGAGGCTGAATTTGAACTCGTCTCCCGTAAGAACAATCGTGAAGCAGATCAGCTTGCTTCTCAAGCTTTAAAAGATGTTAACATTTCGAGTTTAAAAGAAATTGAATAGTAAAGTTGAAAAATAAGCTAAGGAAATAATAAGCAAACCCTCTGGTGAACAAGTGCCCTTTTTGAAGGTCATGTACTACAAGAGTTGGCAGGGTTTGCTTTTAATGTTTTGAAAACATAGAATAGAACTGTTAAATAGGAATACAATTGGCTAGATTTGGGTAATAAATAGTTACACAGAAAAGTTCATGAGAATAACACTAGGCGTTGGACATTTTGTTCGTTTTACAGAACAGTTGAGGATGTATAGAACTTGTACAGTCGTTATCGTTAAACTAAGATCACGTATTTTATAATTTATTGAGGGTGTCTTATATGATCAAATTATTAATTGTTGGTCCTCCAAGTGTCGCTGCAAACAAGCTTTATAGCACAGTGCCAAGTGAAACTGCTATAAAGGTTTTGGGCGTTATGGATGATGAAGCAAATATAAAAAATACTTTAATGCGGAATGAGGCAGATCTTGTTTTAATTCATCAAGCTGAAGAGAACTTATTTTTAGCTGAAAGAATGAAACAATATTCTCCAAAAGTTAAGTTATTGTTCGTATTAGCTTCACCCGACCGAGATGCTGTTCTTTATGGATTAAAAATTGGGGTAGTATCTTTTATTCTTGATAATGTGACACCACATTGTCTTGTAAGATCAATTAAAAATGTAAATGAGGATCTTCATGTTGTGTCAGGAGAGCTTGTAAGAAACTTTTTTTCTGAAGTTCCAACAGATGATTTTTTTGAAAAACAACTTTTTAAACATAAGCTAATGAGACATTATTCTTTATCCTCTAGAGAAAAAGAAGTTGCTTTTTTGGTTTATAAAAACAAAAAAAACGTAGAAATCGCAGAAAGATTGCAGCTTAAAGAAAAAACAGTGCGGGATTATGTCAGTAAAATGTATCGCAAATTTGAGGTTAGAAAAAGAAAGGAACTGATACAAATTCTTAATGAAATAATGAGTAGGTATGAAATAGACAAAAAGTGACTGCCTAAAATAATATGCGAGGGGAGCATGAGTGGAATAAATTCACCTAGCTCACCCAGTTGGAATAGTAAAGGATATCGTAGTTCCTACATTCAACTCACTTTTAATGTCTAATCCCTTGCCAAATAATTGACGTAATCGTCTGTCCGTATTGAATATTCCTACGCCTGTCCGCTCAGTAGGTTGATAGTTTGCAAGGTGCGCCTGTTGTTCGGGATGCATACCGACACCATTATCACTAATTGAAATTCTCGTAAGCCCATCATCCTGTTTTTTTACCTGAACAATAATTTTACCACCTATAGCTTTCTTTAATATCCCATGGTTAATTGCATTTTCAACCAATGTCTGAATGGACAGTGGTGGCAATTTTACATTAATGCTTTGGTCGACAGCCCATTCTACTTTGACACGGTCGCCAAATCTAGCTTTTTCAATTTCAATGTAGGAATGTACCATTGTTAATTCCTCTTTAAGGCCGACTAGGCTATCAGTGTTTTTGAAAGCAAAACTAGTTTGAATGAACTGAATGAAATGATCTAATACATATCGCATTTTCACTTCATCAACTTCCATTAAATACAAAATAGAGTTCAAGGTGTTAAATAAAAAATGTGGTTTAATTTGCGCTTGCAACCAAGCCGCTTCCATGCGCATATGCTCGGTAATAGAAGTTTTTAGTTTTACAAGCACGTCTACACGGGATCTCAATTCCATGGGATCTATAGGTTTGGCAATATAATCATTTGCACCAGAAGAAAAACCAGTATATAAATCCTCTGGACTGTTTCTAGCTACAAGCAATAGGATAGGCAATTCAGAAAGGGTGTATTGCTGCCTAACCTTCTTTGTTAGTTCATACCCTGACATATATGGCATCATGACATCCGTAATCAGCAAGTGGAATTTATCCATTTGTAATTTTTCTAACGCATCGGCTCCGTTTAACACAGTGGTTATCTCATATTGCTCTGACGCCAGTAAACTTTTTAGCACCCGTAGGTTAATTGTCTCATCATCCACAATTAAAATCTTTGGCGTTTCAGAGTGAAGAATAGCACGCCTTTTTTCCAAGCTCTTTGTAACGGCAGCTTCATCTCGTCCCGTTGGGGAAGCAGATGATTTCTCAACTTGAACGACATTCTCCTTGGCTAAAGGTAAAGAAAAAGAAAATACGGATCCTTTATGAACCTCTGAAAGAACTTTCATTTCCCCACCATGTAATTTAACTAACTGATTGGTAATGGTTAAACCTAAGCCAACACCACCTCTAACGTCAATATTGTCTTCGACTCCTTGTTCATATGGCTGAAAGATAGAATGGATCCTATCCTTCCTCATCCCAATACCAGTATCCGAAACTGATATCACGGCTTTGTTCTCCAAATATTCGGCGGAAATAGTGATCGTTCCTTTTTCAGTATACTTAATCGAATTATGGAGTAAGTTTATAAGAATCTGAATTAATCTATTTTCATCTGCAATTACAATCCGGGCATCTCTTGATATATTATTTTTTATTCGAACTGGTCGGTCCTCAACTAAATAAAGGAGCATATCTACTACTCCAGCCGTAATGGCTTGTAAATGTACCGGTTTCAATTTTAAGCTCAATTTTTTCTCTTTAATTTTCCCCAAATCTAACAGATCATTGATCATGGAGGACATTCGTTTACCTACAGTAACGAGTAATGCCAAATCCTGACGATCCTGCACATTCAACTTATTTTCCTTATTATGTAGCAAAGAATGGCCAATATTAATCATACTGTGTAATGGATTACGTAGTTCGTGCGATGTATTAGCAAGGAATGCATCCTTTCGCTTATCCGCTTCGAGTAGTTCTTCGGAAAGCCTCTCTATCCGATGTACATTTCGAAAGAAACGCTTTAACCAGAAAGCGGAAAAGAGAAAGATAGTAATCAATAAATCAACAGGATAGAAAAAACGTTCAATCGTAGTGTTGCTATATATAATTGCCCATATAACATTATTTGTTATAGCAGCAGCACTTAACAACAAGTACAAAACATCTTCCAATTGATTCTTGGTTGCTTTGTAAAACTGTACGGTAATAAAGCAGGTAGTAGTTAGTAAAACAATGCCTAATAGGAAGCTTGCCTTAAGTATGTATGATACTGGTGCTAGAATGATAAATCCTACGTATACCATACAAGCAGCTAGAAACCAGTTGAGTAACGTTTTGTTTGCAAACTCCGGAAGTAAATGCTTAAAGAATAAAAGCATAAAAGAAGCGATACTTGTATATACCAAGAATAATAGCTTTACACTAATTTCATAAGGAATAGGCATAAGTTTTAATAAGAATTTATCTACATCTAAAAGAATCATAAACATCGCAGCGATAAGTAACAGAAAAAAATATAATAAGCTTTTTGGCCTTTTACCAAAAAAATATAGAAATGCAGTAAATATAGCAACAACTCCAAGTACGGCTAGAACAACGATTTGACTAATAACAGAAAAAGCCGTCTCCTTATTAATTGCTTCGGCATATCCAAACTTCACAACGCCTACTTCTGAGGATCTAATTGGATACTTTCCGTGGGCAACCTGTATGGTCATGTCCACTGCGTCCTTTTCTGAACGAAAGGAAACAGTGTAGGGGACCTTTAAGGGAGCATATTCCGACAGTTTTGTTGAAGGATTACCTGATCCGCCAATCTCAACTCCATCAATAAATAGCTTTGAGGCAGATTGTATAATAGGCATGCGTATTCCATAGTCGACTGTTGCACTAGATTTGGGTAGAAGGATTTTTAAATGATACGTTCCAACAGTGTAGTCAGAATGGTGTGGAATCTTATTCCAACCATTGGGGAAGGTACTATACGCCCCGTTGTCTGGTGTCTTTAGTAGTGCTTTATCCAATAATACATCTGGGTAAAACTTCCATTTGCCTAAGAGAGGGATAGTTAGCCTATCTTCTAGCTGACCCTGTCTTAAGTCAAGTACACCATTATCTGCAATGGGATGATGTTCAGATTTATACATATCCCCCCAGAATAGGCGAACAATGGTTAAAGCTAATAGAAATAAGAGGATTATTAAGGGAATCCTAAACGTTTTTTTCATCTGTTAACTCCGTCTATATGAATTTATCGGTTTTGTGTAATATTAAATTGTGGTTATAATACTATAATAATAGCAAGAAGCAGAGAACATAGCTATACGGTTTTAGAGAGATGGGGAATAAATTATAAAATTACGCAATAAAGACTTCTAAAAATGACTAAGTTCTTTGGGTTAGTTTTCTATAAAAAAATTACACTAAAAAAGCAAGCCAGCATCTGGCTTGCTTTTATCTATGTCATGAAGTATATTATCCGCGTCTTCCGCCTCTTCCACCGCGCTTCGTGTCAGTGTTACGCTTGAGCGTAGATAAATTTTCTTCACTTGATTTTAGGAATTTAGCCATCTTATCTTCAAAGCTTTCCTTAGGCTTAAATCCACCGCCCTTTGAACGGAAGTCTTTAGAATTCCGATCTCTGCTCTGACGAATTGGTCGCTGACCTTCTGGCTTATCAACAGCTTTTTTAATAGATAATGCTACTTTACCTTCTTTTTCACTAATGATTTTTACTTCGACTTCATCGCCAACAGTTAAATGATCATTCACATCTTTTACATAGCTGTCTGCTACTTCGCTAATGTGTACAAGGCCGGTTTTTCCACCAGGCAATTCAACAAATGCTCCAAAATTAGTGATACCTGTTACTTTTCCTTTGACTTTACTGCCTATTTCAATTGACAAAAAAGTTCCCCCTAATGATTTTTAAAAGCAACTTATTATAACAAATATCTACGTTTATATCAAATTAGGCTTGTAAAAAGGTGAATACTACCTTGCATTAATTAGTAGTACGTTGTATAGTAATTATATAAAGGTACTGTTTATTGAACAGTAGTAATGAAAGAGGTGTGATTAGGACGTGAATATACAGTTTAAAAAAGGTGCCCTAGAGCTATGCGTGCTTGCCTTATTGGATAAGCAAGACAGATATGGTTATGAATTAGTACAGAAAATTTCTGACAACATTGCAATCTCAGAGGGTTCTGTTTATCCCCTCCTACGTAGACTTACAAAGGAAGCCTATTTTACGACCTATTTACAGGAATCCAAAGAAGGGCCTTCTCGAAAATACTACCATTTAACTGATCAGGGTAGAAAATATTTACATCAGTTAAATGCCGAGTGGAACGAGTTTACTGAAGGTGTAAATGAATTATTAAAGGAGGTTGTGATTGATGAATAAGACGATTTTTATCAAAAAACTCGAAAAGGCATTAGAAAAGTTACCACCTGAAGAACAGCAGGATGTACTAGAAGACTTTCGAGAACATTTTCATGCAGGGTTACAGGAAGGGAAAGAGGAAGAAGAAATTGCTAATGCGCTGGGATCACCTAATCAAATTGCCAAGGAAATAATAGCTACGTATTATTTGGATAGGGTAGAAGAAAAATCAAATGTCGGCAATATTTTTAGAGCAGTGTGGGCTGTGATTGGATTAGGTTTCTTTAATTTAATCATTGTGCTTGGTCCGTTTATAGCTTTGTTAGGTTGTATTGTAGGAGGTTGGGCAGTAGGTATCGCATTTGTTTGTTCACCTATATTGTTACTTCTAGATTTCATGTTCTATCCCGACAGTTTCCGATTGTTTGATTTATTTGCTTCTATTGCGTTAACTGGTTTGGGCATATTTATTACAATAGCAATGTTTTATGTAACACGATTTATTGCCAAAGTATTCGTCCGCTATTTATCTTATAATGCCAAACTAGTGAAAGGTGGTTTAAAACATGCGTAATCTAAAAAAGCTTTCTATTTTAGCTATTATCCTGTTAGTGGTTGGTGTGACTGGAGGTGTTATCACCTTTGCTTCAAGTGACCGTTCTGACATATTTGAATCGGAGGTATTCCCTGAAGATGGGGTAGAGAAGGTAGACATTCAGTTGAATAACCAAAAAATGAACATAAAGCCAAGTCAGTCTTCAGAGGTCATTGTGGAACTTGAAGGAAAAGGTAATAGACCGGATAAGAATCGTTTACATGCTGAAATGCAAGGTGATAAGCTAATCATTGAAACGAAAGCACATGATGAGAAATTGTTTCGGTTTTTTGATTGGGGAGACAGGTTGACTTTAACGGTCTATTTGCCAGATAAAGAGTTTGCCTCTATTCAATTGGATGTTGACAATGGAAGTATAAACGCTGAACAAATTAATTCAACGGATATTGTAGCAGAGACAAATAATGGGAAGATTATGATGGAGAACATTCTATCAGAAAGAGTGAATGTTGAATCAAATAACGGGAAAATAACCCTCCATAACGTGGAGGGGGAGTTGAACGGTAAAACCAATAATGGTGCTATCTCGCTTGTGACGGAGAGTTTGGATCGCTCTATCCAACTAGGTTCTGATAACGGAAAGATCAAAATTGAAACAAATGAGGAACCAACAAATGTAACGTTTGATGTTCGGGTAGACAATGGGAAAATTGATATTTTTGGTAATTCTGATTGGGATACGGTCGTAGGTGATGGAGAAAACCGTGTAAAATTAACAACACACAACGGGAGTATTACGGTATCCCATTAGTATTTAATAGGCGACTAAATGTTTAATCATCTTCTATACCGGTAATATCCCTTATAAGGAGCGTGATAGAGATGAGTAAAAACGGAGCTTCAGATAAAGTTAAAGGAGCAATTAGTAAAGCTAAAGGCGAAACGAAGGATCAAGTAGGTAATTTGACAGACAATAATAAAATGCAAGCAGAAGGAAAAAAAGATAAAGCAAAAGGTGAATTTCAAGACACTGCTGGTGAAGCAAAGCAAAATAGTTTAAACCGTTAATTAAGATAGATAAAAAGCGAGGCCAATGAGGCTTCGCTTTTTATCATATTGGAAAGCTTTTTAACATTAACTTATACTCACTCTTTAGGTAATCAATATTGCTACAATTAAGAGGTATATTCCTGTGCATTTTATTAGTATTATATAAATAGGAAATAAAGAGAAATATAGAAGATGAGGGATCTTCATATGAGAGAGGGAATACGTATCATATCTGAGGAAAATAATATGGCATACAAAGTGCAAGAGAAAAAAGCTACAGCATATTTTAAACATCTAAGTACACATCTGGAAGAAAAGACATACCTTCCATTATTAAAAAATGACTTTGATATATGGAAGCGAAAGCATCTAAAAAGATTTTCCGTTGTCACCGATAATATGAATGGGAAGAAAAGCACTCATTCTCATTATCCTCATTACATTCATTGGCTTGATAAAAGAGGAAAACTTTTTGATTACTTAAATAGAAGCATTTCTTACATATATATGCGAGACATTGGGAGATCCTTGGATGATGAAAAAACGAAGGATAAAGTTCGTCGCTCGGTTGAAAGCATGCGACAGAAGCTGTTAAGTCAAGAAAGCGGCAAAAGTACGTTTAGTATGACTGAAATTTACCGATGGGCTCAAAAAGAGAATGTAGAATCAAGTATTATTTGGGTATTAGATAAATTACATGAGATTACAACGACCATACCTGTTGAACTGGACCCAACTGAAACTAAAAGGAAGTTAATCAAAATTATTGGTGGTGTGGTAATTCAAGAGCTGGACGAAATGGAGGAAAGTCTCTCGCCAGCCTTACGTGCTAATCGACTAGACCAAGCGATCCGGCTCGGCTATGCTTATGGACTCACATACCCATTTATAGATGATATTTTAGATTCGCAGTTACTCTCGACTGAGGAAAAGGAAGACTACGCAGCCATAATACGTACGACGCTTCAGACGGGGGTGGTACCAGAATTGTTTGGATGGATTAAACACTATCCATTTATGAGATTCGTTCATTCCGAATTAAAAGAAGCCTTTGAATATATAAAAACACAACACTCAAGAAAAGGATGGGAAAGCTTTCTGGAACAGTCGTTAGTTTTCTTTCATTCACAGGAAATAGACCGAGAAAAGGATTTAGCTGTTGAAACATACACTAATAGTGATTTGTATGTGCCGATCATTCTTAAATCAGCGTCTTCTCGTTTGATTGTGCGCTCATTAATAAAAGCAAACGAAGACCAGCAAATAAATGAACAAACATTTTATTATGGTATTTATAATCAATTGTCAGATGATTTTGCTGATATGTTTTCAGACATGGAAGAGGGGGCTGTCACTCCCTATACATACTATTTAAAACATCATAATCTTCGTCATGACTTGATAAACCCATTTGAAATGTATTGGACAGTCGTTTCATATTTGATACACACTGTTTATAAATCAGATGCTAACACGAGAGAAGTTATACTCTCCCGAGCAATCAATGGATTAAAGCGATTTAAGAAGAAGTGGGGGGAGGAAAAATATGAACAACTAATGGAGCTTTTTAGTATTGATCCTCAATTAAATCGTGTAATTCAACGTATAGTCAGCAAAGCAACAGATGTAGAGTTTTTTGATAAGTTTTTACGTGATCATATGATCGACGACTTAAAAAACCAAAAGAAAGAAAAGGAAGCATTCATTGATTCAGTAAGAAAGATACGTGCAACGATTAACAGTATGTTACCAGTCACACAATCTAAATCAAATTCCTTTTTTGATGATCTCATTACAGAGGCAGCGAATTATAGCCTGGAAAGTGGAGGCAAAAGACTCCGTCCTGTGATGACATGGGTAATGGCAGTGGAAGAGTATAATATGGAACCTGCTTCAATTGAGCCACTATTAAAGTCACTTGAGTATATGCATACCGCTTCGCTGATTTATGATGATTTGCCAGCACAAGATAATGCTTCTCTACGCAGGGGCCGTCCCACTCTTCATGAAGTGTATAACACAGCAAATGCTGAGTTAACAGGAATTTTCCTAACCCAACAAGCCGTTGCCAACCAAGCATCACTTGCTGGATTTGATCAAACTGCAATTCTTCACCTTATTTACTACTCTTCTACCGTTGCTACAGAAATGTGTAAGGGGCAGGCGATAGATCTTAGTTCTAGAGGGAAAACACTGACAATTGATGAACTGACAGAAATGTGTTTTTATAAGACTGGAATTGGCTTTGAGGCCTCGTTAATCATGCCGGCTATACTTGCTGGTAAAGATGATATCTACAAAGAAAAATTGAAGCTTTTCGCAAAGCATGCCGGCATAGCCTTTCAGATTAAAGACGACATTTTAGATGTAGAAGGTGAGAGTACACAAACAGGCAAAAACACAAGGCAAGACTTGGAAAACCATAGTGCTACATTTGTCTCTGTTCTTGGGCTTAATGGAGCCAAAAAACTAATGTGGGATCATTACTGTAATGCAGCGGAAGCATTGCAGGTTATTAAGCAAAACAGTAATTTTTTGAAGCACCTATTAGACTATGTAATTAACCGAGAAAATTAGTGAAGTAGGATTTCTCCAGAAGATTGGAGGAGTCCTTTTTTATGTTGAATGTGAAATTAAAAACGTGGCTTAGTCTCGTAATTTCACGGTACTATACATTGCTTTGATTTCTACAGATTAAGCGGTAAACCATACGTAAAAATTTTACGACTAAATGATTAATTGTAAGACAATTAATTTCATTGACATAATATTATTCAACACGTATTATAATAAAATATTCATTAATCCCGACTAAATAAATCGGAAAAGGGTGTATTAAATGTCAACATATGTTCAACCAGTAAATGAAGTGAAGGATCCTATAAAAAAAGAAGATTCTAATTTAAATAAGCCACAAACACCACAAATCATAGGTGGGCTGGTTGTTAGTGCAATTCTATTAGTCTATTTATTAATTAGCCAGGAAACCGTACAGCCGTTACTACTTGTCATTGGTATCTTGCTTGGCTATACATTATTTCATGCGCGTTTTGGTTTTACCTCTGCATTCCGCAGACTCGCATCTGTTGGAAACGGCCAGGCCTTACGTGCACATATGCTTATGCTGGCAATAGCTGTTTCCTTGTTTGCTCCTATTCTAGCCTTCGGACTTTCTTTCTTTGGCGGAGAAGTATCTGGCTATGTGTCTCCAGTAGGTATTAGTTTACTTGTTGGTGCCTTTTTGTTTGGTATCGGCATGCAGCTTGGTGGCGGATGTGCCTCAGGAACCTTGTATGCTGTAGGGGGCGGAAGATCGGTTATGTTTGTTACATTACTGTTCTTTATTGTCGGTTCCACGGTTGGAGCATATCACCTTCCGTTCTGGACAGAGGAGCTACCATCTTTTGAGCCAGTGTCCTTGGCAACTTCCACTGGATTGGGGTATGGTGGTGCATGGGCAGTATCCATTCTACTCTTTGGTGTAATTGCTTGGATTACACTAGTAATTGAAAGAAGAAGGAAGGCTCCCAAAATGGCTCCCCTACCTTCAACAAATGGTTGGAAAAGAATATTTAGAGGCTCCTGGCCATTATTTGCTGCAGCTATAGTTCTTGCAGTTCTTAATGCTCTAACCCTTATGACACGTGGTACTCCATGGGGAGTTACCTCAGCGTTTGCGCTATGGGGTTCGAAAGTTGCCCAGTTTTTTGGTGTTGATGTTGCAAGCTGGGGATATTGGCAAGGTAATGTAGAAGCTTTAAATGCATCGATCTTTACAGATTCTACTACCGTACTTAACTTAGGCGTTATTTTAGGTGCTTTTTTGGCATCAGCAGCTGGGGGATTATTTAAATTCTCTAAAATGAACTTAAAAAATGTCGCGGCAGCAATTATCGGTGGTCTGCTGATGGGATATGGTGCACGTCTTGCTTTTGGATGTAATATTGGAGCATATTTCGGCGGAATTGCTTCCTTTAGTCTACATGGTTACATTTGGGGAATTCTAGCTCTTGGAGGAACATTTGTAGCATTGTATTTACGTCCATTATTTGGACTCTCTGTTCCCAAGTCAAAAGATTCTTTCTGTTAGTTTTAGGAGTGAAATAAGATTATAAAACAAGCACCATGCCTAGTAGTGATTAGGCATGGTGCTTATTTACGTTTTAATCATTATTTTTCCCTAGTCCACACTCTGTTTTGATTCATAGTTTCTGGAAACTTTTCGCCTGCTTTTAATTCTATAAATTGAGGATCATTAACATTACTTCCTGTTTCCCCAATTTCACGGTAGATACCATTGTTTGGTACCTTTTGTCCTGAACGGAAATGGCTGTATTCACCCATAAAAATGCCTCCTTGTTAACGGTTTTTCTTAGTATATCAAGTTATACAGTCATCATACATTTATCCTGGACAATCGTCCGTAAGACTCCTACTTAAAAACAAGAAGTTAAACAGTGATGTTTAAGTGGAAGTATACAGAAGCTAAAACCCCGATTCGTTAAACTAACAATTAGTGGGGGAAGAACGAAAAAGTTTCAATTTATATAAAGTTTTAAAGCAATTTTAACGGGTAAGAGCAAATATTATTTTTTTAAATTACAAGTGGTAAGCGGGTGTCTGAAGAAGATGAATCATATTATCCCCCTGCTATCTAACATCCCGGAAAAAACGATAAGCAACTGTTATCAAGAATGATGACTAATAAGTATTATAATTATACAGGTGAAATTGGTAAAATAAAGTAGGGAGGAGGAAAGCTGATGGCCAATCATTTTCATCATGAGCGAAATAAAAATAGTTACACAACAAGGGTAGCAGACGAACAATGGACCACATTAATAAAAGAATTATTAAATGGGCAATTGATTCAGCGGGCAGCTGATATTGGTTGTGGGGGAGGCATTTATAGCAAAGCTCTGTGTAATCTTGGTGTACCAAAAGTGGTTGGAGTGGATTATTCTAAACCAATGTTGGCGGCTGCCAGTGAAAATTGTCGCAACTACCCACAGATTCAATTTATACATGGGGATGCCAATGCACTTAACATAGCTTCTAATAAGATGGACTTGGTGATTGAAAGGGCATTAATTCACCACCTATCTGAATTGAAGAGCTGTTTTACTGAAGTAAATAGAGTGTTGAAAAAAGGCGGAGTGTTAATTATTCAGGACCGTACGATGGAAGACATCTATAAAATAGGAGATGAAGAACATATAAGAGGATGGTTTTTTACGTGCTTCCCTCAACTTAAGGAGATAGAAAATGCTAGACGCTTTGCATCAAATGAAGTGAGAACCACCATTGAGGAAACTGGTTTCAAAATTGTTGAGGAGAGAAAGCTTTTGGAGACTAGGCGAGTTTATAAAACGAAAGAAGCATTGGAGGAGGATTTAAGACAGCGTACGGGTCGTTCTATTCTCTATGAACTTTCTGATTCGCAGCTTCAACTGTTAGTAGAGTATATTAGCAGACGTTTACCTATGGATAAAGAGATAAGGGAAAAGGATTATTGGACAGTGTGGAAAGCGGTAAAAGTCTGAACGAAACTAGGCTATGTTATTATGTAACTAAACTCACTCTAAGTGAGTTTAGAGGAAATCAGTTATTGATTAATTTTTTTCTCAAGCAGTTCTTTGTTAAATAGTATCCTTTCATCATCTGGCCTGTAATATCTTGCCTTTTCATTATGTTCGTATGCTTTGTCGAATTGCTGAAGATTATAATAGCAGACACATAGTTGGAGATGGGGGTACCACGTTGCATACACGGGGTAGGTAAAGCTCCATCTGTTTGGGTCATCTTCTAGCTCAATCGCATTTTTATACCAATAGACTGCTTGGTTATATTCTCTTTTTTTCTGATAGTGATAGCCAATACGACTGCAGGATTCGGGACGAGGTGTTTTAGAAAATCGAAAGGATTCGTAAAGGGAAGCAATTTCCTTATCTGGCTCATTCAAATAGCGATAACAGTCTGCGCGATTAATACAGGCATAGACTTTATCTTCAATCCATCCTTGTTCCGTTTCAATATTTTTCGTGTAGCTTTCAATTGCTTGCTCATAATGGCCATTTTCCCGTAGCTCATTACCATAATAGAAATGGTCCCTGGCAGTAAAGGTTTCTTTGTTTTCAATCCTTTTTTTATAAATGGAAAGAGTACGGCCAACTGCATGATGCTCCTTTTTATGGGTCACACCTACGTCTGAGGTGATAATCTTCCCGTGTACATTTAAATAATTGTGTGCGTCTCCTTCCCACCGATATTGGCGCTCTGTTTTTAATAAGCGGTGAGTTCTATATTTTAAGGTCACGTTTCCATACTTATCTATACCAGCATTGTAATACATAGAAACAGAATCAACTGATGGATCAAGTTCTTCTTTTAACTTTTTTAGTTTTTTTTGATCTTCCTCCAAGACTACATCATCAGCGTCCAAATAAAGAATATAGTCCTTCGTAGCATACTTAAATGATTCGTTTCGTGCATCTTTAAAGCTCCCCGTCCACTCAAAAAAATATATCCTGTCCGTGTATTTTTTCGCTATCTCTATTGTTCGATCTGTTGAGCCTGTATCCACAATATTTATCTCATCGACAATATCTTTTACAGTGTCAAGACATCTTGCTAATAATTTTTCTTCATTCTTCACGATCATACATAGGCTAATGCTTACCATACTTTTCACTCCTTTTAATTCCTAAACATTTCACATGTACTAATATATTCAAAGTTCTTTTATAAAGGTTGGATTAACATCTTCTTTTTAGGAATAGTGTATACATTTTTGGTTAAAACCAAATAGAATAATAATACTTTTAGCGTGTAAAAAAGAAGGTACTTTGAGTAAAGTACCTTCTTGAGTAAACTTAAGGTCCAGTTGTTCCAGTAGGCCCGGTAGGCCCGGTAGGCCCCGTCGGTCCAGTAGGCCCAGTATCACCAGTGACGCCAGTAGCGCCGGTAACGCCCGGTAGCGCCGGTAACGCCCGTAGGTCCAGTAGCCCCAGTGAGGCCAGTAGCGCCGGTAACGCCCGTAGGTCCAGTAGCCCCAGTGAGGCCAGTAGCGCCGGTAGGCCCAGTAGGTCCAGTAGGTCCTGTAACGCCAGGCGGTCCAGTAGGCCCTGGTTCTCCTTCTCCACTTCCGGTTTCAAAATCAAGTAATGCTACGTCGTCAACCATAACGGTAGACGAAAATAAGTTCCCAGCAGGTTTGCTGATTTCAATTCTAGCTTGTGTAGCAGTTTCAGGAGCTTCTTCTGTAATATAGTAAATTTCTTGCCAGTTATTAGTTAAAGCATTTGGTAAACTTCCTCTAGCAATCTCCACATCGAGCCCCATTCCTACTTCAAGGTTCAATTCGTTTAAGAAATACACCCGTAGAATCAGGCGTGGACTTCCGAAGACACCATATCTGCTTAAGGAAATTAGCAACTGAAAATTCTCGCCAGGCATGATTGGTACCAACTGACTGAGACTTGATGCAGATAGACCGCTTCTTAATACAGCTGCGTATCTTCCAGAATGGGGACTTGATGCCGTAACATAACTATTTTGAGCACTCCACTCTGATAGAGTACCAGTTTCAAATCCACCATTTAAAATTAAATTCGTAACAGCCATTTTAATCCTCCTTTTCCTTTATTAAGATCCCAAATTTGGAACTCTATATATCCTATGTGCGATAGAAGAAAGTGATTGAGTCAAACTATCTGATATGAGCGCACATTTACGATTAATAGAAGAAAAACTAGTTTAAAGGGTCTTGAAGGAGAGGGGAAATATACGCTAACATCTGATTAGCACGTTTATGGTTCGTATGATATGAATGAACGAATTTATAACCGTTTCTAGCGATGCGGTTCCTTTCTTCTTCATTAGCAAGATAGTACGAAGTTTTTTCTACAATATTTTCAGTTGTGCATGCTACATAATTCACTCCATCTATAAATCCTAGTGCTTCAATTTCTTCATTTGCCTCAGCTAGAAGTAACGTGTTGCAAGCAGGTGCTTCAAAGAACTTGAGTACCGCTACACCACCAATTTCGCTACGGCTACCGCATGTATAAAAAATTTTAGCGCGGTTAAGCTCTTTAGCGTATTTTTTATCAACCATTAGGTTGGTTGAGCGTTTTACCCTATGCCCTGGGTGGGGGTGAAAGACAAAACGGGGATCTTCTCTCATTACATTAAAAACAGTATCCCGAAAGGCATATCTGCCTTCAGGAGGTATTTTTTCCGGCAGTGGATGTTTCCCTCTATTGTTCTCATCAACGTAAACAAGTCCCATCAAAAGAGCGTCTATCGTTTTTTCTTGCTTCCAATCCTTCATAACTTTAGGGTTTATTGCCCAAGGAAGCCACCTTAATTTAGTTTCATATTCAGGGAATACTTTTAAAAAAGGATGTTTTGTAGCTGAGAAAATTAGATCAACCTTGTTTTCTTCGATATATTTTCTTCTTTCCTCTGGCTTCCAATGTAGGTCTATAACAAAACAGCCTTTTGGTATTTCTACTTCACTTAATCCCTCGATCTCAGGTGCGAGTCCATGGTTCCAAGCTATATCATAATGAAAAATGAAATCTGGTTGTATTTGCAGTTTATTTATAATGTCAGAAATATGTCCATCAACATGCCAATAATGGACGTTAGCTACTTTTTCTAATGCCTTAATAGTATCCATCTTAGGTTTATGCTTCGCATAGATCCAAAAAGGTTTAATTAAAATGAGAATCGTTGGTTTTAATTGCATATTATTTCCTCCTCTCTTATAACTGCCAGTGTACGGTGTTAACTGGTATTTGTTTAGAATGAACCGCTGACTTGATATCCATCACGATAGATTGCTCCTTCAATATGTTATGAAGCTTTTTCCAATCAAAGATCTTATGAGGAACCGCTATTATGACGATATCTGCTTTTTCCAATTCGGTAAAAGGGGTGTTACTAATTCCGTACATATCTTTGAGCGTGCTTGATTCAATATATGGATCACATAATTGTACAGATAGACCAAGATGAAGAAGTTTATCTAATATAGTAAGTGCTTTCGAATTTCGCATATCCCCAATATTTTCTTTAAAGGTTGCTCCTAGTATCGTTATCTTTAAATCCTCGAATGAAAATTGATGTTCAATTATTTTTTTCATAACAGTATTGATAACATGATCGACCATTGATTCATTCACTTCTCTTGCAACTGTCAATAAGTTAGGTTCATAACCAGCTAGCCGAGACTTGTGGATGAGATAATAGGGGTCAACCCCAATGCAGTGTCCACCTACGAGCCCGGGTTTAAAAGGAAGAAAGTTCCACTTTGTTCCCGCTGCTTCCAATACATCCTCTGTTGGGACTTCTAAATGGTTAAATATATGGGAGAGCTCGTTCATAAAAGCAATGTTTATGTCTCGTTGAGTATTTTCTACTACTTTTGCTGCCTCAGCCACTTTAATAGAACTTGCTTTATACACGTTTGCTTTAATGACACTTTGATAGAGATGTTGAAGTAATTCGGTTACATAGATACTTTGACCAGCAACGACTTTTGGAATTGTTTTGAACGTATGCTCCTTATCACCAGGGTTAATTCTCTCAGGGGAATAGCCGATAAAGAAGTCCTCACCTGCCTTAAAGTTGGATGCTTTTTCTAAAAGGGGTAAGCATATTTCCTCTGTAGCACCCGGGTATACAGTTGATTCATAAACGACTACTGTATCCTGTGTGAGGTTTTCTCCGATTAACTGCGAGGCCGAATTTAAATAAGAAAAATCTGGTTGTTTGGATTCTGAAATAGGAGTTGGTACTGCCACGATTATAAATGAACAATTACGAAGCTTTTGAGCATCTGTAGTGAAATCTATCTGTGATTTAGTTAATATTTCTTCGGAAAATTGTTCAGAAGGATCTATACCTCTCCTTAACTTCGCTATCTTTGTCTCATCCACATCAAAACCTATTACAGAATGTTTCTCTGAAAAACCTATTGCTACAGGAAGTCCAACATATCCAAGACCTACAACACCAATTGTTTCAGTTTCATTTAAATAAATTACTCTTTTTTCTAATTCTTGAATGGGAGGGTGGGTTAAATAGCGTAGTAGATGAAGAGCTAATTTGTCTCCGTATGAGGCCAAAGTTGTATTTGAAATAAAGTGGCCATGGATTGCTATCTCAATTGTGGTGTTGCTTGCTTCCATCATGGCTTGAAAACCCATTTTTTCAGCAGTGTTATTTCCTGTTTTTTCGTCATGAATTACAATAAGTTGTTTGATTTTTTGTTTTCCTGCATGAATTTTTTCCAATAACCGGCTTGATGGCTTGGCCGATTGCCTACCAGACAAAAACATAATAATAGAGATGGTGTCATGCTCTTTTTCTTCTACCTCAATTATTTCAAACCCTGCCTCCGTTAACCTCTGAGTCACTGGCTTTAGAAATTGATTCGTATTTCCGATAATTGCAATGGGTACATTACGTGTTGTCATAAGCATTATCCTTTCAGCAAATCTAATATTTATATATGCCAGTGGACAAGGTAGAGTCCGGGGTTTTATAGAAAAAAGGCTTTTTCCTACTAATTGAATCAATCTGCTGATAGGCATGAGCTAGTGTACAATTCTCTGCTTTTATGGTAGCTGCCGTTCAGCTTAGCAGAAATTAGAATACGATGTTAGGAGATTGTTTAATTAATTTTGTAAAGGAAGATGCTTATGATCCCAATAACGGATCCGAAACGACAATTCACAGCCTTGGAATCAGATATATTTATAAAAATAATGCATGTCTTAAAGAAGGGAACCTATATTTCAGGAGAGAATGTGACTCAACTGGAATCCGTCATTGCGGACCGGTTAGGAGTGAAAGAAGCAATTGCCGTAGCAAATGGGACGGATGCTCTCGTTCTTACATTACATGCATATAACATTGGCCCGGGTGATGAGGTGGTTACAACACCGTTTAGCTTTTTTGCGACCGCAGAGGCAATTAGTAGGGTTGGAGCCACACCCATCTTCGCAGACATAGATCCCACTACCTTTAATCTAGATCCAGCGAAAGTAAGGGAGAAAATTTCAAAAAGGACAAAAGCTATATTACCGGTTCATCTTTTCGGTCAACCAGCTGATATGCAGGAATTGAATAAGTTAGCAAAAGAGCATAATATCCTTGTTATCGAAGATGCTTGCCAAGCTTTTGGTGCAGTCTATCAAGGCAAAGAGGTTGGTAGTTTAGGAGATGCTGCTTGTTTCTCTTTTTTTCCCACTAAAAACCTGTCGACAATGGGGGATGGAGGTTTGGTTACCACATCAGATAAAACGTTGGCAAAACGTATCCGCGAGCTGAAAACACATGGTAGTAAGCAAAAGTATTTTCATAGTGAAATAGGCTATAACAGCAGGTTGGATGAAATCCATGCAGCTATTTTATTATGTTGCTTAAAAAATATTGATGAATGGAATCAGATGCGAGGGAATTGGGCGGTTAGGTATCAGCAGAAGCTTAAAGATTTAACATTTATTGAGAGTCCGAAGACCAAAGCGGACCGTAAACATGTTTATCATTTATATACGATTAGTACAGAAAGACGCCAAGAGCTTATGGAGCATCTTACTTCGAGAAAAGTTCAAACTGGAATTTATTACCCTCAATGTATTCATCTTCAGGAAGCTTATCAGCATTTATCTTATCGGAAAGGTGACTTCCCAAAAGCTGAACAATTATCAGAAAGGTTACTTGCACTGCCACTTTTTCCACACATGACAGAAGCAGAGCAGGATGTCGTAATAGAAGCATTAAAGGAGTTCCAGGTGATGCTGTCATGATCAAAATCGGGATTATCGGCTGTGGTTATATTGCAGGGAAGCATGTAGCTACCATTTCACGAATAGATAGACTGCAACTAGCTGCAGTAAGTGATATTAATCAAGAAAGTATGCGAAAAACGATTACAGATTATCAGAGCCAAGTAGGGAAAAAAAGTGCTGTTTCCTGCTATGAAAACTACGAAAAACTTATAGAAGATCCAACTATTGATATTGTAGTAATAGCAGTAATCTCCAGTCTCCATGCTACCGTAGCAAAACAGGTGATGAAGCAAGGTAAGCATGTTATTTTGGAAAAACCAATTGCACTTTCTTTAAAAGAGGCGGATGAATTAATTACTATCTCTCAAGAGACTAATAGCAAGGTATTAGTTTGCCATCAGTTGCGTTATCGCCCGCTTCTAAAAAAGCTTCAAGAGATGGTAGAAAATAGAGAATTTGGTGAACCGTATTTTGCCGTAAGCTCGCTACGACTTCATAGACCCGTTTCCTATTATAATAACTCTAATTGGAAGGGTACTTGGGAAAAAGATGGTGGGATGCTTGTAAATCAAGGAATTCATATGGTGGATCAGTTACTTTGGATGATGGGGCAAGCATCTACTATCTACGGAGAACTTGGTAAAGTTGTAAAAACGAAGGAAACGGAGGATATAGCGACAGGGATCTTGCAATTTAAAAATGGCGGGAAAGGTTTAATAGAGGCTAATACCATAACAACACCAAGGAACCTTGGATACGAACTGACATTATTTGGTGAAAAGGGATCGTTCTCCATTGGTGGTATGCAGTTTAATGAACTAACACACTGTTACGTGGAGAATAAGGAAAATACTGAAGAACTTCGTGCTCTTGCCTTAGATAAAGATGAACAATATTATATGTACCTGGATCTTCTTGATGCCATAATCGATGATCGGCAGCCACAGGTATCGCTGTTGGAAGGCAAACAAGCGCTGGAAGCTATTTTTGCTTTATACCGAGCAGATAGGATGAAATCACTTATCCATTTGCCAATAGAAGATTTTAATACAAAAGAAATGGGAGGAAAGATAGGATGATCGATAAAACAGCGGTACAAGGTGAGAATATAACGATTGGCAGCTATGTGGTTATAGAGAAGAATGTGTTAATTGGAAATAACGTAGAAATTGGGAATCATGTTACGATAAAGGAAGGGACAATTATTTCTGATAATGTAGTGATTAGTGACTTTTCTTTGCTAGGTAAAGCACCCTCCAGCAACAATAAAATGGCTAGAAAGCCGATAATGGATCTGGACCCTTTGTATATTGGGGAGAATGTTAAAGTAGGAAGTCATTGCTGTTTATATAAAGGATCCACCATTCATCCGGGTGTACTGGTAGCAGATATGGCAAGTATTCGTGAGCATGTAACAGTGGGAGCTAACAGTATAATCGGAAAAAATGTAATGGTTGAAAATAACACGACTATCGGTGATAACGTGACAATTCAAACAGCTTCTTATGTAACAGCACATATGTTAATAGAAGATGAAGTGTTTATAGGTCCATGTATGTCGAGCAGTAATGACAAATATATGGCTTCCCGTACGAAAGAATTGCAAGGGCCCATTTTGAAAAAGGGGGCGAAAATTGGAAATAATGCTTCCTTGCTCCCAGGTATCGTAGTCGGTGAAAAGGCGATCGTAGGTGCAGGGTCTGTCATTACAAAAGATGTCCCAGCAAGCGAAGTCGTCTTAGGTAATCCTGGTAGGAAATCAAAAAGCTAACAATTTTAATAGGCATCCACATCTCTTCTGAAGGGAGAGGTGTACATATAGTATAGTTATTAACGTATCCATGTGGTGGAAATAGAAGACCTTGAACATAAATCTAGATAGACTAAGGAATAAAGGTATGCTTCACATAATCTATCAAATCCGTCCAGAGTACCCCCACTTCAAGCTTGCTAAGTGGCGGGAGTATTCATTCACAAACAATTCATATTATTCATGTTGAATATAGCACAAACCCATGATATTGTATGTTATAGATTGTGTTATTTTGTTATAAGGCGAGGGACTGGTATGTTACCTTTGGAAAGAAAAAAACGTATTAAAGCATTAATCGAAAAAGAAAGCCATATGAAAATTACAGAATTAAGCAAAAGGTTTAGCGTTTCTGAAATGACAATTCACCGTGACATTAAGCCACTACTAGAAGAAGGCTGCATAACCAAGACGTTTGGCGGTGTGTCATGGAATCATGAAAGTAATGAACCTAAAGCACACTATCAGGGTTGCACCTTATGTGGAAGGGGGTATAGTGAGAGGCTTGCCTATCGATTAATCCTTTTAAGCCAACAAACCGAAACAGCTTGTTGTGCGCACTGTGGCCTTTTACGACACCACCAAATAGAAGATGAAGTAATGCAGGCTATTTGTCCAGACTTTCTGACCAATACAACCATTAGTGCACTGCTAGCATGGTTTGTTTTGGATACTTCTGTCCATATGGGTTGCTGTCACCCCCAGATCCTTACCTTTGAATCTAGGGAGAATGCAGAGAAATTTGTAAAAGGTTTCGGTGGTCATGTTTACTCTTTTGAGGAAGCTAAAACCATACTTTTAGAAAAAATGAACGGGCTGCAGAATAGCTGCCATGCCCAAAAATAAGGGGATTGTACAATGAAAAAGCTAATTGGGTTCGCTTTGTTTTTTGTTTTAGCCATGCTAGTTGCTTGTGGCGGGAAAGGAAACACAAATGAAGCAGAAACTATGGAAGAGCCGGCTATATTGGAAGTAGATTTTTCAGTGCCAGAAACTGCTGATACAAATGAAACGGTAGAATTAAAAGCAACCGTTACATATGGGGAAGAAGATGTTAAAGACGCTGATAAAGTGTTATTTGAATTATGGGAAAAGGGAAAGAAAGATGAAAGCTGGGAAGTAGAATCAACTAATAATGAGGATGGAACATACACTGCCGAAACATCATTCGAGAAGGATGGTGTATACGAAATGTATGCACATACAGACGCCAGGGAACTACATACGATGCCGAAGAAAAAAATAACCGTAGGTAGTGGGGAAGCCGTCATTGACAGCGAGGAAGAAAGCGAACACGAAGATAATCATGAACACCACCATGGAGAGACGGCAAAAGGATTTAGCATGCATTTTGCTCATCCAGAGGGTGTTAAAGCAAAGCAGGAAGTTGAGCTAGTATCACATTTACAAATGGATGAAGAGCCGATGGAGGAAGCAAGGGTACGTTATGAGCTATGGTTAGATGGATCTGATAAACATGACTGGGTTGATGTTGAAGAAAACAACCCAGGAGAATACTCGGCTACTCATTCCTTTGGTGAAAAAGGACTGTACCACGTTGTCGTGCATGTTGAAAACAATGATGGCTTACATGAACATGAAGAATATGAAATCAATGTAGAATAAAACGTAAATGACAAAAAGAGCTTTCGACGAAGCTCTTTTTGCGTTTTTGGATTACTGTAAATAAATTGCATTGATTTTCTAATCATGATATAATTCGCTGACGACCGATCGTAAGGGAGTGGGGATGATGAGTTCAAATAAGATAAAAGATGTGGCACTAGACTTGTTTGCATTACACGGATATGAAGGTACGTCTCTTTCACAAATAGCAGATCAAGTAGGAATAAAGAAGCAGTCGATCTACTCGCATTTTAAAGGGAAAGATGAACTATTTTTAGCGATAGTGAATGATACATTTCACATTGAAATAGAACGAGAGAAAGAATTTCTTGAAAAGCATTTCGCAGAGTCATTAAAAGATTGTTTACTAAAATCTTTACGTAGTTATGTAGATCGCTATCCATATGATAGTAGACTGAAATTCTGGTTACGCATTTCTTTTTTTCCTCCTATGCATTTGTATGAGCAAATTAATGAATATAGCTATAACTATATAGATGAAATCGATTCGTTATACTTGGAACGTTTTAAAAAGGCTTCAATTGATAGGGAAATGGATTTCATTAGTCCAGAAACAGCGACGATGGCTTTCTCGGCACTTTTAGATTCGATCGCTGTAGAATTAGTATATAGTGGGGAAGAACGAACAGAAAAAAAACTTTCCGCAGCATGGGAGGTATTCTGGAGAGGTATTTCTAGTTAAACAAACAACAAGAAACAGCAGTATGGAGGAAACAGGTTATGTATCATGCAGAAACTTGGAAAAATAAAGCAACATTATTAATATCAATTTTATGGCCAATAATGGTCACGCAGCTCAGTTTATATGCAATGAATTTGGTAGATACGATGATGTCAGGTAGGGTTGGAACAAATGACCTAGCTGGTGTAGCGATTGGTTCAAATCTTTGGTTACCGGTTTTTACAGGAATGAACGGCATCCTGCTCGCTGTTACACCAATTATTGCTCAGTTAATGGGACGAGGACAGAAAAAGGAAATTACTTATTCGGTCATGCAAGCACTCTACTTAGCCACAGGTTTAGCAGTAGTGGTGTTAATTATTGGTGGTATTGTATTAAAGCCAATCTTACAGGTTATGGGATTAGAGGCTGGAGTTGAACACATCGCGATGCATTATTTAATTGGGCTTTCGATTGGAATTATTCCATTATTTCTTTCCAATGTTCTACGTAATTTCTTTGATGGACAAGGTTTCACAAGAATTACCATGTTCATTACCATCATGGCTGTTCCTTTTAATGCATTGCTAAACTATGGCTTCATTTTTGGTAACTTCGGCTTGCCTGCCCTTGGAGGGATTGGTGCAGGCTATGCAACAGCGATTACGTACTGGATCATTCTCTTACTAAGCATTTTGATGACTTTTCGAATTAGCTCTGTTCGAAATTATCGTATTTTTGTCGAATGGGTAAAGCCATCTTTCAAAGCTTGGAAGAAGCAGCTGGGTATCGGTGTACCAATTGGGTTATCCATCTTTTTTGAATCAAGTATTTTCTCTGTGGTTACCCTTTTAATGGGGATTATGTTTTCGGCAGTTACGGTAGCGGCAAATCAAGTTGCATTAAGTTTTACAACCCTTATGTTTATGATCCCACTAAGTATTTCGATGGCATTAACAATTGTTGTCGGGTATTCAGTCGGTGGAAAAAAATTGCAGGCAGCGAAGCAGTATAGTTTCATGGGAGTAATTGGTGGGGTATTATTCCTTGCTTTTGGCGCAATCTTCTTGTTCTTATTCCGTGAATCTATTGCTTATTTATATACAGAAGATCCGAAAGTTGTATTGATGGCAGGGCAGTTTTTCATTATTGCTATCTTCTATCAGATATCTGACGCAACTCAAGCTGGATTACAAGGTGCCTTACGTGGTTACACTGATGTAAAAGTACCTTTTGTTATTGCACTTATTTCGTATTGGGTGATCGGTATTCCTTCAGGCTATCTCCTTTCGGCTTATACAGACCTTGGGCCATTTGGACTTTGGATCGGAATCACATTAGGCCTGTCCTGTGCAGCAATTGGCTTTTTTATCCGTTTGCGTATCGTGCAACGACGGCTTGAAAAGACTGTTAACAAAATAGAAATAACGACTTAGAGGAGGAACTCTGCTGGCTTGCTTTAGCACTGTATTATTTACGGTGCTTTTTTACTGCTTTTAAAATATGATCTAAGCTTATCTTTTTACTGACCTGTAAAGGATAAGTAAAGCTTCGGTAAATAAGAGTTTTTTTAAAGTGAAATATGATTAAATGGAAGAAGACGATAAAGCAAAATTTTGTTAAATAATTTGGTATACATAGTTGAATAACATTTACGTTTCGTAAAATTCTTTGATTGGTTTCTTAGAGCCTGTAGAAGCTGGTACGGATGGAATAGAATTAGATGTTCATCTAACCAAGGATGGCGAAGTAGTAGTAATTCATGATGAGACATTAGATCGTGCCACGGACGGAAATGGTTTAATAAAGGAGCTTAACTTAGATGAGATAAGACAATTTTGCACAGGTAATTGCTTTTCGCATTTAACTGACTTCACGGATGAATGGAGACTGGAAAAGGTTCCAACATTGCAAGTGGTATTGGGAGTTACTTGAGCCCTATGACACGGAGTTAAATATAGAATTAAAAACATATATAGAGTCGTATGAAGGATTGGAAGAACGTGTAAATGAGATTGTCAATGAATTTGGGAATGGAAGAAAAATCGTCTATTCATCTTTTCATCTGCCTACATTAATGAAAATGTGACAAATTAAAGCAAAGATTGCCTGGCTTATTAATCACCCTGTAAGTCGTCCAGAAGAATATAAGGAGTATTTTGCATTAGAATCAATTCATGTCTCCGTCAAGGTGGCTTTACAGCATGCAAAAAAGTGGCAGATCATTCTTCCTAAGCTACGGGTTTGGACGGCATATGAAAGCAATGATATTAAACAACTGCTAGTTATTGGTGAAGGGGCAATTATCACAGATCACCCTGAAAAAGCAATCTTTTATAAAAGGGAACGGAAATCTTATAATTAGGTTTCAATTTTAAGTAATATAGAAAAAAGCTTAAACAAGAATATTCGCACCGTACCAACATGGTATGGTGTGCCTTTGTTTAGCAAAAATGTCTTATGAAGAGGTATGTAACATATACTACCCCTCTTTAACTGTTCATGAAAAAACAGGAATGTTATGATTAAATATAATTGTTGTTTGAACGTGTTGATTGGAGGGGGAACAATGTACATTTGTAAATTCTATATTTAACACAAGATCCGATTAGATTTTAATCGGGTCTTATTATTTGCCAAGACTTATGTTTTTGAGTAGGCGTTCATAATGGCTGCTTCCAAAAAGTTTTTGTTGTAGGGCATCTTCGCAGAAAGCTATACTAGATAAAGAGAGATTTATTGGGAAGGGAAAGATTACATATGATTTTTTTTAGAAATCTATTTGTGAAAGTAGTTCGGTTAAATAACTGGTTCTTTATACTGGCTACCTTAACCTTAGTGCTGGCAAGTAGCTACTTTATATACTACTTAGAGCCTGATACGTTCGTTAGTCCTTTTGAAGGTCTCTGGTGGACAATGACAACCGTAACAACAGTGGGTTATGGGGATATATCACCAGTCACGGTACCAGGTAAAATCTTTGCCATGTTTTTATATATTGTAGGGATTGGCTTAATGACTATTTTTATTGGGAAAGCGATCGATTTTTTAAGTATTCGAAAGCGTTTAAAGGAGGAAGGGAAGTTGGATATTAATACAGAAGATCACATTATTCTTATTAACTGGACGAAGAAGGCAAGTATTACACTTGATGAAATACTCCGTACCTTTCGAAATGTCCGCATTGTAGTAATAGACGAGAATATGAAAAAAACACCTCTATTACACGAACAAGTGGAATTTGTAAGTGGAAATCCAGCAAATCACGATGTACTGATGCAAGCCAATTTACTTAAAAGTAAGTCTGTTATGATCTTTTCTCCAGAAGATACAACGATTAGTTCCCAGGCAGATGGCCAAACATTACTTATTGCAACCATCTTGGAAGGAATAGGGAAAGAGTATAACCAAAATCTTTACACGATTTGTGAAGTGACTGATTCCACACACATTCAAGCATTTAAGAATGTTTCAGTTGAAGAATACATAACCCCAAATGATACAGTAGGTAACCTTGCAGCAAGATCCATTTTATTTAATGGGTCAAGTGAAATTATTAGGCAGCTTACAAGCAATCAAGGTTTTGATTTATATTCGATTGATAAGAAGAGCAATTGGGTGACATATGAAGACGCTAAAACCGAGCTGTCTAAAAAAGGAGCTTTATTAATTTCTGATGGAAGAGATTTGTCTATTATGAACCACCTTGATCAAAAAATCCCATCTGATGCCAGGCTATTTATTATTTGTGACGCAGATGTTTATAAAAAGGTGATGCGTTATTAATTAAGAGGTGCTGCATATGCAGCACCTCTTTTGCTAAACCTTGTCTGATATTATCACTTCACCACAACATCTTCTTGAATGGTAAGCATGCCAGATTGAATTCATTCTATATAATTAGTTGTTGATTCAATGACCTGAGAGACTAACCAAGATCTCGGGTAAGGTGTTATATTTTGCTTCACAAGTCTAAAATATGAACATTCCGACTACAACAAAATAACTAACTACTGCAATGACGGAAGGAATAACATATGTTGTAGTGTTCTTCGTTTTATCTCGTTTTATAATTATCATTGTAAGAGCAGTTAAACTAAACCCGATGAAGGACATAAACATCAACTCATCGCTAGAATCCTGCCAAATACTCCCTTCCGTATAAAACGGATCAGCAAGTGCAATAACCAATATGTTAAACAAATTACTTCCCAGAATGGTACCTATTGCCATATTAACATTGGTAAGCTTTAATGCCACATATACACTCATTGCATCAGGAATGGATGAGGACAATGCAACAAGAATACTTCCTATGGCCGTCGCGCTAATGCCAGTGTTTTGCGCTAACGCATCTCCTGACAGGGAAAGGGCGGTGCCAGTTATTAATATAATCACAGAAAAAAGGATGAACTGGCGTATGGCTCGCTTAACACTATCCTTGCTCTTTACAGGCTCTTCCTCTATGGTGTTATCTTTATTTTTGGTAGGTCCTTGTTGCTTCCGTGACATAAACCACATACCAAAGATATATACAAACACGATCGCAATACTGAAAACACCTATATTATAAAAACCCCACGTGCTCTTAATAGCAAGAGCTCCTGCAGTGGTCAAACATAGGATTAGTGCCACTATCCCTGTTTGAATGTGGTGGTCTGAAACATCTAGAAATAAGCGTTTATTGCGGAAATGAAGGTCTAATATAAATAGGACAAAAAAGTTAAATAAAATACTCCCTAATCCATTTCCTACTGCAATGCCTGCATTCCCGATAACACCGGCAGAAATAGTAACCGTTAATTCTGGTAGGGAAGTGGCGACAGCTAATAAAAGCGTACCTGCGAGCACACCTCCTAATTTGGTTTCCCTGCTGATAGTATCAGCATGACTTGATAGTCGAGTAGCTGCGTATGCTGAAAGCGCCGCAGCCAAAAAGAATATAAGAATTATATACCAGATAAGTATCGACACCTCCCCAGTTGCTCTTTTAATGTGTTCTCGAATCAGATAAATAGTAAACATCTTCTGATGGATTTTCGATAGTAATTTAAAATGAATAGAAAAAAATAAGAGAAGCGTCAGACCAGATGAACTGGTTAAACACTTCTCTTACCGTCTAGAAGTCTTTAAATATTAATTGTGGTGTGACTCATTATGAGCTAATTGCTTTTCTTCCTGGTTTTCATAACGAATGCGGTCCAAGTCTAAGTCCTCTGGTTTATGCTGTTTACCTGTTATGTTTTCTAAAAGTTCTTTAACATCAATTCCAGATGAAGCTTTTAAGGATTCTTGAAGCGTGGACATCAGATTTGTCGCATAGCCACTTACTTTGTTTGCTCCGCCATCTGTACCACTGCTTCCAGTATCGACTACTGTTAGTTTATCAATATTAGCTAATGGACTTGCCACTTCTTTTGCATATTCAGGAAGCATCTTCGTGATCATATCGAGAATTGCTGCCTCACCATATTGTTCGAAGGCTTCAGCAATTTTCCGTTTTGCTTCGGCTTCAGCAAGACCCTTCAAGCGGATAACTTCAGCTTCAGATTCACCTTGTGCTCGTTGAGAATCTGCTTTAGCTAGACCATCCACACGCACACGTTCTGCTTCTGCCTTTGCCTGTGATTCAATTCGATACTGATTGGCATCAGCTTCAGCAAGCTGTTTGGCTTTGTCTGCAACTGCTGCTTGTTCGACAGCATAACGATCCGCGTCTGCTTTCTTCTTAACTTCAGAGTCATATTGTCTTTCTCTACGAAGAATTTCTTTCTCTTCTAACTCAATTTGCTTTTGTCTCTCAATAATTTTAATTTGCATCTCTTGTTCTGTAACTTCCTGCTTGGAGCGAGCAGTTTCCAGGTCATAGGCTTGGTCAGCACGTGCTTTCGCTGCGTCCTGATCTTTACGGTAATCTGCCGTTTTCATTTGGTTTTCTTTTTCTGCTTCGGCAATTTCAGTTGCCCTTTCCAATTCGGCTTTTTGTGCATCTTTAGCGGCTTCAGCTCGCTTAATACGCGTTTCTTTATCCGCCTCTGCTGTTGCAATGTCTGCGTCGCGCTTAACCTGAGCAATTCGCGGTTTACCAAGTGATTCTAAGTAGCCATTTTTATCCTTTACATCTTTAATCGTAAAGGACACAATGATAAGTCCCATTTTTGCAAGATCTTGTGACGCTACTCGCTGTACTTCTTGGGAGAACTTGTCACGATTTTTATATATCTCTTCTACAGTCATTGAACCTAAAATGGAACGCAGATGACCTTCCAAGACTTCTTTTGCCTCATTCTCCCGGTCTATCTTTGATTTCCCGAGGAACTGTTCAGCAGCCGTGGCAATTTCACCTATAGACCCACCAATTTTGATAATTGCGGTACCATCAGCCATTACGGGGACACCTTGTTCCGTATATACCTCAGGAGTGGTAACTTCTAATTTACTCGAAAGTAGACTGAGTGGTTCTGCTTGCTGGAAGACCGGTAGTACAAACGCACCGCCACCACGAATGATTTTTATTTTGTTACTTGCCTCATCTACATGAACATTCTTTCCACCTAGGTAACTTCCAGTAACAATTAATGCTTCATCAGGTCCGGCAGTACGGTATTTTGCTACAAATACCCCAATAAGTGCTATTACTAAAATAACTGCAATCCCGATGACAATCCATATTCCTTCAAACATATTCCTTCCCCCTTGTTCTAAATTATATTAAGCAAACGTCACCAAGTGGCTTCGTTCGATTAAACAAAATCATTAGCATCAAGTTCGTTCTCGTATGGAACGACATATAGGACGCCTTTTTTAACTTCCAAAACTAAAACTTTTACACCCTCAGGGATAACGTTGTTATCGAACCCAGCTGCGGGTTTGGAAATTACACCACTTTTGCTCTCTATTACTATCTCTCCAAAACCATTTTCGGGGATTGGAATAATGATTTTGCCCACTCTTCCTTTAAGAGATTCTTCTGTATAGCTAAGCGATTCCTCGGCAGAAGAGAGAGGTATAAGTACAAAAATGTTAAGTAACGTGTCGAGTATAAGTGCGATTCCTGCTGCTAGAAATAATATAAGAATGCTGGATAAAGAAGTAATATTTTCCAATACATATCCAGTTGCAGACATAAATGCAAAAAACGAAAGAATCAATACTGGATTTAAAAATCCAAAAAAGTCTCCTGCACCTTCTAAAATATCTCCAAAAAATATGTAAAGAATGGTTAATCCTCCCGCAATAAAGAGAATAATTAAGTAAATGCTTTCTATTGATGTGCCGAAAAGCGTCATATGTATTAGCCCCCTTAACTCGTTACTCTAATTGTATTACGATTAAATGGAAAAAAGGTTTCAAAAAGTGGAAAATTTAAGCGGGGTATTGAAAAAACTACCTTTCATAAAATAACCTTCTCAACACATTCTATTGTAGAAGGGGAGGGATCTATATGCATCAGCAATTGCGTAACCTTATGACATCAGACGTTTTTACTGTAAGTGAAACACAATCCATTCAGGATGCTGCAAAAATAATGAGTGAAAACAATATTGGAGCTATCCCAGTAGTTGACCAAAGCGGGAGCATGGTAGGTATTGTCACAGACCGTGATATAACCTTACGTTCTACAGCCCAGGGTGAAGCAGCAAATACTCCTGTCTCTGAAGTAATGACTGCTCAAAAAATTGTCCAAGGGACGCCGGATATGGATGTGCACGAAGCAGCACAACTTATGTCGCAACAGCAAATTCGTCGTTTGCCTGTTACGGAAGATGGGAAACTTATCGGGATGGTAGCACTTGGTGACCTTGCTGTGGATAATCAGTTTGATGATGAGGCAGAGCAAGCATTGTCCACGATTTCTACACCTTCTGCACCACAAAAATAAATTTAGAGGAAGAGTACCAGCGGATATTACTCCAATGGTGCTTTTCCTTTTTAGCTAATAGCTACGTAGTCAAAAGAAGGAATGGAAGTGTAAATATTAAAAATACCTTTAACCTTTCCTCTTCTATTATGATATGCTTCATATAATAGGAGGAGGTTATCAATTGAGAAAACCAATAGAAGGTACAGTAATGCACAGTTATCCAGGAATGATTGCCCTTGTTACTTCTTATAATGAAGGAAAGTATAATATTATGGCTGCAGGTTGGCATTCTTATATTTCCATGGATCCGCCTATTTATGGGGTAGCGATTGGGAATGAGCGATATACTCATAAGTTAGTGAATGAATCTGCGAGCTTTGCAGTTAACTTTCTCCCATATGAGAAAGCTGCAAGTATTCAGGGAACCGGAAGTATTTCTGGTATCGCACATGACAAGTTTGAGCCTCTGGGGTTACCTTTTGAAAAAGGGATAACAATACCCGCTCCTATCTTAGTGGATGCGTATGTAGCTTATGAGTGTAAGGTTATAGACCGAAATACATATGGAGATCACGATTGGTTTGTTGGAGAAATTACGCAATGCTATCGTGACGACACTAAGTTTCTCGATAACGGTCTACCGAATTTAAAGGAAATTGACATACCACTCTATTTAGGAAGGTCTTCCTATTCTAAAATAGATAATAAAAGTGAGATCGAAACATTTTTTAAAAAAAATGTTTAAAATTATTTATATGGGGTATATGTATAGATATAGCAATTAATAAGTTGAACCGGGCTGTCAATTTTGTGCTTCATAACAAATTGAAAATAAATTCCTGTTATTTCCATTCAAAAACTGTTGACACCATGTTTGGTAAAATGCTATATTATTCAAGTCGCCAAATTCGACAGCAATCGACAACTCCTTGAAATAATTAAAAACGAAAAAGTTATTGACAGGTTGCTTTGGAAATGGTATGATATAAAAGTTGCTTCAAAAAAGCGACGCCAACAAATTGCTCTTTGAAAACTGAACAAAACAACTAGTATGTCAAGGAAAAACAGACTTTCTGTTTTTCGAAGAAATACAAGCAGAAGCCAGTATTCTGCGAAAGCTAAGAC
>NZ_CCDL010000004.1 GCF_000724085.1 Oceanobacillus manasiensis
GCCTTTCAACTTTCCTTTATGCAAAGAAAAGTATTATCCGGTATTAGCCCCGGTTTCCCGGGGTTATCCCAGTCTTACAGGCAGGTTGCCCACGTGTTACTCACCCGTCCGCCGCTCATTCCACAAGTGTCACCCCCGAAGGGGATCTGCTTGCTTCCTGCGCTCGACTTGCATGTATTAGGCACGCCGCCAGCGTTCGTCCTGAGCCAAGATCAAACTCTCCAAAAAAGTTTGTATCACGTCGACACCAATCAACATGATCCGTCTTAGCTTTCGCAGAATACTGGCTTCTGCTTGTATTTCTTCGAAAAACAGAATATCTGTCTTTCCTTGACATACTAGTTGTTTTGTTCAGTTTTCAAAGAGCAATTTGTTTGCGTCGTTTTTTTCAGCGACTTTTATATCATACCATCTCCGAAGTGCTTCGTCAACAACTTTTTTCAATTTGTTTTTAACTGATGAAAGCTGATGAATGCCGTCGAATTTGGCGACTTGATTAATATATCACACATTCAATTATGTTGTCAATATTTAATTATGTGATTTTTGTCGTTAAATCAACGTAGATTTTTGCGACGGATTTAAATTTACCATGGATGAAATATAAAGTCAATGTAAATTTGAAATTTCTTTTTGTAAAATAAATAAAGGTCCCTGCACCGTATTAACAGTCTTTATATAGCAGCGATATATCGTAGGCCATTACAATACTATGCAGGAAAGCTTTACAAGGTTCCTTACCTATTAACGACATATGTGCGGTGGTAAACACCAATTCCTTTTGTTGGCTGCTTCACTGTAGCTAGCAAATCTTTTTCAACCATAAAAGATATAATAGCAGTTAAATCTAGAGCATAGGATGAAGTTTCCGGCAATATTTTTAGTTGTGCATAAGACCATGGATCTTCTCTTTTCTCCATAATCTCTAATAAATGCTTAACAGAAGTCTTTGCCCTATTGCTAATCACAAAATCCATGGCAAGCAACATTAATTGGATCCTTTTCTTCATTTCTTCACGACTCTCAATAAACTCTTCATATAACTTGTAAACTTCAAGGTCAATTTGTTTTACCTGACCCCAAACCGTAACCTCTGGATAATATCCCTTCTCAATAACAGCTAGTCTTGCTAAATAATGAAGAGAATAAAGAATCTTACTGTTGGCGTCCTTATATTCATTTGTTTCGTATAAGTCTTTCGCTTCACTGAAACTTTTAACGAGCTTACCAAATTCAATAGCTTTTCTTAAATCCCTTTTCTCACTTGGAAAATCTCTTAATTGATCTTTAAGATTGTAGACATATTCATTACGGTCAAAAATAACTCTCCCATAAATCACCCATTCTACTCCTCTACGGTACCCGCTCGTATCAATCCACTCCATTAACACTGATTCACTTACAACATGTACTGCTGCAGATCTTTCATCTTCGAACTCATAATGCTTTGCTTGCCATTTCTGTTCTGCGTTTTGCACAATAATTAGTAGGATCCCATCAAAGTTATCTGTAACAGGGCTATTTGGCTTCGTTCTTTCCATTAATATAATCCCTAGCGTATTTGCATCACTCGCGTGTTCTTGATAAATAGGTCTCAAATATCGTTCCATATCTTTTCCTCCATTTAAACGTTATCTTTCATTCTATTTCTATGTTAATAAGAAGAATTACATTTATTTTAAAATTACATTATAGTACAATTCGTTATATAAACATAAATTCCTTGTTATGAAATAAAAAAATCATGGAATATGCTATACTACCTATGAAAGTATGAAGGAGGTACAAGCGTGGCTCAATTAGTGTACTCTAGTAAAATAAATAAAATAAGAACTTTCGCGCTCATTCTAGTATTTGGGGGAATACTCCTCATGTACGGAGGAATCTTAACCCGAAATATTGAATGGCTCATGTTCATCTTCTTTCTCCTCGGTGTTTTAATGGTTATTTTAAGCTGTGCTGTATATGTATGGATCGGTACTATATCATTAAAGGCAGTTCCCATTGTGTGTCCGAACTGCGAGATGCCTACAAAAATGCTCGGACGAGTAGATGCCTGCATGCATTGCAAGCAACCTCTTACAATGGACAAAGATCTTGAAGGAAAAGAATTTGATGAGAAATACAATACCAAACGTTACAAAAGAGAAGAAGCTAAAAAGAAGAACAAATAGAAACTGCCACCATTAAGGTGGCTTTTTATATGTTCTTCTTTTTAAATGAAGAATTCAGGTTCTCTGTTTCTATCTGCTATAATAATATCAAATTCAAAGAATAAAGAGGTGTAACAACTAATGATCGTCCTCATTGATAACTATGATTCCTTTACATATAATCTTGTACAATATATGAAGCAATTAAATCATACGGTTTTGGTCAAACGTAATGACGCCATTCAGATAGAAGAAATAGAACGGTTATCTCCAGAGTGTATCATTCTTTCACCAGGTCCTGGGCATCCAGACCAAGCTGGGATTTGCTTGGATCTTATTGAGCATTTTCAAAAAGAACTTCCTATACTCGGCATCTGTCTTGGTCACCAAGCGGTTGCTAGAGCATTTGGAGGTACTATTATTCCAGCTACACAACCAATGCATGGAAAAGTATCTGCTATAAACCATGATGGAAGTGGCATTTTTCACTCCCTCCCTTCACCACTAAACGTAACCCGCTATCATTCCTTAATAGTGGAAAGAGAGACATTGCCTGACTGTCTGGAGATAACTGCGGAAACAAGCGACGGAGAAATCATGGGCCTTCGTCATAAAAGGTTCCCAATAGAAGGAATCCAAGCACATCCTGAAGCTATTCTTACCAAAGAAGGCCTACAGATGTTAAATAACTTTATTACAAATAAGGGAGGGAAGCGAAGTGATGCCCCAGTTATACTTTAATTTTTTAAACGGTGAGGGGGTGAAGACTCCCATGCATTTCACGAATCCTATAGAGGTGATTACCGCTTCTTCCATCGAGGAAGTTCTTCCTTCCCTAAAACGAGTCCAACAAGCTATTAATCAAGGAAAATATGCTGCGGGATACGTTTCCTATGAAGCAGCACCCGCTTTTGATTCTGCTTTTGCAGTAAATCAGAACCCAGATCTCCCACTCGTTTGGTTTGGAGTTTTTGAGGAACCTAGCACGGATCCTTTTACTTCCAAAAGGAGATTTGAAACAGGCGAGTGGTCTCCTTTAACTCAGAAACAAGACTATTTACATAGGATTACAGCCATAAAGGAAGCTATTCGCAAAGGGATTACGTACCAAGTGAACTATACGATTCGTTTGATTAGTCAATTTTCTGGAGACAGCGTTGCCTATTATCATCATCTTTCCAATGCGCAAGCTTCCAACTATAGTGCGTACATCAATGACGGCAAACACACCATGATCTCTGCTTCACCAGAATTGTTTTTTCATTTGAGTAATAAAACCATTGTTACAAAACCGATGAAAGGTACCGCTGCAAGAGGGAATACATTGCAGCAGGATAAACAACAAAGAAATTGGCTTTACAACTCAGAGAAAAACCGAGCTGAGAATGTGATGATTGTTGATTTACTAAGAAATGACCTTGGGAGAATAGCCAAGCCAGGCACAGTCAAAGTACCTAAGCTTTTTAACATTGAATCCTATCCAACTGTTCACCAAATGACTTCAACTGTGACGGCAGAGCTTGAAGAAAATACCGAGCTACCGGAGGTTTTCGAAGCATTGTTCCCTTGTGGGTCCATAACAGGCGCCCCCAAAGCCAGCACGATGGAAGTAATTAAAGGACTTGAGGAACAGCCACGAAATGTTTATTGTGGGGCAATCGGATACATCACTCCAGATATGGAAGCTATTTTCAATGTCCCAATTCGTACTGTCCAGATAGAAAATATAACAGGAGAAGCGATTTATGGTGTTGGCGGAGGGATCACATGGGATTCGGATTCCGAGGAAGAGTATGAGGAGGTTCTTACAAAATCTAAGATTCTTCAAACGGAGCGTACCCCTTTTCAGCTATTAGAGACAATTGGATACGCCAACGGTAATTTCATTGTGCTGGAAAACCATTTAAATCGACTAAAACGCTCAGCTGACTATTTTCATTTCCAGGTGAACACCTCAGAAATTAAAGAAAAACTAATGAATCTCGAAAAACAATTATCCACAGAAGATAGATGGAAAATTCGATTACTCTTAAGCAAAAACGGGAGGATAAAGCTTGAAACCCAACTTTTGAAATCAACATCCTTACCTATTCAAATCGAACTTGCAGCAAATGCTGTTGATAAAGAAACCATTTTTCTATACCACAAAACAACCAACAGGGCTGTGTATCAAGCTATGTTCCAGTATGCGGACGATAACACAGAGGATATCCTTTTATGGAATCAAGCAGAGGAACTTACAGAATGTACGATGGGAAATATAGTTGCTGAAATAGATGGGCACTATTACACTCCACCTGTTAAATGCGGGCTTCTGCCTGGCACCTATAGACAGGACCTGCTTGATAAAGGCTTAATACAGGAGCGTGTCATTCCTAAAAATATACTGCCACAATGTACAAACCTCTGGATGATTAACAGTGTGCGGGGATGGGTCTCTGTATCTATTTTCGGGTTATAATAATTCACCAATACTAACCAATAAAAAAGCTGCACTTCCAAATAGGAGATGCAGCTTTTTGTTTATTAATGTTTTTTTGTAGCGACTTTTTGGCAGTCTTCGCACTTACCATAAACTTCCATGCGATGGTGACTAACTTCAAAACCAGTTACCTGTTCAGCTAATGCTTCCACTTCGTCCAATGAAGGATAATGGAAATCAACTATTTTGCCGCATGAATCGCAGATGATATGATAATGCTCCGATGTATTACAGTCAAACCGGCTTGAAGCATCCCCGTAGGTTAATTCCCTTACAAGGCCAATCTCACGCAATACCCGCAGATTATTATAAACTGTTGCAACACTCATATTGGGGAATTTCCCTTCAAGTGCTTTATATATATCATCAGCTGTAGGGTGGACCATGGAATTTAGAAGATATTCCAATACCGCATGTCGTTGTGGTGTGATCCGGACGCCTGACTCCTTCAAAGTGTCAATTGCTCTTTTTAATTGTTTCTCAGACACCGTCATCTCCACCTCTCTTTTATATTTTGTACAATTATAATAATATTATTAGTTTATAATCTTTATAAATAGTGTACGCTCTCATGCTCAATCCTGTCAATAAAAGTATATGAAAACACCTAATTAAATATAACTACTTGTACAAAAAATGCAAAGCTGAACGTGTCTATATATGGGCGCCTAGTATTATACATCCACCCTCAAATGCGATTCTGCGCAGCCAAGCTGCTTGTTTACAAAGCGTGCAGCTACAAAAAGATAGTCAGAAAGACGATTCAAGTAGGAGACCACTAACGGGTTCACATCATCCACGCCGATAGCTGTTCTTTCTGCACGTCGTGCCACGGTTCGAGCTGCATGCAAGGCACTTGCAGAACGGTGGCCTGATGGAAGGATGAAATTCTTTAATGGCTCAAGATCTGCGTCCCACTCATCAATTTCCTTCTCCAGCTCCTCAATATGTTCTGGCTTGAGTTTCCATGTTACTTCTTTATCTGCTGGTGTTGCTAGTTCTGCTCCTACATGAAATAGAATTGTTTGGACACGTTGCATTCTTTGTAGAAAAGTATCTTTCCCTGCAAACTCCTCCCCATCTAGAAAGCTTAGTCCAAGACCAATCATAGAGTTTGTCTCATCACAAGTTCCGTAAGCTTCTACTCGCAGATCATTCTTTGCTACTCGCTTTCCGTAAATTAAAGAAGTTTGCCCCTTATCACCTGATCGTGTATAAATTCGCATGTTTAATACCCCCTCGTAACATCTATTTCATTCACATAATCCTTCTTATCTTTATTATATATGAGAAGATTCTTTTGGAAAATTTCTAGAGCCCTTGGATCGTAATGTTTAGTACTGGCAGATATATGTGGTGTTAATGTAATAGCGTCGTTGTCCCATAAAGGATTGTCTGCCGGCAACGGCTCTTGTTCAAACACATCTAATACCGCATGTGCGATTTGCCCTTCATTGACTGCCCGAATAATATCTGTAAAATCTATAACATCCCCTCTTCCCATATTAAGGAATAAAGCGTGGTTCGGTAATGCTTCTAGATGTCCGTACTGTAACATGCCTTGTGTTTCTTTCGTACTAGGTAAAATAGAAATAAAAATATCTGCCTGTGGAAGAAGAGATTGGAATGCTTCCATTTGATAGACCTCATCGAAATAGTCTAAAGAACGTCCACTTCTAGATACTCCAAGCGTTTTTACGTGGAAAGCTTTTGCCACTCTTGCGACTTCTTGTCCTATAGCTCCTGCTCCAAGAATAAGCATGGTTTTCCCATGAAGCTCTTCCATCGGGAGATGCTTAGCCCATTCATGCGCTTTTTCATGTTCAATAAGCTTCTTCGTTTGTCGGTAAACCTGTAGAATCATAGAAATCGCATATTCTGCCATGGGAATACGATGAATTCCTCGCGCATTAGTCACCAAAATATCCCGCTGCTTGATTGCCTCAAAAGGCATTTTTTCCATACCTGCAGACAAGACCATAATCCATTTTAGTGATACTGCTTCCTCTATTAGTTCATCTGTAAGATCCTCCCCGTATGTGACAAGGATTTCAGCTAGCGAAAGGGCTTTTCTCGCCTCTTCCATATTTGCACAAAAGATAAACTGTTGTGTTGGATTTTCCTCTATTAACTTTCTTTGAAGATAGTCCTCAATCTTACCTGAAAATAAAATCATCACTTTTCCCCCAAATATGTTCTTTCATTTATAGTAAAACTTTTTTGACTTATTGAACACTATTTGGCAGTGGTATTTTTTAATAGACGTCGTATAGCGCGTAAAAAAATAATCAAGTCCATCTTCAATGACCTGTATTTCATATAGTAGAGATCCTGTTCAATCTTTAAATCCTTACGAAGACCGGGAGTATACACTCTCGTAAATCCAATTATCCCAGGCTTCATCATCATGCGCCGATATTCATACTGGTCATAGGTTAAGACTGTTTCTTTATCGACTGGAATAGGACCAACAAAACTCATATCCCCTTTAAACACATTCCATAGTAGTGGTAATTTATGAAGCTTATATTTCCTCAGCACTTTCCCTATTGGTGTAAGGACCTGTTGTTGCTTTTCTCTCATTAATTGCTGCCGTTTGTATTGTGATCTCGAAATACTAGCAGGCTTGGGAAAGGCTGTAATGACACGGGAAGGTATTGAAAAAGTGCGGAATTCGTAGAGAAGGAAAGGTCGCTCTTTTACCCCTACTCTCCAAGACCTGGCTATTACTGGACTACCTTCTTTATTATGAATAACTTTGGCAATTATCAACATGAGCGGGGCAAAGAGAATTAATAGGATAAAGCTCATAAGGACATCCAGCATTCGTTTCACTAGACTATACACTCGCTTCTTTTCTGTACTCGGTTTACTGATTCTACTCTCATATCGCTGAAGCTCCATACTCCCACCTCAAATTTCAATAGATTTAATAACCCTGCTTGTTTCAAATCTATTCAAAAACACGGAGCTATAGAACATTTTTAATGGAGTATTTATGATAGGTAGTATGAATCCTTTTATTACATAACTAATAGAAGGAAGGCTTATTCAAACACCAGTCAGAATAGTTCAACTATTACTCAAAGAAACATGGTAACCTATATGAACAAGGGGGAGAAATAAATGAAAGATATTTTTAATCAATTGCATGCAGAGGAAATTTTAAACCGGATTGACAAATTAAGTCTACATTCTAAACCACAATGGGGCAAAATGGATGTTGCCCAAATGCTAGCACATTGCTCATCCTTCCAAGACATTGCAATGGGAAACGCATTTCCTTCGAGAGGTTGGTTAGGAATATTAATTGGAAGATCTGCAAAACCAATTTTTTATAATGACAAGCCACTACCTCAAAATATGTCCACGATCCCAACCATGTTGATTGTAGAGGAAAAGGAATTTGAAACAGAGAAGGAAAAACTAAAACAAAAGATCTTAACATTCCAAAATAATGGCCCAGAGATGTGCACAACCCATCCACATCCTTTTTTCGGTAAACTTACCTCAGAGCAATGGGGAAAAGGAATTTATAAGCATCTTGACCATCATTTAAAACAGTTTGGTGGCTAGTTAGCTTTAGTAAAGAAAATTTTTAAATAACGTTTGGGTATAGAATAACCATATAAACATAGTAAAAGAGCTTGGATCTAGTCCAAGCTCTTTTTGTTATTTGGAATTATTACTATTTCCGTACTCCCTACTCGTTGTGCAGGAGTCATAACATTTAATAGCATTTTGCTATTGTCAGTTGTTTCCAACAAAGCCTCAAACAGAGACTATGACCTTACCCATTCTCTTTTAAATATTCCAATGCCTCTTCCACATGGCCATCAACACGGACCTTGCGATATTCCTTAACTAATTTTCCTTCTTTATCAAGAATGAAAGTAGACCGCTCTACGCCATAATACTCTTTACCAAAGTTCTTTTTCAGCTTCCACACATCAAACTGTTCTGCTACCTTGTGTTCCTCATCTGCTAAAAGAACAAACGGTAAATCATGCTTATTAATAAATTTTTGGTGGGAATCTACTGGATCTGGGCTTACACCAATAATAACGGCATCCAATTCTTCAAAGCTTTTATGGTTATCACGAAAATCGCAAGCCTCTGTGGTACACCCTGGAGTCATATCTCTTGGATAAAAATACAAGACCACATGCTTCCCTCTGTAATTAGATAATTGAACCTCTTCCCCATTCTGGTCATTAAGTGTAAAGTCTGCTACTTCTTTTCCTAGTTCAACTGTCACCTGAATCCCTCCTAAAAGTACTGGTTCCACTATAGCATAACTCGAACATCATATCATTCCCCCCTACTTCGCTGTCCGTGTTGTACAAGCCGCATCACAAAGGCAGCAGGTAAAATATAACCAATCAAGGCTTCAATTAAGGCAATAACCCTGCCGATTCCAATAGGTGTAATATCGCCATAACCAATTGTAAGAAGTGTTACCCCACTAAAATACATGGAATGTATTAAGGATCCGATAGTCCCCACCTCTCGTGGTACGCCGCTCTCCACCAGAATAATCGCCTCGAAAGATAGCATAAAGTAAATCAAGCCAAAGCCGATCATGACCATAATATAAATAATGATAAGTCCATAAAATAACTCTGTTGAAAAGCGACTGTCCCTCATTCCAGTTTGCATTCTTTTTCCACGTATAAAATCAATAATCCCTTTAAGCATGATCGTACAAATAATAGCCAATAGAATAAAAGGAATAATTTTCATAGAAGCTCCTTTTGAGAATAATTACTTTACGTTCATTCTATGCTTTCTTTCGAGTAAGCTTGTCATTTATTTTTTTTAGTGGATAAGATAGGATAGAGGTAACAAAGTGAGCAAAAGCTGGACGTGGCCGTATCTGTCCTTAAACGTATAAAGCTTATTATTTTTTCAAAAAAGGTCGTGGACGTTATGAAAAGAATTTACCTTATTGAAGATGATCCTAAAATTGCTAATCTATTGAAGGATTACTTAGAACGCTATGAATACGAGGTCTTTCTTGTGGAATCGTTTGATGGAATAATGGAAGAATTTCAAAAGCTATCACCCCATTTAGTTCTACTGGACATTAATTTGCCGCGCTATGACGGTTTTTATTGGTGCAGAAAAATACGTCATGTCTCTAATTGCCCTATCGTTTTCATATCAGCAAGAGATTCTGGTATGGATCAAGTAATGGCTATAGAAAATGGTGGGGATGATTACATAACAAAGCCATTTGATTTTGAGGTAGTCCAAGCAAAGGTAAAAAGCATTATGCGCAGGACATACGGGGAATACGCAAACACGCAACAAGCCGATTTCATAGAGCTAAACGGCTTCTATCTTTATCTTACTGCAATGGAAGCACATTTTAAAGAACAAACCGTCTTACTAACAAAGAATGAATTTATCCTATTAAAAACACTGATGACACAATTGAATCATGTCCTTACTCGCTCCAATCTATTAGAGGTTTTATGGGATGATGAAACATTTGTTGATGACAACACCTTATCAGTAAATATGACCCGTCTACGTAAAAAGCTAGAGGATATCGGAATTATTAACAGTATACAAACTGTCCGGGGCACAGGTTATAAAATGGTTAATACATGGAGTGGTTCAGTATGAAACATTTCCTGAAAGATAGTATTCCTTTCACCCTTTTCTTTCTATCACAGTGTTTACTCATAATCGGGATTGTGCAGCTTTATTTATATATCATTGGAACAACCCTTAGATGGGATGTGGCCATATACTTACTCATCCTCCCTTTAATTTGTCTCTTGCTGTTTCTTTGCTTTCGCTTTTTTAAATTTAAGGCCTATTATACGATTTTATCAAAAGACGATGCGGTTAATGAAATGCCCTCTCCACCTAACAACTTACTTTCTATTGTTAAAAGACAGCACGAAATGCAAACAAACCAGTATGTAAGCGAAGTAGAGCAGTTAAAGCACCAAAAAGAAATGGAATTTCACTTTATCCAGCAGTGGATCCATCAAATGAAGACACCTGTCTCCGTCATGCACCTTACAATGCAAAAGGAGAAATACAATCTACCAGAGGATTTTCACCAGAGTATGCAGGAAGAACTTGAACGGTTGCAGCAAGGACTAGATCTTGCTTTATATCAATCAAGGCTACAGAAATTTGACCGTGATTTCCATGTTGAGCGTGTATCCCTTAAAGAAATAGTGAGAGATGTAATTAAGGATTTTAAGTCGAGCTTCATTCGTAATCAAGTCTTTCCGGATCTTACCATTGATGAATCGATTATAGTAACAACAGATAAAAAATGGTTCCGATTTGTAATCAGTCAGATCCTTACCAACGCTATTAAATATTCTAAGGATGACTCAGATAAAATTCACTTTACCTCAGATGTATCTTTTGGTAAAACAGTTCTAAAAATTAGCGACACAGGATATGGGATTCCCCCGCAAGATATTTCCCGTGTATTTGACCCTTTCTTTACAGGCTTAAATGGTAGAGAACATAGAGAATCTACAGGGATGGGGCTATACCTATCGAAAGAAATTTGTAACGCACTAGATCATGACCTATCCATCACCTCAAAAGTAGATCAAGAAACAACAGTAACCATTACTTTTCGGTAGTGACCTTACAAAAATGTAAGGTCACTTTATTCTAAAATAATTACTTATTTTAAAAGGGTTATGAGAAAATATAGAGTAAAGATTTTTCTAATCTAACTTAACAGCAAGGAGGCCACATGTATGCCTATATTAACTGCAGCAAATCTCACCAAAATATATGGGAGCAAAAGAGGGATACACCATGAGGCCCTCCACCAATTTCATTTATCTGTAGACAAAGGGGAATTCCTTGGAATAATGGGCCCTTCCGGTAGTGGGAAAACAACCTTACTTAACTTGCTATCCACTATCGATACCCCTACCTCTGGCGCAGTTACCATCAACCAAACTACTGTCACCAATTTAACGAAGAATAAACTGGCAACATTTCGTCGGAAAGAAACAGGGTTTATCTTTCAAGATTATAATCTGTTAGAGACATTAACAGTTGGAGAAAATATTATGCTGCCACTAACGTTAAATAAGTGGAAGGTAAAAGAAATGACGAAAAGATTAAAGCTTGTGACAGAACAGCTCGGAATTGAGGATATTACAGAAAAGCGAATATTTGAAGTGTCTGGTGGTCAACTACAACGTGCGGCAATTGCCCGGGCAATTATACATGACCCCACCATTATTTATGCAGATGAGCCGACTGGAAATTTAGACTCGAAGGCCTCTCGACAAGTGATGGAATCCCTCCAATTTCTTAATCAAGAAAAGAAAACAACTACTATAATGGTCACCCATGATCCGTTTGCAGCAAGCTTCTGCGGGAGGGTGATATTCATTAAAGATGGAAGGATGTTTAATGAAATTCACAAGGGAGATAATCGTCAGCGCTTTTTCCAAGACATTTTAAACGTACAATCCTTACTCGGAGGAAATATGGATGACTTTCATTCAATTCGCTTTAAATAATGTAAAACGAAATACGAGAGCTTATGTAAGCTACTTTTTAAGCTGCATGTTCGCTGTCACAGTTTTTTTCATGTACGCAGTTGTCATTTTCCACCCGTCGATCCGCGAATACGAGTTTCATAATGTGGTTCAATCCGGAATTATCGCTTCACAGGTCATGATATATGGGTTCTCGTTTATCTTTGTTCTTTATTCAACAGGAACCTTTGTCAAATCCCGTAAAAAAGAATATGGACTACTGACTACATTAGGGATTAAAAAATCACAATTAAATAGGTTGCTAATTCTGGAAAATACAATGATTGGGCTTGCAGCCATATTAGCCGGAATAGCAGTCGGTGCACTTTTAACAAAGCTCTTTCTCATGGTATTTTCCGCTATACTTGGCATTGGTGACATTTTACCGTTTCACCTTTCTTTGCGGGCCATTGGACTAACCATCATTTTATTTTTTGTCATGTTTGAGCTCAATACCCTTGCTGTTGTATGGACATTAAGAACTAATTCTATAATGGAGGTTTTCCGAGGGTCTACGAAATCAAATCGAAAACCCACTTTTTCTTGGTTCATCAGCGTCTTTGCTCTAGCGGCTGTATTGTATGCCTACTATCTTGCCTATACAGCTGATATTACTACCATTGGAGCACGGATGTTTCCTATTTTAGCATTCATCATTCCTGGTACTTACTTTCTTTTTACACAGCTTAGTATTGCTACCACCAGTATTTTCAAAAAGAATAAGTTCTTTTTATATCGAAACTTGAACCTATTAACAATTTCCGATTTAGCTTTTAAATTGAAAGAAAATGCTCGTATATTATTTATCGTAACGATTCTAAGTGCAGTAGCTTTTACATCGAGCGGAGTTTTGTTTAATTTGTTCAGATCGGTTGAGGCAGAGACAGTACGTTTTGTGCCACAAGCTGTATCCTTAATAAGTAATGAAAATGCTAACCTGGAAGACTTTAAAAAAACAATAGAAAATGTTGAGGCTCAATTCCAAGATAAATTCATTCCATATGAGTCTATGCTGGCAAGCACCATACCTGCTGAGATGGAGTCAAATTCACCAAATTGGGATACCACGCCCATTATGATTTATTCCTATTCCGACTACCAAAAAATGATGGACCTAAAAGATGAGGAAAAGTTAAGGCATCCAAAGTTTAGTGAGGCAATTTTACTTAGTCAAGATTTAGTTAATAGATTTACAGCAAAAGTCCCCGATTCCTTAACTATTAAAGTTGGCCAGACAAATACTGATCTTGCAATTCATAGGGAAGCAAGCCCTTTAAGTTCCTCCATCAGTACAAATGTGCAGTTAATAGTCTCGGATAAACGATACGAGCAATTTATACAAGCTGCAGATGCGAGCAGTGTACGTTACAATTATGTCATGCATATACCTAATGCTTTTGACTATGCTACGGAGACAGAGGATGTATTGAACCGGGTTAATACAGAAATCGCCTATGCAGATTCTCAAGCCGATTTCTATCTTATGATGAGACAGACTATGTCTTATCTGTTCTTTTTTGGTATATTTATTAGTGTCTTATTCTTTTTAGCTGCAGGTTCTATTTTATATTTCCGAATGTATCAGGATATTGATAAGGATCTAAAACATTACTATTCCTTATATCGGATTGGATTAACGAGCAAGGAAATGAAAAAAATAGCAGGTAAACAATTGGCTCTATTGTTCTTTCTCCCTTTTTCGGTAGCAGCTATCCACGCTGGTTTTGCATTTAAAGCATTACAAAATATACTGGTTTCCAATGTGCTTTTACCTAGTATTTTCGTATATTTGCTCTATTTCGCAGTACATTTCATCAATTTCATTATCATTAGAAATATTTATACAACGAAGCTAAATAAGGTCATGTAAACATAAAGGAGGAATACAACAATGCATTTCACAAAATCTCAAGCATTACACGAAGAAGCACTCCAGCATATTGTTGGCGGGGTGAACTCCCCTTCCCGTGCCTATAAAGCAGTAGGCGGTGGCGCACCGGTTTATATGGAGCGTGGCCAAGGAGCTTATTTTTGGGACGTAGACGGAAACAAGTATATCGATTATCTTGGTGCTTATGGACCGATTATTACTGGACATGCCCACCCGCACATTGCAAAGGCAATTGCACATGCTGCCACAACTGGTGTTTTGTATGGTACACCAACCAAACTGGAAAACCAGTATGCAAAAATGCTAAAAGATGCAATCCCATCATTAGAGAAAGTACGCTTTGTTAATTCTGGAACGGAAGCGGTTATGACCACCATTCGTGTAGCTCGTGCTTATACCGATAGAACAAAAGTGATAAAATTCGCTGGTTGTTATCATGGTCATTTTGATGCTGTATTGGTGCAGGCAGGATCAGGCCCTGCAACACTAGGAACCCCGGATTCAGCAGGTATCCCACGTTCTGTTGCTGAGGATGTCATTACGGTGCCATTTAATGATCTAAAAGCATTTGAAGATGCTTTGGATAAATGGGGAGATGAAGTTGCAGCCGTTCTCGTTGAACCAATTGTAGGGAACTTTGGTATCGTAGAACCACACGAAGGCTTCTTGCAAGCTGTGAATGACTTAACCCATAACAAAGGCGCACTCGTCATTTATGATGAAGTAATCACGGCATTTCGTTTTACCTATGGAAGCGCCCAACAGGTATATGGAATTGAACCAGATATGACAGCAATGGGTAAAATAATTGGTGGTGGATTACCTATTGGAGCATATGGTGGAAGAATGGACATCATGGAACAGGTAGCACCTTTAGGCCCTGCATATCAAGCAGGCACAATGGCAGGAAATCCTGCATCCATGGCATCAGGAATTGCTTGTCTTGAAGTATTGCAAGAGGAAGGAACGTATGAAAAGCTTGATAATCTTGGTGCATTGCTTGAAAAAGGGATTACAGAACAAGCTGAACATTATGGTGTTCCAATTAGTGTTAACCGCCTTTGCGGGGCATTAACCGTTTATTTTGGAAGTGGAGAAATAACGAACTATGACCAAGCTGAAGCGAGTGATGGTGAAGCATTTGCAACTTTCTTCCGTTTGATGCTTGAGCAGGGAATTAATCTTGCCCCATCCAAATATGAGGCATGGTTCTTAACTACTGCACATACTGAAGCAGATATTGAAGAAACCATCAAAGCAGTAGGAAATGCGTTTGAAACAATGAGTAAGAATAAGTAAGGCTAATAAATCGCTGCGGAAAATATTTCGCTTCGCTGATTAGTGCATCCTAACTTCTAACATAAAAAAATGCCGAATGCTTCTTATAAAAGCATTCGGCATTTTTTATTTCAAAGCCCTTTATGATACTCTTTTATTTACTCTCTTGCTCGATGTCATCATCTAAATGCTGGACTTGATAAAGGTTATAATAAGCGCCTTGTTTGGCCATTAGTTCTTTGTGTGGGCCATCTTCGACTATTTCACCATTTTCAATTAACACAATGCGGTCTGCATGTGTGATGGTGGCTAGTCTGTGTGCGACTATAAATGTCGTTCTGTCTGATGCTAGCTTTTCAAGCGCCTCTTGGATTGTATGCTCACTTTCCAAGTCAAGTGCTGAAGTGGCTTCATCAAAAATTAGGATTGGCGGATTTTTCAAGAAAACACGTGCAATGGCTATACGTTGTTTTTGCCCACCTGAAAGCTTCACTCCACGTTCACCTACTAACGTTTTGTAGCCATCAGGCAATCCTTCAATAAACTCATGAGCATTAGCTGCTTTCGCTGCTGCCACGACTTCTTCATCTGTTGCCTCAGGTTTTCCCATACGTATATTCATCGCAATTGATTCACTAAACAACGTATTATCCTGTAACACCATCCCAATGTTATTTCGCAGGGATCTTACTTTCACATCGCGAATATCTAATCCATCCACTTTAATAGATCCATTTGTTACATCATAGAAACGTGGTATAAGACTAATTAAGGTTGATTTGCCTCCCCCACTCATACCTACAAACGCTATTGTTTCCCCACTTTTCACATGCAGATCTACATTGTTAAGCACTTTGTTTTCTTCTTCCTCATATCGAAAAGAAACATTTTCAAAGGAAACTTCTCCATCAACACGCTGAAGTTGTTTTGCATCTGGTTTATCTTCTATATCATATTTTTCATTTAGAAATTCAAACACACGATCAATGGAAGCAATAGATTGAACGAGAACGGTTGATGAATTAATCAATCTACGCAGTGGGCTATAAACTCTTTCCATATAACCTACAAATGCAACCATAGTACCCATCGTGAGATCCCCATTTATAACCTGATATCCCGCATAGGCAATAACGAGTAATGGAGCCAAATCTGTTATCGTGTTTGTTACAGCAAATGTCTTCGCATTCCAGGTTGTATGATCAATAGCTTTCGTTAGGAAATTGTTATTTCTTGTCTCGAACTGTTCCTGTTCATAATCTTCTAATGCAAAGCTTCGCGTTACTGGAACACCCTGAACCCGCTCATGTAAATGACCCTGTACTTCTGCTAGTGCTTGGGAGCGATCTCTCGTCAGTCGTCGCAGTTTGGCGTAGAAATATTTTATTGAGAATCCGTATAAAGGAAAGAGGATAATTGCAACAATCGTCAACGGAATATCCATTGTTAGCATAATAATAATGGCAATTAAAATTGTGACAAGGTCAAGCCAAATATTCATTAATCCTGTAAGTACAAAGGTTTTTGTTTGTTCGACATCATGTATTACCCGGGAAATAATTTCCCCGGTTTTTGTCTTAGCATAAAAACTAAGACTCAGTTTTTGTATGTGGTCAAACAACCTATCTCTTATATCGTATAGGATTTTGTTTCCAACCCACTGTGCCAGATATTGTCGAATGTATTCAATCGGTGGACGAAGTACTAAGAAAATCAGAAAGGAAATTCCCATTAGCCAAAGTAATTGAGACGTCTTTTCGGCTGCACTCATCGCATCAGCATTAATAATGTTATCGATCACATACTTTAAAATAAGTGGCATTAATAAAGGAATCCCGAATTTCACCACACCAACTAATACCGTCCAAATAATCTTCCAAGTGTATGGTTTAACAAATTGCATGTACTGCTTTATACTGCTCATATTCACATCTTCCTTAATATCATAGTTGTACTTATTAACTTTCACATGTCGTTGGGGCGTATGTTGGCCTTTATGATCTCGAATTAAGTTTAACCTACCAATAGAAAAATACACTATAACTCTTTCAACGTGTTAAAAAAGGAAAAGCCTTGCTACGTTACGTAACAAGGATACTATCCATCACCGATAGGTCAAATACCTCTCATACCATTCGTCAACAAAATCCGGAGAAAAAGGCCCTTTTCTTTGACGGATCCAACGAAGTAAATAGTCTAAGTTGTTATGGAGAATACGATCTAAAACCCTAGGATAATTCATTTGAATTCTATGGTCATCATATTCATCTTCATCAAGAATATCATAGGTCATGTCCGGATATACTTTGACATCAAGGTCGTAATCAATGTATTTGAGCGCTTCTTCATCAAAAACGAACGGGGAGCTAATATTGCAATAATAATAAATTCCATCTGTACGTAGCATGCCGATGATATTAAACCAATACTTTGCATGAAAATAACAAATTGCTGGTTCCCTAGTTACCCATGATCTACCATCACTTTCCGTTACTTGCGTTTTGTCGTTGGCTCCGATAACAATTGATTCCGTTCCTTTTAGTACAAGACTGTTTTCCCAAACCCGGTGAAGTTGTCCATTATGCTTGTAGCTTTGTATTTGCATCTTTGAACCTGGACTCGGAGCAACCATCTTATCTTCCTTTCGCTAATAGTCCGTTATTAATCCTTATTTCATTATAAGGCCAACTATATGAAATATAAAGTATTACGTACTTTATGAATTAGAATAACTCACGTTCGCTCGTAAATTGACGAGAGTGGCTTCTTTGTTGTTTGGTGCGCTGCTGTGACTAATTAAAGAGTCGCATGGTTGATTCATTCGCTCCGGTGGTTGACTGACGCAAGCTGGCATGGTTGATTAGAGGGCTAAAATAGTTAAATTTCTAGCTTTCCCTCTGATTTACGGTTCGAAATACACATAAAGAGAGCTCCCTTTAAAGGAAGCTCTCTGAAATGTTGTGAGGTAGATATTTACTTTTTGTTTTGCTGAGATTGTTGGTTCTGTTTTCTTACTTCCTGAGCGTTTGTTTCAGAAGCAAACTCAGTACCAAATTTCCCTTGACCTTGTGCAGATTGTTGGTTCTGCTTTCTTACTTCTTGAGCGTTTGTTTCGGAAGCAAACTCAGTTCCGAATTGCCCTTGACCTTGAGAAGCTTTTTGGTTCTGTTGTTTTACGTGCTGAACGCTAGTACCTGAAGTAGTTTTGTTTGGGTTTTTAGCCATCAATATCACCTCCGCACTTCTAATTTAACCCGTATGCGGTTAGCTTATCCGAACTAATTTGATCCAATTAAATCATCAAATGGATATATATTCCAACAATGAATAAAAACCTGTATTCTACATAACTTAATGGGGAGAAATCACATTTAGAGGAGAAATGATGATGGATTCAACAAGAAGAGACTTCACAGAACTAACAATGATGAGTAAAACAAAATGGAACAATGAAGAACTAAACTATTTTCAGCATGCATTGTCGCAGCTTTTACCATATGTAAATCCAGAAGGACTTTCCATCCTTCATGAAATTAATAAAGAAATGCATACAAGGGATTAAGCTTTGCCTTGTTGAAAGTAACTTCTATATTAAAGGACTGGGACAACCCAAACTACAAAGGGCAAAAACATCCTTCTCGATCTTGGTACGCTATTTAGCTCGAGGTACAGTGACTCCCTGGAGTGTAAAGGGCCTTGTATGCCTCCATAGTGCAAACACACGAAAGGCATACAAGACAACTCTGGAAAGCGTAGTACTTTTCCGTAGCGATCATAAGCGATGTCCCAGCCTTTAATTTCATTTCATATAGTTCATCATTTTCTGATGGGAGACAGGAAACGGATATTCGGCCACAGTTTCTTTTGGAACGAGCTTAAGTCTTTGATCGTTCATTTCCTTAATATCTGCTTCAGCATGATATATTTCGATTTCCCAAATAAGATGAGAAAATACATGCTTCAGCTTTCCTGCATGGTTCTTAACTTGAAGAGATATACCATATTCTTGATGGAACCAACTTTCAATATGGTCATAACCAATTTCACCTATAGGTACCATCGGAAATTGCCATAGGTCTGCAAGCAGGCCATTACTTGGACGCTTTTCAATCACATATTCCCCTTCTGGTGTTTGAATCAGGAGAGCGACATACGGTATTCTTCTTTGCTTTTTAGCCTTTTTCTTAACAGGCAGGTCCTCTTCCACTCCCTCCGCATATGCCTTGCAGTGCGTTTGAACTGGACAAAGCATACAAGCAGGTGACTTGGGTGTGCATATTATGGCCCCTAGCTCCATTACTGCTTGATTAAAGGAGGATGGGTCGTCATGGTCAATTACTTCTCGCACGTACGACTCAAATAGTTTCCTTGTTTTGGGAAGTGCAATGTCCTCTTCAATATGAAATATTCTTGAAAAGACCCGCATTACATTCCCATCCACTGCAGGTTCAGGCTTGTCATATGCAATAGACAGGATAGCTCCTTTTGTATATGGACCAATTCCTTTTAATGAGCCCAGTTCTTCTGGATTAATAGGTACAATGCCATTATAGGATGCTACCACTTCTCTTACGGCGTTTTGTAAGTTCCTAGCACGGGAATAGTAACCTAAACCTTCCCATGATTTAAGTACGTCTTGTTGATCGGCAGCTGCTAAAGCTTCGACTGTGGGAAAATTTGAGATAAAACGATGAAAATACGGGATGACGGTATCAACCTTTGTTTGCTGAAGCATAATTTCTGAAACCCAAATTTTATAAGGATCCTGATCCTTTCGCCAAGGCAGGTCACGTTTATATTCTTGATACCAATCAATTAAATCTTTTTGAAAACCAAAAATGTTAAAATTCTGTAACTGTATATTTTTCATAAATTCACATCCTGTATGATACAATAAATTAGTCAAAAAAACGCAAGCAAACATTATGCCAATTTAGCATACGATCTAGCTATTTCATTAAGATCAAACCATTAAGGAGGACCTATTTTATGGATACCGGTACCCATATAGTAATGGGTGTTGCACTAGGAGGATTAGCTACGCTAGATCCTGCAGTGCATCAAGACCCTTTGCTATTTAACGCGGTGCTTGTAGGAACAATTGCCGGTTCTCATGCGCCCGATTTTGATACAGTATTAAAATTGCGTGATAATGCAACTTATATTCGGCATCATCGGGGTGCAACCCATTCCATTCCTGCTGTAATTATGTGGGGAATTCTAATTGCAAGCATCATTTATTTGTTTGTTCCAAGTGTAAATTTTCTCCATCTATGGCTATGGACTTTCATCGCTGTAGTCCTCCATGTGTTTGTGGATATATTTAACGCTTACGGAACACAGGCATATCGACCCTTTACCAATAAATGGGTAGCACATGGGTTTATTAACACTTTTGATCCTTATATCTTCGCACTTCATGCTGCTGGTATTGGTGCATGGTTATTAGGCGCAAATCCTGGATTTACTTGGATAATTATTTATGCCGTTATCTTTTTGTACTATATTAAACGGTATAACGATAAGAGGGAGATCGTAAAGAAAATAAACGGTTTTTATTCTGACGTGGAACAAATTGCGACATCACCTACCCTTAAACACAATTATTGGCGTGTTGCAGTAACGACCAAAGATCGGTTTTATGTAGGCAGTGTGCAAAATGGACACATTGAAATAGTGGATGAGTTCAAAAAGATACCATTACCTGATAATGAAATCATGCAAATTGCAAAAGAGGATAAAAATATTTCAGCATTTCTATCCTTCTCCCCTGTTTATCGTTGGGAAATTAATGACTTCGATGATTTTACGGAAGTGCGCTTCATTGATTTACGCTATCGTTCAAAAGGACATTATCCTTTCGTAGCGGTTGTGCAGATCGATGACAATAAACGCATTATGAGTTCCTACACAGGCTGGATCTTTTCTGAAAGAAAACTGCAAAGTAAATTGTATGTTGAAGAAACACCCATTTAAAACAGCAGGTAGAGATACCTGCTGTTTTTATGTTAGCTCAAGAGATGGTTCACTTTTTCCTTGCGACGATTCACTCTCACCCTGCGACGATTCATTTTTTCACCGTGACGATTCACTTTCGCCTCGTCACGATTCATTTCTACCTCGTGACGATTCACTTTTCTTTTACAAGATCTCCTAATAAAGAAATAGGTATGGCTTCTTCTTGTTCATTCATCTCGCCAAGGAGATTTATACGATTGCCCCAAGCGAAAACACCATTTATATAATGAATTTTAAAGGTATAGCCCGGATCTGTCTTTAATGTATAAATCCTTTCAGATTCAAAATCTGTCGGATTTAATGTGTAAGCAAGCGCCACCTGCATTTTCCGTTCATTTACTGCTACTTCTGAAATGTTTCCAAGCTGTTCCGCTTTTTGCGCTTTCTCCTTTAATTTGCCAATTTCCGCTCGTAATTGCTCAATGGAGTAATCGCTATATCTATAGTTCGTATTCATCAAAATCCCTCCCATTTGCCATCCATTATCATAGCTTTAAAATCTATTTATGTAAATAAAGTGAAACTTCATTTGGTGGTTTTCTCTCCCACAACTAATGTTAGTTGAACGTATAGGACCTTAACTGGCGATTGCCCCCCCACTCACTCTTGAGGTGAGGATCTTGCTGCCAGTTAAGACGGGACAAAGCTTTGCTATACATCTATCCGTTCATCAAGCACTTGTTGAATAGTTTCCAAAGGAAAACCTTTACGATATAAGCCTTCCTTCACTTTATTTTTAAGCTCAAAGTCACTGTATTTCTTTTCATATTTGCGAATTAGTTTATCCGCTTGAGTCTTTAATGCTTCCTGTTCTGCCTCTTCATCTTTTTCTATTACATCCTCATTTAGTACCTCGTTGATTACGTCATGGGAGAACCCTTTTTGCATCAGCTGAGTTCGCCATTGTTCCTGTTGTTTACGAAAGGATACATTCTTTTTATGCTTGCTCTTTTTCTCTAACAAATTTAGCGCTTTTTCATACTGTAATTCATAGGAAAAGACAGCCACTGATTCTGTTGCAATATTAGCTGCAACTCCTTTTTCTATAAGCTCACTTTTTATTACATTTGGACCTTTGCTCGATGTGTTCATTCTTGTTCTCACAAACATCTCCGCAAATTGCTCATCATTGATTAGCTTTTCACTTGTCAGCCGCTCCATTATTTCTTCTATAACCTCTGGCTCAGCTTCTTTTTTTACTAGAAAATCACGTATTTCTTTTTTTGTCCTCATTCGGTAGCTTAAAAAGTTGATGGCTTGGGTATATATTTTATGTAGAGTATCTTTTTGTAAGATCTTTTCCATTGCTGCTTCATCAAGTTCTTCATTTTTACGAAGACCAAATTTAATTAAAATATCTTCATCGACACTGAAGCCGTATTTTTCACCTTCGCCTTCATCAACAAAAATATTGTATCTGCTTTTACTTTTTTTCTGTGTGGTGATTCGGGAAATTTTCAAGATGGTTCACCCCTTCTCTTATATTTTAGCAAAAATAGAGCAAAAGTTCGCGTCCGAAGTTCAAAAAATATTTACCATTAAAAATGCTGTGTTTTCAAACAAGGTAGTTTGCATATCCTATAATATATATAAATATCTGTGAATTAGGTAGGTGTAGGGAATGGATATATTAATAACTGGAGGAACAGGGTTTGTGGGAAAGCACCTCACGAAAGCACTACATGAAAATGGTCATCACACATACATACTCACCCGTTCCCCTGAAAATAAACAAAATACGGATTCTGCAACATTCATCGGTTATGATCATGATGTAACATTACTACCGCACATTCAAGCAGTTATAAATCTTGCAGGAGAATCCCTTTTCGGTTATTGGTCGAAAAATAAAAAACAGTCTATTTTAGAAAGTCGTATTGAAATTACCCAATCTTTAGTTGAAATGATGAGTAAAATGGATACAAAGCCTGATGTATTTATTAGTGGTTCTGCTGTTGGTTATTTTGGTAGTTCAGAGGATAAAATTTTTACGGAAGCTACGAATGAAGCAGGGTGTGATTTCCTAGCAGAGGTTGCCCTTGAGTGGGAAACAGTAGCCAGACAAGTAGAAGACCAACTCAATATACGTACTGTATACTTACGATTTGGTGTTATCCTTGGTAATGAAGGGGCATTTCCACTAATGCGTCTCCCAGTAAAACTATTTGCTGGCGGAAAAATCGGATCAGGGGAACAATGGCTCTCTTGGATTCATATACATGATGTAGTGCGATTAGTTCAGTTTTGCTTGAATGAAAAAACGATACAAGGGCCTGTTAATGCTACAGCACCAAATCCTAAACGCAATAAGGACTTTATGCGTATTGTGGCTTCGGTGATGCATAGACCTTATTGGTTTCCAGTTCCCTCTAGCATGATTCATCTAGTTATCGGGGAGATGGCCCAGCTTATTACAAAAGGACAATACGTCCTGCCAAAAAAGGCACAAACACACGGCTTTCAATTTAGCTATCCCCATCTGAGGGAAGCGATAAACGAGATTGAGGAATAAGCCTTTTTTTTGATGTTGCAGTAAACTTCATTTAAGTTGAGCATTCTACAGAAGTGATGTAAAAAAATCAGTCTTTTATATAAATCTAATGTAAAAATTTGTCGGCAAGTTTTATAAAAAAGGGTATTCCCTTTCTCTAATAAACTGTGTAAAATAATGCTATCAAGCATCGAAATTCACATAACGAAAGAGATGAAATGATTATAGTAAAACGTAGAAATTAATAGGGAAGGCAAATGGTGCGCCACCAGCATTGCTGGTTCTAGTGGGTTCGATTCCCACCCCGAATTTTTGTTGAACGTTAACTAAAAATTCGTGGGTGGGTCAACTTACTAAATTCCCTTATGGTTATTTAGAATGCCCACCTGTCCATAAGGAGGGTATTTTTTATGCTTAAAATGCGTGACCTACAAGAAGCGCCCGTATTATTTGACCTTATTAAACATCCGGAGGTATTTCCCTACGTTAGACATAAGGCATACTCAAGCGAGGAATTTCTTTTCCTTACAAAACAAACAATGGAAGCAGAAGAGAATGGAGAATTGATTTCTCGTACAATTTTAGATGAATATTATCACCCAATTGGTACGATTAGCTTGTTTGATATACAGGATGGATTTGGGTTTCTTGCAACATGGATTGGCCAGCCTTATTTCGGAAAAGGTTATAACAAACGTGCGAAGGAGCAATTTTTTGATGAGCTTTTCCTAAATCATAATATGAACGGAATATTTATGAAAGTGAGAAAGTCTAACAAACGATCTCTCCATGCCGTATTAAAGCTTCCATATGCAACCATGGCAAATAGCATTTATCCGGAAGTGTACCAAGAGATAAATAAGCAGGAAGAGGTATATAATTTGTTCCTAATCTCCAAGGATCATTACGTTTCTTGCCAAACTTTTGCAAGCGCCGAGCAGCAGCATACTGAAGAGGAAGTTGGTTAATTTTAGATAAAGCGTATAGAATATCTTTTCATGGTGATTCTAATGATACATGGAGGTGTTCTAATGAAGCACAACGGCAAGCAAATGCAGCATGAGAAATTCCTTTCAAAAACACAGGAAGTTCTCTACAAAAAGGAATTTAAGCAGGCAGACCGAATTTATCAGCAGCTTTCTCAAAGAGGAAATCGAAGCTAAACGCTTTGATTTCTTTTTTGTTTTAATGGTCTTTTACATGAGCCTAGTTCTAACCATTTACTAGTATAGTGACTACTTTAAGGCATCCACCTATAAGATGTGCAAGTGTTATTTGAGATTTTTCTTGACCATCTAACAGGTAGCTCTGCATATGAGCAAGAAATAAGAAAACCAACTCTTGCGCATTGAGTTGGTTTAATAAACTATTTCTCCGGCATACCTGGAGGATAATAGTGTGGCGGTACTCTTAGCCACCCTCTTTTGCGCATTAACGCTTTTAGAGTCGTACCGAATGTAATCATTTCTAACTGAAATTTAATCCATATATATCCGATATCATTTCGAACAACTTGTGCTTGTCCAGTTGCACATTGGATAATGGCACCAGCAACCTTTAAAGAGATTCCATTTGCTAATTCATCATCAGTTAATTTAGCACCTAAAGGAATGTCATTTCCATTTGAAATTGGCTTTTTTCCAGGCAATCCTGGTAATGGTATCCCCTCTTCAACCATAAACTCTTCCAGGCGCTTTAACTGAGGTTTACACATTTTCATTGCATCTTTCAACATTTCATTAACCTCGTCATCAGTTGTGGTGTTTAAACCGACTTCCTCATACCTAAGAAATTCATGTAACATCGTATAGTAAACCCAACAATTAGTTACTTCTCCAGTATGTAAAGGAGCCTTTTTTTCTTTTTTATCCGTATTGTCAATAGACATTTTTAATGTGTTTAACATCGCTTCAAAAACATTTGGCATTTATTTACCTCCTATAACCTTTAATATCTGTCATGATCAAGGGAGTTATGCCTATTCTTCAAGAATACGATTCGTTAGTTGAAAAAATAATTTTTGCTAAGCATTTTTGTTTATATTCTTATCAACGAAATGCTCTGCTATTTACATTGTTTAGCCAGAAAAACGGAACGAATGATTTTAAGATATCAACTTTCCTAATTTTTTTATTGCGCTTAAAAAACATCTGTTATATTATAAGTATAACAGTTAGAACATGAAAGAAAGAGAGCGTGATGTCATGTTTATTCACCTTGATTTTGAATCAGAAGAACCTATTTACACACAATTAATCCACCAAATTATTGAAGGCATTGCGAAGAAAGAACTTTTGCCTGGCGATCCTCTCCCTTCTGTAAGAGCAATGGCAGCAGATATTGGAATTAACCTCCATACAGTTAATAAAGCGTATCAACATCTAAAACAAGAAGGGTTTATCCTTATTCATCGACAAAAAGGGGTAGTTATTCATCCCGAAGGTGTCTCAAAAGCAGATGCAACTTATATGGAAAAAGTGAAGAGAAAGTTGCGGCCTTTTATTGCGGAATCCATTTGTAGACAGGTTTCCGAGGAAGACTTCTTAAAGCAATGCCAGGAACTATTTAGTGAATTTAAAAAAGACAAAGAAGGTGATGCAAAATGACACTAAGTTTACTATTATTCTTTTTCATCCTTGCTCCTTCATTTCTAATCATGATTTGCATTCCATATTTAACGAGAAAAACAGAGAGCTTTGGTGTGTCTATTCCAGAGGAAATCTTCCATTCGACCGAAATGAAGCATCTTCGTAAAAAGTATGCTGTAGCTGTTGGGTTGGTTAGTCTGGTTGTAACAATATTGTTTATTTGGTTCGGACTCAAAAGCAATAGCGATACTATGCTTAGCATATTACTCAGCTCCATAATTGTCGGCTATATCATAATCAGTTTTTTCATATATTTGTATTTTCACCGGCAAGTTAAGCAGCGAAAAGCAAAAGAAGGATGGGTTAAAAATAAAAATCAACAACTTTCAATTGACCTGGGTTTTCGCAGACAAAAGCTTGCATTTAGCAATCTATGGTTTATTCCTTCTTTTATTATCGCTTTTATTACTGCTGTCTTATCTTTCATTTATTACGACACGCTGCCTGACACGATCCCAATACAGTATGACTTTTCCGGTAATATAACGAACACGGCAGATACTTCTTATAGAGTCATCTTGTTGATGCCGATCATGCAATTATTCCATGCTTGTCTCTTTTTATTTATTAATACAATCATTACCAAGGCAAAACAACAAATTGATGTGGATACCCCCCAGGTTTCTGCAGAACAAAATCGAGTTTTCAGAAGAAGATGGTCTGGATTCATCGTGATAACGAGTTATGGTTTAACGCTTTTATTTTCTTTTATCCAATATTCCTTTTACCAACCAGTGGAACAAGATTTCTTAGTTAGTGTTCCTCTCGTCTTTTCTGGAGTAATTATCATTGCTGCACTTATTCTTTCTATCACAACCGGTCAGGGTGGCAGTCGTGTCAGAAAAGAAGTCGCAAATAACAGTAGCTACGTGGATAGAGATGATGATCGATATTGGAAGCTTGGCCAATTTTATTTTAATAAAAATGATCCTGCCTTATTCCTTGAAAAGCGATTTGGCATTGGCTGGACAGTAAATATGGCACGGCCTTTATCTTGGATCATGTTACTTGGGATTATCCTTTTAGCTATAGGTGTTCCATTATTATTAACAAAGTAAAAAAAGGAGGGATTTATCTTGAATGATTTATTTCAAAATATTAACTGGTTAATCCTCGCCCCGTTCCTCGTTATCCAAGCTGTACTGATGGTGATCGCACTTATTGATTTAATTAAAGCAGATGATGTTAAGGGGCCAAAAGGCATGTGGTTTTTCATTGTCATTGTGCTCAATACTATTGGACCGATCGCCTATTTTATATTTGGAAGGAGAAATGACTAGGATGGGGACACTAACCGTTAACCATGTTACGAAAAAGTATGGAACCCATACTGCTGTTCATGACGTAAGCTTTTCGTTGTCGGAAGGTAAATGCATCGCTTTAATAGGTCCTAATGGAGCAGGTAAGACAACTACTTTGCGAATTCTTTCAGGCCTTCTCTCCCCTACAGAGGGAGCCGTAACATTTGATAATATCATGAACAAAGTAGACTTCAGGAAGCATATTGGATACCTACCTCAATACCCTGTTTTCTATAATTGGATGACAGGTCGTGAATTCCTAATTTATAGCGGAAAACTATCTTTTCTATCTAAAAAGGAAGCGATCGAAGCTGCGGATATGATGGCTAAAAAAGTTGGCATAGAAGAAGCGAAGAATAAACGAATTAGTGGTTATTCTGGAGGGATGAAGCAAAGACTTGGCCTCGCACAGGCAATGTTGCATCAACCAAAGGTCCTTATTCTTGATGAGCCAGTATCTTCTCTTGATCCAATTGGGAGAAGGGATGTACTAAAGTTAATGGAAGAGTTAAAACAGAGTATGACCATTCTTTTTTCCACACATATTTTAAGCGATGCGGATGCCATTAGTGACGAAATGCTTCTCCTTCATAAAGGAAAGCTTGTCGAGTCTGGTACGATGAAGGAACTGAGAACAAAATATCAAGCAGACATTATCGAACTAGAATTTCAGGATGAGTTTGATTCGCAACATTATGGTGAGGAAATTAGGAAATTACCTTCTGTCACTAATGTGCATATACAGCAAAACTGTCTGTCGATAACGGGAGAAGAAATATATCAACTAAGAAAAATCCTTTTAGAAAAAGCTAGCGGAGAAAATTGGCCGCTCACAGGATTTTCCTTAAATAAAGCTGCATTAGAAGACATGTTCATGAAGGTGGTGGGACAATGATGCAATGGGTTACCATGTTTCAAAAAGAAATGATGGAGAGCTGGCGAAATAAAAAATGGATTTGGGTACCCATCGTATTTATAATCCTTGCCGTTATGGACCCGATTTCAACTTATTACCTACCCGAGATCATCCAGGCAGCAGGTGGATTTCCTGATGGAACCGTTATTGAATTGGGTGATTATGCTCCAGCAGAAATTATTATGATGAGCCTAAGCCAATACAGTACGTTGGGCGTTTTGTTAATTGCATTTCTATCTATGGGAACCGTTGCGGGTGAAAAATCCTCGGGAGTTTCGGAACTAATTCTAGTTAAACCAGTTTCCTATACTAACTATATCACTGCAAAATGGGCTTCGTTATTCGTGCTGATTGGGGGTTCTTCCGCAATTGGGTTATTTGCAGGGTGGTATTATACGGTCCTTTTATATGGTAACCTGGCATTTACGACTTGGTTGAAAGCGATTCTCTTCTACAGCTTATGGTTGTTACTCGTCATAAGTGTGGCCATTCTATTTAATAGCTTAGTCACGAAACCTGGTATCGTTGTGTTTTTAACCATATTATCTGTCATGCTCCTAAGTCTGCTAACACAAGTTTTTGGACATATACTCACCTGGAGTCCTGTGCACCTGTCTTCCTATATACAAGAGCTATTGTTAACAGGTACGGTTTCTGACAAGTTATTTGGCACGGCTTTTGTAACCATAGCCTTGAGTATAATGCTACTAATTCTGTCAGTCTATAGCTTTCAACGTAGTGAGAATAGATAGATAAAAAAGGGTTGCCCATAAGTTCATTCCTCGCTTCCGGGCACCCCCTTTTTTATTGAACCTTAAATTGTTATGCGTCGTACTAGGAAAAAGGATATGACATACAAAATGATGCTAATTATCGTCAATTGTACAAAGAACATCATATCAAAGTTCTCCGCTACTTCTACCATAAAGTCCCATGCCCAGCCTTTTGCAATGGAAAACAGTAAACCTACCAATAAAATGCCTAATACAGAACCTGCTCCAGCAAGACCAAAACGATAAAATAATAACCCAAGAAGAAACATTAACGTAAAGAAGAAGAACATAATTGCTGTATCAATCATTACCCTTGTATACCAATTATTTTCTATAAATACAGCTAAATGAAGAAACTCAAAATTGTTTAATCCAAAAACCCCGTTCATACCGTTAACAAGCTCTTGAATAACCGTTCCAGCAACTGCCTTAAAGAAAGAAAGTAGTAAAAAGAAAAGAGCCAGACCTGCATACAGATTTTTTCTTGTAGCTCCCACCTTAATAGAAAAAGGGATCATATCTTTAACTGTAATAAAACCAACGATACCGCAGTAGACGTACATAGCCCCTGTTAAGGAAAACGCCATAAAAGCTCCATCTACATTTAAAAGAAAATAAGAAATAGTTAAGGTTACGACAAGAATGCTCATTAAAATGGTCCAAAAAATTATTAAAGAATAACGTAAATTGGAGGTGAAAAAATATAAAAGTCCTTGGAGTTGTCTACCCATTGTTATGCCCCCTTCTTTCCTTCGGTTAGATAGATCATCAATTCTTGAATTGGAATACTTTCGACTTGAAGTCCATGTGCCTTGGCTTCAGATGCATCTCCATATACATATGCAGTCATTACCCCTGCCAGTTTTTTTGTTTCGATTACTTCTTTATTCTGAATAAACGTTTGGACATCCTCTGCTGACCCAGTCACAGCACAAGTACTGTTTCGTAAATATTCCGCTTCCTCTTGCATGACGAGTGTGCCTTTTTGGATAATTAAAACCTCTTCAAACATGAGACTTACCTCATCGATTAGATGCGTGGAAAGGATGATCATCCGTTTATCTGTTTCAAATTCTTCTAACAACAGCTCGTAGAATTTTTTCCTAGCTGCTGCATCAAGTCCAATATATGGCTCATCAAACACAGTAATGGGTGCTTTGCTTGCAAGCCCAACAATAATACCAAGGGAAGATTCCATCCCTTTAGATAATGACTTTACTTTGGCATTTTTGTTTAAATCGTAAAAATCTATTAACTCATCAGCCAACTCTTGATCCCATAGGGGGTAAAAATACGAATAAATTTTGAGGACATTTTTGACTTTTAAATCTTTTTTGAAGTTATGCCCCTCTTTAATAAGGCAAACCGTTTCAGTCAATTTCTGATTATCAAACGGTACTTCACCGTTAATTAAAATTTCTCCCTTACTTGCCAGGATATTTCCAGCAAGTATATCCATAAACGTTGTTTTACCTGCACCGTTTCTTCCTAAAAGTCCGTATAGCTTTGGACCTTCTAATGTGAACGAAATGTTGTTTAGCGCTAAATTATCCTTATATTTCTTCGTCAGATTTTTTACCTCAATTTTCATCCATTTCTTCCCCCTTATGAATCATCTCAAGTAATTCTTCTTTACTAATTTGCAGTTTAGCTGCTTCTTGTCGCAATGGTTGAATATAATGATCGTAAAATGTCTGCTTGCGCTTTTTAATCAAGATATGTTTGGCATTTTCTGTGACAAACATCCCTACACCTCTTCGCTTATAGAGTATTTCTTCCATCACCAACTCATTAATCCCTTTGGCTGCTGTTGCTGGATTGATCTGGTAATAGGATGCAAATTCATTTGTTGATGGAACCCGTTCTCCAGCTTTTATGGAGTCACTCAAAATAGAGTCTTCCAATTGTTCTTTTATCTGAAGGAAAATGGGCTTCGTTTCATCTAAGTTATTTTTCATCTCATCACCTTCGTTATTTGGTTCATTACTTATGTAACTAACCATATAACTAACGAACAAGAAAGTCAAGAGGTATTTGGTGAGTTTTTATTTTTTTGATGGGATTTGGGTGAGGAGGAGATTAACTTTGCGATGCTGTGGTTTCACTTTGGGGTGCTGACGTTTCACTTTGCCGTGCTGAGTTTGACTTTTGGGCGCTGTGGTTTCACTTTGCGGTGTCGTGGTTTCACTTTGCGTTGCTAACGATTCACTTTGATGCTCTCTCGATTCACTTTGATGCTCTCTCGATTCACTTTGCCGTGTTGACGATTCACTTTGCGTTGCTGACGATTCGCTTTGCCGTGCTGACGTTTCACTTTGAAGTATGCTGACGATTCGCTTTGTGGAGATCTCGATTCACTCCACCGCTCGCACCATTCACTCCCCATGCTGAGGACCACGACAAAAGACTGCCCGCCATTTAATACAAAAAAACCTGCGCACTCTTAATGCACAGGTCTAATCTTCTCCTATTTTTTTATCTTCACTTTTTGGTAATCTCCCGGATTTTTTTGCTGCTTCCCGAAGCAAAAACTCGACGTGGCTATTAACACTGCGAAATTCATCCTTGGCCCATGTTTGCAAGATGTCATAGAGCTTTGGATCAATTCTCAATGGAAAGTTCTTCTTCTTAGGCATAGAAACCCTCTTTTACTTAAAAGATTTACTGATATAACGATCCAGTATTGACTACCGGCTGGGTACCATGGTCAGAAACAATGGATACAAGTAAATTATTTGCCATGGATACGCGTCTTTCATCATCCAATTCCATTCCTCCATCTTTCTCCAGCTGAGAAATAGCATCTTGGACCATCCCAACAGCCCCTTCGACAATCTGCTTCCGCGCCGCAATAATGGCACTCGCCTGCTGTCTTTGTAGCATCGCTTGGGCGATTTCTGTGGAATAAGCCAAGTGGGTAAGCCTTGCTTCGATTACTTCTACCCCAGCTACGGTCAAGCGATCCTGTAATTCTGATGTCAGCTCGGTTGATACTTCCTCTGCATTTCCTCTTAGTGTAAGTTCGACATCCTTAAATGTATCATAAGGATATTTTGTAGCAACAGCACGAATTGCTGTTTCACTTTGAATTTCTACGAATTGTTCATAGCGATCCACATCAAATACTGCCTTTGCAGCATCTGTAACTTTAAATACAATAACCGCCGCGATCTCTATCGGATTTCCATTTACGTCATTAACCTTCAAGCGTTTACTGTTAAAGTTTCGTACACGTAGGGAAATCATTCTTCTTACAGAAAACGGTACCGTAATGACTATGCCCTCTTTACGGATACTCCCCATATATTTGCCGAGAAAAATTACTACTGCTGACTGATTCGGTTGTACGAGTGTAATTCCACTTCCTAATGTAACCGCAGCAATAAGACAGATTCCACCGATAATAAATTGCTGCTCAACAAAGCTAAAGACTGTTCCTGCAAGCAATGCAGCAATTAGAATAATACCTAAAAAACCATTCATCATCCAAGCATTTTTCTCTTTCATCATAAGATACACCATCCCCACTGTTTTGTATCATTATGATATCACTTTTGTATTAAATTGTAAATAACTATCCTGCGCTTTTTCTTATGTTAGAAAGTGGTTCTCTACTTGGAAGCACTAAATAACTTTCTCCGTCAGACCTAATTTCTAAATCACCAAAAACAGCTGTGGAGTATATATGTGACTTCACTTTGTATAAATTGCGAATAACACGATCAACAGGATGCCCATAATCATTCTCTATGCTATATGTTAAAATTGCCGTTTCAGGAGATACTGCCTTTAAGAAATCAAGGGAAGAACTTGTATTGGAACCGTGATGTGCAACCTTTATAATTTCCGCTTTTACATCATACGTTTCTAGAAAGTCTTTTTCTTGTTCCGTTTCTACATCACTCATGAGCAAAAGGTCGACCTCGTTATATGTTACTTTTAGCGCAATCGATGATTGATTGTTATTCTTAGATTTTCCGTAAGTATTAAGTACGCGTATCGTTAACAGGGGATCAATTCTAACCAATTCATTTTTCTCAGCCAGTCTTACTGGTATATCATGTTTTATAATCTGCTGAATATATTTTGCGTAAGTTCGAGTTGTATGAAGTTTGCCTGAATCAAGCACCTGTTTTACTTTTACCTTTTTTAATACTTGTGGTAGACCCCCAATATGGTCAATATCTGGGTGGGTTGTTATTAATAAGTCAATGCTATCTATTTCTTTTTCCTTTAAATAGGCGATTATTTTTTTACCTGATCCGGGTGGGCCACCGTCAATCAGGACGTTTTTTCCTGAAGGTGTGTTGATTAAAATACTATCCCCTTGTCCAACATCAAGAAAGTGTACCTTTAAAAGCCCTTCTGTTGCTGTGGCCGAGATAGGCAAACAAATAAATAGTAATTGAGCAGTAATAATTAAAATGGAATTCAATCGTTTAGGACAACGCATGTAGACACCCTCTGTATTGTAATAGGGTTAGTTTTCAACAATTGGGAAGTATTTATCCCGGTCCAAAGGTCCGTAATACTTCCACTTCAAAACATGAAGTGAAACAGTAATAAGTGGAAGTAAACGAACGTTCAACTAACAATCAATGGTGGATATTAAAAATCCCACTTATTGAAGTTTCATTTTATGAGTGGAACAAGATGGGGAAAGGTCGGACTCCATTCAATGGCCTTCCATTTTATGTAATTAAGAATTCTAAAAAAAGGCGCTGAACATTTTTTGTCCAGCGCCTTATTACTTATGCTTTCTCTACGATTATTTCTTCCTCTTTCACATTCACTTCGACACGCTCAATTGAATCCTCTTCTAGAATTAAATCTGTTAATTGGTCTTCAATCTTGTCTTGAATAACTCTGCGTAGTGGACGTGCACCAAAGCGACGGTCATAACCAAGCTTAGCAAGATGACGTTTCGCATCATCAGAAATCGTGATATTAATATTATTTTCTTCCATGTTCTTTTGTAGATCATTTATCATAAGATCAACAATTTCTAATAGATGTTCTTCTTCCAGTTCATTGAATTGGATGATAGAGTCAAAGCGGTTAAGAAATTCTGGTTTAAAGTATGCACCAAGATTTTCTAAAATAGAAACTGCTTCGTGCTGTTTACTATTAAAGCCAACACTTACTTCTTTTACTCCTGTACCAGCATTACTTGTCATAATTATGACAGTTTCTTTAAAGCTGACTGTTCGGCCTTGTGAATCTGTCAAATGGCCGTCCTCCATAATCTGCAAGAACATGTTTTGCACATCAGGGTGAGCCTTTTCTATTTCATCAAGTAAAAGAATAGAGTATGGGTTTCTCCGAACACGTTCTGTTAGCTGGCCTGCTTCTTCATGGCCAACATAACCTGGAGGAGATCCGATAATTTTGGAGACTGCGTGTTTCTCCATGTATTCACTCATATCTAGGCGAATAAGCGATTCTTTAGAACCAAATAGTTCCTCAGCAAGTGATTTTGTTAATTCGGTTTTCCCTACACCAGTCGGTCCAACGAATAAGAAGGAACCGATCGGGCGATGTTTGGATTTCAAACCAGCACGGCTACGGCGAATGGCTTTAGCCACTTTGCCAACAGCCTCATCTTGACCTATAACTTTGGCACGAAGGTTTTCGCCGATATTTTTCATTTTCGTTTGCTCATCTGCAGCAAGTTTGGTTACAGGAATGCCTGTTTTTTCTTCCACAATTAGTTGAATATCAGAAAGGTCTACATCGATAACCTGTTCTTCATCTTTCGCTTTTTCTAATTGCTTTTGCAGTTGAATTTCTTGATAACGTAAATTAGCTGCTTTTTCATAATCTTCTCTCTCAGCCGCTTCTTCTTTTTCTTTAATAATTTCTTCTAATCGTTGATTAATGGAATTAGAGTCCTTTTCAGCATTAGCAAGGTTTAACCTTGATCCTACTTCATCCATTAAGTCAATTGCTTTGTCTGGAAGGAAACGATCCTGAATATATCTGTTTGATAATGATACGAAGGCACGAATCGCTTCATCTGAATAGCGTACCTCATGGTATGCTTCATAGCGATCCTTAATTCCGTGAAGAATTTGGACTGCTTCTTCAGCAGATGGCTCCTTAACAATAATCGGTTGTAAACGACGCTCCAATGCAGCATCTTTTTCAATTTGACGGTATTCTTTTAAAGTAGTTGCCCCAACCAACTGAAGTTCGCCTCTTGCAAGTGCTGGCTTAAGGATATTTCCTGCATCCATTTGGGAGCTTTCAGCTGTTCCTGCACCCACAATTTGGTGGATCTCATCGACAAATAAAATAACATCCTGGCGCTCTTGAAGCTCCTGAATAAGTTTTTTCATTCGCTCCTCAAACTGTCCGCGCATCCCTGTATTGGCTACAAGGGAAGCTACATCAAGCATATAAATTTCTTTATTTATTAACTTGGCTGGAACATCGCCTTCACTTATTTTAAGTGCTAATCCTTCAGCAATAGCTGTTTTACCAACCCCGGGCTCCCCAATTAGTACAGGGTTGTTTTTATTTCTTCTATTTAAAGTTTCAATTACACGTTTTACTTCATTGTCTCGTCCAATAACAGGGTCAATTAAGCCTGCTCTCGCAGCATGGGTGACGTTTTTCGCCAATTGGTCAATTAAGCCATTGCCACGCTTATTGTTTTTTTCTTTTGTTTTCGTACCTGCTTTATTACTTTTACCTTGAGAAAAATGCTGAGAAAATGCTTGCTCTGCATTTCCAAAAGGTGAGTTAGAGAAGAAATCATTAGAATTCATCATTTGTCCTTGGATTTCTTGAAAGCAATCGTTACAAAGGTGCAATTCTGACATCTCGTTATTCATTTTCATTGCAACATTTATATTTGCTTGGTTTTCACCACAATTTTGACAAAGCATTTTCCATTCCTCCTTGATCATTTGAATCAAATGTTAATCAAATTTGACTTTGACTATATTTGACCTTTGATTCATATTATACTCTGACCTTTTTTGACTTTCAAGTGTTTTGTTTTAACTTTTTTGGAGAAGTTAGTGTTGGATGATTCGGGGCACTCGTTTAGTTGATCGAAACGGCCATAGGGGAGATTGTGTCGCTCACTTGGTTGATTCACACCCCAGAGATCAAACTTATAGCCACACAAAAAGGCGGACCCAAGTCCGCCCTTTCACTATAATTCTTTTTTATCCTGGTTTAACCGTACACTGATTGAAGCTTCACTTTACACTTTTTCTTTTTCCTTGTTACGTAGCTCAATCCTTCTAATCTTTCCTGATGTTGTTTTTGGTAGTTCTTTAATGAACTCTATTTCCCTAGGATACTTATATGGCGCAGTCGAGCTCTTTACATGATTCTGAAGCTCCTTAATTAAAGCTTCATCAGGACTAATTCCCTCTCTCAAGACAACAAAAGCTTTAACAATACTTCCTCGATCTTCATGCGGGCTAGCGACTACGGCACATTCCTGGACAGATGGATGTTTCACTAAGGCGTCCTCTACTTCGAATGGCCCGATGGTATATCCAGAGCTGATAATAATATCATCACTACGACCTTCAAACCAAAAGTATCCATCTTCATCTTTGGAAGCTTGATCACCTGTTACATAGTAATCCCCGCGTTGTGTCATTTTGGTACGCTCGCTATCCTTATAATATTCACGGAATAAAGCAGGGCAGTCTAGTTTCACGGCTATATCTCCTACCTTATTCACACCGACCGGATTTCCCGACTCGTCTATAATCTCTACCTCATTACCGGGCGTAGGTTTACCCATCGATCCAGGTTTTACTTCCATGCCTTTCATAACACCAAGTAATAGTGTATTTTCAGTTTGGCCATACCCGTCTCTTACCGTGATATCGAAGTGTTTTTTAAATGTATTGATAACCTCCACATTCAGTGGCTCACCAGCAGAAACTGCACTATGTAGAGCTGGCAACTGGTATGTATCAAGGTTATCTAGCTTTGCCATCATACGGTACTCTGTTGGTGTACAGCATAGTACGTTAATCTCATTATCCTCTAGGAGTTGCAAATATTTTTTCGCGTCAAATTTTCCGTGATAAATGAACCCTGTTGCTCCTGAACCGAGGACAGATAGAAATGGACTCCAGGTCCATTTTTGCCACCCCGGGCCTGCAGTAGCCCAAACCTTATCTCCTTCTCCGATGCAAAGCCAGTTTTCTGAAGCAGTTTTTAAATGAGCGAACCCCCAGCCATGTGTGTGAACAACTCCTTTTGGATTTCCTGTTGTCCCGGAAGTGTATGGTAAGAATGCAATGTCCTCACGAGAAGTAGCTGAAATAGAAAGCTGATTAGATGCTTCTTCCTTCAATCCATCTAAGTACATCCACCCTTCAGCTGGCTCTCCTACTACAAAACGTTTCAAAGATGATAATTGTTCTATCCCTTCATATTGACCGACAAAAGGATGATAGCTAACAATACCGCTTACCTCGGCATGGGTAACTCTATATTGTAGGTCATTAACCTTTAACATTTCAGAGCAAGGAATGATAATAATGCCTGTTTTTAATGCAGCAAGATATACTTCATAAGCGTCCACGACCCTAGGAATCATTACAAGTAGCTTGTCACCTTTTTTAAGTCCTTGGTTCAAAAAAGCATTCCCAATTCTATTGGCATTCTCTACTAACTTATTATATGTGACCTCTTTTCGGTCTCCATTTTCATTTTCCCAAATTAAAGCAGTTCGGTCTGTTTCTTCTGCAAAACGTTCAACTTCCATCACAATGTTATATATTTCTGGAGCGATTAAGTCCTCTTTTTGCATGGAATTCTCTCCTTACTTAATTTTTCCCTATCATATCAAAATTTTATAAAAATTTAAACGATTTTTCAACAACTCTCAGTTTGCTTCTAGAATTTTATTTCAATTTAATTTTGGGTATATTATACTGTTCTTAATTGTTAATAATCATGAAAAATGGGGTTAGCATATGACATCTTTTGATAAGAAAGATTCTTTGGGGAATTTGTTCTCCATTCCACCCAACCCAGAATCTTACAACAAAGCAAATGCCAACGTAAAACAGGAATTACTTAATTATTACGCTTCCCTTGCAATGCACCATCCTGACTTAATCATTGCTTTCTCACCTCAAGGGGAGATTTTATCACAAAACAAAGAAAACATCGGAAAGTTTCTAGGCATTACTTGTGTAGATAAAGTAAATCTCAAGGACTTGATACCAGATTCATATAAAAAAAACCTCTATCACGCCTTTAACCAAGCTCTTCTTGGACATTCAGAAAGGCACGAAATAGTAATAGAAGGTAAGTCTAAAAAAGAAAAGATACATGCATGTCTAACCTTCGTTCCCATTTCGGGTTCTGATAAAATAGATGGCGTATATATCATTATTGAGGATACGAGCGAAATCAAGGAACTTGCGGAAGAATTGAAAAAACACAAAACCCATCTCATTGCTGCGCAGAAAGTAGCGTCTGTAGGGAGCTGGGAATATATAATACCTGAGCAAGAGCTTTTCTGCTCCCCATCTTTTTATGAGATATTTGGATTGGGTAACAATGAAAAGATTACAATGAAGAAATTACTGCAGCATTATATTCATCCTGATGACCGAGAGAAAACCCGCTCTATGTTTCACAAGGCTTTAAACGAGGGGAAATCTTACAAAGTAGAATGTAGAATACACCAACAAAAAATTGAGGACAAGCTTCGCTATTTAAAGGTACAAGCAGAGTTGATGTGGAAAGATAATGTCCCCTGGAAACTTACTGGTGTAGTGATGGACTATACGGAAGAAAAAAACCTAGAGATTGAACTTCGACACACATTAAATAGCATGGTTCACATGTTTAATAATCTCGATGCGGGAATATGGATGAAAGAATTTGATACAAAAAAGATCACACTGGCTTCTGAACAACTCGTTGATTTACTTCATATTCCATTAAAAAAGATCTATGACGATCCAACTATTTGGGAACAGCTTGTTCATCCTGATTTTCAGGAAAAAGCGTTTGAAAAACAAAAGCAGCTTTTGGAAGGTAAACCCATTAAACATAAATATAAGATCGTATGTGGAGATAACTCTATAAAATGGATTCACGACCAAACACTCCCATGGATAAATGATGAAGGAAAAATCACACACTTATTTGGTGTTATGTTGGATATTACAGAAGAGAAAAAGATGCAAGACCATCTGCGTTATATTTCTACACATGATGAGATAACTGGCTTACCAAATCAACAGAGCCTCCATGAGACGGTGGACAAGCTTATAAAAGATGAAAATCCTTTCGCTATACTCCATCTGGATCTGGACAGATTTAACGTAATTAACCACTCACTTGGTTATCAAGTCGGCGATATGGTAATACAGCAGCTTGCAGAACGTCTACAAAAGTTCATCCCATCAACTGGATATCTTGCTAGGTTAAATAACAGTGATTTTGTTATGATCCTTCAACACTATAATGGAAAAGAAGAAGTATTCGACCTTGCTCAGCAAACCATACAATCAATTGGAAAAGCCTTAATGATAAAAGATTATGAGTTACATGTAACAACAAGTGTCGGAATTAGTTTTTACCCAGAAGACGGGACGAGTAAGCTAAGGCTCTTGGAAAATGCCTATTCCGCTCTATACCATGCTAAACAACAAGGTAGCAACAACTTCCAATTCTATTCTTTTTCTAGGGACATTTCTTCTTACAAAAAATTCCTGTTGGAAAAAGACATGCGAAGAGCTATAGTAAATGAAGAATTTGAATTGTATTACCAGCCAAAAGTGGAAGCCACTACTGGGCAATTAAAAGGTGCGGAAGCGTTAATACGATGGAATCATCCCAACTGGGGAATGGTTTCACCAAATGAATTTATTCCATTAGCTGAAGAAAATCATCTCATTCATCATATTAGTGACTGGGTTATTAGAAAAACATGTGACCAGCTCTGGCACTGGAGAAATGCAGGATACCCGGTTATGCCAATTTCAATTAACCTTTCACCTTTACGATTACTAAAACGTGGACTGGTCGAATTAATAAAAGGCCAGCTTACTTTATACAAGCTCCCTGCTTCCATGCTGGAAATAGAGATAACAGAAAGCTCCTTGCTTAAAAATGACATTAGTGTACTAAAGACATTAGAGGAACTCCGTAATCTAGGGATAAAAATTGCAATTGATGATTTTGGAACAGGTTACGCTTCATTAAATTACTTGCATGAATTTGAGGCAGATATTATTAAAATTGATCAGATCTTCATCCAAAACATTACCTCTGCGAACAAAAAAGATGCTGCTATCGTTTCGGCTGTAATGCATCTAGCTAAGGAAATTGGCATGTGTATCGTGGCAGAGGGTGTAGAGGAAAAAGAACAGTATGACTTTCTAAAAGAAAGAAACTGTGACTTGATACAAGGCTATTATTTTTCAAAACCTGTCCCATTATCAGAGTTTGAAAGTATGTTACAAAATGGTTATCTTCTTCCAAAGGAAAGCCAAAAACCAAGCATGCCATTAAATGACAGAAGGGGATACCCACGTTACCAGTTCAACCACTGGCTAAAAGGGAAATTGATCATCTCCAAATATAACAAACAAAAAATTGAATTAGGGTCTGCAAGGATGCTAATAAAAGATATCGGATTAAGAGGAATACAAATTGTTACATCTGTTAGCTTACCTGTTCCTTCTGATATAGCTTTTGAGTTTTCATTTACTATATTGGAAGAAACCTATTCTTTAATTGGCTCTCCAGTTTGGCAACAAGAGACGAAAAAATCCTATTTTATCTATGGAATTCAGTTTCATGCAGGAGAAGAAAAGAAACTACACGCGCTTATAGAAAAGCTAACAATGTTAAAATCTAATAAAGAAGCGTTACCTGAAACGGATTTTTTCACAGGAGACCCTAGTACTTACTTAGGGAACAGTCAGGTGTAAGCATTATGGAAACACAGTAATTGAAGAGAGGCTAAAAAATGAGGTACCTTGCGACTATCAACCATAATAGAATGGGGAAGAAAAATAAAATAGGCATACTGTCTGTTAACCTAATAAAAATGGAGATTATAAGTCCATGAATCAATATCCTTCTATTTCATTTGACCGCGTCCTCATGGAGGGCATTCAAGACATGGTTTTTGTGATGAACGTTTTGCCTGGACCTGTTTTTCAATATGAATTCTTAAATAACACAGCCAGAAATCACACAGGAATTGGGGAAGCAGCTATCGGCAAATCCCTCGATGAGACCCTTTCTGTAGAGATGGCATCATCCCTAAACAAGGAGTATCGAAGAGCAATGGACATAGGCACATCCATTACGTATGAAGATTCCTTTCTCTCTCCAAATGGGGAACGTTTTTATTCAGAAACACGTATAACTCCCCTTCATAATGAAGCTGGTATTTGTACTCACTTGGCTGCCATTGTGAAGGATGTTACGATTCAAAAAAAAGCACAAGAAGAGGTCCAAACATCAAGCAACCTGCTTTTCCAGAACCAACAGAGGTACCAATCATTATTTGAATACAATCTTGATGCAGTACTTTCCATTGATCTAAAGGGGCGGATCCTTTCTAAAAATCTTGCTGTAGAGAAGATAACTGGGTACACAGACAAGGATTTAATTGGAGAGAATTTTTATAAATACGTCATTCCGAGAGACATACCTAATGCCATTAAAGGGTTTGAGCATGCCGTAAAGCGAGGAGCAAAGGAATCACAATTAACAATCTATGATAAGTCACATAACCAAATGGAGATCATTACGAAATTCACTCCCATTATTATGGATGGAGAAACAACAGGTATCTTTGCCATTTTCAAGGATGTTACCTTACAAAAACAATACGAAGAAAAGCTTAAATACATTGCCCTACATGACCCACTCACTGACCTACCTAACCGGAGACTTTTTGATGCACGTTTAGATTACGCAATAGAAGGTTTAGTAGACAGACAAAGGCAATTTGCTATTTTAATGCTGGATATTGACCATTTTAAAGGCATTAACGACACGATGGGACACGATGCTGGTGATACGGTTATTAAAGACTTTGCAAACAAGCTTTCTAGCTGTGTACGAAATTCTGATGTTGTTGCACGGTTCGGTGGAGATGAGTTCATCATTTTACTAGAATTATCGTCTGGTATTGAAAGGACTGCAATCAGCCTCGCAACTTTAATTCATCATAAAGTACAGGAACCAACTCATGTGAATGGGAGACAAATTAAGACTACAACAAGCATCGGGATTGCAATTGCATCTAAGAAGGACATTACAGCGAAGGGAATTTTAAAACAAGCTGACATCGCCTTGTATAAGGCGAAAGAAAATGGAAGGAATACCTATTATATTGCAGAAAAAGACTGAAGGTTTGCCCTCCAGTCTTTTGTAATACATTAGCACTATTGTTTTACTCAAATCCGTATATTGCTCCAGGAAGCTTATCTTTCAAAACAAGTTCATCCAAACTTCTAAATGCATAGCCTTCTTTGTGTAGCTCTGTAATCAGCTGCTCTAGAGCTTCTGCATTATCAGAGGAGACAGTGTGAAGCAGTACAATGGCACCAGGATGAATTTGGTTCATAATTTGATTAAACGCATATTCCCAGCCTTTTTGTTTACTTGTTTCCCAGTCAATAAAAGCTAGTGACCAAAACACATGAATGTAACCAAGATCATAAGACCATTTTAATGTTTGTTCATTAAATATTCCTCTAGGCGGTCGTAAATATTTTAGTTTATCCTGATCGGATACTTCGGCAACTGCCTGCTCTAATTCTTCGAGTTCTTTCTTAATTGTACCTTTGCTTATAACTGAAAAATCAGGGTGGTGGTAAGAATGATTCCCAATAATATGGCCCTCATCAACCATACGCTTAACTAGTTCAGGTTCACTTTTCACATAATGTCCTGTAACAAAAAATGTAGCAGGAACCTTCTTTTTCTTTAAGACATCCAGTATGTCATCTGTATAACCTTCTTCGTAACCATTATCAAAGGTTAGGTAGATATTTTTTTGTCCGGTTTTATCTGCATAATAGGCTCCGTATTGCTCGAGCATGCTCTCATACTTTCCTATATACGGAAGCTTATGGTCACTATTTTTCTTATATCCCCAACCATAACCTTCAGCATGGATAGTGGAAACTTGTGTAAGAGGAAAAGCAAGAAATGCAACCATGAGTAACATTATTAGTTTCTTCATAACAACCCACCTGTTTTTATCTTACTTTTTCCTCATTCAAGTTATTTATACGTCATGTTTTTTGCAAAAACGTCTCTTATAAGATAATGGCCGCTATCCATCCAAACAAGAATAAAGGTATATTATAGTGTAAGAAGGTAGGTACAACCGTATCCCAAATGTGATTATGTTTTCCGTCAGCATTCAAGCCTGAAGTAGGTCCAAGCGTACTATCAGACGCAGGAGAACCAGCATCACCCAGTGCGCCTGCTGTTCCTATCAAGGCCGCAGTGGCCATTGGTGAAAACCCTGCTGCTAGACAAATTGGCACATAAAGAGCTGCAAGAATTGGGATAGTTCCAAAGGATGAGCCGATTCCTAATGTGACAAGTAACCCTACCAAAAGTAAAATGAATGCAATTAGAGCTTGATTACTGTTATCAAGAAACCCTGATGTGGATTCAACTAGTGATTGAACTGCTCCCGTTTCTGTAAGAATGTTTCCAAAACCTGAAGCAACTAGCATCACTATCGCGATAGTACCCATCATAGCAATTCCCTCTGACATAACCTTGTCGCCGTTTTTAAAAGGTACTGCCAATAGTAAAAACATAAGTATTAAACCAGTTAATGCTCCAGCTATAAGGCTTTCGGTAAGAAGCTGGACAATTAAAGCAGCAGCTATAGCAATTAAAGTCATGACGTGATTACGATTGAACGACACTTCTGCCTGCTCTGCAATAATAGAAGTTTCTGCTCCACCTGCTCCCTCTGGCATATCACGGTCCTTGCGGTAAGAAACGAAAATAGCAATAAGTAACCCAACAATCATTCCCGATCCAGGTATTAGCATAGAAAGCGCTGATTCACTGACTGTGATATCCGTGCCATTTTTCGTCATTCCTTCTACTATTGCTTCATGGAATAGTAATCCAAAACCTGCCGGAATTAGAATATATGGTGCTTTTAACCCGAAGGTCAGCGCAGTTGCCACTGCACGACGATCCATTCGCATGTTATCAAATAGTTTTAGTAACGGTGGAATTAATATAGGAATAAATGCAATATGCACTGGTACTAAATTCTGTGATAAAGATGCGACACCTGCTATAACTAGCAGCATCATAGTTTTTTTACCAGTTAAAATCTTAATTAAAAAATTTACTAATATAGTAGTAATTCCTGTATAGCTAATTGCTACAGCAAATGCTCCGAGTAAAATATAACTTAGTGCAGTATTGGCTCCCCCGCCCATACCTGAAACAAGCATATCAATAGAGTCCACTATAGATAATCCAGCCATTAGTCCCGCAGTCAGTGCTGCAGCAATAATAGCAATAATGACATTAACACGTAAAAGACTTAAAATCGTCATTACGAGAACAGATAATACGACAATCCATTCCATTTTTCTTCCCCTCTTTCTAATACCAAATCATTTATTTATTCGCTTTAATACTTTATTATGATAAAGTAATGAAGTGTTGTTTGTCAAGGAGTTTTATTATAGTTTTGGTTTCAGAGTCGATGTTGGTGCGTCACTTTTAATTGACGGCGCGTCACCTCTGTATTATGGCGCGCCCTTTCCAAAATTGGTGCGTCTCTTCGCCAGAACTAAAAAACCCCGTTGAAACGCACGGGGTTCACGAGCTTATTTCACATTATAGGAGAAGGAGACATGATCCTGAATGGGAATCCATGCACCAATTCCTTGTTTTGTTACATTTTTAACTACAATCGACTTCTTTGAACCTTTTAGTTCAATATATACCTCACCAAATGTAACCTGTCCTTTTTCATTGACAGCTGGCGCGTAAGAATTTAATGTTGCATGTTTTTCTGCTGGGACTGCATAAGAGTTATCTTTTTTTGTATTTTCACCTATAACAGTGTGATAAGCTAAAGGGAGTTTTGTTTTTTCCTTGGATTTAATGAGCATCATTTTTTTGATATCATCTGGATTTGCGATTTTGTTTGTTAAAGCCCCTTTTACTTCTCTCTGTTCTTGTTGCACATAATTCATTTCCTGCGCCGTTTCTCCACCTAAATTGTTTATTTCATTTTTATTAATGGGCTGGTACTCCCAGTTGATTGTTGTCTCTAGTGATTCATAATTCAGTGGCCATCTTCCAATAAAAACCATACCACGGTACCCTAGTGCAATTGGCGAGGGTTTAATATTGGATTCATTAAGCAGCTTAATTAAATCAGGATTTTCAATTTTCATCTTTAACCCATCCATTAATTCTTTCGTTAAATCGCTAGGTTCAATGACTTCTTGGTCTTCTGTAGCGTTAGGAAAGGTGTTCTCTTTTGAAATGGTTAAAACATGACTCGGAATTTCAAAGTCATCCTTTTTTTCTTTACTAAAACTACTAACGGGAAAAAGAAACGTGAACACGAGTACGGTGATTAAAAGGAAACCAACATTGCGCTTTTTCATCTTTTTATGTCCCTTCTTTTTCCCCTAGTTTTTTCCGAGACGAGAATTTTATACTTATTCTATTTTGGCTTAGCTTAATTCAACTGTATCGATTTGTTCCTCAATAGTAATACTGTTTTCAACAGAACGAATCATCGAACAGTTCCTTCGAGCAACTTCCATGTTCTTATAAAGCTTATCAGGGTCAAGGCGACGCCCCTTAATCACGTATTTAAGGAGTATTTTTTCAATACGGTTTGCTTCCTCAGGGTTTCTTTCTACTTCCGCATGAACTTGCAGATCCACAATCTCCGTTCGTTGCTTCTCTAAGATTTTTTGGAAGACAGACGCACTGCATCCAGCAATTGAAGCAACCATTAACTGAAAGGGACGATAGCCATAATCCTCATTTCCTGATATATCAAGTTCCCCATATGAAAGATCTGCTCTCATACCATTTTCCTTAAGCTGAAAAATCATTTCAATCCCTCCTAATGTTTTGTTATTTATACTATTTCCTAAAATGAACACTCTCTAACCTGTAGGAACCCATTATGATTGACGATTGCAAATAAAGCCATTAAATTGAATAAAGAGAAACTACATGAAGGAGAACATTATGGTATCAGCTAAAACAAGATTTTGGATATTAATTGCACTTGTAACCATCTCAGGCTTTTCTCAAGGAATGTTACTCCCTCTCTTGGCTATTATTTTAGAACAAAATCAAATTTCTTCTACCATCAACGGACTTCACGCAACTGGTTTGTATGTCGGTGTTTTAATCGCCTCCCCGTTCATGGAGAAGCCGATGAGGAAGCTTGGGTTTAAACCAATTATTGTTATTGGTGGACTACTTGTATTTGCCTCCCTAGCATTGTTTCCATTATGGCAGTCTTTATGGTTTTGGTTTGTTTTAAGGATGATGGTTGGGATTGGAGACCAAATGCTTCATTTTGGGACCCAAACTTGGATCACCACAACAGCATCAAAAGAATCAAGAGGGCGTAATATTGCTTATTATGGCATGTTTTTTGGTTTAGGTTTTGCACTCGGTCCACTAATGACAAGATTGCTTTCCATCCATGAGACTCTTCCTTTCTTTGTGTCGGCCGGTTTAAGCATGATCGTTTGGTCACTAATGTTATTTGTAAAAAACATGTGGCCTGCTGAAGACTATGATTCTGGAAGTGGTTCAAGCTCGATCAAACGCTTTATTCAAACAGGAAAAATCGCCTGGGTCGCCCTATTACCTAGTTTTGGTTATGGATTTCTCGAAGCGACGCTACATAGTATCTTCCCTATTTATGGTTTACGAATTGGCCATAATGTCGACATACTATCCATACTTATTCCTTGCTTTGCCATTGGAAGTCTTATTACACAGCTTCCACTCGGTATACTGAGTGATCGAATTGGCAGAAGGAAAATATTACTGTTCGTTCTTACTGGAGGAATTGCGTGCTTTGTTATGGCAGCATACATGGAGGCATCGGTTACTGCGCTATTCATCCTATTTACATTGGCAGGTATGTTCGTAGGATCGCTGTTCTCATTAGGTATTTCGTACATGACAGATTTGTTACCGGGTAATTTACTACCAGCAGGAAACCTGATGATCGGAATAGCTTTTAGTCTTGGCAGCATTAGTGGGCCATTTTTAGGAGGCTTATATGTAGAACTCTTCCCAGGAGTATCTTTCTTTTACATGATTGGAGTAATGCTCATTCTTATTCTTGCAGCCATTTATTTTAAAAGAGATAAGAAAGTAATGGCAGCCTAGCAGTGTTAAGAACAAAAGCCAAATGGAGTACAAAATCCATTTGGCTTTTTAAAATTTTATAATGATTATCCTTATTATCCCGGAGCAACCGTCCGTAAGTCTCGCGCTTCAAAACACGAAGTGAAATAGTTAGTTTTTAGTGAGAGTAAACGGACTTACATGCCAATTCCTTCAACTAACAATCAGTGGGGGGATATTGAAAGCCCCATTGATTGAAGTTTCACTTTATAAGAAACGGCTATAATGCTCTTCCAAGCGATCCTGAAAGAAGGAAATAACGATACATACCGGCCAATAAATAAGTGCAACGAGAATGTACATAGTCATTGCATCAAATTCTCTCCCGGCTACAATTTGCGTCTTTTGAAACAGCTCAGGAACTGTAATGACAGCAGCCAGGGAAGTCGCCTTTACAATATCCATAAACACATTCGTAAGTGGTGGTATTGCAATCCGTGTCGCCTGTGGAAGGATAACCTTCCGTAATGTCATAGAATAACTCATATTAAGCGCTTTTGCTGATTCCCATTGTCCGTGATCGATACTGTTTAACGAAGAGCGATCAATTTCTGCAATGTATGCAGCACTATTTAAACCAAAGCCTAAGCAGGCTGCTACTAATGCTGTAAATTCTATCCCGACTACAGGTAAACCGAAATATAATATAAAGAGAAATACCAGGATCGGGGTTCCACGCATAAAGGAGATATAAATCCTTGCTGGCCAGCGTAAAACGAATCGCTTGGAACCTCGTGCAAGCGCTAAAAACAGACCCAATACGAGCCCCATTCCCATACTCACAATCGATATAAGCATGGTCACTGGTAATCCGCCTAATACAAAGGGAAGATTTTCCCATGCAAGCACTGGATTAAATAATCCACCGAAGTCGAATACGCCTAGCATTATAATGGAATCCACTTATAGGTCAAGCCCTTCAAGTTCTTCAATTTCTTCTTCTGGTTTCTGGGAAGCATCTTCGTTATAAAACTTTTCCGCTAGCTTCGTCAGTGTACCGTCCTCACGCATTTCTGTAAGAGCCTTGTTTATTTCTTCTGTTAATGTATCTGCATCCTTTGGTATTACCACCGCTTGTTCTGTTGGGTGGAATTTCAAGTCTGGGTGTAAATGAATATCGAAGTCTGGGAATCCTGCAACTCCGAACTTAGAAAGATAATAATCATTTACAATAACATCTGTTCTACCATTATCCACGTCACGTAAATATGCTTCATTTGGTGCATTTCCATATGTTTTAATTTCAGCTCCATAATGCTCTGCAATTTGGCTATAAATGGTAGTTGCACCACCACCAGCGACTTTCCCTTCAAGATCCTCTAAAGAAGAAATCCCAGAATTGTCATCTTTCCTTACAACCATTGTAGAATACGAATATTTATAAGGCTCACTAAAATTAAATTCTTTTTTTCTTTTATCTGTTGCTTCCACATCATTTGCTGCGACATCAATACGTCCACTTTTCACAGCAGGAAGCATACCATCAATTCCCATGATTTCAAAGGAAACATCTAAATCTAGACGTTTGGCAACTTCACGCATTACTTCCACATCATATCCGGTCAACTGATCTTTACTTTCTTCCTCTCCATCGTAATAAGAAGCAGCCATTAACGTTCCGGAAGTGCCGACTACAATTTCCCCAGCGTCTTGGATTTCTGCCCATCTTTCATCTGTCCCACTTGTTTCGTTATTACTGTTACCTTCATTTTCTTCAGCGCCACACGCACTAACAAAAGCTACAATGGCAACCAATGAAAGCAATACCAATATTTTCTTCACTACCCTTCACCCCTCTTGTTATATTTAAAAATGACATTATGATTGTAACAGTTTGTATAAATAATTTCAAAATTTATTTACAGATAATTTATTTATTTATTTATTTATATTAGTTTGGCATAGGGATAGGTTTTTAACCAAAATAAAAAATCAGTGAGGCGTATAGACCTCGCTGATTTTTTATTTTTGATGATACATATGCGTTCTCTGGAATGGTCATTAAGACTTTAACCTATATTCCCTTATAACAGCGTTCAGAATTCCACCTGCCATAATGATAATACCAGAAAGATAAAACCAAACCATAAGTACAATAACCGTTCCTAAACTTCCATAAGTTGCTGAGTAATTTCCGGCTGTGCTAACATAATACGAAAACCCAAGTGAAGCAAGTTGCCATAAAAGAGTAGCAAATAGAGCACCCCATACAGTGTTTTTTAAAAAAACATTGAGATTTGGTGCAAGCCTATACAACGCAACCAGCACGATAAAGATTACAATGGAAGAAAGAATCCAGCGTAGCCCTTGCCAAACAAGAAGAAACCCTTCTGATAGACCAACAAATGAAAATAGATAAATGCCGATCATTCGTCCAAAGATAGGTAAAAGAAATGCTATAGAAATAACTAAGACCATGGCAACGGTGAGAACAATCGCAATAAGACGTGATACAATAAACGATCTGTTTTCTTCCACTCCGTATGCAACATTGAAACCTCTCATGATAGCATTTACTCCATTTGACGCTGCCCAAAGCGTTGCAATAAACCCAAATGACAATAACCCTCCATTTTGTTGTTCAAGCAACCCACTAACATTTGTGGTGATTAAGTCTACAATTTGTGGAGGTGCATAGGTATTTATCATATCGAGTATTGCCAAATTATCAAAAGGTAAATAACCGACTAATGTTAAAAGGAACAATAGAAAAGGGAATAATGATAACAGGAAAAAATATGCCAGTTGTGCAGCCAGACCAAAAACATCTACCTCTTCAAGCTTGGCATACAATTTTTTAACAAAGTTTAGTACTTTGCTCACGTATACACACTCCTATTAAATCTGTCATCCCTACTCTATTCTGTCTGTTTGATTTTTATTTGTATATTTATCTAATGTTGCTTCCACTTGCTCTAATGCATTAATAGTGCTTTGTGCTCCTGTGGAAAAGTTTTGATTAAATGTATTAAACGCTTTTCTTACATTTCTAACTGCTTCAGAGGGGTTTCTCAAAACAGATTGCGAACCATATTTCATGTTAGTTAACTTCATGCGGGAATAATTCCGTGTTTCTCTGTCGAATAACGTGATGGCACCTCCAACAAGTGCCCCAATTAATACACCAACTACAAGCTTACGATTACCCATTTTGTTTTCTCTCCTTTTTCTGCGTAATAAACAAAGCTCTTTCTAGCTTTTCCAAACTTTTATATTTTAAGAGCTTATCCAATAATATCTTTATTATAAGCAACTTACCAAGGAGGAAGCAATGGTTAGCTGTTTAGTGAAAAATCTATAGAAAAAGGCTTGACTAAAATTTTCATAATATTTAATATTATAAAATAACAAGGGAGGGGTTTAAATGGAGGAAGTAATTGGCTTCATAAGTGACATAGTATGGGGACCACCAATGCTTATATTGATCGTGGGAGCCGGTCTATACCTAACTTTACGCTTAGGTTTTTTACAGTTTCGAACATTGCCCTATGCATTAAAGTTAGCCTTTAGTCCAGCGCGACAGGATAAGGAATCAAAGGGCGATATCAGTCATTATCAGGCTTTGACAACAGCCATGGCAGCAACAATCGGAACCGGGAATATCGTTGGGGTAGCAACAGCCGTTGTTTTAGGTGGCCCTGGTGCTGTGTTATGGATGTGGGTCACAGCGCTTCTAGGTATGGCAACAAAATATTCAGAGGCCATACTGGCTGTTAAATACCGTGAAGTCAACAGCAAGGGGGAAATCTCAGGTGGTCCTATGTATTATTTGGAAAAAGGACTAAAAGCCAAATGGCTTGGTGTTCTTTTTGCAATATTTGGGTCCTGTGCAGCTTTTGGGATCGGAAATATGGTGCAATCAAATTCTGTTTCAAAAGCAATGTCCGATTCTTTTAATGTTCCATCATGGGTGACTGGCATTTTACTTACTTTCTTAGTCGGTCTCGTTATACTAGGCGGTATTAAAAGCATTGGTAGAGTTACTTCTTTCTTTGTGCCAATCATGGCAGCCTTCTATGTTTTAGGTGGAATTATTATTATGATTCTAAATTTTGATCTTGTTCCACAAGCGGTAGGTCTTATATTTAATGATGCATTTACAGGTAGTGCACTCGGTGGCGGGATACTAGGAACAGTTATTCGTTATGGTGTAGCGCGTGGAGTTTTCTCCAATGAAGCGGGTCTCGGATCTGCACCTATAGCAGCCGCTGCAGCTAAAACAGATTTACCGGGCAGACAGGCGCTTGTTTCTATGACCCAGGTTTTTATTGATACGATTATCGTTTGTTCCATTACTGGGATTACAATTGTTATGGCAGATATGTATGGAGGCGGGCTTGAAGGCGGTGACCTTACAACAGCTTCATTCTCTGCATTCCTTGGTAGTACTGGTGGATATATTGTTACGATCGGAATTGTATTATTTGCCTTCTCTACCCTAGTAGGCTGGTCATACTACGGAGAGAAATGTTTTGCTTATCTTTTCAGTGATAAGGCTATTCCTTACTATCGTATTGTCTTTGTTGCCGCAGTAATGTATGGCGCTATGGAAGAACTCAGCGTGGTATTTGGCATCTCAGACATAATGAATGCTCTAATGGCAGCACCGAACCTCATTGGTTTAATTGGGTTATCTGGTGTAGTGGTCTATGAGACGAAGCGTTTCCTAAAAGTGGCTAAAGAGGAGAAACTTCAAGATAAGGAAAGAAAAGCACGGGTTGGATAGGATAATCAGAAAGAAGAAGCTGGGACATAACTAAAAGTACCAATGCATCAATGCGAATAATACTTTCTAGCATCACTTCGGCAGAACACTCCGCTTTCCACGGGCACGGCCTCAGCCTCCTCGTGGAAAGGGCACCACTGCGGGGTCTTCGACTCGTGCTTTTCCCGTCGGAGTCTCCGTTTACTGCCTACGCTTAAATAAAATATAACCCGAACTAAGCAATCCTTTATTATAGGATTTACATAATAGTTCGGATTTTCATGTAGGAAAAGTGACTTTTGGCCCAACCTCGAATTTTATATAATAGGTTGTCGTTATGCTAGTGGTGCAATACAGGTGGCATCATTATTTTTTGCAGTGTTTACATAGGTGGAGACATCATAGGCGTTAAGGTTATCTATATCAATGTTCTCAAGAAATGTATGCATAGCCGCAGGCTCCTCTTTTTGCGGAAGTATCCATTCCGTCTCCTTTTCTTTTGGTAAGATAATGGGCATGCGATGATGAATATCCTGCATAAAAGGATTAGCTTCCTTAGTTAAAATGGTACAGGTGAAGAGTTCTTTTTCCTCTTGCTCCCATCTGTCCCAGAGTCCAGCAAATGCAAATAGCTTCCGGTCTGCCAATTGAATTCGTTTCGGCTGTTTTCCCTCTTTCGTTTTTTGCCATTCAAAAAAGCTATCTGCAATAATGAGACAACGTTTTTGGGCCATTAGTTTTTTAAAGCTAGGTTTTTCATGTGCTGTTTCACTTCGCGCATTAATCATCTTATAGCCAACCTTTTCATCTTTTGCCCAAGATGGCACTAATCCCCATCGTAAAAAACCTGCACGCTTTTTCTTTCCATCATGAATGATAGCTAATACTTTTTGACCAGGTGCAATATTATAGCTTTGTTCAAACCCATTTATATTGTTTTGTTCCAAATCAAACGATCGCAAAATTTCCAGTTCATCCGCGAGTAACGTGTACCTTCCACACATCGATTTGCCCCCTACCTACTACTATTGTCTCTAGAATATACTTAAATCCCACTGTGTTGCAATATGACGAAGTAGCCTAATTCCTGCTGTACTATTTCCTCTGCTATCCAATGCCGGTCCATAAACCGCGATGCCACAACCATCCATAAACGGGAGGGGTTCATTTCTTACTCGTGGTGGAGAAACGGCAATAATGCCTCCTGACACGCCACTTTTAGCTGGTATGCCGACATAGGCTGCGAATTTCCCTGAAGCGTCATACATGCCACATGTTAACATGAGCGCTTTCGCTAATCGTGCAACCTGTCTCGGAATAAGCTCTTGTTCTGAATCAGGATCTTTTCCATCATTTGCAAGAATAAGGCCAATCCGAGCTAAATCATCTAGAGACACCTCAAGAGAACACTGTTTAAAGTAAGTATCAAGTGTAACCGAAAGATCTGAATCTAAAAAGCCTGTCTCTAATAAATAATAACCAATTGCCCTGTTACGCATGGAAGACTCCTGTTCAGACTGATAAACCTCATCGTTAATAGGTGGTCGATGTCCAAGTATTTCCTCTAATAACGTCAGCAGCGGTTCCAGCTTTTCCTCTGAAGTTTCCCCATCTAGCATAGAAGATACTGTAATGGCACCTGCATTTACTAGTGGGTTAAATGGTTTTTTTAATGGCTTCATTTCCAAATGCATGATGGAATTGAAGGCCTCTCCCGTTGGCTCCACGTCCACCTTGTCCAACATATAGGCAACTCCTCTTTCCATGCATGCGACGATGAAGCTTAGTACTTTGGAAATACTTTGTATGGTAAACCGGACATCAGCATCACCAGAGCGAATTTTCATCCCATGCATGCCAATAATCGATATCCCGAGATGGTCCTGATTCGCTTCACCTAACGCAGGTATGTATGAAGCAACTTCCCCCTCTGAAGTATGTTTTCTGTAAAAAGATACCCAATCATCTACATACTCCTGCAGCCATTTTTGTGTCATCCCAGTATTCCAATTCACTGTTCCTTGTACCATACATGAATCCTCCTGTCCGTAATCTATAAATACATTCCCTTCTGTTTTTCCCCTAAACACATGGAATTATAAACAGAAATCTTAATAGAGATATGACCTGTCTTTGATTTGTGTGTGGGTTGATCGGCGCTGGCCTGTGGTTGGTTGGATCTCTTATATGGTTGATTGACATGGAGTTTTGATCGATTGAACTTCTTATGTGGTTGATTGACACGGGGCCATGATTTATAACTAAAAAAAAGAGGCCAACCTAAGTCAGCCTCCTTACAAAAATATTATTTTCCGATAAATTGTTGTGTCCAGTGGTTACCTTGTTCTACATAACCAACACCGATGTGTGTAAAGTTACCATTCATAATGTTTGCACGGTGACCTTCACTGTTCATCCAAGCATTTACTACTTCTTGTGGTGTACGTTGACCTTTAGCAATGTTTTCACCAGCAGTGCTGTAGCTAATTCCGAATTGTTTCATCATATCAAACGGAGAACCGTATGACGGACTGTTGTGGGCAAAGTAGCCGTTTGATGCCATATCACGTGATTTTTCTCTTGCAACTTTGCTTAGTTCTGTATCAATTTTTAGTGGTGAAAGCCCTTGTTTAGCTCTTTCTTGATTTGTTAATTCTACAACTTCTTGTTCAAACTGGCTTAGTTCTGAAGATTGGTTTTGCTGCTCTTCAGCTTGTTGATTCTCTTCTGCTACTGGTTGTTGTGGTGCTGGTGCTTCTGTATTTTCTTCTTTTGGTTCGTCTTGCTTAGGTTGCTCTTGTTTCGGTTGTTCTTCTTCTACTGGCGTTTTTTCTTCAGTTTGCTCTTGTTTTGGTTCTTCTTGTTTTGATTCTTCTTGCTTTGGTTCTTCTTTCTCTACTACTTGCTCTTTTGGTTCGTCAGCTTTTTCTTCTTTTGCTGGTTGCTCTTCTTGATTCTCAGGTTGTTTTACTTCTTCTTTAGAACCTGTATTTTCTTTTTGTTCAACTTGAATTTTATTCCAATTAAAGTCTTTCCAGTTAAGTTGGAACATTGAAAGATATTTATTTACAAGTTCATTGATATTATTATCAGAAACTTTATCCCAATTCCCATTAATAGAATAGTAGATTTTATATATATGATTCTGATTTAGATCCTTTGCTTGTGCGTCAACAGAATTTTGAAAAGCTCCTCCAAATAATAAAGCAGCTGATAATGCTGTAACTATGCTTACTTTCTTAAACATCTTGCTACACTCTCCTTTTGGCTTGTTTTGTTTTGCAGGATTATCATAGCATGGTTTTTTTGTAATATTTGTGGCATTCTTTGCCAAAGTAGATATATAGACTTATTAGTTTGCCGAATAACCTTAGAACCCTTGTAATGAAAAGAAGATTAATATGACCTAAAAACGGGTAAACAGGAAAAAGTTCTGTGACAAGGAAATTTTTACTACTAAATGACTATTGACACCCTTGAAAGCCGCGTCTTTTTATTACAAATTCTGATAACTTGTAACGAAAATGTTACTTGCTTTCACCTGACAATATGGTTTATTTTTGTCACAACTCAAATAGAATCTATTGCCAAAATATGTGCATTGTATTACTACCCCCAGAAAGTATACTATTTAATAGAATGACTGTATGAGAAAATTGTCATCATTGGAGGATATTATATGTTATCTACTGCAGAAATCGGTATTGATTTAGGTACCGCAAATATACTGATATATTCAAAGACTAAAGGAATTGTATTAAATGAACCATCTGTTGTTGCAATTGATGTTAATACGAAGCAAGTGGTAGCGGTAGGAACCGAAGCAAAACAAATGGTTGGTAAAACACCGCAAAATATCATTCCAATTCGCCCATTAAAAGATGGCGTTATTGCGGATTATGATGTAACGGCTCAAATGCTAAAAGAGTTTTTGAAAAAAGTAAGTAAGAAAATCGGCATGTCTATGAGGAAACCAATTGTTGTTGTATGTACGCCATCAGGAAGTACAACAGTAGAACGTCGTGCAATTCATAATGCTGTTACAAGTTATGGTGCGAAACAGGTACATTTAATAGAAGAACCTGTAGCAGCGGCAATTGGATCTGACCTTCCAGTTGACGAGCCTGTTGCTAATGTCGTAGTGGACATTGGTGGAGGTACCTCAGAAGTAGGAATTATATCGTTTGGTGGAGTTGTATCTTGTAATTCAGTTCGCACTGGCGGAGACAAAATGGATGAAGAGATTATCCACCATATCCGCAAGAAATATAATATCTTAATTGGTGAGCGTACAGCCGAAAATGTTAAAATGGAAATTGGCTATGCCCATCCGAATCATGATGAGGAAACGATGGAAATTCGTGGCCGAGATATGGTATCAGGACTTCCAAAAACAGTAATAATCACTTCTACAGAGATTCATTATGCTTTAAAAGAATCACTAGATTCAATACTAGAAACCATTCGCGCTACACTTGAAAACTGTCCTCCTGAATTAAGTGGGGATATTGTTGATCACGGTATTGTGCTTACTGGCGGCGGTGCATTGCTAAGAGGCATGCAGGAATGGTTATCAAATGAACTAATCGTTCCCGTACACCTTGCACCAAACCCACTCGAGTCTGTGGCCATTGGTACAGGACGCGCTCTAAAGATGATTAACAAACTACAAAAAGCAGCAAAATAGTCTCTCAAAGTGGAGATCGCCGACGAAAAAGCCTGTGTATTAAATACACAGGCTTTTTCTGACGGTAGAAAATTTGCGAGTTAGATAGAGTTCATACTCAGGGTGACTTGCTGATTATCGCACATTCTCTTGGGCGATACTCTCCTTTTGAGTGCGATATACTCACTCTCACATACCTTCTTCTTCCGCTCTATTATTCACTCACTTGAACTTCATCTATCAGTACACCACGTTTTTTCATTTCTACCATATATTTTTCACCTGGCACTATCTGCTCGGGTGGATATACCCCAGTCTGGCTTATCGTTTTATCGCCAATCATTTGGGCCACGACTGATATAGTATTAGCTGTAGCTCTTGCCATGGCTGTAATATTCACCTTATCGTCCTTAAAAGTTGTCATTTCGTACTGGTAGGTAGTCTTTTTGCCAACTTTCTCACCTGATACTATTACTCTTAATAGCACGGCGTCTTTTTTATCCTTAAGATCTACAATAGGCTTTAAGACTTTTAATAGTACTTCTCTTGGGCTCACCTGTTTACCGTGCACATCTACTTTATAATTCTTTTTTGTAAGATTTAAATCTACTAGTAGTTTGAATTTCTCTGCATGTCCCGGATAGCGAATTGTTTTGTATTCTAATGTGTTTAAATGAGGATAGGTAAGGGATAAAGTGGAGGTCCCTCCAGACGTATGGAACGCTTCCAAAGGACCGAATCGATTAAAATAAATGCTTTCCACTTCTGATAAGGAGGGGACCTCCTGTTTTAAGCCATTACGGATGACGAGAGCTGGGTCTGTATAATGATCTAAGACTCCTTCCATTGAAAATACATGGTTGTATTCTAGAGGAGGATCAGGTTTAACTGGTATCCCACCAACATAAAGTTTAATTGTATGCAGCTTATCAAGTTTTCCAGCTCCATAACCTGATAGAATATTAATCATGCCTGGCGCAACTCCGAGATCAGGAATGATTGTAATACCAGCAGCTTTAGCCTCTTCCCTTAGCGCCAAGACTGCATTTGTCATATTTCCAATATGTCCACCTAAATCAACTGCACTTACACCAACTTTGATTGCGGTTTTGGCTACTTGTTCATTAAAAGAGTAAAATAGCGCGTTAATGATAACATCAAATTGGCACATGTATGCAGCTAGGTCTTCCTCGTCTTTAGCGTTTACCCGATAAGCTTTCAGTTTCGAAGAGCCTATTTGATTACACACATCTTCGGCTAACGAGAATTGAATGTCTGCTAAACCAACATCGCTAACACCGTCACTTGCTACGAGATCACGGGCAGCTTCCTTGCCCATTAATCCTGCTCCAAGCACACCTACCTTCATACCTTTCACACCCCTTCGAAGTCCTCTTTACTCAACATCAATTTGTGCCCGCTGGAGTTTCCCACTGTAATCTACGTAAATAGCCTTCCATTCTGTAAAAACATCTAATGCCTGTACTCCTGAGTCACGATGTCCATTACCTGTTCCCTTCGTACCACCGAATGGCAAATGGATTTCTGCACCAGTGGTCCCTGCGTTCACATAGACAATGCCTGTATCAAGGTCACGCTGTGCCTGAAATACACGATTTACATCTTTCGTAAAAATACTGCTTGATAGGCCAAACGCTACACTATTGTTAACTTCGATTGCCTCCTCAAAGTTTTTGATAGGAATTAAGGACACAACAGGTCCAAATATTTCTTCCTGCGCAATCCGCATATTAGAAGAGACGTCAGTAAACAGTGTAGGAGCAAAATAATTTCCTTTTTGTTTCTCCCCATCTGTTAATGCATGCCCTCCTGCCAGTAATCTAGCTCCTTCTTCTTTTCCAATGTTGATATATGAATCTATTTTCGCAAGTCCGGCCTCATTAATAATAGGTCCAACCTTTATCGTTTCATCTGCTCCATTTCCAATCGTAAGCTCCTTCATCCTAGTAAGCAGTCGTGCTTCTAAGTCTACTTTCACTGTCTCATGTACAATCACTCTGCTACACGCAGTACACCGCTGTCCACTTGTACCAAAAGCACTCCATAATATGCCTTCTACTGCAAGATCAATATCTGCGTCATCCATAACAATAACAGCGTTTTTTCCACCCATTTCAAGAGAAACTTTTTTTAATTGTCGACCACAAGCAGCTGCAATTTCTCTCCCCGTATCATTAGAGCCGGTAAAAGAAATCACCTGCACATCACCATGGTGAACCAGAGCATTCCCTACTTCACTACCTGAACCGAATACTACATTCATTACACCTTTGGGAAGTCCAGCCTCCTCGAAAATTTTTGCAAGTTCAAAAGCCATAATTGGTGTTTCTGTCGCTGGTTTCCACACGACGGCATTGCCTGCAATGATCGCAGGAAAGGACTTCCACGTAGCTATGGCAATAGGGAAATTCCACGGTGTAATAATTCCTATTACTCCGACTGGTACCCGCTGGCTCATTGCGAATTTATCTCTGAGTTCTGCAGGTGTTGTCTGACCAAACAGCCTTCTTCCCTCACCTGCCATGTAGAACGCCATATCAATTCCTTCTTGCACTTCTCCTCGTGCTTCCTCAATTACTTTTCCGTTTTCTTTTGTCAAAAGCTGAGATAGTCGCTCTTTTTTCTCTTTCATTAAATAACCTACACGATACAGAACCTCAGCTCGCTGCGGTGGTGGTACATGAGCCCATTCTCTTTGGGCTTTTTTAGCTGCAAGAACCGCTTCATCTACATGTTTTTCAGAAGATAATGGTACTTGGACAATTGCTTCTCCTGTAGCAGGATTTATAACAGCTGTTGAACGATCAACTTCTTGCCACTTTCCATTAATAAAATTTTGTAGTTTTTCCGCTTCCAGCTTTACCATATTAGCCACCACTTCCTTTAATCATTTTTGTCAATCAGTGAACTGTTAGCACATATAAGTGTTATACTCTCGACTAGGTCACTAACCTTTTTGTCTTCCACAATACATTTTATTTCTAAATTATTTTCATATGACGTATTTCCTTTATCTGTCCAATTTTTGGTAAACCAAAACTAGACCTACCTGTTTCAGAGAGTGAAATCCTTGTATGTAGCTACTCAAGACTATAGTTACTAAGATTGAAAAAACGATTTGCTCTTAATGTTTTAAAAAATCATGAAATATAGTGATAGCTTTTGTTAGAATAGAAGACACAATACTTTTATAGGAAGAGGCGGGACAAGTGAATATAGAAAAGTCGTATGCTGTAGAACTAGATCAGCAGGATGAATTAATAAGTTTTCGTAAAGAATTCTATCTAGAAAAAGACACCATTTATTTTGACGGAAATTCCCTTGGTCTTTTATCAAAACGTGCGGAGCAAAACGTCTTATCCTTATTGGCCTCTTGGAAGGAATTTGCCATTGATGGATGGACAGAGGGAGAACATCCTTGGTATTACTTATCTGAAAAGTTAGGAAAACTTTCTACACCTTTAGTTGGAGCTGATGAAGATGAGGTTATTGTAACAGGTTCCACGACTACCAATTTGCATCAATTAGCTGCTACCTTCTTCCACCCTGAAGGAAAACGCACAAAGATTTTGGCAGATGAATTAAATTTTCCATCTGATATTTATGCTATAAAAAGCCAGCTTGAACTTAAAGGGTTAGACCCAGAAGAACATCTTGTTCAAGTGAAGAGCAACAATGGCAACACATTAGACACAAGTGACATAGTAGAAGCGATGACAGAGGATATTGCACTCATTATCTTGCCAAGTGTGCTTTATAGAAGCGGTCAGCTCTTAGACATCCCCACATTAACGAAAGAAGCACATAAACGTGGAATTAAGATCGGGTTTGATCTATGCCATTCCATTGGCTCCATTCCACATCACTTATCTGATTGGGATGTTGACTTTGCATTCTGGTGTACATATAAACATTTAAATGGTGGACCAGGAAGTGTGGGCGGTCTTTATGTAAACAAAAAGCATTTTGGTAAAAAGCCAGGGCTTGCTGGATGGTTCAGCTCTGCAAAAGATAAGCAGTTTGATATGGAACATACTTTATCACCAGCTTCTACTGCTGGTGCTTACCAAATTGGAACACCACATGTGCTAAGCATCGCACCATTAATTGGTTCGTTGGAAATGTTTAAGGAAGCAGGAATCAATAAGATAAGAGAAAAATCGCTTCAATTAACGGCATACCTAATGGAGCTTATTAAAGCTGAGCTTTCTACTCATGGCTTTACGATCGCCAATCCCGAGGACGAAACATCGCGTGGTGGACATGTCTTTCTCATTCATCCAGAAGCTGCTCGAATTTGTAAAGCATTAAAAGCCAATGGAGTAATACCAGACTTTCGTAATCCAAATGGCATCAGACTGGCACCTGTTGCACTTTATAATACGTATGAAGAAGTGTGGGAAGTAGTCGCAAAACTAAAGAAGATTATGGAAGAACGAAGCTATAAAAACTATGAGAATAAGCGAGGAGTGATTGCATAATGACAAATTGGATTGATATCTCTCAACCTCTTACAAATGACATGGCACACTGGCCTGGTGATACTCCTTTCCAATATAGTCTAACTTTTTCTAAGGAAGAGACTGGCTCAGTAAACATCGGGCAAATGACTGCCAGTCTGCATACAGGAACACATGTAGACGCACCTTTTCACTATGATTCAAAAGGAAATACGATAGACATGCTTGACCTTGAGCGATACATCGGGGAGGCAATCGTCGTAGATGTGAGTCATACTGATGAGGTAAATCTTGAGGTGTTAAAACAGACAGAGTTGAAAGGAAGAACGAGGGTTTTGTTAAAAACATCCCTCCCCAACAATCCAAAACGTTTTCCAGACACCATGCCTACTATTGCACCAGATATAGCAGCATATTTACAGGAGAAAGGCGTTACGCTATTAGGGGTAGATATTCCTTCAGTAGATCATACGGATAGTAAGGAGCTTGCAACACATCATGCCCTATACCAGCATGACATTAACATTTTAGAAAATATTATGCTAGACAATGTGGAAGCCGGTTTATACGAACTTATTGCATTACCACTAGCCATTCACGGAGCTGACGGGAGTCCGGTACGTGCTGTCATCAGACCATTATCTAAAGAGGAGAGAACCAAATAATGAAAGACAACAAGACGAACGATACTTTTAAAACAGAAAAAGGCATTCATACCGATTTTAAGGAAAAGATGACCTATGGCGACTACTTACAGCTAGATACCTTACTGGATAGTCAAAAGCGACTATCTAATCATCATGATGAAATGCTTTTTATCGTAATTCATCAAGTAAGTGAACTTTGGCTTAAATTGATAATCCATGAAACACAGGCTGCGATTACAGCGATTCAAAACGGGGAACTACAAGCTTCTTTTAAGATGCTGTCACGTGTCTCTAAGACCCAAGCACAAATTATACAAGCATGGGATGTTCTTTCCACCCTTACCCCTGCTGAATACATGGAATTCCGTGATGACCTAGGAAATGCCTCCGGTTTTCAATCCTATCAATATCGTCTTGTCGAATTCGTGCTTGGCTACAAAACGCCATTTATTCTAAAAATATATGAAAAAGACCCAAAAGTGCATACTATTATGGAAGAAGCCTACCACGCTCCAGGACTTTATGATGTATCTATTGAGGCACTATCTCGTGCTGGTTTTGAGATCAATCCTGAAGTCCTTTCCAGAGATTTTTCCAAAACATATGAGAAAGATGACTCCGTTGAAGCAGCATGGATGGCTGTCTATCAAGACGTAGATACTAACTGGGAGCTTTATCAGCTAGCAGAAAAACTCGTCGATATTGAAGATTGGTTTCAGCAATGGCGTTTTCGCCACATGAAGACAGTGGAAAGAATAATTGGACACAAGACTGGCACAGGAGGTTCTTCAGGTGTTGGTTATTTGAAAAAGGTGTTGGATCATTATTTCTTCCCAGAGCTATGGTCCATTCGAACAAAGCTTTAATTGTTAATTAAACATAGCAACTGGTATACTGAATAAAAATTTACAACTTAGATGTTCGAAAGAGAGGCATATGATGGGTAACAAAACGGAACAATGGTCTACAAAACTTGGATTCATATTATCTTCAACAGGTGCTGCAATTGGTCTTGGTGCCATCTGGAAATTCCCTTACATGACCGGCATGAATGGTGGAGGAGCATTTTTCCTCGTCTTTATCGCCTTTACTATAATTATCGGCCTTCCTATTCTAATTGCTGAGTTTGTGATCGGACGCGGGGCACAAAAAGAGGCTGTCTCTGCGTACAAAATACTGGCACCACGATCAGGCTGGTCTTTTATTGGGAAATGGGGGGTCGCTGGCGCTTTCCTGCTTTTATCCTTTTATAGCGTGGTTGGTGGCTGGGTACTCCTTTATAGTTTGATGTCTATACCTGGAATGATTATTAAAGAGAATGCGGACTACGCGGCACTGTTTGGAACAATAACTGGCAGTCCCTTCTTCACCATTCTAGGACTCGCGCTTTTCCTGTTGATTAATGTCATTGTGATTTCATTTGGTATTAAAAATGGAATAGAGAAATCAAGTAAAATATTAATGCCACTCCTTTTCGTTTTCTTTATTATTTTAGTAATTCGTGCACTAACATTTGAAGGCGCAATGGAAGGAATCACCTTCTTCCTGAAACCCGACTTTTCCGAGCTAACTGCAAGTAGCATTCTTTATGCACTTGGGCAATCTTTTTTCTCCCTTGCTGTAGGGATATCTGTCATGGTTACATACAGTTCCTATTTAAAAAAGGATGTTAGTCTGCCAATGTCAGCAGGAATGGTATCCATTATGAATATTTTCGTATCCCTTTTAGCAGGCTTGGCTATTTTCCCCGTAGTGTTCGCTTTTGGGCTAGAACCTTCAGAAGGACCGGGATTATTATTTATTGTTTTACCTGAAGCATTTTCACAAATGCCGTTTGGTGAGCTATTCTTGAGTTTGTTCTTGTTATTATTTTTATTTGCGGTACTGACATCTTCCTTCAGTATGCTGGAAATTATCACTTCCGCTTTTTCCGAAAAGAAACAGCGTTCTCGTAAAAAGGTTGCATCGGTCGCTGGCATTTTTATCTTTATAGCTGGCATCCCTGCAGCTTTGTCATCAAGTAACTTATCAGAGTTTAAAATCTTTCATTTAACCGTCTTTGATGCAACAGACTTTTTAGTTAGTAACATTATGTTACCTGGTGGGTGTCTTTTCATCGCTTTATTCATTGGCTTCAAGATGGAAAGAAGTTTAGTACGTAATGAATTCTTTTATGGAAATAATATATCAGCAGGTGTTTATACTTTATGGTTCCAGCTAATTCGTTGGCTCGTTCCTTTAACGATTATTATTGTCGTATTGAACTCTTTTGGAATAATTTAGGCAGGAGGAATGACGTTGAAGCAAAGAATAGTTATTGTCGGTGGAGTTGGCGGGGGCGCTACGGTAGCTGCCCAAATTAGGCGAACCGACAAAGAAGCCGAAATCCATCTTTTTGAAAAAGGAAGCTATGTTTCTTTTTCTAACTGCGGAATGCCTTATTACCTCGGAGGTGTACTTGATAGCCGGGAAGACATACTTTATCCAGCTGAGGAATTTGAAGAGAAATTTAGCCTTCATGTTCATACAGAAACAGAAGTTACAAAAATTGCACGGGAGCAAAAACAAATTACATTCCAAAAACAATTTAATTCCATACAAGAGGGAACTTTGTCATATGACAAGCTTATTCTCTCACCAGGTGCACATGCCTTATGCCCAGAGATTGATGGCATGAACGATGAGCGAACCTTCACGTTGCACACCATTTCAGACATGGATACCATTGATCAATTTATTGAAAGACACCAACCAGCCACAGCTGCTGTAGTCGGTGGTGGATTTATCGGGCTTGAAATGGTGGAAAACCTGCATGCTAGGGGTATCCATTGTACGGTCATTGATAGAGGCGATCAGGTAGCAAAATTAGTAGATATTGACCTGGCAGAACATGTTTCCGCACATCTAGCTGAAAAGAACGTAGATGTTAAATTAGATGATGGGCTTTCTTCTTTTTCAAATGATGGTAAAAAGCTTCACCTAGAAAGTGGAAGTACCATTGATGCCGAGATGACCATCCTTGCAATTGGTATACGACTGAACACGCAACTTGCAGTCGATTCTAAGTTGAAGATCGGTAATACAGGAGCTATCGCAGTTAACGAATTTATGCAAACGTCCGATCCTGATATTTATGCACTTGGTGATGTAGTGGAAACATTTGATAGCATAACGGGAGCAGATCGTCATGTTGCACTCGCATGGCCTGCACACAGGCAAGCTTTCATCATTGCAAGCCATTTAACGAACGAAAAGATTGCCTACCAAGGAACGATGGGTACGAGTATTTTAAAGGCATTTGACCTTACCTTAGGATCTACAGGGCATACGAGTACTACCTTGAAGCAGGCAGGTTACACATTTAAAGAAGCTGTCCTACAGGCTCATTCAAACGCTAGCTATTATCCTGGGTCTGATAAGCTTTGGATTAAAATTTTATTTGATGAAGTAACTGGCTTGCTATATAGCGGACAAGTAGTAGGATATGCTGGTGCTGATAAACGATTGGCTGTATTAGCCACAGCTATCAAAGGTAAATTAACTGTATACGACTTACAAGAGCTTGAATTAGGTTATGCGCCACCATTTTCAAGCTCCAAGGATCCTTTGAATATATTAGGATATAAAGCCGCAGCTATGTTGTAATGAAGCTAAAAAACCGCATGAACAAGAGGGGATGGCCCCTAAGTTCATGCGGCTTTATTTAATTACTGATTTTATAAGTCTTCTTCAAAGCGATAAACCAATGTGAAGTTGTTCTCATCAAGCAATTCTGCAACATGGACACGCACACCATGACCAAATACTACTTCGTCTTCTGTCATTGCAACGATCATTGCTTTCGTACTGTTTTTGACATCAATGTAAATGTCCCCGACTACTGGTTTAAGGGAATTATCACTTTCAGCTAAATAGCTGATGGACTCATCCTCTAATTGCTGAGCTTCGGGCACAAGATTTTTATCATAGTAAGCAATCTCCTGGCTTGCATCAGTTCTCCCAGGAACCATGACAACATACTCATTATGCTTTACACCATTATCTCTTGTGGTAACCACATTGCCATCCTCAACAGTGTCCACTTTTTCAATTTCATTTAATGAATAGTGATCAAGGAAGTCTGGTGCAGGTTTGATAATCAAGATATAATCGCCAGGTTCTGGCTTACGGTCTTTGTCTACAGTATAACGTTTACCGTAGAAGATGAACGTATCGTTATGCTGTGGTCTGTAAAGTGTAATTTCACTTGCTTTCGTCAGGATTTGTTTCATATCTTTCAGACGATACAAATGGACAGATTTCTTAAACATTGGTTTTACCGTATATACTTTATGTAGCTCGTTATTATAATGTACGAACTGTCCTTTTCTGACCTGAAATAATTTCATTCGGCAACCTCCTACATAATAATGCATTCTGAGTCTATTATAACTACATTTCCACAAAAATAAAGTCTAAAATTATGATTCCTTAAAGTCGCACAAATTAAACATATTTCTGCAAATTGCCTTGATGTTAAATTAAGTTGCAGCATCAATCCCATAGTTCCTGTCTTCAGTTACTGCTAACGTACATTTTTCTCCATATGAACGAAAGGCAATTCTGTGTCCACCTCTCCTAAAATCCGCTTCACTTGAATCTTTTCACCTTCCAACCATTTCTGGAAATCAAAAATCATCGGTTCTCGGTCTCCACCTAGTGCAAACCATACCTTTCCGTCTTGGGGAAAATATGCAGAAGTGTGAATCGTCCCTGCCCATTGCTTATACTTTGTGGAAAACACACCTTTATCCGAATCGTTTAACATACGAAATGCTTTATAAGCATCAAGTACATTTTCTTTCTGTTTTTCGATTGCAGCATAACGTTTATACGAATCATCCAGGTGATGGCGATTTTCTTCTTTCTGGATTTCAAAATGGTTCGTACATATATTTGACCTGCGAACTTCGACTGCTCTAGGTGTGGCTTCCACTACATAGGTTTCACCAGCCTTATCCAATAGGACATAACTAAAAGAATGACGGTGCGGTATTTCTTTTAATAATGAGATTGCCTGCTCAACATCCGCACACGTTTCCAAAAGAATCCTACCTATCATATTACAAATAAAGCCATCACCAGGCTTTTTACGATGCATAAAATTATAGCCCATCGCAAGGCCTTTTTCATTCATTCCATCCATTCTTCCAGTAATACGTTGGGATGGTCCGATCACAGCATAACCTTGGTCACTCGGTTGAAAAATCGTATACCTGCCTTCATATGTTTTTGGATGATAATCATAATTTCTTATCATGTAATCAGTTCCTGTGAAAATAGAGCACCCACTTTTCATATATTCCAATCGGTATCCACCAAACTCCTGCAAGACATCCTCCATTTTCCATTCAAGAGCATCCTGTAGTCCGCGAAGCTCCTCCCAAATAGCCGGTGCAAATGGAAGCAAAACATTCTTTACTTCTTCCTCAGAGATGGAAAAACGCGGGCGACGTATTTTCCATTGTTTTTTTCTATTTTGTAAGGTGAAAGAATCTTTTAATTCTCTTCCTTGATTAAAGCCAAAATCGTAATGGCTTCCACGAAATTGCACAATATCGCTATATATTTGTTTCATTTAATCCCTCATTTTTTATTGTATATAAAACTCAGTCTAATATATAACTAGATGTTTTCAAATAAAATTGCCCTAGAATGAAACTATTGCTTGTTACAAACGTATTACATAAGGAGAAAACTAATAGGAGTTGAAACCATGACAGGGATCTTAAGCACCACGATACTCTCATTCATATTGTATCTAATTATTTCACTGTTTTTTGTTATAAATAATAAAAAACATCGTAAGACCACAATAAAAGCAGTTTTACTAATTTTTATCGTATTATTTATTATCGGGGCTGTTACCATATACTTTATTATGCTGCCGATGACTATTCCCAATATGACAATTTCTAATATTGTGTTTGGGATTGCCGGTATGGTTGGACTATATGCATTAACGACAAGCCAGCCATTCACAAAGTCTAGCAAGCAATTGGATAGTGTATCTGGGGCAATAATCATCCTAGCCATTTTGGCAGTGCCTACTTTCTTTGTATTAGGTATTTTTGGCTTACAGGACACACATGATTCTATTCCAAAAAACGAAGTACCTGAGGCAAAACCATTGGATAAGGACGCTACCCCTATTGTAGTATCCCCAGAATTTGCCCGGAATAAGGTACAGAAAGCGATGAGCGTTGTACCAAACACGCAGTTTTACGATCTAGGTAAGTTGCAAGTACAGAAGATTGGGGATGACATTGTCTTTGTTGCACCAGTGGAATTCACCGATTTTTGGCGTTATTTCCGTGGTAAGGAAACGGAGGGCTATTTCACAATTTCTGCTACAGATATTAATGCCCAGCCACAGTTTGTGGAAAGTAAAATGAAATACACACATTCAAGCTTTTTTAACCACAATGTAAAGCGTACCGTATACGGAGCATATCCGAGCTACATCCATAGTGGAGATCCACAGGTTGAAGTAGATGAGGATGGCAAGCCATGGTATGTCCAAACCCTTTATAAACCGATTGGTCTTACGAATAAACCAAATGTTGAAAAGTTAAATGTAGCTGTTGTCGATCCCGTTACTAGCGATGTTACATTGTATAAAACGAGTGAAGCACCTGAATTTATAGATGGTTCTGTTAGTTCAGAAATGGCCTCTGACGAGAACGAATATTTTGGTAAATATGTACATGGTTGGTTGAACTCCATTTTTGGTAAAAAGGATGTAAAAATCCCCAATGGGTCTGGCACAGAGAGCAATGTAACACCTATCTTTGATGAGAATGGTGAAATGCACTACTTTACTGACATGTCTTCACCAAAAGAGAATATTGATTCTGCTTTAGGTTATACATTAATACATGCTCGTACAGGAGAACTTACCTATTACAATGGCGAGAAAAATAATGGGATAATGGATAGTAAAGGTGCAAAAGAAATCGTAAACAAAGAGTTTCCTGAGAAGAATTGGACCGGTTCTATGCCTGTACTTTACAATATTGATGGGGACCCAACATGGGTTGTAAATGTACTGGATCCAAACGGTTTATTTAAACACTATGCCTACATTAAGGCAGCTGATTCAGATTTTGTCGTATTCGGAGATACTGCTAGAGGAACCTTAGAGTCCTATCGCCTAGCTCTTGCTCAGGATCCGAGTAATGTCTCTTCTACTGGAGATGCTACCTTAGAGCAGCGTAGTGGAGAAGTGGAACGTGTACTTGTTAGTAATCAAGATAGTGGGCAAGTTGTCCAATTTTTGATTGAAGGTGACACCACAATTTACAATGTAAATTCCGGGAAGGCTCCACTTTCCATATTCTTGCAACCTGGTGACAATGTTTCACTTGAAGCAAATATTCGTGATAACAATACTGGTATAGTAGAAAGCATTGACATAGAAGGGCTTACAGAATAATGAGAGAGCAGGCTGTTGGAAAACAGCCTGCTCTATTGTTTTTCAGATCTTTTATCATGCTTTATCTTGATAAATAACTTCGTGAAACCATATGCTAGAAAAGATACAACGATATCAATAAGAAATAAATAAAAGAGGTTCATTCCTTTATGCATTTCTATCAGTCCCACCAAATGAGAAATGCCTCCAAATCCAAAAGCAAAAAGTAAAGAAGCCCCAACAAAGTAAAGTAAAGGATTCTTGTTACGTTGAGTACAATATTGATAAACCAGCATGAATGCAACCGGAAATATGACGGTCGTTACGGAAAAACCTACAGGCAGCAAGTAGGTCAGACTATGAGGATGTAGTAAATAATTGTTAGAGGATAATATATTATCTATGTTGGCCCATAGGACATGTGCTGAATACCCGAAAAATGAAATCTCAAAAAGCCTTTTTCGGTCAAGCAAGACATATAGGAGCAGTAATGGTAAAAAAATGGACAGAAGGTTAAACCAAAAGTACCATGTTTCAAAATCAGAATAATTATTCCAGAAATCGCGTTGCAAAGCAGCGAGCTGTTCTTTCACTCCATATATTTTTTGGTATAATTGTTCTTTACTCATTTATAAACCACCTAATTTAAATAATAGGCATAGTTTATACATTGCGAACAAAACTATTCCCTAAAAAACCTCTCTCTCATTGATCCGCTTTCCAATCTTGTTTCATTATCTTAAATAATTTCACGAAAACAAACGCAAGAGATACAGTAATAACGTCAATTAAGTAAAGGAACACATAATTCATTCCTTTGTTCATTTCAAGAAAACCTAGTGATACATATAACGGACCCATAGCAAAAGCAAAAACGAGGTTAAGTAAGGCAATATAAATAAAAATATTCTTCTCTTTCTTTATACAATGTTGATAAACAAGCATGAACACAATAGGAAACAGTACCGTTGTGGAAGTTATTCCTGTGGGCAAAATATAAGTGAAAGAATGCGGGTAACTAAAGTAATTTAGATGTGTTAATACCTGATCCGTGTTAGCCCAAAGGATATGTATTGTAAAACCAAAAAATGAAATTTCAAATAGTCTTTTTCTATCTACAGTAAAATATAGAAAAACTAAAGGAATAATTAAGCTACCTAACAGAAACCAAAAGCGCCATGTATCAAATCCTGTAGACATTTCCCAGTATGTTTTTTCTAAATGATGAAGCTGTTCTTTGATTTCAATAATTTTATTATAAAGTTGCTCTTCTGTCATGTTGACTCGCCCTCTCCTTATAATAGGCTTAGTTTAGGCATTATAATTAAAAGCATACCTTTTAAGGAAATCGATTCTCTAGCATCTGGGAGTGGTGTTTTTTTCTCTGAGGGCGATACTTCTCACTTCTTCTTTGCTGACATCTCTTCCCTTACAACCGATTTGATCACCATCATAGCTACGGCACTTTTCAGACCAGACAAAAAGACCTTCCAACATCATGGAAGGCCTAATCTTAATTATTGTTTTCAAATTGTTCTATCATGAGGGAAAGTTCTTCCCATCGCTCCATTTTTTGTTCCAGTGTCTCTTCTGTCTTTTCCTGTTCCTCGAATAGCTTTTGAACTTTTTCAGAATCACTACCAGCATCTATAATTCCTGCTTTTAGTTCATCTACACGGCTCTCTAGCTCCATAATTTCCTCTTCAATGGTATTCCATTCTCGTTGTTCATTATAGGAAAGCTTTTTCTTCTTTTGCTTTGGTTTTTCTCTTATTGCCTTAGGTGGCGTTGTGACACTTTGTTCAACCTGAGCCTGCTCAAGGTATTCGCTATAATTGCCATAGTACTCACTCACCGTTCCGCTCCCTTTAAAGACAATTAAACGATCCACTACTCGGTCCAGAAAATAGCGATCATGCGATACTGTCACAACTACACCAGGGAATTGATCTAAATATTCCTCTAGTACACCTAGCGTCTGTGTATCCAAATCATTTGTCGGCTCATCAAGGAAAAGCACGTTTGGCTCTTTCATTAAGACCTTCAATAGGTATAAACGGCGCCTTTCTCCACCTGAAAGCTTACGGATGTATGTCCACTGAGCAGAACGGGAAAATAAAAATCGTTCCAGCATTTGTTCTGCCGTAATCACATCACCATCACTCGTGTGAATCACTTCTGCAACTTCCTTAATGTACTCAATAATGCGTTGTGATCCATCAAGCTCTTCATCACCTTGTGTATAGTAGCCGATATTTACCGTTTCACCAACTTCTACTTCCCCGCCATCTGGCTGAATACGCCCTGCCATAATATTTAACAGCGTTGATTTCCCCGTACCATTGGGGCCGATAATACCTATCCGCTCACCAGGTATAATTAAGCGACTAAATTCATTGATTAATCTTTTTTCGCCAAATGATTTGCTGACATCATGTAGCTCCAACACTTTCTTTCCAAGTCTGCTTGACCCTACTTTAAAGTCAACTTGCTCTTTCTTTGTATCAAATGTTTGTTCCTTCATATCTTCTACGCGTTCGATGCGAGCCTTTTGCTTTGTTGACCTTGCTTTTGCTCCACGTCTTAACCAAGCCAGCTCTCGTTTTAATGTATTTTGATGCTTCGCTTCATTGCTTGCCTCAAGCGCTTCACGCTCCGCTTTTTTTTCAAGAAATACTTCATAATTTCCTTCGTACTCATAAAGATTTCCTTTGTCCAGTTCGTAAATCCGATTCGTAACACGATTTAAAAAATACCGATCATGTGTAACAAGCAGCAAGGAACCTTTGTAAGTCTGCAAGTATTTTTCCAACCACTCTACGGTTTCATTATCAAGATGGTTTGTTGGCTCATCCAAAATCAATAGATCTGCTGGCTGAATTAGCGCCTTGGCTATCGCCACACGTTTTTTCTGTCCACCAGATAGTGAAGCTACCTGCTTATCAAAATCCGTTACACCAAGTTTTGTTAAAACAGATTTAGCAGCCGTATTCGCTTCCCATGCTTCTGCTTCATCCATCTTTTGTTGCATTTTTAGTAATCTGCTTTGCGCTTCATGGCTTTCTGGTTCCTGTTGCAAAGTTAATAATGCTTGCTCATAATCGCGCATTACTTGCATGATCACAGAATCTCCGTAATAAATTTGGTCCATTACAGTTAGTTCAGGATTTAGCGGAGGATCCTGTGCTAAATATTCAATCCGGTAATCCTTTGGATGTTTAATAGTTCCTTTTTCCGGTGATTCCAGCCCAGCTATTGTTTTCAGGAAGGTGGATTTACCTGTTCCATTTACACCAATTAGTCCAATTCTTTCTCGTTCCGTAATAGTGCTGTTAATGGAATCAAATAATATTTTGTCCCCGAAGGATTTATGTAAATTTTCTAATGTCAACAATGTTAACCCATCCTCATCTTTTTCTAGCTTTTAGCCATTCCTTTATAACCAATACCAGTAGTAGTAATAACCATGATGTCACTAAATAAAATATTCCCCTGTTTACGGGTGTCATTTCAGAATAAAAGAAAGCCATGCCTACCCATATAACTGCTATCATAATGAACTGTATTCCCAATAATTTTATGATAATCTCCTCCGAAATATAAAGTGAAACTTCAATCAGTGAGGCTTTTAGTTCTCACCCCACTGATTGTTAGTTGAACGAATCGGGGTGTTAGCATCCGTTAACTCCCACTTAAACACCACTGTTTCACTTCGTGTTTTGAAGAGGAAGTCTTACGGACGGTTGCACCAGGATAAAATTCCCTACCAATCAGTTTATCTTACTGAGAAGCTTTTTTCCATTAAGAAAGGCAAAGTAAGGCCGGTTAGAGAACTAGCGATATATGAATCGGGATGATTGTTTGGCGCGTTCGTGTGATTGATTGGGGCGCGGGCTTGGTTGATTGGAGCACTCGCGTGATCGATCGGGCCGCCGTGGTTGATTGCTACGCTTGCTGATCGATTGAGGCACTCCCGGATACGTGATTTTTACAATTAGAAAGGCCGAGAAACTTCATCTCGGCCTTTCGTGATAATATTTAAAACTGTTTCAGTAAACTTACCATTTCAATAGCAGCGGTTGCTGCTTCGGCTCCTTTATTTCCTGCCTTCGTTCCGGCACGTTCAATCGCCTGTTCAATTGTTTCTGTTGTCAACACGCCAAAGATGACGGGTTTTTCTGTTTGCATTGCAGCTTGCCCCACACCTTTAGCAGCTTCGTTACACACATAATCGAAGTGAGGTGTTGATCCACGAATAACTGTACCTAGTGTAATCACAGCATCATACTGTTCCTTCTTTGCCATTTTCATTGCTGCAAGAGGGATTTCAAAAGCCCCTGGGACCCAAGCTACATCAATGTTCTCTTCCGGTACACCATGTCTAATTAAGGTATCTTTTGCACCCTCTAATAATTTACTTGTGATAAAATCATTGAACCTTCCGACCACAATTCCTATTTTCATGTCACTACCTACTAAATTACCTCTAAATATGTTACCCATCTTTTTTATCCCCTTTCCATTATTAGTCGTTGTTGTTGTTTTCTGTATGCAACTAAATCCTCTATGGTAATCATTTTTAACCCAAAACGTTCAGCTATTGCTGATAGATCCGGTACACGTGCCATAGTTCCATCATCTTTTACAATTTCACAAATGACACCAGTGGGCGCTGCATCACTTAACAATGCTAGATCAACCGCTGCCTCTGTATGCCCTTGACGATTTAGGACCCCGCCTTCTTTGGCGATTAATGGAAAGACATGTCCTGGCTGTTTAAATTCATCAGCTGTTACATTTCTATCTGCTAAGGCTTTAATTGTCGTGGATCTTTCTGGTGCACTAATACCCGTGCTCGTCGTGATGTGATCGATGCTGACAGTAAAGGCCGTTGATAATGGATCTGTGCTATTTTGTTTCATTAACTCTAAACCGGCAGCTTTTGCAATGTCCGACGTAATAGCTGTACAAACGAGCCCCTTGCCATGTGTGATCATGAAATTTATCATGTCTGGTGTCGCTTTTTCAGTTAACCCTATAAAGTCCCCTTCATTCTCGCGATTTTCATCATCTACTACAATCACAACTTTGCCTTTCTTTAAATCGGCGACTGCTTCTTCAATGGAATGAAACACTTTCATTCTCCTCTCTGCTAGTTAGGGATTTTCCTATTTTATAAAAACCCATTCTCGTGTAAAAAATTTTTATTTAAATTATTATTTGAGTCGTTTACCGAAACCTGCAATAAGTGTTGCACCTGCTTAGCAAGCATATCGCATTCTATATTTACCAAGTCTCCCACTACCTTTGCACCTAACGTTGTCTGTTCTGCAGTGTGTGGGATGATGGAGATCGTAATCGTACAATCTTGCACTTCAAATATCGTTAGACTTATTCCATCCACGGTGATGGAACCTTTCTTTAGCAACAAGCTTTTATAACTCTCAGGTATTTTAATCCTAAAATAGATAGCATTCTCCTGATAGACCTTGTGAACAATCTCTGCTGTAGAGTCTACATGGCCTGATACAAAATGACCTCCAAATCGACCGTTTGCAGCCATAGCTCGTTCCAAATTAACGGAATCACCTAATTGTGTAGCGTTAAGAGACGTTGCTTTAATCGTTTCTGGCATGACGTCCACGTCAAAGGATGTATCAGAAAAACGTGTGACTGTTAAACAAACTCCATTAATGGCAATGCTATCTCCAATTCTCATATCTGATAGAATATGTTCTGCCTTAATCGATAGCGTGACAGCCCGCTCTGAAACACGTTTTTTTGTAAGTAGTATTCCCTTTTCTTCTATAATTCCGGTAAACATAAGCCACTCCCCTTCCATAATTAAGAAATAAAAAAACCTCTGAAAACTTCTTCAGAGGATAAAAGGGCAGAATTTAATAAGCTAATAAAACACGTCTATAATCCAAGGCCTTACTCTATTGCGCAAAATTTGCACAGTAAACGTAAGCGAATTGTCATAAACATGCTTGCTTTTCAATTCCTTCTCCCATCCAGACTTTACTGTCGGCTCTGGAGTTACACCAGATCCACCGCTTGGCATTGCGCCGCACGGGTCACGGACTTAGAAGCTACACACTTCATCACCGCCGGTTGGGAATTTCACCCGACCCCGAAGGAAATTCTAATTATTCGATTGTATTTATGTTATAACGTAAATCAAATTAGATTGCAAGCATCTAGTTTGTTTACTTTGCTAAAGGCTATTTCTGCATGAAAAGAAAGCCCCTCTTTTTAAATGGAGATATTGCTGTAATGTAAGTAGGATATATTGTTTGCTTTCGCAGGGGCTGATTTTAATGTGTTAGAATTTTTTCTAGAAAGCGGATCTCTTCCTCAATTTTTAGTTTTTTTTGATCATCATCGTATTTTTGAAGAAGCTCCGTTAAGTACTCACGGTCTCTTTGAAAATAAAACAACTCTTCTTTCGTATACTCCACTAAAATATCCTCCCAGTAGCGATTACGCTATCTTTTTTATTCCCGATCTTTTCAAAATTAAACAGCTATTTAGACGTTTCTTTCATATTTTCAAATTCCTGTATCATCTGCTCATAACTCAGGGCGCCGAACGCTTTATACCTTATTTTTCCTTCTGAATCAATGAAATAAGTAGTAGGGATTGGCTGTATACGATACAACTCACTCACTTCAGCCTTTTCATCCATTAAAACAGGAAATGTCATGCCAAATTCCTCTATAAAGGCGCTTACTGCCTTTTGATTTACTTCCGTATCAGTTAAGTTGACCGCTAAAATAATAGGATCTTTGTCCTGATAAATTCGTTGCATATCAGGCATTTCTTGTCTACATGGTGGACACCAGGTAGCCCAAAAGTTTAACATAACGTGCTCTCCCTTAAAATCGGAGAGTTTAACCATTTCACCTTCTAGGGTTTTCAATTCGAAGTCTGGTGCCGTGTCTCCTACATTTACGCCTAATGGCTGAGTCATACTAACCTCTACACTCTCTTCCTCACCGAAATGCGCTTTGGAATGCTCTACCTCTTTTTCGGCAAGGATAAGGTTATAAACAGAGCCGATTACAATGCCTGCAGCAAATACGATGAACAGAATCCTTTTCATCACGATGCCTCCGTTTCTTTCAGTTATGAATAGTGTGCCTCTATCTCGCACGTTACATACTAAAAAAAGCGAAGAGTCCAGTTCAGGGATATGGTAGCTACTAAGTAGAAAAGCTGATCGCCAATATACTAAATACAAAAGGCTTATAGGATTCTATTTTGTTATACTTTAGGAAATAAAAAAGGGAGCTGGGTAAATGACACTTAATAAAGGAAAGTCTAACTGTATTACCGATGTTAATGGTGTAAAAGTAGGACATGTTACATTGTATGAAGAATTGGATGAGACGAAGACAATTTGTACAGGAGTTACTGCTATTCTTCCGCATGATGATAATTTATTTAACAAAAAAGTGCGAGCTGGAAGTGCCATACTTAATGGGTATGGGAAAACAACGGGCTTACCGCAAATAGAGGAAATTGGTTTATTGGAAGCTCCTATTATGCTCACCACCACCTTTAGTGTAGGAGCAGTTTGGCAAGGGACTTTAGAATATATGCTTCAGGAAACAAAGGAGATTGGGGACACAACAAGCTCGATTAATATTGTAGTTGGAGAGTGTAATGACAGTTACCTAAATTCAATTCGGGAACAAGCAATTAAACCTGAACATGCAATACAGGCAATAGAATCAGCCACGGAACAGCCAGCAGAAGAAGGGGCAGTAGGTGCGGGGACAGGCATGGTCTGCTTCGGATATAAAGGTGGAATAGGGACAGCATCTCGCACCATCAACTCAGAAAAGGGTGTATATACACTAGGTTGTCTTGTAGTTAGTAATTTTGGGAAACGAGAAGAGGCATTGTTTGCAGATTGGGGGAAGCACAAGATGGAGACTCCAGATGGGTCTATCATGATGATAATAGCTACAGACGCTCCCCTTTATGACAGACAATTAAAAAGACTAGCAAAGCGTTGTGCGGCAGGGCTTGGCAGAACGGGGAGCCACCTAGACAATGGAAGCGGGGACATCGCCATTGCGTTTTCAACAGCTAATTCTTATGAGCACCATACAAATAGTGAGGATGAGAGCATCGTTTACTTACGTGATGATCATGAGGTAATGAACCAACTGTTTCAAGCAACCGTAGAAACGACAGAAGAAGCAGTTATTCGCTCTTTAAAAATGGCAGAAACGACTTATGGTAGGAAAGGAAGAAAGGTAGAGAAGGCACCTTTATAGGAAAATGCTTTGGAAGGAGAGCGAGGCTGAAATGGTTCAGCCTCGCCCTCTTTCGTTATGGAGATGTAGTTTGGTTTCACTCCTGGGTGCTGTGGTTTCACTTTGGGGTGCTGTGGCTTCACTTTGGGGTGCTCTCGATTCACTTTGGGATGCTCTCGATTCACTTTGTCGTGCTGTCGATTCACTTTGCGGTGCTGTCGATTCACTTTGTGGTGCTGTCGATTCGCTTTGCACTGCTCTCGATTCACTTTGACGTACTGTCGATTCACTTTGCGGTGCTTTCGATTCACTTTGTGGTGCTGTCGATTCGCTTTGCACTGCTCTCGATTCACTTTGACGTACTGTCGATTCACTTTGCGGTGCTTTCGATTCACTTTGCGGTGCTCTCGATTCACTATAAGTACTACTATGTTTCCATTACTTATTTTCTAACATACATCTATTTACTTTTCAGCGGCCACTTTCATTTCATTAGATCCTTGGACATACTGATTAATCTTCACACTAATAAAGATAAATCCCATACTCAGAATGGCAGTAAATATCCAGCCACTTATATTCATATAAATAAGCATTTTACCATAGCCATCTGCACCGTATGTCTGTAGCAAAAATGCCTTTAGCCCATTCATAAATAGACTCCGGGCAACAAAGAGTAGTGTTAAAAGTTGAAACCATTTTAGTAACTGTGGCTGTATAAATAATTTCCTACTACTTTTACGTGGATGGCCTTGTAAATAAGCCCAATCGACGGCCATATGTAATGCTAACGGTTGTTTGATTAGGATGGATAATAGAAAAATGATACCGTAAACCAGCCCTAAATAAACCTGATTCCAGAGCATGCTTTCTGCAGTAGATGAAAGTAAATTTACGGTTGTACTGATTCCCATAGATCCGATAATAAACAAGCCTAATATGTTAAATTGTTTCTCCTTTACAAAACGAAAGATAGTATAAATAATACCAGGAAACGTAGACAATAAAATAGCCCAGTAGTCACCAAGACTTTCTCTTCCGTAGTTCCAAATTAGAAATGGGATAGCAGCATAGCAAATGATATCAAAGAAAGCGAGTTTTCTATCCATAGATCCCCCTATTTTTAGTTCTATTATATCTGAAAGTTTCTAGCATAGACAACAACTTTTTCCACTTTTCTGTCATTTAATCCTAAAAAGAAACCTGCCTCATCAGCAGGTTATCTCCTTACAAGTCTATTTTGTTTTCGTTAAAAACGATTTAGGAACATCCGCTTTAAAATACATCGGTTCTTCTGTAGTTGGATGGTAAAAGGATAACACATTCGCATGAAGTCCAACCCGCCGAATTGGGTTTTGAGTGGATCCGTATTTTTTGTCTCCTACAATTGGATGGCCGAGATCCTGCATATGGACGCGAATTTGATTCTTTCGTCCCGTATCTAATTCTAATTCCATTAAGGAAAAACTATCGTTTGCTCTTAGACGTTTATAATGTGTTTTGGCATATTGGCCATTGTCTTTATTTTGAGATGAATACATGACATGTGTTTTGCTTTCTAACAACCATGAAGAGACGTAACCTTTCTCTTGTTTCACCTTTCCTTCTACTACTGCTACATATTTTCTTTCCCTCACCATTTGCTTCCAGTTATCTTGTAGCTTTCGTTTAACTGCTTCACTTTTAGCAAACATCATAACGCCAGAAGTGTTTTTATCAAGACGATGGACAACAAAAATACGATTTTCCGGATCCTGGATACGTACATGTTCCATTAACTGATGATGTGCCGTTTGCTTCTTTTCTTTTTGTGAGGCGATAGATAACAGACCTGCTTCTTTGTTTATAACAATAATATCATCATCTTCATATAAAATGGACATACCGATCAGTGCTTGTCTTTTTACTGCTGCTTTATTCTTGAGTATAGTGACCGTTTGTCCTGACTTTAATGGATAGTTGTGCTTTGTTTCAATATGATCATCCACCGTAACCTGTCCGCGTGTCAAAATAGATTTTACGGAGTTCCTACTACGATTTGGCATAGCTTCTAATAGAAATGGTAGCAGTTCTGCCTTTTCCGTCACACGGAAGATAAGCGTATTTGCCTGGGCTTTTTGATTTTTTGACATCGTTATTCTCCTTTAATAGAAGCATTAATCTCTTGCTATGTGGGCTTAATCCTCATCACGTACATCAATATCTTCTGGAATTGGTTCATTAAGGTATTCCTGAATTAACTTACGGTATTTTTCTACCTGTTCAAAATGCGTGTTGAACTGTTCTTTATTAATTAAATACTGATTCCCATCATAAACAGAACGGATTTTGCCGTTCAATACAAGTGCTTTCACTTTAGACTCGTCCATTGATAAAAATTCAGCTGTTTCCTTAATATTAAGGTACATCTGTGTTTCCCCTCTTTACTTATACATCATGTAATCCTTTGAACTATACTAGTATAACTTTTATAAACATAGAAGAGCAAATTAATTTAAAAATACCCTCCAACATACATGGAGGGCACTTAAATTAGTTTTTTAGCACATCGTGATAATTTGGGGTCTCCTCCAATTTCTTTTGAGCATAGGAACATAGTGGGTTAATCTTTTTCCCTTCTTGTCTAGCTTTCTCTACAACTCGCTCAACTAGTTTTCCTGCAAGCCCTTGACCTTGTAGCGATTCAGAAACTACAGTATGATCAATGACTATGTCTCCTTCCTCTGAAAAAGTGTAGCCAATTTCAGCATCGGGATTTTTTTCATCTTCGCCTACATAAAATGATTGTGTGCCTTTTTTTATATTGCTCATGTTATTACGCTCCTTGTTGTTTTTATATACTTTTCCTTTCCTTAATAGCTGTTAAACCAAAGGTTACTAATACCCTAACTATTTATACCTGGTTGGTACGTACCAAACGCTCTCAAGTAATTGTTCTGTAAGAGTATGTTTCAATGATAAGTAATTTATGTAAAAACCCCCGAACAATAGTTTTTCGTCCAAGGGGTTGTCTTAATTATTTTGTAAACCAGTTGTAAAGAGCATCGGATTCTATAGTAAAATGCGCTCCCGTCAGTTTAGGGAATTTAATTTTCCCCTTAACAGATGTATCAATAGAGCTATCACTTACCCGCCACATTTGTGATTCGCTAGCAAAGTATTCATGATCCGTGTAGATTCGGAACCACGTTGTGCCACCCTGTTCGTATTCGCGGATGGTAACATTTCCTACCCTGCTCTCAAATTCACCATTACCTTCGCCAACCGCGATTTCAATCATTTTATAGCCGTCATCCTTTGTATAAAAGTTGATTTCCTTTCCTTCGGTTACCCTTGTTGCACCATTTGCTGTAGCTTTAAAAGCGACTTCTCCAGTGAAATACGGTGGCCCCTCTTCCTCTTCTTCATCTACCTGTGTAGCAACTACTTCTAACTGAATGCTTCCTGTTTTGCTTTGAAAAGCAATGTCATTCTCACCGTGTGGCCAATCTACCATTACTCTAAACTCTTCAGAATCCTGTTCTGGATGGAAGGTATTTTCCAATTCCACCTGTTCCCAGGTTCCGTCCTTTAAATGTTCAAATTCAAGGTTTATTGGAGATTGTCCATTGGCAGGAAATAGATCACCAGACAATCCAAGATTAACTTGATACTCTACCGGTACTGTGGTGTTATTTTTATTAACTGCAAACGCATATACTTCTTTTTTCTCCATGCCAGGTACTAAGTCTTCGTCAAGGTCAAACTCTGCGTCACCGATTATTTTGCCTTCTTTATTTACTGCTTCTACATCAAAGTCGGCAGCCTTTGCAATATTGTCTTCACTTGAAAACCCTATTGTAAAATAGGCTACTGTTCCAATAATGGCCATTAATACAAATGATAATGCAACTAAACCGAGTGTGAGTTTTTTCTTCATTATTTTTCCCCCTTAATTTTCAAAAAATATATATTGCTATTTATGTTGTACTTTGTTGTCTACGCAGAATATATAGCTTTCTTATCCAAGCTATTGTTACGTATAGTAGAGGAATTGCTCCTAGCACAACCCAGCCAGTAGGCGACTTTAGAAACATTGCAACAGATCCTGCCATTGGAATATGAAAAGAATAGCTCCCGTAAATATCTTCTCCTTTTACAAACCCTTCATCTGCCAGGTTGTTAGCATCGCCCTTCGTCTCATAAACTGTCCCTTGTTCTGTCATTTGTTCACTGATAATACGGTGTGTGACCAAGGTTTCTCCCTCTTGCTTAAACGTAATGATATCTCCAACTTTCACACTATCAACATCATCAGATAGCACCAACATGTCTCCCGCTTGAAAAATGGGGTCCATGCTATCAGAAAGAACATTCATTAGCTGGTAACCAAACAAGTTAGGATTGCTTCCCGGATCCTTCACCGTCTGGATAAGTGAATAGCCTAATAGAAGAATAAAAACAACTAAGCACAAAATCCCTACATTTCCAAGGCCTTTTAATACTTTCTTCAAGTCATAGCCCCCTTTTCTTATACGGTATTTAACTAATACCTAACGATATTCGTCTCCCACAGAAGCAAAGCTAGTACTTACTTTCCTCGCTTCTCGCTTACCTGTTCCATCTCTCTTTTTGCTTCAAGGAAAATGGACTCTAGCATTTTATCTGTTTCTTCCTTATCGCTTTCTTCCAATGTGTTAAGTAGGTCGTCAGCATATTCCTGCAAAGCCTTTACTCGTTTTTCTTTTTCTTTGATAGTAAACTCTTGTAGTCTCGCTTCGGCTCCTTGTATTTCTGATTCTAGTTCCTCTTTTAAGCGTTCAGCTTGCTTTTCCTTTTCCTCCGTAAGAGCTTCCTCTATTTCGTTAATAGAGTCCTTTTTCTTTTGATCAAACCAACCTGCTAGCATACCTTTCACGTCCTCATCGGCAAACGCTACATTCATACCGCCACCTAAAACAATTAGGAGAATAAGAGCGCCGGCTAAGAACCGTCTTTTTTTGCGTCTTTGTGTCTGTTGATGCTTGACCAATCTACTTTCTTTCACTCTTTGGCCACTCCTTTATTAGAGGGCAACGTTATGGCTTGTATATAAGCGTTGCCACTTTTTATTCTCCGTTTGACATAGAAGAAACAACATCATCTAAAGCAGATTTTGCGTCGTCTTCTAGAGTTTGAGCGGCAGCTGTGATGATTGCCTTTTGTTCTTCAACCAAACCTTCAAGTAAACCTTCAACCTCATCTCGGACATCATCTATTTTCCAGTTTATTCGGTTTTGCAAATTTCTAGTGTTGATCTCCTTCTGATTCTCGACTTCAGCAGCAATTTCCTCTTCTGCTTGTCGAATTGCTTCTTCTAATTCTGAGACAGCTGAGTCTTTCGCTGCAGTCAAATCATTAGTCAATTGTCCAAGCGCTTCTTCTCCCTCTGTGCCGGTAAACGCTGTTAGGTCATTTGTTGCGTAATCAACTCCTTCTTTCCCCAATCTCTCAATCTCCCAGAATCCTTTAAGGAATAGATTGTAAAACTCCAAGCCCATTCCTTCCAATATTTCTGATTTTTTGCCTTCTAGGGATTCAATATGACTGTTTTTCACTTGAGTAATGGCCGCTTCAGCACCTTCCGTTTCACTTGCTCTAGTGCCATCAATATCTCCACTCGCATCAGCTTTTAGCCCATTATATTCCGCAGTAAGCCCAGGCAATTTCCCTTCACCATAAGCCGTTACATCTGCTTCAATTTCTGCTGCTGTTTTATCAAACAAGCTGTCATACCAACTCTTTAAGTTAGCACCTGCATCTGTACCTGCTAATGCCGCTCCTGTACCGGAAATCACTCCTACTGTGAGCACACCAACTGCGATCTTTCCTTTTACTGTACGTAATACTTTCATTTGATTACCCCATTTCTATTTGGTTTCATTCTTGGAATCCATAAGAATTGATTTTATAATAGCTTTTGTCTCTGCTTCTAAGGATTGATCCAGTTCTGCTTTCTTTTCGTCATGAAAGCTTTGAAACATATCCGATTCCAACAATGTTTTTTTGGATTCTTCCAATTGTGTTAAATAAGCCTCTTTTTGTTTGATAATTTCTTTCTTCGATTTTTTGGTAACAGATACACCATGCATTTGCAGTTGTTCCGCATTTTCATCCAACGCTGTATCTACCGTTTTTTGCACAACTTCCCTTGCGATTGCAATCGACTGGATATACGTATCAATTTGTTGTGAAGCATCCCACCAGCTGTTTTGCGACGGTTGCTTTTCAGCAAACACAGTCCCTGCATGCAATAGAACTAGGAGCATTAACAGAGTCACGCCCAATCGCTTCATTCCAATACAACCTTTCCTTTAAGCAAAAGCATCTATTTCCCCCTCTCATTAAATTTTAATGTTATTTCGGCTCCTTTTGTTCTTCATAAAGAACGATTAAGACGAAGTATAGAACATATGAACAGTCAATGCAATCTAGTAAATTTAGCTTTCTATCTCTCTTATAGTTCGTTTTCTCTATTTTTCTTTTATTTACTCTACTTTTCTCCCGTGACTATTTTATGCTAAGAATCGTTAGACAAATATTGCAAGGAAGTTGTAATGCCTTGTCAGGAATTGTACGGTGACCGAGAAATATAAGTGAAATTGGCCGTTCATCTCTATTATTTTTGGCAAAACAAAAACGACGCTCTATCTTAAAGCATCGTTTCACTTAATTATTTTATTTATAAATTTACGGTAGGTTTAATTCCGTACGCTCCTCCAAAAATCGTGCTCTTTCTTCAGGAGATGGCAGCCTACAGGTTTCTCGTTTGCCAAACCACTTATATCGGTTCCTGGCCACGATATTATAAAAGAAGTCTCGTATTGGCTTTGGAATAACAAGCAAAACAGAAAATACCTTCCAGAACCCTTTCAAATTTCTGCATATTTTTAGTGCAGCAGTAGATTTTGTATAGTAGGTTTCACCCTCAACTAAAATCATACTATCAAGAGAGGGATTAATATTATAATGCTCTTTTACTCGTTCACCAGCACCACTTTGCAGGGAAGCAAATGTAAAAATAGCCTCTGGATCTCGTTTCATCACAAACTGTACACTACGGTCACAAAAGTTACATTCTCCATCAAACAGGATAAGCTTCATCCTATCACCATCCTAATTGAGATTATCCTAGAATAACATTCCCTTCGTTAAACCTGTAAAACAAAGCGATAAATTCATAACACTACTTATTTACCTCTTCTACTACATCTTCCAATCTCACTAGATAAATACTTGTGTCCACAGTAAATAGGAAAACAGATCCTCGGTTCGCCACAATGTGTGGATCAATGACCTCTTCATCTTCTGTAAGAAACTGAATGAAACACTTCTTTCTCATCTCATACTTGTTTCGAAAGTGATATAGAATAAACTTCTCCGGGCTATCATACCCACCACGGAACAGTGCATAATCTTCAAAAAGCGTGAAACCATCCGCCCCTTTTACACCAGGCTTATAATAAAACAGCTCCCCATTATGGTATCTTGCTAGAGCGAACTCCATATAATAATAAAACCAGATATCTTCGTCTGCCACCACATTCAATGCATAACAATCTTCCATACTATGGATTATGCTCCTTGGATATGTGAAAACTTCTTTTCCTTCCGTATCCCAAGCTTTTAAGCCTCGTATTCCTACCGGTTCTTCCCATCCATTATTTCCAAAAATGCCTTCATCAAAATAGCTGGTCCAGATAATATCTTGATCTGTGACATACATATCCTGTATGCCATCGCCAAGTAAAAAATTTCGTACAAAAGTTCCATCTCTCTCAAATACAGCTGCATTTAGATCATATTTCTTTGCTGCATACCAATTGCTTCTTGCTGAAACGAGTAGTATGCGCTCATTTTGTAATGGTTGCACAAAATCATATTCCATCTTTAGCCTGGGGAAATCCAACTTTCTTACACCATTATCATCTGTAATAATAATTCGGTATGCAAATTCATGATTAGTTGGGTTTTCTAATTCTCTGAACCCAGAGCCAGATTCGACAGCCAAAATACATACCTCATTACGCGGACCAAGTGTCGCATTCACGATATCATAGCCAGCAAGCTGCTGGGCAAAGTCGTAAGCAGGTCGAAGTGTCATTTTCTTTAACTTTTTAAACATCTTTTCATCTTCCTCTACTCTTTCTCATCAAGATCTTTTTCCAATTTCTGTTCAGATAGCATCGGTAAGTACTGTAACGTCTGGTATTTTTCATCATTAGCATAGACGCCATTCTTTTGATAATATCCTCCTTCTGGTAACGTCTCTTCTTCGGCCTCGTTTAAGGGGTACCAACCTATCCTCATAAGCGGATTACCAGTGATGAATTCTTGCAAATAATCTACCTCTTCTATCCGATAATAGTTTTTTAGAGTAATGGCCCATTCTTCTGGGATTTGCTTTGCCCCGTAGGTCTGTTCTTTTAAAGAATAAATCTCTTCAAACTGAAATTGCGGCTCATAATGCTCTTCTTCATTCATTTCATAAAAATGTCGTGGTCGATGCATAGAGATGCCTAATTTATCTGTTTCCATAGCTGGATGGATATTCCATACTATATAAGCTTCTTCTGGATCTTCTTCATCTATTCTCCAAATTTTTGGTAACAAGCTATTCTTTACAATAGTCAGCTTCCATTTATGGTTTTTCCATTCCCAAAAGCTTGCGCCCATATAGTTATCCTGTGAGATAAACGGAACAAAGGCATGGGAATCTGTCACTTTCACTATTTCCTGCACTACATCCACTTTCGCTTCGGGGTACACTTCGTTTATTAGCTCCTTTGCTTCATCTGTCGTATAAAATCCCTCTGGAGAAGACGGATAAAAGTAATAAAGGAGTGTTCCTGTAGCTACTAAAACAATCAATATTGCCAAAGGGATCATCTTTTTCATTCGTTACTCTCCTCCTCAAAAATAGAAGTCGGAGAGCGGTAATAATAATGAGCTTCTGGCGTTGTAATGAGCCAACCCTTGCCATCATCCTCCATAAATACCATGGTGTCGATTCCACTACCCCATTTTGGATCTATACCAGCTATAAGATAGGGGAAACGTTCTTCTTCGTCATAAAGACTATCTATCCATTTTTCATTCTTCAGTTTTTCTCGCTCGAGATTAGGGAGAACATCGTTTAATTTTTCTTTATGTAAAGTCTTCCCCTCTGCATGAATAAAGTTGGTGGTAATTAATTCGGGCTCGTGGATATTGGCTAAATAAGTCTCTGGTTCATTTGGATAAAAAAAGTCTTGGATTGGCTGGCTTAGCAGTGTTGTAGCAAATAAAATATAGCTTCCCAAAAAGCCGGCCCAAGCATATTTACGATACCAATGCCAATTGCGCCTTTTTATAAGAAATTCGAAATATATCATCATAACACCTATTGGAATAACAGGAACCGAGTAGGAGGCGATTTCATATTTTATATTGAGAAGACCAATAGAAGTAATGATTAGAATTAGCCACGGCTTCGGTTTCCCTTTTTCCCTTCTTTTATAAAGGTAATATATCAATAAAAGAATGCAACCAATCCCCAAAACCGTCATGATAAGTTCAACTATTTTTATATTTTCCATTTCAAACTACCCTTTGTCTAACAGTTTCCCTTATACAACAGCATTTTCTACTATTGAAAATGTTCCTTGCTCACAATTTATCTCTGCCATCACTCCATAAGGCAAAACAATTTTTGGTTCTGTATGACCAAAGTTAAGATTATATAGTAATGGTAAGTTTTCTAGGCCATATTCTTTAAGCACCAACTGAATGGATTCCTTGTATTCCTCGTAATAGGTCTCATCCTTTGGTTTTCCAAAAATAATCCCATTCGCTTTTTCTAAGACACCTTGAGCCGCATAGTTACGTAACCAGTAAATTATAGACCGAGGGGATGGTTTTTCTTCTGATGTTTCAAAGAACAGGATAGCATCTTTCCAATGCGCTTTCTCTGGCCAAATCTCCGTTCCTTTCGCAAACTCCAACACTTCTATACATCCACCGATCAATCGACCTTTAACTATTCCTTCTCCTTGGAGTAGCTCATAGCCTTGATTTTCCTGCAATTTTCTTTTCTGATTTTTATTTTTAATATCCCATTCCAAAAACTCACTAGTCCACTCGTCTGCTGGCAGGATTTCTCCAATAGCACGATCTGTAAACAGTGTCTTCTGAATATAATTAACTGTATAAGGATCCATTTTCACATTTTCAGCAAAGTCTGTTAAAATAGCAGGTCCATAAAAGGAAGAAAGACCTGCCTTGTGGCATAGCAAATGAGGAATCGTGACATCTGAATATCCCATGAAAACTTTAGGATTATCACGAATGACATCAAAATCAATATACGGAAGCATCCGTATGCTATCACTCCCCCCGATATTAGTGATAATTGCTTTTATGCTTTTGTCCTGAAATGCGTCCATTAAATCTTCCGCTCTTGCTTCAGGATGGGAATCGATATAGTCCGTCCCTTTTAAGCTATGCGGCATTGCCACCACCTTTAGACCAAAGACTTCTTCTAGACGCTGTACACCTTGCTCATAGCGCCACCTTATTTCAGGGTCCCCTGCTCCTCCCCATGAAGGACTAATGGTAGCGACCTTGTCGCCAGGTTGTAGTTTATTCGGTTTTGTCAGCATTTTTTTCATCCTTCCATCAAGTTTTCAAGATATTTGGCTTAAGGCTAAGGCTCGACACCCTTTATAAACCTCTCCCAATCAAATTTGCTGATATTGGTTTCTTATTTAACTCCCTAGCCCAAATTGAAAGCTGTCCAATATGGTGAATCTCATGCACAATAACATGGGGGATAATCTCTTCTGCTCTATATGTATCCTCCAGCCAGGAGGCTTTTACCTGTGCTGCCATATCTATTTCTTCTATATTTTCTAGAAAGGACTCCAATTCAATTCTCAGCGTATCTGAAAGCTTTCTTAATCCCTTTATGCTTTTATAATCGTCAAAGGGGAACTCGATATCTTCTTTACCTTGTATAGCACGGATCCAGCTATATTCCACATCGATAATATGAAAGAGGGTGTACAAAATACTACCCGCCCCACCTGTTCTTTTTTTACTCAATTCTTCAATAGTGAGCTGTTCACACCAGGTAAACCATTCATCACGGACCTGCCAATTATACTTAAATAATTGCTGCATGTTTTTTTATCTCCTTTTTATTGAGGCACATTATTGTCTGCATACAAACAATTCATACAATTAATACTATTGTAGCAAAAATGGTGTAGACATTACATGTCCATATATAAAAAAGAAAACCAACAATATGCTGATTTTCCCTTTTTCTATTATTGTGCAGTAAATGCAAAGCTCGATAAAGGACGTATTGGCAACAACTCTTTATTTCTCTGTAGGATACTAAGTTCGGAGTGAATCAATCTTTTAAGTTTTGCCGGCATTTCTTGTAATAGTTCGACTTCTTTCGCGGCAAAATCTAGTGCCATGTCCACTTCCCATTCTCCATCCTTTAGTTTAGGTGAATAAATGGATTCCTCTTTCGTAATGGACCAACCAGCCTTTTCTGCGATATCTTTAATATCATCTGCAGTAAAGAAGCTTCGAATGTTTGCTTCACTACTTTCTTTAAAAGCTTCGTACTGAGCCTGAATTAGCACCGCCAAAAGATGAGATTGCTGCTCAACTTGCATAATAGCTGGATCCCATTCTGCAAAACATAATTTTTTCCCCCAACTCCTGGATTTCTTCAATATCGCAGCAAGTTGATCAGCCGAACGTAAATACCATGAAGCATGCGAAAACACAATATAGTCAAAATGATTTTCCGGAAAGGTTGCATTGTCAGCTAACACATCGATTTGAAACTGGATATTCATCTGCTCACCCAATGAGGATGATAGTAAATAATCTCTTGATTCTCCAAGTGTCACCGGACTTCCATAGTCAGGACCTGCGATATCAATTGCATGAACATGCCCCTTTTCTCCTGTGAAATATGCCAGTACTGCTGTCGTATCACCTTGTCCGCAGCCTATTTCTAGAATCCGACTCCCTGCTTCGATCCCCCAGGACTCTGCTAGCTTTACACGATGTTCTGTTTGACCCGTTTGAATTTCCCCTTTAACTGCCATACATGAAGCTATTTTCGAAACAATGGACTCTCTCATCCAACTCCCCCTTTTCTTCTTGGACGTTATGCATAAGCTTATCCTTTATTGTGAAAAATGAGAACACTTTTTTAACGAGAAGCGTCTCGAAATGTTAGTTCAAATCGTTTGCCGGTAATTTCTTTTTGGCGTAGTATAAAGTGAAACTTCAGTCAGTGGGGATTTTCGTTCTTTCCCCACTGATTGTTAGTTGAACGAATCGGGGTGTTAGCGTCCGTTTACTCCCACTAAAAACTAATTGTATCACTTCATGTTTTGAAGTGGGATCTTACGGACGGTTTCACCGGGATAAGTGCTACAAAATAATGATTTAAAGGAGCGTTCGTCATGAAAGCAGTTGTCGTCAATCTACCTGGTGGTGCAGAACAGCTTCAAGTAAAAGAGGTTAGCAAACCTTCTCCCGGAAAAGGGGAGCTTCTCATAAAAGTAAAAGCTGCAGCTATCAACCGTACAGATATTATTTCACGTGAAGGTAAATCTGGTTACATGAAAAATCCTATTCTCGGTGTTGAAGTTGCTGGGGAAGTAGTAGAGACGGGAGAGGAAGTCACGATTCCTGTAGGTACTAGGGTAATGGGGCTTGTAAATGGCGGGGGCTATGCCGAATATGCGGTAATGCCAGCAGACCGCGCCATGATTGTCCCTGATAGCCTTCGTTACGAGGAAGCTGCCGCAATTCCTGAAGTATTCCTCACTGCATACCAGACATTATTCTGGCTTGGCCAACTATCTGAAAAAGAAACCGTATTAATTCACGCTGGCGGAAGTGGTGTTGGAACAGCTGCTATTCAGCTTGCCAGTCAGTTAACAAATGCTAAAATTATTACCACTGCTGGTTCGGAGGAAAAGTTAGACTTTTGTCGTTCACTTGGAGCAGATGTTGGGATTAATTATAAGGAACAAGATTTTGTTGAGGAAGTAATAAAGGCAACAGATGGAGCTGGTGCCGATGTAATTCTAGACTTTATTGGTGCTTCCTACTGGGAAAAGAACTTAAAAAGCATTGCTGTAGATGGACGTTGGGTTTTAATTGGCGTGCTGGGAGGAAGTAAAGTAGATGAAATTGATCTTATGTCCCTTATGGCCAAACGTGTCCATTTAAAAGGTACACTCCTCACCCCACGCAGTGATGGCTATAAAAAAGAACTAACAAATGATTTCTCTAAAAATGCCCTGTCACTATTTGAGCAGGAAAAGCTAAAAGCAATCGTCGATCGTGTCTTCTCTATGGAGAAAACAGGTGACGCGCACCGTCATATGGAAGCAAATAAAAACATTGGTAAGATCATTGTTAGTGTGGAATAAAATTAGCAGTTTGACTCGGAAATCACGAAAATAACGCGACTTTGCTCCACAATAAAATAGATTCCACATAAAAGCATCAGCGTCCTAGTTTTTAAGTCGCTGGTGCTTTTTCTAATTGATAGGTAATCCATGCTTCAGTCTGTTTAAATGGAAAGCTCTTCAAGATCTCCATAGCAAATGGGTCTGTTGTATCGAATTCTCCTTCTACCTTTTGAAAACCTTCACTTTTAATATAGTAAAGTTGGCACGACACTAGATTTTGAAGCAGGTTTATATCTTTGTTGTCGTTAGTACCACACCAACCAAGTTCCACCCTATCCTGCTCTGTTGAATGATGTAGGAAGGAATAGGCCAACAGCTTCTGGCTCCCTTTTTCTATCGCCAAATAACTACCACGTTCAATTAAATCTTCTGCAAATATGAGTTCCTCCCAATCAGATATGTTAAGAGTAGCGACAGGATTAACCATATGAGACCTCTCATAATTACTTTTCACCAGATTGATTAATTCATCTCGTAAAGTAATATTCTCTTTAACTTCCGTTAACGATAAAAGATAAGCATTTTCTAGATTTAGTACAGGTTTTCCTATAATTTGTTCGCTATTTAAACATGGTAAATAAGTTCTTCTTATTTCCATAAAACCGTAAGCTTTAAGTGTGTTTCTATGTTCAATAGAGGACTCCCAAAGTGATGTCTGAAGAGGATATTTCACTTCCTTTTGTTTTAATCTATTCATAAGTGCCCCTACAACTAACTCATCATCTGTTTTGCTATTACTCATTATTTTGATATAAGTGCAATGAGGATGGAATTGATTGTACCAGGATACAAGGATGCCAACCAAAGCATTATTTTCCCATGCCGTAAAAGCATGCTGATAGCTGGAGGTTACTACTATATTCAATAATTCTTTTCCTTCGTCTTCTTTTCTTATCCATTCTGGTATGTCTTTTACCTCTTCAACTAAGAATTCTTCCACTCTCACAGACATGTTTTCTCCAATCTTTCTAATCGAATTTTGTCGAACTTCTTGTAGTTTTAGCTTGTTTTGTAGAAGCTATTGCAATACCGGGCAAACTTTTGCATACTTACTTTTGTGGTTTGAGACCAACGTCCTAAAATTTTTTCATAAATGACGAAAAGGAGCTTTGCAGTTATGAAAGTAATTGAACCAACCGACGAGAAACTAAACGCAGCAATCATCTTGAAGAAAAAAGAAATGATAGAATATGCAAAATACTATGGTATGACCGACTCAAGAACTGTTATTTGCAGCCAGCAACTTGATCGACTATTAAATCAACAGGACAAAACATCCCTCTCTCTAACTGGGTAAAAGCCTCAAAGATTAACATCAATTTTTGTGTTGCTTATAAACAAGATTTCGGAATCCAGCCGACTTTACCTTTACTATTTTTTATTAATACATAGCCATCACAGTCAGCATTTATAATAGATACTATGTCACCTTCTTGCACAGATAGGAAAGATGTACTAACATCGCTAATACTACGCGTTTCGCTTCCGGAATGAAGAAGATATTCGTTTTTCACCCACTGTTTGACTTCAAGACTCTTATTCTCACAAAATGTAAAGTACGTATCTTCCTGCAGGACAGTAAACTCATAGTTCGGATAGGTAACTGTTCCCATCCGCCCTGTTGGGTCCTTGTGTGCTTGTTGCACGACGCTTGGCTTGTGTATTTCATCTACAAACGTGTAGTCAAAACGCCCATCCTCATAAAGGAGGGCATTGAGTTGTCCATCTGGTTTAATCTGGTTCCCACCATCCATGGAGATAATCTTTTTTTCTAGATCGATAATTGGATTATTGGAACTAATTCTATCCGCGGTATAATTTACCGCGGGCCAGTGGCCAACAATAACGGTTATATCTGCCTGGTGGCCTTCCTCGTAAAAGGAAGGCATAGAAAGAGATGACTCTTCACTTGTATTCTCCCAGTCAGGCCTATTTTCAATTCCAGCATGTACAAGTATGAATTGATCTGTCTCATATGCTAACGGCCTGCTGGAAAGCCAATTCATCTCGTTAGAAAAATGCTCACGGTAAAAGTCACCCAGTTCCTTTAAACTTGAAAAATCACCTAGCTTCTTTTGTTCAAGATGAAGCATGTCATAGAATTCGGTTGATTTTTCATATAGTTCCATATTCCTTCTTTCTCATCCAGTACATATTGAAAGAGAATATCGCAATTACCTTTTGTGATAAATACACGGTTTGAGGACTGCTCCAATTCCATTACATAACGTACCACCTCCAAGCTGTTCGGGCCCTTTTCGCAAAGGTCGCCATTAATGAAGAGGTAATCTTCTGACGTGTAGGCTACTTTATCTAGCAGCCTTCTAAATAATTCCTTGCTTGCATGAATATCAGAGACAATAATAGCTCTTTTATCTGTTTGTAATTCTAGTTTCTCTATGTGAAGCATAGTTGATCACCTTTCTTTAGCTTTCTTGTCGCTTTACATTTCGTTTGGGGCTTGCATCCCAAGCAGGCGTAACCCTTCTTTTATGACAATGGCAGTACATTTGACCAGAGCCAATCGACTCGCTAGCTGATTATCCTCTTGTAGAATCTTGCAGTGTGCATAGTATTTATTAAATTCTCGGCATAACGAGAGAAGGTAAGTTGCAATCTCAGATGGCTTTGCCTGTTCATAGCTCTCTTGAACTTTATTTGGGAAATCCATCAGCTTTTTCACTACAGACCAACTAGGCTCATCTGACAACCCGTCAATGCTTCCTCGATCTACAACACTATTTGATTTTCGTAAAATGGACCATGCTCTTGCGTGCGTATACTGCACATATGGACCGGTAGCACCTTCAAATCGGAGCATGTCCTTAAGGGAAAATTCAACAGAATGCTGGGGATCTGTTTTCAAGTCTTGAAAAATGATTGCCCCGATTCCAACATCATGAGCGACTTGAGATTTGTTTTGCAAAGTAGGATTCTTCTCTTCGATGCTTTTTTCTGCCATCGCAATCGCTTCTCTTAATACATTCTCTAAAAGGACGACCTTTCCCTTTCTTGTTGACATCTTTTTTCCGTCTTGCAAAATAAACCCAAAAGGAAGATGCTGTAGTTGGCTTGCCCAATTAAACCCAAGCTTCTTTAATACTAGGAAGACTTGCTGAAAATGGAGACTTTGCTCTTGTCCAACAACATAGACTGATTTGGCAACATGATATTTTTTATGTCGGTAGATGGCCGCAGTCAAATCTCTTGTCGCATATAATGTTGCCCCGTCCGACTTGCGTATTAAACAAGGCGGTAAACTATGTTCTTCCAAGGAAACAATTTTGCACCCTTTGAAGTAGAAAGCAACCCTTCTCCCTTTAGCAACTGAATCGTTTCCTCCATTTTATCATTGTAAAATGCTTCCCCATTGTATGAATCGAATGTCACGTTTAAAAGCTTGTAAATCCCTTTAAATTCTTCCAAGGAGACTTTTCGAAACCATTGCCATAATTCCAAAGCTCTCGGGTCCCCTTGCTCAAGTTTTAGAAACCAGTGACGTCCTTCCTCTTCCAGCCTTGAGTCCACTTCTGCTTCCTCATGAAAACGAACATAAAGCTTTAATAGTTCCTTAATTAGTTCTTGGCGAACATCCTGTTCATTTCCCCATCGATGATAAGCAGAAATGAGTTTTCCAAACTGTGTGCCCCAATCTCCTAAATGATTAATCCGTATTGCCTTGTAACCGCATTTTTCTAATATATTGGCATAAGCGTTTCCTATTACTGTGGAACGTAGGTGTCCCATTGAAAAGGGCTTTGCAATATTAGGAGAAGAGAAGTCTATGGTTACCTTTTCCCCTTCCACTATAGACAGTGATCCATATGATTCTTTTTTGGTTTGGATGTCCTCTAATACTTCCTTACTAACGCGCTTTTTATTTAAAAAACAATTTACATAGGGCCCTTCAGGGACGACTTTACTAAAAAAAGAATCTTTTGTTTTAATAGCGAGTTCCGTTGCAATGGAAGCTGGATTTTTCTTGTATACCTTTGCCAGTTCAAAACACGGAAAAGCAAGATCCCCTTGTTCCTGATACTTAGGTAACTCTATTCTCTTTAATACTTCATCCTCTGTTAATACCCCTACCGTACTTGCCGCTATTTTCTTAGCAAAAAACTGTTTACCCTTCACACCATCATCTCCTTTTTAATATAAAAAAATCCCGCCTCTATACAGAGACGAGATTACCCACGGTACCACTCTTTTTGTTCAAATTGAACCAAGCTTGAAATGATTAACGTTCATCAACCGGCACACCCTACTAGTCGTCGTTCAGGCTGCTCCTCAGAAGTCCGCTTCATTATCATTGTTCTGTTAGGCTCACACCAAACCCTAACTCGCTTAAGAACCTATGATAATTACTCTCTTCTTCACAGAATTATTTTATAGAGGTTGTTCAAAAAGTCCGGTAAAAATGACACATCGAATTTCTTCGTTGGCTTGCTTTTTCGTTCCTCACGTATTAATTGCATACGTTCCGGTACTCAAAGCTACACCGCCTCGAACTTCTCGGTCCTTTTCATCCTCCTTTTTGATCACGCATTTTATAATTTTTGTAATCATAGCTGAAATTACGCTTCATGTCAACTCTATAAATGATATTTCATGCCTTCATGGGAATCTACAAAGCCTAACTTTTTATAAAATCGAAGTGCGTCTGGCCGTTGTTTATCTGTAGTTAGCTGTACCACATGACAACCTTTTTCCTTTGCCCGTTGGATAGCCCATTTCATTAGTTGCTCTCCAATCCCGCTCCCACGTGCCCTTGAATGTACTCTAACACTCTCAATTAGAGCTCTCCACCCACCTTGATAGGTTAAATACGGGATATAGGTTAGCTGGATAACCCCGATAACTTTTTCACTTTTTATCGCGACAACTAATTCATTGTTATGATCCTGATCAATTGCCTGAAAAGCTTTCAAGTAGCATGTAGGAAGTGGCTGTTCATAACGCTCTCGCTTTTTCCCAAGCTCATCATCTGCAAGCATTTGCACAATCTCGCTTACATCCTCTTCCATAGCTATACGAAAACGCACAGTTGTGTCCATTGTCATCCCTACCTGTTTTTCTTTTATCATACCCCGCTATCTATTCTCCGCATAATACCGATTCGTAATCAAAGTCAATAAGTAAGGATGATACCTCATCCTTCTTGTTTGCTAGATTTGAACATATGCATACTCCATCCAAGCAGAAGAAGCGCCAGGAGAAAAACTGCTGGAAAACTTTGATACCATAGTGCCTCATTTTGTAGAAGAAGTACATTATCTGGGTAAACTTGGCGGAACGGATTGAGCCAGGCCATAACCCCAGAAGGTAAAAGCCACCATAAAGCAAATCCTCCTAACAGTGTAACGAGAACTGCAAATAGAGTAGCCAATGTCTGCTTGATTAGGAGGCTAAACAGGAAGCAGATAGTGATCACTAGAATAATAGTGGTAGAGATAAGGGCAAGCCCTTGAAGCATATACGTTTTGACAGTAAGGAATTGTATCGCCCCATTTTTCTCAAAGAGGACAGGGTAAGCAAACGTTCCCTTTTCTCCAAAGAAAAGTCCTAACAGGAAGGTAAAGCCAAGGATTCCCACCATTGCTAGCAGATACGTAATGATAGCACTCGCAAATTTGCTTATTATAATTTGGTGCTTTTCTAATGGTTGGGTAAACAGTAGATTCACAGAACGGTTTTCAAACTCCCCTGATAACGTATCACCAATAATTAATAGCATGAGAATAATTGCCCCAGCATTTATAAATAGGGTCAGTATTTGTTTTAAAAAGTTGGGTAGTGCTGTGCTATAACGGTCGTGCTGTGGCATGATATCTTCATCTACTAATTTTTGATTCATAGCGGTTCGGTAATTGATTTCCTTTATTGGTATGGTTGTTTCTCCTCCTGCCTCCACATAGCTAGTCAGTTCATTATAGTATTGGTTTTCCAAGTTCAGTTGCTGTTTCCATTCGTCAGTGTTGATGAGATTTCTCACCTCATATAACTTATTTATCATGGAACTATTTATTCGCTGTAATTTCTGTTGCTCTTCATTCTCAGGATCTACTTCCAATTCCGCTATATGCAAACCCGCATTATTGTAATTGGCCTGCAGCAATTCTTCCAACTCTTTTTGCTCTTCTTTCACAATTTGCTCCTGAAAAACGAGATTGCGAATAAACAAAAAGCTAATTCCTATGAAAACCAATAGAAGCAAGAAAAGGAATTTTCTACTAAAAATTATTTTTTTCAATTCAAAAGAGAGTAGTTTCATACGGAAGCTTCCCCTTCAAAAAGTTCACGGTATCGCTTCTCTGCTCCAACCTTTTGATTTTCAATGGAAATTATCTCAATTTGATTCTCATTTAAACAATCAATAAATTGTTGCAGGGATACATCTGTTTCTTCAAAACGTAGTACACCCTTTTCTGCTAGACTATAAGGAATTCCTTTGGCATTAAGAACCTCTACTGCTTTATCCGCATTGCTAACAGATACTTCATATTGATTTAGATGAAGGCCTGTGAGTGACTCCTTGAGCAATGCGCCGTCCTTCATAAAATAAATGGTATTGGTAAGTCTATCGATTTCATCTAAGTTATGTGAGGATACGATAATCGTTGTCCCAATCTCAGCAAGCTCTAATAAGATATTACGCATGTTTATTGCACTTGTAGGATCCAAACCATTTAATGGTTCATCCATCAGTAAAAGCTTCGGTTCATTAATAATAACCATCGCAAGTAACAGATGCTGTTTCATCCCAAGCGAATAATTTCGTACCCGTTTTTTTAAGTAGGATCCCATTCCTACACGCTCGACTACTTCTTTAATTTTACTTTGATCAATATGTTGCGCCTGACAAATAAACTTCAAATGGTCATAGCCCGTTAAATCGCCATACAAGATACGATTATCCTGCAAATAGGACACATCATAAAATAGCGAACTATCTTTGTGGTTTTTTCCAAGGAGCTCAATGCTCCCCTCATCTACTGTCAGCAGATTCGTCATACAATTTAATAAGGTCGTTTTACCCGAACCGTTCGGACCGACTAGGGCAATAATCTGTGGCGATTCAATTTTAATATTGATTCCTTTAAGTACAAGCTGTTTTTTGTATCGTTTTTTAAGATTAGCTACATTTACAATCATGTTCTTCCCCCCTCTTATGAAAACCGCTTCTGTAAAATAGTAACCCCATAGGCCACCAGCCATAAAAGCAGACTTGAAACGGCGAGTACGATCATTCCTTGGTTAAATGAAAAACTACTATTTTCTAACGTAAGCGCCAATTCATTTGTAATTACTTCTCTGACAGAAAAATAGTGGAATGGAATATAAGGAGCAATCATGGACATCACTGAATCCGCACTTAATCCTATCCCCGCAAACAATATGGCGATCGTTAAACCAATTGATACTAAGGCTTTTTTCGTAATAATGGAAAACAAGAATAAAATGGAATAGCAAAAGATCAACACCAAGAAAAAGAGACTAGCAGATTGAAGTAAAAATGTGCCCATGTTCATAAAGCTAAAGGAGAATTCTTCCCCATAAATTAAAACAGGGTAATCCCAATCACCGAACCGGTCAAAGATTGCCCCGAGGATGAATGAAAGCAGTACAGTGCCGAATAGTAAAAGGAATGTTACCAAAAGTATCGTTAAAAATTTCCCTATAAATAGCTTAGAACGGCGTATCGGTTGGGTACGCAATAGCTGGATTGATCCATTTTTGCCAAGCCCTTCTTTTGTGACCATGTCACCAAAAAGAAAGAGAAAAAAACATGCACCTAAAATGTTGAATACGAATGTAAACACATGGTTAGTGAAGTAAATACCGGTTGAAGAATATTTCGTACTGAATTCCTTTAGGAAAGCTTCCATATCTGGGGGCTCGTACACTTGATCATATAGCGTTACCCAAGAGAAAAGATCTATTGGATAAACAGGGGTAATATCTTTATCCCTTAACCACTTGTGATATTCCAGCCTGCTTTCTTCAGTAACAAGCGTGGGCCATGCAGCAGAGTAATATTCATCACGAAATATGCGGTTATCGACATGCTGTTCATATTGTTCTATTTCCTTATTTAATAAAGGGGTCCATTCTCCATTTCTAAAATGTTCTATCTCTTGTTGTTTAACTTCGATGTCTTCCTTATTAAATTCGAGGTTTCCAGCTGTTTCCTTATCTTCCGCATCCAACTCACCTGCCTCAATGGCAACCTCTATATTATTAATCTCACTTTGCATCCTAGAGATATCTGCTTCATTTTCTAAGATTAAATCATCTGTATGCAACGTATGTATGTGAACATATATATAATAACTAAGTATAAAGAGGAGGCAGCCAATTAATAGGACACGGAAGAAAGTTGACCTTGCCATTTTTTTTAATTCAAAACGAATAATTGTGAGCAATGTACCACCTGCTTTTTTATTTATACATGGCTGTTTTTGTATTAGCGTTAACGGTGAGAATAGGGGAAACGCTTGTATATCGTTTCCCCTACATATCATTGCTATTTGTCTGTTATTTCTAAAGAGGTCATCGCACATGGTCCTGAGCAAGATACTGTACCATAGTACCTAGCAATTGTTCTTGTGCCGTCATACTGATAACCATTTAAAGAGAGTGTCCCTTTCCAACCACCTTTATTATAATAATATGTTGGACTAGGTGTTACATTACCAGGTAGATAGTCAATATAATAAATTGTTTTTGATTGAGCAAGTACTTCTTCCCCACTATCACTAGTGGCAGCATTAGATTGTACAGGTACTCCAAAGCTTAATATAAGCGCTAAACCAATGACACCAAAAATCCCCAATTTTTTCTTCATCTAATCACCTCCTTCTCTCTATATAAAACTTCGACATTCCTACTTAAATTCCTTTTGAAGTATTAAAAAAATTACAAATTTATGATATATTTGGAATGTAAGCCATAATATAACGAAGAGTGGGATGATATGAGAAGCAGTGTCAGTATTTTAATTGTGTGTATAGCAATCCTTTTTACAGGCTGTTCAAATGGAACGGAAGATACAGTTAAAAAAGAACCTCCAACTACTACGCAAGAGGCAAATGCTCAACTCGGAAATCCAGCTACAATTGGGTTAGGAAATTCTTCTGGTTCCATGGATGGGATACTAGATGCTTTTTGCTGGGAAGAAACTTGCACATTTAAGCCTGAACCTCCAGACAAGTTGTTACAAGGGGTTCCTCCACTTGTGGTAAGCCCTGGAGACAAGGTAGATATTCTGGTTTCTAGCGACCCTTCGTCACCTGAAGAAGTAGCTAAACCTGATAGCATTATCATTTCGCAAAGTAACATAAATAGTGAGGAATCAATCGAAGTATTGGTCGAGAATGATAGTTTCATCGCACCGAAAGACCCAGGAAGGTATTATTACACGAGCACCGCAGAATGGAATGAAAAACTAAAAGGCACCGCTGTCTACGCTCATTCCTTGTTAGTTAAGGAAGACTAGGATTTCTTGCTGCAAGATGGCCGCTAACATCCCATAAAGAAATTTCGAGGGGGAAATATTATGAAATTACTATTTGCTTTCATACTTATTACCATTTCACTAATTTTCACAGGCTGTTCGAATGATGAGTCTGAGCCTGCTAAGGAAGAAGCTCCTTCCTCCACTACGAAAGTGGGAAGTCAACAGGTCAGTCCTCCTTATATAGGTATAAGTGCTGGTGCCAATTCAACTGCTGCAATGCTAGACACTTATTGTTGGGAAGAAAACTGTTCACTCACTCCTGATCCTCCCAACGAATTGTTGTTGGGTGAGACGCCGCTTCGTGTTAAACCTGGAGAGAAAGTTGAATTCACCTTCTCTACAGGCGATGCCACAGCCCCTTATGAAATTTACACACCTGCTGTCAGCATCGTTCAAATAGAAACCAATGGTGAAGAGGAAACAGATGTTAATGGAGAAAACAGTAGTATAACTGCTCCTACTGTAGAAGGAAAATACTACTATAACATTACTACAGAATGGGATGGCGAACTTACAGGAACAGCAATTTACGCATTTTCTTTATTAGTACGAAAGGAATAGTGTCCTCAAAATTTAGGTCTTCCTTTAAGATCTTTTTTTTCCAGGTGAAATTGATTCATGATTTGCTGAAATATAAACGCCTTTAGATCTACAAATCGTGGATAAATGGGCTTGGCTGTTGAACCTGCAATAATTAACGGTACGAGCGACTCCTGTTTATGCAATGAACCGTGAGCTGCCCCAGCCAAATGAAATGGTGTTGACTGGGCCTTGAATTCGCATCCGGGTTTGGCATTTACCACAAGAAACCTCCCCGATTGGGAATGAAGGGCACCGTACAACCTGGATAATGCGTCAGGAAACTTCCCAAATGCAAGCCTGTCTCCATCAGTCCTTTTTAAATCAAGCACTTCAAGATCCCCTTCAATATGCCAGCTTTGACCATATATATCTTGTGTATTTCCACCTTGAGAAAAGGTTATACGTCCTTCCACTATGCCAGATTCTACATGAATGTGGTTTTGATCCTTCCAGGCGATTACATCAATTCGCTTATCCGCTTTAAGGGGTTCTATTAATGGTGACAATGGTAGCTTCTCATCTAGCACGTAAATATAAGCCATACGTTGATTCACACTAAAAACGAGTTGATCTTTTTTTTGAATAGGGCGTTGAATCTTTGCGATCCGATAATGATGAAGTGATTTTCGTAAATCTATTACAACTTGCTTGTAACTCATCCCAGAAGGTGCGTGGCCATTATCACCAATTACGAGCCAGATATTCTTTTTAAGAGCTTCTTCCCAGCTGGAGTATAGATTTAATGTCTTCTGGATTTCCCGGTCAATTTTTGTAATTCCTTTTATATCCATTGGTCCCCTAAAATGAATACGAGCGTCCAAGTCCTGAAATATACAAAAGGTAAAGCCGGGGAGTTTATTCGTGCGAATTAAATGGCGCAGCTCCCGTGCCGTAAATTTGTGGTTCCCTGCAGCTAGCTGTGTCGGAAAACCCCATCTCCTAATTTTAGAAAAAACTCCTAAGGAAAAAACAGGCGTCGTCTGACTAATCCAGGTGCCCTTTTCAAATCTCGTTAATCCGCGCAGTAACCGAGGAGCCTTCAACCTTTTAGGCGTATTTCCCCGATAGACAAACGAATTAATAGACGCTGAGGACACCCCTTCTTTTGCAAGGTCTTCGTAAATGGTAGTTACTGCTGTACTCATATGCTCATTATTTAGTCGGTAGAGCATGTTATGTATAGATTTGCGCATTCCAATTCGAAAGGTTTCTCTAACACCTGTTCCATAGTTAACAAATTGTTTTTTGTTCGTATCAAACCAATTCAACCCCGGAATATGATGTTGGTCAGGGTAGGTGCCTGTTAAAAGGCTACTATCAATGGTTACGGACATGGTTGGATAAGAGCTGACCATCTCAGGAAAATAGGTACCATTTTCCATTAGGAACTTTAATGCTGGAGCACGTCCTGTTTGGACCGCTACCTCAAGTGGATAGGACATTAATGAATCGATGTTTAACAGTATTACTGGCTTTTCCGGCTTTTTGTATTGGGGCATTTTGCTATTCTTCCTCTCTATACAGTGTTTGACTAGACCTAGTTTAACCAGGCATGCTGAAACAATCCGTATAGAGATTCGGTTTATGGGGTTCTGGTTTCACTTTGTGGTGCTTTGGTTTCACTTTGCTGGGCTTTGGTTTCACTTTGTGGTGCTCTCGTTTCACTTTGCGGCGCTCTGGTTTCACTTTGTGGTGTTCTGGTTTCACTTTGTGGTGCTCTGGTTTCACTTTGCGGCGCTTTAGTTTCACTTTGCGTCTGTCTGGATCTGACGCGACATCACCTCTTTCCGACGCGGCTTTATCTCCTTCCGACGTGACTTTGCCTCCTTCTGACGCGGCTTTACCTCCTTCCGACGCGACTTTGCCTCCTTCTGACGCGACTTCCTCTCTTTCCGACGCGACATCACCTCATTCCGACGCGATTTCCTCTCTTTCCGACGCGACTCTCCAAACGCTCCTCCCCACAAAGCAAATTTCAACAAAACAAAACTCCCCTAGCAAGAAACACTCACCCTGCTAGAGGAGTTTCAATTCTACCTATTTATCCAGCACCGTCTTGGCGATGTTCTGGTCTAACTCTTCGAAATCATGATAGGAAATTGTTTCGTATAGTTCTTTTCTTGTTTGCATATCTGAGACACCTTCCTTTTGTGTCCCTTCTTCTTTTATTAACTGGAAAATCCGTTCATATGCCTTTGCCGCTACGCGTAATGAGGTAACAGGATAGATCACCATTTTAAAGCCCATATCCTGGAAGGCTTCCGCTGATATATATGGTGTTTTACCAAACTCGGTCATGTTGGCTAATAATGGGACATCCACCTTCTCAGCAAAGAGGCGGAATTCTTCATCTGACTGTAAGGCCTCTGGGAATATCGCATCTGTTCCTGCCTCCACATATGCTAATGCACGTGCTATTGTAGCCTCCATGCCTTCATCGGCTCTGGCGTCAGTTCTAGCAACAATGACAAGAGAAGGTGCTGCTTTTTTAATGGCCTGGATTTTCTGCGCCATTTCCTCTGTCGTTACAAGTTGTTTTCCATTCAAATGCCCACATTTCTTTGGAAGCTGTTGGTCCTCAATTTGTACGGCAGCTACGTTTGCTTCTACCATTTCTCTTGCAGTACGTGCGACATTTAGTACCCCGCCAAATCCTGTATCAATATCAACCAACACAGGAAGGTTCGTTGCACGAATGAGATCACGGGCTCTCTCAGCCATCTCAGTTGATGTGACCATTCCTAAATCTGGCAGCCCTTTGCTTGCGGTGTAAGCACCACCAGAGAGGTATAAAGCGGAGAATCCCGCCTTTTTAGCAATAAGTGCTGCCATGGCATCATGGGCACCCGGAATTTGCAAGATGGTTTCCTGTTGAATTAATTCTTTAAATTGCTCAGCTAGCTTCTGCTGCGGTACAGCTTCGTCTACAATCCATGCCATCGTATATTCCTCCTATTTAACAAAAAGCTCCATAAATTCATTCACGTTCATGTCTGAAAGTGTTTCGTAATTGTAGCTGACGGCTTCAATTTGCGCCAACTGTTTCCTAGAATATTGTGTAGCTAGGTTTGCTGCATATTTTTCTAATACTTTCGGTATCGCTTCATCCCGACGGAAACGATGCCCGAGTGGATATTCACAAGCCACACTTTCTGTCGATGTTCCATCTGTAAAGTGAACCTGTACAGCATTCGCAATCGACCTTTTGTCAGCATCTAGATAGTCTTTGGTATATGCTTTGTTTTCTGTCACGACCATCTTATCTCTTAACTTATCAACGAGTGGATTAGCAGCAGCTTCATCTTCATAATCCTCTGCCACAATGTTCCCATTTAAAAGTCCGATTGCTGTAATGTATTGCAAACAATGATCGCGATCGGCAGGGTTATGCAATGGTCCTTTTTTATCGATAATACGAATTGCTGATTCATGGGTAGAGATGGTAATTTGATCGATTTCGTCCCAGCGACCCTTCACTTCTGGGTAAAGCTGTACAGCCGCTTCTGCAGCTGTCTGTGCATGGAACTCTGCAGGATAGGAAACTTTAAATAAAACATTTTCCATAACATAGCTATCAAGAGGCTGATTTATTTTTAGTTCCTGTTTATTAAATAGTACATCCTGGAATCCCCAGCCTGGTGCACTAAGTGCTGTTTGATAGCCCATTTCACCTTTCAATGCCATCATGGCAAGGCGTACTCCACGGCTTGTCGCATCACCTGCAGCCCAGGATTTACGCGAGCCTGTATTTGGTGCATGGCGATACGTCCGCAAGCTTGAATTATCCAACCAAGCATTTGATAATGCATTTACAATTTCATCACGGCCTCCACCAAGCATTTTTGTAACAACTGCTGTGGTAGCAATTTTTACATACAGTACATGGTCTAATCCAACGCGATTCAAGCTGTTTTCCAGGGCAAGTACACCTTGAATCTCATGTGCTTTAATCATCATTTCTAGAACATCTTGAACTTTTAATGGCGCTTGGCCTTTTGCCAGTCTTTCCTGACTAACATAATCCGCTACTGCCAATATACCACCAAGGTTATCTGATGGATGGCCCCATTCAGCTGCCAGCCAAGTATCGTTATAATCAAGCCAGCGAATGATTGCGCCAATATTAAAGGCTCCTTGAACTGGATCTAACACATGAGATGTGCCAGGTACTCGTACACCCTTAGGCACGATAGTACCCGGAACTATTGGTCCAAGTAACTTCGTACATTCAGGATAATTTAACGCAAGAATTCCACATCCCAATGTATCCAATAGCACATAATGTGCCGTGTTGTATGCCTCAGTACTCGTAATATCTTTATTCAACACATAATCCGCAATTTCCTCTAGTAATACGTCTGTTTTGTTCTGTTCATTCGTTGTTTGCAAAAGACTTCTCCCCTTTTTCTTCGATTAATAGCTATTTCCAACATAATTCACACGCGGACGGAACAAACGGTTATGTTGATGTTGTTCAATCACGTGGGCAGATAAACCAGCTGTTCTGGCACTAAAGAATATTGGTGTGTACAAGCCAATTGGGATTCCAAGCATCCAGTAAACAGGTGCTGCATAGTAATCTAGGTTCGGATAAAGTCCTTTTTCCTCACGCATTACTTTTTCCCCAGCCTCACACATTTCCAGTAATGTATGGTCGCCTTTTTTATCACATAACTCTTTTAAGGACTGTTTCATGACGAGTGCCCTTGGATCCATTTTCTTCATGTATACACGATGTCCAAAGCCCATTATTTTTTCTTTTTGACTAAGCTTCTTCATAAGTAATTCTTCAAAAGCTTCTGCCGACTTTACTTCGTTCAACATGTACATGACTGCTTCATTTGCACCACCATGTAGGTTTCCTTTCAAGGAAGCAACACCTCCAGTTAGGGCACCATACAGGTCAGCGTTTGTAGACGCAATAACTCTTGCCGTAAATGTTGAATTCGGCATCTCATGTTCACTATATAGAAGAAGGGAGCGGTCAAATATTTCCGTTTGCCATGGCTGCGGCTTCTCCCCTGTTATCATGTAAAGGAAATTGGCACTATAGGACAAATCCTGATCTGGCTGCACTGCCTTTTGACCATTGATTAACCTGTAACTGTTTACGGTAATGGCAGGTAATTTTCCCAGTAGGCGGTATGCTCTTTCTTTATTTGCTTCCACCGAACGGTTCTCTATATCGCCATCATAACCTGAAAGCGCTGACAAACCTGTCCGCAAAGCATCCATTGGATGGGTGTTTTCTGGTAAGAGATCAAGCACTTTCAATACATTTTGCGGAATATCGTAATGGGTCATAAGTTTTTCTTTTAGGTCGCTTCTCACTGATTCATCTGGCAAGCTTCCTTCTAAAAGGAGATACACCATATCGAGGTAATCATTTTTTTGCGAAAGGTCAATGAGTTCATGTCCTCTTATAATAATTTTTTCCTGTTCCGTGTCTAAAAAAGAAATCTCTGTTTCTGCAGCAACCACCCCTGCAAGACCAGGAACATACTTTTCTTTCGTATCCATATTTTTAACCTCCTAATTTAGTGTGCAGTTTCCGTTGAATTTTCATAAACTTCGCTATCTTAATATAATTTTATTATAAAATTGATTGAAAGATAAGAAAAATATATAATTTAAATAACTAGCCATAGAATTTTTCAATGGCACGTAGGAGGCGGCGTCATGAAATTTCAGGATTGGGAAATGCTCGCGACCTTGTATGAGACAGAAAACATTACGCAGGCAGCAGAACGACTATTTCTCTCCCAGCCGACTTTAACATCCAGGCTTAAAAATATGGAGAACTATTATGGCGTTCAACTAATGAACCGAAAACAACGGGGAATCACGTTTACCCCTGAAGGTGAGCAACTGGCACAACATGCCGTAAGAATGCTGTATGAGCAGCGTAAGATTGAGGAAAAATTACATAACATGAAGAATCAAGTTGCAGGGACACTACGAGTGGGTGTTTCGAATTTCTTTGCACTAAATAAAATGCCTAAGCTCCTCCGCTTATTCAAACAAAGCTATCCAGATGTAGAATTCCAAGTTGTAACCGGTTGGAGCAGTGATATGCATCGTCTAATCTCTAATCACGATGTACATATTAGTTTTATTAAGGGGAACTATGCTTGGAATGAACAAAAAGACCTTCTTTACGAGGAAGAGATCTGTATTGCCTCACCGTGGAAATTTGAATTAGAAGATCTCCCGACAATGCCAAGAATTGATTATTATACAGATGAGAAAATGCGAACGATCGTGGAGCATTGGTGGTACAGTAACTTTAAGCAGCAACCAAATATTAATATCCATGTAAACCAGGTTGACACATGTAAAGAAATGATCGTAAACGGACTTGGCTATGCGATATTAGCTAATCTAGTTGTGCGCCCATATCCCGAACTTTTCATAAAACCAATAAATCTGCCTGATGGAAAGCCGATTACTCGGAAAACATGGATGTATTATCATGAAGAGGCTCTTGACTTAAACATTGTAAAAGCCTTTGTTAATTTCATTCAAACCCTTGATATGAAGGCATTATAGTGTACAAATTTTGTTGAGTTCATCATCATGTTTAACTAGACCAAAACCCGGTTACAGTATAGTAGAAACATAAAAGATTCTGCTAAAACATTTTGGAGGTGGATAAGATGGCTACAAACAAGTTTAAAACAGGAGAAAATGCACCTGAGAGCGGTAAGTACAAGGTTGATAGTCTAGTAAATGGCGGATCTAGCAGCGATGATACGACCATTGACATCGAACAAGGAGAACAATTCCCTCCTTCCCCTTCAGATAATGATGCAGCGTATTGGGTAAAAGCTTAAAAATGAGCACCCTCCTGGTATTAAAACAGGAGGGTGTTTTCTGAGTTTATAAAAAAATTTAATGTATTCCGCGTATTTTATTTTGGAGCAACCTCTTTTATTTTATTTAAGTAAAAGAGGTATACTTACTATTGAAAGCAATAAATAGAAAAAACGGAGGTAATTCGTATGAATAAAGTAGCAATCGTAACAGGTGGCGGCAGCGGACTCGGACAAGCTACAGCTGTACGTCTCGCAAAAGAAGGAGTTAACATTGCCGTAGTCGATGTTAGTGAAAAAGGCGGAAATGAAACGGTAGAAAAGGTTCAGAATGCGGGGGCTGATGCCATTTTCATCAAGGCGGATGTCTCCAAAGCAGAAGAAGTAAAACAGTATGTCGATAAAACAGTAGAAAAATATGGGCAAATTGATTACTTCTTTAATAATGCAGGGATTTCTGGAAGTGGCGAGTATTTCTTAAATACAAAAATAGAAGAAATTGAACAAATTGTAGGTATCAATTTATTAGGTGCACTATACGGTGTTCGCTACGTAGCAGATGTGATGCTTAAAAACGGTGGTGGTGCCATCGTGAATACTGCTTCTAGTGCAGGTGTAATCGGCCAGGATTCTGTGGTAACATACTCTGCTACGAAGCATGGTATTGTTGGCTTAACTAAAAGTATGGTTGCAGAATATGCGAAAGACGGACTACGTTTAAATGCTATTGCACCAGGTCCAACAGAAACACCTATGGTTAAAGCTTTCTATGAAGCTAACCCGGAAATGAAAGAGAATGCAGAAAGCGGCATACCGCAAAAACGTTTAGGCACACCAGAGGAAGTAGCAGAACTTGTAACCTTCCTACTCACGTCTAAAGCAGAGTATATTAACGGTGAAGTAATCCGCATCGACGGTGGTTTTACAAACACTAAATAAGTTTCATTAAAAAACGTGAGGCTGGGTCAAAAGTACTTTAGCTAAATGAAAACCCGAACTATTATGTTAATCCTTGGATAAAGGATTGCTAAGTTCGGGTTATTTTAAATTAAGCGTAGGCAGAAAACGGAGACTCCAACGGGAACAGCACGAGTCCGAAGACCCCCACAAGAAGGAACAAAGGCTAAGAACGCCACGTCCTGTGGCAACGCCTTTGTGACCAACATCCTGTTGGCCCGAGGCCGTGCCCGTGGAAAGCGAAGTGTTCTGCTGAAGCGATGCTAAAAAGTATTATTCGTATTTAGCGTTGATAATTTGATTATGTCCCAGCTATTAGATATTGAAATATAAATCAAAATTCCTCTTTTCTCTTTTCATCAGGCTTCCCCAAAGCCAAGAAACCAAATCAATTTTAACAAAAATTGGCTAACTTGCCACTGGAATGTAGTTTAATTAATCCTTAACTCTTAATAAACGTAGAGCGTTTAATATGACAATGATAGCAGCTCCTGTATCACTCAATACGGCTAGCCAAAGTGTGAGCCATCCGGGAAAGATAAGCACAAATGCAATAAACTTCACAATCAAAGAAAACCAGATATTTTGTTTAATAATGGCTAATGCTTTTCTACTTAGCTTAATGGTATGTGGCAGTTTTTCTAGATTATCTGCCATTAACACGATATCCGCTGTTTCCATCGCAGTATCGGTCCCTGCACCACCCATAGCAATACCTAAGTCAGATGTTGCAAGTGCTGGAGCATCATTAATTCCGTCACCAACCATGGCAACCTTATAGCCTTCATTTTGCAGCTGTTTAATTGCTTTAACTTTATCTTCCGGTAATAGTTCAGCAAAATAACGATTTACATTTGCTTCTTTTGAGATCATTTTGGCAGTGCCTTCATTATCCCCTGTTAACATGACTACTTGGTTTATCCCGACTTGCTTCAAGCCATCTAATGCCTTAACAGTCGTTGGTCGAATGGTATCCGAAACAGCAATAATACCGAGAATTTCTGTCTGCGTACCTATAATCACAACTGTTTTTCCCTGACTCTGTATTTCGTTTAGTTCATGTTTAATTGCACCCAGTGGGATATTCATTTCTTCGAATAATTTTAGATTACCAGCAAAATAAATCTCTCCATTAATAGTTGCTTGGACGCCTTTACCAGCAATACTTTTATATAATTTTCCAGCTTTCGGTTGAAACCCTTTGTCTTTCGCATACCCAACTATTGTTTTCGCGATTGGATGTGTGGAGTACTCCTCTAATGTCAAAACGACAGAAAGTAACTCGTCTTCTGACATGGTTAATGGCTTAATCTCAGAAACTTTGGGTTTACCCTCTGTTAACGTACCCGTTTTATCAAACGCAATCGTTTCAATAGCGCCAGCACTTTCTAAGAATGTCCCACCTTTAATAAGCACCCCATTTTTCGCTGCATTTCCGATTGCGGATACAATAGCCACAGGTGTGGAGATAACTAATGCACAAGGGCAAGCAACAACTAATAATGCAAGTCCTTTGTACGTCCATTCACCCCATGTTCCCAATCCAAGAAGAGGAGGAATAACGATCACAGCTAGTGCAAGCAGAAACACAATAGGGGTGTATATACTAGCAAACTTATCTATAAATGCTTGCGTTGGTGCTTTCTGCTCCTGTGCTTCTTCTACTAAATGAATGATTTTTGAAATAGTCGTATCTTCAACTAATTTCGTAACTTTTACTTCAAGAGAGCCACTTTCATTAATTGTACCTGCATAGACAGTATCACCATTCACCTTATCAACTGGAATAGATTCTCCTGTGATCGGTGCCTGGTTGACACTGGTTTCACCTTGGATAATTTCTCCGTCGAGTGGAATTCTATCTCCAGGCTTGATGACAATGACATCTCCAACTCTAACCTCATCTACCGGCTTTTTGACTAATTCTGACCCGGCCTTAATCCAAGCTTCTGACGGCGCTAAGTCCATTAAATTACGAATGGATTTCCTCGTCTGTTCAATAGACCTATTTTGCAGAGCAGTACCAACTGCAAACAACCACACTACCGTTGCACCTTCAAACCATTCACCTATAATTGCGGCTCCAATTGCAGCAGCTGACATCAAAACGTTCATGTCTAATGAACCACTTTTTATAGCAAAATAAGCGCTCTTCACTGGTTTAGCGCCACTTATCACAATTGCGACAGCATAAAGAACCGTAGATATAATTGGCGCAAGCCCACTAAAAGAACCAATAAAGCCAATTGCTATTAATAAACCAGAAAGAGTAGTTACACTGCCATACGTGCGCTTCTTTTTTGTTGTTTCCACAGGTTGGCCTTTGTTTGAAAGCAATGTAGCACGGTAACCAAGTTTTGACACTTCTGAAACAATTTCATCAACCGAATTATCATGTTCGAGTTTCATTTTACCAGTGGCAAAATGGACATTTACACTTTTAACAGAAGGATGATGATTGAAGTGGTTTTCAATACTTTTTGCACAACTTCCACAATCCATGCCTTCTACATCATATGTTTTAATCTGTTTATTTTGATTCACAGGAGCTATCTTAAAGCCTAGCTTTTCAACCGTATTTTCTATTTGGTCGAGTGATTCATTCCCACTTGCTACTACTTTTAATTTGGCAGTATTATAATTTACCTTAGCCTCTTGAATGTTATCTAGACTACGCACCCCTTTTTCAATGGTTAAAGCACATGAAGGACAATCCATTCCTTGTACTCTGTATTCCATTTCCTCACCTGTGAAAGTCGATACAGGATTTGCTTGTGGTGGAGTATCGCAGTTAGCACAACAACTTGATTCCTCTTTTGATATATGAGATTCTGGTTCATCCTTTTCATTACTACAGCAAGAGGTTGTTTCCTCATTGTTAGTGGAGCTCTGATTACAGCACCCGTTTGCTTCTATGGCTGCAGCTTTAGGTTGACTGTCACAGCAACCTTGTTTACTTTGAACACCTTCACTACCAGTTGACCCACAGCATTTATCTGCCATTTATTTTCAACTCCTTATTCTACATGACTGTCACAGCAAGCAACATCCTTCTCTACATCTTCTAAAACTACATCAACCATTGTTAATAAATCACGTACTAATTGATTCCGGACACGATAATAAACATATTTTCCATCTTGTCTACCGACCACAAGTCCACAGCCTTTTAGACAAGATAAATGTTGTGAAATATTTGATTGATTACCATTAATGTCTTGAACAATTTGCGACACCGTTTTTTCATCTTCTTTTATGCTTTCAAGAATTTGGATCCTCGTTTTATTGGAAAGTCCGTGTAAAAACTTCATTTTTGTGTCTATATCCACTTGCCTCATTTCTCTTCCCCCTCAACATATTAGTTTTCACTAATTTATGTAGTGTCATCATATTAGCAATAACTAATATGTATGTCAACAAATGTTAAGCGAAGATTAAACTGTACATGGTGGTGCATTGTAAATCTTTTGGAAAAATAAAAAACTACCCACCTAGGATAGCTTTTCATAATGGTATTAACTATTTAACTCATATAAGACCTGCTCTTAAAAAACACCTGTGGCATCATGAGATAATTTTCTAACCTGTCTTAAATATGTAGTCATATTCTGATCATCCTCTAATGGGTAAGTGAATTGTAAATGTGCCGCAACCTCTTTAGCAAGGACTCTAAATAATTCGCATGTAACAAATATGGACTCCCACATATTTGTATAATCTGCATCAGAATATGTCCCTTTATACATTTTCCAATACGTATCAGGTAGAAAGTTTTTAAAATACTTTCCTAACTTTCCAACTGAAACTTGAAAGTCTGTCTGTATACCTATCCACCAGCTAACCATGTTGTCTAGCGCATTTCTCATTGTTAACTCAAACATCTGTTTTGCATATGGAAGTTCATCACGCCAAATACCTTTTGCAACATTTTGTGCGCACCACCAAAAATTGTTTGTGTAACTATCATAAGCAGCTTTAGATGGTTTCTGTACATGATAATCCACATCTGACGGGGAAGGAATAGCTGGCAATATATCATCTTTATCTAGTAAAGGAACGGTAAGCTTATCCCGCTCATACTCTTCCAACATTCTTTCCTTCGTCTTTAGCTGAAGGTCAATCCGATTGCCGTCTGTAAAAAGCATTAAAAGCCCGTAAGCAGCGGTTGTTTCACTTTCTATGCCTCTTCCAAAGTTGTTTTTGTCGGGTTCTTGTATCATAAGTAAGTCACCAAATGTATCAAGCCAGGATTTATCCTTTAAAAATGACACAATCTCTGTAACAACATAGACAATATCATAATCTTGGAATATATCTTTTGGGACATTCGGATTTGTCCTTGAACCATTCATATATCCGCTCGAATACGTTCATCCTTTTTAGCTGTATGTAGTATTAGCTCCATCATTTCTTGTTCCGTTCTCATGTTTCTCTCCTCCAGCTAATCTCTATTATGTAATATCTAGAAACCTTCCCAGGACTACCCTAATAAGCCAGAAAGCTAGTCTAAAAGGTAAGATGATCAACTCTGGCACCCAAAAAAGTACGTCCATCAATGCATCCCACTTCGTATAGGCATTATGGTCCTTTCTTGCTCTTCTTGTTCTAGCTTTCTTCTTCTTCCACCATTCCTTCAACCCTCATCACCTCTATACGTTATTTAGCATTTTTCACAAAAACAACATAGGAAAGGAACGCTAGATATACAAGTCCTACATGCATACTTAAAATATATGCAAAGTATTTGGCATAATAGTCTGGTGTCAATGCTACACTAGATTGACCTATACTCATGTAACGTGCTACCAACTCGGGTATAAGGAGTGCCATTAATACAATGCCAATTATGCAAAGCGCAAACTTACCGTTGTTCGTCAACGCATAGTCCCCCCTCTCTTATAATTTAAAATGTAATACAAAAAGGTTGTAGGCTCTCATCTAAGCAGTATTCTATTCTTTGTCTAAAGTTTTTCCACTCAATCATTTCTAACGCATTCTCAATAGGGAAAAATCCTACCTCTAAACTTTCAGGACTAGTTGTTGGTTTTCCACCTACCGGCTTTGCTAGAAATAATGTGTTACATATGGAGCGTTCTATATTTTGAAACATGCCACAAAATCTTGTAATCTCAACCTCTATACCTGACTCTTCTTTCGTTTCCCTTATAGCTGCATCAATTACTGACTCTCCTTCTTCAACCTGACCACCAGGCATTTCCCATCCTCTTTTAGGACCTTTTATTAGCAAAACCTCTTGATTATCATTCAGAACGATTGTCGCTGCAGAAACAATGTGTTTTGGTGGTATCATCTGTTTAGCCTCCATTTCAAATAATTAACTTCTAAGACAAGCTATGTATCCCATATAATACTTACACATCACACTAAATTGTTAAAATAATCCATACATTAAATCATTATACATTACCATCATTCATGTTAACAGAAATTTTAAAAAATATAAGGCAAATCATTTTATATCATGTTACATTCAACTGAAACCAATAATTTATAGAAAGAAGGAGAAAATGTGAAAACGCAAATTGAAGCTGTTCCGAATTATCGTCTAGCGTATATGCGTCAGGTGTATCCCGGTTCTTCCGATATAACTCAACTAGCTCCTTTAACCGAAAGTTGCCTAACTTATAGAAAAAGCAACATGCTTGAAAATGAGAAAAACCTCCTTGCTTGATGTGCAAGGAGGTTACATTTATTTACCGAAACAGATCTAAAAATCGTTCCCACATACCTTTTTCTTCTTCTTCTGGTTCTTCTGTTGTCTCTGGTTCAGGAATTTCAATCCCTTCCGTTTTTAATACAAATTGAACAACCTCTACATTCTCATTTTTATCAGAAACAAAGGAGCTAGGTTCATAATCAGTGTTTGCATACTCCTCCATCATTTCGACTGTTTCCTTTTCAATTTGGCCAGGCAAATCACTAGTAGCATCCTGCAATTCATTTGTTCCATCATGCAGGTCACTCACACCGTTAAGTGTTGCTGAAGTTCCGTTACCTAACTCCTGTATACCGGAATCAAGTTCTTGGTATGTTGAGGTCAACTGACCGACGCCATCTGTGTAGCTTACAAGTCCGTTATGGAATGACTCATACTGGTTAGAAAGAGTAGAAAATCCCTCCTGCATTTGGGCAATGGATTCTAACCCTCCAGTTGATGCCATGGCATTCTCAATCTCTGAGGCCATAGTCTTTAAATTGGAAGCCATCCCTTTTGTAGCCCCAGATGTTTGTTCCAACGCTCCTGAAACACCATCGAATGCTTCTTTTACCGCGTTATACGTCTGTTTTGCTGCATTTGCAGCCTGATACGTCTCAACTAGTTGCCCCACAACTTCTTTATTTGCATTACTATTTTCTAATTCCTCTAACTGTCCTTCGCTAATTTCATAGGAAGGTATTGCCTCTATTGCTTTTTTTAGTTGCTGATTCGCTTCACTGTAGCCTTGATTTAATTCATCTAATGCTTGTGCAGATTGCTCTATTCCACCTGCTATATCACGTAAATGGTTAGGAAATTGTTTCATGGCACTTAAATCTAATTCGCCTGTGCTTTGTTGAACAGTTTGGTTAATGGTTTGTAATGCATTCTTTATTTCTGCTGAACCATTAACCAATTCTCCAGATGATCCATTTAGTTCTTCCATTCCATTACGGTATTCAGTCGATCCATTACCAAGCTCCTGTGCACCTTGGTTTAGCTCTGACACACCGTTCTCTAAGTCACCAACACCTGAATGAATTTCACTTATCGCATCAGAGAGCTCCTGCATTTCCTCGGTCATTCCACCAAGATCTGGGCTTTCAATCGCCATTGAATAAGGGGCAGCATTTATTTCGATAGGATCTATCTCGAAATTTTTAACCTCCGAAGAAATAATGTACGTTTCTTCCTTGTCAGGCATAACCGAAAATGTAATTTGCTTATTTTGACCTGCATTAGCCTTTGTTCCTTCAGGGGCCTGGATATCATCAAAAATCGCTGGATCTAATGTAACCCCAATTTGTAGCAGGTAATTTTCAAAGAACTCAGCGTCTATCTCTTCATTTGCAGACGTAGAGATCTGTATTTCAAGCGATCCACTCTTTCCCGCAATATTTTGCGGTGCCACTTTTTCTCCATCTAACAAGTACGTAATAGAAATGTCCCAAGGTAACGTTTGATTTTCCATATTCCCCTGGTAATAAAACTCTCCATCTTCCGCTTGGAATTGAACTGTATTTCCATCATTTACAATGTCGGTCAAGCTACTTAGATTCCGTACAGATGTATATTCTCCATAGTCGACAATCTCACCAGGATTAGTCACGCGGAAGGTGTTCACAACATACATGTCTTGCAATTGGCCATTGGCACCCATGTTTCCATAAATCACTTCATCTTTTGACGTATAATCGCCGGATGAATTTTCCTGCGTTTCATCAGCAAACACAGTGCTTGAGAAGGAGGAAAACACGAGCATGGAGCTAAAAACGATCGGTACAATTTTTTTATTACGCAATGGATCATTCCCCCTTATAAAAGTTTGGTTTCCATGTTGTTTTTTCAAGTACACGGTCAAGTACAATTAACATAGCAGGTAGTACTAGGACTACCATAATAAATGCAAGCAATGCACCACGGCCCAGCAGTAATCCAATAGAGCCGACAATTTGATTGGAGGATGTCATCCACAATATAAAGCCTACACTTGATAAAATGGATGCAGATACCCCAATAGAGAATATCTTTTCATCAATGGTTTTCTTTACAGCTGGCAAGGCAAGCATTTCTTTCCGGTTTTCTTTGTATGCCTCCGTTAATAAAATAGCATAGTCAACCGTTGCTGCTAGTTGGACCGTACTAATGATTAAATACCCTACATATACCAACGAGACATCCGTAAAGTAAGGGATGGATAGGTTAATCCAAACGGCAGACTGAATGGTAACAAGTAGAATGACCGGAAACGTAATAGAACGGAAAGTGATAAGCAATACAATAGCGATCGCTACAACCGTTAAGACATTTACGACCGTATTATCATCCTCCACTACATTCTTCATGTCATATAGGGTGACACTTTCCCCTAATAAGTGATAATCCTCATTATAATATTGAGCGGTTTTATCTTTTAATTGTTCAATGAAGGCAAAGGTATTCTCTCCTTCATTGTCGATAGCAGAATTTATAATAATTCGACTATAGTTATCTGAAAAGAACTGTTCTGTTACGGATTCATCTAGATACTCAGCTGGTATTGCCGGACTAATTGCATCTACATAGGAAACCGTGCTCTTCACCTCTGAAAATCCTTTAATTTCTTGAACTAGTTCTTCTTCTTTAGCAATATCCCCTTTTGGAACTAACAGTACCATTGGCGTATGTTTATCATACACCTGCTCAATTGCTGCTGTATCACTGCCAGACCTAGTTGAATCAGGCTGTTCGCCCATCCCGTACATAAAGTCTGTTTCACTTTGTCCTAAGTAGGCAGGTACAATTAATAGCAGTAAAATAATTAGTGCTGGTATACGAAACTTAATTAAGGTTTTCCCAACATTACGAATGCTAGGCAAAAGCTGTTTGTGCTTCGTTTTATCAATCCAGTGATAGCACATCAAAGTTAATGCTGGTAAGAATACCATGACACTAATAAAGCTAAGTGCAATACCCTTCACCAGGTTTACACCTAAATCTGCTCCAATTTCGAAATCCATAAATGTCAGGGCAATAAAACCAAAAAAGGTAGTAGAAGCACTGGCCACAATTGCTGGAAAAGATCGCTTCATAGCCATCTGCATCGCTTCAGCAGGTGAATCTGTTCGCTTGCGATAATCTGCAAAACTATGCAATAAGAAAATAGCATAATCAAGCGATACGGCTAGCTGCAAAATCGGCGCCACCGATTGCGTTATAAAAGATATCTCTCCAAGAAAGATATTTGTACCTAGATTAATTAGTACAGAAATTCCTATAGCTGTTAGGAAAAGAACTGGTTCTGCCCAAGAATTGGTTGATAGAACCAAAATTAAAATAATAATCGGTATGAGCAATGCAGCTGCATACATCGATTCTTTACCTGTCATTTTCTGCGATGTTGCGGTGTCCAATGCTTCCCCAGACATCGCGTTATCCTCACCAATTAATTCATAAATGGCATCTGTTGTTTCAACTTCCTTGCCCTCTTCAATATGAAATGAGAACAAGGCATTTCCGTCTTTATAATAGGATTCTACAGTATCAGAGTCCGCCATTTCGATTGGGGTTTTTACATCAAGGGTATCATCCAGCCATGTTACTTCTGAAACACCCTCGACTGCTTCCAATTCTTCTTTAAAAGCTAGAGCTTCTTGTATGCTAACATCACGCATCATGACCCGTGTGTTTGCAACAGCCCCATCAAACTCCTCTTCCATGATATCCATTGCTGTTGTTGACGGCGTATCCTTTGGCAGATAATCCACCATATTATAGTTAACGGATACTGTAAATTGAGCTAAAACGCTCAGTAAAGCTACTATAATAAATGTAATAACAATTGACTTTTTTCGTTTAATAATCTGTGTTGTCCAGCCGATTGACGTCCACCCTCTCTTGCATCCTTAAATGAAATCTTATATATTATAATATACACCGTGTTGGATTAACAACAACCAGTATGTTAATTTACGTACAATATCCAACGTTAGGCCTCTAAGTGTTGGATAAAAATGTGAAGAAAGTGTGAATTTTTATGACCGAGAAATTGGACAGACGAAAAAAGTATACGAGAATGGTCTTAAGGGACAGCTTGATCGCATTATTGAAGTCTAAGCCTCTCTCAGCAATCACTGTGAAAGAGATATGTAATCACGCTGATATTAATCGCTCTACCTTTTATACACATTACAAGGACCACTACGATCTGCTAAATAAAATTGAAGAAGAGATTATAGCTGATATGGATATGTATTTAAGCGAGCATAATTTTTCTCAAAAAGAGAAGTCTTTACAGACCACAGAAAAATTGTTGGAATATATCGTGTCTAAGCATGATATATGCTACACCCTTCTCATTGAAAATAAAGACACGTCATTTGAGGAGCGGGTTATGGAGGTTGCAAGGGGATTCTTAATCGATAATTGGATGGATGATTATGAAGGGGATTCTGCTGATTCTACCTATATCAGTACATTTATCATTAGCGGAAGTATTCATGTCATCAAACACTGGCTTTCCAGCGATATGGACAAGACACCGCAGCAAATTGCAGAAATTATTAATACGATTGCTACAAGTGGTTTGGGGAGAGAGGACTGTTGAATCCTAGGCGCCAAAGTCTACTAAAATTCAGTTCATCTAGGGGATGAACGTCAATAAGCCGATAAACAGAAAAAAAGGACTCTAATTAAAGAGTCCTTTTAAAAAGCAATATTAGTTTTTAGTAACGTTAGTTGCTTGAGGTCCGCGTTGACCTTCTTCGATTTCAAATGAAACAGCTTGACCTTCGTCTAGTGTTTTGAAACCTTCTCCTTGAATAGCTGAGAAATGTACGAATACATCGTCTCCACCTTCAACTTCGATGAAACCGAAGCCTTTATCTGCGTTAAACCATTTTACTGTACCTTGTTGCATGTTTGTTTCCTCCTGCGTGGTATACCCACAATTTATTACTATTAATGCTCAATTTAGATAAAAGGTGAAGCGTGTCTTGCGATACTTTCCTCTCAGATCGAGACCGAACAAAAATAATTCTTCTTTAGAATAACAGATAGATTCGTGAATAGCAAGTTTTTTTGGATATTTTTATTTTAAAAGGAATTTAGCTAGTGGATCTGTTAAAAAACATACGTATTTAACCAATTTTTCAGTAAGCATACCATGCAGACGTGCATGACTGAATATCACTTGTTAAAAGGGATCCCAGCAATAATAATCTTTACCCTGATTACACATCCCTTTTATCAAATATTACTTGTACATATACTGTTTTTTTAATTGCAAATGGAATGCCTTTTAGCTGGTTTTATCACTAACTATTTTTGATCGGTCTGAACATTCTAGGGATAAAGTATGCAATTGTTGCAGCAAAAAAAGCAGGTATTAATGAAAGCAAAAAGGTTTCTTGTTCTCTTTTGATAACCGTTTCTTGAGGCAAAATAGCACTTATTTTCCAGGCTTCTTCTAAATTTGGAGTATATGCAAATGTTAGAAATAAACCAGTCAATAGCTGAAATAATATATAAAGAATTATAAAGCTAGTAGAAAATGAATACTCCCGCCACTTAATTTCCTAACGAAAATTTGAAGTGGGGGTTTCTTTCGTGTCGAACTTAGCGAACGATTAACGAAAGTGGAGTTGACACATTGATGGGCTGACTACCATCCAACCCCTCTATTCCATTTGCAAGTGCATTTGGAAATGCTTTTCTTAAAATATTGCAGGCTCCGTTTACATCTGCGTTTAGTAGTGTTCCGTTCGAAGAACGATACAAACCTCGCCTGATGCGTTTCCCCGAAAACACAGGTTTGTCCTTTGTTTTCTTTCCATATGTTGGGATAACATCGTTATCCAAGAAACTCGCTTTTGAGGTGTAGGACTCTTCGCGTATTTCAACTTTAATACCGTGTTCTGCAGCCTTATATTCGACCATATTTAATAACATTCCGTGCGGAATGCTGGTGAAGGATTGATTGTTCCTTTTGGACATATTTGTTTCCTGTTTCCATTGCTTGTTCAGTCCAATGACAATGGTTGATACATCCTCTCGGAGTGCAAGGTTAACGATATTACGGCTCGCCTTGTGGAACAAATCCTTTATTTTTCGTTGTCGTTTCTGGTACAGCCCTGTGAGGGCATTTGAAGAGAAAGAGCCCTCTTTCGCTCCCTTACCTTGGCGCAGGACGCCATATAAATGAGCTCTTTTTTTATTGTACAATTGATTAATGGATTTGATATTTTTGCCCTTTAACAAAACAGGTCGATGACCTGTGTTTGTAATAATGGTTGCTAAATTATCAATTCCCAAATCGATGGCCATGTACTTATTGTTGTCTGCTTTAGGTTCGTTCTTAGGCTGTGCTTCCTTTATCACTTCCACAACGTAATGGCCGTGTCGAGGGATAACTCGGACCTGTTTTAACTTACCTTCGGTAAGTCCTAACTTGCCAATATTCAAACGATCCTTGGTTTTAGGAAACTTTAAGAAACGTTGGTCTTTCACAACGCAATCTTGATTGCTAAAAACCACTTCTTTTTGCTTGGCCCGGGAGTAGTTTGGAATTCTTGGTCGGCCTTTGTATTTAGAAGGGTTCTTTTTATAGTCTTTCAAACTACTAAAAAACGACTTCCAGTTCTGAAAAACGTTCTTCATGACTGCTTGAGCCGATTGTGTTGGCAAAGAACGGTAATCATTTTGAACCATGGATTTGAACAAAGCATCCAAAAAATTGTAATCAACAAAAGGTTTTTCTTGAGTTGGACCTTCGAAAAGATTACATTTCAACTCTTTTCGTTTTTCTTTTGGTTTCGCTTTCTCTTTTTCTGCTTTTCGAAGATAAGCAGCTAGCTGCACATCATTCATTTTAGGTAAGTGTTCTTGGATATTTTCCAGCACTTCGTGTTGAAGAGGTTGAAGTTCTTTATCGCTTTTCAACGCTGTGTAAGCCTGACGAATATAAAAATTAGCCATGTTATACATATTCTTTGCATTAGAAGTGGCTTGTTCACAATAATTGAACATGCGATGACCTTTTTTAATTAAAATTTGATGTGTTTTGTACTGTTTTTCTGTTGTAGCCATAGCTCCCACTTCCCAATACGAATGTATGTTTGTAAGATAATATTACCAAAAACAAATTAAAAAGTCTTTGCTTTCGCCAGAAAATTAAAAAAGTCCATTCACCCCGCCACTTAGCAAGCCTGAAGTGGGGGGACTCTGGACGGATTTGATAGAATATATTTCTTCATTTTAACCCCTCTGTGCAATATTTGTCTTGTTATTTATACGGATAGAAGCAGCAATCGTTTCAGTATTTCTCCAAAACACGTCACATACCAACCTACTAAACCAACATTTCACGCGAGCAATAGGTAGTCTTCTGTTTTAAACGATATAAATAATAATTAGAATGAGGGATGTCCTCACCTCTCCTACATTATCCACCACTTATCCCTACCGCTATGAGTAATAGAATTCCAAAAGCCATCACAACACCGTTTCCCAGCAATCCAAGGATTAAAAAAGCAAGTAGTCGAGACTTTAACCATGAAAAGATAGCTAATAGAATACCGATCAATGCTAATGTAATAAAGATCACTGCATCTATGTGCATACTAGCATTTGGCCCTCTAAAAAGAAATAGAGTTATACTAATAAGCATGGTCAGCATGGAAGTGATCCCCATTATTATTCCTGTTTTTTCCTTGTTCGTCATCCTAACCTTCTCCTTACATTATTGACGTGAAGCTTCTTTATATGTGCCATTGCTATCTCTACTTTCGCCAAAAGGTCCTACAATCCACTTTATCCGCAATATTAAACTTTATTATTCTTTCTAGTAAAGAGAAATCGATCGGCTTTTCCCATGGAATACGTACGAGTTGTTTCGTATAATCATAACCTGCTTCTACAATGTCTTCAGAAAAATGGTTGATCCCTACCGCCTCTGGTGCAACAGCCAAGTGCTTTTTAGAAATACTGAACCCAATAATATACGTGCCGTGATCCGTAAACATAGGCTGATTCCAAGCAATTCTTGACTCTAAATTTGGGAATTTTTCCTTTACCCAGGCCAAAACCTCTTCCATTCTTCCTCGGTGTTGTGGGTTATCAATTTGCCCTACATATTCTTCTAAAGTTTCCAAAGAGTTCCCTCCAATTCGTTCGGATACACTTCTCAGAACTATTCTACGTTAAAAATGGGTTGAATCCTAGTCTGGATCCAACCCATTTTTTTAAAATTTACTTTGTCCATATTTTTTCATGAATATATGGTCTTCCCTAGCCAGCTTTTGCAACTTATTATCTTCTTTGCAATGAGCACTCTACACTAGCTGACTACTACTGATATCATTAATGTGAAGTAGATACACAAAACAAATAAACTACTAAAAAGAAGGGAAACAATGATTGGTGCTTTTTTGAAAAAGGACAATATCATTAATCCTATGAACAAGAAGGATAAAAAAAGGAAATATACGGTATTTGGCCCTCCAGCAAAATCAATAGTAGTCGCAGGATCAATTGGCTCATCATGAAATAGACGAAACAAAGGTGACACTGCTTCATTGGATAAATAATTGCCATGTGGTGGTGGTTGGATCGAGTAAAAGGCTGTTATGGCAAAAATCCCAAATAATATAAACCCTTCTAAACGTATCCACGGGATAGGATTAAAATTATAATTCTTTGATATTAAAAACTTCATCAGTAAACCATTAATCAACGCATAAAAAACAAGTGGTAGGAGAAACAAGTGTTTCAATAAGATTCCCTGTCCATACGAAACCACCCAGGAATCAACATAATTATCCACTATTAAATCCATCATTAACAAACCACTAATAGATGTCATGGCCAAACAGCCAAATGCAACGATTGAGAACCAATTTAAAAATTGAACCCAATTTTTATAGTTACGTGCTCCCCAGCCAACAACAAGCACTATGCCAACCCAAATACTCACAGCAGCTAAATGAGTGAAATCACTTATAATCCCTAGTATCGGATCTATCGTACCACTATGACTTGACCAAGCAAGGCTTAGGATCAACCCAAATGTCAGGATCAATCCTAAACACGAATAGAGCTTTTTATAAGGTGGCCAGATCATATAGATGAATAGTATTAGCACAACAGAAACTAAAAGGGTGGCAATCCAAGCGTTCCCAACGGTATACGTTGTTAATACTAGTTTGAAAGACTCGATTCCCCCTAAGCGTGGTGCAATATATAAAATAATATCTAGGACAGGGGCAAATGAAAAAATCGGAACCGTTATGGCACTAATTAGTAGATATTTCCTTGAAACCCTTAAATCCGGGCGGTACTTATTTGGCACCAAACAAAGAATAAAACTTCCTACTAAAATCGATAATGATAAGTATAAAAGTACCTTGCTAATTATAACGACCGTTTCCATTCCTTACTTCCTTTTTTTAATAAAGTACATAACACCGCCTGCCAAGATAATCACAAGAAGAACAACAATAAGGATTACCATAGACGAGGAACCTTCCTCTGTTTCGGTTTCCTGATCTTGTGTCGATTGTTCAGGCGATTCTACTATATCGTCATCTTCATTTGCATTTGTTGTTTCTTCCTCTTCAGCTTCTGCTGGTTCTTCGGTTTGTTCTTCAGCAGTTTCTTCCTCTGGAGCGTTCATCGTAAATGAAAAATCTCCATCTAGCGGGTGTCCGTCTGCACTAATGATATCCCAGTCTACTTGATACTCACCATTGGAAAGGGAATTAGCAATAGTAGCTGTTAATGTATTTTCTTCTATTACAATATCTTCTACTTCAATGGATTCCCCCTTGGCTGTTGTTACTTCTACCGTACTGCCTTCTTCAATGCTACCATCGAATGTGAGTACAATTTCTTGTAATGATTCCGTGACCACTTCTCCATCTTCTGGATTTGACCCTTCTATGTGTGAATGAGCAAACGCGCTATTTGTGATAGACGTTACAAATAAAAACAGTGCAACTGAAAAAAATATACGTTTCAAAAAAATTTCCTCCCTTAAGCTATGATGCTATACTTTTTTTGAAGCTCTTTTTAAGGCTACTCAAAAACATTATAAATAGAATGGAGCAATCACATAATACCCCGAAAGAGTGATTATTAATCCAAAACAGCGATAAGGGACGTATTATTGATAAAATATAGACATATTTTAATCCAGAAAGAGGCGCGGGAAGATGAAGTATAAACAGATTAAGTGGCTTATTTTAATTACGCCAACCATCACGATTGCCTTATGGGAGTACATTCGGCATGAGTTTCTCTTACCATATATCTCCATGGATATGGGAAATTACCTTTCCCCTATATTAGTCTTTGTTGTTACACTTGTATTTCTGCGTCATTTATTTTCCATATTAGAAAGAATACAAGAAGAGCTTAGAGTGGAAAAAACGGAAAAAGCGGCACTCGAGGAAAGAGAAAAACTAGCAAGAGAGCTCCATGATGGAATTGCTCAGTCACTGTTTTTACTGTCCGTTAAAACGAAGAAATTTATTAAAAAGAATCAGTTGGAGTATGACCCAGACCTGCAAAAGATTGAACAAACATTGCAGCACGTTCATGAAGATACCCGACAAGCTATTACAAATCTAAGATACATACCAACTAAAGAAGCCTTGAGTTGGAGAGAAACGGTCAATCAATTTATTTCAGAAATTAAAGAGCATCACATGATGGATGTTAACTTAGATTGGTCCATTCATGAGGATACGTTATCCCCTAAAGAAAAAGTAGAATTATTTGCCTGTATAAAAGAAGCGGTCATGAATGTTATAAAGCATGCGAAAACAAATCAGATATGGATTCATGCGAGAGAAACAGACCGTGGCTGGGTTTGCCAAGTTATCGATCAAGGAATTGGATTCACGGATCAAAGCCTAGAGTCTAATAAAGGTTATGGACTAGACATCCTTAAAAATAGAGCTCAAGATATGAATTGGGAATTTACTCTGAAGAGAATAGACAGTGAAACGATTATGACATTAAAGAAGGAGCAAATGTAAATGCAGCCTTTTCGAATACTTATTGCCGACGACCACTCACATGCAAGAGAAGGAATTCGCGAAATTTTAGAAGAATATAACGACTTTCTTATCGTAGGAGAAGCAAAGAATGGCGAGGAAGCGGTCCAACTTACAGAAGAACTAATGCCGGATATCATTCTCATGGACATTAACATGCCTGTAATGGATGGTCTTGAAGCAACGAAAAAAATTAAATTTCTATACCCATACGTAAAAATTGTTATCATTACGGTTTCCGATGATATTACGGATCTGTTTGATGCATTAAAGAAAGGGGCTCAAGGATATTTACTTAAAAACATTCAATCCGATACATGGCTAGAACATTTAAGGGCTTTTGCCTTAGATGAAGTACCTATGTCCAAAGAAATTGCCATGCAAGTCCTGAAAGAATTTCCACAAAATAAAACGACCAAAGAAAATATCCCTTTGTCTACACGAGAGATGGAAGTATTACAGTTAGTAGCAAAAGGGTTATCAAACAAAGAGATCTCAAAGACGCTGTTTATATCGGAGCATACTGTTAAAAGCCACCTGAAAAACATACTAAGTAAACTGCATTTAGATAATCGTGTTCAATTAACAAATTATGCTTTTAAGAAAGGTTTAATTGATTAGTATAAGAAACTAAAAAGGGACGGCTTTTCTAAGAGGTAAGGGAATATTAAGACTCAATAGATAACGATTGATATATAAATTGCTGACATAAAGTACTGCCCCCATTAAACATCCTGTTGAAAATTACGTCATTTTTCTATTTATCGATACAATTTTCACCCAAAGCTCTTATCCAAAAATAGAAGTAGATAACTACCTGCACACAGAAACATTGCAATTCGAATAATAATATAGGTGGAAAGTTAAGTTGAAGTTAATTTTCTTTCTCTCTTTACCTTTTTAAAATGTGAATATATTATATCGAGGAGATTTACTAAGGCAATTATTGCTATTGGAGCAGGACATGGAATCAATACACCAGGGAAAAGAACACCAGCTGGAGAAAGAGAATGGACTTTTAACAACAATGTATTTTCGGCTGCTATTCGTTACCTTGGAGGTTACGAGAATGCGAATGTAGTAAGGTTAGATGATCCTACTGGAAATACAGACGTTCCACTTTCTACTAGAACTAACAAGGCAAACAATGCGGATATTTTAGTATCTTACCACCACAATGCAAATACAGGGCAATGTGGATCGTGGACGGGTACAGACACGTACCATTATCCTGGTTCTTCATCTGGAAACGCACTAGCAAGAAAAATCCATCCTAGTATTGTTACAGCTATGGGACTACGTGATCGTGGGATTAAGTCGGCTAATTTTCATATGCTAAGAGGATCACGCATGCCAGCAATTTTAATTGAAGGTGACTTTATGGATTCTACCATTGATATTGATAAAATGCGAAACAACACAGTAATGGATCATACAGGAAAAGCGTTGGCTGATGCAATTGCTTCACACTTTGGTTTGAAAAAGAAAGATAGTGAAGGTTCCGGACAAGAATATGTGGAGATTGTAACAGACTTCCTTTGGAAGTATAATACCGCTAATTGGAATGATCGGGCTGTCATTATAAATAGAGGAGAAGTGTTTACCGTCAGTAGGGACAAGTTCCCGGTAGGCGGAGGCCATATGTACCAAATTAAGAGTGGTTTATATATTACAGCTAATTCTCAATATGTAAGATATTATACAAAATAAAAATTTAAGCCCTCACACTGTGGGGGCTTAAAAATCAACTAATACACGCATCATATTTGCCATTTCGTTCTTCATTGCTTGCCATTCTTCTGTTTCATTGATATGTTTAGCTATCGATTCTTTTCCGCCATTTAAATTTTTTTAAAAGCAGCCAGATATAAAATAGTCCAGTAATAAAAAATGCCAACCATAAATTCAAATATACTCCAAAAAGCTGAACTACAGTGCCAGAAACTACCCCAAGCATAAATACACATAACCCCAGCAATAATGTTAGAAAAGTATGTAAAGCCTCTTTATTTTTATTAAAAATAGCTAAATAAAGATTATTCATGAGATTCTTTGTATTGCCTGTCATTATCCCATTATTAATATTGGTCGATTTGATTTTACGAAATACTGTCAGCTCATATCCTGCCAATAATCCCAGTAGAAATCCAATTACAGAAGGACTGATATTTTGCTGAACGATAGCTATGACAAGCAGAAAAACCATCTGAAGAAAAAGATATATACGATATTTCTTCCAACCGTACTCTTTAAAGTGCTCTATAATCCCCTGTGCTATAAATGCTCCAACAGCAAAGCCAGCAAAAGAGGAAAAGTGGACAAGAGCTTCCATAAAATCACCTTCAAGCAGTTTTGCACCTAAAACTACCATATTTCCCGTTTGAGCGCTGGCAAATAAACCATCTTGAGTAATAAAAGTATAAGCATCAATAAATCCCATTAAAAAGGTAGAAAAAATTGTTAAGACAGTCAGGATTTTATTTTGATTGATTTCATCCCCCAATTGTATAACCTCCTCTTACGATAACTGAATAGATTAATTGATTTTTATTTTTGATCTATGTCTTCTATTTGACGGCTTTCTTCATCAACTTGGTAACTACCTCCGCCAAAATGCCAGCCTATACCTTCAATAGACTTAAAAAAATCGTCTAAAAGCTCGTTATGCCCAAGATTTCCATCAAGTGAATAAATAACACCATCTATTTTTACACCAGTTTGTTTCAATTTTCTTCACTCCCTTTAATTTTACATGACTTCTTTTTATTTAAACAACTTCCTAATCGTTTTACCAGCCGCATGACCTGTCATACGTCTTCCAATCCGTTTACCGACTTATAGCCGTACGTCTCTAGCGTGACATAGGTTATTGTAACATTCTCCATCCCAAATCATCCTTTCATGTAAATAACAGTACACTTGTTCTTGTTTATGTGATAGGTTTATATTATAATCAGAACAAAAATTCGTAAATAGGTAGTTTTTGGGGAGATAATTATGATTGGGTTTTTAATAAGTACGATGGAAGGAAAAGAAAATCATGATTTATAGGGACGAGAATAACAATGTAACGTAGCGTATCATTCGTGTGGTATGTATAGATGATGAAAAGATGCTAGCTTACTGCTACTATCGCAAACAGGTGCGATTTTTCAGGTTAGACAACATTCTTTCAGTTGGTCCGATTAAATAAAGGATAGGTGCTTAATTTGAGTGTAAATATAAGAAACTAAAAAGGGACGGCTTTTCAAAGAGTCGAGAGACTTTTAAAACTCTATTGATAACGAGTGATATAAAAATATTCTCATACAATAGTATTGCCCCCTTCAAAAGATCCTATTGAAAGATACGTCCTTTGTTTTTCTATTTATCCTACATCTTTAACCAAAATTTTTATCCAAGAACAAGAGAAGATAGCTGCCTGCACAGAGAACCATTGCAATTCGCGTTATAATATAAGTGAACAGTTCCGATGCAGTTAATTTTCTTTCTCTCTTTACCTTTTTAAAATGTCTATAATAATAAAATGAGCATAAGAGTAGTATTATAGCCGATAATTGAAATACGTTTTCCAATATACTTACCAAAATATCACCTCAGATTGATAATGTTTTTATACTTTAGTTTTGTAATTCTCTAAGGAAGAAAAAGAGAAGGAAACTTAGTTTTTATAAGTTTCCGCCCACATTGAACTATTACGTTAATCATCTCCTCAACTTCCCAGCGACATGGCACCATCAACAACTAATCCTTGTTATGAAAACTACAGGGTCCTTAAATCTGGTATAGAGGCCCTCCTATAGATTTTGTATTTTAGACTCTTAATAAACCACGAAAACCTCTGGATCCGTAATAGGAATCCGCTCCATTATGGTATAGAAAGACATGTCCAAAACGTCGATCACAAAAAAGAGCTCCGCCAAGTTCTCTAATATCAGAAGGAGTCGCCACCCAAGTCGACGTTTTCTTATCAAATTCTTCAAGTTCCTGTAATGCTCTATACTGTTCTTCCGTTAACATCTCAATGCCCATATCAGTTGCCATATCTATTGCGCTATTGGCTGGCTTATGCTTTTTCCTTGCTTCTAATGCTTTCCGATCATAGCACACGCTTCTGCGACCCTTAGGACTTTCCTTTGCACAATCATAAAAGGTATATTCATTCTTTTCTTCATCATAACCCACAACATCTGGCTCACCTTCTGTTTCTTCCATTTCATTCAACGACCAAAGTTTTTCAGGATTCGCATCAAGCTTTGTTTGTACCTTATCCCATTCTAAATTCTCATGACGGTGCATGTTTTTTTCAAAGCGTGCTTTCAATGTATTTAATAATGTTTCACGCTGTTCTTGCGTTAACTCTTTTGCCATATTTGCTGCCTCCTTAAAATGTTTAACTGTTCTCTACCATGTTCTTTAGAAATTCTATTTTCTTAAGGTCTTTATTATTATTCTGATCTGCACGGTAACTATCCAGAGATGAAGCCCCATAAACAGCTAAGTATTGTCTTGGATTTAGTAGAAAATAATTCGCACCATCCTTCTGATGCATCTTTAAATCCTCTAAAGGCACCCCTGCAAACTCTGGTAATGTGTCCATAATACCAAATTCCACTGACAGCTGCCCATTTGAGAATTCATGCTCATGTAAGTCAACTAAGGTGTAGTCTATTGAACTCATAATCTCAGCAATTCTTGTCCAATTATGTATAGATAGTTCAGGCGGAACCTCCCATCCTCTTTCATCTCCTGGTACATGGATATCTAAGTCCTGGGCGTCCCAGTCTGCACTTGTTACAACTTCTAATCCAACAGAGCCCATTAACAGTGGAATAATTTCCATTTCATTTAATTTTTTTGTGATGCGAATAAATTCGGCAAATTTATCCATTATGTCCTGGTCCTCCAGTGTTTTTAACTTAATATTACCACAAGAGTATCCTCCATGGTTTTACAATTACAGAAAAGGCAGACCAAATAGATAGCCTACCTTTTAAAATTAAATTAGAGGTGATGAGCAATAACTACTCTTTTGCCTAAGAAGATTTCGTTACTTCCTTTGCAAAATTATCACGGGCCCACTCTCCCTCTTTCTTGAACAACGCATATACATAGTCACGACTAGTTGGAGGTTCATTTAACCAGTCTAATAGTGTCTGAATAATAGGCTCCTTATCTGGGAAGTATTGGAGGAAAACTTGAGCTTGTTGTGGAAGTCTAGTAGTCCAGATTTGAGAACGAACCATTACCATCGAATAATATGTCCGGATTAGTTTTCGTGCGAATCCTTGTGAAGTTATGTTAAAGTCTTGGTTCGATGGTACTTCTAATTTATTTAACGCCCGTTTTAAGGAATCACCAATATCCCCATTGAAGGAGATGGGTATTTCGGCTGTAAGCTTATATGGTCCAAAATGATCTCCTACATCCTCCCCATAAACGCAAACACTTATTTCCTTAAGAAAGGCATTTTCAAAGTAACTTGAAGGATCCATCGTATAGTCATAATCAGCAATAGCGATGCCCACATCACGAACCAGATCTTGATACTTCTGAGAAAGAACTTCTGTAAGTTTCTTTAACTCAACCAACTCATCAGAGTTTAACTTTTTAACAAACATAGCAATAAGATCCAAATCTGACTCTTTTAGAATTGCTTCCCCCCTGGCTACACTGCCGTAAACATAGACACTGTGTAACTGTTGAGGAAACATTGTTTTAAGGCGCTCAACTGATTCTTGGATGGATGGCATATAAACGTTATCAATCTTGTCTGAACTCACATCACTTATAATAAAACCATTACCATCTAAACCATACCCAGTTATAAGAGTCTCCATTTAAAGGCTCTCCCCCTTACACAAGATAAAACCCTTTTATACCTTCATATAACTTTCGTTTTTTAAGATCTTATTCATCGGAATGCCTATTTGATGTATGTATTTACGGAATTCTATGTACCTATCTTTTCACTTCGATGTGATATATCTCCTTCAAGTTTGATGTCTATTTTTCCATCCGTAATCTCAATCACTGTTAAACTCGTATCATGGATGAATGGTGGATTCCAAAGATCCTTAATAGATAACCCTTTACAATATGCCAAAAGCGACTTAATGAAGACTGAATGCGTAACCACCAAAATGTTCCCCTCTTCATGCTTGGAAGAGATTTCCTTCAAAAAATCTAATACTCTTTCCTGAAGTTCATAGAAGCTTTCCCCTGTAGTGGTAGTGTATAAATGTGGTGTATTCCAAAATGCCTGATATTCTTCAGGGAATCTCTCATTGAGGTAGTCATGCGTTTGGCCTTCCCACTAACCAAGACTTATTTCTCGAAGTCTTTCATTTTCTACAATAGATAGTGCCTTATTGCCCTTGATTAAATCCGCAGTATGTAATGTTCGTTTACTAGGACTCGCATAAATCGCATCAAATGCTACGTCTTTTAACCTGTTACCTAATGATAAAGCATTATTTATCCCTTTTTCAGTTAGATCAGAGTCTTTCCAACCTTGTAGCTTCTTTTGTGTATTCCAGACCGTTTCTCCATGTCTTGTTACAAATAGTCGAATCAAAAATTCGTCCCCCTTTTGCTAAAAAATTCTACCATTATAAGTTATATGGAAGCATATTTCTTATTATCCGTATCTGACCCCTATGATTGATCTCATCCTCAAAGGTATGAAACCATACAAAATAATTGTTAGAAGAAACACTGTCCCAGTTCGCCTCTTCATATAACCAGGCATCACTTCTTGTTTGAAGCTCTTTTAGTGTCCTAGTGCGTACAACATCCAGCTTGTCGAGATAGAATTCTAATGGGTTACCTTTAATCTGCTCTCTGCCTAATTCACCAAGTTCATAAGCAGCTCCCCATTCTTCTGTCTCTCGCTCATTTGGCTTTCTATTTTCAAAGAACTCAACTTGAAATCCAAATTCAACTGCAGCCATATGCAGTAATAAAGCACCAATTGAATTGCCATTCTGATGTGGCAAAAAATCCAACTGCTCAACAGTTAATCCTACAACCGCTTCTAACGTTGTATACCTAGCATAATTCATCATAGATACCAGATGTCCTATTTGAGGCGAGTATCCTATTATATCTTCTACCTTAAATGTTTTATATTTTTCAAGATTGTTAATTGCTCCCACTCCCTTCATCCTTCCAACACCATTTTACCATATATTCAAAATAATCTTTTTAATTCTTCACCCTTAGATGCTTTTGAAAATATTATAGTAAAAATAAAAAACCGGATCCTACTCGAACCCAGTCTTGATTTGGTTAAATATTACGATTAACCTTAAGTTTAATGAGATTATCCCTTTCCACATTCATAACAACGTTTTTCGTCATCGTTATCTCCGTACATCCGTAGTTCTTTCTTTACTCCACAATTAATACAAAGATCGTATTCAATTTGTGGTAGAATACCTGCTTCTGCCAAAGGGACCCATTGATTTTTATATAAATCTTTGCTCATCCCATAATCTATCAAAATAATCTTGCCTTTTTCGTCCAATCCATAATTGCTGCTATCCTTTAAATCAAAACAGTCAAAATCCTTATCTAATAGATCCAGGACTTCCTCATATCTTTTGGGAATAATACTTAGGTTTTTCTTCATATCAATTTCAAATGACTGATTCTCTATCATTTCTATTGGTTGGTAGTATTTTTGGACTGAAATACTTTCATCTACATAGTAGGTCTGTGCAAGGAAATTAGCTAATCCTTTCTGCATCATGACATTATAAACCTCTAACTCTCTTTTTGATTGTTTGTAGCCAATAGGATGTACATGTATTTTGACAACATAATCCGCGATTCTATGGACTTTTCTTGTTGATCCAATCCCTACAAAATTACTCTCATCACAATAAATCTTCCAATTTTCAATTATATCCGCAAGCAATTTTCTCCTCCATCTAAATATTTAATAGATAATAGTAAGCAATTATTCCAACCTAAAGTTCAACATACTTTTTCCGATAATCTCGTTTCCTTCTGTCCACAAAAACTCTACAGCATACTGTGCATTATTGTTCTCTTCATCCACTTCAATTTCTAAAGAAGCATTGTTCATATCTAAATGAATCTTTTCTATTACTTTATAATTTTCGGTATCAACTTGATGTAAATTTATTATAGTAGGAGGGGGCGTCAACTCATTCCATTCAATTAATAACTTCTCGCCTAATTCCACATCTCCAGGATGGATCTCAGGGTAGCTATATGTGTTATCTTCACTACAATTATTCCAACATACTTCGGAGTAACTATTATCAAATACGACACCATCTGATTTCTTTTTAATCGAAGGCATTTCCATATATGTAAACTTTGGAAGCTTTCCATCAATTACTTCAGTCTGCTGGCTTGTTTTATCAATAACAATATTTCCTATGTATTGAGCCTTGTTAGCTGAATCAATAAAGTTTACCTCTATTACATAATTCCCTTCACTTGTTGGGAAGTGGAATTCTCTTTTATCTTTTAAATCAATGTTCGTTTGCTTCCCATTTTTCCACAAGGAAGCTGTTATCGTTGGATTCGTCCAAATATCTCCACCATTTTCTTCATTCTCTTTAAATTCCAAGGAGGCTTTTTGATTTGGAGAAACTCTAATTTCTTCTTGCGCTAATCCAAATTCTTCAATATTATCTATTGTTTCATCTATAACTCCATTCGATGAGCTCCAACTAACATTTGCTTCTGTTAATTGTGTCGGATGATTTTGTAAACCAACTTGTAAATGAGCTACTGGAACACCGACATCATAGTCCTCGCCAATGCACCCTGTCAGTACAAATATAAAAAGAACCCCTGCAAAAATTGTAAGCTTCATATTTTTTATATTCCCATTTGCTTTAGAAGGACGAAAAACCTTCAGTCTTTGAGCACACTTAAATATTCTACCCAAGGCCCGACATCTTCTCTATACCTTTCTGACATCACTCTTACTATCTGGGATACATGTGTTAAATCATGAACCACCCATGTGGAGAGTAATTCTCTCAATTTCACTTTCCCAAATGCGGGATGTTCTCCTGTTAACTCAAACTGTGAACCCTTGGTAATTTCTGCCCAAACAAACTCAATATTTCTTCCTCGCAGACGTTTAAACTCCTTCAGCTTTTGACTGATAGAGCTCTGCGACGGATCGGTTAGGTGAGCATCTCGATCAAATGGTGGGAAAGCTTTATTATCTCCATCCTCTATAATTGTTTTTAATCTTGGGATCCAGCTACTCTTCTCACATTCAATTAAGTGATCAACTACCTGTATCGTATTCCACGTTCCTTCCCCTTCATTGCAATACACCCATTCATCCGATAAGCCAATTAAAAAACTTTCTAATGTCTTTGGCGTTCTTTCCAAAACCTCAATTGCTTCTTTAAGATTAAATTTCATTATAGCCCTCCAACACTTTTCTATTTATTGAAAAAGAGGCCAATCATACAAATCGTTCCTTTACTTTAAGTACATTTCTCACATTCTATGTATTTTTCTATAAACCCTCTGTACTCATCTGTTAAGTCATTTGGCAAATCACTTGTTGGGAAATACTGCATTTTTTCCGACTCGCTATAATCAATTTTCATTTCTCCCATTACATTTTTAGTATAATAAACAGCTGTTACCGAATATAATTCGTCGCCATTAGATACCTTAAGATAATGTTCAGAACCAGAAAATACATTAAGTAATTTTAAGTCTTTGACTACTAATCCTGTTTCTTCAAAAACCTCTCTTTTAGCTACTTGTTCAAAACTTTCTCCTAAGTCCATTAAACCACCTGGTAATCCCCAACCCCCATCATGCCTTTTTTGCAACAATACTTCATCTTGTTCATTTAACATAATAACAACAGATCCTGGTAAAATAATTGGTTTACTCCCAACATATTGCCTAAGATACTTGTAATATTCCAATTTGGAATCCTCCTTCGCAACTATTTTTTACAAGCATTTAATCCTCTTAATATTTATTCTTTATTCATCACTTGGCTTCGTGCCATCTTCCGTTATATTCACATCCCAAGAAATGATTGTGGTACTATCCCTTACATTATTAACCTTGATAGTTTGTAATAATATATTTATACCATCTTGAATCTGATGACCTTTCATTACTTTATAGATCTCCTTAGGGTTAGTGAAGGGTTCACCAGGACATTCAACTAGCCCATCAGTTGTTAGAAATATATTGTTTACTCCTTTTCTTAATTCCCGTACTCCACTACTGTAACAAGGAATCTTTTGTTCGAAAGTATTGACTTGACCCACCCATTCATAAAATTGTCTTTGATTAATTTGATATTGACCCAGCCTCGCAAGTTCTGGATGGAAAAGGCAAGAAATACAATCACCTATTGAAAACCACCACAAATACTTGTCTTTTCTTAGTACAATTAGACAAGATGTTTCACCTTTAACTTTTCGACATTCAGAGATAAATTCTTCTTCTTGAAACACCTCAATTATTGTTTCTTCAAGTCTATTTAAAGTTTGTACACATGAAAGTAATAATAAATTTTGTATTTCCGTTTTCTTTTTATTGAACTGCTTTATTACCAGTTCAGCACTTTCAGCAGAATTATGAGCGTCTAGGATGATAACAAACTCCCAATCTTTTTGTTCATCAGCCCATAACAAACAACCATCTTCATTATTATTCTGTCCAGCAGTTGAATTTCCGCCGAAACGCCCTAATACTATCTGGTTAATATCGTGAATATTTATTTTGTCTATAAAACTGACGCTGCTTCCAATCCAACTGAATTCCTTGATTGTAACATTCCCCCTTACTTCACCTAAAAAATGATTTTCATCCTACTTTTATGCCAAATGCTATCCATCTTCGATCAATATCTTCTATTACGAATTCTTTATTACTGTAATCGGTTTCATTTAAGGTGCGAACAATTTTAACATTAGAATTAAGAAACTCTTCTTGCAACCTCTTTGATTATTCGTTATAAAATAAACGTCATACCCATAACACATATAACTCTCTATTAGGGATAACATTTTGTCCATTTGTTTTAGTTAAGATGATCTCTGTTGTATCGCGATATACACAAATATGAGGTTCTTTTGCATTTAGATACATTACAGCCTTAAACCCCATCCATTGTTCATAAAAATCAGCCGTTTCTATTATATTTGATGTCGGAAATATACAGTGTGACATTAATAAAAAGTTCTTCATTTTCCTTACTCCTCGTGAAATTAGGGTTAACTTTTAAATTCTATATTTATATAATAATTCCTCTTTTTGTTTGTGCTTTTAGTTGTATAGATAAAGTCCAAAAACACTTCCAACTAAAAAGAAGAACTCTCAAATATTAACGTGTTCCATTCTGAAGTGCAAGCGTCAATTAACAAGGAATAACTGTGCGATACACAAGTCTAAACACTTAAAAACGAGCCTGGTAATGAGCTCTTTTGAGTAATATAATGTTCCACAATAGCATCCGTTCGTAAAAATATTATCTATGTCGTTGAAAATCACAAAATAAAATCGATAACCTTTCTAGATAAATAAAATTAGAACGCAAGAAATGGGAAGTTATCAACTCCCTCCAAGTGATAAAGTTTTACTAAAGGGGGGGTGTATTATGGAAAATCGTACAATTGGTTTATATGAAGGTATAGCATTATATATTGCCGCGATACTGGGTTCTGGTGTTCTTTTTATATCATCGGTTACTGCTTCTATTGCGGGTCCTGCATCCATATTATCTTGGATAATTGTGATTGTAGCTAATCTTCCACTTGCCTACACTTTTGCTTGTCTGGCCCGAGAATATCCGGATGCCGGGGGTGCAGCTACTTTTGTCCGAAATTCCTTTGGTTTTCATTCTGGAAATATTGTAGGTTGGTTTTACTTTGTCACTGCTGCAGTTGGACAATCAGTTGTGTCTTTAACTGGGGCGTTTTACGTTAGTCAGGCTTTTGGAATTTCTGATTTAAGAAGAAGTTTACTTGCCTTCACAATTTTAGTTATCGCAGGTATAGCCAATTATAATGGAGTGAAGGTAAGCGGTAGAGTCGCTCTAATCTTGAGTGGTTGTTTACTACTATTACTTACACTCACTGTTATTGTTTCAATACCGAGTATTGATTTAGAGAATTTTACCCCATTTGCAATTAATGGATGGCATTCAATAGGAATAGCAATAACAGCGATATTTTGGGCTTTCTTTGGATGGGAGGCTATTTGTAATCTTGCAAACCACTTTAAAAACCCCCAAAAAAACATTGTAAATAGTACCATTATTAGCGTAATAATCATAGGGATATTATTTTTAGCTTTAAGTTTTGTAACGATCGGAACTGGGACTTATGGTAGTAAAGAGAGTGATCTATCACCTATTGGTGCTATAATGGGAGAAACACTAGGAATGGGTGCACAAATTGTGACCGCCATATTGGCATTTTTTATATGTGTCGGAACTTCGAATGCGTTTGTAGCAAGTCTGACGCAACTCGGATACTCACTGAGCAGAGACGGTGCTTTTCCAAAACAATTATCACATATACACCCAACTAAACAAATCCCAAGACGTATGGTCGTTTTTGTAATTGTCTTCGCAAGTATTGGAGTTATTATTACAGAATTTTTTTCAATGACATTTAATGATATTTTATTTATACCAACCTCGTTAGGAGTGTTTGTGTATATTTTTTCTATGGCTGCAGGTATTAAACTTTTTAAGAATAAATCCTTACCTTGGTGGACCTCTTTAGTATCACTAATCTTTTGTATTATTGTATTACCGTTTTTTCAATTGTACATTTATGTCCCGATAATCATTGTTGCTTTATACGTTAGCTATATGACATTTCAAAAATGGGTTATATCTTCCAATAAAAAGCAATCAAATTAGGAAATATTAAAAAATTTAACATGTTAGGGTATTCAATACTGTCCGTTAGCTTAGATATTCTTTATTGGTTGGAAGGAGACTATTTCATGAAGTCAAATACTCAATTCTCTTTCGAGTTAATGTGGGATGCAGTAGTTAAATGTGATAAAAGATATGATGGTAAATTTTTTTATGCAGTAAAGACAACTGGTATTTTTTGTAGACCATCTTGTAAATCTAAAACCCCAAAATATAATAATATATGTTTTTTTGAAAATGCTGCGGATGCTATACAACAAGGATCTAGACCATGTAAAAGATGCCAATCTGAACTATCTATTGTGACATTTGATCCTCAGCAAGATATAGTGGAAGAATCAATTAATTATTTAAAACAACACTATCGAGAAACAATAACATTAAACTCCCTTGCCTTTAAAATTGGGGTGAGCCCGTATTATTTAAGCAGGATCTTCAAAGAAAAATTAGGCGTTACCCCCCATAAATACCTAGAAAGCATTAGAATTCATAGAACACAGCAACTATTATTGAATACAGTTCATAATAGCACTGAAATTTGCTTTCAAGTAGGATTGTGTAGTGCAAAATAGAAGTACAGAGATGTGCAACCAAAACGTACATAACTCTGCACTTCTTTTTTAGATAAAAAAAAGCCTTGCCAGCCATCCAAAATAACTCTACTGTAGTTGGTGTCGAATCAAAACAGTGGAGGTCGAGAGGATTGCTAGCAATGACTAAGATTAATCATATCAAAACTTTAAGAAATCATGAAGACATATCTATAAATAAAATTGCCCAAAGGGCTCAAGTGAATTGGCGTACCGCCAAGAAATATGCGGACGAAGACCAGGTTCCCCAAGAGAAACAAGTAATGAGAAAAGGAATGATGTATGAAGAACATTGGGGAGAGATTGTCACGGACTGGCTTATTGAAGATCAAAAACTAAAGCCAAAACTGAGAAGGAGAAACAAGACCATTTTTCAAGAACTTCAAACGCATGGGTTTACTGGTTCCTATAGGACCGTTTCCTACTTCATAGCTGAATGGAAAGAGGGAAAAGGAAATTCAGATGACGTTAAAGATAAGAATAGTGAAAGACTAAATCACCCTCCGGCTGAAGCTCAAGTGGATTTTGGAATAACAGAAGCTGTGAAAGATGGAAAATTCATCGATGTCCACTGTTTAATAATGAGCCTGCCTTATAGTAATGCAGCTTTTACCATCCCTCTTCCAGGGGAAAACCAAGAATGCTTTTTATATGGGTTAAAGAAAAGCTTTGAACTACTGGGTGGCGTACCACGAAAGCTTAGAATTGATAACTTGAAAGCCGCCGTAATAAAAGCAAGGAATAAGGATGGCGAAGCCATTTTTACAGATGAGTTTCTTCAATTCGCTAATTTCTACCGTTTTGAAATCCAAGCATGTAATGTACGTAAGGGCAATGAGAAAGGACACGTTGAAAATAAAGTAGGGTATGTAAGATATAACTTTGTAACTCCTTCTCCAGTCATAGAAAGCTATGAAGATCTAACTACTATTTTAAGTGAAAAACTGGCACAGGATCGGCAACGCATTCATTACGCAAAGGAAGTTCGTATTCAAGAACTACTTGATGAAGAATTGAATCATGCCTTAGCTCTTCCGGAGGAAGATTATCCGATTTTCAAAGAAACGAAAGTAACAGCTAACAAGTATGGAGAAATCACTATAGACAGTATGAAAGAACATATTCCAAAAGGATATAATTTCAGTTATCTTCATTTGATACTCTATTGGGATAGATATAAAGTGGTATCTCCTTACGGAGAGATTCTCCATTCAGACTATCGGCCATATATGAACAAAAACCGAAATATACCTTGGCTTTCCATTATGAGAGCCTGGGCTTCTAAACCAAGATCGGTTCCTTACTCAAGATATAATCCATATTTGCCTGGCCGAATAGCAGCTTATCTAAGCATAGAGCCTCTTACATTAAGGAAAGAGCGTCTACATTGGTTAATCAACTTATTAATTCAGTATGATATGGAAGAGGTTAATGACAAGTTTTATGATCTTCTACAACAACAACCAGAAAGAACCTTTGATTCTACTTCTCACCCGTATGACGTTGATTGGTCTAAATACGACCTACTACAACCAGTTGCGCAAGAGGATGGGGAGCAACGAGTATGAATATAAAAGAGATGTGTAAAAGTCTACGCCTAGCCTATGTAGCCGATATTTATGAAAAAATCCCGTTTGAAAATCAAACGCAATACTTGGAAACATTATTCCAAAGAGAATTTGAATTGAGAGAGGAAGCAAAAGCTGAACGTCTTATAAAAAAAGCAAAATTCTCCAATCACAAAAGTCTTGCAGACTTTCAATGGGGAGATCAGATAAGATTTCCCCCTCAGGTCGACCGTACTGAATTGAAAGAACTTCACTTTATATCTAAGAAAGAGAATGTCGTTCTTTCCGGTTCCCCAGGTACAGGAAAGACTCATTTAGCGACAGGGTTAGGCCGTGAGGCGTGCAAGAAAGGATATGAGGTGCGGTTCTATCGGGTATCCGATCTAGTTGATACGTTAGAAAGAATGTGGAGAGAAGGAAAGCTTCACCAGTTTAGGAATCGTTTTAAAAAAGTAGATCTTATCATCTTAGATGAAATGGGGTACATTCCATTCAGCAAAGAAGGAGCGGAGCTTCTATTTCAACTGATCACCGATTGGTATGAGCAAAAAAGCATCATCATCACTTCAAATTTGGAATTTAGTCAGTGGAATCGGATATTCGTGGACTCGAGGCTTACAGCTGCTTTAGTTGATCGCGTTATACATCACGCTCATGTACTTACCTTTACAGGAGACAGCTACCGTGTAAGCCACGCATTATCAAGACAAAATTAATTGAAAGTACCGGCTGGCAAGCTTATGTATTTTTTATTGCATTATTATGTACTTTTCTATTGCAAAACACAAGGATACAAGAATTTTTCAACTTTCTACAGACATTTTAAAAAAACATGTGGGTGTTCACCATCCCAATTTAGAAATAAATGGAGGAGGAGAAATTAGGGCGTTAAGCAAGTGGTAAAAACGTTATATCACTAAATTGTCTGTTACTATGCGAAAACACTTGTTAATTCTGCCGACCGAACCGACTTTTTGACTTTATAGACTTGGATCGACAAGAAAAGCCACATTTGGAATTCCAATGTGACTTTATATGGAAATTATAGTTTGAACTTCAAAATAGTAGCCGTTAGTCAAATATCCAGTCTTCCTAATACTTTCCATTACAATCTATTTAACTTTTTATCCAATAATCCGTACAATCCCTACTACGATCCATAAAACCGTATTTAACAAGATATCTTCTAGTTGTTACATAGTCACTGTATATGGTTTTTAATATTTCATTTATATAATGTTAACGAAAACCGAGTCTGCATTTAGTTGGGTATTTCCTTCTCCAATTTGTTATTTATTGCTTTAGACAAACAAATTAATTTTATCACTCCGTTATTAGTTCATAGGCAGAGATCTTCCTAATTTTTAGAGCTACCATCATGGAGACAATATAGGCTAGGAATAAAACACCTAAACAAATCATTAAGATCATTGGTACATGGATGAAAAAGTCTAAACGTTTAACCCCTGCACTTGATAATAATAGGGAAAGCATAGGGTTAGTAAAAAAGTAGCCAAGGACACCACCAACTGTAACAGCCGCAATAATCACAGGGAGAAAACTGATAGCTATCTGATGCATTAGTTGAATTGTAGAAAACCCTATTGCTTTCATTACCCCATACTCCTTCTTACGCTTAATAATCATTGTTTTGATTACTAAATATAAAATCATTACAACGACTAAAACAGTAATGATTAAAATCAACATCATTATTGCAAACACAGCTGTTGTATACTTACCTGTTTGACTTTCTATATTCTCATCAATATCTAACGTTTCTAGTATTTGAGCACTGGACTGCTCCTGAACATTTTTGATAAAGTCTTTGTTTGATATTTCATCAAGGTATACATATAGGGACGTACCTCTATAGTCTGAATTTAATTGCTGAACGCCTTCCATTGTGATAGCTGCTACCTGGCCTAAATTTCCTATCGATTGACTGATTCCAGTTACCAAATAGTTACTTTTTTCACTCCCATACTCAACTTCAACCGTTTCGCCAATACCTTTATTGATTTCATTAGAAATAACCCAAGAGATAGATATTTCATTTTCATGTTCCGGCTGTCGCCCTTCATAAACAATGTTATTTTCTAATTCATCAAAATGATCTGTTATGGATGTGTATACCGTTTGACCATCAATTTTGGTTTCGATTAAATCGAATATATTTACTTTCCTAACACTATCGATGTTTTCAATGTCGCTCAAAAGCTCCCTAGTATCAGCATCTGGCTTAACAATGACCATCACATTTGCTGGTTCTGCTCCAAATATGTTAACAAATGCCGTTTTATCTGAAGCAATGTTGTAATAAAGTACAGCTGAAAAAATCGTAGCAAACGTCAGAGCAATAACGATGAGGAGAATCATGATGTTTTGTTTTGCATTCGAAATCATTGACTTAATAGCAAGTAGGAAATGAAGTCCACCTTTTGCCTTTTCCAAAGGAAAGTAATTCTTTTTAAAACTATGTGTTTGAATCCCTTCACGTAGCGCAGAAACAGGTAGAATTTTTCGAACACGATAAGCAGATAGTAGTGTTACAATAACAACACAAAAGACGACAAGAATGGTGCTGACCATATTTATTAGAATATCAAAGCTTTGGGCCCATATTAGACCAGAGAGAGTTGAAATAACCCCTCCGATAAAAGGCTTGAGTAAATAGGATAATATAATTCCTGCCATACCCGCACTAAGAGCAATAAAGACAAATTGAAGAATAATCGATGAAAGTATTTGCCAACTTGTATAGCCAATTGCTTTGAGTACTCCTATATTTACCATCCCATCTTCTATGCTATTGGAAACACGGAATTTAATCACAATCAGGGATACAAGCACAATGATGGCTGCAAAAGCTACTAATATCATCGCAATAATATTAATGGTTAACGTATTCACATATCTCACTAATTCAACATCTAATCCAAAAATATAAGAAGTGGGATTACCTTCTTGAGATTGCTGAACTTTTTGTACAAATTCACTATTAATCTTTGAAGCTTGTGTTTTATCTTCAATCAGAGCAGATAACAATAATGCTTCTGATCGAGTGTCTAATTCGTCTGTTAATTTTTGATAAGCATTCTCTGGCAACATAAATTTCATAGCATCTATGTTGTTTGTACCCATTACGGTTGTTTCAAAGAACCCAGAAATACGATATTTATAGTCTTTGTTTTGATAGGTGATAGTAAATAGATCGCCTAGTTCATACCCTCCATTTGCAATGAAACTGTAAGGAACATAAATATCATCAGTACTTGATGTTCCTAACTGCTCAACCAACTCTAAAGGTCCAATATTGCGGCTTGCCTCTGCATTTAAAATGACAGCGCTATTTGTTAACTCACCATTCCCAAATTGAAATTTAGCAGTGTCCATATAGAGAATATCTTCTTTTTCCGTCTCTGTTACTCCTGGATAATTTGCCAGGAAATCCCCATATTCCGGTTGATAACCTGCCTCATCCATTACAAAGGTGACATGTGGATCTTTTAATTCATCGATTTTATTATTAAAAAAAGGATTTAACTGTGTAATGACCATTAGTCCTATATTAAGTAGTAGGGATGCAACCATTATAAATACAAAGAGGGAAGCTGTAGCCGATTTACTCTTTCTAATGTTTGCCATAGCTAGTTTCATAACTTTCACCTTACCACCCCATTTCAGCTAGGAAGTGTTTAAGTTTTTCATGGCGCTCAACACTTTCATTTTCACTATACTTACCTAGCTGTAGATCGCCACAAATCGCCCCATCTTTCAAATATATCACTCGATTTCCTCGTAGAGCTGTTTTTAGATCATGTGTAACCAAGACAATACTCTGTCCACTTCTGTTTACATTTGTGAATACATCTAAAACATTATCACTAGATTTGGAGTTTAAGGCACCAGTTGGTTCATCTGCGAATAATACTTTCGGTCTGTTAATGGTTGCTCTAACAATTCCAACTCGTTGAGCCTCACCACCAGAAAGCTGAGAGGGAAATTTCGACCAAGCGTGTTCATCAATCCCTACTTGTTGTAATAGATCTTTCGCCTTTTTAATGAGTTCTCTCTTATTTTTATTTACTAAGAGACCACTTGTCAGGACATTATCGAGCACACTCATATTGTCTAACAAATAAATTTGTTGGAATACAAAGCCACAATTCTCCCTTCTAAATATTGCTAGTTGATCGTTACTCAATTCCATTAAGTTCTTATCAGCAAAATGGATCTCACCTAAGGTCGGTTTATCCATACCGCTTAATGCATAAAGTAAAGTGGATTTTCCTGACCCTGAACTACCCATTATGATCGTATAATCACCTTCCACTAAGCGCATATCTAGGTTTTTTAACACATGCTGTTGGATTCCACCACTAGAGAAGGTTTTACATAACTTCTCCGTTTTAATAATTGTTTTCGTCATAATTAATGACCTCTCTCTTGAGTAATGTGTGTTATTTCCGATCTATAGAAAAAAGACTGTAAAAAGGTTACAGTCTTATCATACAAGGTGAATTGTTATTAAATCTTTGTGTAATCCTTAATTGATTCTTAATTATTATGCAAGCTTCATTTTCAAAATAACGGTAAAACCATTATCATGACTGTACCCACTAATTTGACCTAACATATTTTCCATAAAGTACTTCGATATGTATAGACCTAGTCCTGATCCATTTTTGCCCTCCACATTGCTACCACGATAATATTTATTAAACAGGAGAGGCACCTCTTCTTCACTAACTCCTGGGCCAAAATCTTTTATGTGAAGTTCTAGATATCCCTGGTAAACTTGAGATTTAATTATGATATTTGTACCCGCATATTTGTATGAATTACTTACAATATTATCTAATACCTGTTGCATACGCAGCGGGTCTATCAAGATCATACAGGCGGAGATTGGTTCATAGACAATTTGCTGATCGTAATTGACGTTCTCAATCATATCAATAAGTACTTTGCTCGGCTCTTCTGTTACCTTTAATTTTAATTGTTGAAGTTCTTCTAAAGTGGCGTGAAACATGTCGGTAACGAGCAGGTCAATTTGCTCAGCCTTTGAATAGATCGTATCTATTTGCTTGCTCGTCTTATCATCCTTTGCTTGCATAAGCATTAACTCACTAATCGCTTTGATGGAAGCAACAGGTGTCTTAATATCATGACTTAGTGTGGCCACCAATTCCTTTTTACTACGGTTGGATTCATATTCTCTCTGGCGCGCAGTGTAGAGCTCTTCACGCAATATATCAAAACTATCTGTAAAGGCACCAAAATAATTGTTCTTTGTCCTATTTAAAGGTATATCAAGATTGCCTCTAGCCACATTCGCTGCAAAGTATTGTAGCTGCTGAAATGGTTTTAAAACTGTTCTGTTTAGGTAAACAATATAAAGAATACTGATAACCATTAATATACCAAACGTTAAAATGGTGTATGTGACCAGTTCACTTTTCATTTCCGCCGCTAAAGATCGTTCGTTATTTTGGATAACTATCTTTCCTATAATCTCGTTATTCTGCTTCAGATCCACAATAGAATCTCTGTTTTTTATAGAATCATATAGATCAATAAAATGATTGCCCGAGGTTTTATAAACTACATTTCCCAAGTTGTCTACAATAGTAAAAGGTTGTTTTACATCAATGTTATGATAAATTTCCTCCGTTACTTGTCCCCAATTCTTTTCTGTTATTTTGGCTACGTGATTTATAGCTACAAGATCCACTTCGGAAATAGTTTTATTCTTAATAACCATTACAGAAAGAGCCATACCTATACTAAAAACTATAAGTAAAATTGCAATTAGAAATCTCACCCTCATTGCTTGCTATCCTCTAAGACATATCCTGTTCCCCATACCGTTTTTATAAATTGTGGTTCCTTAGGATTCTTTTCAATTTTCTCGCGTAAATGCCGAATATGTACATTTAGGGTCCCGTCTCCTACAAAAGTATCTTCCCAGACATTCTGAAACAATTCATCTTTCGTGATAATTCGATTTTTATTTTTCGCCAAATAAGACAGAAGTTTATATTCCATTGTTTTAAGTTGAATCGTAACTCCATTTACACGTACCTGATGCAGATTTGGATCAATTTGTAGCTGTTCAAATCTTGAAACTTCCTGTTGTTTGCTAGAATCCCCGCCAAATCTTTTAAGGACAGCTTTTACTTTTGCTAGTAGGATGCTTAGTGTATAAGGCTTTCGTATATAATCATCGCCCCCTATATTTAAGGCGATTAGTACATCATCATCACTGGAACGAGCACTTATAAATAAAATAGGAATATCCGTAGTTTGCCGCAGCTTTTTACATAATTCAAACCCGGAAGAATCCCCTAAATTTATATCAAGAAGTATTAATGATGGTTCATTCTCCTCCATAAAACGTTCACACGCTTCTGCACTCGTTACGTATGCCGATTTGACCTCAAACATATTTAAATATTCACAAGTTGTTTCCGCTAAAGCAATCTCATCATCAACAATTAAACAGTCTAATTTCATCATAAATCTCCTAAATAAAATGTTTGTTAACAGGATATTTATAGTATACATTAGATTTGTTTCGATAAGTCTAAATTATTTGTATGCTTTATAGGTTTCTCTATTATTAAAGGATAGTTCATCTCACTGTGAAGCCTAAAAGCATTCCAATATATATTGAAATGCTCGTTCGTTTCCCAATAATCAATCTTAAATCTACGTTTTAGTATTAATTAATATGGCGAGATCTCTTTGGTATCCTTTCTATAAAATCACATCATCAACTGATCTTCTTGGGCTTGGATGGGTCTCTTTTAACGGATAACCACACCTAAATATAAATATTCCTTTCCAAGCAGAATCGCCAGTAATTTCTTTCATTGCATTTCCAAAATGTTCTTTTATGCGGAGCTTCTTTTCACGGTCTGCCATCTCATTTAACTGGTTAAGTGGTTGCATTCCTAGCCCTATATTTGTACCGTGTAGGTGAATTCTCTGCCATGCTCTACCTGCTCTTGCACGTTGTACATTATCGTTAGCATCTCTTACTGAAATCACTCCGTATGTTGCGGCGGTAGCAGTATGCACTTTTTCTGTCGAGGAAAGCCAGAATTGATTATTACTTTCATGTGACATGGGAGGCAATATTTTACCCATTGATCTTATGAAAAAAGAACTACCTTGTGCATCTAATGTAATACCATCGCGTTCCTCTTGTATGTCCTTCCAATTCTCTTTGAACCATTTATTGCTTTCTGCGCTCATTTCTTCATCTGCTATAATAGCTTCTGTTGCTTCTACAATTAAATCTCCAATGTTTTGCTTTTCTTTAGAAGAGGAAAACCAGGATACGTTAACCTTCTTTTCATCTTTTATTAAGTTTTCTATATCTCTTAGGGTGGTTTTGGGTACCAAGCGGTCAGTATTATATTCTCCTCGATGTGTATGTCTTTGAGGAATGGCTTTATATAAAGGGGAAGTATCTTTTTCACTTTGAGTAAGGTCAATACGTGCAATACAAGCGGGCTCAAGGCTATTCGGTTTATACCTTAATTTAGGTTCATAACCATGTGCATATGCAGATAACATTAGGTTCTCTATGGCACATCCTAGACCTATAAACATTTCTCTCCTCAATGGATCGAAAGCACCTAGATTCCTACTCTCGTCCGCATACAATTCTATAGAAGAATCCGTCACTTTAAATAGCCATGGTTGTGTATTATGTGGGTTTGAAGCTAAAATTGCATCACTTACTAAAGCAAGTGGTTTTGATTCTAAGATTTCTTTGTCAGTATCCCAGGGTTCATAAGCTGGCCCTTCTCCTGTACTAAAAACACCTTGATCAAACATTCTCCACGTTAAACCGGCGAATGAAACAACTAGAATTCCACCTCCTAACTTTTTAATAAATGTTCTTCTAGTTATGTTGTCCAACGCTTTCTTCTCTTTTGCACTCATGTAATCCCTCCGTCTCGATTTATATATGGTTCCAAAACCGTCATAATCAGTTGAATCCCTTGTTCTATTTTATCTGCGGAGATGTCTTCATTATTTGTTTCAAGAAAAGCAAGCCAGTAGTTATTTATCATCCAACTAATTGTTAATAAGGTGTCTATTATTGCTTCGTCATGTGGTAAACGCAACACATCGCCATTTATAAAGTGCTGAAAAAATCTTTTTTGTTCTGTCATACGTTGTGCTTGTATTTTTTGATGTCTGTCTTTTAAAAGGGGATCAATTTTCATTAACACAATAAGTTCTCTATAGAAAAATTGGTATTTCAACTGTAACTGGAAGGTTTGTCTAATGATTGCTTTTAGGTCAACCAAGTTAGGTTGCCAATCTGAAGAAGGAACCTGCCAAACGATGTCCCATTCTTGAACCATCTTTTCAAAAATAGAACGAATAATCTCCTCTTTATTTTTAAAATGATAATATAAATTACCAGTACTGATACCTAGTCGGCTTGCAATGTGATTCGTAGATACCGAACTAGTCCCTTCTTGATTAAACATTAAAGTAGCAGTCTCTAAAACTTTTTCCTTTGTCTTCAACATAACTCCCTCCAAAATAGAGTAAATACTCTAATAAAAACTTAGTGTATTTACTCTATTTAGTCAATGCTTAATTTTGTAAAAATTACGTTAAGTTGTTTTTACATCTAAAATCCGTTTATAAAAACGCAGAATCTGTTATCGTTTTTTGACATCAAATCAAATATTGCCCATGTTTACTTTTAGCATAGAGGGGAAACAATTCATTGTTCAACTTATTCCGTCTGAATGACTGTTTTTACAGACAGCACAGGAAAATTAAATCTAGTGAAGTATCAGTACTAGAAATGGTGGACGCTGTTACTTTTTCTTTTGACAGGAGAGATCGATCATTGAATACAATTTACCTTATCATAGGTGCAATTATTCTCATTGTGACCTTCGTTGACATATTTTGGACAGCATTATGGGTCGATGGTGCATCAGGCCCCTTGTCCAAAACATTTACACAGATTTGCTGGAGGGCGCTTCGCCTGATAAGTAGAAATAATTCTAAGCTGTTAAGCCTTTCCGGACCTCTGATTCTTTTATCAACTCTTTTAATGTGGGTATTGTTAATTTGGTGTGGCTGGACATTATTTTTTGCAGCGGATGGAACTGCCTTTATAGATACAGAGAATAGGGGACCAATATCCTGGACTGACAGAATTTACTTTACTGTGTTTACACTGTTTACATTGGGAATAGGAGATTTCGTTCCTAAAGAAGGTTTTTGGCAGTTTGCTACATCGATTGCAACTGGAAGTGGAATGCTATTTGTTACTTTTGGAGTATCTTATGTCCTGTCTGTTGTTGGAGCCGTAACGCAGAAACGCTCCTTTGCAGATAATATAACTGGACTAGCTAAAAATGGGGAGACCATCATCAAACAAGGCTGGAATGGGACGGACTTTCGTGATATTGATTTATTTTTAAAGGATCATGCATCACAGCTATCTACACTGACACAACAACATAAAGCATATCCAATCCTTCACTACTTTCACAGCGAAAATGACGATCAAGCTTCTTCCGTGGCTGTGGCCATCTTCGACGAAGCCTTAACCTTATATACTTTCGGGGTGCCTAAGCAGTATCAGCCCAATAAAGTATGGATTAAAGAAGCACGCTCAAGTGTTCAGAGCTATTTGGGTACACTTAATGCAGCGTTTATCAACCCTTCAGACAATGTTCCACCATCTCCAGATTTAAATACGCTTCGTTCTGTAGATTTACCTACAGTCACTGATGAGGAGTTTGAAAGTGGGTTAGCCCAGCTCAAGGATAGGAGAAAAAAGTTACTGGGTATGGTGGAAGCAGATGCTCGGAGTTGGCCAAATGTAATAAAGTAATGTGAATTCTGCTCTAAAAGTAAACTAGTTATCCGACTAAATGGGATAACTGGTTTATTTTACTAGCAAATACTTTTTTGGAAGCCTTCTTATTTAAGCCGTATTTCTCCCGCATAATTGTGTCCATCGCTGAAAAAAATACCAAAGCATCTTTTGAAGTTTATATATTTAATACTCTATTGTTTTTATCTAAGTTTATTTTTGTTAAAGGAAGTTTAACATTATGTATATGTAATTACAGGTATAGTAGAATTTCAATTTCCTTTGACTCAGGAATATATTTATCCACCTTTCTATTATTTAATCCCAAAAACCTCATGCGCTTTATTAAGATTTCCTTTAAAATAATAGGAAAAGTTTTGATCAAATTCTATAGGTCCCAGCTCCGTCAAGTGTTTAACTTCAATGTTTTTTTCCAGAACATACTGATGTAATTCGAACATGGAAGATAAATCATTCCATACATTCATTATAGAACCATCGTTCAAGTGAATATTATATGTTGGGATGACCTTTGAGGGGACAAAAGGGTTATCAGTTTTGATTGTTACTTTTTCCTCATGGCGAATCTTTGTTGAGACATATTCTACTTCTTCCCATTTTGCTGTACTGTGCAAAAAGACACGATGTTTTACAATCTCTTCTTCATTTACGGCAGAAAACCATAAAGAAGAAATAACGAGCAGGACTATAGATAAAGTAAGTAAGATAGGAATAACTTTCTTACTTATAGTTGTAAGTGTCACATACTTTTTAAATAGAACAAGCAAAATACTCATCACTGCCAGGTACTTCGTCCAATGAAGAAGGGGAGTTATAAATGAAATGTACGTATGAGATTGCAAAAACACATAATAAATTCCAAGTATGAATCTTTCTATAAATAAATAGACAACCGTAATTACAAATGCTAAGCTGAGTAACTTCTTAACCAAGTCAATTCACCCACTTCCTCTAAGGAAAATTCGGTTAATCTGTATCTAATTATATCTCAGATTAAAAATCGTAAGCCCTATATTCGTTCTTTTTATTTTACTACATAACAAACTTATAGAACAAATATAGCTGGAATGAGCTCGGTTCAATACCGAACTCAATTTCAGCCTATAAGCTAATTGTTATATAATCAGCGACGCATCAATTAACGCTTCCCTGCTCCACAGCCTCTTCAGCACTCTGCTCTTTGAAGCTATCAAGCAATGCACGCACTTCATCTGTTGATTCTGTGCTCATCAGTTGATTTCTTAATTCACTTGCACCTCTAAATCCACGAACATAAATTTTAAAGAAGCGACGGAGTGGCTTCATCGGGCGTGGTTCTATTTTGGCATATTTATCATGAAGATCTAGCTGCATTCTTAATAGATCAAGGTACTCTTCACTACTATGCTCTTTTGGCTCTTGTTCAAAGGCGAATGGATTTGTGAAAACACCTCGTCCAATCATAACTCCATCCACGCCATATTTCTCAACAAGTTCCATACCAGTTTGACGATCTAGGATATCTCCATTAATAGTCAATAGTGTATCTGGTGCTACCTCATCACGAAGTTTTTTAATTTCCGGAATTAACTCCCAATGAGCGTCTACCTTACTCATTTCCTTTCTTGTCCGCAGGTGAATGGATAGATTCACAATGTCTTGTTCTAGGAGATGTCTTAACCAATCATGCCATTCATCTACATTCGTGTATCCAAGTCGTGTCTTCACACTTACAGGTAATCCTCCTGCTTTGGCAGCTTGGATCAGTTCTGCTGCTACTTCTGGACGACGTATAAGGCCACTTCCCTTCCCGTTCCCAGCAACATTCGCTACAGGACAGCCCATATTGATATCCAGGCCTTTAAACCCTAGTTCTGCCATTCCAATACTCATTTGGCGAAAATATTCAGGCTTATCTCCCCATATGTGCGCAACAATCGGCTGTTCATCCTCTGTAAAGGTCAAACGTCCACGTACACTTTGTTTCCCTTCTGGATGGCAATAGCTTTCAGAGTTTGTGAACTCTGTAAAAAACACATCAGGTCTTCCAGCTTCACTTATTACATGACGAAAAACTACATCTGTCACATCTTCCATTGGTGCTAATATAAAAAACGGCCGTGGTAAATCACGCCAGAAATTCTCTTTCATATATTCAAATCCTCTCATTACGGAATAACAAGTCAAACTTTAATCTCACAAAATAAAAAAAGCAGAAAATGTCCCTGCTCCTTCTATATTTATACCATGTTTCGGTACCTTTTATCAATCTGGTTGGAATGTTTATTCTTTTTACCGCATATTATTTAAGTTAGATATATAGTATGATTATTATAAATTCTTACAAGAAAAGGAGGAATATATCTCCATGAGTGAAAATACATTAGTCGAAGTTTATTTGGATTTCAAGAAAGATATTTATTTAGAATCTATTGATTATGAACCAGATTGGGACTTTTCCTTACAAACTGTAACAAATAGGTTGGGAATCTCTCCAACCAAGACCAGAAAAGTCGGAGAGTGGATGAATTCAATAAGACGGTCTGACCTTACCCAATGGAAATATAGTACAGGGAAAATAGAAACATTAGATTTCGAGATGGCTTTAAATAAAGTAGTTGATACTTTTAAAGATAAAGTGGATATCATTAATGAATTGAAAAAAGAATTAGGACTTAGGACTTCCTTTTGTGCGGTGACGCATGTATATGAGGGGATATCTCCGGGATATTCCTTCCCATTAAATATAATGAAATTTTTGGTTAGTATAGACACAGAGCCAGAAATCGATGAGTATGTGTATGGATTTGTAGAAGAAGATATTGAAGATTAAAGTTAAAGGAATCTTTAAAAAGAGTGAAGTACTCCTACTAATACATATTCATTTTACGAAGGAGAGCCATAATGAGTAAAAGTGAAAAAGCAATTTTTACAAATATGTGTATGATTTATGATGATAATGGAAGAATCCTTGTACAAGACCGCTTGAACCCTAATTGGGCAGGCGTTACATTTCCTGGAGGTCACGTGAATAACGAAGAGTCATTCTCCTATTCAGTTATTCGTGAAGTTTATGAAGAAACAGGTTTGACAATAAAATCTCCTGTATTGTGTGGAATCAAACAATTTCAGACGATGGAAGACGACCGTTATATTGTGTTGCTTTATAAAACAAAAGAGTTCGAAGGTGAACTACAATCCTCTCAAGAAGGTAATGTTTTTTGGATTCAAAGGAAGGATTTATTCAATTATAATTTGGCTAATGACTTTGAAAAGATGCTTGATGTATTTGAATCAGAAAATATTAGCGAGTTACATTATCACACCGAAGAAGGAGTTTTACAGTCAAAGCTACTCTAAATCCTCAATAAAACCTCAATTTTTAAACCATTATAGTAGTTATTGAAGGCGATCATTAATTTGATCGTCTTTTTAATAGTTAAAACTATTTAACTGCGACTGGATAGCGAAAATCAAACCTTATCATTTTGTTTAATTAGAAATCACTGCCTATCTATATTTTTGATGATTGATAGCTCATTCAAAATGCAATCTACTTGAATAGAATAATTATATGCCAATAGATAGTCAGGAGGTGATTACTTGTCAAAGAAAGAAGGAAAAAACTCCTCATCTCGTCACCATTCTAACTCTTTTAAACCGTTTATTAGTCCCAGCCCTATAACGTCATTCAATCCTGTTCAACGCTATCCTAAAATTGACAAAACAGTATTTATAAGTCAATTTTCCAGTGTTATAGGTGGTGTCATCATTAAAGACAATGTTTATGTAGCTCCTAATGTAAGTATACGCGCAGATGAAGGAACCCCTTTTTATATAGGTTCTGATACAAATATCCAGGACGGAGTCATTCTACATGGTTTATTAAACAGAATGATTTCAGTTGGAAGAAAAGAATTCTCTATATTTATAGGAAAACAAGTCACTATTGCTCATGGAGCACTTGTCCATGGACCATGTTTTATTGCAGACAAAGTATTTGTGGGTTTTAATGCTATTGTGTATGATGCGATCGTTGGGAAAGGTTCCTTTATATCTTATAACGCAGTCGTAACAAATGGTGTTCGGGTTCCTCCTAATAGGTTCATCCCACCTGGAGCAAATATTGATTCTCAAGAGAAAGCAAACGCACTTCCCCGAGTACCAGAGGATAGTAGGGAATTCGCACGTGACGTTCAACGTGTAAATCAGGAATTACCCGCATCCTATCATTTGTTATTTGGAAAAAACCGCTGCTCCTGTGGTATTTCTTATGACTAATATTCGAAACTATTAAGTACAGAAGAGGATCGTCAGATTATTGGCGATCCTCTTGTTAGTTATTGGATGGGGGTAGCTTAATGACGGGACACTTCTTTTCAGAAACCTATCTATGCCTCTACCCATACGTTTTCATAACTTTCACATACAATATTTTGATCATTTTTTTAGTACTACAGTTTATTATGGAGGTGTTAATTATCGCATCGAAAACAAAGTTGACTGGTCGAGTTATCTTCAGAGGCGACCCCGGTTATGAAGAAGCGCGCCTAAATTGGAATCCATACACTAACACGTACCCACTTGTTATAGTATTCGCACAAAAACATGATGATGTGGTCCATGCAATAAAATGGGCCCGAGAAAACGATGTTCCTATTCGGGCTCGGGGCGGGCGTCATGCATTAGAAAGAAATATGTCTGTTGTAAAAGACGGCATCATCATCGATGTCAGCGACATGACTCGAGTTCGACTAAATAGTAAGAAGGAAATAGCATTTATTGAAACTGGGATCGATGTAGGACCGCTTGTCAGTACCTTGGCGGACAGAGGCTTTATGTCTCCATTTGGAGATAGCCCTACTGTCGGAATTGCTGGTCTTACACTAGGGGGAGGAATTGGTCCCCTTCAACGCACAATCGGTCTTGCTAGTGATAATCTCATTGGGGTAAAAATGGTGGATGCTGAAGGTAGAACAATAATAGCTGATGAAAATCATAATTCTGACCTCTTGTGGGCTTCACGTGGTGGAGGCGGAGGAAATTTCGGCATAGCTACAGAATACAAGTTCAGAGTGCATCGTGCTCCTAGAAAAGCAACTGTGTTCGACATTAATTGGCCTTGGGAGCAAATTGAAGAGGTTGTGAAGGCCTGGCAAAGGTGGTCTCCTTCTGTTGATGATAGATTAGGCACCAGTTTAGAGGTTTTCACGAAATCAAGTGGGGTACTCCAAGCAACTGGACTGTTCCTTGGATCGAAAACAGAGTTAATTGATTTGTTACAACCCTTGTTAACCACTGGTACGCCATCAGAGGTTAATATACAAACTTTACCTTGGCCTGCTGTCGTGGAAAATCGCCTTCCACCTGATCAAATACCAACAGATGAGGCGAACAAATTTTCATCTACCTTTGGTTTTCAGCCATTTCCTGATGCGGCAATCAAAGCTATGCGCTATTTTTTAGAAAATGCAACCGGATCTGATTCCAATTTCTTCTTCCTAAACTGGGGAGGAAAAGTAAGTAGAATTTCTCCGAAAGCAACAGCATTCTATTGGCGCGATCCAAAATTCTATTTTGAATGGAGTGCCACTTGGACAGATCCTTCCGACGAGCAGAGAAACGTTGCTTTAGTAGAGAGAACCCGCCAGATGTTGAAGCCATACTCCAAAGGATCTTATGTCAACGTTCCGGATTATAATATAAGAGACTTTGGAAGAGCTTATTATGGAACAAACTTTGATAGACTCCGGAAAGTAAAAACGAAGTATGACCCAAATAATGTATTCCGTTATCCACAAAGTATACCTCCACTTAACGAAAGGTCTGGTTTCAGATTGTTTTAGATGGCATTACGGTTATCGTTCTGAAGAAGGGGCACTGCTCTATTTAAGAAGCAATTGAATGAATTTAAGCAGGCTTATCTCCATTCAATATAATAAGGGAGAACTCCAAAAGGCTCTCCCTTACTATGGAAAAAATAGCTACATTGCATTTTAAAACCTTCCATAAACAATCAACACTATATATTTTTAGAACCGTTTTTTACTTGAGTTGTTTTTTTGCTGAACAATTTAGCAACTATACTTCGGGCATCGCGAATTTCACAATCACAGAGCCACTCCATTCTTCAATTTCTGAAAAGATAGTATGTAGAATTTCTGATGCTCTTTCTTCAGAGTGGTACTTCCCTAAAACTTTATGATCGCTTAGAGTAGATCCATAAATCACTCCTACTACTTTTTTTCCACTTACCATAACTTCGTGTACGTTTATTAAGCTTTGTTTATTTTGCGTAAAGATCCATAACATAAAAAACATCCCTCTTGTTTAATTTTGCATCCTATCATAAATATACGTTTTCTTTTTATAAAAGTTTCGTATTCATTCTAAGATTAAATAAAAAGGCTACCCTATTAATAGATTTATGCAGAGCAACCTCTTTAATTTAGTATATGATATATTCCAAACTTTAAGAGACTCCCCAACAAGTATACTTTTCCTGCACTCTACGGTTTACTTTGATCTGCAGTATCTGGAGGGCTTGCATATATACTTGGACTTAGTGGGGGTCCATTAGGTATAACAGCAGCTCTTGGAGGGATCTTAATTGGAGGTACTTTATCTTATTTCTTATGTCCATCCGTAAATAGCTTTAGATTGAATAAACCTGCATTTTAAGCAAAATAAATTAGTAGTAAAAGAAAGTTCTAATTCATTATCTTTTACTACTTCTATGTTTTAATTTAATCACCATAAGGGAAAAGTATAGAAAAATTTGGTATTAAGGGAGTGATTACAATTAGAAATATAAATCTTATTAAACTTGGAGCAATATCCTCCGTGTTCGCTATACTATTTTTTATTTTATCTTCTAGAAGGCACGATAACTTACAGCCCTATTACACTATCCATAGTAAGTGTTATTGTGCTAATGACATATGATATGGTGGCAGAAAATAATAAAAAAACGCTAACTTTGTGTAGTTCAAAATAGAAGTATAGACATGTGCAACCAAAACGTACATAATTCTGCATTTCTTTTTTGCACTACACAATCGGTCTCATCTTCGTCTATTACAGAATCCATCCGGCAACCAACATAGTTGACGTGGAGAGTTGGCTTTTGTATGCTTTGGTGATCCGCCAGGCCAAGAAAATTCCCATGTTTCTAGTCGTTTATAATATAGCTAAAAGCCATTATTGTCCCACTGTAGAATTTTCAGCTTATCTCTATTTAGGTTACATAATACAAAGAGTGCAGGGGAGAATAGTTCAAATGCTTCTTTTACCATAATTGCTAGGCCATCAATTGACTTCCTGAGGTCCGTTGGACCACAGGCTAAATAGACCTTTTCGTAGTGTGGATGTATCATGAATACTTCAGTAAATGTAATACCTCAGACAAGAGTTGACGATTAACGTGTGGTTTTACTTCCACTAATAGCTTATCTATTTTAATATCGAGGGATGCATTCGCATCGTTATGAGACGATGGACTAATTTCAAGCCAATCTGTGGTTGAAGAACTATTTGATTGTTGATCAAATCTACGTTTCCAGTAATATAATATTTTCTTGTCGGCACCAAGCAGCTTTGCTAAGATCACTTTCGCGCCATTGGTCCATCCTTGACTGCCATTCTAACAGCTTATCGGACATAAAAAGCCTCCTTCGAAAATTAATCTGTAAAGATTATCTCATCAGGAAGCTAAGTTGCATATGTGGAGAATATTTGACGTTTACCCCCTAGAAATCTAATATATGGAAAAAGAATGAGCTTTCTTTCTTAATATTTTATGTAAAAATCTTGCCCATTTGTATCGATCTTCACTATCCTAAAAGTTTAATATGGGGGTAAATAATAAGACCGTGTACTCTAGAGTTTATTAATAAAAATTAGACAGTGAACTTTAAAAAGTCCCGCCTAATAATATAACTATTCTTTAAGTGTTTACAGCTAACATTACAAATATCGCAATTATTAAGGTGACAAAAGCAGATAATCCCGTTATTAATGCGTTCCGTTTGCGTTTATCGATAAGTGCTTCTATAAATGATACGAAAAAGAAGAATGGAATTAAAAATAAAAAAGACACTATTGATATAGCAGCTGGCTGGTCAACTATTAATGCGTAAACAATTATTGCTATAGCTATTACGCCAACTACAGCGTCTAAAAATTTAAATAAGGACGTTCTTTCACTACGTGGCTTCAGTTGATAAAAGTCTCTCCAGAAATTACCGAACATTTTTAATCTCTCCTCCATTCTTGATATTTAAATATCTTATTCCCTTTATTTACTGGAATAAACATAAACAAAACTACCTCTATCTGTTTATATCGAATAGAGATAGTTTTTGTTTTTAAATGTTGTTTCAAAATAAATCTAATTTTCGGGAAGGTTTTTCACTTTAAAAAAGATCTGGTAAATTAGCACATAATGCCTCATCTATAATATAACCACATAATTGAGTACACCCAATTGGAACAAAAAATGCTGCTCCCCCAGAAATTTTTACACATGCATACTTACATCCCCATGTACCTGCCAGAGAACACAGTTGTTCAATAAACCAATCTGGTACATCAATATCTAGGTTACGAACAGCGGTGGCAGTTGCTTGCGAATGATTTTCATCAATTGCCTTAGATAAGGCGATTCTTCTTTCTAAATTATCATAAACCATGTCTAGCCATGTAGTTTCAGAATTAATTAGTTCACCGTCTGCGTTGTATGTTTGAAGCAATACTTGATCAGTATACGTCCCTCCAAGAGACTCTGCCACTGAAAAAGTAATTATATTTTCAGATTCTAGATCAATAAATCCTGTGAACATATAACCGTTAATATCTACAAATGTTCCTCTTACTTCGACTACTCCTTGTGTATTATTTGAGTTAGTCAAAATAACTGAAGCTTCACTGTTGTCTACATCTGCTAGAGCACCTTCTGGTGAATTTTCTTGAAAATCACTATCTTCTACAAGGATTTCTACATAACGCTTTATATCATCATCACTTAATTCCATCGAATAAAAACCATATTGGTTTGCAATTTCTTCAAGCTGTTCATCACCATAAGGATGATAAGCTTCCACATCAAGTGCATTCATGGTGATAGGACCAACAATTCCATCGACATGTATCTCCACAGCTTCTTGAAATTCTTCAATCGCACCTACCGTTTCTAATCCATAAATTCCATCAACACTAATGGAAAGGTTAACTTCCTCTTGCTCATTAAGTTGCGTTTGAATACGACGTACATGTGCCCCTTCATCTCCTTGTTGAATAAGAATTGTTTCATATAACTCATCAATTTTATAGAAAGTATCAGGTCCTGCAACTCCATCCACAACTAATGAATTAAAGAATTGAAAGTCTTTCACTCCTTGTTCTGTGATTCCACCATAATCTCCATCTGCACCATAAGGGGATAAATCAACTGTAAAGTACATTAAATCTTCTTGAAGCAATTCTACGCCATTACCTGAATCGCCAGGACGGTAAATAATATCATTCCTTAATCTTCCGAGTGTTTCTGGTCCTGCAATTCCATCAACTGTTAAACCTTTACGTTCTTGAAATCGGCGAACCCAATCTTCTGTTTCTGGACCATATTCTCCATCAATGCCATGAAGTGGCAAAGCACTTGGATTCTCACGTACTAACTGTCTTTGCAATGTTGTTACAAATCTCCGTGGTGAATCCTCTGTTATTACTCTGTTATCAATACTCATTAAAAATTCCTCCTTTTATTTGTTCTACTATTTAAAGAAAAACAACAAACCAATAATCAACCACTTTTTTGATGTTTTTCATTTTTTTCTTGTTTTTCTTTAAAATCCCAAAATGAAATTGGCTCCATTTTATCAGCAACATTTATAACTCTGAGGAATATATCTTGCCTCAGATCATCTCTGTTTTGATATTCTGTTTGTCGTAAACCATGTTCAATTCGGCCTCTCATAGACTCTAGTACTTCCATAGTGATTTTTGATTTATCTACATTCAATCAAATTCCCATCCTTCCCTTAACTCGGTTAAAGATTTTTTCTTCAATTTAGAAACGTTTTGAGGAGAACAATTTAACCGACTAGCTATCTCGATATTGGTTAAATCATGAAAAACAAATAGATGTAAAATTCTTTTTTTCTTATTACTAAAAGATTGGTAGATATTTTTTAGGTGTTCAGATGGAAGAAAATCTTCAATATTATATGAAGTCAAATCTTCCATAGATAAATGAGGACTTGGAATTGAATCTTTTACTGACAGATTATTCTCATCTGTAAAAGGTTTATCCAATGTTAGCTCGTGGTGTTTTTTTCTTTTTTGTTGATCATACGTTTTCACATAATGTCTCGATAGTTTATCCGTATAATCTATTAACCTGACTTTCATGTAAAATTCTTCAAAGTTATAATCTAGTATTTTGGAGGAAGCTGCGTCTTGTTCTTCTATTGCTTTTTTGACTAATGCTTTATTTTGATCCTGTTCTAAAAATGATTTTATAATGGGATTTCTGAAGAATTGTTTGTTGTTTTCAAGGTAACTTGTAAATGTTCTTTCTGACTCCCACATTAAATAACCCCTTTCTATTTTTTCACCCCATATTATTAAAAGAAATATACTAAAGGAAAAATAAACCACAGAACGTATGTTCTTAAATCAAATTTTACTATGAATTTAATTGTAAAAAAAGTTGTTTTTATGATTTTACTTTTTCTTTATATAAAAAGGAGGTTGGTTATATGGAAGAACTGCCTCGATGGGCAGAACTCTTATTTAACTATGGATTCCCGGTCACAATTGGAATTTATTTGCTGTTTCGTTTTGAAAGACGCATTGATAGTTTAACCATGGCCATTATGAACTTAGCGGTTAGCAATCAAAATCAAAAAAGGAGATAAAAATTAGAATAATTGAGGACTTTATCCCAGAATCAAACAGTAACCGTCCAGGAGCTTCGTTGACTCCAACTTCTATTACTGTTCATGAGACTGACAATACGGATGTTGGGGCGAATGCTGAAATGCATTCCATTTACGTAAAAGGATCCGATGCACAAGAAAGAGAGCTTTCTTGGCACTTTACTGTGGATGATACTGAAGCCTATCAACATCTACCGATCGATGAAGTTGGTCGGCATTCAGGAAGAGAAGGGAACCATTCTTCTTTAAGTATAGAGTTATGTGTTAATTCCTATGGAGACTTTAATGCGACAAGAGCCAATGCCATAGAACTAATATTCATGTTAATGGAAGAATTAAATTTTACTACAGAAAATGTCACAACGCACAACTATTGGACAAACAAAAACTGCCCATGCAATTTACTATCTAATTGGAATGAATTCATTGATGAACTTGGTGGTTCTCCAGAAGTAAAAGGTAGATTACTAGAGGTAATAGCATTTGAATTATGGGTATACGATCAACCGGATTGGGAAGCTAGATATATAACGGTTAAGCAAGGGGAAGTGTTCACTATTAACTCTGCTTTAACAGTGATGGTTCCCAAATGTATCAATTAAAAAGTGGTCTGTATATCACTAGTAATACAGAATATGTTCGATTGCTTAATTCATAAAAGGAGTTGATAATTTGAAACTAATAGTCTATACACAACAGAATTGTCCACCCTGCAAGAGCTTTAAAAAGTGGTTAGACGAAAACAATATAATTTATGAGAATCGTAATATCTCTACTAGCCATTACAGAAAAGAGTTTATTGACAGAGGATTGCGTATGACTCCAACAACTATAATAGAATTGGAAAATGGGTCAGAATTAACACTAAAGGGGATTCGCAAAAGCAGTAAAGAAAAAATATTAGAAATAAGTAAGTCATAGAAGAGACAGTGATATTCTGTCTCTTTTATTATCTATTATGGAAATGGAGTCATCTTATAAAGGTATTATCAAAAAAGTTCTTATGCACATTGTAACGTCAAGTAGTTTTGAACACTTTCTGTTTAAAACAGAGTTTCACGGTATTTAATTCTATGACTAGTACCTTCAAAATGCAGCACTTAAGAACGGTGGAGAAGGCGATCTAAAATCGCCGTAGCGATTCTTTGGTCGCCAAGTAACGCTCCACAATTTTCTGGTCCTTTATTAGACTTCAGAATGATAGAACTTCGTTCATGGGGAAAGACCCCGAATCGCAAATTTTCAGTTTTACGATATCAGAGTCAGAAAAGCAAATGTTTATTATCATTGTCAGATGTTTATTTTAGTAAGACACTTTTTGTGAAATTAAAATAAACATCAATTTTTTTACTCACCTCCAACCCGCATTCCACCGTTCCAGTTAAAATAAAGTTGTGCTACGGAACCCCCATTTTGGACGTTTTTGGCCTCTTTTTCACCTGTTTTTTCACCATTTTTTCCGTATTTGGAATAAAGTCTTGCGAGAATGGAAGAAAGAATAAAATCGAGAAAGGATAGGCAGGGCAAGGGATTAGACATGAAAAGACCCCGAAATCGCAAATGTTTATTTTTACGAAATCAGGGTCGAAATAGCAAATGTTTATTTTGAATGTCAGGTGTTTATTTTAGTTAGACAACTTTCTTCTCTAGAACAGTAACACACTCCACATGATTAGTTTGCGGGAACATATCAACAGGTTGAACTTCTTTTGTTTCATAACCGCCATCTTCCAAGATTCTCAAGTCCCTCGCTAACGTAGATGGATTACAAGAAACATATACAATCCGTTTTGGTTCCATTCCAATCATGGCCTGCAGGAAGTCTACTTCACAGCCTTTGCGCGGTGGGTCGACGACGATAACGTCTGGACGTAGTCCTTGTGCTTTCCACCAAGGCATGACCTTTTCTGCTTCTCCTACAACGAATTCTGCATTTGTAATGCCATTTAGCTCCGCGTTCATTTTGGCATCACTGATCGCTTCTGGCACTACTTCAACACCGTACACTTTCTTGGCTTGCTGTGCGAGGAATAAGGAGATCGTTCCAATTCCACAATAGGCATCCACCACTGTGTCGTCTGCGCCAATCTGTGCATATTCTAACGCTTTGTCATAAAGCACCTTTGTCTGTGGAGGATTTACTTGATAAAAGGATTTAGCTGAAATAGCAAATTTGATGTCGCCGATCGTATCGTAAATATATTCCTCTCCCCAAATAACCTTTGTCTTTCTTCCAAGGATCACATTGGTACGTTTATTGTTCACGTTATGAACGATGGATTTAACATGGGGGAACGTTTCCGTTAACTCACGAATTAATTCCTCTTGGTGTGGAAGTTTGTCGGTTCGAGTGATGAGCACGATCATCGTTTCATTAGTTTCTCTTCCAGTTCGAACCATAATATGGCGCAGGACACCACGGTCAGCCTTTTCATCATATGCTTTAATGCCTAGACGATTTGCTATTCTTCGTACTGCATGTACAGAACGGTCATTTAGCTCGTCCTGAATAACACAGGTTTCCATCTCTGAAATAATGTCATGGCTACGCTTGCGATAAAATCCAGTAATTAATTCGCCATCATGCTCGCCAACTGGCATTTGCACCTTGTTACGATAGCGCCAAGGGTCTTCCATTCCTAGTGTAGGATGAACTGGCACATGGTCAAGATGAGCTATTTTACGCATAACACTTTTCACCTGGTTTTGCTTCATTTGTAGCTGCAGGTCATAGCTCATATGTTGGAGCTGACAGCCTCCGCATTGATAATACACATTACAAGGTGGCTCTACTCGCTGATCGCTGGGATTTTTGACATCTAATAGTTTACCGAAGCCGAAGTTCTTGTTTACCTTTATTACTTTCACTGTTGCTTCTTCTCCAGGAAGGCCATGGGGAACAAACAAGGGATAGCCGTCCACCTTGCCTACTCCATTGCCTTCATGGGTAAGATCTTCGAAAGTTAAGGTTATTGTTTCATTTTTCTTTACAGGTACTGCCTGTTTTGCCATTTCTATCTTCCTTTACGTTCATAGTATGTGGATCTATCTTATCATATCTTCTACTGGAATCACATTTTCAATCCAAAAGCGCAAGCGACCGTTTTAATGAAGGCCGACTAAGTTCGCCCCGTCCTGGGGCAACGTCGGCATGACCCGGATCCTCCGGGCCCACGTACGGACTGGACTGAGCCGTAGGAGATAAAGGAAACATGCCCCTGCATAAGGGGTATGTCGACGTTGGCCGGCAAGGCCGGTTTTAGTCGACCTTCTTTTACCTTGGGAGGTGATGTAGACTTATCGTACGGAGGTGAGGGAAGTCGCGCTAGTCTCTGGGCGCTGGAAGCTAGACGTGGCTGTTTGTGTTAGAAAAATTATAGGACGCTTATCTTTTTTAACTTTTAAAAAGAAGACTACTTATAGCGTAATCTTCTTTCTAATAATCACTCAGTTGTAAAATCATCTGGCACATAGAATTCAATATGCTGCTGCAAGTTGATGAACTCTCCTGGAAGTAATCCCCCAAACTCTCCATCAATGTTAAGCTGCATTTTTTCTTCTGGGCTTACTTTAATATGCTTTGCTTTTGTATAAATGACATGCTTATCTTCCAAATGGGCCCCACGAAGTGCAAGTGTTGCGATCCGGATAAATTCTGCTAGGTTTGCTTTTTTTAATATAAGAAGGTCAAAATAACCATCATCCATGCTAGCTACAGGTGCTAGCTTTTCAAATCCACCGATAGAGTTTGTGTTGGCAACGAGGAATAGCATAATATCCTCATCAAATATATTTCCATCATACTCAATTTTAACTCTCGTTGGTTTAAGGGATGGCAGCATTTCTATCCCTTTCATATAATATGCAAGCTGGCCAAGCATGGTTTTCAGTTTACTCGGTACTTCATAGGTTAATTCTGTTAGCTTCCCGCCACCGGCAATGTTCATAAAGAAGTAATCATTTACTTTCCCAATATCCAAAAACTTGGTTCTGCCGTTTACGATAATATCAGCTGCTTTTTTAATATCACGAGGGATATTTAGTGCTCTAGCAAAGTCATTAGTTGTTCCGACTGGTATGATTCCCAACTTTGGCCGGTGATCTTGTTCTGCTATGCCATTAATCACTTCGTTAATGGTTCCATCTCCACCTGCGGCTACAACTAGTTCATATCCTCTCTCTACAGCTGCTTTTGCTGCCTCAATTGCATCACCTTCACAGGTGGTTGCATGTGCAGAAGTTTCATAACCGGCAGTCTCCAGCTTTTCTAGGACGTAAGGCAATTCCTTTTTGAATGCCTCTCTTCCGGAAGTTGGATTGTAAATGATTCTTGCTTTCTTCATTTGTTTTCCCCCCATTGCTACATGTGTGCAGGGCCATTGCTATATATAATGGTCACTATTTTTTATTTTCTAGTCCAACCAATATCATAGACCTTTTCTCACGATTTGAAAAGGGGTCTTGATAAAAATTCGGACTACCATCAAGAAAAGGAAATCGCTTGATGGCAGTCCAGTAGTAGTTAGGATCTATTTTTTGTCTAGTTCTTCTTGCAAAATTTTATTTACCATTGGTGGGTTTGCCTGCCCTTTTGTAGCTTTCATCACTTGACCAACTAAGAACTTCACAGCTTTGTCTTTACCATTTTTATAATCAATAATGGATTGTTCGTTATCTGCAAGAACGTTAGAGATGATCTCACGTAACTGTCCCTCGTCAGAGATTTGCACAAGTCCTTTATCTTTTACAACTTGTTCTGGGTCGCCACCATTTTCAACTAACTCAGCGAATACTTTCTTCGCAATTTTAGATGAAATAGTGCCATCTTCAATTAAGTTAATCATTTTAGCTAAAGACGTCGGTGTAATGGCCAATTCGTCTAATTCCTTATAATGCTTGTTCATATAAGCAGATACTTCTCCCATCAACCAGTTGGATACTTGCTTCATATCTGCTCCATTATTAACAGCTTTCTCAAAGAAATCAGCCATTTGCTTGGAACTTGTTAAGACAGCTGCATCATATTCTGACAGCCCTAGCTGCTCGATATAACGCGCTTTTCTCGCATCCGGAAGCTCAGGGATCTCACTACGAATGCGTTCCTTCCAGGCTTCATCGATGTAAAGTGGCACTAAGTCTGGTTCTGGGAAGTAACGATAGTCATCAGAACCTTCTTTTACACGCATAAGAATAGTTTCTTTTGTTTTTTCGTCATAACGACGAGTTTCCTGCAAAATTTCTCCACCTGTAAGTAGTTCCTTCTCTTGGCGTTTTTCTTCAAACTCCAGCCCTTTTTGTACATAGCTGAAGGAGTTTAAGTTTTTCAATTCAGCTTTTGTACCGAATTGTTCCTGCCCGATTGGACGCAATGAAATATTGGCATCACAACGCAGTGAGCCTTCCTCCATCTTCACATCAGATACACCAGTGTACTGGATAATGCTTTTTAGCTTTTCAAGATAGGCATATGCCTCTTCAGGTGAACGCATGTCAGGTTCTGATACGATCTCTACAAGCGGTGTTCCTTGACGGTTAAAGTCCACATAGGAGTAGCCATCGTCTCCGTGCGTTAGTTTTCCTGCATCTTCTTCTATATGCAGACGGGTAATCCCGATACGTTTTTTCTTGCCGTTTACTTCAATTTCGATCCAGCCATTTTCACCAATTGGCTTATCAAATTGAGAGATCTGATATGCCTTTGGATTATCCGGATAGAAATAGTTTTTTCGATCAAATTTCGTATCTGTAGCAATCTCACAATTTAATGCCATCGCAGCCTTCATTGCAAAGTTTACAGCCTGTTCATTGAGTACAGGTAGCACCCCTGGATAACCTAGATCAGTTGGGTTTACGTTCGTATTTGGATTTGTTCCAAATTCATTTGTACTTGGGCTGAAAATTTTTGAATCTGTTTTTAATTCAACGTGTACCTCTAAGCCAATGATTGTTTCAAAGTTCATTATTTGGCACCTCCCAGTTGAGGTCGTTTCGTATGATGATCTGTTACTTTTTCAAATGCATGGGCAGCACGGAAAACGGTACTTTCATCAAAATGCTTCCCGATGATTTGTAGGCCAATTGGTAATCCCTTTTCAGAGAAACCACATGGCACGGAGATACCCGGTACACCAGCAAGGTTTACTGGGATGGTTAAAATATCATTCGCATACATTGTTAAAGGATCGTCCACTTTTTCGCCGACTTTAAATGCCGGTGTCGGTGCAGTCGGGCCAATTACAACGTCATAATCTTCAAAGATTTTATCAAAGTCATTTTTAATTAATGTACGCACTTTTTGCGCTTTTTTATAATAAGCATCATAGTAACCGGAGCTAAGTGCAAACGTACCAAGCATAATCCGGCGTTTTACTTCATCACCAAATCCTTCACTACGGGATTTTTTGAACATATCGATCATATTGTCTGCATTCTCAGAACGTACACCATAACGAACTCCGTCAAAGCGAGCAAGGTTAGCAGAAGCCTCAGAGGAAGAAATCAGATAATAGGTAGCTACAGCATACTTCGAATGTGGCAAGGAAACCTTTTCCCATGTAGCGCCTAAGTCTTCATATACTTTAAGTGCTTCCATAACAGACTCACGTACTTCAGGGGTTACCCCTTCACTTAGATATTCTTCTGGAACTGCAATTTTCAAGCCTTTTACATCATTCGTAAGTGACTCTGTATATGCTGGTACTTCAACGTTCGCACTAGTAGAATCCATTGGATCATGGCCAGCAATGACTTCCAGCACACGTGCACTGTCTTCTACTGATCGAGTGATTGGTCCAATTTGGTCGAGAGAAGAAGCAAAGGCAACCAATCCAAAACGAGATACACGACCATAAGTTGGTTTTAATCCAACCACACCACAGAAAGCTGCAGGCTGTCGAATAGAGCCACCAGTATCAGAACCAAGTGAAAATAATACTTCCCCTGCTGCTACCGCTGCAGCTGAACCACCGCTAGAACCACCTGGTACATAATCCGTGTTCCAAGGATTTCGTGTAGGATCATAGCTGGAATTCTCATTGGATGAGCCCATCGCAAATTCATCCATATTTAGTTTTCCAATTGTAATGGTATTTTCTTTATTTAGCTTTTCAACAACAGTTGCGTTGTATAAAGGGTCGTCAAAATTGTCGAGGAATTGACTTGCACAAGTAGTGCGTAATGCTTTTGTAACGATATTATCCTTAATTCCGCTTGGCATACCGAATAGAGCTGCAGATTTATCCTCTGCGGCATCTAGTTCTTTCGCCTGCTTGCGGGCTGCTTCTTCATTTAATGTTAAAAAAGCATGTACTTCGCTATCTACCTCATTAATTCTTTTATACGAAGTATCAACAAGCTCTTCAATGGTTATTTCCTTATTATGTAGCTTTTCTTCTAACTCTTTTATTGTGTAATCAAATAATGACATGTATTTCCCTCCCTACTCCAAGATTGATGGTACACGGTAATGGCCATCTTTTTTATCAGGAGCGTTCTTCAATGCTTCTTCCTGTGTGATCCATTCCTTTGGCTCGTCCTTACGCAACACGTTTTTCAAGTCTAGTACGTGAGTCGTTGGTTCTACCCCGTCTGTATCCAGTTCATTTAGCTGTTCAGCATACGTGATAATAGAGCTTAACTGTTCGGTAAACTTGTCCACTTCTTCGTCTGTTACGGCAAGCCTTGCCAAATGCGCAACATGTTTTACTTGTTCCTTAGTGATATCTGCCATGAACTAGCCCTCCCTCTTTCTATTTATTATGTTTTTCATTATTTACATCTTCGTGTAAAACCTGTAAGTACATACCTGTCTTAATTCTAAGTATAACACTATTGATAATAGCAGAACCAGCCACCCATAATCAAATATGTTACAAAAGCGCAGAGCACCGTTAAAATCTTAGCTATTGTAGTAGATCACCTAATTTATAAAGGGCCGCCTCTTTATTATAGAAAAGAGACGACCCTTTTAAACTTATTCCTTCATTTTTGCTTTTGCTATATCAAATTCACTTGCAACCTCTGGCTTGTTGGAGCTAAACAAACTAACCAAGATGGTTACTAAAAGATTGATGATAAACCCTGGTACAATTTCGTATAAATCGAATATTCCACCTGAGAGAACATCTCCCCAGACTATTACTGTGATGGCACCTACTAATATACCAGCTAGTGCACCGTTCCGAGTAATTCCCTTCCATAATAAGGAAAGGAGTATGATTGGACCAAATGCTGCACCGAAACCAGCCCAAGCATAACTTACAAGATCTAGTACAGAGCTTTCAGGGTTCATTGCAATTAGTGCAGCTATTAGCGCAATGATGATTGTCGCTCCCCTTCCAATCCATACAAGCTCTTTTCCACTTGCTTTCTTACGGAAAAATGCTTTGTAAAAGTCTTCTGCCACTGCGGATGATGATACAAGCAGCTGTGAATCAATGGTACTCATAATAGCTGAAAGGATCGCTGCTAAGAGAACACCAGCAACAACTGGGTGGAACAGAATCTGAGAAAAAGCAATAAAGATTTTTTCTGGATCTGCCAGCACCTGTAATCCATTTTCGGTAGTCACCTGTATTCCAAAGTTACTTAATACAGTGACATCCTGTGTACTTATAAAAGCAAGACCGACAAAACCGGTAAAAATAGCACCATATAAGCCAAGGATCATCCAAGTAGTCCCGATAAGCTTCGCCTTTGATACATCTTTTGGTGAACGGAGTGCCATAAAGCGTACGATGATATGTGGCTGACCAAAATATCCTAAGCCCCATGCAAGGGATGAAATAATCGCCATAATGCCGACGCCTTGAACCATATTTAGATGACTTGGATCAATTTCGCCCACAGCTTGTACTGCATCTGACCAACCACCCATTTGATTTAGTGCAACAATTGGCACCACAATAAGTGCTAAAAACATAAGGATTCCTTGGAAGAAATCAGTCCATGCTACAGCAAGAAAACCTCCAAGCAATGTATAAGATACGACGACGATCGTCCCTATCCATAATGCGGCATCATAGCTGAGGCCAAAAGACGCCTCAAAAAGCTTGGCTCCTGCCACCATACCTGAAGATGTATAGAATGTGAAAAATAACAGTATAACAAGTGCGGAAATAACACGGAGTATGTGAGATTTATCTTTAAAGCGGTTTTCCAAAAAGTCTGGGATTGTGATTGAATTGTTTGCTACCTCTGTATAAACACGTAGACGTTTTGCGACAAATTGCCAATTTAAATAGGCTCCAACCGCAAGCCCGATTGCCATCCATGCCTCTGACATTCCTGATGCATAAATTGCTCCTGGCAAACCAAGTAATAACCAGCCACTCATATCTGAAGCACCTGCACTTAATGCAGCAACCCCTGGTCCAAGATTGCGACCTCCGAGTACATAATCTGATAAATTATTTGTCATGCGGTACATGATTAGTCCAATTACAAGCATTCCTAGTAGATATACGATAAAAGTTATTAGTGTTGTTAGACCCACGTTTTACTTTCCCCTCTCTGTAAACATTGTGATAACGGATGCCAAGAGTACAATCGGCATTGGCACAAACAGCCAAAACCATGTTGCCCCTGTTATTGCATATTCCATGTATTGCTCCCCTTTCGTTTCCGTACTACCATTTGTTCCTCGTTGAAACAAAACACAATGACTATGGTTTCATATATCAAGTTACTTTTCAAGCGCTCAAATACCCATGATCCTTTGCATGGCTTCATTTTTAGAGCAATCAAACTTCGTATAATTACATATATCATGTTTATACCTCATATATTAAGTTCTCATGAAATTAATACAAGTATAGGTACATATTTACACTATCCCGTCTAAATTCTTTATTATACAGCAAATTTGTGTAACAAATATTTTTTATTTCTTTGTATAGGGAAACGAATAAAAAAACGCCTAGGAAAGTTTCCACACTATCCTAGGCAAATCTATCATATTTGTAATAGGGTATTAAAAAATTACTGATAACTCTTATAAAGAATTACTAAGACTAATTAAAATAGGTTGGTTTTTTGAATTGAAAGTACGCTTGGCTCTCTTTCACCAACAAAAGCTAAATCTTCTTGTTGGGTGAAAAAATAACCAGATAAAAGTACTGCTCCTATAGCAAGTCCAGAAATAATTTTTTTCATATAAATCCCTCCTTTATGGGTCATATATTAGTAATTTGCTTATAGGCAAAGTTAGCCACTCGGTAATATTTCGAAGCGTTTTTGTACTTAGAAACTTTTTCAAAGTGTTTTGCTAACAACTCTGAATAGACACTAAGATTTGCGTAGTCCTTGTTTTTCTGTAAATAAGGGATAAATTCTTTTGTAACCAAGTTTTCAAATTTATCATGCTCTTCTTTAAGTAAATAATCATACGTATTGATAACGTAGTAATAAAGTTCCCTGTACGGGCTTTTCACACTATATCTTCTAATTAAGTCTATTCCTTGATCTATAAACTTTCTAGTATTCCCAAAATCTTTAATATTATAATATTCTCTCATAAGAGATCCTACAGAGTTTAAGGTATCAATTAATTGTGCATTTTCATCATTTATCACTTCTTGAAAATGTCTGATTGCTTCTTTTGAATCATCCTTTGTTGAATAAAGATATCCAAGATTTTGATGTGTCAATAACTTTATCTCGTTATTATTATTAAGTTCACCTAAATGTAAAGCTAGATTGAAATTTTTAATAGCTTTTTTGTACATTCTTATTCTTCTGTAAGAAATACCCAGAATGATATGACATTGCGCACAACGAATAAAATTATATTGTTTCATATATACTTCTAGAGCCTTATTTGAATAGTCAATTGCCTCTAATGTATTTCTTAATTTACTATGTGTTACTCCGATCGTATATTGAAGATCAGCTGTTTCTTGTTCTTCTAACTCCACCTTATTCAGCTTTTCTTCTGATAGGTTGTAAAAATGCATCGCATTACTAAAATCACCAATAACAGAATGATAATTCCCTCTAAACTTATTCCAATAAAACAAATGCAGGTTGTCAAATGTTCCTGAAATGTCATTTAAATCATTAATCTTATTCAAGGCTTCGTCAATATCCCCTAAAATTAAATAATACCTAATCTTGTGAATTTCGAATAAAAGTAGGCTTTCAGTAAGGTTGGTATCCATTAAATTCTGTATCTCGTTGTATGTAGCGATGATCTCCTTCTTATCATTCACTTCAAAAAGCATGCTGTACCATTTTTTGCACTTTTCTTGGATCGTTGCATCGAGTGAATTATCGATTTGAATCCCCAAACGTGTGCAAAGCATTTGAATGATTTCTGGACTTGCCTCTGTTTTCAGATTCTCAATTTTTGATAAATAGGACAATGAAACGATACCTTTAGCCAAATCTCCCTGTGTCATTTCTTGTTTAGTACGTTGTAGCTTGATAAAGGATCCTATTTCTATCAATTCACCCACCCTATCCTCTACTAATAGTTAATGACTTCTGTAGTCTTATTATAACATAATTTCAGATAATTCATATTGGGAAAATATACGGGCTTTTATAGCGATTATTGCCCTAAAAACTTTCCTATTTTCCTGAGAGAGGAAAATTAACCCCTTTCCGAGTGATTTTTCACTAGAAAGGGGCTAATCGAGTTCATGTGACTATTTTCTTATTGTTAAAACATTTCGGATGTGGTTTTACCTTGCATGTGGTGAATTAGGTAATCTGGCCCACCGGCTTTAGAATCTGTACCAGACATGTTAAAGCCGCCAAATGGCTGATATCCTACAATTGCTGCAGTACAACCACGATTGAAATAAAGGTTTCCTACATGGAAATCTTGACGGGCTTGTTCTTGATGCTCACGGTTATTTGTGATGACAGCACCTGTTAGGCCATAATCCGTATTGTTGGCGATTTCGATTGCTTCATCAAAATCTTTTGCTTTTGTTAAGCCAACAACAGGGCCAAAGATTTCTTCCTGCATAATGCGAGCATCTGGTTTAAGATCAGCGAATACAGTTGGATTAACAAACCATCCCTTGCTATCATCCCCAGTTCCGCCGACAAGAAGTTCACCTTCGTTTTTACCAATTTCAATGTAATCTAGTATCTTATCATATGCACCTTGATCAATAACTGGTCCCATAAAGTGTGAGTTATCATACGGATCACCAGCAGTAAGCTCTTTAGTCAAAGAAGCAACACGATCTTTTACCTCATCGTAAACATCCTGATGAATAACAGCTCGTGAACAAGCAGAACATTTTTGACCAGAGAAGCCAAATGCTGATTGGACGATGGACTGTGCAGCAAGCTCAAGATCTGCTTCTTTATCTACTACTATCGTATCTTTTCCACCCATTTCGATAATGGTACGTTTTAGCCATTTTTGGCCATCTTGTACTTTGGCTGCACGTTCAAAAATACGTGTACCAACATCACGAGAGCCTGTGAAGCTGACAAAACGAGTGCGTGGGTGATCAACAAGATAATCTCCAACTTCGCTACCTGGTCCAGGAATAAAGTTAATAACCCCTGCCGGTAAGCCAGCCTCTTCTAAAACTTCCATTAATTTATAAGCAATAACTGGTGTCGCACTTGCCGGTTTTAATAGAACTGTATTCCCTGTCACCATTGCAGCAACTGTAGTTCCTGCCATAATAGCAAATAGGAAGTTCCACGGTGAAATAACGACTCCAACGCCTAGTGGAATATAGTTATATTGGTTAAATTCAATTGGACGGCTATTAATTTTTACGCCATCTTTCAACTCTAGCATTTGACGACCATAGTATTCTAGGAAATCGATTGCTTCAGCTGTATCAGCATCAGCTTCCTTCCACGGTTTTCCGCCTTCTTTTACTAGATGTGCAGTAAATTCATGCTTACGACGGCGAATAATAGCCGCTGCACGGAAAAGAATATCTGCACGGAACTTAGGATCAGATTTTCTCCAGGTTTCAAATGTTTTATCAGCAGTTTGCATTGCCTTTTCAGCAAGCTCTTTATCAGCTTTGGATACATATCCAATTACTTCTTCTTTGTTAGCTGGATTGACAGATACAATCTTATCATCTGTTGTGATACGTTCTCCGCCAATTATTAGGGGATACTCTTTACCCAGTTCAGCTTCTACCTTTTTTAAAGCCTCAAGCATCTGCTGTCTGTTTTCTTCTACGGTAAAATCTGTAAAAGGTTCATGTTTGTAAGGTACTACCATATTAAAAACCTCCTAAAAAATTATCCTATCCACCCTATTGATTGCGTTTTCAAAGAAAAAGCGCAAAGCGTCCTTAAAGCCAGAAGGCCGTAAGGGTGTATCAAAAACACAAAAAATAAGGAGTGACGCATGTCCACCCCTTATTTTACCCGATTTATTGTCAGACTTCAATGAATCTTTTTCCTAGTGGAAAATATGAACGGTAGGATTGTCTGCACCAGCCTCCCGGTACACGGTACTTTCTACTTTATCACTTGATGTAATCATTAGTTCGAGGTCATAGTAATTGTCAAACATATCTTGTACAAGACTGTAAGCATATTGGCTGAACCCAGTTACCTCGGCTTTTCCATAGAATTCAATAGGAATTTCGATTGTCAGCTTCCTTAACTCATCATTTATATAGAAGCCTTCCCCTATAATCCCTACATAATTTGGAAAGTATTTAGCAATCTCGGTACCAAAACTTGTTACTAATTCATGGTCTTCAAAGAATTCTTTCTTACCTTCGTCTGAAGGGAATAAGACATGTTGCTCATTTATATTTTCCCAATCTCCTAGGGACGTTGACCCACCAGCTACATTGGTCTTAGCGACATAACTTCCTGGTATAGGAGCACTTCGGTCCTGTTCCCTATATACCGCCAGCATAATCGGCACATTTTCCAGCCCTTCCATCTTTCGCAGACGATTTACTACCTCGCCTGCAATGGATGTGGCCTGCTTCATCATGTCACTTTGAGAAATATCCAAGTAGTGGTAAGAACCACCTTGTGTGGTCTGATAACGGTAGACAGACTTCATCGCAATCCCAATTGAAATTCCTTCTAGTTTTACCGTGTTATCTTCATTCTTTGACAGAAAATTTTGTTCTAAAATATGTGAAAGATATTTTGGGTTTGCCTCTTCTTCCTTTTGATTGTACTCCTCTTCAATAGCAGGATTTAAACCAGCTTCATTTTCTTCAGAGTTACGGCTCAACCATTCAAAAGCCGTACTTTCATCTATATACTGACCCTCTTGGAAGAAGTACTTGCTTGGATCATATACCTCTTTAGAATGCCTTCGCAGTCCGTCTTCCATTTCATCAATGTCCATACGGTTTGCTACTTGGTTTACAATAACACCCCTTGCCTTGCTGGGCTCATATGGAAGAACCATTTTATAATTATCCTCTGAAAGCTGGTAGCTCGGCACAATAGAAGTTTCCTGTTCTGTCTTTGTTTCATCTTGCACGACTTCTTCGTTTCTATCGGGCGTACAGCCCGTTATAAGTAGGAGTGTGCCTAACAGACATATGCTCCATTTTTTCATTCCCTTACACTCCCCTATTCCTCAAAAGCAGCCTTTAACTGTTGTTCATCCCATATGGTGACACCCAGCTTTTGCGCTTTATCATACTTGGACCCAGCATCTTCTCCTGCGATTAGTATATCTGTTTTTTTACTAACACTTCCTGTTACAGATCCACCTTGCGCTTCAATTAATTCCTTCGCTTCCGTCCGTGTGAAATGCTCCATCTTTCCAGTAAGAACAATTGTTTTTCCAGCGAATATAGTATCTACATCTGTTTCAGGACGCTTTGGCCCTTTATATTCCATGTTAATACCAAGCTCGCGAAGCTCATCGAGTAGGTTTATTACCTTCTCTTCCTGAAAATATTGGACGATTGAATCAGCCATCTTCTCGCCAATTTCATCTATAGCTACGAAGTCTTCGTAGCTTGCTTGTTGTATTTTCTCCATCGTTTCAAATTCTGTAGCAAGCGTTTTTGCTGCTTTGGAACCGACAAAACGTATTCCAAGTCCGAATAATAGCTTTTCAAGCGAGCTATCCTTTGATACTTCAATCGCTCGAAGTAAGTTTTCGACAGACTTCTCACCCATACGCTCAAGCTCCAACAGCTCTTCACGCTTTAACCTGTATAAGTCTGCGATGTTTTGTATTAAATTTTCCTGGAAGAGCTGTATGATTACTTTTTCGCCAAGTCCATCTATGTTCATGGCATTACGTGAGACAAAATGAATGAGCCCTTCTTTTAACTGCGCAGGACAGTTTGGGTTAATACAACGCAATGCTACTTCCTCTTCCAGACTTACAAGTTCACTGCCACATGCTGGGCATTCTTCCGGCATATGAAATTCCTCTTCTTCACCTGTGCGTTTTTCTGGTATTGCTCGCACTACCTTTGGAATAATATCTCCAGCTTTTTTAATGACCACCGTATCCCCTACACGAATATCCTGTTCACGAATGAGGTCTTCATTATGCAAAGAAGCTCTTTTCACTGTAGTACCAGCTACTTTTACTGCTTCAAGAATAGCGGTTGGTGTTACCACACCAGTTCGTCCTACACTCAATTCTATGTCCGTCAGTTTTGTTACGACTTCTTCTGCCGGAAATTTATAGGCAATAGCCCAGCGTGGACTCTTTGCTGTATAGCCAAGCTCTTCTTGTTGGTCAAGATTATCTACTTTTACAACAATCCCGTCTATCTCATAGCTTAGATTAGGACGCTCGTTCGTCCAATATTCTACATACTCCAACACTTCTTCAATGGTCGCACATTTTTTCCATTCCGGATTTGTTTTAAAGCCAAGCTTGCTCAAAGCTTCGAGCCTGTCACTATGGCTGGTCAGATTACTGTTGTTCCATTCCCCTACACCATATAGAAAGATATCAAGATTACGCTCAGCAGCAATTTTCGGATCTAATTGTCTAAGTGACCCCGCTGCTGCATTGCGTGGATTAGCGAATGGCTCTTCCTCTCTTTTTTCCCGTGCTTCGTTTAATGCTAGAAACGATCTATGCGGCATGAAGGCTTCACCGCGTACTTCTAAATTTTCTTTTTCCTTTATCGTTAACGGAATGCTTCGGATGGTTCTAAGATTACTTGTAATATCCTCGCCCACTGTACCATCTCCACGAGTTGAACCAAGCGTAAACTTCCCATTCTCATACGTAAGCGAAATAGCAAGCCCATCTATTTTTAGTTCACAAACAAAGGTGACAGGCTGATCTGTCCCTTGTGCCGCTCGCCTGGCAAAGTCACGTAGATCCTGTTCATTAAAAGCATTTCCCAGGCTTAGCATTGGCACTTTATGCTCGACCTTTTGAAAAGCCTCCAATGGTTCCCCGCCGATCCGCTGGGTAGGCGAATCAGGGGTAACTAACTCTGGAAATTGTTCTTCCAACTTTCTTAGTTCCTGCAGCTTTTGATCATATTCTGCATCAGGAACAGTTGGTTTATCTAACACATAATACTCGTAACCATATTGGTTTAATACTTCTCTTAATGCTTCGATTTCTTTCTGTGCTTGCTGTTGATCCATTCAAGCACCTCCTATTGCTTCGTAATTGGGGCAAATTTAGCCAGAACTCGCTTAATTCCAGTTGGTGCTGGAAAGGCAATATCAAGTTCCATTGCTTCCCCTTCACCCTGCACTTTCACGACTGTTCCAGTCCCCCATTTTTTGTGATTTGCTTTGTCACCAGGACCCCACGTTTCACTTTCGGCACCAGTGGTTTTCTGCATGCGCTCTGCTTTACGTTTTAAAGGTGCTGGTTTATCTTTCGGTTGTCCAAGTGGGCTACCAAACATAGAAGTCTTCGCCTGTTCGATGCCTTCAATTAATTCTTCCGGTATTTCACCGATAAAACGGCTAATTGGATTCATGTTAGTACGTCCATACAATGTACGCATTTTTGCATGGGTCAAATAAAGCTGCTGTTCAGCCCTAGTTATACCTACATAAGCGAGTCTGCGCTCTTCTTCCATCTCGTCATTATCAAACATAGAACGACTATGCGGGAAAACATTTTCCTCCATTCCAATCAAGAAGACGACAGGGAACTCTAACCCTTTGGCCGCATGCAAGGTCATTAAGGTTATCTTTTCCTCATTATCAGGATCTTCTTCATCAACGCGATCAATATCTGCAATTAATGCAAGATCTGTAAGAAAGGCGACCAATGTTTTATCTTCTGCGGTTGCTTCAAAGTCTTTTGTTACTGTCATAAACTCTTCTAAGTTTTCCAGACGGCTTTGCGACTCAATGGTACGCTCGTTTTTCAGCATTTCTTCATAGCCTGTCCGTTCTAAGACCGCTTCAACCATATCTGTTGCGGTTAAAAACTCCTGCTGCTGGGAAAGGGATTGGATAAGCTGGCCAAATTGTGCTAATGCATTGGCAGCTTTTTTAGATACACCTGTGAAATCTACTTCCTTTACAGCTTCATTAAAGGAAATATCATGTGCTGCTGCATGCTCTCGCAAGCGGTCAATTGACGTTTTCCCAATGCCTCGCTTCGGAACATTTACAACGCGCTCAAAGCTTAAGTCATCATCAGGATTTGTAATAAGGCGCAAATAGGCTACCATATCTTTGATTTCTTTTCGCTCGTAGAACTTTGTTCCCCCAACCATTTGGTAGGAGATATTGGATTTCATTAACGTATCCTCAACTGCCCGGGACTGCGCATTGGTTCGAGATAAAATCGCCACATCCCCCGGCGAGAAACCTTCACGGCGGGTTAATTCTTGAATTTTATCTGTAATAAATAAAGCCTCTTCCTGCTCTGTTGCCCCTTGGAAGTAATGAATATTTTTTCCGTCTGGATTTTCCGTCCACAGATTCTTTGGTTTACGCCCAGAGTTGTTTTCTATTACTTTGTTGGCCGCAGATAAGATCGATTTGGTTGATCGGTAATTTTGCTCCAAGAAAACCGTCCGTGATGTAGGGTAATCTTTTTCAAAGGATAGAATATTTGAAATGTCTGCACCACGCCAGCGATAAATCGACTGATCGGAATCCCCAACTACACATAGATTCTGGAATCGACTTGCAAGCTGTTTGACGAGGAAATATTGGGCATGGTTTGTATCCTGATACTCATCGACGTGAATATACTGAAACCTTCGTTGGTAATATTCCAGCACTTCTGGAACCCGTTTAAATAAGTGAATCGTCTGCATGATCAGATCATCAAAATCAAGTGATTGATTCTTTTTAAGCATTTTTTCATATGCTTCATAAATTTGTCCGACCTGTCTATCAAAGAAGTTTCCAACATTTTTATTGTATTCTTCAGCAGTTATAAGCTCATTTTTTGCTGCACTAATTTGACCAAGCATAGCCCGAGGATCAAATTTCTTTGGATCAATGTTAAGGTTTTTCAGAATCTGTTTGATTACAGAGAGCTGGTCCCCACTGTCCAAAATACTAAAATTACGGTTATAGCCAATCCGATCAATGTCTTTGCGGAGGATGCGAACACACATCGAGTGGAATGTAGAGACCCACATGTACTCACTTTCCGGGCCAACCAGCTTGCGGACACGATCCTTCATCTCTCTTGCAGCTTTGTTCGTAAAGGTAATAGCAAGTACATTTCGGGCTGCTACCTCTTTTTCGCCAAGTAGGAATGCAATGCGATGTGTAAGCACACGGGTTTTCCCACTACCTGCACCTGCCATGATTAACAAGGGGCCTTCCGTATGCTTCACTGCCACTTGCTGTTCTTTATTCAATCCTTTTAATAAGTCATCCATTGTCTGACTCATACTTCCACCGCCTAACTCAATTATCTTTAATAGCTTTTACTGTTTTTAGTGCTTTTTTAATATCTGTATATATAATATTGCCAACAATAACTACATCAGCATGTTCTTTCATATCTCTTGCCTGTTGAACTGTCTCAATTCCTCCACCATAGAAAAGCTTTGTTTCATCAAGCTGGTGTTTCACTTTTTTAACAAGCTCGGGGTCACCGTACTTCCCACTGTATTCCATATAAAAAACCGGTAAGTGGAAGACTTTTTCCGCCATATATGCATATGCAATGACATCTTCTTCATCCGGCAAGTAACTGTTTGTATGGGTAAAAGCCTTTGCTTCTTCATTTAAAATACAATATCCTTCAAACAAAACCTCACTATATTCCATCATGTCCACAAATTCCTTAATGGCTTGATGCTGAATATCCATCATCCATTTCTTTTCTTTTGAATTTAAAACCATTGGGATATAGTAATAATCAAATCCTGGGGTAATCGCGTCCATTGAGGATATTTCTAAGATACACGGGACAGTAAATCTGCGGACACGAGCAAGGAGATCAAGCACCCCGTCTAATGTAATGTCATCTGTTCCACCGACAATAATAGCGTCTGTTCCTGATTCGCAAATCATCTCTAAATGTTCATCTGAAATTTCCTTGGCTGGGTCGAGTTTAAATATATGCTTCCATTCATTTATTGTAGTATACAAATTGTTAATCCTCCATTAACTTAATACATTACTTTATTATACCAAAAAAACCAGGTGGAATTTAGGGATAAGGGAGAAATTTTTTGTGAAGTTGTTGGTGGGGGTGGGATGGGCTGTGGATGGGTGGCGCGTCTATTTTTGGCGGGGTGCGTCAGTTTGGTGGTTTGGTGCGTCTCTTTTGGTGGGGCTGCGTCTCTTTTGGTTGGGGTTGCGTCTCTTTGCTGGAGCGGTGCGTCTCTTTTGGTGGGGGCTGCGTCTCTTTGCTGGATTGGTGCGTCTCTTTTGGTTGGGGCTGCGTCTCTTTGCTGGATTGGTGCGCCTCTTTGCGAAGGGGACACGCGACTTCGGGAGAGCCTCACGCGACTTCGTGAGAGTCTCACGCGACTTCACGAGAGTGACACGCGACTTTGTGAGGGCCGCATGCGACTTCGCCAGAGCGCCACGCGACATTGCGAGGGCCGCACGCGACTTTATGAAAACGCCACGCGTGGCCCTCACGCTTCACTCTAATCTGTGAGGTTATAAAATTCCTTTGTATTATTATATAACTGGCGATAAACTTTTCCTAAATCGAACTTTTTCAAGAAAGCGATCTTTTCAGCGATGCGATGCAGCATGTTGGGACAAGTCAGCTGACCATGAAACTCCCCCTCAAACGGCCAGGGTCCATCTGTCTCGATCATCATCTGCTCCAGTGGGTAGTTCTGAATTAATTGCTGGATTTCTGTTTCATACAAGCAGTCAGGCGTTATGGAGATATAATAGCCATTTCTAATCATTCGTTCTACTGTTTGTTTATCCCCTTTAAACCAATGGAAATGGGCCTTTTTCACATTGTGCTTTTCCAGTAGGTCACAAACAATAGGTGCATCCTCATACACAGCGTGCAGTACAATCGGTTTATCTAGCTGGGCTGCTTTTCTAATAAATTTCTCAAGTAACTCGATATATGCATTCAAGCTTATATCCGGATTCTCTTTTCGCATGTAATACGGAAGACCAACCTCGCCGATTGCCACAAAATGGCTGGACTCTTGATCGAGCAATTCACATAGTGCTGACTGTTCTTCCTCAGTCGGTAGTACTTGCTCGGGATGGTAACCTATAGCCGGCTTCACCCGCCCATCCTTCTTACTCAGCTCAAGTAGCTTCCCGGCAGAACGCAAATGGTTCGACACACAAACCAGCGCCTCCACATTCGCATCATCTAAACCCTGCAGTATCCGTGTTTGCTGTTCCTGTGTATACATATCTAAATGAATATGGGCATCGATAACAGCTCGCATTATTCTTCACCACGCAGTTCATGGTAAATTTGTTTTTTCCATTTCAAAAATTCTTCCGTCAGCACGAGTTCTTCTCGACGGGGGCGCTCGAAAGGAATTGTAAACTCCTGCTTTACCGTAGCAGGGTTGCTCGATAGCACTAATACTCGATCAGATAAGAAAATGGCTTCCTCTATATTATGGGTTACGAATAAAACAGATTTACGGTTTTCTTCCCAAATTGATAGCAGCCATTTTTGCATGTCGAGTCTCGTAAACTCATCTAAGGCAGAGAATGGTTCGTCCAGACAAATGAAAGGCTGGGGGCTGAGCAAGGATCTAACAAAAGCAGCACGCTGTCGCATACCACCTGACAACTGATGGGGATAGGCATTCACATATTCTGCAAGACCTGCCCTCTCCAGCATGGTGCGTGCCCTTTCTTTATTTGGCTTCGCATGCAACTCTTCACCGAGAACCACATTATCAAGTACCGTACGCCATGGAAACAAGGAAGGATTTTGTGGTGTATAACTGATTCTGCCACGCTTTCCGTTTATGTTTTCCCCACCTAAACAAAGGTCGCCTTCATCCGGTGTAAATAAGCCACCTATTAAATGAAACAGCGTACTTTTCCCACTACCAGAAGGTCCGAGCAAGGAAACAAATTCTCCTTCTTTTACGGAAAAAGAAACAGATTGAAGTACTTTTTTCTCTCCAAATGATTTGGATACCTCACTTACTTTAAGTTCACTCATGACTTCGCCTCCTGTTCTGCCCGTCCTTTAATACAAAACTTTTCCAGTACAATAATAAGACTAAAAAATAGCAAACATAACAGCATGATGAAAAATATCGCTACAAATACACGGTCTGTCCTAAAAGAGGACTGTGCCAATGTCATATATACTCCGATGCCCTGGTTGGCACCTAACCATTCGGAAATGACTGCTCCCATCACACTGTAAGTAGCAGATATTTTTAAACCAGAAAATACAGCTGGCAATGCATGTGGAAATTCAAGCTTTGAGAAAACTTGCCATTTTGATGCGCCTGCCATGTACATATAATGCTTCATCTCTGCATTTGTTTGGCGGAATCCATCCAATGCCGCCACCGCAACCGGGAAGAAACAAACAAGGGTAATGATAAATAATTTTGGGAGGACACCAAACCCAAACCATATAATCAACAATGGAGCCAGCACAATGATCGGGATGTTTTGGGAAAGAATGAGCAATGGATAAAACGCCTGCCGTACACGAGGCATCAAATGTAATAAGATAGCTATAAGCAATCCTATACTTGTGCCGATTACAAATCCTAGTATCGATAGCTTTGTTGTTGAGACGAGATGATGTGCATAATTAGACCAGCTGCTTAACCCTTCTTCCATAATGGTCAATGGTGATGGCAGTAACCAAGCTGGAATGGCAAACAAACGACTGCTAGATTCCCACAAAATTAGTAAAAGGACAACGACCAACACTGGACGCCATCCTTGCTTCACAATTTTTTTCATAATCATAAGGGTACTACCAGGAGCAGTACCCTCCACCTCCATTCTTAACGGTATTTTTCCGTTAACACGTCCATTGATGCTCCATCCGGCTTGTAATAAACCTTCACTTGAGAAATTATGCTCGGACATCCAAGAGTAGCCATTTTTTCATTCATTTTTTCGATGATGGAAAATAACGCTGTCAGTTCCCCTTCCATTGTAGTTTCTAGTGGATTCACCTGATACTTAACTCCTGACTGTTCAATTACATCAATAGCCGCATCGACATATGGAATACTATCTTCGCCGTTTTTAGTTTTTGGGATAATTTGTATACTTACTAACGCATTTGCCATTATTCCTCACACTCCAATTCTATTTCTCTGGTAAAAATTCATTTGTATATGCACTGCTGGCATCTAGTTCTTTTTCCAATAGTCCATTCTCATACATCCAATCTCCGTATTTCTGCCAAACATTCTCATCCTGTAATCCCCACTGGGAAGCATCATCTTGATATTTCGGGGAGATCCATTCCTGACTTGCTTTGACCAATTCTGGGTCTAGGTCAGGCACAGCCTCTATTAAAATATCTGCTGCTTTATCAGGGTTATCGATTGCATACTCGTACCCTTTCGTCACTGCCTTCATAAATGCTTGGATCGTTTCTGGCTCGGAATCTATCAGACTTTCATTTGTTGTGATAACTGGCGTGTAGTAATCTAGCTTTTCACTATAGTCCGTTAGATATTGCATATTCAAATCAATATCGCGTAGCTCAGCTTCCACCCCAGTCCATCCATAGTAGATCCAGGCAAAATCAACATCTCTTTCGACAGCCGTGAAAAAGTCGGTATTTCCCATGTTTATAATATTGACATCATCGGCGCTGGCATCTTCCTGCTTCATCAATGAATCAATAACTGCCTTCTCTACAGGTGCACCCCAGCCACCATATGTTTTTCCGGAGTAATCTGCAGGCGACGTAATTTCTTTATCCGCGGGTGAAGCAAAGCCCGATGTATTATGCTGAATGATTGCAGCAAGGGAAACAATCGGGATGTCCTGGATACGTGCTTCGGTCAAAGCTTCCTGTGCCCCTATCCCAAATTCCGCCTTTCCAGAGGCCACCACCTGGTCTGCCCCTGATTCACCTGGCAATGTGATCTCTACATCCAAACCTTCTTCTTCAAAATACCCTTCTGCTTGGGCAACATATAATCCTGTGTGATTCGTATTCGGTGTCCAATCGAGCACCATTGTCACTTTCTTTAAACTACTTTCATCTTGATCATTTCCTGTTGCCTCTTGATTACAACCTGCAATGATCAAGGTGAACAAGACAACCATAATAAGTAAAAGCTTTTTCATTCTTTCTTCCTCCTTTTTTGTTAAGACACATAATGCTGTTGTTTGGAGGAACATATTGTTTTTATGCACAAAAAATGCGCTCAGGGCTCACCCAGGCGCATATATCGTCACATTCACTTCTATATGTTCCCTACGCTGGTTTGAGCCAGATCAGGTTCCAAGGGTCTATATCTTACGGATATGATCTCAACCAGCAACACTGGTCCCCCTACATCGAAACGTACTATTCAATTAACAACATTACTTCTTTACTTTGCCATAGACTGTGAGAAAATTCAAGTTTAGTAATCCCCCACATTTCTATTAATTGCCCTGAAGTTTTTGAAGGATTTCCTCTGAAGACTGATTAATTTTATCGACATCTAATTTATTTAGAGTAGAATGTGAAAGGTTATATTTATCTTTCAAGCTTAGAATTCTCATTACACTCTCATCAATTCTTTCTTCCTTTATAGTTCCATTTTTCACAGCTTCGGTTAAGCTGTTGACTGCTTTCAGTTTATTTTCATCTCCATGGCAAACTAAAACAATATCATTTCCTGCTTGAACAGCTTTTACGGTTGCTTTTCCTATATCATAATTCTCTAAAATAGCCCCCATCGTCATATCATCGGTTATAACTACTCCATTAAAACCCAATTCTTCTCTTAACATGGAAGTAATGACGTTTTTTGACAAGGAAGAGGGATCTTTACTATCTATCTCAGATAAGAGTATATGTGCAACCATTGTCATGTCAGCTTGCTGGTCGATGGCGTTTTGAAATGGTAAGAATTCAATTCGTCGGAGTCGCTTCATATCATGATGTAATACAGGTAAGCCCAAGTGGGAGTCCACATCTGTGTCCCCATGACCTGGAAAATGTTTGATGACTGGAATTACGCCTTTTGATTCGATACCTTCCATTTCTTGAACGCCCATTTCTGAAACAATGTGCTTGTTATCTCCAAAAGATCTATCTCCGATAACCGGGTTATTTAGATTGCTATTAATGTCCATAACAGGTGCCATCGCGACATTAAACCCAAATGCGTTTACCCTTTCTCCAATCGCTTCTCCCACTTGGAATGCAAGCTCCAAATTATTTTGATCACCAATCGCTTTACTGTCCGGTAGGTTTACTATTTGGGGAGGCATTCTTGTTACAGATCCACCTTCTTCATCTACAGATATAAAAAGGGGGATATTCTGAGAGTTGGTGTTCAATTCTTTAAGTTCCCTGTTTAAATTAAATAATTGTTTTGAATCGGTAATGTTCCTTTCGAACAATATGACTCCGCCTATATGGTTTTCTTGGATGAAACCGCTCGTTTTATCGTTCATTTGTGTACCTTCAAACCCGAACATAAGCATTTGGCCAACTTTTTCTTCGATCGTCATAGAAGAGATTTTTTCTTGTACTGCATCTTCCATGTCATCATCTGAAGATTTTACGGTGTCATTTCCGCCTTCGTCTATAGCATGACCTTGCGTATTGCTTTTATCTTCGTCTTCATCTCCAACACCCTTAGGTTGGTTTTCTTGCTCCACGCTATTTTCCGAAGCTTGGGAACATCCCACCAACATAACGCTTAAGACGAAAGCTAAACGAAGCCCTATCGCTTTCCAATTAGTGTGGTTCATTTTCATGATGTCCTCCCATGTTTAGCGATATGTAACCTTCTCTGTATCTCCTCATCTCATTATTCTTTAGTATAAACAAAGAGATGCCGGGTTATGACCCTAGCATCTCTTGTTTATTTCTTATCTTCATCCATTCGGTCTAAGACCATCTTATATCCATCACTACCATAGTTGATGCATCTACGCACACGGGAAATAGTTGCAGTCGAAGCATTGGTTTCCTGTTCAATTACCGTGTAGGTACGGCCTTCAGTTAGCATTTTTGCCACCTGTAGTCGCTGAGATATCGCATGAATCTCTGACATCGTGGCGATATCATCAAAAAAGCGATAGCACTCTTCACGGTCCTTTAATGTAAGGATAGCATCGAACAATTGATCGAGCTGTTCTCCTCGTAGTTTATCTATTTGCACTAACAAGCCCTCCTGCTTCTAATTAGTTATATTGACGGACCCGGTTAACCCAGGATTTGTAGGGATAACATTGATCCAAGTTTTTCCCGGCATGAAACCGACTACTTCTCCATCTTTTACCGGGAGTATTCTTCCCTCTCTATTTTCCCACTGCAACTCTTGTACTTTTCCTTTTTGCAAAAGGTAGGCATTTCCGCCTGATTCCATGTCGATGGCCCGCCGCCCTGCATCATCAATTACTTCATGAGGTGTTTCTACAATCAACACATTCGCTGCCTGTATCGGTTCCTCTGTGTTTAACTCTACTGTTGGTTCACGGTCATTGTACCGCGTGAACACTTCCTCACTAGCATTATAATCATATTCAACAATTTCCATTGGTTGCTGTGCATAAACAATTTCTACATGCTGAGCTGGGTCACCGGAAATTTCTGCTTCATCATCTGCTATAAATGGAAGCGGCTCTATTTCAGCTGTTGTCTCATACCCTTTTGATGCAGCAACATCCTTTACAGCCCCAAGCTGTAAATAGGAATTATGCGGCGACTTACGAAATGATTCTCGCTTGAATAAGTTTCCATCATTATCATATAGGGATCCATTTAAATGTTCAATTCCTCTGTTTATAATCATATCATTAACAAAATTTGCTGCCCCATGATAGACATAAAGCGCGTTATAATCATTGGCCAAATTGAAGTAATACTCCCGTGCACTTCTTACAGGCCCAACGACATCCGGCAATTCACTTTGAAACATAGCAAGAAAACGTGTGATTTTTCCTTCAGCTAACATTTCAAACACGATATCAGCTTTAGACAATCCGGTTTGCGGCCTCGCCTTGGAATGATTATTAACCATTACAGCGACAATGCGGTTGTCAGTAGGTTCATCTATTGCCATCCCTGTCAATGGGGCTATAATTTCATTTGAAACTTCTGGTTCATTTGACTTCTCCTGCACATCTACATCTTTCTTTTCATTGTTTTCCGCTTCCTGTTTTTCTTTATCGGAGCAACCAACGAGTAAGATGAATGCACAGACAAGCATCCATACAATTTTCTTCATTTCTCACTACACCTTTGTTAACTTAGATTTTACTCTATTATACGCTAACACATGGTGGCTGGGAATAGTACTTCTTTTTTCTTCACGTCCACAATCCCTTGCTGTGTGATTCGGATGTAAGGCAAGTGTGTTGAAGATAAGAAAAATATGGAGTAAACCGGATCTTCAAAAGGATAACCATACTCCTTTAAAATTTGCTTAAGCAGCTTTTCCTTTTCAATTAAATCACGCATGTTTCCATCATACATGGTGCCAGAGAGTGTGAGTGGGATCTCCAGTAAAACTTCTCCCTCATGGACAATGACAATTCCTCCGCCTAATTCCTTCAATCTTTTGCCCGCAAGAATAATATCAGCTTTATTTTTTCCTATATATATAAAATCACCTGTCGTAGAATACGAGCTTGCCATGCCGCCAAGACGGTCTGTGAAGCCTCGTATTGTCGTGTTGACACGCCATTTCCCTTTTCGGTCTAACAGTAAGAGGAAAGCATCCTTCTTATTGTCGGGCAGTTTTTCTGTTGCAATGTCCGTATCAATTGCATATGGTTTTATAATCACATCATTTACCATATCAAGCCCAATTGGTACAGAAAACTGTAATGCCTTTTCCGTCAACTCCCAGTCATAATGTAAGGGGCCAATACCATATTCCTCCCAGTTCACTTTCCTGGGAATCTCTTGGGCTTCATGATGTTTTACAATCCACTGTCCTTTTGCCAAAATGCTTTCTGGATATGGGTCATCCTTTTCTGTAAGGATATTAATATTGGCAATGCGTCCTGGTGCAATGCTTCCAAGCTGCTCCTCAAGACGAAGATGCTTTGCAGCGTTATAACTTGCCATCATATAGGCTTCCTCAATCGGGACACCTTTTTCTATCGCAATCTCAATACATACATTTATTAAGCCTCGCTCATAAAAACCTGGTGTAGCACCGTCTGTTGTCATTGTAAGATTATCATAGCTTTGTAGATTTTGAGCCTTCAATTCATCAAGAAGTGTCGGTAAATCTGGACGAATCGAAGAATAGCGTAGCCCTACTTGGTAGCCAAGGCGCAACCTATTCATAACATCCTCGCCAGTCATAGATTCATGGTCTGCATTAACACCTAATAGTTTCATTTTAGTTAAAGTCTTTTCAGAGGCTCCAGGTAAATGTCCTTCTACTGGCTTCCCTTGACGTTTCGTTTCTTGGATCCAGTGCAGAAGCCGGTCATCCCCTGCTAATAAATCAGGCCATGATGTCAGCTCTCCCCCCTGAACGACAGCGGGATGCTTTATCCACGAAAGGATTTCCTGTGTGTTAAAAAGCTGTGTGTCATCCTTCAATTCTGTCTGCGCATCAAAGCGAGCCCACCAATACATGGAGACAGGATGTTTTTGAAACTCATTCAATAAAGAAAACGCTTTCTTTTTCTTCAATAATAATAGCCATAAAATGTTATCATTTACTAGTGTTGTAGTTCCCGTTTGTGCAGCATGATTCGCCAGCTGTTCAGGATTATATAATTGAAACGGGTGGGCATGCGGCTCGATATACCCGGGTACAAGATACTTACCTGCACAATCCATTATTTCTACATCCTCTGTATTAGCAGGAAGCTTTTCCCCTACATAGACAATGCGATCATCAACAATCCAAATGTTTGCCGAAATCCACTCTTTCGTATACGCATTTAAATAAATAGCATTTGTTATTAGCAGGTCAGGCTTATCCAATCCATCAATGACGCTGACATGCTTTCTCAGTTCACGGTTTCTCCAATAATAACCATTCTCTAACATTGACAACGCTCCAATACTTCTTTTTCTTTATTTTACCATATATAATACTTTAACACTGTAAAGTTACTATTAAAAAGGTATGTCCATTTTGTGAATAGGCTTGGGAGTGTTCGTCGGTTTCGGGAGGGGGCGTGCTTCCATTGGTGCTGTGGTTTTGGTTTTGGGGTCTGTGGTTTCAGTATATGGTGCTGTGGTTTCACTTTGTGGTGCTGTGGTTTCACTTTGTGGTGCTGTGGTTTCACTTTGTGGTGCTGTGGTTTCACTTTGCGGGGCTCTGGTTTCACTTTGCGGTGATGTGGTTTCACTTTTGGGTGATGTTCACTAGCACAATAACAATAGTTTCTACCACCCTCGTAATCTTATAATTATATTGAGAAAAATCAAATAGTTGTTGAGCGATATGGTAAAATATAGTTAAAAATATCTAATAATATGCTCTTCATCTAACATCTTAGTATTTTGATAAATGGGTATGTGCTTAGAAACTTTAAGGTGGCTATTCAAAATGGTATTTGATTTTGGAAATTCTGCTATTGTTTTACCTCCTTTCCACATTACGGTTATTGCTATTATCGTCATTTTCTTATTAGTAAGGTGGAGTAAACAATTAGAAACCAAACGTTCTAGAGTGTTTTTTTACTTTCTATTTAGCACTTACATTACTCGGGTTTATACTACACTAGAAGGTAAATTTGAATTATGGATTCCCTTAGGTTTTATAGCCGTTATCCTATACTTGTTTCTGAACAAAAGAAACCACCCTTCTAAATTGAAAGCAAGTATCTTAGGATTCTGCATAGCAATTTATCAGTTAATCCTCCAATATATCGGTTAGTTCTATTAATAACTGAAAAATCTAATGCTGACCCTATTGTTGGTTACTTTTTGGGAGAGGACAACTGAACTTAAACGCTTTTTATAGGCGTGTATCTATTAAATTTACTTATAAACATTTAGGAGAGAAGGATAAATGTATTCAAATTACGAAAAATCAAAGTCTCTGAATTGGGAAGAAATTAAAATTCCTAAGATAATAAATATAGTTACAATTGGCCTTATTGTAATTAGTACCCTGATTGTACAATATTCGGTGCCACTTCATGAATTATTTGATCTAATAAAACAAAATCCCTTGTTAATACTTGCATTCCCTCTTACAGCATTTGTGTATATCGTTTTACACGAATTGACACATGGAATTTTGATGAGATATTACAGTGGAGTAAGCCCACAATACGGCTTTAGCGGACTTTTTATATTTGCTAAAAGTGAAGCGGTTTTTAATAAATATGCATACATAATAATAACCCTAGCACCTATGATTGTTTTAGGAGTTATTTGTTCGTTGCTATTTTTTATGATTTCAGGAGCAGGAGTCTGGTTTACCTTATTTGTGTGGATAATTAACCTTTACGCTTCAAGAGGTGACTTACAGGCAGTAACTTTATTAAAGGGTCTTCCAAGTACATATAGCATAAAAGATGATGGTGATTCGGTTCATATATTTAAACAAACATACTGATTAATTTTATGCAAAGTAACTAGTACGAGGTTTAAACTTAAAGATTGGAGGGATTTACTATGAAGCTTAATCCAAAAAAGTATCATGTTAATAATTTACATTATACTGTAAGGTCTGCCAAAGAAAAGGATGCTAAAAGCTTGTCTGAACTGCGACTCCAGATTGATGGGGAAACAGAGAATCTAGATAGAGAAAAAGGCGAGGCATACATAGATGAGCCAAACTTTAAACAAATTATTGCAGAGGATACAGAGACTACTAGTAACCTATTTTTAGTTGTAGAAGTTAATGAGAAGATTGTAGGCTTTTCTAGGTGTGAAGGCAACAAATTAAAAAGAACTTCTCATAAGGTAGAATTCGGTGTCTGTGTATTAAGAGATTACTGGGGTTACGGTATAGGAAAAAATCTCTTAGAAGAGTCTGTTCGTTGGGCTGACTCGAATGATATTAAAAAGATGACTTTAAATGTGCTTGAAACAAATGATAGAGCCATAATTCTGTATAAAAAATATGGTTTTGAAGTGGAAGGTATCTTAAAAAAGGACAAAATTCTGTCTGATGGTAATTACTATAATACTGTTGTGATGGGACGATTTAAACACGAAGATACCAGTTTAAACTTAAGGTGATCCCAAATTAAAAAATCATGTATCGCAATATAATGCTTAGAGAGGTGCCCTAATTTGAAATTAAGAGAAATAGCAAATCTATTTATGATTAAAGAAACACAAGGGAACATGGATGTTGATATTACAGGATTACAAATGGATTCTAGAAAAATAGAACAGGGTAATTTGTTCGTCTGTGTACCTGCTATTGAAGGATTTCTAGAAGATCGTCACCTTTTTGCAGCGGAAGCAATTAAGAATGGCGCGGTTGCACTAGTCGTCGAAAGAGATGTGGACATTAATGTACCGAAATTATTTGTTAAAGATGCAAGGCGTGCAATGGCAGTTATCGCTTCTCATTTTTATAATTATCCTTCAGATGAAATGAAACTAATAGGGATTACTGGAACTAACGGAAAAACCACTACCTCCTTCATTATTGAAAATATTTTTTCCGACTATGGGTTTAATACGGGGTTGATGGGAAACAACGGGGTAAAGATAGCCCAGCAAATGTACCCTACTGACATAAACACACAAGAGCCACCAATCTTACAAGCCAACCTCCGAAAAATGAGAGATTACAATACGGATTATTGTGTAATGGAAGTATCATCCCAAGGGCTAGATATGGGACGTGTTACAGGCTGTAACTTTAGAACGGCAGTCTTTACGAACCTTACACAAGATCATCTGGATTATCATCATTCCTTTGATGAATATAAAGATGCTAAAGGTCTTTTGTTCTCAAAGCTTGGAAATTCGTTTACTGGCAAAGACATGAAGTATGCAATCTTAAACGCAGATGACTCTCATTTTGAGTACTTTAAAAAGGTTACATCCGCAGAAATTATTACATATGGAATTAACAATCAATCTGATGTTACAGCTAAAAGTATTAGAATGACTTCACAAGGTATTCATTTTTTATTAAATACTTTTAAAGGTTACGTTGAGTTGGATCTCCAATTAATCGGACGGTTTAATGTTTATAATGCGTTAGCAGGTATTGCAGCAGCTTTAGTTGAGGGCATACCTCTTGAGAGTATAAAGAGAAGTTTATCACAAATTAAAAGCATTGATGGTCGAATGGAGATAATTGATGAAGGACAAGATTTTCTCGTGTTGGTTGATTATGCACATACACCAGATGCTTTGGAAAATGTACTTAAAACGGTTAAAGAGTTTGCAGAAAGTAATGTAATTACTGTCTTTGGTTGTGGCGGAGATAGAGATAAAGCAAAACGTTCCATTATGGGAGAAATAGCTAGTAATTATAGTAATTTTGTAGTTATTACTTCTGATAATCCGCGGTCAGAGGATCCCCTAAAAATAATAGACGACATTGAAAAAGGATTAAAAAAAATGGATTTCTCTAACTATGAAGTGTTGGTTAATCGAGAAGAATCTATTAAAAGAGCTATCAATATGGCTAATTCTAAAGATGTTGTTATTATTGCAGGAAAAGGACACGAAACATATCAAATCCTTGAAGATAAAACGATTGGGTTTGATGATAGAGTAATAGCTCGAAATTATCTATTCAATAGTATGGTTAACTTATCCAATGAATTTTAACACTAATTATATGGGATCAATTACTCGATAATAACTTGATTTTATTGAGAAAGGAGAATACAGATTTTGAGTAAAAAAGTTCGAGCTTTATCATATGTAATCCGTATATTGTTTATTATTTCTTTAACTATTGCTATTGATACGCTTTGGCTAAATGGGAGCATTTATTATATCCAGAACAGAGAAACAGGTATTATTATTCTTATTCTGGCAGTGATCCTTTTAATTTTACACTATGTATTACGATCAAAGATAAAGCGAGGTATTAGAATAGAAGAATAGTAAGAACAGTTTCTTAAGATATTAGTTGACCAATAAGTTGAAGGTGTATACCTAAATAAAAGAAACTGATTATATGAATATGGAGGTGCGACAATATATTAATTCCTAAAGATATACGAACATCTGGTGCTTATGTTTTATATAAAGGTTTATTTGTATTTCAAGTTGGACCAACCAAAAAAGGTAGCAAACTTGGTGTGGTCAGATTGGGAGGTCATAGAGAGGATAATGAAACTGCGTTGGAGACAGCAAAACGTGAGGTTTATGAAGAATCGCAAATTGAAATGACTCCCTTTCATTCAAATACGACATTTTACCTTAGCGAGTGGAACGAAGAACCAAATAAAGTTACGGTAAACGAACCTATTGCCCCTATTCTAATTAAAGGCAATGAAAAATCGGCTTACACAGTAATGTACCTTTCTAAAACATCATCAATGCCAACTCCATCTTCTGAATCAAAAGGATTATTATTACTTTCTCCAGAGAACGTACAACTTATCTGCCAAAAAAGACTATCTTTACACGAGTATCAAAAGCTACATGGAATATCAATTTTAACTCCAGAGATAGATACAAAATTAATATTACAACCGTTCCCTCAACTCTTGTTTCTTTCACGATTATTAAAAGAAGAAACTGAGCTAATGGAACGCTTTATTAATACATCCTTATAGACTTAACGAACTTTTGAGACAGGATAGTTATATAAGTATTGTCATAATTTGCTTCTTATTATAAACCTCCACAAGAGAAAACTATGCAATAACCTTAATTGTGGAGGAGAAATTATGAAGAAACATGTAATTCCTTTACTAATCGTTTTTACAGTTGTCTTTTCTTATAATTCACCTGTTTCTGCCCAACCAAATCATTTAGATCCTCCAAAAGATTCAAAGGAGCTTAAGATCCAAGATATTTTAATACTTTTGTTAGGTGAAGAAATAGAAAAAGCAGTAAACAATTATTACTCTAACTATTTAATTGAATTGCCATCTGTTTATCCGTACCAAGTTGATATTGTAAATGTAGAAAGAGTTGAGGGATTTCGTAGCTTTCATTTCCTACTTACATTAGAGCTCACACCAGTTGTCGGACCCCACATAGCAGTTGGAAAAGATAGGCTCACATTTGAAATAGCCCCTATTGTTCCTGATGATGTTAAATTAATTAAATTTGAGCACCTAGAAACATACGAGCTTCCTCCACATTGGCAAGATATAATGAAACAAAATGCACCTTAGTTTAAAAAGTTAGTGATAATAAGGCCATGTATTTGACTGAAACTGGATAGTTTAAAAAAAAGGGGGAGTGTAGTTGGAAAAAGCATGGGAGACATTTATGTCCGCTAAAGGTTACTTACTAGAAGGAATTTTTGCGAACTTGCTACACACAAACCTTTATAATAAAGATATTATTCTTCACGCAACTGAACCAATATTATCCATTCGGAAAAACACCGACATAAAATACTGGAAAATAGGCTGGACTGAGGACGACGCAGGTGACAACTATTTGCTACTTGAGGATCAAGAAACACCCGCACCACTTGAATATGAACTAATAGATAATCCACATCAACGACATACATATCAAAAACATATTATAAGTAGTTCTAGTTTTTCCATTGAGCATAATTTAATAAAAAAAGTAACTGGATACGGATCTATTTATAGAAATAGGATAATTCTATCTGCTGTTGTACTAGAACTTGAAGAATCATTCCTTTCGATTGAAGCAGGACTAGCAACAGAAATGAGAGTTACGAATAAGGAACCTAAACATTTAGGGGACGTTATTTTTTCTACAAATTAACCATGTAAATGAGAAGCACCCAAAAAAGCTTGAGGAAGCATAATTGCCCTCAAGCTTTTTCCTATTTCCCTATATCCGTTCTATAAAAATAGTCATTGCCATTCTCCACAGAGGATAGAGTTTGATACACCTTCTCGCGAGCCGATTCGAATGTAGCTTCCTTCGCCCCAACAAGCAGCACTCGACCGCCGTCCGATACGAGGTTGCCATCCACCAGTTTCGTACCGGCGTGTACGGTATACGACTCCGCTTCGCTTAATGCCGGAATCTCTACTCCCTTGGCATAGGAACCTGGATATCCTTGTGAAGCCAGAACTACCCCAACACATGCACTGTCATCCCAATCCAGTTCAGGATCCTTGCCATCTATTACATCAAGGATCACTTGGTCTAGGTCATTTTTTAGCAGTGGTAAAACAACCTGTGTTTCCGGGTCACCGAAGCGTGTATTAAATTCGATGACCTTGGGACCATCTTCTGTCATCATCAGCCCAGCGTAAAGAATGCCTGTGAAAGGTCGGCCTTCCTCCATCATGCCGTCAGCTGTTTTTTGCAGAATTTCTTTCATTGCAAAATCAAGATGATCTTCGGTAACATCAGGAACTGGAGAAAATGCACCCATACCGCCTGTGTTTGGTCCTTCGTCATTATCAAACGCGCGCTTATGGTCACGAGCAGGTACCATTGGATAAACATTATGCTCGTGAACGAATGCCATTAAAGAAAATTCTTTTCCGGATAAAAACTCTTCAATCACGATCTTGGCTCCGGCATTAGCAAAGGCTTTATCCACCAGTATCTCGTCCACTGCCCTTAGTGCTTGTTCCTCCGTTTCAGCAACTATGACACCTTTCCCTGCTGCCAATCCGTCTGCTTTAATCACGATAGGGGCACCTTGTTCTTCAATATACTGCTTCGCATCGTCAGCTGAAGTGAATGTAGCATAAGCCGCTGTTGGAACAGCATATTTTTTCATAAACTCTTTGGCATAGCTTTTACTACCCTCAAGTAGTGCTGCCACTTTTTGTGGTGCAAACACCTGCAGGCCAGCCTCGATAAAACGGTCGGCAATCCCTTCATTCAGTGGATTCTCCGGTCCGACTATCGTTAGATCGATCTGCTCTTCTTTAGCGAACGCAACAAGCGCCTCGATGTCCATTTCATCAATTCCGATACATTCTGCCTGCTCCATTCCAGCATTGCCGGGTGCGGCAAAGATTTTAGAAACACGCTCACTTTCCGCAAGCTTCATTACAATGCTGTGCTCGCGTCCACCGCGGCCGATTACGAGAATATTCATCCCTTCGCATCCCTTCCTTAATGTTTGAAATGGCGCATTCCTGTATAAACCATCGCAATCCCATGCTTATCACATACATCAATTGAGTCTTGGTCACGCTTTGAACCACCTGGTTGAATAATTGCCGTTACGCCTGCTGCCGCGGCTGCTTCCACCGTGTCTGGCATTGGGAAAAATGCGTCAGATGCTAGTACAGCACCTTTCGTTTTTTCACCAGCTTGTTCTATTGCAATTTGCGCTGACCCAATTCGGTTCATTTGCCCTGCACCGACCCCAACAGTTTGGTTGTCTTTTGCTAAAACGATCGCGTTGGATTTCACATGCTTTACAGCTTTCCATGCAAACAATAAATCTGTAAGCTCTTTTTCATTCGGCTGACGTTTTGTAGGGAAAGTTAATTCCTCTTTCACTACCTCTCCAGCATCATTGTCTTGTATAAGTAATCCACCTTTAACGGTTGTTAACTTATGGTAGCTGTTATCCTCCCCTTGCATCGGAAGGTCTAGCAATCGAATGTTTTTCTTCTGTGTCAATATCTCCATTGCTTCGTCCGTAAAGCCTGGTGCGATTACAATCTCGAGGAAAATTTCACTTAGTTGCTTGGCAGTTTCCACATCCACTTGACTATTTACTGCAACAATCCCACCAAAAATAGAAATCGGGTCTGCTTCATATGCTCTTGCGAATGCCGACGCCAGGTTATTTGAAACGCCAATCCCACATGGATTCATATGTTTTACTGCAACAGCAGTTGGCTCTTTGTATTCAGACAGGATTTCAAGTGCTGCATTAGCATCCTGAATATTGTTAAAGGAAAGTTCCTTGCCGTGTAACTGTTTTGCCGCAGCAAGGCTCCACCCTTTGTGAAGTGGATTTTGGTAAAATGCTGCCTGCTGGTGCGGGTTTTCTCCATAACGAAGGGATTGTACCTTCTCGTATGTAACGGTGTATGTTTCTGGAAAGGCTTCTTCCGTTTCTTCAGTAAAATAACCCGCGATCATGGCATCATAATTTGCTGTGTGCTGGAAAACTTTAGCTGCCAGTTTTTTACGTTCTGTCTTCCCAAAGGAATCTGCACGTAGCCCAGCAATTACACTTTCATAGTCAGAAGGATTTACAACCACTGCAACGTCTGCAAAATTCTTCGCGGCTGCCCGAAGCATTGTCGGACCACCAATATCAATGTTCTCAATAATTTCGTCACCTGATACGCCTTCTCTTTGCAAGGTTTGTTTGAAAGGATAAAGGTTGACAACAACCATATCGATTGGTGCAATATTGTTTTCTTCTAACTGCTTCATATGATCCGCATCAGAGCGTTTTGCTAGAAGTCCTCCATGAATAAAGGGATGTAATGTTTTCACACGCCCACCCAAAATTTCTGGAAATCCCGTTACTTCGTCCACAGCTTTGGCTGGAATGCCTGCTTCCTTTAGTGCCTTTAACGTTCCCCCAGTTGATAGAATGTCGTAATCAAGGTCAATGAGCCCTTGAGCAAATGTCGTGATGTTTGTTTTATCGGAAACACTGATTAAAGCTTGCTTCTTCATTTTTTCCCCTCATTTCAAATTCTTTATGTTATGTAGTTTGGTTTAAAAGCTGGCGGATGACGTTAGGATAGAGATTATGTTCTACTTGTTGGATGCGTTCCTTGAGCATATCTTCGGTATCTTCAGGGTGAATTCCAACGGATTCCTGGGCGATAATTGGGCCCGTATCAATGCCTTCATCGATATAATGGACTGTTACCCCTGTTGTGTCGACTCCTGCCTGATAAGCTTGCCCAATCGCATCTTTGCCTGGAAATGCTGGGAGCAATGATGGGTGGATGTTGACTATTCTCCCTTCAAAGGCTCCAAGAAGATCTGGACCCACAATGCGCATATAGCCAGCTAGGAAAATCCACTCGACACCAGCCTTCTCTAGCTCCTCGATTAATTTTTGCTCATAAGCAGATTTAGAAGCATACGCCTTCGGGTCAAAAAGGAGGACTGGCACCCCATATTGTGCTGCCTTTTCCATTACCTTTGCTCCAGCTTTATCACAAACGAGCAAGACTACTTCGACTGGTAGGTTATCGGCTTCCATTATCGCCTGAAAGTTGCTCCCGGTTCCTGATGCGAACACAGCGGCTTTGGTTTTCTTCATGAGCTAAAGTGCACTCCTTCATTTGGCACGACGGTTCCGATTATCGAAGCTTCCTCGCCATTTTGAAGAAGTTCTGCCATAACCCGCTCCGCATCTTCACGTTTTACAACAAGTGCCATTCCTATTCCCATATTGAAAACACCGTACATTTCTTCTTCTGGAATATTTCCTTGGTCCTGTAAAAAAGAGAAAATTTCGGGCACTTCCCAGCTATGAGAGTCAATCTGGACACCAAGTCCGTTTGGCAACATGCGTGGTAGATTTTCATAAAACCCGCCACCTGTTATATGGGAAATCCCTTTGACAGTAAACTTTCCGAGTACTTTTGTAACAGCTTTGGCGTAAATCTTTGTCGGTGTTAACAATACTTCACCAAGTGGTTTCTGCAAACCATAGTGTTCATTTAAATCCAGATTAGCTACGATTTGGCGAACGAGCGAGTACCCATTTGAGTGAATGCCACTTGATGGAAGTCCGATTACGACATCCCCTTCCGAAATCTCTTCACCTGTAACCAGCTTTTCCTTTTCCGCAATCCCTACGACAAACCCTGCAAGATCGTATTCGGATGGTTCATACATGCCAGGCATTTCCGCCGTTTCGCCACCGATTAATGCAGCACCCGCATCCACACAGCCTTGGGAAATCCCCGCCACAATCTGCTCAATCATTTCTGGATCATTTTTACCACAGGCAATGTAATCTAAAAAGAAAAGTGGTTGCGCGCCTTGTGCGACAATATCGTTTACACACATCGCAACAAGGTCTATTCCAACAGAGTTATGTTTTTCAAGGTCAAAAGCAAGTTTAAGCTTTGTGCCAACTCCATCCGTTCCAGAAACCATGACAGGCTCTTTATACTGGAACGATGTCAGCTCAAAAAGACCAGCGAATGAGCCGATACCACCCAGTACTTCTGGACGGGTTGTTTTTGCAATATGCTTTTTCATTCTCTCTACTGCCTCATATCCTTTTTCCACATCTACCCCGGCATTTTTATATACTTCTGACATGGTTTGGCAACTCCTTTATTCTATTTAACAGCTAGTAAAAGCAATTTCCTTTTGGCCGTCTTCCTTTACTGGATATTTCCCCGTCATGCAGGCTGTACATATGCCTTGATTCAAGGTTTTATCCTTCACAATTGCCTTTTCGAGCCCTGCCTCAGACAAATATGCCACACTGTCAGCACCAATCTGCTCACAAATTCCCTCTACTGTGTAATTGGCTGCGATCAATTCTTTCCTTGTTGACATATCAATTCCGTAATAGCATGGATGCTGAATAGCAGGTGAAGCAATGCGTACATGTACCTCTTTTGCACCAGCTTTCTTGAGCATTTGCACAATTCGCCTGCTTGTCGTGCCCCTTACAATAGAATCATCGATCATCACGATGCGTTTGCCTTCCACAATGCCACGAACAGGAGAAAGCTTCATTTTCACACCTAATTCTCGTAGTTCTTGGGAGGGTTGGATAAACGTACGGCCAACATAGCGGTTTTTAATAATTCCCATTTCATATGGCAGACCACTTTGCTCTGCATAGCCGATAGCTGCTGAGATACTGGAGTCCGGTACGCCAATGACCATGTCTGCATCCGATGGTGCTTCTTTTGCTAGCTCTATGCCCATTCTTTTTCGTGAAGCATGAACATTTACTAAATTCACATCACTATCTGGTCTGGAAAGATAGACATACTCCATTGCACACATTTTTCGTTGCTCTCGCATTGCAAACCTTGTGGAAGATATCCCTTTATCACTGATGGTAATAAGTTCACCTGGTAACACTTCTCGCTCAAATGTCGCACCAATTTGATCAAAAGCACAGGTCTCAGATGCCACTACATAGGCCTCACCCAATCTCCCAATTGATAGAGGGCGAATTCCACTCGGATCTAACGCTACAAACATTTTATCTTCCTTTAAAATAAGGTAGGCATAAGCTCCGACCACTTTATTTAGTGCATTGGCAATCGTTTCCTCAGAAATTTCGTTACCACTCCGTTTAATTAAATGTGCGAGTACTTCCGTGTCAGAAGAGGTTTGAAAGATACTTCCCTGTTCCTCAAGTTCTCCGCGAAGTTTATGGGCGTTCATAATGTTTCCGTTATGAGCAAGTGCCATGCTACCGGCTTGAGCGCGGAATAATAATGGTTGTACGTTTTCAATTACTTTTCCGCCTTGTGTAGAATAGCGTACATGGCCAACTGCTACTTTTCCTGATAGTTCTGAGAAATCAGCATGCTTGAACACGTCATTGACTAATCCCATCCCTTTATATGGCTTTAGCTCGACTCCATCACTAGATACAATCCCTGCACCTTCCTGACCGCGATGCTGCATGGAATGCAATCCATAATAGGTGAGCTCCGCTGCTTTTTCATGACCCCAAATGCCGAATACGCCACATTCCTCGTTTATGCCTTTGATTTCAGCAAGCATGGAATAGCTCCCTTCCAAAGTTGGTGTAGCTCTTCTACTTTTTCCTCAATAACTTGCGCATCATTAATCTCGATACGGAAAGTCGCATCCGCTGTCACAACGCCAACTTGTTTTGCATCTTCCACTATTTTTTCGAATTGTGCTCTATTCTCTTTTTTTACCGAAATAATAAAACGTGATTGGGTTTCACTGAAAAGGATTGCCGTTACATCGCCAGAAAATGTTGCGTCCAATCCAAGTCCCGCTCCATTAAATACACTCTCAGCCAAGGCAACTGAAAGTCCACCTTCAGCCACATCATGTGCTGATTCTACTAAACCAGCTTTTATTGCTTGAAGGATTTGTTGCTGCCTTTTTGCTTCAACGTCTAGGTCAATCTCTGGCGCTTTACCTTCATATTTATCGTGCACGACATTTTGTAATTCACTGCCACCAAATTCAGGAGCCGTTTCACCGATAACATAAATCGCATCACCAGCTGCTTGAAAATGGCTTGGTGTAATATGTTCTAACGACTCATGCAATCCAACCATACCAACAATAGGAGTTGGGAAAATCGACTTTCCTTGTGATTGGTTGTATAAAGAGACATTGCCACTAATGACAGGTGTACTAAGAGCCGTACATGCTTCGCTCATGCCATCTACACTTTTCTCCATTTGCCAGAAGGTTTGCGGATTCGTTGGATTCCCAAAATTCAATCCATCTGTTAAGCCAAGCGGCCTTGCACCAGAGCAAACAATATTACGTGCCGCTTCTGCTACGGCAATTTTTCCGCCAACTTCTGGATCCAGATAAATGTAGCGTGAGTTACAGTCTGTCGTGATAGCCAGAGCCTTATTCGTCCCTTTGATACGAACGACTGCAGAATCTGAGCCAGGTGTAACAACCGTATTCGTCTGCACCATGGAATCATATTGGTCATAAACCCATTCTTTACTCGCAATGGTCGGTTGTTGCAGCAGCTTTTTCAGCATTTCGGCATGGTCTTCTACTACCACTTCAGGTGTGCCACTATTCTGAAATTCTTTATAATAATCCGCCACCTCTGATGGCATATGATAAACAGGCGCCTCGTCAGCTAAAGCATCGACTGGAATGTCTGCCATTACTTCACCGTGCTGTTTAATGCGGAAAACTTTCTCTTCAACAACCTCTCCTACCGCAACAGCCTGGAGACCGTATTTTTCAAACACATCAATAATCTCTTGTTCCCGACCTTTTTTGACAACCATTAGCATTCTTTCCTGTGATTCAGAGAGCATCATCTCATAAGCATTCATGTTCTGCTCACGCTGTGGCACATTGTCTAAATTCATTTCCATTCCTGTTCCTGCCTTGCTTGCCATTTCACTAGCAGAAGAAGTTAGACCTGCTGCTCCCATATCCTGCATGCCAACAAGGGCATCAGAGTGGATGACTTCAAGACAAGCCTCAATTAACAGTTTTTCCATAAACGGATCGCCAACCTGTACTGCTGGTCGATCCTTGGCAGCATCCTCACCAAGATCATCAGAAGCAAATGTCGCACCATGAATTCCATCACGGCCTGTAGGTGCACCAGCATAAAGCACCGTATTGCCAATCCCAGCTGCAATCCCTTTTTGGATCTCATCATGATTGATTAATCCTACACACATCGCATTAACTAATGGATTTCCTTCATAGCTTTCGTCAAATTGGACTTCTCCGCCAACTGTCGGAACCCCTACACAGTTTCCGTAACCGGCGATTCCATTAACTACCTCTGTAAACAAGTATTTCACACGATCTGTTGTTAAGTTTCCAAAACGTAAAGAGTTCATAAGCGCAATAGGACGCGCTCCCATAGAAAACACATCACGAATGATACCCCCGACGCCTGTTGCCGCTCCTTGGTATGGCTCTACTGCAGATGGGTGATTATGGCTCTCAATTTTAAAAACAACAGCTTGATTGTCACCAATATCAATAATCCCAGCACCTTCTCCAGGACCTTGTATCACATGCGGCCCTTTAACAGGAAACTTCTTTAACAATGGCTTGGAGGTTTTATAACTACAATGCTCAGACCACATGACAGAGAATATCCCTGTTTCGGTAAAATTAGGACGACGTTTTAAGATATCTTTCACGAGGTCGTATTCCTTGTCACTTAAACCCATTTCTTGATAAAGCTTGTCGCGTTCGATTTGCTCTGGATGTATATCATGCGTTTGCAACATAGGATTCCCTCCAATTTTTCACTATGGATTGAAATAACTTCACGCCATCGGCACTGCCCAATAAAGCTTCGACAGCACGCTCAGGATGTGGCATCATGCCAAGAACATTGCCTTCTTCATTCCTAATCCCAGCAATATCTGCTACAGAACCGTTTGGATTGTTTTTATATGTAAAGACGATTTGTTTGTTTGCCTTTAATGTTTCTAGCGTTTGTTCATCACAGAAATAATTTCCTTCACCATGGGCAATTGGAAAGTTGACTACTTCCCCTTGATCATAGATTGAAGTAAATAAAGTCTCGTTATTTTCTACAACCAGTGGCTCTTGATGGCACATGAAGGAAAGATTTTTATTACGCTGCATGGCACCTGGTAAAAGACCTGCTTCCAACAATATTTGGAATCCATTGCACACACCGAGTACTGGCTTTCCTTTTGCTGCCTGCGCTTTAATTTGCTGCATAATCTCAGAAGTGGCAGCTACAGCACCAGAACGCAGATAATCTCCATAAGAGAATCCTCCAGGCAGAAGAATGGCATCGTAGTCTTCGAGATTAGCAGATTGATACCAGACTAAATCAGCGTCTTCTTTTAATACTTCCTTTACTGCATGGTACATATCACGATCACAATTGGAACCAGGAAAAACAACTACCGCGAATTTCACGAGCGAACAGCCTCCTCCACAACGAAGCTGTATTCTTCGATAACTGGGTTTGCCAATAACTTGTCACACATCTCTCTGACACGTTCTTCTAGGTTGGATCCTTCTTCCACTTGTAGATTAATAGATTTTCCTACCCTCGCTTGCTGAACTTCCTTGTATCCTAGGGAGTTTAGCGATTCTTGAATCGCTTTTCCTTGAGGATCTAACACACCTGATTTTAAAGTTACATTCACGATAACGTTTTTCATTGGTTTGCCTCCAGTCGTTTTAAAATCTCTTCGTAGACTTCCAGTAAATCTCCTGTACCTTGACGAAAAACATCTTTATCTAGTTTCTCCTCTGTTGTAGTATCCCAAAGTCTGCATGTGTCCGGGGAAATCTCGTCAGCAAGGATGATGCATCCACTTGCAAGCCGACCAAACTCTAGCTTGAAATCTACTAGGGTGATATCCATTGCAGTAAAAAGTTTTGTTAGCTGTTGATTGATTTCGAGTGCTTTAACTTTAATTTCTTGTAATTCAGATGGGGTGATGTCACTTAGAATCAGAGCATGTTCATCATTAATAAGTGGATCACCAAGGTCATCGTCTTTATAGAATAATTCCAGAAGCGGTGGGTCAAAAATAGTTTTTTCCTTAATATCTAGTCTTTTTGTAATACTACCTGTTGCAAGATTTCGCACCACTACCTCTAGTGGAATGATCTCTGTTTGCTGCACGAGCTGTTCCGTCTCATTTAAGCGTTCAATAAAATGTGTTTCAATTCCCTGATCATGTAGAAAAGGAAAGATCCGGGCAGAAATTTCATTATTTAATCTGCCCTTCCCAGTAAAAGATGCTTTCTTTTCTCCGTTAAATGCGGTGGCGTCATTTTTATAGGACAGCACAAGCTGCCCATTCTTTCCTTCGGCTTGATAAATCTTTTTTGCCTTCCCTTCATACAGCAAGGAACTCTTCATTCTATTCACCTCTTGTTAAGCCAATTTTGGTAAAGATATGATCTACATTTTTCAAGTGATAGGTATAATCAAAGCAATCGTCTAATTCCTCTGTGCTTAATTTACTTGTAATCTGTTCATCTTGCTCAACTAGCTGTCTGAAAGGTGTCGCAGTCTCCCATGCTTGCATCGCCTTTGGTTGCACAATGTCATATGCAGCCTCTCTGGCCATACCTTTATCGATCAGGGTTAACAACACACGCTGTGAGAAAATAACACCATACGTACGATCTATATTCCGCTTCATGTTCTCCGGGAAGACGGTTAAGTTCTTTACGATCCTGGAAAAACGATTCAGCATATAATCAAGTGCAATCGTGGCATCTGGCAAAATTACACGTTCTGCTGAGGAATGCGAGATATCACGTTCATGCCATAGTGATACATTTTCATAAGCTGTCATCATATAGCCACGGATAACGCGTGCCATCCCTGTCATATTCTCTGATCCAATAGGATTTCGTTTATGAGGCATAGCAGATGAACCTTTTTGACCTTTGGCAAAAAATTCCTCTACTTCACGAGTTTCCGTTTTTTGTAACCCGCGTATTTCTGTAGCGAATTTTTCAATGGATGTTGCCACGAGCGCTAGTGCTGATACGTATGCTGCATGACGGTCCCTTTGTAATGTTTGTGTCGAAACAGGTGCTGGAGAAAGACCAAGTTTTTCACATACATATGTTTCCACAAAAGGATCAATGTTAGCGTATGTCCCAACCGCACCAGATAGCTTTCCAAACTCGACTCCTTTGGCAGCCGCTTCGAAGCGTTCTAAGTTACGTTTCATCTCCTCATACCATAGTGCTAGCTTCAATCCAAATGTTGTCGGCTCTGCATGTACACCATGTGTGCGCCCCATCATAACCGTATGCTTGTGCTCTAAGGCTTTATTTTTCAAAATCTCTACAAATGCTGTTAAGTCTTTGCGAAGAATATCATTCGCTTGTTTAATTAAATAGGAGAGTGCCGTATCTACTACATCTGTAGAGGTTAGACCATAATGTACCCATTTCCGTTCCTCGCCAAGTGTCTCAGATACTGCTCTCGTAAAGGCAACCACGTCATGTCTTGTTTCCTGTTCAATTTCATATATACGCTCAATATCAAAGGATGCATTTTGGCGTAGTTTTTGTACATCCTCAGATGGAATAATACCTAGTTCACTCCATGCTTCACATGCTAGTATCTCTACTTCAAGCCATGCCTTAAATTTATTTTCTTCTGTCCAAATGGAACCCATCTCTTCTCTGGTGTAACGTTCAATCATCGTTTTGCCTCCTCAAATTGTTGTACGATTTCTTCAACTTCTGTGATAGTTTTTGCGATAAAGGTGACATGCCCCATTTTTCGCTTCGTTTTTGCTTCATCTTTTCCATATAAATGAACAAATCCAGCACCGATTTGTGCCATAGCCTGCTGGATCTGATCCAGTTCCTCACCAAGAATATTAACCATTACTGCCGGTTGGTGCAAGCTAACTGGAGCAAGTGGCAGTCCACATATTGCCCGAATATGCTGACCGAACTGTGATACCGTGCATGCTTCAATTGTATAATGCCCTGAGTTATGCGGGCGTGGTGCCATCTCATTTAGATAAATGGCATTTTCCTTAACAAACATCTCGACTGCAAAGGTACCAACAATCTCCATTTTTTCTGCTAATGCGGTTACCGCTTCGTACGCCTTATTTTCGACTGTCTCATTAACCCTTGCTGGGACTGTCGTTTTATATAAAATATGGTCACGATGTTCGTTTTCAGCAATCGGGAATGTCGTCATTTCTCCAGACTGTGATCTAGTAAACACAACAGAAATTTCCTTATCAAATGTTATCCATTGTTCGATAATACAATGCCCATTTTTTGTGGCAAACTCCATGGCTAGGTCAATATCATCGGCTGTGTTAATTTTTAGCTGTCCTTTTCCATCATAGCCACCACTGCATGTTTTTATCACGGCAGGAAGGGAGATATTTTCCAAAGCTGCTTTACAGGAAGTGCCATCTGTCACGATAGAGAAAGGAGGGACGGTCAAGCCTGCCTCTTTCATCATTTGTTTTTCTTTTTCGCGGTTTTGGGTTACTTCCAATGCCAGAGAGCCTTGTGGAAGCTTTCCTTGCTCTTGTAAATAAACAGCCGCTTCTAAATCTACATTTTCAAATTCATATGTAATCACATCAGACTTTTCGGATAGTTGTTTCACTGCATCCATATCATCATAGGCTGCTATGATCTGTTCATCAGCAACCTGTGCTGTCGGGCAGTTTGGCTTAGGATCGAGTACGATAATTTGGTATCCCATATAGCGTGCAGCAATAGCCATCATTCTGCCCAACTGACCGCCACCGATTATTCCAATGGTCTGGGGTGGTAGTATCTGCTTAATATTTTGCAAGTTCATCCCTCATTTCTCCTACCTTATCATGCAACTTTTCCCGATAGGTTTCGAGTTTTGCAGCAACATAGTCATCAACTGTTCCGATTATTTGTGCTGCCAGAATACCAGCATTTGTAGCGCCGGCTTTTCCGATAGCTACAGTCGCAGTTGGGACACCGCCAGGCATTTGTACGATAGAGAGCAAGGAATCCAGTCCGTTCAAGGCTTTTGATTCAACAGGCACCCCAATTACAGGGAGTGTCGTCTGCGATGCAACCATCCCCGGTAGATGGGCAGCACCGCCCGCTCCAGCGATGATGACCTTGAGTCCTTTTTTTCGAGCATTTTTCGCATAGTGGAACATATCATCTGGCGAACGATGAGCAGAAATTACATCCTTTTCGTATGGAATTTGTAGCTCTTCCAGTACTTCGCAAGTATGCTTCAATGTTTCCCAATCTGAAATACTTCCCATAATTACACCAACGCTTGCCATATTAAAACCCTCTTTCTGAGTTAATTATGAAATAAAAAAAGTCCATTCGTATCCCTCTAGTTGAGAGAAGATGAATAGACTTACCCCTTTGACACATGAAAACAGATCATTACGTTTGTAACGATTCATCTCCCCTCATAGTCCAGCATTTACGGCGCCGGGTAGAGACTTCCAAACCATATCTTCAGAAATATATGAGGTTCCGTATTTACTTGTTGCATTTAGCATAACAAAGTCCTACACGATGTGTCAATATAGTTTTCGAACGTTAACATGTTAACTTTAATTAATGTTCGGTTTTTACTTGGTTATTAAGAACTTACTGGTGACCCTCCATTTACGTGAATAACCTGACCTGTTACATAGGAGGAATCTTCGGAAGCTAAATATACATATGCAGGAGCGAGTTCAAATGGCTGCCCAGCGCGTTTCATTGGTACATCTTTTCCAAATTTAGTTGCGATATATTCAGCAGAAAAGCTCGCTGGGATTAACGGAGTCCAAATTGGGCCAGGCGCAACAGCATTAACGCGAATACTTTTATCTACGATATTCTGGGAAAGCGAACGAGTAAAAGAAACAATTGCCCCTTTTGTTGCAGAGTAGTCGATTAGTTGCACTTGCCCTTCATAAGCAGTGATGGAGGTGGTATTGATTATCGTGCTGCCACTCTTAAGATAAGGGAGAGCCGCTTTTGTTAAATAGAAAAAGGCATAAATGTTTGTTTCAAATGTTGCTTGAATTTGTTCCTGTGTTATATCTTCCAATCCTGGTTGAGGAAACTGAACGCCATGGTTGTTCACAAGAACGTTAATTTTGCCAAAACAACGCATTGTTTCCTCCACGACATGCTTGCAGTGTTCTTCTTCTCGCAAATCTCCGACGATAAGTATACAGCTCCTGCCTAGCTCCTCGATCCGCTGTTTTGTACGATATGCGTCACCATCTTCATAATTATAATAGTAGGCAATGACAATATCTGCTCCTTCCTTGGCAAAAGCGATAGCAGTTGCAGCACCAATTCCACTATCCCCACCTGTAATGATCGCTACTTTATCCTTTAATTTGCCAGATCCTCTGTAATTCGGGTTTTCAATAATCGGTCGCGGTGTCATTAATGATTCGATTCCTGGCTGCTGTGGTTGATGCTGGGGTGGAAATTGGGTAGGTAGTTCCTCCGGATTAATACCTTGGTTCGGATAATAGGTCATATTCATCCTCCTTCAACTTTTCCATGCATGCAATCAGCCTATTCATGAAGATGGGCATTTGTTCATCATGACTGTTGAACTTAGAGGTATAGGTATTGGGGATTCGTATTATGTGTGTGGAGTTTCTATAGACTAGTTTGGCTCTTTTATCAATCAGCTTGGCTCTCCTATCACTCATAATGCTGAAGATTAAAAAAGTGAGCCCACATTAGGCTCACTCGTTGTTTGGTGTATTTCTTGGTGCGGTTGGTTTGGCCTGGACTGGTGGTACGATAGGCCCGTCATTTTTCGCTGCTTCGGCTGCTTTTTTAGGGTTTGCAAGACGACTTTTACGTACCTGCTTCACCCAGAAACCGCCGTGAATTTGTTTTGGTTCATAAGCTATGATAAATGCTTTTGGATCAATTTCTTTAATGGTTTCGTATAAGCTCAACTCGTACTTTCTTGGTGTTAGGATTTGCATGGATAGACGGTCACCATCCATACCATAGGCAAACCAGCTCGTAACCCCGTAGCCTTTGTCTCGCAACTTCCTTGTGAATTCAATATCCGGATTTGAAGAAATAACGTTCACGGTAATGTATCCAAGGGCAAGCTTTTCCTCAATTTTCGACCCAACAACAACTCCGATTCCAAAACCAATCGCATAGGCAACTAGATTCTGGATTGCATCTAAGTTATCAAGTACAAGCCCAAGACCAAGTACATATATAACAATTTCAAACATGCTTACAAAAGCAGCAATATATCTTCTTCCTTTAAGCGTAAGTATCATCCTGATCGTGGATAACGAGACATACACAATATTGATTACTAAAATAATAGCAACCATCATAAGTGCATTGTTTAGCAAAATAAAAACCTCCTAAATCTAAGTTCTTACAACGTAAGTATATCTATTTCAATATCTCCCTCCTAGAATACATGAATTCTAAATGATATGAAATAACCAGGTTGATTCAGTACCATTTTTTTATCTGCACCCCTTCTAATTAATGGGCATATGATGCTGAAAAAGGTGTATGGTGAGGTGAAATAATGGATCCGTTTAAACAAATGGGAGACTGGAAGAAGAATATGGATCAATTTTTTGGCGATAACTTCTGGAACGAATTTGAAGGTATCATTAAACCTAACATTCCACAAATTAACCTTTATCAAACAGAACATGAACTTTTCTGTGTTGTGAACATTCCTGGTTTACATGATTTGGAAAAGATTGATATTTATGCTGACATGGCTACGCTAGAGCTAAGAGGCGTTATTGATCTTGAGTTTGGTGGCGGTCAAGTTATCAAGGAAGAAATTCTGCAAGGTGCCTTCGAACGGCAAATTTCACTCCCTTTTCCAGTACGTTCAGATAAAATTACCGCGACCTACCGTAATGGACTTGTTTATATCCGGTTGCATAGACTTATTTCAGAAACAAGCAATAAGCGAAGAGTAAATGTCAGGTTATTGGAGGATGAATAAGAAGTGTCGGCGTTATCCATTAAAACATAAAGGTAATACTTAGAAATTTGTAATAATCAATCTTTCTTAAGAACTGAAATATACTTCCTATTAATAATTCAAAAAGGGAAATGTACAAAAATGTACACTTCCTTTTTTGATAAAAATTCACATTGAAGCAAGCGCTCAATAGCACAATTATGAGGTACTCCGTCTAGCCCGCCTGAAGATAGGGTGGAAATTCTGAAGAATGCCTCAATGTACATAGATTTATCGCACTATTTTTAACCCAACGCCACGAATGCAATTCCCAGTCATCAGATGCTGAACCTGCGAGAATATTAACTGCTACCGCCTCAGAATGTGGATTCCTTGGTATTTGCGGTTTATCAACTTGCCTTAACTTTATTCCAGGAGGCTTTCCAAAATAGCATACCTAAAAAACTAGCAAATGTATGATAGGACGCTTCTATAAAATTGCTCTTCCACCCAAACGCTTCAATAAGACCTTTTTCCAACTATCAGCTAGTAGTTCACATTGGACTAGGTCATTTGTTAAGCGAAGATCATCTTTGTATAAATGCATCACTTCATTACACGCAGCAATCGTCCAGTTCGGAAAAGGACGTTCAAGCAATACTAAATCGGAACCAGCTTGCATATTTCCTTCTTTTAAAACTCGGAAATACCAGCCTGTTTTGCCAGTCTTTAGCATCTTTAATGCCATTTCTTTATCAAGGAATCGCGTGTCCGACTTAGGCTGGGAAACTTGAAGTACCGTGTCGCCCACGGCGTAAGTATCACCAATGCAGACAGATTGCTCCCCCATTTCCAGTACAACCATGTCTTCTCCCAGTTCTCCAAAGTCGGAGAATGGCGGATCTAATAAATCATTCCAATAGGTGTAATGCTGAATTGGGTAGCAAAAAATAGCCTTGTCTGGATTATCTGTTACTTTATTCCCGTCAATCCCTGTTTTCCGAACAAACGTCTTTATCTCAGGATGTGGCGCATACCTGTACTTATCACCAATAAAAATTTTATGTACATAAGGTTCCTCCATTATGTCACCTGCTTCATCTATGGTATAGTATCTTTATTCTACGAGGAAATAATAATTTATTCGAGTATAACATAGACGAACCGGAGGAATGTAAAATGTCTCAATACAAGAAAGCTATTTTTGCAGGTGGATGTTTCTGGTGTATGGTGAAGCCCTTCGACCAGTGGGATGGCGTGCAGCAAGTCATTTCAGGCTATACGGGTGGTCATGTGGAGAATCCAACTTATGAACAAGTTAAAGCTGGCGAAACTGGTCACTATGAAGCGGTTGAAATCTCTTACAACCCTGATGTGATTTCCTACAGCGAAATACTAGAGTTATATTGGCGCCAGATTGATCCTACCGATGATGGTGGACAGTTCCAGGATCGTGGAGATTCCTACCGCGCAGCCATTTTTTATAGTGACGAAGAGCAGCAAAAAGAAGCAGCGCTATCCAAGGAAGAACTTGCCCAGAGTGGTCGTTTTAAAAAACCTATCGTTACAGAGATCCTTCCTGCCTCAACATTCTACCCTGCAGAGGAATATCACCAGGATTTTTATAAAAAGAACGAGGAAGAATATAAGGAAGACCGTGCAAAATCCGGTAGAGATGAGTTCATTGAAAAAACTTGGGATTAATCGAGCTTAGCAATATCTAGTAACAGTTATGTGCAGAGTTCAAACATGGGACAAGCTTATTCCCTAAAGACTCTATCGCTCTTCATTCAATAATAGTATAATAGCCTTTGTATATTTTTTCTTAGATTAGGAGCGGATTTGTTGTTTAATCGTAATTCTCTTACACCATTAAAAATGCTTTTGTTTAGCTTTCATGCCACAAATACTATTATTCTTAGTTATCTGCCCTTATATTTAAAATATAAAGGTCTAAATGGCACAGAAATTGGTTGGGTTCTCGCAGTAGGCCCACTTGCATCCATCTTTGCTCAGCCTTTCTGGGGGTACATGAGTGATAAATACAAGACAGTCAAACGAATTATTCAGATTTGTATCGTGGGGCTGATTGTAACTAGTGTTATCTTTTTCCAGATGAACACATTACTCGCCATTATTCTTATGGGGGCTATATTCTATTTCTTTGTTACCCCAATTGGAGCTTTAGGAGACAGCCTTGCCCAACGACGTGCAGAGCATTTTGGCGTTTCTTTTGGCGCCATTCGCTGGTGGGGGTCGGTTGGTTTTGCTACCTCTTCTCTGATTATTGGCGAAGTACTTACAAGAGTAGGAATAGAATATATGATCATTCCGTTTTTATGCTTTGGAGTGCTTGCATTAATCGTGTCCTTTGGGTTGACGGATGTAAAAGTTGATTCCGAACCGGTTCAGTTAAGAGATGTTAGAGCAATCTTTAAAAACAAGTCATTCCTTATTTTCTTGTTACTTATCATGTTCCTAACAATTACACACCGGGCAAATGACAGTTATATTGGCCTGTATATTTCTCAGCTTGGAGGTAGTGAAGGTCTAGTCGGTTTTGCGTGGTTTACAGGAGTTCTAACTGAAGCACTTGTCTTTGCAACTGCTGGGATCTGGTTCCGTAAATACCATCCACTCTTCTTTATCATTATTGCCGGCGCTATTTATAGTATAAGATGGTTTATTTACGCTTCCGTTGATAACCCGCTCCATATTATCGGGCTACAATTTATGCATGGTTTAACTTTTGGTGTTTTCTACTTGGCAGCATTCAACTATGTTTCCAGATTGATTCCAAAACTTCTACAATCAACTGGACACCTAGTGTTCTTTGCCACTTTCTTTGGGGTCTCAGGAATAATCGGTTCTCTTGTCGGAGGATCTATTATCGATTCCCTTGGTGGCGAAACTTTATACTATGGAATGGGTATCCTTGCAACAACCGGAACAATACTCATTACACTTTACCACCTACTTCCTTTCGGTAAAGAAGCATATGTGCATCAACGGGATCAATAAAGGAATTTTGGAAAACCCGCGTTCGCTAGTCTTTTAGCGAATGTGGGTTTTTCTTACACGTGAAACTTCAAGATTTTAACTACGTCTCCTTTGTTTCCTGGTTAAAATTCTATATTCCTATCGTACAAAAAAAGTCCACAATCACTCAATTAAGTGAATGTGGACTTTTTTTCCAATTACTAGCTTAAGAAAATAAAGTACAGGACAAAGATAATAAATAGGAAATACATTATTGGGTGTATTTCTTTATACCGTCCTTTTAACAGCATCGTGATTGGATAGAAGATAAATCCAATTGCAATCCCTGTTGCGATACTGTACGTTAATGGCATTGTCACAACCGTTAAGAATGCTGGTACAGCAATTTCAAATTGATCCCACTCAATATCTTTTAATGCAGCTGCCATCAATACACCAACAATAATTAAAGCAGGTGCGGTTACCTCTGACGTTACAACACTTAATAGAGGAGAAAAGAACAATGCCAATAGGAAAAATCCAGCGGCTACGATAGCGGTAAATCCAGAGCGACCACCAGCACCTACTCCAGCAGTAGATTCTACATAGGAAGTAGTCGTTGAAGTACCTAATGATGCTCCGACTACAGTAGCTGCAGAATCCGCAAACAATGCTTTGCCCGCACGAGGAAGTTTATTATCTTTCATCAAACCAGCCTGTGTGGCTACAGCAACGAGCGTTCCTGCTGTATCAAAGAAATCAACAAATAGAAATGTTAAAATGACGACAAGCATTTCGATCGTAAAAATGTCACCAAAGTGGGCAAAAGCCTGTCCAAAGGTAGGTGCAAGACTTGGTACTTCCCCAACGATGCCACCTAATCCCTGAGGTGGGGAAATTAAACCGACAACCATTCCCGCAATTGCGGTAATAACCATCCCATAAAAAATACCGCCTTTGAATCCTAGTGCTAATAAAATAACAGATATAATAATACCAAAAACAGCAAGCATTACAGTTGGAGAAGTCAGATCACCTAGGGCTAACAAGGTAGCATCATCCCCGACAATGATGTTGGCATTTTGGAACCCAACAAATGCAATGAACAAACCGATTCCTGCTCCGACAGCCAATTTTAAATTAGCAGGGATAGCGTTAATAATTTTTTCTCTTATTCCAGTCAAAGTTAATATAATAAATATAATTCCTGAAGCTAGCACTCCTGAAAGAGCTGTTTCCCATGGGATTCCGTACCCTAATACTACCGTATAGGCAAAGAATGCGTTGAGACCCATCCCTGGTGCTAAAGCGATCGGATATCTCGCTATCAGACCCATAAACAATGTACCTACCGCAGCTGCAATAGCGGTCGCTGCAAAAATAGCGCCTTGATCCATTCTTGTTACCCCATCTGGTAACTGCTCTACCCCTTCTAAAGATAAGGTCGATGGATTTACAAATAAGATATAAGCCATAGCCAAGAAAGTTGTTAACCCAGCCATAAATTCTGTTCTGTAATTTGTTCCTAATTCTTCAAAGCGAAAATACTTTTTCACGCCTTTTCCTCCTCTTTCCCTTATTCATATTTACAAATAGAAAAACGCACATGATCCATGATCAAGCGCGTTTCTACTAGCAGAAAAGACGTATAAAAATACGAGTCACCTCGCAAAAGATAACGAATGCTTTCCTGCGTAGTCAGATCATTTACGGCGATCTGTAGAAACTTTGGGCCATATTCCCGAAATTATACGCATGTCTATTAAATTCAATTTTTATCATACTAGGTCATTTGCTCTAAGTCAACCAAAAGCGAACAATAACTTTAATTAAAAGTCTATTGTTCGCTTTCGCACTCTTATTTTACGTGCCACTCTACCTTTACAGTGTCAGCTCAACTAATGTGATGACCTCTTTTTCATCTTCCACTCAAATGGGAGGACCTACTTTCAGAAAGCTAATTAATCAACGCTCATATCGGTACTTTTAAATAACTTCTCTCTTTTTATGTAGTGGAGAATTTTCTTCATAAATATTGTAATAACAAAAACGATAAGTAAGATTAATGTAATAGAAGCTCCTGGAGGTGTACCTATTTTATAAGAAACGACTAGACCACTAAACATTCCTATTAAAGCAAGCACTATCCCAATTAAAATCACACCGTTAAAACGATTACTTAAGCGCATCGAGATAGCTGCAGGTAGAACAATAATTGCTGAAACCAGTAAAGCTCCCACGATAGGCATAGTCACCGCAATCGTGATCCCTGTTAATATATTAAACAAAACAGACATCGTTTTAATTGGTAAACCGGCTGTAAAGGCTGTTTCTTCATCAAATGTTAAGATATACAATGGTTTTCGAAAAATTAAATATAAGAGACCAATAATAATCGTTAGGATTAATAACATCCATACTTGCTGTTCACTAATGGTGACAATGGAGCCAAATAAAAATTGATTCATACTTAACGTTGCCCCGCCGTCATTTAGTCCCATTAGAACTAATGCCAGGGCCATCCCGGCCGACATTAGGATGGCTATAGAAATTTCCGAATACGTACGATACACTACACGCAAATATTCTAACACTATGGCAATCACCGACACCACTAAAATATTGGTAAACGTCGGATTGACACCAATTAACAAGCCTAGTGCCACACCTGCTAAGGAGACATGTGATAAGGTATCTGCCATCAAAGACTGTCTACGTAAAATTAAAAACAACCCTAATATAGGTGCAATTAATGATATTAGGAAAGAGGCTTGGAAAGCTCTTTGCATGAATCCATGGAAAAACATCTCCAAGGTGAGTCCTCCTTCCTCACTAGCTCAATATGTTTGTCAGCATAATGTCGAATCTCTTCATGGTCGTGGGTAACCATTAAAATTCCCTTCCCATGCTCACTACTATTGTGCTTTAATAATTTATAAAATTCTTCACGGGAATTTGTATCCATCCCTGTTGTAGGTTCATCCAATACGAATAAATCAGGGTCTGTTGCAAACACACGTGCAAGGGAAATCCTTTGCTTTTGTCCACCAGATAACTCCCCTATTTTTTTATGACGCATCTCCCACATTCCTACTGATTCAAGGGAGCGTCGAACATGCTCCCTGTCATCTTTATCTAGTTTTTTAAACCATTTACCTCTTTGATAACGGCCGGATTGCACGAGTTCCAGTACTGTGCTCGGGAATCCAGCGTTAAAGGATGCAACTTGCTGGGAGACATATCCGATCACTAGTCTTTCCCCAAGACGATTTATTGGGGAAAGCTGGACACTTCCTTTGGTTGGTTTAAGTAAGCCTAGAATATTGCGCAGTAGAGTTGTTTTTGCTGCGCCATTCTCTCCCGTTAACATCACAAAATCTGACGCACCCACTTCAAATGAAATATTCTCTAAAATTCGTTCTTCTTCATACTGAAAGGCAAGATTTTTCACTTCAATATAATGCACTATTAAGCGACCCTTCTTTACATATTTTCTTTCTCTTACAATGAGATTAATTTTTCGTTATTTAATACTTAACTGTAAAGCTTTTAAGTTCTGACGCATTGCCTCCACATACCCTAAGTCTTCATCTTGTAATTCCTGAGACAATACTTCTAAGTCATATAAAGCTGCAGTCTTTGTTCCTGTTTCAGTAGCGACAGTTTCTGCGATTGCTGAATTCGCTCCCTGTTGATAATAAATTACTGGGACATTATGTTCCTCTACCAGGTCTGCAATCTCACCAATTCGCGACGGACTTGGTTCTACTTCTGTCGATAATCCACCAATCGCGATTTGCTCTAAATTATATCGTTGTGCAAGGTATCCAAATGCTTGGTGTTGCACTACAAAGGCACGATGTTCTGCATCTTTAAGAACATCCTGATATTCCATATCTAACGTTTTAAGCTCTTCATTAAAGGCTTCTGCATTTTCTTCATAAATTTCTTTTCCATCTGGATCTGCTTCAATTAATACATCACGAATAATATTAACCTGCTCTTGTGCCAATACTGGGTCTAACCAAATATGTGGATCATGGGACTCATGATCATCAATAACAATGGACACTGGCTCCGATTCTGCATACGTATTATGATCGTCATCAAAAAGGGTGGCTCGGACTTCAAAGCTTTCCCCAGTTGTTTTATACTCAAAATGACTCGTTCCTTGATCAGATAATGCTTCCCATTCCTGTCCTTCTTTTTCACGTATATACCAATGCCAATGATCAAATTCGACATCTTCAGGAAGCTCTGCTTCAAGTGTCACAACATCTCCTGTATGATAGTGATCCGCTAGTCCAACAATGTCTATTGATCTATCACTTTCATGTTCATTATCATGACTGGACTCTTCACTATCAGCTTGATCGTGATCATGTGCGTCTTCTTCTCCATGGCCATGGCTATGATCGTGTTCATCTTCGTCCTCTCCGTGATGATGACCATTATGATCATCAATAACAATTTCCATTGATTCTGATGCTGCATATTCATTATGAGAGTCATCAAAAAGAACTGCTCGCAGCTCAAAACTTTCTCCCGAAGCCTCATATTCGAATTCAGCTCCCCCCTGGTTCGGAACAGTCTCCCATTCCGCATCAGCACTTTCCTTTCTATACCAGTGCCAGTGATCATATTCTACGTCCTCATCAAGTTCAGCTGTTAATTTGATCATGTCACCAGTATGATAATGGTCCGCAACACCTTGAATGGTTATATTTCCATTAGCTTCTTGATTTTGCTCACCCGCGTGAGCATGACCTGAACTTTCCGTATCAACTAAATCCACACCATCAGCTGTACGAGCGATCACAAGGTTATCATTTTCTACTGTGTTTAATAAACTTTCCACCCAATGTTCCATTTCTTCGCTGCTATATACAAAAACATCTGCTTTATTAACACCTGCTACGTCTTGTGCACTTGGTTCATAATGGTGGGCATCTTCTCCACCAGAGACCATTAGTGATACCTCTGCCCGGTCCCCTGCTACTTGTTGAGTAAATTCATACATTGGATAAAACGATGTTACAACAGATAACTCACCATTCGTAGTGCTTACATCTTCAGTTTGATTACACCCCAAAAGAGTGACACTCAATATTAAACTCAATAAAACGGTGACTAGCCAATTTCTCTTCATTATTTCATTCTCCTAATATCGCTTTATGCGTAATCATTACGATTTATAAGTTAAAAAAAATACCTTCTTCTTTAATTTCAGTTGTTTGCTAAACCTTCAATTAGAGGCTTTCTGAACAATATCACACCAATCAAATAATTAATGTGCTAGCATTTCACGAACAATCCCATCCTTATCTAAGTCAGAAGGATAATACGTTGGCCAATTTGTAACTTCCTCTAGAAGTGCTTCACGATCATCTCCCCAATATAAATGAAAATGGTGTGAATCGACTGGGAATATATCATGGTCACTAAATTGAATGTACTGTGGCATTTCATTTGACCCCTCAACTAATTCAAATATAAATCGAACACCTCTATTACCTGCTTCATAGGTGAGAATTTCGTAACCATCCGATTTGTACTCCCCGGAATATTCATCCCCATTTTCAAAAAATGTAACGTGGCCATCCTCGATAATGATTCGCTCCACATCGGTTTCATATCCAATGGTGTAGTACTCTTTATATTCTTCTTGGGTCATATCCCCATCTTCTGCTTTATGCGCAAACACTTCATCTAAATCTCCAGATAAAAGATATGGGTAAACTGATTGCCAATCTCCTTCCCAATCAGACAATTCACGATCTTCTACTTGACTATCTTCAAAGTAACCTTTATATATTTGTTGACTTTCTTCATCATGCCCATGATGATCATCAATGACAACTTCAATTGGCGCTGATTGAACACTAGGTTCGTGGTCATCGTTGAATAAAACAGCTTTAATTTCTAAACCATCTATTGTTGCTTCACCTGTAAATTTTTCCGTCTCTTGCCCTGAAATAACTTCCCATTCCTCATCTTCGCTTTCTCTACTATACCAGTGCCAGTGATCCAAGTCCGAAGCTTCTTCCAATACTGCAGTTAGCTCCATCGTATCTCCCGTATGGTAGTGGTCAGCAACTCCTTCGATTTCGATACCTACTGGCGCTTCCAAATTTTCTTCTTCATCTTCCTCATGATCATGTTTCTCATCTGTATGTACTTCTTGTTCTTCTTCCTGAGTTGCATCCACTACCTCATCTTCCGTACCTTGACATGCTGTTAAATAGATACTAATAAACAATAAGATTGATAAACTAGTAAGTAATTTTTTCATTTTTCCTCTCCCATTCTCTTTTTAATCGTAATGATTACGTTTTGAATAGTATCACTTACTTATCTACTCTGTCAAGAACTTAATGTATTAATCTTTTTACAATTCAAATTTTCTAATAGCGCACATTCAAATAACAATTAAACCTCTATATCAGTCGAGCAACTTAAAATTTCAGGGAAACTGCTGGCATAAAAACTAAAAAAGATTCCAGTTATCATTTTTGATAACTGGAATCTTATACTTTTTCTCACTAAGTTATTTATTTCTAGATAACCTGGAAAAACATCTATTGCATAACTTCTTTCACATACTGTGTTATTTCTTCACTTTGCTTATCAAGTCTGCTAATATCTTCGGTGAACTCTGTCATCACAGTGGACTGCTCATCCGTAGAAATGGATATCTCTTCAATACTGTGTTTTAGGTTACTAATACTGGCTTGGATTTCTGATAAAGATTTCCCTATTGTACCGACTGCCTCTTTCGTACCATCTGAAAGCTTGCGTATCTCATCTGCTACTACACCGAAACCAAGACCTGCTTCTCCGGAGCGAGCAGCTTCAATAGATGCATTTAAACCTAACAGATTGGTCTCCGCTGAAATACCTTCAATTAATTGAACAACTTTACTGATTTCCTCCGAATTAGCTGTAGCAATAGAGGCTTGATCGTTAATATCGGTGCTTGTTGCGGACAACTTTTCAGCCTGTCCAGCTACATGTTCTACTTTCCCTTGCAGACTGTTAATGATCCCGCGCAACTCCAGTAGCTCATTTCCTACTTCTTCCTCTTCTTGAAGCGTCGTGCTAATCATTAATGCTCCGACAATTTCACCATGTTCATCTGTTAGTGGAGAGGATGAGCTTTGTATAGCGACACCAACATATTCTTTTGGAATATGTTCATTTGTTTTTTCTCCTGCTATTGCCTTTATAAGCGCCTGATTTTCTTCTTTCATGGCAAAATCTCCGACCTTAACCCCTATGTCATAGCTTTTAGAAGGAGAAAAATAAACGTAATTTTCTTTATCTGTTACTGCAATAATCGTATTTTCTCCAAGTATTTCCTTTAATAAAGGAGCAATAGTTACCATCGCTTTAAGTGTTGGATGCATGTGTTTCTCTCCTTAATTTTGTTTTGTAATCTTCTTCATTGAGCTCACGATCTTTTTACTCTTATTATCAAGATTTTGAATATCATCCATGAACTCCACCATAATTTTAGACTGTTCTTCTGATGATGCAGATACCTCGTTAATGCTTAAGGTAAGATTCTCAATACTAGTACGAATCTCACTTAAAGATTTGCCAATCGTTTTGACAGCTCCTTTTGTATTATCAGATAGCTTACGAATTTCATCAGCTACCACTCCGAATCCTTTTCCTGCTTCTCCTGACCGCGCCGCTTCAATCGCGGCATTTAAACCAAGCAGGTTTGTCTGATTGGAAATTTGCTCAATCAGCTGAACCACTTCACCTATATGTTTTGAATTATCATTAGCTTTGGTCGCCTGTTCACTAATATCACTACTTGTAGCTGATAATTCTTCTGCTTGTGCTGCAACGTTTTGGACTTTTCCTTGAAGACTGTCGATTACCTGACTAATTTTCTCTATTTCTTTATCGAGATGTACTTGATGCTCTAATGTCCGACTCATGGATAGTAATCCAACGATCTCTCCATTATCCTCTTTGATTGGCAGGATATCCGTCACAACAGGAACCCCAAAAATTGCTGGATCCATCGTAGCACTACTTACTTTTTCTCCCTTTATAGCACGAGCGTATTCTTCAATATCAGGAATTGCGGGCGTTCCAACTGCTACATCAAGTTTAATTACAGTAGATGGTTCAAAGTAAACAAATTTCTCTGTATCTATGATTCCCATTGCGGCGGTAGGACCTAGGGTCTCTTTAATTATAGGGGCAATATTAACGACTGCCTGTAAACTGCTGTTCATAGTCAAACTCCTTTATTTTTTGCTACCCTATATATCGGATGTCTTTTGAAAAAAATGAAGGAAATTGTCGAATTTTGGCAGTAAGTTTACTTTTTCTATACAAAAGGTGGAGGATTTAGAATTTAAACCACACAAAGGCCCCCTTTTTTCAAACAAGTAGACGAGACACTAAACCTTGCTCGTTGGTTTCAGTATTAGAATTAATCCTCCCATTCATCTGCATGTTCCTCCTAAAATCACTTTAACCGTTCAAAAGAGCATGTGCGTCTTACGGAACTGTACTGCGTGGAATATCGAAAAGTTGACCAATTTCACATTAGTCATGTTAAAAAAGTAGTATAGTAGGACAGTGATACTAGTTGTAATTATTAATGACTTCCTTTTTCAACACTCTCTTGCAAAAAGCATTAAATGCACAACGCACCTGCCACTCGGTATGACTTGGTTCTATCATGCATTTCCTCTCCCTTGGCAAATGCAAAAGTGGGCGATGATTTCCCCTTTCATAATCCTCAACAAGATTTTTTATAAAATGCCAAAGATAGAAGTGATTTTTGTAAAGAAGTTTTGCAAGGTAGAAAAAATCCCAACTAAACATAAGCCAGTTGGGCATGAAATTTGATATATTTGATTAACTATTGTGTACTGATAAATTACAGCCATAATAAACCCATAACACTTCAAAATTTTTCTTGACATGAAGAGTGACATCTAGCTAGAGGGGAAATAAATAAACACAGCGGTATCCTCCTTTATACCGCCGTGTCCTTAAAAAAGGAAAACGGCGGTTTTGAATTTTGTTATTTTCAAACCCGCCGCTTGTATCTTAGTTGTATATAGTTTTACCTCCAACAAACAACGGTTTTAGGTTGTATTAGTGCGTGAAGAAATATATGCAGTATGTTCAAAAATTCTGATCCCATTTTACCTTAATATTGTACGTTGTAGTTGTAAGCCCCTTTCTTTAATCGAATGGGCAAATATTAATTTATTTTCTTGCTCCATATTTTAATCATTTATCATTTCCTATATCTTCTAAAGACCTTGCCTACTATTTTCAATCGAACCTGAAACAATTTCTCCTTTGTACATCGTAAGTACTCGTCTCGATCTCCTCGCGATTGCTTCCGCAGAACAAGTGGCGTCAACTAGTATAATGCTTGCATCGTCTCCAATATTTGGCCAAGCTTGTTCACCTTGATGATTAAGCGGTGTTTTGCCATCGGTAATAAAAGATAGCGTTTGCGCTAATGATCGTTCATCTACCCATCCAGAAACTTCTGCTAAACGACTAGCACGTTCTAAAACATCTCCATTTCCAAATGGTGACCAAACATCAAAGATATTATCACATCCAACGGCAACCGATGTGCCTTTTTCGCGTAATAGCCCAACTGGTGGAAACTGTCGATTAATCGGCACACTGGTAATAATGGTAATTCCTGCATCAGCCAATAATTCAGCGATTTCATCTGCTTGAGAAAGTAAGATATCCCCGAGTCCAAATGCGTGGCTAATCGCCACCTTACCTTGCAGACCGGCTTCTTTTGTTAACTGAGCCAATCTTTTCATCGTGAAAACTCCCAGATGATCTGAATCATGTAAATGTAAGTCGATTCCCGCATTTCCTTCAACAGCAAGTTCCACCATCTGTTGCAAAGAGGCTTCGATGTCGCCATCTACAGTAGCCGGATCAACACCTCCCACATAGTTTGCCCCTTGACGGAGGGCTTCACTGACTAAATTCTTAGCATTCGAGCGTAATAAACCGTGTTGAGGAAATGCAACAATTTCATAAGATAATTTACCTTCAAATGTTTGCAAAGCTTTTTTAACCTCTTCCAAATTCTTTAACCCAACCTCCGGATAAATGTCTACATGAGTTCGTACATGTGTCACACCGTATGTCAAATAATTATTAAGTAACTTTTCCGCACGTTCCTGTGTCGTTGTTTCCAAAGAAGGGAGGATTTTCTTCTCAATTTCAAAGCGTTCAAAGATACTATTAACAGGCGTTACTGCACGCCAGCGATCATCAAGTAATGTCTTATCCAAATGACAATGTTTTTCAATGATGGACGGAAGCATCAGCAACCCCTTTACATCTTTTTTTGGCAGATCATCTGTGATTGGTTCAGAGGCAGGTATGATTTTCGAAATCTTCCCGCCATCAATCAATAGATGAAAACGTTCAGTATTTGTACCTATTACAACACCATTATTATTTTGATACCCGGTTTCTAATGTCGTATTTGTTAACCAAAAGGCAGTACTCATATGATCAGTCCTTTCTATGTTTAATTTACAATGTTCCAACAACTAAATTTCCCTTAAAGAAAACAGCCATTCTACTTGCACTCCTTGCTACAGCTTCCGACGAACAGCTCGCATCAACAAAAACGAAATCTGCATCGTCTCCTACATGTGGCCAAATCCATTGACCAGCCGCATTTAAAGTTGTGACACCACCTGTAATATAACGTAAGGTTTGTCCAAGTGAAAATTCATCACTTAGCCTAAAACGTTCCGCTAATATCCCCACTTTTTCCAAACTGTCGCCTTTTCCAAATGGTGACCAGTGATCCGTGATGCTATCATCACCAAGGGATACCTCAACCCCTTTTTTCTGTAAGAGAGGAATCGGGATCGTCTTTCCAATGGGAACCGATGAAGTAATGGAAATACCTTGATGAACAAGCATCTCTGCAACCTCATTTGCTTCCTCAAGTGAGATGTCAGCGAGTGCTAATGCATGGCTAATGGTCACTCTTCCTTGCCACCCTGCTTCCTCAGTCAAAGCTGCTAATCGTTTAAACGTAAAAATTCCAAGATGTCCTGGATCATGTATATGAAGATCAATATTTGCATTAGCTTCTACAGCTAATTCCATTACCGTTTGTAATGATTTTTCAATATTCCCGTCAATGGTTGCAGGATCAACCCCCCCCACTAAGGAAGCGCCGTTTTGCAGTGCCTCCCTAACAAGTGAAACAGACTGACTTCGTAATAATCCATGCTGAGGAAAAGCGACAATTTCGACAGAAGCCTTTCCTTTATATGCTTCCACCGCTTGTAAAGTTGCCTCCAGATTTTTTAATCCGATAACAGGATCAACATTGCAATGTGTACGAATGTGCGTTGAACCCGCACGCAACAACAAATCAAGTAAATTTTTTGCTCTTTCTTCGGCAACAGTCAGCTGGCGTGGGAGTAATTTTTCCTCTTCTTTCAACCGTGTGATAATACCTTTGGATGGAATCGTTGGCGCTTTCCAAGGGCCACTATAGTATGTTTTATCAAGATGAATGTGCATATCCCTAAATGATGGGAGCATTAAATAATTATTTGCATCCTGCTTAGGTAAATCCGTTATTAAAAGTTTATCGGCGGGGACAATTTCCTTTATCGTTCTATCTTCAATCCGCACATGAAATTGTTCTGTTTTTGTTCCGGCTACTGACCCATTTTCATATTGGTAACCCGTTTCTAATCTAACATTGGTTAACCAATAAGTTTTATCTGCCATGTCCATTTCCTCCTAAAACTATGATTTTTCAACGTATTATTATGTCAATCATTTAATTCATTCCAGCGTTGGTACACCTTAATACTTTATTCATCTGGTTGTTGAACCATAGGCAATCGGCGGCCTTTAATCGGCTTACAGTATTCATCATAGAATGTTTCAAGTTCAAAGTATTTGCGATCCACAGTGTCTGTCTTATGAGTATGGGTCGCTGCCATTACAGCTGTCTTCCCGTATCCATTCGTTGATTGATATCTGCTCCATTTTTAAGGGAATTCAGAACTTTTTTAGTGTCACCACGTTCTGCTGAGTCGATTAATTGTTGATTCATTGTGTTTCCTTCCTTCTTTCCCAAGATTCAGGAGTTGTTTGACATGCGGTAAGCGAAAAAACAAACAGCAGAAATTAAAAACAATCGCCACACCTTCATAGCTTCTTTTCTCATCTTTATAAATATGTTATCATGAGGGTTTATATATGGAAAATATTAAAAAAGTAAATTTCACTTAGGTTTTTCATATACTTAGAAAGGAGGGTTTTTTCGATGGATATAAAACAGCTACGATACTTTATAGCAATTGTTGAAGAAAGGAAAATTTCTGCCGCTGCCAAACGTCTTCATATTTCCCAACCGCCATTAAGTCAACAGCTGAAATCAATGGAAGAGGAACTTGGCTCCAAGTTAGTAGAAAGAAGTGGGAAATACTTTGAAGTAACTGAGGCGGGAAAAACGTTATATAAATATGCCTTGCAGATGACGCAATTAATGGAAGAAACCAAAGTAGAGGTAAAAGAAGTAGGGGCTGGCGTAAGCGGAACACTGATGATCGGTGTTAACACCTTTTCTGTCACTAACCTTTCTAAAATCATCCAACAATTTCAAGAAAAATACCCTAAAGTTACCTATAAAATTCAACAAAATGAATCATCGATTCTCTGCCGACTCGTGAGAGATAGAGCCGTAGAATTGGCATTTATACGATTACCACTTGAATTAGATGATTTTTCAGTCCTTCATCTCTATACAGAACCGTTTTATTTTATTACATCCAAAAAGCAGAAATCAATCAACCATGATGTTTCACTTGATGAAATTCAAAACTACCCACTCCTATTACCAAGTACAGAGGGATTAGGTGTTCATTATTTAATTTTAGAAGCTTTTTCCCGGTTTCAATTACATCCTCACATCATCGGTGAGTGTTCCGATATTACGCTTTTATTAGATTTAGTTTCGGCCAACTTTAGCGCATCTATTGTTCCAGAAACAGTACTTAAACAGCATAAAGAATATCCTATACATGCCCACAGAATCTCCGATACCAAGTTTTCTACCCCAATTGGTTTGATATGGCTAAAAAATCATAGCTTATCTAGGGCTGCTCAGAACTTTATCGAGTTTTTCAAGGAGGGAGGAATATCGAACCATAATACGGCTTTCCCAAAATAAACAATCTTATATTATCTTAGCGATTCTTTCAATATCCTCTTCTAATTCAAAACCAAAGATATCGAAGTTTTCAATCATTCTTTCCTTATGAACAACTTCAGAAACGCAATGCCCCCTCTTTGTGTCAACCATCGCAGAATAACCTGAGCAATGGATTTATTATACCTTTCGAATATTGCTACCTTTATGCTACAAAAATATAAGATCGTTACCATTACCGATGGAATCAAGTAAGACAGGAAATTGCAGAAAAAAATTAATTCATTTTAGAAATCAGTTAATTATATCCAATTCTATGTTAAAATAATATAAAAATCGTAATAACAATTTAATGGATATCTCCAATTTTGGATATTCTTTTAAGATCAATAATTTAAGTTCATAACTATAAAAAAATATAAGGATGGTTAGTGGTCATTAAATGATTTAAGTATTTATAATACGGATTATAAATACTTAGCTTCTTTATTGATAGCTAAAGTGTAAATAGTAACCTACCATATTTTTAGTGACCATTTGCTAGCATTATTACATAGAATATCGGCACCGATATACTTATAGAGGATATTAAAACAATTTATTGTATAAGTTTAATAATTATAGAGAGCAAATCAATTATTAAATTTGTATATTAATTGATCAAGGTCTTTTAAATATGTCTGCATTTTTGTAGATTTAGTATAAAGTTTGATCAAAACAGGTCCATTCCTTGTGAAGTATTATACATTTTTTTAAATGATTATTTTCTATCGTTTCTTTTCCGGAATTGTGCCAATTAATTAAAAAACTATTCCAACGATTTTATTTTATTAATCTACTCCTTTGTTTTGTATTATTTTCCCTAAGTTTCTATGTAATAATTCAGCTTCATAAGATTCTTTGAACATAACCAAGATTTTTTCTTGATTATCTATTTCATTTTCTAATCGTATAAGCAGTCTATTCTTAGATAAAAGCTTTTTATATTTTTCTTTAGAAATGTTTATAGCTAAGAAGACCCCTTTTTTATATTCATATCTGCTAACGAATTGATCTATTTTCTTAATGTCATCTTACATGCTCTTTTCATTTAAATTAGGATTCGCTTTGACTTCTATAATTAAGTTTTGATGAAAAACAGTGTTTGGTTCGTGAATGAGAAAGTCAGGAATATACCTTCCTTCTAATTTAGAAATACCCATTAAATCCTCTACTTCATCACTTATTTGTTTCTTTTGAAGCTCGGCTTGCAAAATCACTTTCTTATCTAAATCTCCCAGCCCTTTTTCTAAGACTTTTCGTAACTGATGGTAAAGCTCGTAGCAGAAGACCCGCTCATGGTGTTTACTGAGATGTGGGATTATTGTTTCCTCTAGTTGCTCTTTTGTAGGATACAGTTCAGCCCCATTAATCATCGATTGAATCGACTCTTTATTCCCGTAATATTCGTTTTTGACTTTACCTATAGCTCTTCTCAAAAATTTTATATAATCATTAACTTCCAGTTCCTTCCTCATATTCCACCCTCCCAAAGTCATCGGTTTGATTTACCTTCCTTTTCATCATTAATTTTAGACATAACTGTCGTCAATTTGCTATAGTTGGTCCAATTTATCTAACATTTCAGTCTTGGTTGGAATGCTCAACCTGATTTGCTACTTCATGTATACTCATCGCCTTATTAATAGCATTCGTACTAAACAAATGACGCAAAACGTGAGTTGAAATCTTTTTACCTACCTTTGAATATTTCTGAAATGCTGTATTTACAACGATTCATCAAGACGTCTTTTTTGATTAGTTGGAAATAAATTTACTACCTATCTCTTCTTTCTTTAAACCAGGATTGTAAATCAATCTTAACTTTCTTGTTATATAAACTATTCTTGATTTATCACCTTTTCTATCTCTTACTATTATTTCTCTTGTAACAAGGTGAACGTCATCTTACACTCCCCCTATAATCCATCCCTCCTAACACTCCTAGCCAGTAGGCTACCCTATAGTCAAACGCGCTATTTGTCAGCTAATGCTTCCCAGCTCTACGGCACATTCTGAACTTTCACCCTATAGATGTAGGTGCTGCCATTCGCAAAAAAGAAGCGAACCATTACAGTTCTGCTTCTTTTCCTGCTGTTATTTCAATTATCTTGTTTTCGACTCGCTTCATATATTGCTCCATAAACTCATAATCTGGATCATTTTTACTATTTACCGGAAGCATGATTTTTTCACGTTTAATTCGGGCATCGTTAATCTCACGATTAAACGAATACTTGCCAGATTGCTTTTCAATGCATACTGATAAAAAGAGATAATGATACTTATTAAATTGTGTGTTTTTAAGAACTGTAACATGATCAGATGCAATGAATATAGTGGGTTGGAAAAAGGAACTCCCAACGCTACCGCTATTTGCGAGAGTTAAAGCATTTTTAAACTTCCGAACTCCATTTTTATTTGAAATGAAATTATCGACTCCGTTATTTAACATACTGGAGGAAACGTATGGTATTAATCCTGTTTTCTGTCTTGCTTTTGTTAACCTTTTCCCTCGTTTAATAGTATCAAAGACTTGATTAAGATAAAATTCCTTCCAATCCAAGTCTCCTAAATCACGATTGTCAATAATAGGATTTAAGTCAAGGGATTTCCATTTATCTCTAACTTGAGCAATCCTGAAAACAGAATGTTGTTCCATAAGTTCCCAAGACGGGCTATCATTTTCATTTACAGGTAGCATAATTTTTGATCTTTTAATTCTTTTAGGTCTCCATTTATTTGCATATTTGAAGGGTGCTCCACTTTTTTATATTAAAGGGATTAAGAACATTGCAATCTCAAATGATAAAGGGTGATCCTTAAGATAAATAGGGGTAACATCATGACTACACGTGAAGGGGTGCTCTTGATAGTAAGCTTTTCCTACTGCAGTACCATTATTAACAATTGTAATGCAATTACCACGGAATATCCTTTTCCTTATATCCTTGGAGCTTTTATTTCCTACTTTATCGTAAGTATTTATAATATTTTCACTTACAAACCCGGTTACAGCATTATTAAATAAAGATGCTCCTAAAAAAGGTATTTCTCCCCCATCAAAAGGCGGTTTTTTATTATAATAGCCATCCCTTATTTCAAAAATATCGGTAAATAAAAACTCTTTCCATATTGTCTTATTCTTCATCTTCGGTTTCTCCTTCTTCGTCAAAAAGGTATCCCCGGTTATGTGCATTCATATTGAAAGAAAAAGTTAAGTAATCAGCTATAGCACTTTCAAATTCTTCTTCAGTCGGTATTTCATCATTAAAATAAAAAAAACTATGCAACCATTCATCTGTATCTTTAACGGTGGTTTTTACAATAAAAGAGGTTCCATCATCTTCAAAATTAACGAAAGATACCCTTTTCTTCTCTGGGTGTTTGATACCAGCTGTAAAAACAGCGATACATGGATTAACTCCTACCCCATGGAAGGTATCAGTATTTAAAGTAATAACTGTTTCTAATGTATGATTTTCTAAAATTTGTTTCTTTCTATCTTTGTCATGTCGATTTTTTCCAACCATTGTAGACTGAGGAATAATCGCGCACAGTTTTCCACCTACAACAAGCATATCCAATGCGTGTTGTATGAAACTTAGTTCTGATAAGTGCTGTGTTTGATCATTCTTAGCCTGAGAATATGGTGGATTCATTAGAATCTTGTTAATCTTGTGACCCTTCATAATACTACTATCAAAAGTTAAGCTATTATCTCTGATGAGGTTACTTTTTCCGTCACCTCGAAGTATCATGTTTGTTGTTGCGATAGTGAATAATTTTTGTTGGATCTCAATGCCATATAGACGGTTTTGTTTAATATCCTGTCGATCAACATCATTTTCAGCTTGTCTAAGCATACGGTTCATGGCACTGATTAGAAAAGCTCCAGTTCCACAGGCCGGATCCAAAACATAATCGGATTTATTTATCTCAATTAGTTCTGTCATTAAGGAGGTAATGTGTCTCGGTGTTAACACGATGCCTAAAGAGTTCCCATCATTGCCGCCATATTTTACAAGTTCACCATAGAAATTCCCTAGAATATCAAAATCTGTATTGCTCTTGATTTTGTCCATAATTTCAGCTTCGAGTGTCGTCGCAAAAAACTTGAGTGGGGTCATTTCAAGATTAGCGTTCACTGTGTTTAATGTCACATCTCTCTGTATGAAAGTGAACTGATCTAGCATTTCTCCTACCTTTGCATATGGAACGATTCCTGCATTTTCTAAGTATACTTTTACTGAGCCGAAGATAATTTCTCCGTCAGATCCTCCCACACGATTTGAACCAGTCAATTGTTTCAAGGAAAACGTTGGTTCTTCTAAAGCTAGCAAAATTGCCGAAACAACGGTTGCCTTCTTCTCACCTTCCAGTTGTCCATAATTTCGAAGGTCTTCATGCATGTCTGCCGCTATCTTATTTACTTCTCTTAGTTCCCGTTCCTCTCTTGGTAGCTCACCTAATACTGCAACCTTATAAAATTCGTCGACAATTTCTGGCGCCAAATCCTCAAGACTTTTCATGTCAGGAAGTTCTTTGATACCGTTCTCTGAAACAAAGTAGGGTTTTATTTGATAATGTACGTTATCGCCGCCAACTCCTATAGCTATGACCTCTTTATAAGAATTAGTTTTTTCTATGATATGTCTTGCATAGTGGATCGCTCCGTTAACGGCATAATCTCGTCTGAAGGGAAAGTCTGTATCGATTATTCCCTCGTCGTTTTTATATTCTAATTTATCTAAGGCAAGCTTGTCCTCCACGATAATTAAATAATCACCAGAGAAAAAAATAAATTCAGGCTTTCCAACACCTGCCTGTGTTTTTGATTTGCTCGCATTTTTTAATTCCTGTTTTATTTGAACATTTGATGATCCTTGTTCCTCATATGTAACACCGATACCTTCAATAAATCTTCTTACTAATTGATCTGTGCTAGTTTTTTCGTTCAACATCTATTTTCCATAAACAACTAATCTAATAATAAGTTAGTTCAACTTTGATTACAATACTGAGATAACCTTATTTGCCTTAGTAGGCGTAAAGTAATCCGCATCCTAATAATAGATAGAATTACTTTAAGCTTATATCTGTCTTCAATAAGAAAAAGAATGAAGTGGCCAAAGAAATTCCCTCGAAACAACGTTCCTACCTACTTAGCTGCCGATTGTAACTGCTAGAATAAAATCAACAGATTCATATTGCTATAATATCATATTTTATTTGTTCTGACGGGGTGAACTTAAAATGGACGAATAATCGAAGTTAATATGCACACGCCTAACCTATTGTTTTCTTAAAAGATATTTTCATGAATATTTTTTCTGCTGATTTTCATCTCGAACCTACTAAACTACATTTATAGTTATTCCATTCTATGGTAAAATTATCCTATGAATAAATACCGTATTTAAGAATTTTTTTAGGAGTGATTCTTTGTTCAATGGAATGAAATGGTTAAAGTGTGATTTACAAATGCAGACTCCTGGAGATCCTTTCAATTGGGTGAAGACCTGTGATGCTTATATAGGGAAAAAATACAGTGATGAGGAATTAAACCAATCTGTTGACTTATATTTGCAGAGGTGTCATGAAGTTGGCTTACAGGTTATTGGAGTAACTGATCATAATTTTATAGGAAAAGAATATTTAAAACGGTTAATAGAACGCAACAGTATTGTTGCTAAGGAATTAAACAAGGAACCAATAGTTATTTTCCCAGGTTTTGAAGTAGAAATTTCCCAAGGACTAGGTGTCCACGTTTTATGCTTGTTTGAAACAGATACACCATTGGAAGTAATAGATGATATGGTCACTGAACTTGGGCTCCCAAAAAGGTCTAGAGTCATTGAAAATTCTATAACACCCTTAAACAAAGACTTTGATTCACTAGTTTCCTTTATACAAGATCATAAGGATTTTCCAGGAATTGTTATAGCTGCCCATCCCCTAGCAGAAAGTGGAATGTTACATGATCGTTTTATGTCTGATCATTTTCAAAGAGGAATGTTTAAAGATAAAAGATTGCTAGCAATGGAAATACCGAAGCCTGTAGAAATGCTGGCAAAGGGGATTCAAAAGATAATTCTTTCGAGCGACAATTGTCACGAACAGTGGAAAAGGGAAAAGTCTATAGCTACAATAATGTCTTCTGATTGTTATAGTTTAGTAGAAAGCGAGAAAGGATTTATCGGTAAGAGGCATAGTTGGATATTATTTTCAAAACCCTCTATTAACTCTTTAAGGCAAGCTTTCAATGATCATAGTTCTAGAATTAAATTACAAAAGGACTCACCCGATAATGAATTCCGTTTCGGAAGAATAAGATCATTAGAAATTGAAAATGTTGCATTTTTGGAAAATCAGTATATTAAGCTTGCGCCAAATTTGAATTGTATTATTGGAGGAAGGGGATCGGGTAAGTCATCAATATTAGAGTACATAAGGCTATGCACTAATTCATTAACTAATTTTGATGAACAGCTGCTTAGAATAAAAAATACCCTTCAAGAAGATTCTACGTTAAAACTTACATACCAAGACTCAAATGGACTTACAGATATTTTTAAATTCTCTGGGGAAGAGGTATCAATACCCACTAGAGATGAAATTAAAGATAGCCAGGTAATATTAAACACCTTAGGCATAAATATCTATAGTCAACGTGAAATTACTCAAATGGGACAAGACTCACCTTCATTGATGCCTTTAATTAATAAAATTTCAGGTAATGATTTAAAAATAGAATTACACGAGGAAACCGATATAACAGAAAAAATAATATCTTTGATTCAAGTTGAAGTTAAATTTGAAAGATTGAAAAGGGAAAAAATTCAACTGGAGCAAGAATTAGAGGAATTGAAAAGACAATGGGATAAATTCACATCGATAAAAGAGTTCAATGATAAGAAAAAAAGAGTAACATCTTCAAAGGAATTTATATCAAATGTAAAAAAAGACAAAGATGAAATAGTAAGTAGACTAACTGAAGCTATGGGTGAAATAACAACTTTGTACGAGCGATATGAAAATATATCTTTAGAAAAGCAAGTAATTAAACCAGAATATTTATCCTATATTAAAGAAGAATTTACCAAAGTTTTACTTGAAGTAAATAAAGAGCTTGAAAAATCAAAGGAAAATCTTCATAAAAACATATCAGAATCTAATGATAACCATATGGAATGGGCTAGTCTTAATATTGAATTTGATAAATCTGAAAAAGAGTTTGAAGAAGCATGTAGAACACATGTGTAGTGCAAAATAGAAGTACAGAGATGTGCAACCAAAACGTACATAACTCTGCACTTCTTTTTTAGATAAAAAAAAGCCTTGCCAGCCATCCAAAATAACTCTACTGTAGTTGGTGTCGAATCAAAACAGTGGAGGTCGAGAGGATTGCTAGCAATGACTAAGATTAATCATATCAAAACTTTAAGAAATCATGAAGACATATCTATAAATAAAATTGCCCAAAGGGCTCAAGTGAATTGGCGTACCGCCAAGAAATATGCGGACGAAGACCAGGTTCCCCAAGAGAAACAAGTAATGAGAAAAGGAATGATGTATGAAGAACATTGGGGAGAGATTGTCACGGACTGGCTTATTGAAGATCAAAAACTAAAGCCAAAACTGAGAAGGAGAAACAAGACCATTTTTCAAGAACTTCAAACGCATGGGTTTACTGGTTCCTATAGGACCGTTTCCTACTTCATAGCTGAATGGAAAGAGGGAAAAGGAAATTCAGATGACGTTAAAGATAAGAATAGTGAAAGACTAAATCACCCTCCGGCTGAAGCTCAAGTGGATTTTGGAATAACAGAAGCTGTGAAAGATGGAAAATTCATCGATGTCCACTGTTTAATAATGAGCCTGCCTTATAGTAATGCAGCTTTTACCATCCCTCTTCCAGGGGAAAACCAAGAATGCTTTTTATATGGGTTAAAGAAAAGCTTTGAACTACTGGGTGGCGTACCACGAAAGCTTAGAATTGATAACTTGAAAGCCGCCGTAATAAAAGCAAGGAATAAGGATGGCGAAGCCATTTTTACAGATGAGTTTCTTCAATTCGCTAATTTCTACCGTTTTGAAATCCAAGCATGTAATGTACGTAAGGGCAATGAGAAAGGACACGTTGAAAATAAAGTAGGGTATGTAAGATATAACTTTGTAACTCCTTCTCCAGTCATAGAAAGCTATGAAGATCTAACTACTATTTTAAGTGAAAAACTGGCACAGGATCGGCAACGCATTCATTACGCAAAGGAAGTTCGTATTCAAGAACTACTTGATGAAGAATTGAATCATGCCTTAGCTCTTCCGGAGGAAGATTATCCGATTTTCAAAGAAACGAAAGTAACAGCTAACAAGTATGGAGAAATCACTATAGACAGTATGAAAGAACATATTCCAAAAGGATATAATTTCAGTTATCTTCATTTGATACTCTATTGGGATAGATATAAAGTGGTATCTCCTTACGGAGAGATTCTCCATTCAGACTATCGGCCATATATGAACAAAAACCGAAATATACCTTGGCTTTCCATTATGAGAGCCTGGGCTTCTAAACCAAGATCGGTTCCTTACTCAAGATATAATCCATATTTGCCTGGCCGAATAGCAGCTTATCTAAGCATAGAGCCTCTTACATTAAGGAAAGAGCGTCTACATTGGTTAATCAACTTATTAATTCAGTATGATATGGAAGAGGTTAATGACAAGTTTTATGATCTTCTACAACAACAACCAGAAAGAACCTTTGATTCTACTTCTCACCCGTATGACGTTGATTGGTCTAAATACGACCTACTACAACCAGTTGCGCAAGAGGATGGGGAGCAACGAGTATGAATATAAAAGAGATGTGTAAAAGTCTACGCCTAGCCTATGTAGCCGATATTTATGAAAAAATCCCGTTTGAAAATCAAACGCAATACTTGGAAACATTATTCCAAAGAGAATTTGAATTGAGAGAGGAAGCAAAAGCTGAACGTCTTATAAAAAAAGCAAAATTCTCCAATCACAAAAGTCTTGCAGACTTTCAATGGGGAGATCAGATAAGATTTCCCCCTCAGGTCGACCGTACTGAATTGAAAGAACTTCACTTTATATCTAAGAAAGAGAATGTCGTTCTTTCCGGTTCCCCAGGTACAGGAAAGACTCATTTAGCGACAGGGTTAGGCCGTGAGGCGTGCAAGAAAGGATATGAGGTGCGGTTCTATCGGGTATCCGATCTAGTTGATACGTTAGAAAGAATGTGGAGAGAAGGAAAGCTTCACCAGTTTAGGAATCGTTTTAAAAAAGTAGATCTTATCATCTTAGATGAAATGGGGTACATTCCATTCAGCAAAGAAGGAGCGGAGCTTCTATTTCAACTGATCACCGATTGGTATGAGCAAAAAAGCATCATCATCACTTCAAATTTGGAATTTAGTCAGTGGAATCGGATATTCGTGGACTCGAGGCTTACAGCTGCTTTAGTTGATCGCGTTATACATCACGCTCATGTACTTACCTTTACAGGAGACAGCTACCGTGTAAGCCACGCATTATCAAGACAAAATTAATTGAAAGTACCGGCTGGCAAGCTTATGTATTTTTTATTGCATTATTATGTACTTTTCTATTGCAAAACACAACACAAGGTATTACAGAAAAAGAATTTGAATTACTTAAGGATACTGAGCAAAAATTAAATAGTAAAGAACAAGAAATAATACAAAAAGAAGAAGAAATTATTGATATCAATGAAAAACTTAAGGAAAAAGGGGAGTTACTTGATACTTTAGATGATGTTTGGAAAAGACAGTCCGAGATAAGACAGGCAGAAGTAGATAATTTAATTAATCTTGATACAGTACCAAAAGTAATCGTCGATGGAGTGGATATTCCTTTCTTAAAAGTTGATATAATTTATATGGGAGATTACAAGCATTATAAAGATTCCTGGAAGCAATTTCCTCATGATGGGCGGTATAGGTTAGGGAGATTCTGGGAATATATTGGTGAAATGATTTTTGATGAATTCTCTACAAATTCTGCAACTTATTCATCACCTTGGAATATACTTCAAAAATGGTTAGATGATGATACTAGTATTCCACAGTCATTAACTCCCTATTATGATGAGTTAAAGAAGCATATTAATGATAATTTTGAGGAATGGGAAACACTTAGAACAAAGAGAATTAATGATGCTATCGATATTACTTTGTATAGAAATGATGGTTCAAGAGCTGGGTCACTTTTAGACAACGGATTATCAGACGGTCAAAAGAATACAGCCATATTAACCTTACTTTTCACTCACGGCAACGGGCCTATTATAATTGACCAGCCTGAAGATGAGCTTGACTCCGATTTTATTTACAATGAACTTGTACCCATTATTAGGAAAATTAAATATAGACGCCAAATTATTTTAGTTTCGCATAATGCCAATTTGCCTGTAAATGGCGACGCTGAATTGGTATATGCTTTACGTACTGATGACGGAAAAGGAAAATTAAGGACTGATGGAGGGTTAGATAATCCTTGTGTAAAAAAAGCAATATTAGACATTATGGAAGGATCAGAAGAAGCTTTTAGTAAGAGAAGTGAAAAATACAGCAGTTAATAAGGTTGAGAATGAATTTCAAAATATCTTATAAACTTGTAGCTTTAAAATAAGTTTGATCATAAACACCTCCCAAACCCATGTTTTACTATAAATAAAAAAGAAACCATTTTGAAAAAATGTTGTTCAAAATGGTTTCTTATCTAGAAGATTTAAGTTTGGTTTTTATAAAAAAGTTTGTGTGATGAATATTATTTTCTACTACTCCAAACCTTCCAACAACATTTTAATATACAATAATTAATTTTACACGATAACCCGAATATCCAAAATAACCCCTGCCACTTTTTTGGCAGGGGTTTTGGTAGTGAGCAATATTATTTTATACCAATTTGTCAATTTAAGATTAAGATAAACACTGTTAAATAGGCGTTCTCTCTCAAATCAAGTTAGCTCTTTACTCCCACTCAATAGTAGCAGGTGGCTTAGAAGTTACGTCATACACTACACGGTTAATGTGCTGGACATCATTGACCAGTCTTGTGGAAACTTTCTCAAGCACATCCCATGGAATTCTAGCCCAATCAGATGTCATGCCATCAATGGAAGTTACTGCACGAATACCGATCGTGTGGTCATAAGTCCGAGCATCCCCCATTACGCCAACACTCATGATGTTAGGAAGTACAGTGAAGTACTGCCAAATATCACGGTCAAGGCCTGCAGCAGCAATTTCCTCACGAAGGATTGCGTCAGATTCGCGAACGATCTTCAGTTTATCCTCTGTTACTTCGCCCAATACTCTAATAGCAAGTCCAGGTCCTGGAAAAGGCTGACGCCATACAATACGATCCGGAATCCCTAGTTGGGAGCCTAATTCACGTACTTCATCCTTGAATAATGTATTCAACGGCTCGATAAGTTCGAACTGCATGTTTTCAGGTAAGCCACCAACATTATGATGGGACTTAATCGTTTGAGCAGTTTCTGTACCACTTTCAATAATATCTGTATAAAGGGTTCCCTGAGCAAGGAAATCCATATTTTCTAATTTAGCTGCTTCATCATCAAACACGTAGATGAATTCGTTGCCGATGATTTTCCGTTTTTTCTCTGGATCATCTACACCTTTTAGCTTGGATAAGAACCTATCTTTGGCATCCACCTTGATAATATTCATATTGAAGTCATCGGCGAATACTTTCATCACATCATCCGCTTCATTTTTACGAAGTAAACCATGGTCAACGAAAATACAAGTTAGCTGGTCACCAATCGCCTTATGGATTAAAGCTGCAACAACCGAAGAATCCACACCGCCGCTCAACGCACATAAAACATTGCTGTCTCCAACTTTTTCTTGGATTTTCTCTATCTCCATCTCTATGAAGTTTTCTATCGACCAGTCTCCCTCACTCTTACATACTTCATAGACAAACTGTTTTAATAAATCATTACCATACTCTGAGTTACGCACTTCTGGATGATACTGCACGCCATAAAGCTTTTTAGAAGGTTGGCTCATTGCAGCAATTGGCGTGGATGGGCTTGTTGCATCAATTTGGAAGTTCTCTGGTACTTCGATTACTTTGTCACCATGACTCATCCAAACCGTTTGCTGTTCTGGTGTACTCTGGAAAAGAACTGGCTGATCCTTTACGTCGATAAGTGCTTTACCGTACTCGCGGTTCTTAGCTTTCTCCACTTTTCCTCCGTAATGTAGGGCCATAAGTTGCATTCCATAGCAAATCCCAAGAATTGGAATATCCAGGTCAAAGATCCCTTGATCACAGCGGAAACTATTTTCATCATATACACTGTGAGGACCACCAGATAGAATAATTCCTTTCGGGTTCATGCGTTTGATTGCTTCTGCAGTCAGTTTATGTGAATGCAGTTCACTATAGACACCTAGTTCCCTGATTCGTCTCGTTATAAGTTGGTTATATTGGCTTCCAAAATCAAGTACAAGAATCATTTCATTATTTTCCATTTACTTTCTCCTATCTGTCGCAAAATTGTAAGCCCCCATAATAGTAAAAAAGCCCAGATCTCCAGCTTCCCACAGCTAAAAAGCTGCAAAAAGGCAGAAATCCAGGCTTCTTACACACGTACCTATAGAATTCTGCCTTCATAGTCAGAGCGTTTACGGTGCTCCGGTAGAAACTTTCGAACCATATTATCGAGGATATACGAAAGGCATATAATTTGTATAATTAAATTGTATTACTTTTTTATTCTACTAACCTTCTACAAACAGGTCAACCTAATATCCGTTTGATTAAATCTTTCCATAATTGTGTTAAATCATGATTTGTAGCATGGTTGTATTCTTTTTGATATAACATTTGTTCATAATGGAAAGTCAGCTTTTTCATATCATTTGTATAATAGGCTTTATCTACCTGTAATGCATATTCTCTCAATGTCTGTTCTGGTTGCTTTTGAACACCCTCATGTTTTAAAAGTTTCACTAGAAAATGATAGGCATCTTGGAATCCTTCAGGCCCCTCTGATTTGTCTAGTTTTTTTGCGACAAGCTTGGATTGCAAGCGAAACCTCTTCCGGTATCCAATGAATAGAAGAACGCCGATCACGACAGCAATTATCGTAACGTATAACCAATTAAATTGGAATGTGGAATCATCCTTGTTATTCGCCGCCGCTGCTTCTGTTTCATCCTCTTCTTCTACATCCTGTTCTGGTTGCTCTCTGTCTTCAGGTTGTTCTGGTGTTTCAGGGGCATCGTCTTGATTGAGCTCATTGTTATCAAAATCTGTCTGAAAGTCCGTAGGGTTAGAGAACCCTTGTGTTGGTTCAAACGGTACCCAACCAATTTCAGGGAAATAAACTTCTACCCATGAATGGGCATTAGCATTCGTTACTTCGTACAGATCTTGTTTCCCGTTATGACCAATGTTGAAATCTTTTACTTCCCCACTCGTAAATCCCTTTGCCCATCTTGCGGGTATATCAAGCGAACGCAGTAAGACGACCATTGAAGTAGAATAATTGTCACAATACCCGACCTGTGATTCAAATAAAAATTGATCTACATAATCTTCATCTTCATCAGGTACCGGAACGTCAGTGGTTTGATAAGTAAACCCGTTTGTACCAAAATACTGTTCCACTGCTTTTACTTTTTCGTACCTTGTGTCAAAAGCATCCGTTATTTCCTCTGCTAACTCGCCTACCCTGTCAGGAATGTCAGGAAGACTTGTATATTGATCATCAAGGAATGGATCATTATTACCTGCTTCTCTTAAATCATTTAAAGAAAATGTTGGCTGCTGATAAAATAAACTATATCTGTCTAAACTTACATCCTCACCGTCAATTCTTGGCTGTATAGCAGTGGTCTCCACATCGTAGAAGAAATCAGGCATATCATAAGAATAGGCACTAGTAATTCCATAAGGATAGACTAACTTTTTAATAGAAACATTACCAAGGAATTCAACTTCCGCCTCCCGCCATGCTGTTTCTACACTGGAGAGAAAAGTACGTGTTATCTCCCAATCTGAGCCATTATCCAACTGGCTGTAGCCTCCACTAGAGGAACTTTCCCAGCCCTTTCCTGTATAAACATCCTTGCTTTCAATATGCCAATAGTGATCATCTTCAGCAACTGCTTCAAAAACGGGTGTGTAGTCCTGAACAAAAGAACCACCTAATTGTGAGTCATCTTCTCCATACCCAACTTTTTGCACCCCGCCCTCAAGATTTCCTGCATTTTCAGCAGTACTTTTAATAAAAGGAACGGGATCTGGCCATTGTGGGGAAAGCTTTGGTGCCGCAAACCCGACTAATGTAGAAAAAAGCACCATCGCAATCAAAGGAAGTATCCAAATAGGATTTTTTCTCATCCTATGTAAGCGGGTTGACTCTCTACTCATTTCTTTCATTAGGTTTGCCATACCCAAGGCGACAAAGGCAAGAAAGAAGGTTCTAACTATTGCCATACCACCATCGTAAATGGTGAAGGTATCGAGTACTGCCAAGTAAATAAAGGTTAATAACACAAATAGGAGGACTCGTTTCATGACGACAAACCAATAATGTAACAGATAGCTCATCAGCCAAATTAGTAGAAGAAAGAGCCCACTACGAAATAATGGAGTCAGCGCAAACCACTCACGACCGAAAAGAGCAATGATGTTATGCATGGTGTCTTGTAATAAAAGGGTAAACCATTCTGGTGACAATAAACCGGAAGTTATAAATAATAGGTTTAGCGCAATTAACATGCCCATCCCTTTTAAAAGAAAGGAAACCCACCATTTAATCTGAAATATAGAAAGCGTGAAGCAAAACACTGCGTAGAAAATAAATACGCTAAGCCCTGTTGTATCTGTGATGTCTTGAAGGGGATAAAGCCATTCCAGGAATAAAAAGAACCCACAAAGATACAGAAGAGACACGTAAAAAAATGATTTTTGATCTGTCGTATTTCTCATATATTGCTCACCTCAAGGGGATTTGTTAAGAATTCAGCTTCGGTTAATAAGCAAAAGGATACCCCTTCGAATCGATATCTTTCTAATGCAATTCGCTCTGTTTCTGAAATATTTCCATAGGTTGGTACATAAAGGATCACAATTCGTTTCATCCGTTGTTTTAATTTTTTGGTCATATCATTAAAACCTTGATCGATGTTACTTGTAATCAACATGACGATATTCCCGCTGTCTAGTTTAATCAACTCTTCCTTTAACTTTAGAGAGAATGGCTTAACCCCTCCTGGTTGAAGCCTGGTCAAGTGCTGCCTTACCAACTCTTTCTTTTTTGGTTCATTATGCACTGGAACATGTACAGATTCTTCTCCAATTGTTAGTAAGCCAACTTCTGACCCTTGTTTTTGAAGTTCGTGCATAAGCGAAATAGTTAACTCCAACGTTGCTTCATAGGTAACATGGTTACCGTCTTCGTAGGAACAACTATCTAATACGAGTAATATTTCTGTGCTTTTTTCCTGTTCAAATTCTTTTGTAATCATGGTGTTCTTTTTAGCTGTCTGTTTCCAGTCAATCCAGGAAAACTTGTCACCAGGCATGTATTCCCTAATCCCTGTTGCAACATTAGTATTCTTTAATTGCAACGATTGTGTAGAGGAAACCGATCCTTGGCCAAAACTGCTCAATTGTTTGTCCAGCTTCACAGGCCTTGCATTAGGGTATGCGATTAGTTGATCTTCTACCGTAAATACAAAATCCTTTTTCACCATTCCAAAAACATCTCCCGTTCGGATCCGAATATCGTTTAGCTGGTGTTCTCCTCGTGGGATTTGTTTCATTGAATAAGTTAATTCAAACTCCTTTTTAAAATAAGGAAAGACAATCCTCTTAATCTCTCGTTTCTTAAATAGCTTTTCTGGATTCTTCATAAATCGGTACTTTTCCTTGCGACTATCAATCCGGTGAAGTGAGTCAGGAAAAACTTCCTCGCAAACACAAAAATACAGCGGGAAAGGAATAGTCCGTTTCACATGAATGGTGACATCTATACCGTCACCCGCCTGTATGACATGGCGGGATAGCTTTCTCGATACCTTCCAGTTCCGCATTGGATAAAGAAGTAAACTAATATGGTATATGCCCAATGGTAAAAAGGAATAAAACAAAAACCAGCTTACAAACCCTCCTTGAAACATGGCATAGGCAAAGAGCGAAACCAGTAGAAAAATTATAAAAGCGAAATTTCCGACGAACTTAAGGTTTTCCTTCATTAAGTAAATTCCTTCCGAATCGGGATGTGAACATTTTTAATAATAGATTCTATGACCTGCTCACTTGTCGTGCCATCATATTTTGCTTCTGAAGTCAAAATAACTCGATGTGCAAGCACATACGGAGCAAGGTGTTTCACATCATCAGGAATAACATAATCTCTTCCATTAATATAAGCAAACGCCTTAGATGCACGCATTAAGGCAATCGAGCCACGTGGACTGACACCTAAATAAATGGCTGCATTAGCACGTGTACTTGAGACTAGATTGAGGATATAATGTTGTACATTCTTATCTATATAAACTTGTTTAACCTCTTCCTGAATCTGAATCAATTCTTCACGAGACATCACCGCACTTATGGATTCAATTGGATGTTCCCCGCCTGTTCTATCCAGCATTTCCAGTTCTTCGGCAAACGTCGGGTAACCCATCTTTAGCTTTAAAATAAAACGATCCAACTGGGCTTCAGGTAAAGGGTATGTTCCTTCATACTCAATAGGGTTCTGTGTAGCCATAACGAAAAATGGCTTTTGTAGTGGAAGCGTATTCCCATCAACGGTAACATTTTTTTCTTCCATTGCTTCAAGGAGTGATGACTGTGTCTTAGGAGAGGTACGGTTTATTTCATCTGCTAGAATAATATTGCCAAGTATCGGTCCACCACGAAACTCAAACTCTAGTTCCTTGGGGTTATAAATAGAGATGCCGGTAACATCAGAGGGTAGTAGGTCTGGAGTAAACTGGATTCTGCGGAAATCACAATCCAAGGATTTCGCCAAAGTACGTACGAGCATTGTTTTACCCACACCCGGTACATCTTCTAGTAGTACATGACCCTGTGCTAACAAAGCTACTAGACTTAAGGTGGCTGCTTCCTCTTTTCCTATCATAACCCTTCTTATATTTTCGAGCACATCCCCTATTCGTTGGTTATAAACAAAGGTTTCCTGCATCAATTGTGAACCCCTCTCTGACTAATTCGTAATATGATAATTTGTATAACGTACTAAACAATACGATATATACTATAACTATACTAAAAAAGACCTATGAAGAAAAGACATCTTCTATAGCAATACATTCCTATTATATACAATTTCATAGATTCACATACACAGGAATGGAAGTTTTCTGATACCTTTTAATCGCATGTATAAACACAAAAAGAGAGAGAAGCACAATGCTTCTCTCTCTTAAACTTATCTATTGACATTAAGAATTGTTGTTGTTATTGTTGCGTTGTTGATTATTGTTGTTGGCGCGAGAGTTTCCACCTTTTTGACCGATTTCTTCATAGAATTCTTTATCATGGTTTTTAGAGGTTGTCTCTCCGCCTTTTTGCCCAATATCTTGATAAAAGTCTTGATCATGATTTTGGGAAGTTGTTTCTCCGCCTTTTTGACCGATATCTTGATAGAATTCTTTGTCATGATTCTGGGAGGTTGTTTCTCCGCCTTTTTGTCCGATATCTTGATAGAATTCTTTGTCATGATTTCTTGCTGTTTTGTTTCCACCTTTTTGTCCTGCTTGTTCTAGAGACATTTTTTCATTGTTGTTCTTGTTATTGTTCTTAGCCATGTTTAACATCTCCTCTCAGTTTGTAGATAAAAAGTGTCCTCATTTTAGCTTTTCTAATCATGTGTTTTTAAAGACTTGTTCAACTTTTAGCTATTGTTGTTATTGTCGTTTTGGCGAGCTCTTTCTTTTCCGCCCTTTGAACCAATTTCTTCATAAAATTCTTGGTCATGGTTACGAGAAGTAGCTTTTCCACCTTTTTGGCCGATCTCTTCATAGAATTCTTTGTCATGATTTTGTGCAGTAGTGTTTCCGCCTTTTTCTCCGATATCTTGATAGAATTCTTGATCGTGATTTCGTGCTGTTTTATTTCCGCCTTTTTGTCCTGCTTGCTCGCGAGACATTTTTCCATTATTGTTATTGTTCTTAGCCATGTTTAACATCTCCTCCCAATAATTTTTGGCTTTTGTCTTCGCCTACAGTTATTGTGATTCCACGTAAACATATAATTAAACGTTTTTCTTGAGATTTTTTCTGAACTCCCTTTAAGCCTTTCCATATCAGGGTTTTTCTATTTTTTTCTTAATTTTTTCTAGTGCTTTCTCTGCTGCATTATCCTTCTCTTCCTTTTCTTTATCTTCCAGCTGGAAATCCTGTCGATCACTTTGCGGGATATTAAAATATCCTTCGTTATCCGATTTACTGCGCAGGATCATGGCCTCTACAACTCCTTCCCAAAAATAATAACCATACATACATCTAGTTATTTAAAACGGGGTCAATATAATTTTTACGCTTTACCCAGACAAAACCGTCTCCCTTTGTGATGACAGCTACATCAACTGGTGGACCGACTGACTCTGTGGCTCTAGATACCCGACGCTTGAAGGACGTTAAATTAACTAGCGCCTCTGCCATGTCAGCTAGTTCCTCCTTAGGAAGGGAACGAACAATTCCCAATAAAGGAGTAATATAGTTTGACTGTCTGTACTCGTCCACAGCGTCTTCTATAGACTCATATACGTCATTACCCATTTTTTCCATTTTGCTAACCTGTTCTTCTGTTAGAGAAAGTTGCAAATAGTTTTCTACTTGTTGATGATAGGTAGAAAGAACTTTGTGCACGATCCCTAGTATGGCATCCTCCATATTGGGTTCAATTCCACCCATAAAGGAATCCACCATTTCTCTTTGCGCGAATGGTGTAATAGCAGCAGTTCCACTATCTTTACTATTTGAATAGCTAATCTTTTTCTCTAATACCTTTTTATACTTTAATTGACCGAAAACAAAGCCTTCCAAGCGGTAATTTAACAATTGGGGGAATATTTCTTCTTCCCCGAATCCAGCGATGACCAGTCCTGTACTCCCCAAGCTAAAATAATCTTTTCGTACAACTTCAAAGACAAACCTGGATAGTTTTTCTCTTATGTGATCAGGAATGTTGTATGAAATAAAATCGTCATTCACCTCTTGAATCACCTTATGAAATTCTTGTTTAAAAATATCTAAGTCCATATCTATATAAATCTCTTCTTTTTCTTCATACTCTTTCTTTACCTTATCAATCTGGTTGGCCAATAACCTTGTCGCATCGTCATCGGTGACCTCATTCCCTTGCTGTCTCTCCTCTTCCAATTCTTCCTCTACAGTTTTTATTAAACGTTTGAGGTTATCTGAATAGGATCGATAAATAATAACTTCTTCCATTTCTTTCACATTAAACCTTCCGTCCTGCTTAATGAATGCGATAAAGTCTTCCATATAGGATGACAGGTATCGAAGCTTTTTATCTCCAACATAATCACGATAGGATTTAATGATTACATCCCATGGTACTTCCATAAAAGATGCTGCCCCATAAACCATTATTCCGACAGAGTGATCGTTTGAAATGGAGAAGAGCTTATTAGCTGAATTGTATACCTTCTGCACACCATCTCTTCCACTCGTAATGGCACTGTCAGCTGCTAGAGACATTCCTAACTTATTCATAATTGCTACTTCTGCTGTCATACAGGTTCCTCCTTTCTGCTTCTATTTTCCCTGTATCCCCCCCGTGTCACGCTTCAAACAAAAATTCTATATACAAAAAAGCCGAACGCATTCGACTTAACTTTCGAATGACGTTCGACTTCTGTTTCGTATATTGTATTTGTAATCTCTATCCGATTTAGTTCGGGTATTCGAGTGGTCCACCTGGTCCAAGCGGAATACCAAATAACATCCAAATGATGAGCATAATCGTCCATCCGATTAGGAAGAAAATAGAATATGGTATCATGGTTGAAATCAATGTTCCAATACCCATTTTCTTGTCATACTTCTGCGCGAATGCAATAATGATTGCGAAATAAGTCATCAATGGCGAAATAATATTGGTTGTAGAGTCCGCTACACGGTAAGCCATTTGAGTCAACTCTGGAGAGTAACCCAACTGCATCATGATTGGCACAAAGATAGGTGCCATCATTGCCCATTTTGCTGAAGCACTACCAATAAATAGGTTGATAAAAGCTGTTATTATAATGAACATTAAAATAAGCGGGATTCCTGTTAAACTGATGCTGTCAAGGAACTCAGCTCCATAGACACCAAGCACTAGACCCATATTAGATTCATTAAAGTATGCAACAAATTGCCCAGCTGTAAAGGCAAGGACAATGAACATTCCCATTGATGCCATTGTGTCAGACATTTGTCCAGCTACATCTTTATCATTACGGACTACCTTTGTCACCATTCCGTAAACCAGTCCTGGTAGGAAGAAAAGAATTGCGATAATTGGAACAAGTGAGCTCATGAATGGCGACTGTACAATCTGATCCATTGTTGACCCTTCTGTTCCACGCATCGGTGCATTTTCTGGAAGAATAAGTAACGCAGTCAGCCCCAAACCAATAAGGAGCGAAACTCCAGCCCAGATTAACCCTTTTTTCTCAATCGGTTTTAATCCTTCTAAGTTTTCTTCTGTTTCTTCACCTTTATAGCTTCCTAGGCGAGGTTCAACAATTTTCTCTGTCACCCATGTACCTATTAAAGTAAGTACGAAGACTGAAGCTGCAATGAAGAACCAGTTCATCGCAATGTTCATTGTTTCTGCATAGGCTGGATCAATAACAGATGCCGCAGCAATTGTTAACTCTCCAAGCATAACATCCGTTCCAGATAGTAATAAGTTCGCACTAAAACCAGCTGAGACACCGGCAAATGCAGCAGCAAGTCCACCTAATGGATGTCTGCCTAACGCAGCAAAAATCAAGGCACCTAGTGGTGGTAGTACTACATAACCTGCATCCGATGCTACACTAGACATAATCCCTGCGAACACAAGACCAAGCGTTATAAAACGGTTTGGTACAGATAAAACAAAGCCACGAAGCATTGCGCTAATTAATCCAGTACGCTCTGCCACTCCAATTCCAAGCATTGTAACAAGCACAACACCTAGCGGAGCGAAGCCAATGAAGTTATCTGTCATACTAGAGAAAATGTATTGAATCCCTTCTGCATTAAGCAGGTTCGTGATTTCTACCATTTCTCCTTCTTCACCGGGATGTTCTACACTAATTCCCAACTGAGAAAGTACGGCTGAGAAAACCAACACCAGCAATGCTAATATTGCGAATAATGTGACGGGATGCGGTAGTTTATTACCAAGAAACTCTATCCCGTCTAAAGACTTCTGGAATAAACCTCTTTTCGTTTTCCCCATATATTTCTTCTCCCCTTTTCATTGCTAAATGAATAATATTCTGAAAATAACACCAACATGAAGGCGCACGTTTTATTATAAAGGGTATATCCCTAATTGGGAACCGTTTATAAAAAGTAATAAAACTAGTATTATTCATAAGATTATTACTAGGTAAAATAAACAGATAACCCACTACTTATAATAATGGTTATGCTTCACCCCTACCCATAATGATGAGTTTTCTAAAAACCTAGCAAGCTGTAATAATCGGTGTTCTTCCCCTTTTCCTGCCATAACTTGAACACCAAGCGGCAAACCACTCTCTGTTAGGTGCACTGGTACGGACATTGCTGGTTGGCCAGTGAGGTTAGCAAGCTGTGTATACGGGCTGTACGTTAAGCTTGGTAAGAACATGTCGTAAATTAGTTCCTGCTGTTTAGTAGGCTCAGCTTGCAGCATTTCTTCCCTCATTATCCTCGCCTCTTTTTCTGCTACCGTTAATTCACCTACCATAGGCGCCGAAAAGGCGGTTGCTGGTGTAATATAAAAATCGAAAGTTTCATGAAAAATCGCAGCTTGTGCAGCAGCGTAATCCCATGATGCTAAACTTAAAGCATATTCTGCAGCAGAAACATGCTTACCTGCTTGATAAAGCATCCATGCTTCTAATTCCATGTCTAGCTCTGTTAAACCTCTATCCTGTGTTTTTTCTAGCTGTGACATAACAGATGCCATTTCACCAGCATTCATCACATAATAGTTTTGCATTAGTTGTATACCATCAATGTCGGGTGTTTGTTCTTCTACGATATGACCTTCCGACTCAAGCCACTTTACAGTTTGTAAAACTGCCTGCTTTGCTTCTGGTGAAACAGGGGTCCCAACTGGCGAGGCCGTGGAAAAGGCAATTCGTAGCTTTTTGTCGAACGGCTTTTCTAACGCGTCCTTGTATTTTTGCGGATACAATGGTGTTTGAAAGGCTGCTTCTGGTTGGACGGTTTGCAAAACATCAAGCATCACAGCACTGTCTCTTACACTTCTAGTGAGAACAAAATCGATGGCCGCTCCTTGCCACTGTCTTCCAACTCCAGGTCCTACTGGGGTGCGGCCCCTTGTTGGCTTTAAACCAAATAGCCCCGTAAACGAAGCAGGAATACGAATTGAACCTCCTCCGTCACTTGCACCAGCGATTGGCACAATTCCTGCAGCTACAGCTGCTGCCGATCCTCCACTTGAGCCACCAGGAGAATGTTGAAGGTTCCAAGGATTACGTGCTGGCCCATGTAATGCAGATTCTGTGATATTCTTCAATGCAAACTCGGGTATATTCGTATGCCCAATGAACTGAAAGCCCGCATTACGAAATTCGCTGACAAAGTTGGCATCTTCCTTTGCTACATTATCTTGTAAAATCCTAGAACCAGAAGTTGATTTCTCCCCAGCCAAACGCTGCGTTTCCTTTAGTAAAACGGGTACACCGGCAAATGGCTGTGCTGCCGAGAAAAAGCGATCAGCTTCTGATAAAGCCTTCTCCTTTCTAGAATAAATGACGGCATTAAGGTCCGGGTTCACCTTTTCTAATTGTACAAAACTGAGTTCTAATAATTCACTGGGCTTTACCTCTTTACGATGAACTTTTTCCGCCATCTCAGTGCCATCCATTTTTATGAATTCTTGTATATCCATGTTCTTCTCTCCTTTACATACAAGCTTCATCTTTTATTGTACCATTACCAAAAGCGGGTCTACTATCTGTCTTTTTTATCATTTATTTTCTTCCACTTTGGGTCCCCCATGTCATGTAGCTTCTTGTTTGCAAGATAAATGAGGAATGGAATAATAAAAGCTAATGAGGCGTTAAAAAAAACAACCCAACTAGGAAGCCTATCTAACATGGTTTGAAACAAGGCTTCATCCTCCTTCACTCATTTTTATTCGATCATTCGATCCTACTCTATCTATTTCAACGTTTGCATTGACATCAATAACGGCACTTGAAAAGTAATTCTCTCCTTTTTCCCAGTCGTTCTTTATTTTTTGCCAAAAATCATAGTGAAATTTGTAAAGTGTTTTACCTATTCCCAGAACATCTGTATTGAGCTCTCCTTGCACTTCCTCTATCGTGTTCCCAACCAATTCCTTGACTTTTTTTTCTGCCGATTTTTCAATTTTATTTACATACTGTTCTTTCAAAACACTCCTGCCACCAAAATGTTCTGCAATATTCCCTTTAATATCAATGGATATACCAACCCGTAACTGATCCTTTTGCCTGTTTTTAATATTCATATTTTGCTTTATCTCGGTGATCTCAATAGCTATAAGATCATCGTCCACCTGTATTTCTAAAACCCCACCCTCTGTATGTCCATTAACAAAACCCAGCCCAGCAGTTTCCTCCTCATCAAGAGAACCTACCATTTGGTTGGATTCTCCATTTATTACTACAACGTTCCCATACTCTGCTTGGTCACCTGCCTTTTTCACGATTGGAAGTACATAGCTTTGCTCGTTTAAAATTAATTCTTGAACTTCCCCTACATGTACCGGTTTAATGGTGCTTGTATTCCTATCTACATTCTCCATTAAATCGTCTAAATACATTGATGGTACGTTAACGTTTTTAGGTTTTAAATTTAATATATCCCTCGCTTCTCCCTCTGCCACTACTAAGCGAATCGATCTTCTCATCGCATGATCGCGAATATAGAAATCCATCATATCAGAGAAAAGATTTGGTTGCTTCATAACCTCATCTGAGATGAGAAGAACCTTTAAATGTTGGTAAAATGGCACTTGGCTATTAAGTTGTGAAAATTTTCGATTGGTTCGAAACAAGCTAGTGCCAGTTTCCGATATATTCATGAATGCCTCTTGGCCACCACTACCTTCTGTAATAGAACCTAATCCGGCTGGAATAACAAATTGGTTTGTCATTATTACCTCATAATCCTCGTTGGATTTTTGGTCAGCTAAATCGAGAGCCGTACCAATCACAAATCCGCGTTCTTCTATATCTATCCTATCCCAACAGCCGGCTAGGAAGATAGACATAGTAAGGAGAAGTAGATTCAATTTTTTACTTAGTAGCATTTGGTTGGTTCCTCCCTCCCTTGATTTTGGATATAGTGAAAAGGATTATGGCAATGCTCGAAGAAGAGATAATACCAAAATACCCGATAAAGGTTCCAAACTTTCCAACTTCTAAAGCCCCTTCTGGTACCATCCCGATAATGTAAATAATTGGAGCCACACAAAAAAGATAAGTGATTTTCTTTAGGTTTAATATGGATTGAAATGCATAGATACTAACATCCACTGACATAGCAACTGTGTTAAAAATAGACATAATCCATATAACAAAAAAGAAGGAATCAAAGCGTTCAAAAAAACCTCCTGGTATTTCAATTTCCTTTGCTAGCTCAATCAATGGATACACGAGGTTTCCTGTAACGGCATTTCCAAACACACCTAAATTCACTAAGAAAATTAGAAAATATAAAGAAACCACGATAAGCATTCCATAAATTGACGCTTTGGGTGCCTTCTCTGTATCTTTCACAATGGCAATGTAAAAGAAAAGAACATTAAAACCGACAAACGACAGACTACTTAATTCAGCCGCTTTTAGGTGATCCATCAACCCTGTCTTAAAAATGGGGAAATAATTTTCAATTTCAAACCATCCTAATGAAAACATTGCTAATGCGAATGTAATTAAAACAATGATCGGGAAAAATAACATGTTTAAGCGAAACAATCCCGCTCGGGTACCAGAGACCGCATAAACGACAACTAGAAGAAAAGTGAGGGAAACCACTTCAACAGGAGTCCTGTCAAATAGATACGTTTTCGCAATGTCTGCAATGACCCGTATGACATAGGCACTTAGCAGGAGGCTTTGCAAGATTAAGGTGATAGTAAAAAGAATAGCAACAGGCTTTGTAACAAGCTTTGAAGCATAGGATAGGAAGGATTCACCAGGATAGCTGGCAGCTAGCTTAGCAGTTATCCATGTGATGATTGTGATCACAGCACCGGCTATTAGGATTGCAATCCATCCATCAACACCAATCGTTAATAATGCGATTTCACGGGGTAAAGAAAGGATACCTACCCCCACCGTTATGGCAGGTAAAGCAATCATGATCTCTCGCGAACTGATTTTTTCGTCCGCGTATTTAAAATCTTTCACTCTTGTTTACCTCCTTAAATTTCCAGACCTTTTGTCCTTTGGTTGAAGATTTCTCGGCCGTTCATTCATCATTGGGATAGGCCCTCTCAATACCAAGTCCTTCCAGTCTTTAATGAAAGTTGGGGCAAACGGAGTAGAGTATGGAACACCCATGCTTTTCAAATTTACAATGTGTATATTTATCATGATATAAACAAGCACAATCCCATACAACCCTAGTACAGCAGCAGCAATCATGAACCCAAAGCGGAGGAGGCGGAAAGATATCGCCACACTATACAGAGGAATTGTAAATGATGCCACCGCAGTAAGAGCAACAACAATCACCATAATTGGACTGACAATCCCAGCACTTACTGCAGCCTCGCCAATTACAAGTCCACCAACTATTCCAATTGTTTGCCCAATAGTCCTTGGCAACCTTGCACCTGCCTCACGCAAAAGTTCCATTGTTATTCCCATAATAATCGCCTCTACAAAAGCTGGAAATGGGACTCCTTCTCGAGTTGCCGCAATGGAAAAAGCCAGTTGCGACGGGATCATCCCTTGATGATAGGAAACGAGTGCAATATAGAGTGCCGGAAGAAACATTGTAATAAATGCTCCTATATATCGAATAAACCTTAAGAATGTGCCAATTAACCAGCGGTCATAGTAATCTTCTGGAGACTTAAAGGCATTAGCAATCGTAATAGGGGCAATTAATGCAAACGGGCTACCGTCTAACAGTATACCCACCTTCCCTTGTAGCACAGAGGATGCTACTTTATCCGGACGCTCTGTATTATCCATTTGGGGAAAAGGAGACAGATAACTATCTTCTATCCATTGCTCGATATAGCCTGATTCCATTGCACCGTCCATATCTATGGATGAAAGTCGGTGATTTACTTCCTTGATTATGTCAGGGTTTGCTATACCTTCCATATAGCAAACAACCAGCTTTTTCTTAGATCTTCTCCCTACTTCATTTGTATCAAAACGGAGGTTCGGATCCCGAATGTGCCGGCGAATAAGCATCATATTCGTCTGTAAATTTTCTACAAAACCTTCTCTAGGTCCTCTAATAAGGGACTCTGAAATAGGTTCATCAATGGATCGAGTTTCCCACTTTTCTGTTCCCAAGAGAAGGACCTCTGCTGCCCCGTCCACATAGACAACCGACTTTCCTGAAAGTAAGTCAATCGTTAATTTATCTAAGGAATTTGTGTTCTCCACACTGCCGATACTGATAAGGTCAAGCTGCATCTGTTTGAGTAGTTCATCCGGAGTGTCACTACCAGCTTCCTTCTCTCTATTTCGTTGCATATTTTTAATTAAGTCGTTATGTATGGCTTCTTTGTTACTTAAACCACTAATAAAGGCGACTGCTGCATTTACATTTACACCGAGTGTTACTCTACGTATTACCAAATCACCAGGACTTCCAATCATAACTTGCAAATCCTGCAAATTTTTGTCAAGATCCGTACCAAGTTCTGCTGAAAAGCTCTCTCCCTCAGTGGACTCTTGTCTCATTTTGCGTCTTCTAAAGATATTTCGCCCCATAATCTCACTCCCTCGTCCACAGCATGGCCTTTCCTTTTTTTTCCCGTAAAGGAGTAAATTTATACAGCGACATTTCCCCCCTTATTTCAAGACGTGTATAAAACGATTGTTCCATGCCAAACTATACTCACCAGGTTAAAGGAGGAATGTTGTCAATGGAACAATATAAAAAGGCCACCGCTTCGGAGATTGCCAACTTGTGGGCTTCGTATATGAATGCCTCATCAAGCACTGCGATGCTCACTTATTTTAAAGAAAATGTGGAGGATGAGGATATTCGGGGTTTACTGAATAATGCTTATGATTTATCGACATTTGCGTTAGAAACTACAAGTCAATTACTTACAGAGAGTGCATCTCCTGTTCCCAAGGGTTTTTCAGAACAGGATGTCAACATAAAAGCACCTCGTTTATACTCGGATACGTATATGCTACACTTCGCCATCAATCTGCACATTCTTGTAATGACACACTGTACTAATGCTATTTCACAAAGCTCTCATGAAGACATATACAGGTTTTATACAGAATCTTTAAGTAAAGCTAACTCAGTGCATATGCAAGCCGTGAAAATTGCTCAAACTAAAGGAGTGTACGTTTCTCCACCTAACATCCCTACATCTGATACAGTGAACTTTGTAAAGAAAGATAGCTTTTTAAACGGTTGGTTTGGTGATAAGCGACCTTTACTTGCTGTTGAAATCGCTCAATTTTACTCAAATATTGAACGTAACGTACTAGGAGCTGCAACGATATTAGGTTTTGCTCAAGTTACTGAATCAAAAGAAATAAAAGCTTACTTATTAAAAGGGAATAACATAGCCCAAAAGCATGTATCCAGTTTTTCAAACTACTTAGAGAAAAGCTATATTCCTGTTCCAATGGGCTCTGATAGCTTTGTAACCGAATCTTCTCAGGTGAGTCCATTTTCCGATAAGCTAATGTTATTCTATACAATTGGCATGATCACACAAGGAATTGCATTTTATGGAATGAGCATTTCAACTAATGCTAGACGCGATATTGCAACGCTATACGCAAAACTTAGTGGTGAAATAGCTTTTTATGCAGAAGAAGGTATAAAACTAATGATTGATAACGATTGGTTTGAAGAGCCTCCGAGGATGGTGGATAGAAAAGATTTAATTGAGAAAGGTAGAGATTAACATGGGAGAAAAGCAAATAACGAAACAACTGACTGCATCAGAAATATCCAACCTATGGGCCATTTATCAAAATAATACCGTGGCAAAAGTAGGGTTAAGCTACTTTCTCGAGCATGTTGAAGACCAGGATATAAAAGTACTACTAGAAGAGTGCAAATCACTTGCGGAACAGGAGCTTGGTGAGATTAGTGCCTTTTTTCGAGCTGATAACTATCCAATTCCAAAGGGATTTACAGAAGAAGACGTGCAAAAAAATGCACCAAGACTATTTTCTGATTCCTTATATCTCGAGTATATTTTTAATATGTTCATTATTTCGTTAAACACATATAGCACGGCATTATCTGTATCTGAACGTCAAGATATCGTTCAATTTTTTTCCAAATGTTTAGATTCGGCAAAAAAGCTCCATCTGAATACAAAGGAACTTACCAAACGAAAAGGGTTATATACAAAAAAACCAGTACTTCCTGTTCCAGCGGAGATAGAATTTGTAAAGAAGGATAGCTTTCTTTCAGGCTGGTTCGGTAAAAGGCGCCCATTACTTGGTATGGAGATAAGCAATCTCAATTTTCATTCTCAGCGTAATGCCCTTGGTCATGCCCTCATTACTGGGTTTAGTCAAGTTGCTACTTCTAAGGAATTAAGGAGCTTTTTCGAAAAAGGAAGAGATATATCAGAAAAACACCTATCTATTTTTACGACATTGCTACGCGATGATAACATGGATCAAGGCTCAACAATGATGACATCAGAGGTAACGACTTCTACGACTGCCCCATTCTCTGATAAGTTCATGATGTATATCGTGACGGCATTAATTAATTCAAGCATTGGCCAGTACGGTGTTTCACTATCTACCAGCCCCCGCCATGATTTAGCCTTACAATATACTCGACTGATTGCAGATATCTCTAAGTATGCAAATGAATCTGCAAATATTTTAATTGACAAAGGTTGGATGGAACAGCCCCCTATTGCAGCTGACAGAAAAGAACTGGCGAAATAGGTGTGCCTATGGAAACGACTCTTAAGGAAAAGAGCAAAAAACTAGAAGCTGTGTTATGGAGCATTGCCTTACCGGGGTTTGGGCAATTGTTAAATAAAAAGTATGTAAAAGGGCTCACGCTTATGGCTTTAGAATTTCTTATTAATATTATGGGAAACTTCAATCGAATCATCATCTTAAGCTTTCATTTTAGAATTGAAGAAGCCATTGAACAAACGAATTATCTTTGGTTGATGTTTTACCCCTGTCTCTACTTTTTCGGTATTTGGGATGCTTATAAGGATGCTGGTGGAGGCAGAAAAGCTTTTGCCTACTTACCACTTGTGTTTTCCGCATACTTTGTTACGCTTGGTCTCATATTCTCTCCCGTTTTTAGGATTTTTGGCACATTAATTGGACCAATGTGGCTCCCTATGCTCTCTCTCCCAGTTGGTCTTGCTGTAGGCTGGATTATCAAATGGGTCTTGGTGAAACTTATTTATCGCAACCAAATAAATTCTTCCTAACAAAACTCTCGAGGTTATAAAAGCTCGGGAGTTTGTTTATTAGATAGGAGCGAATGCAAATCCGATGACGTGCAGTTTAAGCAAGGTTTCTTCTCATTTTGCACTTCATCACCTTGATGACGTGCAGTTCAAGCAAGGTTTCTTCTCATTTTGCACTTCATCACCTTGATGACGTGCAGTTCAAGCAAGATTTCTTCTCATTTTGCACTTCATCACCTCGATGACGTGCAGTTTAAGCAAGTTTTCTTCTCATTTTGCACTTCATCACCTTGTTGACATGCAATTTAAGCAAGATTTCTTCTCATTTTGCACTTCATCACCTTGTTGACGTGCAGTTCACTCTTCTTAAAATCCCCACCAATCTATAGGTCTTTGTTTCTATATACACCTAACTTCCTACCTAAATTTTTATCTTTTCCCTTCTTCAAATAAGAATATTATACAAGTCTAACTCATAGTTTATACGAATCATTCTATTTTTTTTAGTTACTGGGTATTTCCCTCTATTAATTGGAGATTGGGGTGTTTACATGATACAGCAAGACGTGTTGCAAGTTGATAATTTAAAGACATATTTTCATTTAGAAGAAGGTAGAACTGCTAAAGCAGTGGATGATATTTCTTTCAAAATTTCTCCTGGTGAGACGGTTGCACTAGTTGGAGAATCTGGAAGTGGCAAAAGTATAAGTGCCCTTTCCATCATGCAATTAATTAACAAGCCCGGCAGAATTGAGGGCGGCAAAATCACGCTGAATGGGGAGGAGATTACCAATTATAACGCCAAGCAAATGACAAAGATACGAGGTAATGATATAGCAATGATCTTTCAAGAGCCCATGACAGCATTAAATCCTGTATTCACCATTGGTAATCAAATTACCGAAATTATACGGAAACATAAAAAAATGAACAAACAGGAAGCACATCAGCATGCTGTTGATCTTTTAAAGCTAGTTGGATTATCAAGGGCGGAAGAAATGATGAAGGAATATCCTCACCAGCTATCAGGCGGGATGCGTCAGCGCGTTATGATCGCCATGGCTATTTCATGTGATCCTAAGCTATTGATTGCGGATGAACCTACTACTGCACTTGATGTAACGATCCAAGCACAAATTCTTGATTTAATGAAGGAGATGAAAGAAAGATTTGAGATGGCACTTCTCTTGATCACACATGATGTAGGAGTCGTTTCCCAGTATGCTGATCGCGTAATGGTAATGTACGGAGGCCAAATTGTGGAGGAATCCACGGTGGATGTATTGCTAGAATCGCCAAAACATCCATATACTCAAGGCTTATTGGCTAGCTTACCTATGGTAGATAAGGACGTAGCCCGACTTGGAACAATCAAAGGTACCGTTCCACCAGCTTATGACTTCCCGGCTGGTTGTCGCTTTTCTACACGTTGTCCACACGTGATGGAACAATGCCTTTCACATAACCCATCCTTGTCAGACATTGAATCAGAGCACAAAGTTCGGTGTCATCTTTATCCTTCGGAGGTGGAGGAATGACTAAACAAAATAAAAATATTGCAGATTCTCCTATCTTAAATGTTCGGAATATTAAAAAATACTTTCCGATAAAGGGGGGCGTTTTTAAACGAACTATTGGTCACCTAAAGGCTGTTGACGACATATCTTTATCCATTAATAAAGGAGAAACGCTGGGAATTGTAGGTGAATCAGGATCTGGTAAATCAACTTTAGGCAGGGTTATTCTTAAACTGATTGATGCCACCGAAGGATCTATTCTTTATAAGGACACAAATATCACGAGCATGAAAAGAAACCAATTCCGTCCTTATCGACGAAATATGCAAATGGTTTTCCAAGATCCTTTTGGCTCCCTTAATTCCAAGATGAGTGTAGCTGAATTGGTGGAAGAACCTCTTCTTGTCCAAACATCTCTTTCAAAAAAGGAAAGACAGGAAAAGGCGATTGAATTTATCGAAAAAGTTGGATTACGTGCAGAAGACAGACTAAAGTACCCACATGAATTTTCTGGCGGGCAAAGACAACGAATCAGTATTGCTAGAGCACTTATAACAAATCCGGAATTTATAGTGTGTGATGAGCCAGTTTCGGCTTTAGATATATCCATTCAGGCACAAGTGTTGAACCTAATGAAGGATTTGCAAGAAGAGCTCGGTCTTACGTATTTGTTTATCGCTCATGACCTAAGTGTTGTAAAGCATATTAGTGACCGTGTTGCCGTAATGTACCTTGGTAAGATCGTAGAAATTGCTCCCACCTCTACACTTTTCAAGGAACCCGCTCACCCTTATACACAGGCATTGTTGGCTTCTATACCAACTCTTAACAAGAAGAAGACAGATGAACCTACTGTAAAGCTAAAAGGAGACATCCCAAGCCCAGCCAATCCTCCTTCCGGCTGTGCATTTCGAACGAGGTGTCCGTTTGCCCATGAACGATGTGAGAAGGAGACGCCAGTTTTAGCTACTCAAGGAGTACAGCATGAGGTGGCCTGTCATCTATTAGATGGGCAGGATGATGTACCTATTGCTACAAAATCAGATCCAACATTAAAGAAGATTAGCAAGGCATAAATTCACATGCAAAAGGGCCACTAATTCCTTTATGTAGCCTTTTTCATATAAAACCACCAAAAAGGAGGGCTGGACGCAATCGTTTTATATCTATTTCTTTTAATAAAGGGGGAATTTTAGGATGAATAAAGCATTAAGAAGATTACTGATTTTGCTTGTCTTTATATGCATGACGGGATTTTTATTAGTCGCTTGTAATAACGATAGCGATGAAGAAGGCTCCGAGAATAAGGAGACCGAAAATACTGAAGATGAAAAAGATGATAATGAAGAAGAAAAAGAAGAAGTAGAGAGTGGGCCGCAAGAAGGCGGAACATTGACTGGGGCAATGTATTCTGCGCCAGCAGGTATGTTTAACCCGATTTTCTATGAGGAAGCATATGAAGCTAACATCCTGAGTTTTACACATGATAGTCTTGTATCCCAAAATGAGAGCCTTGAGTTTATTCCAAGTCTAGCGAAAGAATGGGAAACAAACGATGATCAAACTTCCCTGACATTAAAGCTTGAAGAAGGCGTGACATGGCATGACGGGGAAGAATTTACTGCTGAAGATGTTGTGTTCACATACAAGTCAATGTCAGACCCTGATTATGTTTCGGCTGGTGGAATAAGAACCGCTTACGTCCTTCCATTACTTGGCTATAATGCTTACAGTTCTGGTGAGACTGACACGTTCGAAGGCGTTGTAGCAGATGATGATTACACTGTAACATTCCATTTTGAAGAGCCAAATATTAACCCACTTTATTATGCAAGCTTCCCTATTATCCCAGAGCACATTTTCAAAGATATCCCAGTTGCCGAAATGCCTGAAGCTGCAGAATCTCGTGATGCTGGGGCAGTGATCGGTACTGGCGCCTTTAAATTTACAAACATGATAGAACGAGAGCAATATATTTTGGAGAGACATGGAGATTATTGGCAAGGAACTCCTTACTTAGAGAGCATTGTATGGAAAGTGGTAGCACAGTCTGTCATGACTGGATTACTTGAATCAGGAGAGGTAGACTTCATCGCAGATCCAAACGGTATACCTCCGGCTGACTTTGAAACCGTACAAGGCTTTGGAAATATAGAAATTATTGAACAGCCTGACTTTGGCTATCAGCTTCTTGGATTCAAGCACAATCATCGTACAGGTGAAGATGTAGAAGCAGGTGCACTAGAACCTGACAATTGGGTACCAAACGAGAAACTAGCTGATCCAAAATTAAGGCAGGCCATTTCCTATGCTGTAAATCGGGAAGGTCTAGTAGATGGTCTTCTTTATGGACGTGGTCAACCAATTAATTCTCCAGTTGCAACACAGTTCTGGGCATATGATGATGCCGCCGCCACAAATTATAATTTCGATCCTGAAAAAGCAGGTTCTATGTTAGATGAGCTTGGTTATGTGGATGATAATGGGGATGGATTTAGGGACGATCCGGATGGGAATGAATGGATTCTTAATATGGATTACCCTACAGGAAATGAGCTTCGAGAAAAATCCGCTCCATTAATCGAACAACAGCTTGAAGAAGTTGGTATTAACGTTAACTTACGTCAGCCTAAAGAAATGACAGCTTATGTAGAAGAATTAACAAATGATAACACCGATTGGGACTTATACTTGTTAGGCTGGAGTCTTGGAAGTGCTGATCCTGATCCATCTGGTTTATGGGCAACGAAAGCAGCTTACAACTTCTCTAGATGGAATAACCCAGAATCCGAAGAACTTATGCAAAAAGCATTGAAAGCACCAGAAGCATTTGAACAGGATTATCGTGCAGAAGTGTACTCCGAATGGCAGAGCATTTTTTCTGAAGACCTCCCTGCGTTGCTATTGTACGCACAAAATAGCCTTTGGGCCTACAATAAACGCTTGCAAGGTGTAGATCCATTACCTTATACCATGTATCAAGATGCACATTTATGGTGGGTTAATGATGCGAACTAACAAATACGGAAGCGCCCGAATTTAAAGAAGGCTGACTAAAATAAAGTAGAGAGTATGCTCCCTAGCATACTCTCCTCCTTCATGGGGGGATTATATGCACAAATATATCATTAGAAGAATACTTGTTTTTATACCGATGCTTATCATGCTGTCGATTATTGTTTTTGCTCTGGCTACAGCAGCTCCTGGTGACCCTTTTACTGGGAAAATTCTTGACCCAACTGTAGATCCTGAGGTATTTAATGAGCAGCGAGAGGCGCTCGGGCTAAACGACCCTATCCCCGTCCAATACTTACGTTGGGCAACCGCAATGGCAAAAGGAGATTTTGGGGAATCGATGTACTATAAAGGTCGGGATGTTGCAAGTCTTATTAGTGAAAGAATCGTGAATACCGTGTATCTAGGTGTTTTCGCCCTTGTCCTTACCTTAATTGTCGCTATACCCATTGGGATTTATTCTGCTAAGAATCCTTATTCTCCACTTGATTACGGTGCAACCACTTTTGGGTTTTTCGGCTTGGCTGTTCCTAACTTTTTCTTTGGTCTAATCGCTATTTACGTATTTGCTATTAAACTTGGTTGGTTTCCGGCACAAGGGACAATTTCTAACATCCATGTTACAGGCTTCGCTGAATTCCTAGATCGAATTCACCATATGGTACTTCCAGGCATAACACTTGGACTTGCTGGGACCGCAACATATATGCGCTACATGCGATCAGAGGTCCTTGATGTACTGGGTAGTGATTATATTCGAACAGCAAAAGCAAAAGGTATGAGTGATCGGAGTGTAATGTACAAGCACACATTACGTAATGCAATGATTCCAATTATTACCCTGATGGGCTTTGAGTTCGGTGCTTTGCTAAGTGGTGCGATTATTACAGAGCAGGTTTTCAGTTATCCTGGACTTGGGACCTTGTTTATTAACTCCATAACAAATAGAGATTATCCTGTGATTATGTCAATCACACTCCTATTAGGGGTAGCCATACTTATTGGCAATCTACTTGCAGATATATTTTACAGTATTGTCGACCCTAGGATTCGCTATGATTGAGGTGATATATGTTGAAACCTAATATAACGAAAAATACTGAAGTCTCATCTAACCAAAAACATAATCAGAGTCCGTTTAAATTGGCAAGGAAGCGATTCTTAAGAAATAAATTGGCCATTGCAGGTATAGCTGTTCTAATTCTTTTTATTTTGGCAGCTTTATTCGCTCCTCTACTAACACAACATGATCCTACAAAAGGCGATCTTATGCTGATAGAAAAGCCACCTTCATCAGAACATTTACTCGGGACAGATAGCTCTGGCAGAGATAATTTTGCCCGTCTAATTTATGGTGCTAGAATTTCTCTTACTGTAGGTTTTTCCGCTATGTTATTTACCCTTTTAATTGGTGTTATTACGGGTGCATTAGCAGGCTATTATGGTGGAAAAGTAGATAATCTCATAATGCGTGCCGCTGACCTTATGCTAGCATTGCCTTTTCTTGTTCTTGCATTAACCATTATTGCCATTTTAGAAAAAGTGACGGTAGGTATATTTGTGGCAGTTATTGCCATAACCTCCTGGCCAACCCTAACAAGAATTGTACGGGGTGCCTTCCTATCATTAAGAGAGCAGGAATTTATCCTTGGAGCCAGAGCAATTGGCGCAACAGATATTCGGATCATTTTTAAGCACTTTATTCCGAATGCAATCGGTCCTATTATTGTGAACGCCACCCTTTTAATGGCTACAATGATTATAGTCGAATCAGCATTGAGCTTTATCGGAATGGGCATACCACAGCCAACCCCTACTTGGGGGAACATGATTTCAGAAGCACAGAATATTCGTATTTTGCGTGATCACCCAGAAGCATGGGTCCCACCTGGATTAGCTATCCTTCTTACTGTACTGGCTATTAACTTTATTGGAGATGGGCTAAGGGACACGTTTGATCCTAAGAGCAATCGTAGATAAAGTGTTTTTCGAGAATAAATATAGGGGATATAAGAACTTCCGACTAATAAAATAGCGGAAGTTTTTTCTTTTATCTATACATGATAAGCTATGATTATTCTTATAATAAGCAATGCAGCTAGCAAAGGGAAGTGAAAAAATGGCCTCAGTAAATGCAGCAGTTCAATGGAATCATGTTACCTTCTCTGTTAATGGGAAAACGATCCTACAAGATATCAACGGTACTTTTTTGGAAGGAAAGATTACCACACTTGTGGGACCATCTGGAGCAGGTAAATCAACGTTATTTAAACTATGTAATGGGTTAGCTTCAGCAGACAGTGGTGATATTTTAGTCGCGGGAAAAGAAATTGATTCCTATGCACCTGTTGAGTTAAGAAGAATGGTTGGTTTTGCCATGCAGGATGCTACGATGGTGGACGGCACGGTGTATGAAAATCTTGCAATGCCGCTAACGTTACAAGGAAAGGAACTAACAGAGGATAAGGCAAATGAATTATTAAAGCTCGTCGGCTTACCAGCAACTATCTCTGATCAAAGTACCAAGGACCTATCAGGTGGCCAGCGCCAAAAGTTATCGATTGCCAGGACTCTGGTAAATCGTCCTTCTATACTACTCTTAGATGAAATTACGTCTTCATTAGATAGGGTCTCACAACAGGATGTCGAAGCATTAATTGTGAGGATTAATAAACAATATGGTACGACAATCGTTTGGATAACTCATAACTTACAACAAGCACGAACAATTGGGGATTACACATGGGTAATGATAAATGGACAACTTGTAGAAGCTGGTGAAAGTTTTCTCTTAGATCAGCCTGAAAACGATGAAGTCAGGCTTTTTGTGAAAGGTGACAATTCATGAGTTATTTATCACTAGCTATCACACTCATTTTTGTTATCATCCCCCTTGTATTGTCCCGAACATTAAATTTAGGACTCGAAAAAGATACACTGATTGCTACGGTTAGGTCTATAATTCAACTGCTTGCTGTCGGATATGTTTTGCAATTGGTCTTCGAGTCGGAACATCTTTTCTATATTTTGCTCATGATAATTCTCATGATAGCTGCCGCAACACAAAACGCTCGAAAAAAAGGCGTACAAATTAAAGGAATTACATGGAAGCTCGTACTTACTTTTATTACTGTAGAAGTATTAACTCAGGGAATCCTACTAGGGCTGAGCATAACACCTACAACTGCCCAGTACATCATTCCAATTAGTGGTATGGTTATCGGAAACTCCATGGTGCTTTCGATATTGTTTCTAAATCGTTTTATATCAGAGGTAGAAACAAAATCAAAAGAGACAGAACTTATTCTTTCACTTGGTGGAACTCCAAAACAAGCGGTCCATAAACAATTGATTACATCTATTCAGGCAAGTACTATACCGACAATTGAGAGTCAGAAAACAATTGGACTTGTGCAGCTCCCAGGTATGATGAGTGGGCAAATAATAGCCGGAGCAGATCCATTACAGGCAGTTTTATTTCAATTACTGATTCTATTTCTCCTCCTAACGACAGCAGTCGTGACAAGTATTATGCTAGGATATTTATCCTACCCCACCCTTTTTAATGAGCGAATGCAATTTTTAAAACTAGAAAAATCTAAGAAATAAGGATAGAAGCCTTCTGTAAAAGGAAGACTCCTATCCTTTTTTATATGCTCTTTCCTCTATTGTGCCGTTCCTGTTACTCCTCCCCAACCAATACTTGGCCAACCCAAATATACTATTAAGATTACTACTATTAAATGGTAGGGAGTGAGAAACAACATGCAGCACGAGGATTTTAAACGATCTTTAAAAAGAGAAAATGGAAGGAAGTTTAATGATGCATCTAGAAACAAATATACCAACAATTCAAATATGAATCATTCCAACAACAACCATTTTTGCAATGTATGCAATAAGATCTATGTAAACAATTCAGATCCTTCTTCCTGTTGTAAGTGCTCAAACGGGCATAATTATTATCCTGGGCCTCCAGGTCCACCAGGGCCCGCGGGACCGCCGGGGCCTTATGGGCCACCTGGACCTGCTGGAGACCCAGGGAGAACAGGGGCGACGGGGCCACAAGGTCCTATAGGGCCGACTGGCACTGTGGTGATTAGAGGAATTACTGGCATTACTGGGCCGACCGGCGTAACAGGGCCGACCGGAACCACAGGACCTACCGGCATTACTGGGCCTACTGGCATCATTGGACCGTCCGGTATTACTGGGCCTACTGGCATTACTGGAGCTACCGGCATCACTGGGCCTACTGGTGTCACAGGGGCTATCGGCATTACGGGGCCGACCGGCGTCACAGGGGCTACCGGCATTACTGGATCGACAGGGATTACTGGGCCTACCGGCATTACTGGAGCTGCAGGAGTCACTGGACCGACCGGCATTACGGGGCCGACCGGCATCACTGGAACTACGGGTGTTACTGGGGCTACCGGCGTCACGGGGCCTACTGGCATTACTGGAGCTACCGGCATTACGGGGCCGACCGGCGTTACTGGGGATACTGGCATCACGGGGGCTACAGGCATTACTGGGCCGACCGGCGTCACTGGGCCTACTGGTATCACTGGACCTACTGGCACAACAGGGCCGACCGGCATTACTGGAGCTACGGGCATCACTGGACCTACTGGCACAACAGGGCCGACCGGCATTACTGGAGCTACGGGCATCAC
>NZ_CCDL010000005.1:0-72500 GCF_000724085.1 Oceanobacillus manasiensis
CCGGCGTTACTGGACCTACCGGCATTACTGGGCCGACCGGCGTAACCGGGCCAACGGGTATTACTGGACCCACTGGCATCACTGGAACTACCGGCATTACTGGACCAACTGGTATTACTGGACCGACCGGCGTCACGGGGCCGACTGGTATTACTGGACCTACTGGCATCACGGGGCCTACTGGCGTCACTGGTGCTACCGGCGTTACAGGAGCTACGGGAATCACTGGGCCGACCGGCATCACTGGACCTACTGGTGTTACTGGAGCTACCGGCGTTACTGGAACTACCGGCATCACGGGGCCTACTGGCGTAACAGGGCCGACCGGAACCACAGGACCTACCGGCATTACTGGGCCGACGGGCATCATTGGACCTACCGGCATCACGGGGCCTACTGGCATTACTGGAGCTACGGGTGTCACAGGACCTACTGGCGTTACGGGGCCGACGGGCATCACTGGACCTACCGGGATTACTGGACCTACTGGCGTCACAGGGCCTACGGGGATTACTGGGACGACTGGCACAACAGGACCTACTGGTGTTATAGGACCAACAGGGGTAGCAGGACCTACCTTAGCTGCTACTGGTTTTTCCGCTAGGAGAGTAGCTCCAGCTGCAGTTACCGGTTCCACACAACTTGGTAACTGGATCGTAACTGCACCAAACTATACTGGGCCAGGCTTTAACGCTACTACAGGAAGCTACACAGTACCTGCCACAGGGAGATACTCCCTTAAGGCAACAGTCAGCTACCAAACTTTAGCAACTATTTCGGCACAAATAGGAGCAGGCGTCAATCCTGCCTTCTCCATTCGTCGTATTTCTCCAACCCCCACAGAATTAGTTTCAGGTTTGTTCCCTGTCCTAAACGTAAATATAGCTCTGCTACTAAATTTACGAGTAATACTAGGTAACGGCACCGTTACGTTAACAGGAGACGTGACACTAAATGCTGGCGATGTTATTGGCTTATTTTATGAAGCAAGCGGATTAACCATTGGTCTTAATATTGGCAGCTCTTCTCCATCAGGTACAGTATTCTCTGTTTTCAGAATCACGTAAAATATTTCATTATAACACAAACTGGCATTTACAAAATGTCAGTTTGTGTACATTGATTTCCTAAGCCGCACCAAGTGAAATTAAAGAAATCATCTTTCTCACATGCTATAATACATATAACAAGAGACGGAGGTGATGGATTTGGATCCTTTAGATATCATGATGAATCAAGATCAAGTAGTTCCTTATTTTTCTCCAATTATTAGTGCGGAAAATCAATTAATAATTGGCTATGAGTTGAAACCATATTACAAGGATTCCGACATGCTCAGCCTAGACTGGTTTTTTAAGGATGACTCCATTCCAAGTGAATTTCGCTTAGAGTTAAATACGATTATCCAGCAAAAAGCCTTAGATCTCTTCTTCAACACAGAGCAGTCAACGCTATTATTTATAAATTATAATGCCAAGTTATTACTAAATGACAACGGGGAAACATTGCTAAATTTATTGCAAAACTACGCCGATCGAGGTCTAAACTTAAACAGGCTTGTATTAGAGATTTCTGCTGACTATGTAATCCAACACATTGATTCTTACAAGCACCTACTAGCTTATATTCAAACACTTGGCATACGTCTCGCAATTGATGATGCAGGAAACCAAAATGGAAACTTGGAACGATTGGCGATGATTAAACCAAATATTTTAAAAGTAGATACCTCTTTTTTAGAAGAGGATGCATTACCACATCTCTATCAAGACGTGCATCATTTACTCTCTATGTTCTCAAGGAAAATTGGTGCTACACTGCTGTTTAAAGGCATAGCAACATTCCAACAGTTAAATTATGCTTGGCGAAATGGCGGGCGTTACTATCAAGGAAACTACTTCGCGAAAGAAGTACCTGAATTTGTTGCAACAGATTGTTATAAGAAGAAAATAAAAAAGGATTTTCACCATTTCATAACTTTTGAGCAGAAAAAAATGAAAGCGCAGCTTGATTTGACTGAATCAATAAACAACCAAATAAGTAAAAGCCTGAAAAAATTAAATACGGAAGACCATTATGATAAAACGATACTTACCATTGCAAATGATTGTGATCCTATTACATTCCGTGTTTACATATGTGATCAGGCAGGCTATCAACTTTCTTCTAACGCAGAGAAAAATAGTGGTGGCGAGTGGAAATTACACTATGAAGGAAGACAAAAGAACTGGAGCTGGCGTCCTTACTTTTTTGAAAATATTATGCGCATGAACATTGAAAAAAAAGGCATACTTTCCGACTTATATACAGATATAGAACGAGACGAACGTATAAGAACATACTCTTTCCCTATCTCAGATGATGTATTTATTTTTATCGATATCCCATATGACTTTTTATATGAACAGGAAGGTCTTCTATAAATATCTTTTCCAGTAGTAATATTAAAAAAAGGAGCTGTTTTAAACAGCCCTTTCCCGCTACATTATACTTTTTACAATGACCAATCAATCCCTTTTATTCCATGCTTCTCTAGTATTTCGCTTGTACGAGAGAATGGTTTACTTCCAAAGAAACCACGATAAGCAGATAACGGACTAGGGTGAGGCCCTTTTATAATATAGTGCCTATTTGTATCAATTAGTGACTCTTTTTTCTGAGCTGCTGAGCCCCACAGAATGTATACTACTGGGGTCTCTTTATTATTCAGTATTTCAATCACCCGATTTGTAAACCGCTCCCAACCCATACCTCTATGTGAATGTGCCTCTCCCTTTCTTACCGTCAAAACATTATTCAGGAGCAACACGCCCTGCTCTGCCCAATCAATCAAGTACCCATGATTTGGTATAGGTACATCTAAATCATCCTGCAGCTCTTTAAATATATTTCGCAAAGATGGTGGAACACTTACCTGAGGATTCACGGAAAAACTTAGGCCGTGTGCCTGGTTAGGACCATGGTATGGATCCTGCCCTAGAATGACTACTTTTACTTTTTCATAAGGAGTGAAGTGAAGCGCATTAAAAATGTCTTCCTTATCCGGATAAACGATGTGCTTTGCATACTCCTCTTTCAAAATTGTGCGCAGCTCTTGATAGTATTCTTTTGAGAATTCATCTTGCAGCAATGGAGCCCAGTCATTTTTTAGAATGTCTTTTCCCATGTTAGGCTTCTCCCCCTTTGTGATGTTTATTGATTTCCGTCAAGTACTAGCGAGAAGGTTCTGTTTCTTGTTCTTTCCCTGTTGAAGCGTTCATTAAAACGACACCACCAACAATTAGGGCAAGACCAACAAACGTAATCGCATTAAAAGGATCCTGCCAAATTGCAATACCGAGAATAGCCGTTAATGCCGTACCTACCCCGGACCAAATCGCATAAGCTAAGCTCAGAGGAAGTTCCTTAAGAGAGACAGATAAAAAGTAAAACGCTGATCCAAACCCTGCCACTACTCCAAATAGTGGAAGCAATTCTGTAAATCCGTTAGATAATTTGATCATCGTCGTACCAAACACTTCACTAATAATCGCAATAGATAAAGCCATATAACCCTTATTCATTATTTATCTCCTCTATTCTAGTGACTAGGATTAGCAAGTCTAAGTAAGATCACGCCTGCAATGATACATATAATGCCAGCAGCCTTTTTTGTATTCAATTTCTCGCGCCAAAAAATAATCCCTACTAAGGTAATCAAAGCCGTACCAACACCAGCCCATATCGCATAAGCATTACCGAGGGGAAGAGTTTTTAAGGCAATGGATAAACAATAAAAGGCGAATCCAAAACCGACAATAACCCCTATTGACGGAACTAATCTTTTAAATCCATTAGAAACTTTAAGCATGGAACTACCAAAAACTTCAAATAAAATAGCCATCGTTAACCAAATGTACGCATTCACTTTTCCACCACCGACTTCTTTTTTCTTAAACTTTGATTGAAAAACTGTTAAATAAATGGCCTTTCATTACTTCCAGTTACCCGTTTCTTTTCTTCCAACATCTTTTCCATCATACCGTTAGGACTGTTTTTTTAGCAAGCATCCTATCTGCTTAAATGGTGATACTACTTACTGGTACCTCACGTACCATAACTCGATGTAGGAGGAGATTGAATGGAAATTCGCGAAGGATTTATTCCAACCACACTAGGAACCGCCGTCACAACAACAGGCTATATTCTTAAAAAGCAAAAGAACGCCAATGACATGTTAGCAAACACCATTTTCGGCTTTGGATTAGCCCATGTGGTCTTAGGAACAATTGACCTCATACAACATCGACGTTAAATATTTGGAGGAGACCTTCTCTATAAGGTCCTCCTCCTCTTTTTCTACATTATCTTCTTATTACCTATCTCTCCAGTCCTCTTCTATTATCATAAATTACGAAAAAAATAATTATTAAAGATTAAATACTCTTCTGTCGATATACTAGGGGAACACCAAGAGGAGGTTATATTATGAATAAAGTAGAGGCATTTATCTCGTCCATACCGTATATGAAAATAGTATCTAGAGAAGAGATCATGATAACCGTTTTTGATCATGAAAAATATCTCCACTACGAACCTAGTTCAGAACTGGATTTCAAGCATAAACCCGGTGACTCTTTACCAGAGGCATATCTAAACTACGCTATGGTAAACAAAACAGGAACGACAGTAGTTAAAGTACCAAAAGAGGAATTTGGTGTACCATTTGATAGTATTTCATTTGCGATAAAGGATGAAGCTGGTGAAATTCTTGCGGGAGTTAATGTTGCTGTTAGTAAAACTAAAGAGGAAACATTTAATCGGATCATTCAAACGGTTGATTCAATCTCAGAATCCCTTCTGGCAAAAGTTCAACATATAGCAGCACACGCTGAGGAGCTTTCTGCAACATCTGACCAAATTTCGGATAATACAAAAAACACTGTGGAATATTCCTCCAACATTACAAGTGTAACTGGGACCATTAAAGGAATTAGTGAACAAATTAACCTCCTCGGTCTAAATGCGGCGATTGAGGCGGCTAGAGTCGGAAGTGCTGGAGCTGGCTTCGGAGTCGTGGCAGAGGAAGTAAGAAAATTAGCAGCAGAATCTAAAAATGCTACAGCTAGTATAGAAGAAACACTTCAACAAATTCAAAACTCTATTAACCAAATGCAAGGAGACTTTAACGATATAGCAAGTTCTTCTCAAGAAGAAGCAAAGCTTGTCTCTGAATTCATGAGCGAGATAGAAAATCTTACAACTGCGTCGGGAGAGTTAAAAGCGTACATGCAAGAAAATATTGAAACGAAATAGAAAAATGTTCTCCTCTTCTTAAACTATAAAAAGAAGAGGATTTTTTATGAAACAAAATCCTTTGGTAAGGTCCTACTCATTACCCTTATGACGTGTATTTTTCTAGAAATTCTTCCTCTTTTGCACGTCATCACCTTTATGAAGTGCATTGTGACAGGATTACTTCAGCTTTTTGCACGTCATAACCTCTATGAAGTGCATTGTGACAGGATTACTTCAGCTTTTTGCACGTCATAACCTTTATGAAGTGCATTTTGACAGGATTGCTTTTGCTTTTTGCACGTCATAATCTCTATGAAGTGCATTTTGCCAGGATTTCTTTCGCCTTTTGCACATCATCACCTTTATGAAGTGCATTTTGCCAGGATTTCTTTCGCCTTTTGCACGTCATAACTACCGAACACTCAAACATATAAATTATAAAGCTGCTCTATCCAGAAGCGTCTGAACTTACCTCCCTCTTGGCGAATGTATAATCAGGGTACGGTTGTGCGTCTCGCTATATGGTCAGCAAAAAGCTTCTAACCAAGTTAGACATTTACTGGACTCATCTTCAACTCAAATAAAACTGCACCCAATAATAGGGTGCAGTTTCTATTCTAAATTAGCATGTTTGCCATACATCTGTTTTGAGTAAAGCTCTTTCTTCTCCATAAAACGCAGAATTACAGCATCATAAAAGAGTAAGGAGGTTTGTTCAAAGAGAGATCCCATCGGTTGGATGGTTTCATATTGACCTTTTTCCTGATCTTTCGGTGCACCTGGTAGAATAACCTTAAGATCAGCAAGCCGTCCAATCGTTGACTGTGGTGATAACGTTACGGCTGCTACTTTACCACCTAAGCTCTTAGCTTTTTCCACAATGGGCACCAACGTTTTCGTTTCACCGGATCCTGTCCCTACAATTAGTAAATCACCTTCTTGTAGGTTGGCCGTTACCGTTTCTCCAACTGCATAGGCATCAATCCCCATATGCATCATGCGCATAACAAAGGATTTCCCCATAAAACCAGACCGTCCTGCGCCAGCTATAAATACTTTATTAGCTGCAACGATAGCCTCGACTAATTTCTCAGACTCTTCTTCTGAGATAGATTGCGTTGTACTTTCTAGTTCACGGATAATCTCTTCAAAGTATTGCGTCGTTTTCATCTTCCATTACCCTTTGTTAATTAGTTCTTTAATCTCGGCTGCTGTCGCTTTTTTATCTTCTTTTGAAGTGATACCGCCACCTACAATAACAAGGTCTGGCTGAGCTTTAACTACTTCCGGAAGTGTCTCAAGCTTAATACCACCAGCAATCGCTGTTTTCGCATTTTTAACAACACCTTTAATCGTACGTAGATCCTCAAAAGAATCCTTGCCTTCAGCTTGCAGGTCATACCCAGTGTGGACACATATATAATCTGCACCAAGATGGTCAAGTTCTTTAGCACGTGTTTCGATATCTTTCACTGCAATCATGTCTACAAGAATTTCTTTCCCTGCTTCTTTTGCTGCTTCCACCGCTCCACGAATAGAGCTATCTTCTGCTGCACCAAGGATCGTAACAATATCGGCACCCGCGTTTGAAGCTTGCTCTACTTCATAACCAGCTGCGTCCATAATTTTCACATCAGCAAGCACCGTTAAGCTTGGATAAGCTTCTTTTATTTTTCGAACAGCCTCATGGCCAAATTTGTTAATAATAGGTGTTCCAATTTCTACAATATCAATAGAATCTTGAACTTCAGATACAAGTTCAATCGCTTCTGGTATGTTTACTAGATCTAACGCTAACTGTAATTTCATCTTTTTATTTCCCCTTTACATCATAATATTTCACAGCAAGAATAGAATGCTCAAAAACGAATTGATTTACTCAGCTGCTTAAAAAGGATTATACTTTCTATAAAATGAATTGAGAAGTACGCACTTTCATTACAGATAGTGCAAAAAAGTATACTGTCCAACTCCATTTAAATAAAAAGAAAGGGATTGATAAACTTGCCTAATTTCGCTGAAAAAACCTTTAACTGTGAAAAGGAATTAACTCTTTCTGTCATAGGTGGTAAATGGAAAATGCTAATCATTTGGCATTTAGGAAAAAAAGGAACGAAACGCTTCGGTGAGTTAAAAACCCTTATGCCTGGGATCACCCAACGAATGTTGACGAATCAACTACGCGAACTTGAAGCGCATTATATTATACACCGCGAAGTCTATCCTGTTGTTCCACCAAAAGTAGAATACTCGCTAACAGCGTATGGAACCAGACTAATGCCTATTTTGGATGCAATGTATGAATGGGGAAAAGATTACATGGAAGAAGTGTTACACGAAGACAAAATGATTAAATAATAACACAAAACCACTACTTGTCTTGAAGTGTAGTGGTTTTGCTTCTTAAAGCGAAATATTAATCGACGTTCCAGTTCCAACGCTTTCTTCTGTTTCTATATTTATAGGAGATGAAGTAATATCAATCGTTACATTGCTGATTTGTTCTGAAGGTGAGTGGGTTTCATTTAACATGTATACCAACGTGGCATTCTTTGGTGTCGTACTGGTGTAATCTCCGTCTGTCCTGCCACTGAACATATCATGAGCGGTTAACTGATGGCCATTCATACCAATTGTGGTGCTTGCAAAAAAGAAACGAATGGGAAGATCACTTGTGTTCTGCAAAACTGCGTCCACTTGCAAAAACCTCACCTCATCACCTGAAATACCAGCTATCGACGCTTCTGTTACTTCTCCACTGACAAGACTGACATTTTTAATTTGTATGTTTATAGGCCCGACCTTGACATTGCCTGCTTCTGTTGCTTTTTCTATTGTAAAAACACCAGTCGCATTTTCCACTGTCTGACCCGGATTGCCATCCACCGCAAATTGCCCTCGTGGATAGTGATTAAACATATCAGCTGGCTTTTCAATTTCTTTCTCTGTAGCTACTGCCCCCTCTGCCTCCGTCTTTTCTTCCGGCGCTGTTTCAGTTTTCGACTCCTCTTCACTTTTAGTCTCTTCCTCAGCTTCAGGTCCAGGTTCTTCGGTTTCTGGTTCGCTCGCTCTCTCTGCATTTTCTGCCTTTTCTTTGGCATTTTGGTCTTTGCCCTCAGAGTCAGAACTGGCGGGTTCTGCTTTATCACTTACTTCATCTTTATCGAGAACTATTTCTTCTTTCTTCAATTCTTCCTGCTGGCTAAGCTCAGCCATTGAAACCTCTTTTATGTTTTCCTGCTGATTTAAGTCACAACCTACTAACGTTATAGTAGCCATAATCCCTATAGCTACAAAAGATTTGTACAACCTATTTCCCCCTAATATCTTATGTATTCTTTTCAGAATAACAGACTCACAAGTATGGAAACAAGGGCACTACTAGTTTTGTATTATAGCGTTATATTTAAAAGGAAATTCCATTTAAAAAGAAAGGGCCCTAGCAGCCCTTTCTTTTTGTGTTTCAGTATGCTTTCGTTATCTTATACCATGTTACTGTCTGTTTTCTTTCTTCTAAAACGATAGAACACGAGGTAAAGCATTGGTACCATTATCAGGGTTAAGATCGCCGAGAAGAGAATACCAGATATAATCGTAACAGCAAGTGGTGTAAAGAGAGCATCTCCACTTACAGCTACTGGAATTAAGGCAACAATCGACGTAATGGCGGTTAAAAGAATTGGTCGTAGTCGCACACGACCAGACTCAATCACTGCTTCTTTTACATCCATTCCTTTTTTCAAGGATTGTTCAATAAATTCGATTAACACAATCGAGTTTCTCACCACAATACCTGTGAGGGATACCATTCCCATGACACCTAGGAAACTAATTGGTGTTTGGGTAACAAATAAGCCCAGAATAGCGCCCGATATTGCAAGGTATACTGCAACAAGAACAAGAAACGGTAAAGAAAGGGAATTAAATTGAAAAGCAATTAATAGATACACTAGGAAAAGCACGATAATAAAGAGTACGGTAATTTCCATAAAGAAATCACTTTGCTCTTCGTTCTCTCCACCCAATGTAATGCTATAATCAGAATCATCAAGCTGCTCCCTTTGTTTTTCTACAATTTCACTTACGTTTGCTTCATAATTATCCTCATTTTCTGGAAAGGCTCGAAGCGTAATGGAGCGTTCGCCATCAATGTGCGGAATGATTTGCAGTTTCTCTCCCTCTTCTGGGCTCACAAGCTCATCCAACGAAATAAGTTCCGGTGGTCCATTTGTCGAGGCAGCAGGAACTTCTAGCGTAGACAGATCAATCGTATCCTCACCTTCAAGCAGGATCTTCATGTCTCGTTTAACTACACCATCATCAAGTGAGCTCAGCGGAATCCCCTCTGTCGCTAGTCGTATTTGCTGACTAATTTGATTAACGCTAATGCCATTCTCTTCAAGCTCTTCACGATTCGGGACATATTCTATAGATGGTTCAAATTCCCCTACATTATCAACAACAATATCAGTCTCTAATCCTTCAATGTCTTTCGTTAGTTCATCTCTTAGTTCAATTAATTGCTCCATCTCTGGGCCACTCACCGTAACGGTGACAGGAGCACCGGCTGGCGGTCCCTGCTGAATGGTATCCATAAATATCTCAGCGTCAGGGTATTCGCTACGAAGTTTGTCTGTCCAGTCATCTATCAGCCCTTGAGTTGTTTGATTTTTCCGATCTACTCTGGCTACAATCTGACCAGTATTCTCACCAGTCCTCGATAGTGAACTATTAAAGAGACCAGGAGTCCCTGTTCCGGTAAAGACACTCGTTTCATATACACCATCATCCGTTTTTAATCTTTCTTCCATTTCTTGAAGCACATTGTGTGTCTCTTCAATCGGTGTACCGATTGGCAATGTTATATCTACCGTTACTTCTTCCTTATCTGCTGGTGGGAAGAATTCAAATGGCGTCAAGAAGACTAATCCGAAGATTGCGGTTGTAAGAAAGAGCCCAATAATAGAAACAATAAGCGGCTTCTTGGAAAACTTGTTTAAAAGCTTATCGGCATACAAATCAGCAAGTTTATTTAAAGGCTTTCCAATAAGACCTGGTGCGTCTGACATAGTTTTTTTCGATCGACGGTTAAGTAAATAACGAAAAATCGGTACAAAGATAAGCGCTACCAACGTTGAGGCTATAATAGTTGATATCAGAACTGTCGGTAGGGCACGGATAAATGCACCATTTCCCCCGGATAGAAAAATAAGTGGTAGGAAAGTAAAAACAATGGCAAAAGAAGAAGTTACGATGGATACCCAAATCTCTTTCACACCATTGACTGCCCCCATTAATCCTTTATCCCCAAGTTTGTACCTTCGTTGAATATTATCATTAATAACAATGGAGTCATCCACGATAATACCAAGTGCAATAATAATTCCAATAACAGAGATTTGATTAAGATCAACGTTCGTGAATTGTAATGGAATTAACCCAGTCAATACAGATATTGGTACAGCAAGTGCTACTACCAATGCACCAGAAGCAGACAGTCCAAGAGCTGCTGCAACAATAACGGCTAATACTGATATCGCAAGCGATTGGAATAATCCATCGAAAATATTTGTTACAATGGATGCCTGCGAATAATATGACTCTAGTTGTACATTAGAAGGTAGACCATCTTCAAGTTCATTCACTTTGTTATCTACTCGTTCATCAACAGTGGGGATATCCTCGCCTTTTTTCACATAAGCCGTGAAGGAAATAGAAGGCTTCCCTTCAAATGTAATAAGATCTTCAAGCTCTTTTGAACTAACCTCCACATTTGCAATGTCTTTTAAGTAAACAGAATCGCCCGCTGGATTTTTTCCAACGTACACTTCTTCCATCTGCTCCAAGGTATCATAGTTATCTACCGAAAGCTGTACCACTTCCTCCTCCACATCTTGCTTACCTAAAGGTGTAGGAGAATACTCATTATTAATAGCAGTTTGCAAGTCACCCGGATTAAGCCCTGCTTCTTTCAACTCCTCCTGGTTTACGCTAATCAGGATTTGTTTCTCAGGTAATCCCTTGATGGTAACACCTGCAACCCCTGGTAATGCTTCTACTTCATCTTTCCATTTGTTCAATTCATTACCTAAAGGTAGCAGGTTGTCACGTGTATCACTTGTGAGATGGTAGGAGACAACGGGTGATTGAGACATCGATTCATTAATTTCTGGTTCAAGTGCCTCATCCGGGAAGGAAGTTGACGCACTGGAAACAGCTTGATTTATGTCTGCGAATACCTCACTTCTACTCGCCCCCTCTTCCACTTCTACCACTACATTAGAAAAGCCAGCTGACGAAGTCGAGTTCAATTCTGCAATACCATCTACAGAACGTAATGCGTCTTCAATTGGGTTTGTAATGGATCGCTCTACTGTATTTACCGTGGCACCAGGATAGACCGTGTTAATGGTGCCCACATTCGGTGTCGTTTCAGGAATTTCCCTTTGTGGCAGCTGAAAGAAAGTAAACACACCTACTATAACAAACAATAAAATAAATAGTATAAAGAGCTTAGAACGCCTTAAAATCCAATTCAACATTTTAGAGTCTCCTTTTTTCGTTTTGACTCTTATTTTATAACACAACGCACTCACACTTATCAATTGATAAGTTGTTTGATTATAACATGTGGTAAAAGAAATATGGGAAGATTGTTGAGTTATTTTTCTATACTAACAACGTTAGAAAACCGAACGACTTCGAATGTTGTCAATTCGAATGCTCGTTCGGTTCCTCCTTCCTCGCTTCACTACTAACAAGGTTTTCTTTAGATTTTTTTGCATTCAGCTAGCTTTACTTAATATCTTTTTTACAAATTCAATTTCACTTCGTATTTCTCCAGACCTTTTGCTCTCATTACACTTAAGCAACAAATAAGTTAAATATGTTAGGTCCCTCCGAAAGTAAAATGTTTCATATTCATTTAACAACATATACCTCCTTCCGTTTCAAATCACTTCTATAATCATTTTTCCGATAATGAAAAAAATAAACGGTTTATTTTTCTGCACGTTAAATAAGTAGGGATGTATCTGAACCATACTAGGAGCAGGGCGGTGAAATCGAGTAGGAGACTAATCATTAATTGATTAGTCGACCTCTCACACCACCGTACGTACGGTTCCGTATACGGCGGTTCAATAGTTTGAGTATGTGCGCTCATATAAATGGTTAAGGTCTTTCAGACCCCATTGTATGAGCGTTTTAAGTTTAATCGCTTTATGGAGAGTTTCGCTATGCGAAACTCTCCAGTAACCTTTTCGGGTATTGGCAACTTTCCAAGCTTCCTCTTCCGTTATTCCTAACTGTTTCAATCGGATGAATCGGGTTTTGATTTTCTTCCAACGTTTCCAAACAAGCTGTCTTAGTCGGTGGTTTAACCACTGGGCCGTTTTCTTTATAAAACTTTTCATAAAGCTGATTCCATAATAGTTAATCCACCCAACGGTGACTTGGTTAATTTCTTTGGCGATTTCTTCGAACTCTCCTGGGCGGTTCCGTCTAGTTAGAGTCTTCAGCTTTGATTTAAATTTCTTCTTTGCAGATTTATCGGGACGGCATCTTACTTCTTTGGCTGTACGGTGTATACAGAACCCCAAGAACTTGATTTTTGTGGGAGAACCGACCTTGCTTTTCTTACGGTTAACCGTTAGTTTCAAGTCTGTTTCAAGGTATTTTGTAACACTCTCTAGCACCCGAAAACCCGCTCTATTGCTATTAACGTATATGCAAAAGTCGTCCGCATAGCGTACGAATTTGTGCCCACGTTTCTCTAACTCTTTATCAAGCTGATCCAAGTAGACATTGCTCAAAATCGGTGATAGATTTCCACCTTGAGGTGCCCCCATATCCGAGGAGGAAATGAGTCCCTTCTCCATAATGCCGCTTTTAAGAAATTTCCATATCAACTTTAATACCACTTTGTCCTGTACGAATACCTTCAGGTATTCCATCAGTTTTTGGTGTTGGATTGTATCGAAATAGCTTTTCAAATCACAGTCAACTACCACACGGTAACCTTTTTCGTAGTATTTTGCGGCTTGTTTTATTGCTTGTTTGGCGTTTCTCTTTGGTCGAAACCCGTAACTGTATTGGGAAAAATGGGGATTTATCCTTCCTTCAATGACTTGATAGATAGCTTGTTGAACTACTCGATCGAGTACACAAGGAATGCCCAATTTCCGTTTAGATCCATCGGGTTTAGGAATCTCCACCCGTTTTACAGGTTGAGGCTGATAAGAGCCATCTCTTAATTTCCTTTTAAGTGGCTTGTAGTATTTCTGCATGTGACCAAAAAGCTCGTCTACCGTTATACCATCAATGCCAGGGGCTCCTTTGTTCGCTCTAACTTTCTTGTAAGCTAGATAGAGGTTGTTATCCTCTACTACTTGATCAATTAAACGCATACCATCTCGTTGATTTATTTCTGTGTGGATTGTACTACACACTTCTACATACTCTTCGGTTTCCAACCTATCCCTTTGTAGATAGCCATCTTTCGATGTATTCGGTGGTCTATGCATGATCCACACCTCCATATTTCTTCAAGATTACTATTGTTCAGCCCTTCATCCTTTAGGATTACTATGGCCTCTGCTGACTTCTTACAATTCATCTAGACATCACTGTCTACATTGTTCCTGTGGGAAGTTCCTTCCCTCTTGTCGGGAACCCTTGTAAGACCTCCCCGGGTAAGAGCTATAACCTTCCTCCCATGTAACTGCTGTATTTACTGTATGGAATTCGTGCAGTATTGGACTTCGTTTTGAATTGCAAACTTATCCGTTCCAATTCAGCCTTGTATACAGTTTCTGTTCGTCAGTTCGGGATTTTGCCTCCGGCTTCCTTCAGATTCTACCTCACGGTAGACACCCTTGCCTTCAGCTAACAGTTCCTACTGCCAAGCCTGTAGTGGACTTTCACCACCAAGTTATAGCCCATGCCGGGCACACAACATAAAAACGGCTACTATTATAGTAACCGTTAAATCTATATTATTTTCCGAGATTATCTCAGTCCAATTATCATAATTAATGTCTCAACTTCATACAAGGCCATATAATTCAAGAGACAAATTCTCTGTTGCTTGGACGACTGCTTTCGAAATGTTGTCGTTAAACTTATATGGATCTTCTATCTCTGCCCCATCAATTTTCACATTTACTACTCTCATATCTTTCTTTCTGAAGCCAATCCTTTCTCTAGTTAACTGGCTATTAAATGCAAGGATATTCCGCCCGATTTTTTGTAGCTCCGCTTGAAATTCATTTTCAAAATTATAGTCGGTATAAGTGCTACTATTAAAAATTTTGATTTCTATCTCCATGTCACCGCTCCTTTTTCTTATTTAAAGAAATACTATCAAAATAATCTTTATATAATAACTTATATAGCGGAAGCAAGATGTACTTGGCAGAAATAAAAAGCACCTCTTATAAGATGCCTTTCATAAATTTTATTATATCACCTAAAAACCCTAAAAATTATGCCAAGTGAGTGTATAATTCTATTAATACTAGAATGTTCCACTTAACATCTTCCATTTTTCAAATGTTAATCCAACTATTTATTAATGTGGATCATTTGTTATACTTTATTCATATATTGATCTGTTTCTATTTGTACTTTTCTTATCTCACTTTGAAAATGAGAAGGATGTACGCCGGATTTCGCGATTGTAGCCATCACTGCAGGAAGAATGTCTATGACAAATGTCGTGCCATTTTGAATCGATTTATTAATAGTTATTAATTCTTCTTGCTTGTTAAGTAGATACGCTACTTCTTCTTTATGACGCCGCTCAATATCCTGCCAAATAGAATTGTTTGCTTCTGAGTACTCCATTTCTTCTCTTAATCTAGCTAATTTACGTTTCTTGATTTCTAGCTTCTCATCGATTTGAAAAACAACTTTTTCTATTAAAGCGTCCATTGCTTCCATTACTTCATTTTCTTGTTTTTTTGAGATAAATTTCTTAACCCCAGTAGATAGTCTTCCTCCCTGGCTTGCTCCAGCATACGCTCCAAACATGGCGCCTGTAATACCTCCAGCGGGGCCAAACAACATCGTTCCCATCACAATGCCCGCTTTTTTCCCTATTGCTCCTAAAGCAACCCTTGATGATGTATCACTTACTATATTAAACACCGCTTGATTGATTGCCACCTCATCTTTCCAAACTCGCTTAATATTATGGATAGAACTCACTCCTGCTGCGATCCATGGGAGTTCAAAGTCTAATAAGCCGTCAGCATGTGTAATGGCTGTAGAGGTTGCTTCCAGAACCTCGTCTCGGGAAATGGAAGATACGTAGACATTTGAATTCCCTTCAAAATAGGGGGCAAGCTCTTCATTCACATAAACTGGGATATCGGGATATGTCTCAAGGTGTTCTCTGACACCATCTGGACTCGCCAAGTTCTTCACTTGGAAAGCTTGGCCATCAACTAAAATATCCCACCCCGGATTATTCGATTCCTCAGGAAACTCAATATCATACCCTTTTGCTTGTAACTCAGCAGCTAGCATTTGTTCGGCAACATAGCCTTGCAGCTGAGCCATGTCACCAGTTAAAACCGTTGGATCAATTTGACTAGAGAATTGGTTTAAAGTAAATAGAGATGATAGGTCTTCCGTTCTCGCAAAATCAAGACCTTCCACTACAGTTGGATTAATCATCACAAGGTCATAAATAAACTCCCCAACACTTACCGTAGTAATGGCGCCGGTCTGCTTGAGTTGATCTGGTGTACCAAATAGCATTGATTGCAATCTGCTTTGTTTGTGAGACTTTTCCTCTTCTACTGCGCAACGAAGTGCTTCCTCGTACATTCCTTTATGCCAAAAACCCCAGAAACGTTTATTCCCTATTGCCATGGTGCTACCTCTTTTCACTGACCAATTGTAATTCTTGAGAGGACGTATTTATGTGTTCTAGTCCATAATTTTGTTTTGCCATCGTTTTAATTTCCTGCTTTAATCTGCGCTGGTCTTGATTAACTTGCCCTAACGCAGACACAAGGCTGTTCTTATAATTCATTTTTTCATCTTTGGATTGGCGTAACTCTATAAGTTGCATCATGCCAGCTTCTATTTTCTCCCGTTCCTTTTGTTTAAAAGAACTTGTTGAATCTAATACATCTTGCACCATTTTATTTAAACAAACAGCTACTTTTTTCTCTTCTTCTTTAATATCAAGCGATGATGCAAAATTAGAAAATGTATTACCTATTTTTTTGAAAATACCATCATTTACACAATTTACTTTCTTCCCATGCTGTAGGTTGTGTAACCTGTTTTTAATAGACTTGTATTCCTCCCTATTTTTTCTAAAAGCGTCATTTATCTCTAGTTCTTCTAAATTAATAGTCTTTAAGGCAAAATAAATCTGTTGCTTCTCTTCACCTATTTGTTGTTCCACGTTATTGATTTGAGATTGTAGATTACTTATTTGTTCATACGTCTTACTGATATTGCCCTTTAGTTTCTGTTCAGCAACATCTGCAATTTCTAGTTCAGCATGCAGCTTGTTATACTTTTGGAAACGCTGATTCCACTCAGCTTTAAAGAACTCGAAAGATACTTCATCGCCTCTCTGACTCATAAATGGGAGTGTTATTTGCATGACAATAATAGGCAGAAGCTTTCTCTTTAGTGACTTATTTTGATGGTTGAAAAGCAATGCTCCACCACCTAAAAGTATTGGAGCAATAAATAATGGATTAGCCAAAACTGCTATCGTGGACGTTAACCCTGTATAAACCCCAAATGGTAGTGTAATACCGAAAAACCCAGAAAAAGAAGCGATAATTGAGGTAGCTGTTGTGTAGAATGCAAACCCGCTAATCTCCACAATAATAGCAAATACAATACTCGTTCCACTAGTCGCAATAGCTTTGCTCACCATTTCATCTGTTAGGTCATCAATCCCCAGTTTTTCTTTAATTTTCGCTTGCTGTTCTTCAGGTAAGCTTTGTAAATAGTCATTTACTTGTGAGGCAAACTTCATTTGATCTTTCGTATCGAAATCATGGATACTGTAATCAAGTTCATTAAATACTTTGCTCATTTGGTATTTAACCATCTGCTGTAGTTCTGAGGAATGCAACTCTTTATCTACAAAGACTTTAAACTCTTTGTCCTGTTTTAATAGTTGCTGATAGACTTCACGTGTGATTACGTAGCATTGATCTTCCATTTCTTTAGCTAAAGTATATTTGGTTCCTCTTAATTTTAACAATTTTGTTATCTCAAGGAATAAATCAACTTGAAGTACGTGGTCTTCTACATTGTTGAGTTTCTTGACTTCTTGCTCTAAATGATATGTAAAGTTATCACTTTCTTCCTTTGACAACCTAGATAAAACATCTTTTGTCTTTGATGACAATAAATGACCAATATTGGTTTTTAGGAATAATGCATAAACCATTCGAAGTTCTGTTCCTTTTAAAGTGACGAGACTTTGAGCTAATATCTGACCATCCAAAAATAACACCCCCTACAAATATAATGTAGTGCAATTGTACTATACTTTTTAGAGTGTTGGAGATTTTCTTTCGCAAACATAGATGGACAAAAAGTAGCTTATGGTATCCTCGTTCAGCTTCTGCTAGCAGATCGAACAGAAGAAGTGAAAGGTATGCTCCCGTTTTACAAAAGCTTAGGATTTCCGGTAGATGTTAAAGATTTTTATACATTACCTAAGAATTAGAAGAACTTTCAAATTAGCTGATTAGATAACAAAAAGCCACTTGCATAGATAGCAAGTGGCTTTTTGTTATGAAATAAACTTTATAGCCATCAGGTTTCCTTTCAGATTTAAGTTTAGAAACACAAATTATCTTCTGCAACACGTGCTCAATCCAAAACCAAACGATCTCTATGTCGATGGTATTCAGGAGATCCTATCTTAACTACTTCGCATCTCTTTCCGAAATGCATATAAGAACAATAACGAAATAAATATGGCCCCGCCAATAATATTTCCAATACTTGCAGGGATTAGATTAAGTAATATATATTCGTGCCATGCATAGTTGTCAGATGTAAAAATCCCTAAACTGAAGTATCCCATATTGGCGGCACTGTGTTGGAAATTACCAGCGACAAACAGAATGACAGGTAGAGCTGTACCTAAAATTTTTCCAACCACGTCTCTAGCCGCTGTCGTTAAAAATGTAGCCATGCCAATAAGCCAATTGGCAAGAATACCTGACAGCAATACTTGAAACCAGCCTACCCAACCATTTTCAGCAAATTGCATTTTATGAGACAGCACAGTTTCAATTTCTTTCGAGAATTCAGGTGTCAAAGAGTTTGACATAATGACTAATAGAGCAACAAACAACGCACCAACAAGGTTTCCAACATAAGCTACGGCCCAAAATTTTACGAATTTATGTTTTTGCCAATATGACCTTTGTAAATATGATGTTGGTAAAAGGACGTTTACTTCAGTAAACAATACAGACTGTGACATAAATACCATAAGATATCCTGCTGTAAAACCGAGACCCTGCAGAATATAAGTCAGCCCTTTCGCATCAACACCGATAGCAAGCAATATAGAAAAAACAGCACCAAAGGTCATAAACGACCCTGCCTTTAAAGAGAGCACGAACCTGGAGGGTGTATTTGTATCAAGGTGTTCTTTTCCTTTATCACTAAACGATTGCATAATTTGAGTAGGAAATAAAAATTGTCTTTCTGGAATCTCTTGGGTATTACTTGTCTGGTTTGACGATTCCTGGTTACCATTATCCGCCATCAATATCCTCCTATTTGTATAAGTTCTTTGTTGAAGCATAGAGTTATGTAACCCACTACTTTAGTAGGTACCCGAATGAAGTAGTGTTTAAGCCATTTTTGTAACGCCTTTTACTTATAAATGTTTAAAACCTCTTGACATTTTAATTCTACAGCTGTAGTATATTGACTAATCAAAAAATTTCATACGATTTTTCTTATCCAGAGAGGTGGAGGGACTGGCCCATTGAAACCTCAGCAACAGACATTTGTACTGTGCTAATTCCAGAAGCGTTAAGCTTGGAGATAAGAAGAGAAAATTTTTTACGTATCCAACCCTCTTCTTATTTGTTAAGAAGGGGGTTTTTTGTTGGTTACATAAAATTGGTACTTTCATTACTAATTTAGTTGATTAAGTTTATAAAACAAAACGAAAGTAGGAGATTTAACATGTCAATTACCTTAACAAAAGCACCTTTTAAAGCCGATCAAGTAGGAAGTTTACTACGCCCAGAGAGTATACACAAAGCAAGAAAATCATTTAAAGATGGGGAAATTACGGCTGCTCAATTGCGTGAAATAGAAACAAAAGAAATTAAACGTATTGTTGATAAGCAAATTGAAATTGGCTTAAATGCCGTGACGGATGGCGAGTTTAGACGCAGATTTTGGCACACTGATTTCTTAGAGCACCTGAACGGGATAGAGGGATATGTTCCAGAGGTAGGATATGTTTTTAACGGTAATGAGGAAACAGAAAGATATAATGTTCGTAATAATGGTAAGGTTTCCTTTAATCCCGATCATCCATTCATTAAAGATTTCATTGAATTTAATGAAATTGTCGACGGGCGCGCAGTTGCGAAACAAACAATCCCTAGCCCTAACCAACTCTTTAATCAGGGAATAATTAACGAAGAAATTTATCCCGACATTGATGAATATGCCAATGATGTCATCCAAACATACCGTGATGCATTACAAGCTTTTTACGAAGCTGGGGTTCGCTATCTACAATTTGATGATGTTTATATTGCTGGACTTTCTTCACCAGATATTCCATTTAATGAGGGGAAATATTCAAGGGAAAAACTTATTAATCTCGCACTACGCGTTGTTAATGAAGTATTGGAAGGCAAACCAGAGGATTTAGTGGTGACCACTCATTTATGTCGTGGAAACTATCGATCCAATTGGGCATTTGAAGGAAGCTATGAATTAATCTCCTCCACCTTGTTTGCCAAGGAGAAAGTGGACGGATTCTTCTTGGAATATGATGATGAACGTTCCGGTGATTTCAAACCACTTGACCATATTCCAAACGGCGGACCCCAGGTTATTCTTGGTCTTATCACCTCCAAAAGTGGTGAGCTAGAGGACAGAGAATCAATTAAAGCACGTATCAAAGAGGCATCCCAATATGTTCCATTAGATCAACTATGCTTGAGCACCCAATGTGGATTTGCGTCAACTCACCATGGCAATAAATTAACGGAAGAAGATCAGTGGAATAAGCTTAAATATATCGTTGAGATCAGTAAAGAGGTTTGGGGCTCGTAATTTAAATAGGAGAAGAGGAATGTATTAAATTCCTCTTCTTCCATCCATTCAGACTTCTACTTATCTCGATGAAAGGACGATTACATGACTAGGAGACACGTTGAGACACAACTGGTGCAGCTTGGCAATCATAGCGACCCAAAAACCGGAGCAGTAAACCCGCCAATTTATTTATCAACAGCATATCAGCATCAAGGGCTGAACATGACCACTGGATATGACTATACGCGTACAAAAAATCCAACTCGAACCATTCTTGAAGAAGGCATTGCAGAGTTGGAAGCTGGAGAGAGCGGGTATGCGTGCAGTTCTGGCATGGCTGCCATCCAATTAGTCTTATCTCTTTTCCGTTCAGGGGATGAATTAATTGCACCAGAAGATATTTATGGAGGGACATACCGTTTATTGCAGCATTATGCCGATGCCTATCATATCCGAACTACTTACTCAGAGTTTAATAATCCTGATGAAACTGCCCAATTTATAACAGAAAATACAAAGGCATTATTTATCGAAACACCAACAAATCCGCTCATGCAAAAAATCGACATTAAAGAATACGCGGCACTTGCCAAGAAACACAACCTATTATTAATTGTCGATAATACGTTTTTAACTCCTTATCTACAGCGACCGTTAGAATTGGGTGCTGACATCGTTGTCCATAGTGCAACCAAATACATTGGCGGGCACAATGATGTCCTGGCTGGGTTGGTTGTTGCAAAAGGAGCTACGATTTGTGAAAAACTGTCCGAGTTACATAATGCCTCTGGTGCTGTCCTGTCTCCATTTGACTCATGGTTATTGATCAGAGGTTTAAAAACCCTAGCATTAAGGATGAAACAGCATGAGAAAAACGCTAAAAAAGTTGCCAATTATTTGTCAAACGAACCAAAGGTAACGGATGTACTCTACCCAGGTAATGGGGGGATGCTTTCATTTCGCCTGAAAGAAAGTAAATGGATTGGTACTTTTTTGGAAAATTTGGAGTTAATCACCTTTGCCGAAAGTTTAGGTGGAATTGAAAGCTTTATAACCTATCCAGCTACACAGACCCATGCTGACATTCCAGTTGAAGAACGAACACGCAGGGGCATTTGTGATCGCCTATTGCGATTTTCGGTAGGTATTGAAGAGGCGGAAGATATAATTGGAGATTTAAAGCAGGTGTTTTCTACTTTAGTAGAGACTTAAAATAAAAGCCCTTAAACAATTCATTGAACTGTTTAGAGGGCTTTTTTAATAGTTTGTTTTATACAGTACAGAAAAGTGGAAGGTGTGCTAATGTCACTTTGCTTATCGGTCCTTCTCCACCTGCAGGAATCCTTCAATGTTTTCCGTTCCCATTCAAAACTCTAAAATAAAACGAGGAGATAACCGCAAATTTAGTGAAATATGATATTTCGTTTGAACTCTTTCATTTATTTAACTTGTAAGAAAAATAAACCTTCATAACCTTTTGCTATACCCTATAAAAAATAGTTATTATTTTTATAAGGGAATTATTGATAAGATGAAATCTAATGGAAATATACTTTTTTTCTAGATTAGATTATACATCGGAGATGATTATTATTTTTATTCTGTATTTTGCAATTGGTATTATTGCTTCAACTCTGGGTGCCATTGCTGGCCTTGGTGGTGGAGTAATCATAAAGCCCGTTTTAGACTTGGTTGGCCACTTTGATTTACCTACAATTGGCGTATTATCCGCCGCAACTGTGTTATCAATGGCAACTATCTCTTTACTAAAAGCAAGAAAAAAAGAAATTAAGGTCGATAAAGCAACCAGTTTAACCATTGCATGTGGGTCTATATTTGGAGGTATTGTTGGAAAAGCAATATTTAACATCATTGCCATTTCATTAAACATCCCTAAAACAACAGCAATTATCCAATCGACAATACTGGCTATTCTACTTTCATTTATATATATTTACTTTAAAAGAAAGCACAAATTAAAATCACACGTAATTAAAAATAAGATGATTATCTTTGCAGTTGGATTTTCACTCGGATTTCTTTCTGCATTTCTTGGAATTGGGGGCGGCCCTCTAAATGTCGCTGTTTTATGTCTGTTTTTCTCCATGACAGCAAAAAATGCCGGTATAAATTCAATTTTTATAATATTTTTCTCCCAATTATCTGCTCTCTTACTTATAGCATTTACTACCGGATTTGCAGATTACGACTTGTTTATGCTTTTCTTTATGATACCTGGTGGAATAATAGGTGGATTAATTGGTTCACACTACGTTACTAAGCTAACAAATTTACAAGTAGAAAAAGTATTTAATATAACTGTGCTTATTATCATTTTTATAAATTTATATAATATTATTAGATTTTTGATTTCATAATCCACTTATTATCTGCATGAATATTTATAATCTTCATGCAGATCCCCCTCTAATTACTACTCACTTTAGATTCTATAGATATCAACTGGCTTAAGCTTTATCTTGTAAAAATGAATAAAAATGTGACTGAGCACTCTTCTTAAACCTACGTTCCTTTTGGACAATCCAAAGATCCCTTATAAGGCTGAAATTCTTTATTTTTACCTCTTTTAACACATTGAATTTTAATTCTTTAGTAACCACTATTCTTGGCAAAATACTTATACCTAAATCCGCTTCCACTGCACTTTTAATAGATTGCATACTACCAAGTTCCATCGCATTTTCGATTTGCTCAATGCTAATATACTTACTTAATTCATTTTCTACTAATAGCCTCGTACCAGAGTCCTTCTCTCTCCAAATCATTTTCTCTTGTAACAAATCTTTAATATCAATCTCATGCTTACTCCCCAAGCGATGATTAAAGGATGTCACCAAAATTAATTCATCCGTACCAAATTTTTGAATTTTATACTTTGAACTAGTTACTTCGCTCTCGACTAAAGCAATATCGATCTCGTTTTCAGCCAATTTCGATAACATATATGGTGTATTCCCAATTGATAAACTAAATTTAATATCTTTATGAGCATTTTTAAAGTTTCTCAGTAGACCTGGCAACAAATATTCTCCAATTGTTTGGCTGGCCCCTACATTTAATACATTGTCATTTATGCCCATTAACTCTTGGATAGCGTCAAAAGACGTATTGTCACTCTCCACAATTTCTTTGGCATAAGGGTATAGGATTTTACCGGCTTCGGATAAAATCAGCTTGCCATCTAATCGATGAAATAAAACTGTATTATATCTATTTTCTAGTTGGCGAATTTGCCTTGTAACTGCTGGTTGAGAAACAAACCCTATACGTGCAGCCTCACTTACACTTCCCTCGTCGACAACACGACAAAACATTCGTAGACTTTCTATGTTCATCTCTCTAATCCTTTCCGGAGCATTCTCTTAACTTACTATATTGTAATTATATTCAAAAACCAAATATAATTGAAGGCTATAACAGTATTGGGAACCGTTTTCAACATTTGGGATAAATAAAGAGAGCTTTTAAGTAAATTCTTTGGCAGTAAAGTCAGTAGTTGACTTCTTTAATAATACATAGTAAACATTGTGCTTCTGGTTTAGAATTTGAAGACTTTAACACATATTTAACCTGAGTTACTGTTTAGTGAATCGCGTTAGAAAAGGTTAGGTTTGAGCTGACCACATAATAGTGACAATCCATAATTTGCAATCTCCTATTTATCCACAACTTGAGCAGTCTTTCCTGAGAGAGTTGAAATTCATGCCTTGCCTTTACCCATATTTCTTCTGGTGTTCTTTTTTTAACTTGAGATAATCCCTGTCCTCTCGCACTAGCTTCCATTTTTCCTGAAAAATGGCGGCCGACTCTGCCTTCTCAGGGTCAATCTGTCTCTCGTTTACGTTGCCATTTTCGTCATATTTCTTCCCGCCTTTATAATTTGTGTACCGGCGGGCACGTGTATATCCCATCTGGAGAAATTTCCTTGCCATATCCATACCGACTAAATCTTCTTTATCTTTATAATCAAGAAACATCTGATAGATTTTATTGGAAGACGCCTTCGCAATCTCAGGTGTCTTAAACCGCCAATGCTTTAGTATTTCGCTCTTATAAGGCTCCACCAGCAGCACACCTTGTTCTCCCCTACCAACCCTATACAATTCAGGATTCTTACGAAAATCTATTTTATCAAAGTCTAAATCATAGTCGAAAGCCATATATGTCACCCTTTTTTCTTAGGGTTTACCCATGGGTAGCTTTTTGTATGCATACTTCATAACAATAATGAATGGTATATCTCTTAGGTCAAAATTCAACATCTATATTTCCCAGTTATTCATCATCCGTGCACCCCATTGAGGAAGAGTGCATCTAAGTAAAATGATTCACTATTATTCAATCAAACCTAACCATAATCCCATTTCCTACTGTCCCATTTTTTAATAGTAATCCGTAATCTTCAACACTATCAGGAACTGTAAATTCTATAACTGCATGTAATTTCCCGTCATGTATACCATGTAGCAATCTTTCATTTTCCCATCCTTCTGCCTCAATTACTCTTAAGCTAACTGGTTTATATGGTTCTTCTCCATCGAGAATTGAAAAATGGATCTTAGGTCTCATATCATAAGTCATTGTATCACGTACCTCAAATGTAAACTCTATCGCAATATTCTTCATCCCTGCTTCAGGTTTAGGCAAACTACTTTCCACTTCTTTTGCTTCATAAAATAGGATTCCGCCATAGCCTGTGCTTTCACTTGTTTCTTCTGTATTAAACTCAAACAAATAATCACTTGGTTCCTCATGAGCGTTTTCTAGTTCATCTCCATCAGTTGTTGGATTTGAATTATCAATCTTCTCCACATTTCCTTCCGTTGGATTAAAAGCTTGTTCTACTTCTACATCTGATTTTGCATTTTCAATATTAGGTGCAACCTGTACCATTGTAAATATGAACGATCCTACTAATAACACTGATATTGAAATTACCGCCCATTTTAATCGTTTATCGACAGCTTCCCGATTCGAGATATTCCCTCCAATACCTTGGTTTGGCACCATTCGCACTGCTCTTTCTGCTGGAAAAATTGTACCGATTACACCAATAAGAATTGGAATTAATCCAGTTGCTAATATAAACCCTATTTCCTCTACAGGAAAGGCAGCATATAATGTCCAAATTATAATCAATGCAATGATTAGTCCAATTAGCGCAGCAAATAAACCACTAAAGACTCCTTCTACTAGTATCAACCTGCGAATACTCCACCTTTTCCATCCTAATGATTGGAGCAAAGAAATCTCTTCTCTTCGTTCTGAAATGTTCTGCCACATAATCTCAGCAGTAGTTAAAATAGCTATAATTAAGGAAACAACAATTGCAACATAATGTGCTGGTCCTATCTCTAAAGCGACATATTCCCCAAGCAGTGAAGTGTACATAATTCCTCTTAATCTAAAGGTGATGTATAGGAATACGGCTAAGAGGGCGGTTGGTAAAGAAATCGAGATAACAGATAGAAGGCTCCTCTTCCATTTCCCAATAAAATGATTAAATGCCATCCGATTAATTCCTTTAGCTTGGAACAGTCGCTTACTACTGGCGGATATTTCTCCTGAACGCATCGCCTCATAAGGTAAAATATTTCTAGTCATTATCATTGGAATAATGGAACCAAGCAAATAGACAATTAGTCCAAATAAACCAGTCCACAAAAAACGATCAAAAGATATCATTGCCGCACTCGATACATACACAAATCCGAGCATTGTCCAAGAAATGAATGCTACAAAAAGCCCAATGATACTAGATTCTAAGAATAATAACTTGTTCAGTTGACTTGGTCGCCACCCAATTGATAAGAGAACAGCAAATTCTTTCCGCCTTGCTAACAAATTAACAATTCCTGAAGCCCAAACATATATAATGGCTACCGCGATAACACTAGCTACAATACCAGAGAAACCTATTTTTGTTTCTTTAAAAATAGAAATAGAGGAACCAATATTCACCCAAGGCTGCTGAATCCAACCGATACTACTTTTATCGTTTAATCCGGGAATATATGTCAATGCTAACTGTGGCGAGGAGCCTAATGTAATATCCGTAATGAGTCCCGTTCTATTCTCAATCTCACCTGCTACTTGCTCTAATATATCTTGACTCTCTTCACTTAAGTCGGCAACTCCGGATACCTTAATTCGAATTGCTGAAATAGGGTCATCTCCTAATATCTTTTCAGCTGCTTCAATAGTTGTTAACATTCCAGGGGGATCAGTTAAAAAGCTGTAGGGGTCACCTGTTGGCTTCATCTGTTTAGATGGATTCATGGGGTTGCCATCTGAATCCATAACCAACTCAGCAGCAGCGGGGCGGTATGTTTCCATTGGCAATTCGCTTGTCGGATCTTTTGATATTTGTAGTTTGCTTGCATCATAAAATCCAATCCAATCTGGTTTAATACGCACCCGATCAATAAACTCTTCTTCGAGATATATCGGTTGTCTATAGGATTCTTGATTCCTGTATGCAATAGCAACTTCGTCTCCATTTTGAACGGGAACAACCTGATAAGAATACGGCCACCTATCAGCAAATGGACTAGCTACTTCTTGATATTCTATTGGACTTTGTTGAAAGAATATACTTGTTACCTTGTCTTGCTCTAGATTATCGGTTTGTTCTACTTTCTCCTCATTTTCCTCTTCTTCACTTAAAACAACTTTTCCCGTCTCCCAATCTACACCGGTCATTTCACTAATAAACTCGTGAAAGGTTTCTTCTCCAGTAACGGAGAATGTATATATGATTTCACCTTCAACCGTATCTAAATATTCTTCCCCTCCATTTTCTTTTACTTTTTCCATAACTTCATTTGCATTATCTTCTGTAATATCAATATTGAGACGCTCAAAATTAATCGCGTCTATTTTATCTACATATGATTGTTGGTTTACAATAATCGGAAATTCATGATGCCCACCATTGATTTCATTATAAAAATACCCATCTGAATCCTCAAAATATCTACTGGATCCTAGTGATAAGATGGCTTCGTCAACTCCGACTAGTTTTGCTTCTTGTTCTGGATTTACCCCAGCCAACAACGAAAAAGAATTAACCGTCAAATCCGGGTTTGGACTTCCAACACCATATTCAGGTCCTTTATTCATGTTATTCCAGATATCCGTTACAAAATAAGTAGAACCACTAACTGTTTCTTCACCTATTCCGTTGTCAACGGAAGTCTCCATCACCTTTCTATAAATACCATCCTTAGGCAATTGGGCATCTCCGAAGTTCACGCTATAGTCAGCATAGCCAATCATCGCAATTGGGGCTGCTATTTCAACACCAGGTATATTCTTAATCGCTTCATACTGTTCAAGGCTAATACCTCCGCTCAGACCACTTAAATAATTCGGTTCTAATAACTTCTTATCCTCCGTTATGCTGCGACTTCCTTCTGGACGTACAACTATGTCATAAGAAGCTGACCAGCGCTGTTGCAAGTTATCTACGATTGTACCTTTATTCGTTTCAGAAAGTCCTATTAAATACGTCAGACCAGCACTCACTATAAAGGCACCAATAAGAAGCAAAATAAACCGATCTTTCCGTCTCCACCAATTTTGCCAAATAAAGCGAATCATGGTGCTAAACTCACCTTATCAGAAAGTACGACGCTGTCCTTCATTGAAATAATACGATTTGCTTTTGAGGCCAATGCTGGATCATGGGTTACGAATAAAATCCCACAACCTTCCACTTCATTTAACTCTTTTAATAAACTGTATATCCTTTCACCCGTTTCGGTATCGAGGTTTCCGGTAGGTTCATCCGCTAGTAACCAGCTCGGTTTATGTATGATTGCGCGGGCAATGGCAACTCGTTGTTGTTGGCCTCCAGATAATTGCGATGGAAGCGCACCCATTTTATCAGAGAGTCCAACTTGTTTAAGTACTTCTTTCGCCCGCTCTAATTTATTGTACGGAACTTTTCGGGAAAACAATGGGGTAAGGACATTTTCTAATGAGGTCAATGTGGGAAGAAGATGAAATTGTTGAAAGATAAAACCGATCTCTTGGAAGCGAAAATCTGCAATTTTATTCTTACTTTTACTTAATATTTCTTCAGTATCATATGTTATAGTTCCCTTACTCGGCTTATCGAGTGTTCCAATAAGACTTAATAAGGTAGATTTCCCAGAACCTGATGAACCAATAATAGCAGTGAATTCTCCTTTGTTAAATGACAAATTAACGTTATTTATTGCTACGGTTTTTGTTCCATCACCTTCAAACTCCTTCGTAAGGTTCTCGCACGCTATAACGTTCATACAATCATCCCCCCGATTAAATTGATGACACATTTCTAATAATAATAGAATGGCAACTTGCAGGTTTTTTAAGTGCATACAGTCACAATTGACAATTATATTCAACTATGTAAAACAGCTACACGTGAAAGCGTTTTACAATGTATATTCTATATTATGTAATGAAAATTGTAAATAATAGGAATATTACTATAAGGGTATTTCCTTGTTGGGATTCATTCAAAATATTATAAAGTGAAATATAATTAAGAAGGTGTTATCAGGGGAATATACAAATCAACAGATCGAATAATTCACATTCAGATAGCACTTTATTTACTCTAGTAAAAAGAGGATTATGATATGATGGGGGCATTAAAGCAAAGGGAATATTAATGAGAGATGGATTCAGTAAAACTAGGAATTTTTTATGATCTCTGTACTACAATTTAAAATAGAAAAAACATATTAAACAGAAGGGAGAAAAATCGTTTGAATAAACATATTGTATTTTTCGATGCTGAATGCCCTTTATGCCGTACAGCGAAGGAGGTGCTGAAAAGACTGGACTGGAATGACACCATTTTCTGGTACCCTGTTCAGGAAGTAAGTGAATCAATAAAAGAGAGAGTCAATAACTATAAAAATATGTATGATGAAATCTATATGTATACAAAAGACAAACGGGTTCTGACAGGATTTAATACTGTCCGCAAGATTCTTTCTGTACTGCCAGCCACTACCCCATTAGCTTTATTACTCTATCTACCGTTCGCCCAAAATATTGGTAATCCTGCGTACCGTTTTATTTCAACTCGTCGTTATAAATGGTTTGGGAGAGTACCATATAAGAAGCCGTGACTGGCATTCGGAGCAAAACGAGGCAATGTTAGAATACGTGAAAAAGACCTGGTTATCCCAAACCTTCACCAATATCTTTCCCAGTTACTATTAATAATTTCCCCTCATAATCTGTTAAGTTAATTAACTCCTATTTTTTGTTTTCGAGCTTTATACATAGAACGGCATTTAAAAAAACGAAGCGCTCTAGCTATAATTAATGTATTTCTACATATACAAAGGGACGGCTTTGCTTTTTGTAAAATAAGAAGCTACCGTCCCCATGTTGTATTTAATTCGTAGTAATTATTTTCTTTAGTTCACTACTTAGCTTATTAATTTCTGCAATTGCTGTATTGATATCTGAAATTAATTCATGTTCACTTTCAAGCGTTGCAGCTATTTCTTGTGTAGAAGAAGTATTCTCTTCTGCAATGTTTGCTACTGTTTCAATTTCCATTTGTATGTCCTTAAAATTGTTCGTTGATGATTGAATTTCATTCATTCCCATCGATAGCTCATCATTTGTGTATTGAAAGGAATCTTTTATTTCTTTGAAGTAAGAAGCAATCTCATCTAATACTTTCTGTCCTTCCATAAAAGCTGTTTCCCCTTTGTTTGACTTCTCTTGGGCATTTTTTGATTTATGGAATAAATCTTGTGTTACATTTTCAATATCTAATGTTATATTTGCACTTTGTTCCGCTAACTTACGAACTTCGTCTGCTACTACTGCAAAACCTTTTCCATGCTCTCCTGCACGCGCAGATTCAATAGCAGCATTCAATGCTAATAGATTCGTTTGCTCTGCAATATCCTTAATTCCTTTTAAAAGGGAATTTACTGTTTCCAAGCTCGTTTGTAAATCATTCACTGTGGTGGCAGTGGTACTTATGGCAGTATTTACAGTAGACATATAATTATTTACTTGATTAAATTTCTCCCAGCCTTCTTGGACCCTTTTATTCATGGCACCCGATTTGTCCACAATATCTTGTGATATGGAAATGGATTTATTCGCTCGATCTACCGAATCTCCCATTGATTCACTAACCGAACTAATGCTATTAGCCTCTTCTTGTATTCCAGTCGCCATTTGCTCAACTGATTCTCTGATCAGATGACTAGAATCATAGATTGTAGAAATATTGTTGTTTAAATGATCGATGTTATTATCTAGTGTATTCGTATTTTTTTCGATTTCTTGAAGTGTTTCTTTTAATTGCTTTGTTAAAAGCTGTGCTTCTGTTTCCTTCTGATACGATTCATCAATTAGTTCTCTTCCCCATTTGGTTAATAAGTACAAAGCAACCAATATCCCATTAATTAATGCAATTACCGTAATAAAACCTTTGAAGTTATGATCCATACCAAATATTTCTTCGGGTACAATCAAGTACGTGACAATGATCGCTAGATTAACAAAAACACCAAATATAAGTATTAGTTTTTCTTTAAAATAAAGAGCAATCATAGCAATAGACAATAATATAATATAATGCTTATTTAATGCAAAACCATCCAAATAAAACAGAGCGGTAGTAACTAAAAATGGTAATAAAGCGAAGAATAAACCTTTTACATATGGAGGTATTGGTAAGTAATAATTAATTACAGATAGAATAATTACCAACGAACCCGCAATCACAATACCTACACTGTCACCAAAACCTCTCGAAAATACTATTGGTATAACTAAAAGTAAAACAATTGAAATCAATAAAAATAAATTAACCTTATGTACCCTTTGTGTATTGTACGTATCTTGTATCCCCATCACAATCCCCTTACTATCATAATCTCTTCTACTATCTTATATCGGCTGTGAAATGGAAATGTTTAGTTGATATTCAATATATATGCATTAAATTTGGATATAGAGTATACTTTATACTGCCATTACAACTTAGAGGAGGAATTATATGAGAATAGCAATCATGGGAGCTGGTTCATTGGGCACCATTATCGGTGCATATCTTTCAAAAGGGAACGAGAATGTTGAACTTATTGATGTCAACAAAGAACATGTTGACGCTTTAAATCAATCTGGTGCAACAATTACAGGAACTGTAACGGAAACAATTGCAGTAAAAGCAATTACTCCAGAACAAATGGAAGGGACTTATGATTTAGTCCTTTTATTAACGAAGCAACTATATAATGGGGAAGTTCTATCTAATCTTCAACCTTATTTAAGTGAGGATAGTACCATTCTTTCCTTACAAAACGGTGTTCCGGAAGAGTCGCTTGCTTCTATTTTAGGCAAGGATAAAGTGATCGGTGGATCCGTTGAATTTGGTGCAACATGGGTTAAACCTGGTGTATCTGAATTAACAACAGCTGTAGATGCTTTCAGAGCAAACGCTTTTCAAATCGGTGAATTAGATGGAACCATTACGGATCGCATTAACCAAATAAAAGAAGTTCTTGATTTAGTAGGTAATACAACTATATCTTCTAATCTTGTAGGAACGAAGTGGGCAAAACTCCTAGTAAATGTTGCTATGAGTGGGTTGTCTACTGCTTTAGGTTGTACATATGGAGATGTTCTTAATAATGAAGATGCTGTAACAAGCGCAGTAATGTTAGCAGATGAAACACTTAAAGTTGGGGTCGCATCAGGTGTTGAATTTGAAGAACTTGCTGGATTTAATTTAGCTATCTTTAAACTAGAGGAAAACAAGATCAATCTAGGCCAAGCAATCGATTTTGCAAAGAAAGCATTTGGACCACAAGCCTTACTCAAAGCAAGTATGTTACAAGACCTAGAAAAGAAACGGAAAACCGAGATAGACTATATTAATGGGGTTATATCATCCAAAGGAAAAGAAACCGATATCGACACACCATTTAACGATTTAGTAGTACGTTTAGTGAAGAAAGCTGAAACCGAAAAGGTTATTCCGAACTTTGAAGAAAACCTTTCCTATTTCAAAGAGTTGCTGTAAAAACATATAACTCTACAAGCAGAACACTAGTCTATGCTAGTGTTCTTTTTTCTTAGTTTCGTAATCATATATTTATACTTTTCCATTACTATGCCGATATAATAAAAGGAATTTTTTACAGACTGAAGGAGTGAATGTTCATGACGATTGATGAATTACAACAGAAAACATTACAAAGGAAAAATAGAATTATTTTAATCATGTTGATCATAACAGTAGTTTTAGGTGTAGTAGTAGAAATAAGCATGAATAAACCGCTTGAACTCATTTTAGCGATCGCAATAGGTGGGCTTGTTTTATGTGGTACCATTGCCTATTTGCTCAAAACAAAGAAATTTACGAAACAAATAGGGTATCTCGCGATAATCGGACTAGCAGCTATTTTAGGAAGTATTATTTTTATCAGCCCATCTGAAAATAATCTATCTCTTCTCTATTTCCTACTAATTAGTTCCGCCTTTTATATGAATCTAGTAATTTTTATTATCGGCACGTTTCTAGCGGTTAGTTTATTACTTTTCGCCTTTTCTATAAATGGAGCTATTTATTCTTCGGATCTCACCACCTATCTATTCTTGTTTTCTCTATCTGTTCTCGTTCTTGTCTTCCAAACGAAAGTTATGGGCAGATTGGAGAAAGATCTTGGTAGCATGAAGGCTGAGGCTGAAGAACAGTTACAGAAAGAAACGCAGCAACGGATTGTTATTGAAGATAATTCCCGAGTGATTGCGGACAACATGGAACAAGTAAAGTCACAGTCCGAATTGGAAAAACAAACAATCGAAGAAGTAAATATTTCAATACAAGAAATTGTTGCTGGAACACAATCACAAGGAAATTCGATCAATGATATTATGACTGCAATGGAAAGTACTGCAAAACAAGTTGTCTCCATGAATAAACGGGTCCAAGAAACGAATCGTTTTACGAGTAATATAACGGGACGAATTGATGAAGGTAGTTCACAGTCAGTATTGTTAAATAATAATATGCAAGACTTCAAGGAATTCATTGAAATTTTGAAGAAAGATATGAATCAATTAAGTAAAAATATTGAATCCTCGTTAACAGCAATTGAGGCCATACAAGGAATATCCGATCAAACAAACCTCCTTGCTCTAAATGCCTCTATCGAAGCAGCCAGAGCTGGAGAAGCAGGTAGAGGTTTTTCCGTTGTTGCTGATGAAATTCGTAAACTAGCAGAAGGATCCAAACAAACTACTGAGCAAATTTCTACCATGTTAAATCAAGTACACGACAACAATCAGGAAACGCAAAAACAAATGGATGTTGTATCAAGTAGAATGGATGAAAATATTGAAGAAACCGTACGGAATAGATCTATTTTCCAATCGATCCAAGATTCCATTAATCATCTTCAACAAGAAATTCAAAGTTTCACATCTGTAGCGGGAAATATTGATCAAGATACTCGGAACATTGAATCATCAGTAAACGAATTTGCTTCTGTTCTAGAACAAACCTCCGCTTCTTTGGAAGAGATTTCCGCAAGTATTCAGATGCAAACGGAAAATAAAGAACAACTCACGCATCTAGTGAAAGAAACAAATGATGCTACCAAAAATCTTTCCAATCTTTTTAATAGAGAGTAGGGAGAGGTTTGCAATTTGATAAAGTTGAGTCTGGGACATAACTAAATTATTAACGCTTAAATACGAATAATACTTTTAGCGTCGCTTCGACAGAACACTTCGCTTTCCACGGGCACGGCCTCAGCCTCCTCGCGGAAAGGGCATCACTGCGGGGTCTTCGGACTCGTGCTGTTCCCGTTGGACAAGAAAGACTACGTCAGCTACGCATCGCACGCAGAAAATGCTATAGCATTTTCAAGGAGTCTCCGCGTTCTGTCTACGCTATAATAAGAAAACCCGAACTAGTCAAACCGTTTTTCAAGGAGTTGCATGATAGTTCGGGTTTTAAAATGTTAAGAGAACTTTTGTCCCAAGCTCTTCTGTTTTTTAGTAATTAGTACCTTTTTTAAAAAATATAGTTTCTCAAGCTATTACTCGATTTACGACAGCTCAATATTCACCACCAAATTATTAGTATCAGCCTGCTCTTCAACCATCCAATTTCCGGACAGCATCCGCTTTAAATCCACTAATTGCTCACTATCTAAATTCAGGTTCCGAATTCCTGTTTCCGTCAATTCATAGTCCGTTTCTTTCTCTTTTCCAAATCGGAGCCGTAATAAATTTTTCAATCCATTAAACGTAATAAATTTCACCCGATAACCTTGTGAAAGGGCCTTTTTAAACCCTTCCATATCTTTCTCAGCAAAGTTAATCAGTTCCTGAAAATCAAAGTTGCTATTCAGTTCCTGCCAGGATTCGATTTTCCCCTGCTCTATTTGGGTAAGAATTTCCTTATCTGATATGCCGTTACTTCTCAATGTTTCAATCATATAAGCGTCCATTAATGAAATCTTATGTAACTCCAATCGTATTCCTCCTCTATTGATTGTTTTCTATAAAGTGAAACTTCCATCAGTGGGTGGTTCATTTATCCCTCCACTGATTGTTAGTTGAACGAATCGGGGTGTTAGCTTCCGTTTACTTCCACTTATACATCACTGTTTCACTTCATGTTAGAAAGTGGGAATCTTACGGACGGTTACTCCAGGATAAGTTGTTTCTTTTCGGTATTTATTGGATAAAAGCAAGAGACAAGATGACCATCGTTTCCATCCTTCGCTTCCAATAATGGAGTGTTTGTTTTACAATTTTCTTGCGCGAATGGACATCTAGTGTGAAAGACACAACCTGTTGGTGGATTGGCTGGTGAGGGTAATTCACCACTTAACACAATTCGTTTGCGCATTTTTTCTTTTTCCGGATCTGGCAACGGAATAGCCGACAATAACGCATTGGTATACGGATGACTTGCATCGTTGTAAAAAGATTCACTATCGGAGATTTCCATTACTTTCCCTAAATACATAACCCCAACTTTGTCTGCAATATGCTTGATAACCGATAAATCATGGGCTATAAAAACATACGTCAAATTAAGCTCTTTTTGCAGATCTTCCAGCAAATTAATAACCTGTGCCTGTACGGAGACATCCAATGCACTAACTGGTTCATCCAAAATTAATAATTTCGGATTCAAAGCAATTGCACGAGCTATCCCAATTCGCTGCCGCTGACCACCAGAAAACTGGTGAGGTAATTTATGATAATCATCAGCTTTTAATCCGACAAGATCCATTAATTCCTTAACTCGGCGCTCCAAATCATTGGTCATACGATAGGCTTTTAATGGCGCGCCTATAATATCGCCTGCTTTCATTCTTGGGTTGAGACTTGTATATGGATCCTGATACACCATTTGAATATTCCGTCTGAGCTGATGCATCTCTTTATGAGAGTAATGAAGTATACTTTTACCTTCAAATAAAATATCTCCAGATGTGGGCTTTTGCAGTCCAACGATTGTTCGAGCAAGTGTACTCTTTCCACAACCTGACTCCCCCACGATTCCAAGGGTTTCCCCTTTATTAACTGATAAATCAACACCATTAACAGCCTTTACGTGTTTTTTCGTTTTTTGGAATACTCCACCTTTAATTGGAAAATGCATATGTAAATCACGAATCTCAAGCAAGGCTTCTGACATCTTAGAGCACCCCTTCCCTATCTGCAGATTCAAGTCGCTCTTTCTCTGCCTCAAATTCCTGTTCTGTCAAGATACAAGCCACCCAATGCCCTTCCTTCCTTGGCATTAATTCGGGATCTATTTCCAGACATTTTTCTGTCGCAAAGGGACATCTTGGATGAAAATTACACCCTTTTGGTGGGGACACGAGATTTGGTGGCTGTCCTTCAATACTAATCAATCGCTCATGTGCTACTCCGTCCAAACGTGGCAAGGAACGCAGCAGTGACCAGGTGTAAGGCATAGACGTACGATAGAATATATCGTTCACAGATCCTTTTTCCACAATTCGTCCAGAATACATAACTAAAACCTTTTCAGCCATTTGTGAAATGACACCTAAGTCGTGACTAATGAGTATAATTGCTGTACCGTACTTCTCTTGAATTCCCTTCATTAATTCTAATATTTGTGCTTGAATCGTTACATCTAGTGCAGTTGTAGGTTCATCTGCAATTAATAGTTTCGGATTACCAGCCAAGGCGATCGCAATTAACACCCGTTGCCTCATCCCGCCAGAGAAGTGGTGCGGATAATCATCCATTCTACTTTCAGCGTCAGGAATCCCCACATCTTTTAACAATTCAATAGCCCGGGCTTTTGCATTCTTACGCGACATTTTTTGATGGGTCAAAATGGCCTCTACCAGCTGTGCACCGACTTTAAAAACTGGATTTAGGCTGGACATCGGGTCCTGAAATATCATCCCAATTTCATTTCCGCGAATCTTACGGAGCTGCTTTTCTGAAAGCTTTAGCAGATTGCTTCCTTCAAACAAAATTTCCCCTTCAGGGTAAAAAGTAGGTGGATTTGGGTTCAGCTGCATGATGGAATTAGCTAACACACTTTTTCCGCTTCCAGATTCACCAACGATTCCGAGGGTTTCGCCAGCCCTCACCGTAAAGGAAACTCCATCTACCGCTTGGACAATTCCCTCGCTGGTGTCAATCTGTGTTTTAAGGTTTTTTACCTCCAGCACTGTCTACTCCTCCTTTTATTTAAAAATAAAATCTTTATGCTACATTTATTTGTTTTTTTAACCTTCCTTTTTTCCTATTTACCTTACCTTTTGCATGAGGATCAAAGGAATCACGTAAACCATCTCCAAGAATATTTAGGGTAAGGACCGTTATAACAATGGCGATCCCTGGAAAAATAGAAAACCAAGGTGCAATGGAGATATAGATCTGTGCTTCTTGAAGCATATTACCCCATGTCGGTGTTGATGGTTCCACCCCAACTCCTAAAAAGCTTAATGCCGCTTCTGCCAAAATAGCTTTGGCAAAAATAAAGGTTCCCTGCACAATAATTGGGGATAGTACATTCGGTAAAACATAGCGGAATAATATAACTAGATCGCCGATACCCGATGTTTTCGCAGCTTCAACGTACTGAATTGAATTAATTTGCAGAACAGCCGAACGGACAATCCTCGTCATAACTGGCCAAAAAGAGAAAGACAGTGCAATGATGATATTTGATACACTGCCACCCAGCGCGGCCACTAAAGCTAGTGCTAGCAGTAAAGATGGAAAAGCCAGCATTCCATCAATAATTCGCATAATAACGAAATCAGCTCTTTTATAATATCCTGCAATTAAGCCGGTAATCGTTCCTAATACAGTGGAAATCAGTGCAACCGATAAACCGACTACTAAAGAAACACGCGCAGCAACCACTGTTTGTGCTAAAATATCTCTACCAAAATGATCCGTACCAAACCAATGATCAGCAGAGGGTCCAATCAACCTTTTTGCCGAATCCATTTCGGATGGTAAAACTGGCAACCACCATGATGCCGTTATAGTCGCAACAGTAAACAAAAGCAATAGACTTGCTGAAATTAGATTTCGTTTTTTCTTAAACATATAGAGCCCCCCTTTTTCAATTGAAAGAAAGTATACACATCAGCAGCGATATTTCTCGAAAGGCTGAGCCATGAACGGCTCCAGCGCCAGTAAGCTTCCTGCACATCCGTCCACTAAAAAAGGATTAGTCGTACCTGATTCTAGGGTCCAGAAATGCATATAACAGGTCGATTAGCAGATTCACAAAGACATAGACTACAGCGATGAAAAGAACAACACCTTGAATCACCGGATAATCTCTTCGATGAATAGAGTCAATCAATAGCTGCCCTATGCCCGGAATGGTGAAAATAGTTTCTATAATAACCGTACCACCAAGTAAACCGGCTATCATTACACCGATAACCGTAGTGGTTGGGATAAGTGCATTGGAAAGTACATGTTTCATCAAAACTACGCTTTCCCTTACGCCCTTTGCACGGGCCGTTTTTGTATAATCTTGATTCACTGACTCTAGCATCCCGTCTCGAAGCATCCTAGCAATAAGGCCAATTTCCACACTGGCCAGGACAAATGCTGGTAAGATCAAATGATAGATCCAGTCACCTAATCCAACATCAATTGGAACATATCCTGCTACAGGGAATATTGGAACAGCTACACCTAATCCCAAGACAAGCAGCATGGCAAACCAAAATTCCGGAATCGACGCTCCCAAAAGCGAAGCAGAGGTAAACAGAGGGTCCAGTATGGTATTTCTGCGCCAAACGATAAAAACTGCAGTTGGGATAGCAATAATTAATGTTAAGCTCATTGCTGTAATCATCAAACTGAATGTAGGACCAACCCGCTCCATAATCACTTGTATAACAGGCTCAGAGGAATAAATAGATTGGCCAAGGTCCCCCACTAATATATTTTTGATCCAGTCAACAAACTGTATAGCCATTGATTTATCCAATCCTAATTGTTCCTCAAGCTGCGCAATCGCTTCTGGTGAACCGTCTTCTCCAAGAATGAGATAGGCGGGATTGCCTGGTGTCAAATGGACAATTAGAAAGACAATGACACTTACAATTAGCATAACTGGTATGATTGAAAACAATCTGCGTATCGTGTATTGCAGCAACGTATTTCCTCCTTTAGCTCAATATATATGTAAAGGGAAGTCACGTCATTTTCACTTCCTGACATGACTTCCCACCAATTAAAATTATTCACTCTTCCACGTATTCCAGAATCGCTGACCAACCCAACTATCATATGCTGGGATTTTCTCACTCTTAATATCCAATTTAGTCTCATTTGCAATCTTCAAGAAAGGAAGTTCATCATTTACCGTTTGGTTCATGTCAGCTAAGATTTCTTCTCTTTCCTCTGGGGACTCTGCAACACTCCATGCATCTAGCAGACTTCCCCATTTCTCACTGTTATACCAACCACTGCTTGAGGTGTCTTGAATCAGCATTCCTAATTCACTAGGCGAGAATCGGGTAGACCATCCTACAACAACTAAATCCCAGTTCGCAGGGTCGCTCCATTTTTCCAGGTAGGTCGCCCATTCATATGGCACCAGTTCCACTAGAAAACCTACCTCTTCCATTTGTTGTTTCATAATTTGTGAGATTCGTTTATATGTTTCTGAGTCATTGGAATACATAATCTTGATTGGTTTTCCATTATAATCAGATTCTTCCAGCAGTTGTTTTGCTTTTTCTTTATCATATGCTAAATAATCTTCTGTTCCCTTATCGCTGTATAGTACTTTCTGTTCTGGATCAAACAGTGCTCCGTCCATACTGTAAAAATCTTTGTTACCATACGTTGACTCAGCAATAACTTCTTTATTCAGTGCATAATTCAATGCCTGTCGAACTTTTAGGTCATCAAAAGGGGCTTCCGTTTTATCTGGTGTAGTAACGGAATATCCGTTAATATAGGTTACCGGATCTATGCTAGGTTCACTTTCCACGACTTCATACAGATCCGGTGGAATAGACTGTGCATAATCATAGATTCCTGTTTTCAGACCATTAATCATCACCTGGGGATCCTTTACAATAAGGAACTTGATTTCATCAAAGTATGCAATTTTTTCACCTGTTAAACCACCCCAGTCTCCTTCCTCACGTGCTGAATAATCTTCAAAGCGAGTCAGTACAATTTCATTGCCTCGTTCCCAATTTTCAAACTCAAACGGCCCTGTACCAATGTACTGTTCTGCTGTCAATGGTCTTTCACCAGCAGCTTCAGCAATTTCTTTTGGTATAATCATCAATGCTGATTTTGGAGCCGCCATATCTGACATGAATGAGTTGTATACTTCGTTTAATGTAATTTCTACAGTTAACTCATCAACAGCTTCGACTGATTCAATATAATCATTTGCTATTGTTCCAACAGACGAAACTTTGCGCCAGCGCTCAATTGATGCCACAACATCTTCAGCGGTAACCGAAGAATTATTATGGAAATTAACACCTTCACGAATTGTTATAGAATATACCTTTTGGTCATCACTTACTTTATAATCTTGTGCAATCATTGGTTTTATTTGATAATCTTTATCCAAAGTAAATAAAGTTTCAAAAATATGCCAGCCGACATCTCTAGTTGCCGTTGCGCCTGTAGACATCCAGTCAAGTGTATCTGGGTCAGAGGAAAATGCGACATTCAGCGCGCCACCTTCAATTGGTTCCCCAGCAGCTTGTTCTCCAGAGTTAGATTCACCACCTGAATCATCCTGACTTGCACAGCCAAATAAAACAAATATAAATAATATTGCTATTGTTAACAGATAACTTCTTTTCATCTAACTATTTCCTCCTTCGCTTACTTCATTCATCCTAGAAAAGGTAGTGTGACACTATCTTTGCAAAAGATTTACTGATATTTACCAAAGCCCTTTCATCAAAATCAAATTTCGGATGATGATGTGGATAATGGGTAGCTTCATCTTCATTCTGTGAGCCAACTTTAAAATACGTTCCTGGTTTTTGTTCTAAGAAATAGGCAAAATCCTCTGCCCCCATCGTTGGTTCCAGTTCGACAATTTCTTCTTCCGTAAAAGTTTCCGATAATAGTCCGTGCACCGTCTTAGTTTCTTCTTTATGGTTGTATAGTGCTGGGTAACCCCGGAGATAATCAATTTCATAATCAGCATGAAATCCGCTCGTAATCCCTTTCACAATAGCGTTTATTTCCGATTCGACCTGGTCACGAACTTCTCCATCAAACGTTCGGACTGTCCCTTCAATTTTCGCCGTATCTGGAATGACATTAAAAGCATTTCCTGCATGGAAGACACCAATGGACACAACCGCAGATTTCAGCGGATCGACACTACGACTGACAATTTTTTGCAATCCTTCCACTACACTTGTTCCAATAACTAGCGAATCTATGGTGTGATGTGGTCTTGCTCCATGTCCACCACGTCCTTGAATAGTAATCTCGAATTTATCAACAGCTGCCATCTGATAACCTTCCCCGAACCCTATTTTCCCTAATGGGATATCAGAAGCCAAATGGGCACCAAATACATAATCTACATCTCCCAGAATTCCTTCTTCTATCATAAACTTCGCACCACCAGGCGGCTTCTCTTCTGCAGGTTGGAAAACAAAAAGAATGCTTCCTTTTAAATTTTCCCGATAATTACTAAGTGCCCGTGCGGTACCCAACAAAGCAGAGGTATGACCGTCATGTCCACAAGCATGCATGACACCCGGATTGGTGGATTTATACGGAACATCTTTCTCATCCTTGATCGGGAGAGCATCAAAATCAGCCCTCAGTACGATCGTTTTCCCGGGTTCTTCTCCCTTAAGAATTCCAATTAACCCATTTCCTCCAATTTGCGTCTTTACTTCTAATCCAAATTCGGTTAGTTTATCTTCTATATACTTTGCTGTATGTACTTCTTCAAACGAAAGTTCCGGATACTGGTGCATGTACCTTCTCCAGTTCTTCATATCTTCCAAACTATTATCTAATTCAACAAAAATGGATGCTAGGTTCTCCTTCTGTTGTACTTTACTCACCTTAATCCCCCTTTTTCCCAATAAAAAAATGACCACTTTTCTTAGAGGTCATTTACTTAAATTCAAGCTTAAGTACAACCTCTTATCTTTCAGACGTAAAGTCTGCTGGATTTAGCACCTTATGACTGTTAATCAAAGGTTGCCGAGGTTTCAGCGGGCCAGTTCCCTCAACCTCTCTAAATAAGAGTTTCATATTAAATTGATGAATCTTATTCTATCCCGATAATCCCTAGTTGTCAACTAGGTTTAGTAGTGTTTTTAAAAAGTTTCATTCGTTCATTTTCTAAAACTTTTAAATAATACAAGGAGAGGTAATTCAAGTACATAAAGTAAACCTAATGGGACCATAAGCTGCAGAGGGATTAAAACAAGAGGGGGGTGGGAAGGCAGTAACTCATATCAGAGTTATAAATGGTCAAAGGCTTTCGCTCATAAAAGAAGCGAAAGCCTTTGTTGTTTTTCTATATTAATATACGTCTTTCCACTCATCAATGTTGTCTATATCAAAGCGGAATGGATCTCCTAATAACACTTCTGTTCCATCTTCTGTTTCGGTCACTTCATAAGAACCAAGGTCACCGGCTTCAAATGTATCCCCCACATCACCAGTGATCTCACCATCGGATAACGCAACTGCTGTGTACCCTGCCAGGTAGCCTAATTCAATTGGGTTCCACAGATACATCCAAGGGCTTACCTCATTCTGAATATATTCAGCCATTTCACTAGGCAATCCTAGTCCTGTTACAACTACTTCCCCTTGCAAGCCTTTATCCGTAATTACTTTCGAAGCAGCAGCAATTCCTACAGTTGTTGGTGCAATGATTGCTTTCAAATCTGGATATGATTGCAGCAATGCCTCTGTTTCCGATACACTCTTATCACGTAAGTCATCTCCATATGTTACTTCTACTAGTTCCATATTTTCATAATCGGCATTTTCCAATTCTTTCTTCATCCATTCAATCCACAAGTTTTGATTAGATGCTTGTGAGGTCGCACTTAAAACCGCTATCTCTCCCTCATAATCAATCATTTCTGCGACTGCTTCAATTTGAATTCTTCCAATTGCTTCCGGATCAGCCTGGTTGACGTGCACCATACGGCTATTCTCATTTACTGCGGAGTCAGTGGAAAGAACTTCAATACCTCTGTCCATTGCTTTTGTTAAAACAGGTTCTAAACCATCATAATCATTCCCGACAATGGTAAGACTATCGATTTGTTGGGAGATGAGCTCTTCGATGATTTGAATTTGCCCTTCTACTGTCGGCTGCTCTGGAGCTCTAAGAATTGCTTCTCCACCTGCCTCCTGAACAGCATCCTCAAATCCTTCCATAAGTTTTTCTCCGAATGGGTTACCAGTACTCTTGAAGACAATCGCATGTCTTTTATCTCCATCGTCTCCACCACCCGTATCTCCACCGCTTCCTTCCTCACTTCCTCCAGCTGCTCCTTGGTCGCCACAAGCAACAAGAAGTGCAAGAATTGCTGTTAAAACTATACCTAAAATACCAAACTTTTTCATTTCCAATTCCTCCCCTTTGTGATTTTATTAATCAACAACCTAGAAGTCTTTACAGTTTTACCTTCAATAGGTGGTTGTTTTAACAAAGATAATTATGAAGCTTTTTGTACACTTTTCCTCGACTTCTTTTTCTGGAACTTCCCTTTCCCTCTTAGGTTCGTCACAGTAACAGAAGCAATCAATAATACTCCAATAACAATGAGCAACACTTGTGCCGGGATATTAATTAGCCCCAGTCCATACTGCAGATAGCCGATGACAAACACTGCTAAAATGGCACCAAGCATTTTACCTTTTCCTCCAGCAGTGCTAATTCCGCCTAAAGCGACCATTGCGATGACATCGAGCTCATACATATTGGCTACATTTGGTCTGGTACTCCCCATTCTTGACGTGAGAAAAATCGCCGTTATTGCTGCCATTAAACCTGCTAAGGTAAAAACGATTAACTTCATTCTATCGACTTTTATACCTGAGTATCTGCTAGCTACAGGATTGCTTCCAATCGCATAAACACGTCTTCCAAAGGTGGTTTTTTGTAACAGAAGAACAGCTCCGATAGCAAAGATAATAAACAAGATTAAGATAAATGGAACAGGGCCGACGTATCCCCATCCAAGAAAGGAAAACCATGTTGGAAATCCGCCTGCAGATTGGTCTTCCAGAATCATATAGGCAATCCCTCGATATAAAATCATCGTCGACAGTGTTACGATTACCGCTGATAATGTCCGGTACTTAACAAGTAAGTATCCGTTAAAAAAACCGCATAACGCGCCTACTAATAAACAGGCACCCATCGCTGCAATCATTGGAACCCCTGCATTGTACAAACTTGCCATAACAACAGATGAAAGAGCAACTGTCGAACCGACTGAGATATCAATCTCTCTCATAATCATGATCATCACCATCGGAAAGACAATGAATGCCTTATCTAAAAACGTCATCGTTGCATCTGATATGCCAGTGTAGTTGAGAAAATAAGGAGATATAGAGCTATTCATCATAAAAATAATGACTAGTAAACCAACGAGCATCCATTCCCATTGAAGGAAAAAATGCTTCCAACTAAACACTTTGGTATTACTTATTATCCTGGTATTCATAGGTTAAATCACCCTCCTTAATCGATGGCTCTTTTCAACCGTTTGCTTGACGATGGTATTGAATAGTACCGCTATGAGAATAATCGCACCTTCAATCCCCATTTGCCAAAAAGGTGATACATCGATAAGTGGCAGTCCATTATCCAGTACTCCTAACAGAACCGCTCCAAGTAAAACTCCGGTCACTTTGCCAATTCCGCCATTAATGCTGACCCCGCCAAGAATACATGCAGCGATAACAGTAAGTTCATAACCACTGGCTGTATTTCCTTGTGCAGAGGCGAATTTTGACACCCACAAGACACCTGCTAAACCTGATAATCCTCCCATCATCGTGTAAACAAGCATATAAACCTTATGGCTGTTAATACCACTGATTTTTGCTGAATCTGGATTACTTCCTAAAGCATAGATTTGTCTCCCTGTAATCGTGTTATTAACAAAGTAATAGAAAAATAGGAAGATCATAATGGCAATAAATACGAGGGTATTGATTCCAAGGATCGAACTTGTTGCAATATCTTTAAAAGAAGCAGGCATTTGGTACGCGCTAACCCATTCTCTTCCACTTATCCAATAGGTCAAGCCCCGATAAGCATTCATTAATCCCAAGGAAGCAATAATTGGTAAAATGCCAACCTTGGAGACTAAAAACCCTAGGACAACACCGCATATAACCCCCACCACAATACCGATCAGAATAGCCAGCAGTGGAGATAGACCTGGAAATTCACGCACCGTTAAGGCTGCGATCATTCCTGAAAGTGCGAGCGTGGCACCGATAGACAAATCAATCCCCCTCGTAATCAGGACAAGCATCATTCCTAGTGCGAGGATACTTAAAATAGCTGTATTCTTGGTTAAGTCGGCAAGATTGCCAAATGTTAAGAAAGCTGGATTTAGTATTTGGAATACGATGGCTAGTAACACAATGAATCCCAATAAACCAAATTCCCGGAACTTTGAAATGTTCGCCAGATTAATATGTTTGAGCAAGTTCTTTTCTGTCACGTTCTTCACCTCTTTCCGTTTAACCTACTTTCGATTTCGTTACTTTCTTTGACATAGCCGCCTCCAATATTGCTTCCTGGGTCGCCTGGCCTTTGTCAAAGAATTTCGTTATTCTGCCTTCACACATGACAGCAATCCGGTCACTCAAGCCTATAACCTCCGGCATTTCCGAGGAAATCATAATGATACCGTAACCAGATGCCGCTAAATCAACGATAATTTGATAAATAGCTGATTTCGCTCCGATGTCGACCCCTTTTGTTGGCTCATCAAATATTAGTACTTTCAAATCAGTTGTAAGGAGCTTGGCGACGGAAACCTTCTGTTGGTTCCCGCCCGATAAAGAACTGGCTGGGTTAAAAATACTCTTTGTTTTCACATCTACTTTTTCGGCTAATTCCTTGGCTAATTGTCTTTCCTTCTGTAAATGCAACCAGCCATTTTTAGAAATCTTGTCTAGTGCTGACAAAGAGATATTTTGTGAGATTTCCCACTGCAAAATTAGACTTTGCTCTTGACGATCTTCCGGCAAATAACCGATTCCTAAATGGATAGCATCTGCAGGCGTCTTGATTTCACGTTTTTTCCCTTCAAAGTAAACCTTTCCTTCATCGTACGGTTCAATACCAAAAAGCGCCTGGCATAGTTCACTTCTTCCGGCCCCCACAAGACCGGTAATACCTAGTATTTCACCTTTTCGAAGCGAGAGGGATATATCTTTGAATCTCCCCATTTGGCCTAAGCCTTCCAATCGAAGCACTTCTTCTTTAAGCTCATTGCTCTTTTCCGGGAAGAGCTGCTTGATTTCCCTGCCAACCATTGCCACAATTAAATCTTCATTGGAAATCTGATCAACGTCCCATGTCCCGATATATTGGGAATCTCGCAAAACAGTCACACAATCCGCAAGTCGGTACATATCTTCAAATCGGTGAGAGATGAAAATAATGGCCACTCCTTCATCACGTAGAGCCTCCGTTATCTTATACAGCTCTTCACTTTCTCTGTGTGTTAATGCCGCTGTTGGTTCATCCATGATAATAATTTTCGCATTGGATGATAATGCCTTTGCGATCTCAACAATTTGTTGTTTTGCTACACTTAGAGAACCCATCTCTGTTTTCGGATCTAAATCCGAACCAAGGCTTTCCAAGAGCGCTTTTGCTTCGGCATGCATCTCTTTCCATTTAATCCTGCGAGTCCATTTATTAATTTTTTCATGGCCAAGGAAAATATTTTCGGTGATATTTAGATCTGGATAGTTTGTCACATGCTGGTAAATAGCAGCAATCCCCATCTTGTGAGCATCCTTGGGATTATGAAATACTACTTGCTCACCGTTCAAATATATCTCGCCGCTTGTTGCGGAATGTACTCCAGTTATCACCTTAATAAATGTTGATTTGCCGGCACCGTTTTCCCCCATTAATGCGTGGATCTCTCCCGATTTCAGTTTAAAATGAACATTGTCAAGTGCCTTTACACCAGGAAACTCTTTTGTAATCCCTTCAAGTTCCAGAACATATTCAGACATGCGTCACCCCTCCTGACGTATATATAAAGATTATTAAAATCCGCTATTGGTTGCGCTTACATAAATATTAGTATATTTTACCCAGACCGTGTAGGAGTCATTTTTCGGTTTGGGGTGTCTTCTTTCTGTTATTTTTAAAATTGCACAAAAAAAGCCCCCTTATGAAGTAAGGGGCGCTGGGTATGATTTATAACGTCTTTAGTTAAAAAGAGCCCACGATTTTCTAGCACCACTTCGGCAGAACACTCCGCTTTCCACGGGCACGACCTCGGGCCAACAGGATGTTGGTCACAAAGGCATTGCCACAGGACGTGGCGCTCTTAGCCTTTGTTCCTTCCCTATCTTGCGGGGTCTTCGACTCGTGCTGTTCCCGTCGGAGTCTCCGTTTTCTGCCTACGCTTAAATAAAAGATAACCCGAACTAAGCAATCCTTTATTCAAGGATTTACATAATGGTTCGAGTGGTTTTCATGTAGCTAAAGTACTTTTGACCACCTCAAGTTAACTTCGCTCAAGTATGATCTTTTCTTTATAAGTTGAAGGGGTTTCTCCATAGTGTTTCTTAAATAGCTTACTAAAATATTTTGCATCTGCATATCCAACCATTTTGGCAACATCGTAAACTTTCAAGTCTTTACGCGTCAAAAGCTCCCTTGCTGTTTCCAATCGAAGCCGTGTCACATAATCGAGAACTGTTTCGTCTGTTTCATTTTTAAACAATTCGCAAAAGTAGGTAGGGTTCATATAAACATAATCCGCAATCTTTTTAATCGTAATATTTTGGGCAAGATTTTGGCTGATCCATTGTTTTGCCGCATATACGGGGTTGTGGGTATGTTCCTCTTTCTTTCGTTCGAGAACGTTGAGCACTTTTTTCATCCATTCGAACACTTTAATCCTTAATTCAAATAAATTAGCCGTCCTAGTTGTAAAAGAGGACAACTCATCCATAAGGGACATCCCTTCTTTTATCTGCGTATGGTTCATCATATAATGAATAACCTTTATCCCTAATAGTTGTAAACTTTCTTTTATTTCGCTAGGAGATTCTAACGACTCCATCATGTTTAAGAAAATTGTTAGTTGAGATTTCGTATGTTCTTTGCTCTCATTATCCAAGGAAAAAATAATTTTTTTCATTTGATAAAGAACCTTTTCGCTGACCATATCCTTTTGATTGCCATTCCATTTTTCCACTAGTTCACTGGAAAAAATCTGATTACCTCCATAAATTAGTCTAAATTGAATATATGTAAATAATTCATCTTTTAGATTGGATAGAATCGTAAGATCTTTCACCTCCCTGCTAATTGCAACGGAGCAGGTAAATGGCGTAAATCGTTTAATGTTTGCTTTTAATTCGTTTGCAAACTCGACTGCGTCAAATGGAAGATCACCTCTTTCCTCTTCCGTATGAAGTAATACCCAAAAGGACAAATCCTCTCCAGACCACTGCCATGACGTTAGCGGTAACTGACCTTCCATCTCTTTTGAAATATTGTTTAAGGCAAACTTCCATAAGGCCCAGTCCTCTTTATAAAAGGTCTCCATTTTTTGGGAGATATTATCAATGCTAAAATACAGTAATCGATAATTTCCATTTGGAAAATCTCTTGTCCATTCTAGAAGAGAAAGATCGATATCTTGCTGCCAGATAAATTCGCTTAACTTTTGTTGCTGCTTGACGTGAGTTAACTCAAATACTTTAGATTCCATATCCTTTATCATGGCAACTTTTTGCCTATGTGAAATAATTTCCTTTTTAATTTCCGTCAATTGAATCCTAAACTCGTCACGATCAATCGGTTTAATCATATAATCACTGGCACCTTCCCGGATTGCCGTCTGCAAAAAGGTAAAGGTATCGTAACCGCTTATAACGATAGCATGAAAATTAGTTGTTTCTTTTAATGTGCGGATTAGTGTTAACCCATCCATTCCGGGCATCTTTACATCGGTGATGAGTAAGTCAAAGGACATTTCTTGGTTTCGGAAAGCCTCTAAGCATTCGACAGCACTGTTATAGCTTCCAATAACCTCCCATTCTTCTCCGCAAGATAAAATCAGTTTTTCTACGCCCCTTCGAAGTCTAGGTTCATCATCCACGACCATTACTCTTATTCTCCTATGCACTTTCCTCGCCCCCAGACAGATTTCTAATTTCATGATCTCTTACAACTGGTAATTTGACGATAACTTCGGTCCCCTTGTTTACTTCACTATGAATCTCTAAACCATATTGTTCTCCAAAAATCATGGCTATTCTTGTATGAACATTTATCAACCCAAAACTGGAATCCCTGCCAGCTATTGCATCATTGTTTAAAGAGCTCTTCAGTTTAACTAACGTATTTTCGTCTATACCCGGCCCATTATCCTTTATTTTTATACAAATCTGATCGGCTTCTTGATAAATATAAATCCCAATATGACACTCAAACAACTCTTCTAACCCATACTTGATCGCATTTTCAATTATAGGCTGTAAGATAAATTTTGGAGAGTAATATTGATACATATCAACGTCTTCCTGTATGGTGAAATGAATCCGGTCTTCAAACCGAAATTTTTGGATGGTTAAATAATCTTTCATATTTTTCACTTCTGAAGCGATCGGTACCAATTTGTCTTTATTATTTAATGAATACCGCAGCATCCTGCCTAAGATCGTAACCATCCTTATCACAACTTCTTTTTCTTCATCGTCCACTGCATATCCAATTGTTTCAAGGGTGTTATACATAAAGTGAGGATTGATCTGTGACTGTAGTGCGTATAACTCTGCATCTTTCTGACGCAGTTCAATTTGATAATTTTGTTTGATAAGCTTGTCGATTTCCTGAATCATCGAGGTGAAGCTTTTGGCCAACATGCCAACTTCATCCATCTTATTTACAGGCAGGTCCACATTGAAATTCCCCTTTTCCACTTCCTTCATTAGCCTTGTTAACTTCTTCAATGGATTGGATACGTTCCACGCAAGAATGATCGAAATAATAACACTTAACACCACTATAATAGCGAAGGCGATAACAGATCCCGTTCGTACGGCATTTGTCTCTTTTGTTAAGTTGCTTAAGGCTATGCTATGGAAAAGTTTCCAATTGGTGAGTTGAGAAGATTCCACACTAATGAGTTGATTGTCGTGCGTTGTTCGGAAGCTTCCATTTATATCAGGATAATTTGAAAGGTTATGATCAACTTCCCCAATCAATGCCGGATCTGTATGGTAGGTAATTCGCCCGCCCTCGTCGGTAATCCAAATGGTTGAATCGTTTTCTTCCTTCAAAGTATTTAACGTGTTATCGAAGATGGACAAATCGATTGCAATTAATATGGTTCCTAAGTTTTCCTGGTTTTCATAATCTCTAAGCTGTCTCATAAATAAAATGTATGGTGGGTTTCCTTCAAATTCAAGACTTGTTTGATAAGGCAGAATGGTTTGTGTCTGTCCTTTTAAATCAAGATCTTGTCCATAGGGGAGGGAAGATGGCTCTAACCTTAATCCACTGTAGGGTATCTTGGTACTGCTGAACAATCTGTTTTTGGATTGGATGAAGACTCCTAATATCCCTGAATACCCACCGTTTAAAAAGGAACTTGACAGATAACTGTTCACGTTGAATGTATCCTTTAATAAATTGGACTTACTTTGATAGGAGTCCTTCCTCAACACCTCGATAATCTGGGATGAATTATATAAAGAGTCGGGCAGTTGTTTTATTTCGTTTAATTGATTATCAATATTTTGATTTGCTTGCTCCAAGAGCTTAGGAATATATTCACCAACTTGTTCTTCAATGGAGTGTGTGTACTGAGAATATAAAATGTAACCCAATAGCGATATGGGAATAACGGTTAAGATTATATAACCAATCATTAACTTCGTCATTAATCTATAGTTCCTAAAATTCCACTTTTTAGAAATCATATTGATCCACATTTTCTTTATTGAAATCAATGGGTTCGCCCATGATAACAGAATCACCGACTACACGTATTTTACCTGCTCCCGGTATATACTGACCATCGTAAGGATATATACCTTCTATGATGTTTTCACTAAGGGCAACCGTTAAATAGCCAAGCTTTTTCGGACTCCACAATGTAATAACTTGGGCTGCACCGCTTTTTAAGTGTTCGTTCATTGGATTTGGTGGTGATAAACCCACTACTGCAATGTTACCAGCCTCCCCAGCTTCTTTAACAGCTTGGGCAGCTGCAGGGGGCCCTACTGAAGAATTACCAATTATGCCTTGTAAATCCGTATGATCTTTTATTAATCGTTTAGCAGTTAAATATGCTTTATTGGGGTCATCACCTGTTGCAGCGATTTCTACTAACTTCATATCAGGATAATACTCTTCTTGCTGGATTTTAATCCACTTTATCCATTCATTTAGGTTTGCAGCATCCCTTGCTCCGGTCATAATAGCGTATTTTCCTTGTTCATCCACATTCCAGGCAAGTGTATCCATTAAATGTCTGCCTAATGTTTCAGGGTCTACCATGTCAATAAAGAATTCTCTTCCTTCAGCGAGTGTATCCGCATCCCACGTTATTACGTGAATATCTTGATCTCGTACTTCTTTTAAAACAGGTATTAACGATTCAGGATCATTTGCCGAAACTGCGATCACATCTACTGATAGTTCTTCGTTATGTATTAATTCTTCAATGATTTTGATTTGTTCTTGAGAATCTGCAACTGTCGGACCTGTATAAATGACCTCTACTCCAAAGTCCTTACCTGCTTTCATCGCTCCTTCTTCTACTGCATTAAAATAGGGGATGTTTACTACCTTAGGAATAATCGCGATGGTATGATCTGATTCTTCCTGCCTTGTAGCCGATTGATTAGTGGATTTATTTGTATAGATTACTTCATAACCATCACCATTCGACAATATACTGCAACCGCTTACAATCATAAGCATAAAAAAAGAACAGATAAATAAGGTTTTGATTATTCTTACCTCCCCTCAAAAACTAGACTAACGAACTATTTATTTTAAATAAGGTTACCATAAATCAGGGTATTTTAATATATGTTTACCGAATTTTTAAATAAATTAGTTTTTTTATAATTATACTTGATGTTTAGATCAAAAGTTGCAGTGGGATGTTTGAACTCGATTCCATATGGTTTGCCATAGAAACTGCAAAATACCTTTCCTTATCCTTTTATGTCTTCTTTCATTATATTGGACTTCCTTATTCCATATGAAAGACTTCCTTTAATTCAACTGATACAGGGCTATTATCGGGATGTGTTTCCATCACAGGTGCCATAAATTTCCACCATTTTTGATTAATATCCGTTTTAGCAAAGTCACTCCATTTTTCCTCATCTTCAATTTCAACGTAGCCAAACAACTTATTCGTGTCCTTATCTAAGAAAATGGAATAATTACTAGCTCCAAATTTATGCATTTCCTTTACCATTTGTGGCCAAATCTCATTATGTCTTTTTTTGTATTCATCATGTTTGTCAGGATGAACTGTCATTACAAAAGCCTTTCTTATCATTTATAAACCCTCCTCAAGTTTTCAGAGTCCTATATTTATTATCGTTTGTATCTAACTTAAAAACTATATTATTACCAATAACAACATAAGTCAACATAAGTAAAATAAAACAAATGTAAAATTTCTTCGTTTTATTTGTTTCTAAAGCAACTATAGGTTTGACTAACATTAAGTAGGCGATTATCATCCTGACATTTTCCAGTACGGTTCGCCTTTAGGTGATATTCCTTACTATCGAGCAGATTTTTTCCTGATAACAGATAGTCCAGATTTCCGCCCCTGTTACAATCCTTCAAAACTCTTAAAAGTTATACTCCGCACTTCATTGTGTTCCACGTTTGACCCTTTTATTACCTTTGGAGTTCGGAACTTTCATCCTAAAGGCTGCACCCATGCTGGACGCACGAAAAAAGGTATAGCCTGCGGAAACAGACTATACCTATACATACCTAGGAATTTTTAGTGCTTTTTGTTTTTCCCTTTATTTTTTTAATTCTCAACAAAGCCTTTAATTAGTTCAACACTTACTTTATCATCATTCACACTGAATTTGAAACCACCAGACTGCAATTCGAATTATGCTACCTTATTACCATAACGGTCAACGGTTTAGATATACTCTATCCCCGGAATATTCTTTGCTACCGTTGCACCTTCCTCTACTGGTAAATAAAGTGTTGCTGTAGTATTTGCCGGCACAACTGCTTCATAAGTGTTAAGCTTTCCTTCGGTTGCGGTCCAATTGGATTCTATTGTTCCATAGTAAGAATCAAACTGTGATTTGACAGTATTGATACGTTCCTGGTCATTATATTTAGCGCCGGTATCCATTGTCGGCTGTAATATAATGTGCTTAAAGCCAGGATTCTGTTCATCCTTCTGAATCCCTGCCATATATTCGACCATCCACTCAACTACTGAACCATACGCATAATGATTAAACGAATTCATACCGGCGTCGTCAAAGCCGTAATCCATCCGAAGTATATGCATTCCAACGCTCCCATGTTGTTGTGGCACCTAGTTTTACAGTATTCAACCATGAAGGCATCTCATCTAACTCTTATCTTTATTCACTAACCCTAAACGAACGTACTGTTCTGCTGGAGCATTAAACCGTTTCATAGCGTTAATTAAACGATTAGAGTATTCTCTGTTTAACTCTTTATCTTCAATAGGGTACTTTTGAAGATAATCATCGTTTATATTATACAAAAGGGATTCCTGGTCATGCATTGCTAATGTAAAAGGTAGCCCCTCTTCGCTAAATGGAATTTTAAAAACTGGGTAATTAGTATGCTTTAGAAAACGTCCAGCTTCAATTCTCTCTGGTGACTGAGTACCGTGAAAATGTCGGAAAGAGGTAGGTATAGCTGTATATACATTACATGGGTGATTATCCTCTCGAACTGGAGCTCTTAAATAAGTGTATTTACCATCTGTAATATTTACAGTCATTCCGAACACACCATATATGGCCTCATCGCGAATTTGCTCTTTTTCTTCCTTAATTAAATCTAGCAAGCTATTTCCCTGAACTTTGGAGGGAACTTGCAGATTAAAGTAATCTAATATCGTCGGCATTAAATCTATATTCTGTGTAATCGCAGAAATTCGTTTCTTCCCATCTTCCAGACCGGGCACATGAACCATTAATGGTAAGTGAGAAACTTCATTATAGGCATGCATAAAGTTTTTTCCTGTCCAATTATGTTCTCCAAGTAAGAATCCATGGTCTGTTGTAAATATAACCATTGTATCTTCCCATAACTCTTGTCTATCCATTTCATCTAAAAGTTTTCCTAACCAGTGGTCTATCATTGTCAGATTACCATCGTATCTTTTTTGTAGATGAGCCATTGCTTCTGGTTGTTCGGTTACCTTTCCATACTTTGGCCACTCAAACCTGGGTCCATCATACTCATCATTATATAAGTCTAAATAATGGGTAGGACAATCAAAAGGTTCGTGGGGATCAAACGCTTCTACCATAAGAAAATAGTCATCTGCACCTTCGTTATCCTTTAACCATTGACAGGCTGCTTCCATTGTACGTGGGCCAGGATAATCTGCTTCTTCCTTAAATTTACTTCTATTTTTCTCATACTGTTCTTGAACCCTCCCAAGATATTCTTCAGGGAGATCTGGCGATTTAATTCTTGATACCCAAGGATCTCCTTCCTGCCCTCGATGAAGATCCCAAGATCCAAAGGCTTGACAATAGTTCTCTCCGCCAGTAGAAAAATAGTGGTAGTGATCCGTTACTATATGCGAGAAAATATTATTTTTTCTCAATTCTTCTGGCAGAGTTACGTCAAAGGGCTCGATGCCACCCCAGCCTCGCTCCAAAAAGTCAAGCCTTCCAGTCATTAGGTCTCTACGGGCCGGCATACATGGGAGGGAACCTGCCCAATGATTATCAAATATAACTGATTTCTCAGCTAACCTGGAGATGTTAGGTGTGTGTAGTTGAGAATTTTGATTATACACATTCAACCTATGGCGGTTAAGTGTGTCAAGTAATATAACGACCGTTTTCATTCTTTTCTCTCCTTCCTCTCATTAATGAAATATAACCTTTAATAATTTTTGTGTATAAATTTATTCAGGAACGCCTTTCTTATTTCTTTCCATTAATTCTTTAACAATTTGCGGATGAATTTTATCTAGTTTATAGAATTGTAATAAAACAAAAACTAATGTCATCGCTAAGATTGGAAACCAGACAAAACTAAACTCAATGGCAAACATAGCAGATGAGGACTGTACAGCTGCATTGGGGTCATAATTACCAAATGCCAATAACCAAGCTCCGGCAGCTCCTCCTATTCCCATTCCAAACTTTCCTGCAAATGCAGAACCAGAGTACAATAAACCGTTTGCACGCACTCCTGATTTCCACTCCCCATAGTCAATTGTATCTGCAACCAGTGAGAATAGTAGACTTGGTACAAAGCCCATTCCTAATCCACTCACACCTACACCTATTAATAACAGTGGTATAGACGTCACGGTTGAGCTTATATAAATCAACACTGAACCAAATATTGCAACTAATATGCCTAACTGCATTGTCTTTTTACCGCCCAATCTTTTTGTAATTATCGGGATAAAAAGTAAGGAGACAATAGTCAAAAAGTTTAGTCCCATAACAATTGGAACTAGGTTCTCTCTGAAAAAAGTATATTTTACATAGTATACAGTCGCTTGATTTCGGATGATATATATAAAGAAGAAAGAGATTTTAGAAATGAATATAATTAACCATGGGATACTAAAAGCCTTCATTCCTTCCCGAAAAGAAACAGGGTCTTTACTATGACTATAATACTCTCGTTCTCTAGTATTTTTAAAGGCAATTAAAAATAAAATACTTCCTACTACCCCAAATACTGTCATCGTGAGCATAAATCCTCTTTCATCATTTCCACTACCTAAATAAGCCACAAGAGGTAAGGTAGCAACTGAAACAACAAAACCACCAGCTTGCCCAAAAATCATACGTATAGAGGTTACTTCGTGCCGTTCTAAAGGGTTATTAGACATACTAGGTAACATAGCAGAAATTGGTAGATTAATAAATGTATAGACAAGTGTTAATACTATATATGTAGTATACGCATACACTATCTTTTCTGTATCACCAAAGTCTGGACTTGAAAAAGCTAAAACTCCTATAAACGCAAATGGGACAGAAAGCCATAGGAAATATGGTCTACATTTCCCCCATCTTGTATTGGTTTTGTCAATTGTGTATCCCGCAATTAAATCTGTAAATCCATCGAGAAATCTTACAAGTAAAAATAAAGTCCCTACAACTCCTGCACCAATACCAAAAACATCAGTATAAAAATAAAGCAGGTACGTTGATACCATAACAAAAATTAAATTTGAAGCAAAAGCTGCTGACCCATAACTAAGTCTTTCTTTCCAAGAAACTTGATCTACTTTAAACATGTAAATTTCTCCTTCAAAATTTTTTTAATGATTTGAACTTTTAACTTCAATAATAGCTATAATGGTAGTTATAAATTTCCTCCTTTTAAATGTATCTACATATCAGAAAACGCTTACCGATAATTCATTATAATTGCAATTAACCGATAAGTTTGGTTTTTATTTAATAATTTTAGTATTTTAATATGTGGAATTACCGGCTGCCCCTTTTTAATTCTAATTGCAAGACCTTTACATTTTGACTTTACTATATAGGTATTCCTTGTACATATACGTGATAATGAAAGCGTGTAAAGTAAGTTATTTTAGAATAATACCAAGGAGAGGAACTAACTACCAAATCTTGCTTTATGATTGTTTTAAAATAATTATTATATACTCTTAACCATGAAAGCTAAGTAATTATCGACAGAGAAGATTTATTCTAAAAGAATTATAGAACAGAAAATGAGGTGCTAAAAATATGTCCACTAAAACAAAAAAACCAAATATTCTATGGATCTCATTAGAAGATACAAGTCCAAGATTTGGTTGTTACGGGGATACATTGGCAAGAACTCCTAATATTGATAAATTAGCGGAGGAAGGAACAATATTTAATAACGCTTTTTCAACTTCTGGTGTATGCGCTCCTAGCAGATCAGCTATTATTACGGGTATGTATCAAACCTCGATTGGCACTCACCATATGCGAACAGAGCATACAGACCCAAACACACCAGAGTTGCCAACACCTTATTACGCAGTCCCGCAGGCACACGTAAAGACGTTTACCGAATACCTTCGTGCAGATGGATATTTCTGCACAAATAATTTTAAAACAGATTATCAATTCGAACCGCCATTAACTGCATGGGACGAAAATGGTATGCATGCACATTGGCGTAACCGTGAACCCGGTCAACCGTTTTTCTCTGTGTTTAACCCAATGCTGACGCATGAAAGTGGAATGTGGGGAGACATGGTTAGAAATTACATTTATAAAGAAGAAACAACTGATAGACCACTTACAACGGACCCGAATAATGTGGAAGTACCACCTCATCTGCCAGATACCGAAAATACACGGCGAGCACTTGCTAAACATTATGATAATCTTGCCGAGGTAGATGAATATGTTGGCCAAATCCTTAGGGAATTAGAAGAAGATGGGCTCGCTGATAATACTATTGTTTTTCTGTGGAGTGATCATGGTGAGGGTCTACCGCGAGCAAAACGTTGGCCTTATGACGGAGGCATACGCGTTCCCCTAATAGTTCGCTGGCCTAATGTTTTAGAAAGAGGAGGCGTTAGCCAACAATTAGTCAGTATGATTGATTTAGGGCCAACCGTTCTATCACTTGCAGATTCAACCCGGCCTTACCACTTACATGGCCAACCATTTATTGGAGATGAAGCAAAACAAAGAGAATATGTTTTTGCCACCCGGGACCGTCACGATCAAGCTTATGATAAAGTTCGCGCTGTGCGAGATAAACGCTTTAAATATATCCGTAACTACTACCCAGAAAAACCCTATCTTTTATGGACATCATTTAGTCACCAACATCCAGCCTATCAAGATTTATGGAAGTTAAAGTTATCCGGTCAATTAAATAAAGATCAGCAGTTATTTATGCAGAATAAGCGCCCACCTGAAGAGTTGTACGATTGTGAGAATGATCCACATGAACTTAATAATATAGCTGCAAATCCTTTGTATCACGAAGATATAGAGCGACTTCGGTTAGAACTTGATGCTTGGTGCAAGGAATATGATACTTGGGGGGATATTCCTGAGGCTCAAATGGTTGAGACCATGTGGCCAGGAGGACTACAGCCAGAGTCAGCAGCACCTATCTTTATACCAATAAATGAAAACCTTCCCGGAATGAAACCTTTTAATAAAGCTTCGTTTCAGGAGACTACTGAGATTATGCTTCATTCTGCAACTCAAGGCGCATCTATCGCATATACAACTAATGAGGGAGAAAATGTGCATTGGGAATTATACACGGGGCCAATTCCTCTGACTAAGGGTACTACTACAATTAGAGCGAAGGCTATTCGAATTGGCTATAAAGATAGTGAAGAAGTACAAGCGGTATTTAAATTGGAGTAAGTCTGTTGAAAATACTTTAAAACAAAATAAAACATAACTATCCGCCCGTAAACCGGGCGGTCTTTAATTTCTTATAAGTTTAACCTGCCTCAAAAGTGCAACGAAATCCTACATTTCCTGTCATATTATATAAGCCATAGCTATTAGCAGGAAAAGCATGCATAGGAGCAGTTCCTAAATTATGTTCATTGGTTTAATTACGTTCAAATTCACGAATCTGTGGACTATTTAAACCCAATGGAAGTCAAACAACAACCTCTATACATACCAAGTGTTCTATAACATAAATCACAATCACAAACTTATAAACCTGTTGTGCATAAGTATTCTTAATGAAAAAAGCGACTGTTCTTTGAACAATCGCCTTCCCTGTTAAAAATCTTACTCATTTGCATTTTTATAATAAATTAGATTATCTGTCCATTCTCCAAACTCAAAAATAAACCCTTTCCTTGTACATTCATACATCATTCCGACACTCTCCGCTAAATTGAATGAAGCCGAATTATCTAAATTGATATGGGCTTCTATACGGTGAAATTTCAAATGATTAAAAGCAATATTAAGTGCTTCTTGTACTGCTTCTTTTCCGTAACCTTTTCTCCAATACTGATTATGGATAGTGTATCCTATCCTCCCCCATTGAAATTCATCTCTGGCTAAGGTTGAAAAATCGACCATACCTAAATGTATGCCGTCTTCCTTTCTGAACACTCCAAAGATGTGGGCAATGTCTTCCAAAGCTAACTCTTGGTGTTTATCTACCATACTATCAAACCAAGCCTTAGTACATTCAGTCATATCTATTTTCCCTTTATCGTGGCGATGCTGCGATGGGAGACGTTTTTCATATTCATTTAGCCAATTTTCGTAGTCAGCTTTCTTTAATGGTCTTACTATCAATCTTTCTGTTTGTGAAACAACCTCAAATTTTTCCTTTAATTTCAATGTGACATCTCCTCTTTATTGACTTTTTAAAAACATAACCTACTTTTTTAATGGTATTTAGTTTAAATGTCATAAGACATCACACCTTTCTATATGTAATATATAAACTATTCTACCACACTTTGCATATAGCACTGATAAATGAAATAACTTTTTTCCCGCTTCTTAGCCCTCGATAATTACTTAACCTCTGAAGCGGTTATTTAACATCAGTTGTATTCTTATATTTACGGTCTTCAAAAAACTCTTGAAATGCAAATTTTAAAAGCACAAAAAGGACTACTCCCCTTATTACTTAGGAAGTAGTCCTCTTCTTATACATTACACTTCTTCACGAAGTGGATGAGGGGGAGTGTAGGAAATCTCCTACATCATTCCACCCATCCCCCCCATGCCGCCCATGTCAGGCATTCCGCCACCTGCTGCGCCGCCATCTTCTGCTGGTTTGTCAGCGACTACAGCTTCGGTAGTTAGGAACATTGCTGCTACAGATGCTGCATTTTGTAGTGCAGAACGAGTTACTTTAGTAGGATCTACAATACCTTCATCTACCATGTTTACCCATTCGCCAGTTGCTGCATTGTAACCTACGCCAACTTTTTCGCCTTTTAGACGTTCTACGATAATAGAACCTTCTAGACCAGCGTTGTGAGCGATTTGACGAACTGGCTCTTCCATAGCACGACGTACGATGTTAGCTCCAGTAGCTTCGTCTCCTTCGAGGCTTAGCTCACTTACTTTGTTGTAGATATTTACAAGTGCAGTACCACCACCGGCAACAATACCTTCTTCAACTGCTGCGCGTGTAGAGTTTAATGCATCTTCAATTCGTAGTTTACGCTCTTTCAATTCTGTTTCTGTTGCAGCACCGACTTTGATTACTGCTACACCGCCAGCTAATTTAGCTAGACGTTCTTGTAATTTTTCTTTATCGAACTCAGAAGTAGACTCTTCAGCTTGTGCACGGATTTGTGCTACGCGGGAAGAGATTGCTTCAGGGTTACCTGAACCTTCTACCATTGTTGTGTTTTCTTTTGTTACAACAACTTTAGAAGCTCGACCTAATTGGTCAATTGTAGCACTCTTAAGATCTAAACCTAGATCTTCTGTGATTACTTCTGCACCAGTTAGTGTAGCGATGTCTTCAAGCATTGCTTTACGACGGTCACCAAATCCTGGAGCTTTTACAGCTACAGCATTGAAAGTTCCGCGTAGTTTGTTCACTACTAATGTAGCAAGTGCTTCGCCTTCTACATCTTCAGCAATCAATAGAAGTGGTTTACCTTGTTGAACAACTTGCTCAAGTACTGGTAATACTTCTTGAATGTTGCCGATTTTCTTATCAGTGATTAAGATATATGGATCTTCAAGAACTGCTTCCATTTTATCTTGGTCTGTAACCATGTATGGAGAAGCATATCCGCGATCAAATTGCATACCTTCTACTACTTCAAGCTCTGTGTTGAAGCCTTTAGATTCTTCAATTGTGATAACACCATCGTTACCAACGCGCTCCATAGCTTCTGCAATTAGGTTTCCTACTTCTTCGTTTCCAGAAGAAATAGCAGCAACCTGTGCAATGGATTCTTTGCTTTCGATTGGGTTAGAGATAGCTTTTAATTCGTTAACAGCTACTTCTACAGCTTTTTCAATACCGCGACGAACGCCTACTGGGTTAGCACCAGATGCTACGTTTTTAAGACCTTCACGAATCATTGCTTGTGCAAGAACAGTTGCAGTCGTTGTACCGTCACCAGCAACATCATTTGTTTTAGATGCTACTTCGGATACAAGCTGTGCACCCATGTTTTCGAAGTGATCTTCTAATTCAATTTCTTTTGCGATAGTTACACCATCATTTGTGATTAGTGGAGAACCAAATTTTTTATCTAGAACGACGTTACGTCCTTTTGGTCCTAAAGTAACTTTTACCGCATCTGCTAATGTATCAACACCGCGAAGCATTGCGCGACGTGCGTCTTCACTAAATTTAATTTCTTTAGCCATTGATAAAGCCCTCCTTGATTTTATCTATTTTCAGTTCGTATGAGTTTTTATTCGATGTACTTATACGTTCATCTTAGCTGACAACAGCTAGAATGTCGTTTTCACGAAGAATTAAGTATTCTGTGCCTTCATATTTAACTTCAGTACCGGCAAATTTTGAGAAAATAATACGGTCACCTTCTGCTACTTCAAGTGCAACTTTTTCTCCATGTTCTGTTACGCGACCAGAACCTACCGCCACAACCTTACCTTCTTGTGGTTTTTCTTTTGCAGAATCTGGAAGTACGATACCGCTTGCAGTTTTTTCTTCCTGTTCAACAAGCTCGATGACAACACGATCTCCTAGTGGTTTAATCATGTAGAAAGCCTCCTTAATTCTAGATATGTTTTTTAGTGTTAGCACTCTACACAACCGAGTGCTAATTCCAATTAATATGATAAATAAATTGGATTAAAAATGCAAGTATTGGACTCATGATTTTTATATTTTTTGTTTAAGCCTAGAAAAGCCCTTCTGTTATAACCTCATGCTAATTTATGATAGAATATAAAAAGAATGCAACTAATTGTTCTACTAGTACGATGCGTACTCACATATAATAGAAAAACACTACTGTTCATTAAAGGAGTCGTTGTATTTTGCCTAAACGTTATTGGTGGGTCATTATTTCTTACCTTATTATGCAGTTCTCTGTATTCTTAATGGCTCCACTTCTTTATCGGCTTTTGCCAATCAGCATAGAGCAAGCTAGCATTTACTGGTCCATCACTAGTTTTATTTTAGGAATGATTGTTGTCATTCTGCTTTTAAGACCAGACATGAAAATGACAAGGAGCCATGAAGCTTCCCCTGTCGGAGTTGCAGTTGCTTGGTCGATAATTGGTGTATTTATGGCCTATGCTGCCCAGTTTATTGCAGCCTTGCTCGAAATGGGGATTTTTGGGATTCAACCAGGTTCAGAGAATACACAAGGGATTATGGATATAGCTCGAGCTACTCCATTGTTTATTCTTATTCCTGCTATTATTGCGCCTGTTTTAGAGGAGATTATTTTCCGTAAAATTATTTTCGGAGAACTCTACAAGAGGACAAACTTTTTTATAGCTGCTTTAATTTCTGCGTTTATTTTCGGTATCATTCATGGAGAACCACAGCACATTATTGTTTATGGTTCCATGGGTCTGGTTTTCGCCTTCTTATATGTAAAGACAAAACGGATATTGGTGCCAATTTTTGTTCATGCAGCTATGAATACCATTGTCGTCCTTGTGCAATATAACCTGACTCCAGAAGATATTGAGAGAATGCAAAAGAATTTACAGGACATGCAAGCGATTATCTTTGGTTAATAGGTGAAACGATCACCACGTTGGAGGTTTACGCATGAAAATTTCACCAAAAACAATGGCCGCCATTTACTTTGTAATGGGAGTGTTTTTCACATACATTGCCATTCTCAGCGCACAAGACACGGTTTGGAATATAACGACGATGATCTTGGCGCTGTTTGCCACTCTTGAATTTGGTGTAAGTATTCGATTAATTGGTTTACATTTTCGGATTAAAAAGAAAAAGGAGTAGCATTCATCTGAAATGCTACTCCTTTTGTTATTAATTGCCGTTTATCCCGGAGCAACCGTCCGTAAGACTCCCACTTCAAAACATGAAGTGAAACAGTGATGTTTAGTGGGAGTAAACGGACTAACATGCCGATTCGTTCAACTAACAATCAGTGGGGGATGAAAGAAACCCCCACTGATTGAAGTTTCACTTTATTTTACGTTTTTAATCTTTTCTAGCCATTCATCTTTATTTTCGATTGTTTTTTCCATGGTAGTGTAGCGAACAACAAAGAGATGGCCATCTTTACCGAAAGCACGTGCTATTTCTTCCTGGTCATCCTGTGTGCTGTCCCCTGTAACGGAAAATTCATAAATGACTTCCTGATCCGTTTCTTCTAGATAATTGAATTCTAGTTCACCATCTAACATACCATTTAAATTTGTTTCAATCATGTCCGCATATGCTTTGTGGCCCCCATCTGCAGCGAGGTCAGTATAAACATGGACACTCAATAACTCTGTTAAATCATGTAAATCCTCTCCATTAGCAATGAATTCGGCAAGGGCTTCTCCTTCGAATTCATTGTAGCCACCGAGGATCCAATAATCGCTATCAAAAGGCATTTCCAATTCTGTAATTAAATCAGCATACTCACCTTCCATTGTAGCGTTTCCTGTGACTGCACTTGCATCCTCAGTAATTTCTTCACCGTTCTCATCAAGTGGGATGGTTTCTGCGATTTCTGAGCTATATATTTTCCATACTCCATCCTCAGGCTTCAATAAATGTACACCTTTTGTAACGTTATTTTGATACTCTGGTCCATCTACTTTCATGGAAGTCTGTGTGTACGCTACGCGGGCTTCCTCTTCTGATTTTTCCTCTACAACTAGATCTGATAGCTTCATGTCCAACGTGTACGCAGCCATTTGATCCAATAATTCCTCTGTTGAAGCATACGCAGGTGCCTCACTGTGAATGGTTTCCATATGGCTATCCATGTCTTGGTCCATCATCGTTTGGATGTTTGTTTCAAGTACATTAAACAATTCTTTATCTTCAGGTACAACCTCTTCCTCTTCCTCTTCAGCTGCCTCTGTTTCTTCTGTTTCTTTCTCGTCATTTGGTTCTTCACTGCTTGTTGACTCAGAACACGCACCAAGGAATAAAGCAATTAAAAGTACTGTTATGAGAGCTATCATTTTTTTCATTTTTCCTTACCTCCTGAAATTTGTATTATTTTCCAACAGCAAACCATCCATAATCATACCCTAAAACTGAGTGTATAGACAGATGTCTTATTCCCTAAATAAATTTCAGATAAAACAGGTATTTTTGACTATTTTTGAATCAAGTTATCAAACCTATATTGATTGATTATATTTCATGATGCAGGATACCCAATCCTTTTGAAGCAATACAAAAAGCCTCTCACAAATGGAGAGACTTTTCATGAAACATTACTATTCTATAACCTCTGGCACAAGTGGGTAATGTTTTAAGAAATATACTAGTGCTTGAAGTTCAACGGCAAGATCAATGTGATGTACACGAATATGCTCGGGAACCGATATTCTTGCTGGTGTGAAATTAAGTATACCCTTAATGCCATGCTCCACGAGTCGATCGGTAATTCCATCTGCTTCACTTGCTGGGATAGTTAAGATAGCGACCTTTATCCCATTCAATTTCTTTTCCATGTCGTTTATATGATAAATGGGAACACCACCAATGGAAGAACCAACTTTGTTTTCGTCAGCATCAAAGGCCATTTGGATTTTAATATTGTTGTTTTTCATAAAATTATAATGCAAGAATGCGGTACCAAGATTCCCCACACCTATTAAAGCAACATCTGTTACCTCATCTTGGTCCAACGTTTTTCTGAAGAAACCGAGCAAATATTCAACATTATATCCGTAGCCCTTCTTACCTAACGCGCCAAAGTAAGAGAAATCTCTACGAATGGTTGCAGAGTCTACTTTTACAGCTTCACTTAATTCCTTGGAAGAAACCCGCGTTTTCCCTTGATGATTTAAGTTATTAAGAAAGCGGTAATATAATGGCAATCGTTTAGCAGTCGCTTGTGGTATTTTATTTTGATCCATCGTTATTCCTTCTTTCAATACTATAATTATGCATAAATTAACGTTTCACAGAGCTAGCGTATTGGCTAATTTAATATAAATGCTATGTAATCTAATATATTGGATTTGTTTTACTTTAATCTCCTCCCCTATTTTAGCAGAAACTATGAAAGAAGTCGTGATTTCCTTCACAATTTATCATGAAATTTTTTACAGTATATTGTGTTTTACTGATGACACTAGGTAAGGTAAACTAAAGGGGATGAGGTGACTGGTATGATACTTATGCAAGTAAATGGAATTTCTAAAGCTTTTGGAGCAGAAGAAATATTATCGAATATAAAATTAGAAGTTAAAGAAAACGATAGAATTGCACTGGTTGGGAGGAACGGCGCGGGTAAGTCCACCCTTCTTAAGATTATGGCCGGAGAATTAACCTATGATAGGGGAGAACTTTTTAAACCTAAGGATTTGACCATTGGCTATCTCTCTCAGCATACTGCATTGGATTCAAATCTAACAATATGGGATGAGATGCTAAGTGTCTTTTCCGAACTAGTGAACAAGGAAAAAGAAATTCGCAAACTTGAACAGAAGATGGCTGATTCTGCAACATTGTCAGAGACTGCTTATGAGAAAGTACTACATGATTATGACCAACTACAACAGATCTATCAACAAAGCGGTGGTTATACATATGAAGCAGATATTAAAGCCGTTCTAACTGGCTTACATTTTCAAGACTATGATTATAACACGCCTATTACGGAGCTTAGTGGTGGACAAAAAACCCGCCTTGCCTTAGGTAAGCTGTTATTAACCAAACCACAGTTACTTATCCTTGATGAGCCGACCAACCATTTGGATATCGATACACTTGGATGGCTGGAAAACTATTTAGTTAGCTATCCTGGTGCAGTATTGATCGTTTCCCATGACAGGTATTTCCTAGATAAAACCGTATCAATTGAATATGAAATCTCTCGCCATAAGACTAAAAAGTACCATGGGAGTTATAGCAAATACCTTGATCAGAAAGCATTGGATTATGAGAAAGATCTAAAGGAATTTGAAAAACAGCAGTCTGAGATAAAAAAACTAGAAGATTTCGTTCAACGAAATATTGTACGAGCTTCTACGACCAAACGAGCACAGAGTAGACGGAAGCAGTTAGAAAAGATGGAGAAGTTGGATAAGCCTCAAGGTGATGAATCCTCCGCTTCATTTTCTTTCCAAATTAACCGCCGTAGTGGAAATGATGTATTAAAAATTGATCAGCTGGCTTTTGATTATGGTGATACGAATGAGAACATATTTCAAAACGTTAAACTTCATGTTAACAGGGGTGAAAGAATAGCTCTCGTTGGGCCAAATGGTGTGGGAAAAACTACGTTGTTGAAGGTCATCATGGGAAAACTTTCCCCCAATAATGGAAAAATACAAGTTGGGACTAATGTACAGATCGGTTACTACGACCAAGAACAAGCTAATCTTCATTCTACGAAGACAGTTTTGCAGGAATTATGGGATGATTACCCGACAGAGAACGAAAAGGATATTCGTACCATTTTGGGAAATTTCCTTTTTTCAGGTGATGATGTCTTGAAGTCTGTAAGCACGCTTAGTGGAGGAGAAAAAGCACGGTTAGCACTGGCAAAACTAATGATGCAAAAAGCAAACCTGTTAATTCTGGATGAGCCTACAAACCATTTGGATATAGACAGTAAAGAAGTACTCGAAGCTGCACTTGTCGACTTTCCTGGTACAATTGTATTTGTTTCACATGATCGTTATTTCATTAATAAAATTACAGACCAGGTAGTAGAGATGCAACGAAACGGCACCACCGTTTATTTGGGTGACTATGATTATTACATTGAGAAAAAAGAAGAAGAAGCTGAACTAAAAAGACTACAGCAAACGGAAGAAGTAATTCAAAAAGCCGACCAGCGTAAACGTGACTTCAAATTGGAGAAACAGTTGCAAAGTCAACGGCGAAAGAAAGAACGCCGCATTGAAGAATTGGAATCCATCATTGAAGAGTACGAAATGGAAATAGAAAAACTAGAGGAAAAAATGACAGAACCTAGCATATACCAAGATCATGAGAAGGCGCTCGCTCTAACGAAAGAAACAAGCGATCTAAAACAAAAAGCAGAAGGATATATGGAAGAATGGACTGCCCTCCAAGAAGAAGAAGAATAAAACGCTATAGCTAGACACACCAAAACCCGCATGATTGCATGCGGGTTTTGGTTTTATTTGAATAGATAGTCATTTTGTATAGAATGTTCTACCGCAACTCTATATATAAGTCCTAAACCGATCATTGTGGATAACACAGAACTACCACCATAACTTATCAACAGGAGTGGAATCCCTGTGATTGGCATTATCCCCAGGTTCATCCCTACATTTTGAAAAACGTGGATAAGTAGAATGCTCATGAATCCAAAACATAGATAGGAACCGAATGGAGAATGCTTGAACATGTTTAAACCGAGCGTTACTAATTTATAAAGCAGCATAAAGTAGAGGAAAATTACCAATGCACTACCAATAAACCCAAAGCTTTCTCCTATGACGGAAAAGATGAAATCCGTTTGCGCCTCAGGTGTTGCAACCTGCAGACTACCCATCCCTTTACCAAATAGCTGGCCAGAACCGAGTGCCATATGGGCTCTATCGAAATTAAAAGTAGCGTCTGCAGTTTGTTGATCTGGGTTAAACCACGTCATAATTCGGTCAATCTGATAGGCATTACTACTACCAACCATTTCCTTTGCTAAATCAGGGAATCGTACGATAAACCCGAGGACAACTCCTCCAAAGGCTGAAATCCCTACTATGAGGGAACCAATTATTTTCCAGCTAATTCCGGATAGAATAACTAGCATTCCACATACGAATAAGTAAACCATAGCTGTCCCGAAATCTGGTTGTCCCATAATTAGCGCGACAGGAAGAGCGGTAATAGCAAGAATTTTTATAAGAAGTAGTAAATCACTTTTTATCGTGCTAACAACGAACTTATCCTTATGCCTACTGATAATGGCTGCAATATACAATACTGTGGACATCTTCGTAAATTCTGCAGGTTGCAGAGAAAAGCCTGGTAACGTAAACCAACTTTTTGCTCCATTAACCGGTTCTGCAAGACTTGCCGGACTAACAAGTAAGAACGCGAGTAATAGGACCCCAAATACATATACATACACACTTGCCTTATACATCTGATCCAAATCAAAGTATTGAAGTGCTGCAACTATACAAATACCAACAGTAAACCAAACGATCTGCTTAAGTACAAAGTTATCCTCATATTGTTCCAGTTGCTGGGCATTGTACACAGCTAGCAGACTAACCGAAACAAATAAGATAAACAACATAATTAGATCATTCTGTATATAAAAGGATTGTTTTTTGGACATCTTTCATTCACCAAATTTCCATTTTTGCTTAATCAAACGATTGATTTAATTTTTATTTATCCACAACTTTCACCATGGTAAAAGTACGTAAATAAAGGTTGTCAACACAGTTATACACATAATCCACAGTTGAGAAATAAGTTATCCACTGTTTTTATCCCCAGAAGATTCTAATGTAAACCGTTTTCTTGGCTAGTTATGCACAGAGGTGTGTATAACTGTGGATACTTTACTCTAGGATAAGGGAGGGATTGGCATTTAAATCCCAACCAGCTCTTTTCCCTTGTTCATAAGCAATTGTACCAGCAGCTGCAATCATAGCTGCATTGTCGGTGCAAAGCTTTAATGGCGGAATAAGCAAAGGGATCTCCGTTTCTTCAAAGGCTTCTTCCAATGAATTACGTAATCCACTATTAGCTGCAACACCGCCTGCTACAATTACTTGTTTTACTTGATACTCTTTTGCAGCACGTAATGTTTTCGTTACAAGCACGTCTACCACACTTGCTTGAAAGCTGGCAGCAATATCCTGGTTTTTTAACTCTTCACCACGCTGGCTGGCATTGTGGATTGTGTTTATAACAGACGACTTTAGACCACTAAAACTAAAGTCATAACTTCCCTCTTCTAGCCAAGCTCTAGGAAAGTTGATATTAGCTTCCCCTTCCACTGCAAGTCGATCAATTTGTGGACCACCTGGGTAAGGTAAACGCAACATTCTAGCAACCTTGTCATAGGCTTCCCCGGCCGCGTCGTCCCTTGTTTCACCAATTACTTCATAGCTACCATGTTCTTGCATTAATACTAACTCCGTGTGCCCTCCTGAGACAATAAGAGCTAACAATGGAAATTGAAACTCCTTCTCCAGGCGATTAGCATATATATGGCCTGCAATATGATGAACACCAACAAGTGGTTTCTGCTTAGCAAATGCTAAAGCCTTTGCAGTATTTACACCAATTAGCAAAGCCCCTACAAGTCCTGGACCTTCTGTCACGGCAATAGCGTCTATATCTTCCCATACAAGCTCAGCCTGTGCAAAAGCTTCTTCAAGCACAACTGTCATCTGTTCCACATGGTGTCTTGAAGCTATTTCTGGAACTACTCCCCCGAAACGCTTGTGGCTTTCAATTTGAGAAGCTACCACATTAGAGATAATCGTCGTACCATTTTTCACTATAGCAACTGCAGTTTCATCACAGCTTGTTTCTATTCCTAAAATAATTGTATCTTTTTTCATAATATATTCACCCACATCACGATGGCATCTTCCTGATTGTCTGTATAATAATTTTTCCTAATACCACCAGGTACCAATCCAAATTTACGATATAACTTCTGGGCTGGAATATTCGATTTACGAACTTCAAGAGAAAGACGTGTCGCCCCTATTAGCTTAACTTGTAAAAGCATATAATGAAATAGTTTTTCTCCAAGTTTTTGACCTCTTAACCCTGGCAATATCGCAATATTCGTAACCTGTGCATCCTCTAAGACCACCCAAGTGCCTACATACCCAGCTATCTTTCCGTTCCATTCTATCACATAGTAATAAGCATATTGATTATCAACAATTTCTTGATAAAAAATGTCCGTTGTCCATGGCGTCGTAAAAGATGCTTTTTCTACTTCCATAACTTGGTCAACGTCCGCTATCTCCATCTTTCGAATTGTAAACTCACTCATTTTCCTGCTGTTCCTTTTGCTGCTTCAACCATTTTGCCTCAGCTTCAGCAAGACGAAGGTAATTTGGGGTTAATGCATGTGTAGGCTCAGCTTGTTTTTTTGTCCCAGCTAAAACCAAATGACTAGCATCAGCAACATGGAAGGCTAATTCCGGAATGATTGCTTGCTCACCAAGCTGTTGCTCAATTGTCTCTCTGAATATCTGGATATCCGGACTTAAAAATAGTACGGGTTTACCTTCTTTACTAAGTCTCTCAAGCAAATCTGCCATTAACAGATTAGTTTCCTCATATACCAATTCAGCCTGGCCATTTTTCCATTCATAGACCCCAGAAAAGACTAAGCCTCTTCGTGCATCAAAGAATGGACATATATAACCATTAAAAAATCTCCCTTGATATGCTAAGGCTTCTAGGCTCGAAACTCCTACTACAGGAATATCTAATGCCCATGCCATAGATTTGGCTGTAGCTAGGCCTATCCGAACCCCTGTATACGAACCAGGGCCCTTGGCTACAAAAATTTGATCAAGCTCTTGAGGTGTCATAGAAACGTCTCTCATAAGTTGATCAATTGCTGGCATCAAGCGTACGGAATGGTTCTTAGATAGGTTTGTTTTTATTTCACCAAGGATTTGTTGGTCCCTGACAACCGCAACCCCCAATACCTGATTAGAAGTATCAATTGCTAGTATATTCATTTACGTTACTCCTCATGTTTCAGTACTTAGAAGGTCCTTAGATGCTCTATTACAGCTCTCGTAATATGCCTTCAAAATGAGTACCATATGCTGTAAATTGTATTACTCTACTATTCTCACCTGCATACTGAATTTCAATTTCCAATCTCTCTTCAGGTAGGAATTCATCGATAAACTGTGCCCATTCTACGACACAGATACCGGCACCATTAAAATATTCATCAAACCCTATATCTTCTTCTGAGTTTTCCAGTCGATATACATCCATGTGATATAGAGGTAGTTCACCCTTATATTCTTTAATAATAGTAAACGTCGGACTACTTACATGTCGTTTAACACCAAGACCTATAGCAAGACCTTTTGTAAACGTTGTTTTACCTGCTCCTAGTTCTCCTTCTAATGTTATCACATCTCCTGGTTTTAACAATGCAGCTAATTGTGCTGCAAGCTGCCTTGTTTCTTCTTCAGTCATTACCTTTACTTTGTGGGTATGCATTCACTCACCTACTTTAGATGTATATAACCATTTTTATTTACGCGTGTTTTATTATTATCTCTGATTGCATATACGGAAGGCTCTTCTTCCATTTCTGTTACTAAACCAATTTTAGTTAATTGTGTACCTGTGTCATTTGCTATCTTCACTATTTCATCCCAATTTTCTTCCGCAATTGTTCCTATAAGTTCAAAATCTTCCCCACCTGAATATTTCCATTCATACTGTTGAGATGGAGAGAACTGATGAAAGTCTTTGCTTACTGGAATGTCGTCATCATATAATGTAATTGTAACGTGAGAAGCTTCAGCAATTTCATTGGCCTCACTTGCAATGCCATCACTTACATCATTTAAAGTTACACAATCCATATTTTTTAACGAAACAGCAAAAGACGATCGAGGTGAGGGCATTTGATGCCTCTTTTTAAAGTAAGACGAGTTGGTATACGCATTTTCTTTATGTTCCGTTAAAATGTGCAGACCAGCTCGAGCATCTCCAAGAGTTCCTGTTACAAAAACAACATCTCCGGGTTTGGCAGTACTTCGATAACGCGCCATCCCCTTCTCTACAAAACCGATCACCGTAACGGAAATGGAAAGCTCTAATCCAGAAACCGTGTCACCGCCAATAAGATCCA
>NZ_CCDL010000006.1 GCF_000724085.1 Oceanobacillus manasiensis
AGGGTATAAGGTATACCTAATAGGGTTCATGAAGGACCTGTAGGTCTGGTAGTAATAGCGGAGAGGTCACACCTGTTCTCATGCCGAACACAGAAGTTAAGTTCTCCAGCGCCGATGGTAGTTGGGGCTTTGCCCCTGCAAGAGTAGGACGCCGCCAGGCAAATTGAAAAGGGCTATGCATTTAATATGCATAACCCTTTTTTGTGGTTTAGATTGGAATTTTGTTATGAACCAAATAACCTAATGAAATACGAATCTAAGTCAAATCTTGGGTTGAGCTAACGCTCTCTCCTTCCTTCTTTTGCGAGTCGCCCACTAATATTTTTATAATTGAAGTAATAGTACTCTCAAGCGGAACCGATCGAATAGACGATAACTAAAAGATCTTTATCACTTTCGTCTGGTTGTTAACCCACTCAATATAGCCATTATGTAGGTTAAAGGCAAAGTTATTCATAATCTCTTTCTGCCAGCCTTTAAAAGGTTCCACATCCTTCTTAAATTCCAGATGATTTCACTAAATCGCAAATCTCGTATAATCGTTCTTTAACTGTCTTTAAATCAAAAGGACTTATGGCCTTTGCTTCTTTCAAACAAAAGCCTATATGCTTCTTTTAATTGGTGTGCAATCCGCAAGGTGTTCGACACTTTTAAATAACGCTCCAGATACCAGCGTTGCTTCTCGGTTAACGTTTCTTCTTTTTATTAAACATATACTTCATTCGCTTACACTTTTTAAGATCCAAGCGCTAATTGCTTTGGATCTTTTCTTCTAACGTATTTGAGTTCCCAACAAATATATGGCAAAAATGAAAATGTTCATCTACTACAATGGGCTTCTCTAATGGTTGGTCCACGACTGAATGAGGTCACAATGAACTATCTAAGGAGAACTTCTGATTAAATCTAAAGAATTACTTATTTGATTTTTTTATAAAAATACCTCCATTCTTAAGTAAGTAACCTACAAATTATCCACTCACACGAAAAATACTCGGTTAAGGCGGCTAGCAAGAAATAGGTAGTAAGGGGGTTTAAGAAGTGCTAAGGAGTTACTCGGAATTTAACTGAATAATTTATCCCGGAGCAACCGTCCGTAAGACTCCCACTCCAAAACATAAAGCTAAACCGTGATGTTTAAGTGGGATAAAAAACGGACGCTAAAACCCCGATTCGCTCAACTATCAATCAGTGGCGGAAGAACGAAAACCCCACTGATTGAAGTATCACTTTATGGGATCTAAAGACATTCGTTATAACGGAGCAATAGCTAAAGGATTAAAGTTAGCATTTCATATGGGAACACACCTATAATGTTTACCTTAATTAAATTGTTTAAGAAGTAGTAGAAAGGAAATCACCAGCACGTGGGTCAAACTCTGAAAAGAAATAAGAAACAAAGTCTCAGGTAATCGATCATGAACTGAGGAGCAGGAGCCATTTTTAGGACAGACTTTAGGGGGGAATATAGAAACTTGAACTAGATAATACTACTATAAGTAATATTAAAGGGTTCTCAGCTGGAGACCTATATTTCCAAACACACTAAGTTTTGATTCCTATACCTTAGTGTATATTTCCAATAGTAATAATATGAAGATCGGTTTAGGAACATGTTAATTCACAAAAGATCTAAAGGAAATGTTCCCTCTCAGGCAACTGAAGAATTAACAACTAAAGAAAAAGTTAATGTTTTACATAATCCTTTATGGTATAGTTGCGAACTAAACTTCCAGAAGAAAGGCTAATTACTGCGTCAACTTTTTAATTGTTTCCGAGATGTACACCCACTGAGTAACCGTCAGATGAAGGCATGGTATTTAGGGTCATTGTAGAAAGCGAAAGCAATTGATATATCCTACTTAACGTATAGTTGCAGCTAAGGAAACGGTTTTTTACTTTACCTTTTGTCACAGGAGATAACATCAATCTTTATCTCTCGTACGTCTAGTCGAATAAGGTACGATACTAACAACAGGGAATTAGCGTAGCTTCCACCAAAGATGGATTGACTTTGCATCAACTAAAAAAGGCTTAGCTATAAGTTGATACATACCTTCTTTTCACTTTACTGAACACTAAACGGTTACTATCATCTAGTAGGTTTTATAAACTTCTTTTTAATTTTTTCTAGAAACTGTTGACACCTTGGTTGGAAAAATGCTATAGTAATCAAGTCGCCAAATTCGACAGCAATCGACAACTCCTTGAAACAATAAAAAAACAAAAAAAGTTGTTGACAGATTGATGCGGAAATGGTATGATATAAAAGTTGCTTCAAAAAAAGCAACGCAAACAAATTGCTCTTTGAAAACTGAACAAAACAACTAGTATGTCAAGGAAAAACAGACTTTCTGTTTTTCGAAGAAATACAAGCAGAAGCCAGTATTCTGCGAAAGCTAAGACAGATCGTGTTGATTGGTGTCAACATGATACAAACTTTTTTGGAGAGTTTGATCTTGGCTCAGGACGAACGCTGGCGGCGTGCCTAATACATGCAAGTCGAGCGCAGGAAGCAAGCAGATCCCCTTCGGGGGTGACGCTTGTGGAATGAGCGGCGGACGGGTGAGTAACACGTGGGCAACCTGCCTGTAAGACTGGGATAACCCCGGGAAACCGGGGCTAATACCGGATAATACTTTTCTTTGCATAAAGGAAAGTTGAAAGGCGGTTTCGGCTGCCACTTACAGATGGGCCCGCGGCGCATTAGCTAGTTGGTGAGGTAACGGCTCACCAAGGCGACGATGCGTAGCCGACCTGAGAGGGTGATCGGCCACACTGGGACTGAGACACGGCCCAGACTCCTACGGGAGGCAGCAGTAGGGAATCTTCCGCAATGGACGAAAGTCTGACGGAGCAACGCCGCGTGAGTGATGAAGGTTTTCGGATCGTAAAACTCTGTTGTTAGGGAAGAACAAGTCGGGTAGTAACTGACCCGGCCTTGACGGTACCTAACCAGAAAGCCCCGGCTAACTACGTGCCAGCAGCCGCGGTAATACGTAGGGGGCAAGCGTTGTCCGGAATTATTGGGCGTAAAGCGCTCGCAGGCGGTCCTTTAAGTCTGATGTGAAATCTCGCGGCTCAACCGCGAACGGTCATTGGAAACTGGAGGACTTGAGTACAGAAGAGGAGAGTGGAATTCCACGTGTAGCGGTGAAATGCGTAGAGATGTGGAGGAACACCAGTGGCGAAGGCGACTCTCTGGTCTGTAACTGACGCTGAGGAGCGAAAGCGTGGGGAGCGAACAGGATTAGATACCCTGGTAGTCCACGCCGTAAACGATGAGTGCTAGGTGTTAGGGGGTTTCCGCCCCTTAGTGCTGAAGTTAACGCATTAAGCACTCCGCCTGGGGAGTACGGCCGCAAGGCTGAAACTCAAAAGAATTGACGGGGGCCCGCACAAGCGGTGGAGCATGTGGTTTAATTCGAAGCAACGCGAAGAACCTTACCAGGTCTTGACATCCTCTGCTATTCCTAGAGATAGGAAGTTCCCTTCGGGGACAGAGTGACAGGTGGTGCATGGTTGTCGTCAGCTCGTGTCGTGAGATGTTGGGTTAAGTCCCGCAACGAGCGCAACCCTTGATCTTAGTTGCCAGCATTAAGTTGGGCACTCTAAGGTGACTGCCGGTGACAAACCGGAGGAAGGTGGGGATGACGTCAAATCATCATGCCCCTTATGACCTGGGCTACACACGTGCTACAATGGATGGAACAAAGGGAAGCAAAACCGCGAGGTCAAGCAAATCCCATAAAACCATTCTCAGTTCGGATTGCAGGCTGCAACTCGCCTGCATGAAGCCGGAATCGCTAGTAATCGCGGATCAGCATGCCGCGGTGAATACGTTCCCGGGCCTTGTACACACCGCCCGTCACACCACGAGAGTTGGTAACACCCGAAGTCGGTGAGGTAACCTTTTGGAGCCAGCCGCCGAAGGTGGGACCAATGATTGGGGTGAAGTCGTAACAAGGTAGCCGTATCGGAAGGTGCGGCTGGATCACCTCCTTTCTAAGGATAGAAACGGAACGCCGAGGATTCTCTTCGGAGAATCTTCCGGTAAGGATATACTAGTTGTTTGGTTCAGTTTTGAGGGAGCAATTCTCTCATTTGTACCTTGAAAACTAAATAAGAGTAACAACGACATCATTTTTTAAAGCTGCAACAATTTGTTCAGCTTGAATATAGCAAGGCTAAGAAATTAGCACGCTTATTTACTGTAACTTAGTTAAGTGAATAAGGGCGCACGGTGGATGCCTTGGCACTAGGAGCCGAAGAAGGACGGGACTAACACCGATATGTCTCGGGGAGTCGTAAGTAGACATTGATCCGGGAATTTCCGAATGGGGGAACCCACTGTTCGTAATGGAACAGTACCTTTACCTGAATACATAGGGTATTGGAGGCAGACCCGGGGAACTGAAACATCTCAGTACCCGGAGGAAGAGAAAGCAAATGCGATTTCCCAAGTAGCGGCGAGCGAAACGGAATTAGCCCAAACCAGAAAGCTTGCTTTCTGGGGTTGTAGGACACTCCACACGGAGTTACAAAGAAATTCTTTAGATGAATCGATCTGGAACGATCAGCCATAGCGGGTAAGAGCCCTGTAATCGAAAAGGAATTTCCTCCGGAGTGTATCCTGAGTACGGCGGAACACGAGAAATTCCGTCGGAATCCGGGAGGACCATCTCCCAAGGCTAAATACTCCCTAGTGACCGATAGTGAACCAGTACCGTGAGGGAAAGGTGAAAAGCACCCCGGGAGGGGAGTGAAAGAGAACCTGAAACCGTGTGCCTACAAGTAGTCGAAGCCCGTTAATGGGTGACGGCGTACCTTTTGTAGAATGGACCGGCGAGTTACGATCGTATGCAAGGTTAAGTGGAAGACACGGAGCCGCAGCGAAAGCGAGTCTGAATAGGGCGATTTGAGTATGCGGTCGTAGACCCGAAACCGTGTGATCTACCCATGTCCAGGGTGAAGGTCAGGTAACACTGACTGGAGGCCCGAACCCACGTATGTTGAAAAATGCGGGGATGAGGTGTGGGTAGGGGTGAAATGCCAATCGAACACGGAGATAGCTGGTTCTCTCCGAAATAGCTTTAGGGCTAGCCTCAAGCATCGAGTACTGGAGGTAGAGCACTGATTGGACTAGGGGCCCTCACCGGGTTACCGAATTCAGTCAAACTCCGAATGCCAGATACTTAGACTTGGGAGTCAGACTATGGGTGATAAGGTTCATAGTCGAAAGGGAAACAGCCCAGACCGCCAGCTAAGGTCCCAAAGTATACGTTAAGTGGAAAAGGATGTGGAGTTGCCCAGACAACCAGGATGTTGGCTTAGAAGCAGCCACCATTTAAAGAGTGCGTAATAGCTCACTGGTCGAGTGACTCTGCGCCGAAAATGTACCGGGGCTAAACGTATCACCGAAGCTGCGGATTGTTCTTCGAACAATGGTAGGAGAGCGTTCTACGGGCAGTGAAGTCAGACCGTGAGGACTGGTGGAGCGCGTAGAAGTGAGAATGCCGGTATGAGTAGCGAAAAAAGAGTGAGAATCTCTTTCACCGAATGCCTAAGGTTTCCTGAGGAAGGCTCGTCCTCTCAGGGTTAGTCGGGACCTAAGCCGAGGCCGAAAGGCGTAGGCGATGGACAACAGGTAGATATTCCTGTACCACCTCTTGAATGTTTGAGCAATGGGGGGACGCAGAAGGATATGGAATGCGCACCGATGGATGTGTGCGCCCAAGCAGTGAGAATGTTGGATAGGCAAATCCGTCCAACTGAGTTCAAGCTGTGATGGGGAGGGAAATTAAGTACCGAAGTTCCAGATTTCACACTGCCAAGAAAAGCCTCTAGTGAGTTCAAAGGTGCCCGTACCGCAAACCGACACAGGTAGGCGAGGAGAGAATCCTAAGGTGAGCGGGAGAACTCTCGTTAAGGAACTCGGCAAAATGACCCCGTAACTTCGGGAGAAGGGGTGCTCCTTTTTAGGAGGAGCCGCAGTGAATAGGCCCAAGCGACTGTTTAGCAAAAACACAGGTCTCTGCGAAGCCGAAAGGCGAAGTATAGGGGCTGACACCTGCCCGGTGCTGGAAGGTTAAGGGGAAGCGTTAGGCGCAAGCCGAAGCGTAGAACCGAAGCCCCAGTAAACGGCGGCCGTAACTATAACGGTCCTAAGGTAGCGAAATTCCTTGTCGGGTAAGTTCCGACCCGCACGAAAGGTGCAACGACTTGGGCACTGTCTCAACGAGAGACCCGGTGAAATTATACTATGCGTGAAGATGCGCATTACCCGCGACAGGACGGAAAGACCCCGTGGAGCTTTACTGTAGCCTGATATTGAATGTTGGTACAGCTTGTACAGGATAGGTGGGAGCCTTCGAAGCGTGAGCGCTAGCTTACGTGGAGGCATCCGTGGGATACCACCCTGGCTGTACGAACCTTCTAACCCAGGACCGTAATCCGGTTCGGAGACAGTGTCAGGCGGGCAGTTTGACTGGGGCGGTCGCCTCCCAAAAGGTAACGGAGGCGCCCAAAGGTTCCCTCAGAATGGTTGGAAATCATTCGTAGAGTGTAAAGGCACAAGGGAGCTTGACTGCGAGACCTACAAGTCGAGCAGGGACGAAAGTCGGGCTTAGTGATCCGGTGGTTCCGCATGGAAGGGCCATCGCTCAACGGATAAAAGCTACCCCGGGGATAACAGGCTTATCTCCCCCAAGAGTTCACATCGACGGGGAGGTTTGGCACCTCGATGTCGGCTCATCGCATCCTGGGGCTGTAGTCGGTCCCAAGGGTTGGGCTGTTCGCCCATTAAAGCGGTACGCGAGCTGGGTTCAGAACGTCGTGAGACAGTTCGGTCCCTATCCGTCGTGGGCGTTGGAAGTTTGAGAGGAGCTGTCCTTAGTACGAGAGGACCGGGATGGACACACCGCTGGTGTACCAGTTGTTCCGCCAGGAGCATAGCTGGGTAGCTACGTGTGGCAGGGATAAGTGCTGAAAGCATCTAAGCATGAAGCCCCCCTCAAGATGAGACTTCCCATCACTTCGAGTGAGTAAGATCCCTCAGAGACGATGAGGTTGATAGGTCCGAGGTGGAAGCGTGGTGACACGTGGAGCTGACGGATACTAATAGATCGAGGACTTAACTAACATTTTTTGATTCGTTGTTATCTCTTATTTAGTTTTTAGGGTATAAGTAAAAAACCCTTGCATTTTCTTTTAAAAATGCATATAATATATCTTGTCCTTGTTTTTAGGATGGTCTGGTAGTAATAGCGGAGAGGTCACACCTGTTCTCATGCCGAACACAGAAGTTAAGTTCTCCAGCGCCGATGGTAGTTGGGGCTTTGCCCCTGCAAGAGTAGGACGCCGCCAGGCGAATTGAAATGCTAAGTTCACAGTTATTGTGTCTTAGCATTTTTTTGTATATTGTTATTAATATTCGTGGTGACACGTGAGTATCTCTTTACTAATTGGTGAAAGATCATCATATATTATAGAGAGAAAGACGTTGTGGGGGAGGTGTGAAGACTGGAATCATTTATAGAAGGAATGCTTGGGGAAGATTTCTTCCTTATTATGACCCGTATACTGTTTGCACTACTGTTATCGGGATTAATAGGATTTGAAAGAGAAATTAAAAATCACTCAGCTGGTTTTCGGACACACATTCTAGTAGGGGTTGGAGCATGTTTGATGATGCTCCTATCTTTATATGGGTTTGATGTGTTTATGGAAACACACGAGAATGTACAATTTGATCCAGCGCGTATTCCGTCATATGTTATTAGTGGTATTGGGTTTTTAGGTGCCGGTACAATCATAGTATATGGAGGTACAATTAGAGGATTAACTACAGCTGCCTCTATCTGGACCGTTGCAGGTATTGGGCTAGTCGTTGGTGCTGGCATGTATGCTGCTGCATTTTTTACCACCATTGTTATTTTGTTAAGTTTAATTTTTCTTAATAACTTTGAGAAGCTCTTTAGAAAAGGGAGTACTTCCAATCTAATTCTAATTGTTGCACTACCTGAGATAAAAGTGAATGATGTGGTATCCGTTTTTGAAAAGTTTAATTTGTCCATTAAGAATGTAGAAATTATTAAAGCAGAGCATGATATACGGAACATCTTCATAAAAATTGATAGAAATGATCAGTTAAATAGAATTCATTTTTTCGAGGAGCTCTCTCGCATTGATCATATAAAGAACATATCTGAAATTTAAAATCGAATATATTCACGAAAAGTCTTACAGCCTTATCAGAGCTGTGAGATTTTTTGTACACGATAGGAAAAATGAGAGGTTTTGCCATTGCTGTTTTTGTCTAAAATAAATAGGAAAGACAATTATTTGCATCTCATGTGATTTATCGTATAATAAGAATATAGTCAAAGATAGTCAAAGTCAAAAGCCTTTGTGTAAAAGGGGGTGCATAGTATGAGTAATATTTCCGACATCATAGAAAATTATTTAAAACAAATTCTACAAGACCGAGGGAAAAATGCAATTGAAATAAAACGTAGTGAAATTGCGGATCAATTTCAATGTGTGCCTTCACAAATTAATTATGTTATTAAAACACGTTTTACTGTGGAAAAAGGGTATATAGTAGAGAGTAAACGAGGCGGTGGAGGCTATATTCGGATCATGCGTGTGATTCATCAAGACAACTCCGAACTTATTGATGAAATTATAGACATGATTAACCCTACTGTAACGCAGCAGGCAGCAATTGACGTTCTCGATAGATTACTTGAGGAACAGCTTATTACTGCACGTGAAGCGAAGATCATGCTAAGTGCCATTGGTAGAAATACATTGGCATTTCAACTTCCTTTACGAGACGAAGTGCGCGCAAGGGTCTTAACGGCCATGCTGTCCACTTTGAAGTATTTAAATAAGTGAGGGGGTTTTTTCATGGAATGCCAGGAATGCCACGAGCGTCCTGCTACACTACACTTTACGCAATACATTAACGGACAGAAAAGTGAAGTTCACGTTTGTGAGGTTTGTGCAAAGGAAAAGGGATATATGAACTATCCTGAAGAAGGGTATTCTTTGCATAATTTACTTTCAGGCTTAATGAATTTTGATACATCTACAATTAAAGGTCCCCAGCAAAATACTTTTAAGCAGGTACAAGAGTTACAGTGCCCAAAATGTGAAATGACTTTTTCAGAATTCAAACAGGTTGGAAAGTTCGGCTGTGCTGTATGTTATGACACTTTTTCTGGACGGTTAGACCCTATTTTCCGTCGCGTCCATGCAGGGAATACAAAACATCAAGGTAAAATTCCCAAACGCCAAGGGGGAGACCTGCATAAGAAGAAATTGCTGGAAGATTATAAGATGAAATTAAGAAGATTAATCGAGGATGAAGCGTTTGAAGAAGCAGCTGAGATTAGAGATAAGATAAAGGCACTTGAAAATAAACCAGAGGACCCGGAAGAAGGTGATCCTTCATGACACTACAAAATTTTATGAATGAGGCAATTAGTCCTTGGATGCGAGAGGAAGGACCTGACAGTGATATCGTATTAAGTAGTCGTATACGTCTGGCTAGAAACTTTGCGAATATATCCTATCCAATCATTGCAGATAAGGATAAATTGGAAGAGATACGTGACTTCTTTCGTGACAATTATGAGCATCAATCATTTGAAGAGTACAAAGATTTCGCATTTGTAGCGATAGGAGATTTATCGCCTGTTGAGAAACGTGTTCTTGTAGAGAAGCACTTAATTAGTCCACATCTTGCAGAGAATGCTGAGACCGCTGCTGCTATCATCTCGGAAAATGAACAGGTGTCCTTAATGGTCAATGAAGAAGACCATATTCGCATTCAGCTATACTTTCCGGGTTTTCAGTTGGAAAACGCACTACAGAAAGCTTTTACATTTGATGATTTTCTTGAAGAAAAAGTGAATTATGCTTTCGATGAAACGAGAGGTTACTTAACAAGCTGTCCAACCAATGTTGGGACTGGTATGCGTGCGTCTGTTATGATGCATCTGCCTGCTCTGGCAATGACCAAGCAAATTAACCGTATGATTCCAGCAATTAACCAGCTCGGTTTAGTAGTTAGAGGAATCTACGGTGAAGGTAGTGAAGCGGTAGGTAGCATTTTTCAAATATCTAATCAAATTACACTTGGAAAGACAGAGGAAGACATTGTCGAGGATTTACAAAGTGTTGTAAAGCAGTTAATTGACCATGAGAGAAAAGCACGTACTCGCATTATGGAGCAATCAAGAACATCCCTAGAGGATCGTATCTTCCGTTCCTATGGTGTGTTGGAATATAGCAGAATAATTGAATCAAAAGAAGCAGCTGTTTGCCTTTCAAATGTACGGCTTGGTATTGATTTAGGATTCATTGAAAATGTTTCACGGAATATATTAAATGAACTAATGATTTTAACTCAACCGGGATTCCTACAGCAATATGCGAAGCGTACACTCTCCGCCAATGAACGGGATGTGCTTCGAGCCTCATTGATCCGGGAAAGACTGCAATTGGAAAAATAGTTAGGAGGAATACAATATGATGTTTGGACGATTTACAGAAAGAGCACAAAAAGTGCTAGCCTTGTCACAAGAAGAAGCGGTCCGTCTTGGGCACAACAATATTGGAACTGAGCATATTTTGCTAGGACTGGTTCGTGAAGGTGAAGGCATCGCTGCAAAAGCATTGCAGTCACTCGGATTAGAAGTCGCAAAAATTCAAGAGGAAGTAGAAAAGCTGATTGGTGTCGGCAAACAGCCAATGCAATCTATTCATTACACACCGCGCGCTAAAAAGGTAGTTGAATTGTCACAGGATGAGGCAAGAAAGCTAGGACATTCTTATGTGGGAACAGAGCACATCCTACTCGGACTAATTCGTGAAGGTGAAGGTGTGGCTGCACGCGTGCTGAATAATCTAGGTGTAAGTCTCAATAAAGCAAGACAACAGGTTCTTCAGTTACTTGGAAGCAATGAGTCACAGGCAGGTCGTCAAGGCCGTGGACAGCAGTCTAATGCGAATACACCGACATTAGATTCACTGGCAAGAGATTTAACGGTAAGTGCGAAGGAAGGCAATATTGACCCTGTTATCGGTCGTAGCAAAGAAATTGAACGCGTCATCCAAGTACTTAGCCGTCGTACAAAAAACAATCCTGTACTAATCGGGGAACCTGGTGTAGGGAAAACAGCTGTTGCGGAAGGTCTGGCACAGCAAATTATAAATAACGAAGTTCCAGAGACATTACGCGATAAACGCGTTATGACGCTAGATATGGGAACAGTGGTTGCTGGAACAAAGTATCGCGGTGAATTTGAAGATCGCCTTAAAAAGGTAATGGAAGAGATTCGCCAGGCGAACAATATTATTTTGTTCATTGATGAGTTGCACACGTTAATTGGTGCGGGTGGTGCAGAAGGAGCAATTGATGCATCCAATATCCTGAAACCATCTTTAGCTCGTGGTGAGTTGCAATGTATTGGTGCTACAACGATGGATGAGTATCGTAAATACATCGAAAAAGACGCAGCACTAGAGCGTCGTTTCCAACCAATTCAAGTTGATGAACCTACATTAGATGAAACGATACAAATCTTAGGTGGGTTGCGTGACAGATATGAAGCGCATCACAGGGTAACTATAACGGATGAAGCGATTGAGGCAGCAGCAAATCTATCTGATCGTTATATTACCGACCGCTTTTTACCAGATAAAGCAATCGATTTAATCGATGAGGCTGGATCGAAAGTACGCTTGCGTTCTTATACTGTTCCACCAAATCTAAAAGACCTTGAGCAAAAGTTAGAGGAAGTGCGCAAAGAAAAGGATGCTGCTGTACAAAGCCAGGAATTTGAAAAGGCTGCTTCCTTACGAGATTCTGAGCAGCGTTTACGTGAAGAGCTTGATGAAACGAAAAATCAATGGAAAGAAAAACAGGGGCAAACTGACTCTGAAGTAACGGTTGAAGATATAGCAAGTGTTGTTTCCATTTGGACTGGGGTACCTGTTTCCAAATTAACGAAGGACGAGAGTGATCGCCTGCTTAATATGGAAGATACGCTACACAAACGTGTGATAGGTCAAGGGGAAGCAGTAAATGCCATCTCCAAGGCCATTCGCAGAGCGCGTGCTGGGTTAAAAGATCCAAAACGACCAATTGGTTCCTTTATCTTCTTAGGGCCAACAGGTGTAGGGAAAACGGAGCTTGCCCGTGCGCTAGCTGAAACAATGTTTGCTGATGAGGACGCCATGATCCGCATTGACATGTCCGAGTATATGGAGAAACACTCTACCTCTCGACTTGTTGGGTCTCCTCCAGGCTATGTAGGCTATGATGAAGGTGGACAGCTAACAGAAAAAGTCCGTAGAAAACCTTACTCTGTTGTCCTGCTTGATGAAGTAGAAAAGGCACATCCTGAAGTCTTTAACATTCTATTACAAGTGCTTGAAGATGGTCGGTTAACTGATTCTAAAGGACGTTTAGTAGACTTCCGTAACACTGTACTCATTATGACTTCCAATGTAGGAGCAAGTGAGCTGAAGCGGAGTAAGAACCTTGGCTTTACCCTTGGGGAGGCAGGACAGGACTACAAAGATATGAAGGCAAAAGTAACAGAGGAAATGAAGAAAGCCTTCCGACCTGAGTTCTTAAACCGTATTGATGAAATGATTGTCTTCCATTCTCTTGAGAAGAAACATATGAAAGATATCGTTACCCTAATGGTTAACCAACTGCAAAGCAGGCTAAAAGAGCAGGATATCGATTTCTCTCTTACAGATAAGGCAGTGGAAAAAATTGCGACCGAAGGGTTTGATCCTGAATATGGAGCAAGACCACTAAGACGTTCCATTCAAAAAAATGTGGAAGATCTATTATCTGAGGAATTGTTGAAGGGAACCATAGAGAAAGGGAAAAAAATTAAAATTGGTCTAAATAACAAAGGTGAATATATTATTTTGCCGTAAATTTAACACTAGTTATTAATGGTATAGCAAAAGTTAAGTTGCTATATTAGAATGGCCTTACGAAAAGCTAGAAGATCAGTATGTATCTTCTAGCTTTTTTAAAAGGTCATTTTTTGAGTTGTATTTTAACTACCAAAGGAGATAGATAGAAGCTCCAAACCGCTCAAATAGATAATTGTGGCATGAATAAGGAAATTTTTAATTGAATTGATAGGAACCTGTAACTTTATAACGAAACAAAACGTATATAATAGAAACAAAGAAGGGAATAAAGAAATGGCGAAACGAAAAACAAAATTTGTATGTCAAGATTGTGGCTATGAGTCTGCTAGGTGGATGGGGAAGTGCCCTGGATGCAACAATTGGAATACACTCGTGGAAGAAGTGGAAGCATCTGGTTCATCAGGAAAGCATACATTCAATATAGGGGCGAAAACGTCAGGTAAGCCAGAAAAGATAACAGTTATTGAATCACAAAAAGAACCGAGAGTCACAACGTCCATGAAAGAATTTAATCGTGTGTTGGGCGGAGGTATTGTACCAGGATCCCTTGTGCTTATTGGTGGTGATCCAGGTATTGGGAAATCAACCTTACTATTGCAAATTGCGTCTCAGCTTGCAGATAAGCAACTAACTGTGCTCTACATCTCAGGAGAGGAGTCGACACGCCAGACAAAGCTACGTGCAGACCGTCTGGGAGTCACATCAGACCTGTTATATGTATTATCTGAGACGAACTTATTTGATATAGCAAAACAAATAGAAGAAATAAAGCCGTCATTTGTGGTAGTAGATTCTATCCAAACCATTTTTCGTGAGGAGATCTCAAGTGCCCCAGGCAGTGTCTCCCAGGTGAGGGAATCTACAAGCGAATTAATGAAACTAGCAAAATCAAACGGCATCCCGATCTTTATTGTAGGCCATGTTACGAAGGAAGGATCCATTGCCGGCCCCCGCCTTTTAGAGCATATGGTAGATGCAGTTTTATACTTCGAAGGTGAACGGCATCACACATATCGTATTTTACGTGGGGTGAAAAACCGGTTTGGTAGCACAAATGAAATGGGTATTTTTGAGATGAAGGAACAAGGTCTTCGTGAAGTAATGAACCCCTCTGAAATCTTTCTGGAAGAGAGATCGCAAGGAGCGGCAGGCTCGACAGTAGTCGCATCTATGGAAGGAACAAGACCTGTTCTAGTAGAAATTCAAGCACTAATTTCTCCTTCAAGTTTTGGTAACCCTCGGAGAATGGCAACAGGCGTTGATAATAATCGTGTGCCACTTTTGATGGCTGTATTGGAAAAGCGAGTTGGCCTTATGTTGCAAAATCAGGATGCTTATATAAAGGTAGCTGGTGGAGTTAAGCTTGATGAGCCAGCAATCGACTTAGCAATTGCGGTAAGTATAGCTTCCAGCTTCCGAGATCAGCCTACAAAAGGCGAAGATATCTTTGTTGGAGAAGTTGGTCTAACAGGAGAGATTAGAAGAGTGTCTCGAATAGAGCAACGCGTACAGGAAGCAGCAAAGCTTGGCTTTAAGCGAGTTATTTGTCCGAAGAAAAATCTGGATGGCTGGACGGCACCGAAAAATATTGAAGTAATCGGTGTTGATTCTGTGCATGAAGCGTTAAAAGTTGGGCTAGATCAATAGCACATCCAATGTAGTTAGGTAGGCAAATAGTATGTCTAACTCTATTGATTTAAATTAATGTAGTGGTGGCCATATATAGCTTGAGGCAACCAAAAAATAGGCAATTTCATTTTTGTTTTCTGAAAAACTAGTAAAAAAGGTTTGAAATGAAACTAGGATTATGGTACTATTGTACGTTTAACAAATTGATTATCTAAAAAATATATGCTATGATAACTGCCATATACTGTATTTGCTTGAAAGTTAGAAGCCTCACTAAAGGATCTGAATAACGTCCTAGAGGTTGCTTAGCAATTACTGGTAGCAAGCGTTTTTTTTAATATAAAAGGATTAGAAATTATGAAAAAGGTAATAATAGGGGTTAGGAGGTGACAGTGGTGCTTAAAAGAATTGTACATTTGTTTTTCATAGTATTGGGCGGTACCATTGGTTATTTATATATACCAGAAATTATAAATTTATTAGATTTTACGGATGCGAGTTGGGTAGCATCACCCTATTTAGGGACATTTATTGGAGCAATTATTTTGTTTTTCCTTTCCTATTGGTTGGGAGATTATATTGTCGGATTTTTAAAATGGGTAGAGGAATCTCTCATTAAGTTGCCGGCTGGAGATTTGTTTTTCGGAAGTATTGGTCTAATTGTTGGGTTAGTGATCGCATACTTTATCAGTGCACCGTTACAAGATATTAATATTGAAGTAGTATCACAGGTTTTACCGCTATTTATTATGATTCTTTTAGGCTATTTTGGTTTCCAGGTAGGTTTTAGACGTAGAGAAGAGTTTGTTAACCTAATGAACATTAATAAAAGAGAACGTGATAAACGGAAAATACTTGAAGAGGAGCAGGCTGTTAGCAATCAGCCTAAACCAAAAATTCTTGATACAAGTGTCATTATTGATGGCCGTGTTGCCGACATTTGTCAGACAAAGTTTTTGGAGGGGACAATCGTCATTCCTCAGTTTGTTCTCGGCGAACTTCAGCATATAGCAGATTCCTCGGATGTGTTGAAACGCAATAGAGGTAGACGTGGCTTGGATGTACTGAATCGTATTCAAAAAGAACTTCCTGTAGAGGTCCAAATCTATGAGGGAGATTTTGAAGAAATCCATGAAGTAGACAGCAAACTGATTAAGCTGGCTAAAGTAATGGACGGTATTGTTGTCACAAATGATTTTAATTTAAATAAAGTTTGTGATCTTCAGAGTGTTGCCGTTCTAAACATCAATGATCTTGCTAATGCTGTAAAACCAGTTGTACTCCCAGGAGAAGAATTAGTAGTACAAGTAATAAAGGATGGTAAAGAACATAATCAAGGGGTTGCTTACCTCGATGATGGAACGATGATAGTAGTGGAAGAGGGCAGGGATTATATCGGCAAAACGATAGAAGTGCTGATAACGAGTGTCCTGCAGACATCAGCTGGTCGTATGATCTTTGCGAAACCAAAATTACTTGAAAAAGCATTATAAAAAAGGTATAACTAGTAAAGTGATAACAGAAATTGTTATCACTTTTTGATATACTTAGGAAAAGTGTTTAGAAGTTATGGGATTGGAAGAAGCTAGTTCTTACCGATACAGCCATTTAATAGCTTTTAATTAATACGATAACATACACACTAAAAAGGGATGACAGAAGGAGGCAATTATGATGTCAAATCAAGTTCGTGTTAGATATGCACCAAGTCCAACAGGTCATTTGCATATTGGGAATGCGCGTACCGCATTATTTAACTATCTATATGCCAAACATTTTGATGGGACGTTTATTATTAGGATTGAGGATACGGATGATAAAAGAAACGTGGAAGGCGGAGAAGAGAGTCAGCTGGAGTTTCTAAAATGGCTTGGTATTGAATGGGACGAAGGAGCGGATATTGGTGGAAACTACGGACCATACCGCCAAACAGAACGTCTTGACCTATACAATAAATATGTAGGGGAACTTCTTGAAAGAGACCTTGCTTATAAATGCTACATGACCGAAGAAGAGCTTGAGGCAGAACGAGAAGAACAGAAAGCCAATGGACAAGTTCCTAAATATGCCGGAAAGCATTGCAACTTAACGCAAGAGCAAATAGACGAATTTGAAAAAGAAGGACGGAAGCCGAGTATACGCATGCGTGTACCAGCTGGAAAAACATATACTTTCAATGACTTGGTTCGGGGCAATATAACGTTTGAATCGGAAGACTTTGGTGATTGGGTTATCGTGAAGAAAAACGGTATTCCAACATATAATTTTGCGGTTGCGATTGATGATCATCTAATGGAAATCTCTCATGTATTGCGCGGTGAGGAGCATATATCAAACACACCGAAACAGATGATGGTATATGATGCTTTTGGTTGGGAGGCCCCAACATTTGGACATATGACGCTTATCTTGAATGAAGAACGGAAAAAGTTAAGCAAACGGGACGAGCATATTTTACAATTTATTGAGCAATATCGTAACCTAGGATACCTTCCTGAAGCTTTGTTTAACTTTATAACATTGCTTGGTTGGTCACCTGTTGGGGAGGAAGAGATCTTTGATAAGCAAAAATTAATCGAAATCTTTGACCCAGAACGTTTATCTACTTCTGCTGCAATTTTTGATCGCCATAAGTTGAAATGGATGAACAATGAGTATATTAAAGCAATGGATCTAGATAAGGTTATTGACCTTGCTATGCCACAACTAATCAAAGCTGGTAAACTCCCAGAAGATATGGATCAACAAAAGAGGGAATGGGCAGAATCCGTGATTTCCCTATACCGTGAACAATTACGTTATGGTGCAGAAATTGTCGAGCTGACCGAACTATTTTTCAATGAGTCGCTGAGCTATGATGAAGGCGCTATGGACGTACTTCAAGAGGAACAGGTACCGGAAGTGCTACAAGTTTTTGCGGACAAGCTCATTCATTTAGATGACTTTAATAAGGACGATATCAAAGCCCAAATTAAGGCAACTCAAAAGGAAACAGGCCATCGTGGTAAAAAGCTATTTATGCCAATTCGAGTGGCGACTACTGGCCAAACACATGGACCAGAGCTACCAGCGTCTATAGCGTTACTTGGCAAAGAGGTTATTTTGCAAAGACTGGATAGTGTTCTTAAACAATTAGGAGCGTAATAATTCACATTTTTAGGCAAATATAATATAGTATAGAATAAGTATTGAAGAATTGATCATGCTTGGTGTGAAGGGGCAAGGTGTCAAAGTAAATCGCCCTTTCTGCCTATTCATATAAGAACGTTGAAGAGGGAAAGTAAAAAACAAGTTGCTTATCCAGAGAGAACCACCTTGGCTGTGAGTGGTTTTGAGGGTTGTTTTTGAAGTGCTCCTCGGAGTCCGTTATGGAATATAAGTACATAACGGCGGTGCTCTCCCGTTACGAGAGGTGGAGTTGGGGGGAGCTTTCCTTCAAACAGAGTGGGACCGCGCTAAAGCGTCTCTGTGTTTATACGCACAGAGACGCTTTTTTTGTATCTCTACTGCGTATAAAACAACCTCTAACGATGGAAGTGAACGATTTTTTATTCACTATGCCAATCCCGCTTTATGTAAGGATGTTAGACCCTGCCAATTTATAAATATTACGACTCGCATAGGCAAAGGAGGCTCGGCTCACTTGGGGATGTTTAAACGAATGAAGGAAGATATGGATGTTGTGTTTGAACAAGATCCGGCTGCACGTAGCTATATAGAGGTGTTTCTAACATACTCAGGCCTGCACGCCGTTTGGTCACATCGCATCGCACATGCGTTTTATAAGCGAAAGCTCTATTTTATCGCACGGGTTATCTCGCAATTGGCTCGGTTTTTAACAGGAATAGAAATTCATCCTGCGGCCAATATTGGAAGACGGCTGTTTATCGACCATGGAATGGGTGTCGTTATCGGGGAAACCTGTGATATTGGTGATAATGTGACCATCTTTCAGGGTGTTACCCTAGGAGGTACAGGTAAAGAAAAAGGAAAACGACATCCCACTTTAAAAGATCATGCTCTTATTGCGACAGGGGCTAAGGTTCTTGGATCCATTACTATTGGGGAAAGTGCAAAAGTAGGTGCTGGCTCTGTGGTCCTGATGGATGTGCCAGACCATGCTACGATTGTTGGGATTCCGGGAAAAATAGTTAAACAAAATGGGGAAAAGGTAAGAAGAGAGCTTGACCACCATAATTTACCTGATCCAGTACATGACCGGTGTCAGGACCTGCAAAGGGAAATAGATGAATTGAAAATGGAATTAACTCAATTGAAGGAAGGGAATAGCAATGGCGATAAAAATTTATAATACACTTACACGACAAAAAGAAGAATTTCAGCCTTTAGAAGAAGGAAAGGTCAGCATGTATGTTTGCGGACCAACAGTCTATAACTATATCCATATTGGAAACGCCCGTCCGGCAATTGTGTTTGATTCAGTAAGAAGATACTTTGAGTACACTGGCTATAAGGTGGACTATGTGCTTAATTTTACGGATGTAGACGATAAAATCATTAAAACGGCAAAAGAGCTTGGGGAAGAAGTGCCAGCCATTGCCGATCGCTTTATCAATGCATATCTCGAAGATGTTGGCGCATTAGGTGTGAAGGAAGCGACACATAATCCGAGGGTTATGGAGACAATGGACGATATTATTTCTTTTATTCAGGTGCTTATTGATAAAGGTTATGCCTATACAGTCGATGGGGATGTCTATTTTAAGCCACGCGCTTTTGACGGCTATGGAAAATTGTCGCATCAGTCAATAGATGAGCTGCGTTCTGGAGCAAGAATTCAGGTCGGTGAGAAAAAAGAAGATCCGCTTGATTTTGCTTTATGGAAAAACGCTAAGGAAGACGAAATTGCCTGGGAAACGCCATGGGGTAAAGGAAGACCTGGTTGGCATATTGAATGCTCGGCAATGGCTAAAAAATATCTTGGGGAGACAATTGATATTCATGCTGGTGGTCAAGACCTTGCATTCCCCCATCACGAAAATGAAATAGCCCAATCTGAAGCCATGACAGGTAAATCCTTTGCAAGATACTGGATGCATAATGGGTATATTAATATTGAAAATGAAAAAATGTCCAAATCACTTGGAAACTTTGTATTAACAAGGGATTTGATTAACCATCATGATCCACAGGTGCTTCGCTTCTTTATGCTAAGTGTGCATTACCGTAACCCAATCAATTTTACAGAAGAGCTTTTAGAAAGTGCGAAAAATAGCCTTGAGCGAATCAAAACTTCCTACTTTAACCTAGAGCACCGAAAGGCTTCTAGTATGAATTTAGGAAAAGATACAGAATGGGGAAACAAGATTCAGGAGCATAAAAAAGCTTTCGAGCAATCCATGGAAGATGATTTTAATACGGCAAACGCCATTTCTGTCCTATTCGATTTAGCTAAAGATGCAAACGTATATTTGGAATCCAAGCAAACGTGCACAACTGTAATTGAAACTTTTCAAGAGACAATCGCCTCATTGCTCAACGTGCTTGGAATAGAATTGAAGGAAGAAGCGGGCTTACTGGATGAAGAGATTGAGTCGTTAATCCAAGAAAGAAACGAAGCAAGGAAAAACCGTGACTTTGCAAGAGCTGATGAAATTAGAGATAATTTGAAGGACCAGAATATTATTTTAGAAGATACACCACAAGGAGTGCGCTGGAAGAGGGGTTAACAATGGAGCGGAATGTGAAACAAATGAAAAGTCTGGCTCTTGCCTATATGGGAGATGCGGTCTATGAGGTATATGTACGGGAGCATCTCCTTGATTCCGGCCAAGTGAAACCAAACCAGCTCCATCAGCGAGCCATCCGGTTTGTGTCTGGAAAGGCTCAGGCAAATATTATATTACATTGGCTTGAGATAAAGCATTTAACAGAAGAAGAGGAAAAAGTCGTGGCCCGTGGGCGAAATGCCAAATCGGGCACGATTCCTAAAAATATAAGTGTACAAACCTATCGTTATAGTTCGGCATTTGAAGCATTAATTGGGTACCATTACTTAATGAAAAATGAGACAAGATTACAAGAATTGTTGCGAGAAGCGGTTGAATGGACAGAAGGGAGGATGGAGTAAAGTGGACCAAGAAATGATTATAGGAAAAAACCCTGTTATGGAAGCATTAAGGTCAGGGAGATCGGTTAATAAAGTGATGGTTTCAGAGCAATTAAACAGCAATATGCTAGGAAAACTCCATCAAGCATCAAAAGAAGCGGGAACTGTAGTGCAAAAGGTTCCAAGAAACAAACTCGATCAACTATCGAAGGAGAATCATCAAGGCATTATCGCATATGTTGCATCCTACCAGTATGCTTCTTTAGAGGATCTATTTGAGAAGGCAGAAGAAAAGCAGGAAGATCCATTTTTTATTATTTTAGATGAGTTAGAGGATCCGCATAACCTCGGTTCTATCCTGCGAACAGCAGATGCAGTGGGAGTACATGGTGTCATTATTCCCAAACGTAGATCAGTAGGGTTAACTGCTACAGTGGCAAAAACAGCAGCAGGTGCGATGGAGCATATCCCAGTTGCGAGGGTTACGAATATTTCCAACACAATTGACGAACTTAAAGAGCGAAATGTATGGGTTGTTGGAACCGAAGCAGAAGCAACAGAAGATTATCGTTATCTTGATGGTGCATTGCCTATTGCCCTTGTAATCGGGAATGAAGGAAAAGGAATAAGTCGCTTAGTTCGTAAAAAATGTGATTGGACTGTCAGCCTGCCGATGGTTGGAAATGTAACATCCTTAAATGCTTCCGTTGCATGTGGACTGTTATTATATGAGGTATACCGCAAAAGGCACCCGGCTGGTGGTTAGGAATGATTGTTCTTGTAGTAGATGGCTATAACATCATTGGCGACTGGGAGGAACTCAAGCAGCTTAAGGAGAAGGATATCGGACAAGCACGTGACAGGCTTATTGAGCTGATGGCAGAATATCAGGCTTATTCAGGCCACCGTGTTATTGTGGTATTTGATGCTTATTATGTCAGGGGAATTACGAGTAAAACCAAAACGTTTAAGGTAGAAGTGATCTTTACAAAAGAAAAAGAAACAGCAGATGAATGTATTGAAAAGCTAGTAAAAACATTAAAGAATGTGCGAACTCAAGTTTATGTAGCTACATCCGATTATGCAGAACAACGGACAATATTTGGACAAGGCGCACTTAGGAAATCTGCAAGAGAATTGCAGATTGAATTAAGAAGTATTGAACGTGATATTAAGGCGACCATTGAGCAGCACAAAAAAGTACAGGAAAAAAGTAAGATAGTGCTAAATGATGAAATCATGGAGAAATTTGAGAAGTGGAGAAGAGGTGGTTTTTAACATGCCTCTACCAAAAACACTTTGAGTTTGAGCGAGCGCCATTAAGTGAGCGCTCTATTTTTTTTTAAGTGCTTCGAGTGACGAAACGCCTCAGGGGAAACATCTGCGAACGTCCATTCATGTGATACAAGTTGTGACGTGCAAAAATGGGAAGTAACTTGAGGAAAAAGCACGTCATAAGGGTAATGATGTTCAAAAAGAGAGAGGAGTCAGAGGAAAAAGCACGTCATACAGGTAATGACGTTCAAAAAGAGAGAGGAATCAGAGCGAAAAGCACGTCATACGGGTAATGACGTTCAAAAAGAGAGAGGAACCAGAGGAAAAAGCACGTCATACGGGTAATGACGTTCAAAAAGAGAGAGGAACCAGAGCGAAAAGCACGTCATACGGGTAATGACGTTCAAAAGGGAATGAAATTGCTTCCTCCTGATCGCCGTGACCCTTTAATGGGTGATTCATTCAACTCGCACATGGGCCAGGTGATGCCCCTGTTGATACAAGACGGATTAACCTTAGTCGGCTTCCTATAAAACGATTTTGTTTTTTAAAATTTGCTAAATTCTTCCTCCTTGTATTGACTAAAATAAAACGCTTCCTGTATACTATTCATAATAATAACGGAAATAGCGCGGTTAGGAAATCCAGCAATTTGTCGATAATCATCATTACAATGTCGCAATGGATAAGTAATTGTTTCAGGCTGCTATACTCTCGTTATAGTGACTGCGTTGTAGTCGGGGGGTCAAACTTGGTGAATGTCAAGCCATTACAGACAGAATTGAACTTTCAAACGCTTGATGACGATGAGATACTACAATTAGTGCATGAGGGGAACAGTCATGCGCTAGATTTCCTAATTCATAAATATCGTAATTTTGTACGTGCTAAAGCGCGCACTTATTTTTTAATTGGTGCAGATAAAGAAGATATTATTCAAGAAGGAATGATTGGTCTCTACAAGGCAATTCGTGATTTTGACGGGGCCAAGCTATCCTCTTTTAAAGCCTTTGCAGAATTATGTGTCACAAGACAAATTATTACGGCAATTAAAACGGCAACAAGGCAAAAGCACATTCCTCTTAATTCTTATGTTTCTTTGGACAAGCCAATGTACGATGAGGAATCAGAACGAACCCTCCTCGATGTTATCGCAGGTTCTAAGGCAATTGATCCACAGGAGATGCTTTTGCATAGAGAGAAATTCGGTGACATGGAACTAAAATTGTCTGAATTATTAAGCGAGTTAGAAAAGAAAGTGCTGCATCTATACCTTGATGGGCGCACGTATCAAGAGATCTCTGGTACATTAAATCGTCACGTGAAATCAATTGATAACGCGCTCCAGCGGGTGAAGAAAAAGTTAGAACAATTGCTAGAAGCCAACGATATTTCCTATTGAGGGCGCGTTGACACAATGCTATAACCATGCTACATTATTAGTATATTTTGCGCTTTCAGGGAAAGATAGCGCTTTGTGGTGGGACAACCTCACATATGGGGTGAAAAAATGAAGAAGAAGATAACATTGGCGTGTGCAGACTGTTTAAGTAGAAACTATTCAACGAGTAAAAACACATCCACTCAGGCAGAACGCTTGGAAGTGCGTAAATACTGCAAGACATGTGGGAAGCATACGTTGCACCGAGAAACAAAATAAATAAATGTTTATCAGCATATTGGAGATTCCGGTAAACGATGGGGGTACAAGCATGTTTAAGTTCTTGCAAAATGTTTCAAGAGAGATGAAGAAAGTTAGCTGGCCAAAAGGGAAAGAGCTAACGAGTTATACTATTACAGTTATTTCTACAGTAGCATTCGTGGCAGTATTTTTCTTTTTAATTGATCTAGGCATCACTCAAATTTTGAATCTGCTATAATATTCGTTGAATAATTACAATATAATTATGCTATAATGGAAATTAATAGAACATTTAAAGAAACCCGTCTCAACGGGTTTTTTAAATTGTAAAAAAGTATAAAGTTGATTGGCGAAGTTAAAGCGTTAGAATCATTATAATTCCGACGAACATCGACTAGCCACTATGTTTATCCCGCCTTAATCTGGCAGTAAAACTTCCACTTGAAGAATACGAGAGGAAATTAAGCATTCTAAGGGAGACCACCTGCCAGTAAAGGTCCGATTTGTTCAACTAACATTTGGTGAGGCAGAGAGCCCCCACCAGATGAAGTTTCGCTTTATAAACAGCGCTTTACGCTTTTGATTAATAATTTGAAATAAAGGGAGGGAAGGACAAGCGATATTGTCCTGCTATAAATGGAGAAAAATTGGTATGTGGTTCATACGTACTCTGGTTATGAAAACAAAGTAAAAATGAACTTAGAAAAGCGTGTAGAGTCTATGGGAATGGAAGACAAGATTTTTCGTGTCATCGTTCCTGAAGAAGAAGAAACAGAAATAAAGAACGGTAAAAAAAAGGTGACAAAGAAAAAATTCTTCCCTGGCTATGTTTTAACTGAGATGGTTATGACAGATGATTCTTGGTACGTTGTACGAAACACACCTGGTGTAACAGGCTTCATTGGTTCGAGTGGTGGTGGTACGAAACCGACCCCGATTTTGCCGGAAGAAGTTGAGTTTGTATTAAAACGGATGGGTGTATCAGATTCAGTTGTCCAATTTGACTTTGAATTGAAGGAAAATGTTCGCGTGACAGATGGACCATTTACTGACTTTACTGGTTCAATTGAATATATTGACACGGATAAACAGAAGGTCAAAGTTCATGTAAATATGTTTGGTAGGGAAACCCCGGTAGAGCTGGATTTTTCCCAAATCGAAAAACTATCCTAAAGGATGTTCTAAAGAAATAATAGGACAAGGCCTTGCATTATTTTTAAATTCATGCTAAAATTCTTTTGTTATTCATGCACTCTAATTCGAGAGCAATGGAAAATATGAGTGGGAGGGGAAAATCCCCTATTACCACATCACGGACTTTAAGGAGGTGTGTCTCGTGGCTAAAAAAGTAATCAAGTTAGTAAAGCTACAAATTCCAGCTGGAAAAGCGAATCCGGCACCACCAGTAGGACCTGCACTAGGTCAAGCGGGTGTTAATATCATGGGATTCTGTAAAGAATTCAACGCACGTACTCAAGATCAAGCGGGTATGATTATTCCTGTTGAAATCACGGTTTTTGAAGACCGTTCATTTACATTTATTACGAAAACTCCACCAGCAGCAGTGTTGTTGAAAAAAGCAGCAGGTATTGAAACTGCTTCAGGTGAGCCGAATCGTAACAAAGTCGCTTCTGTTTCACGTGATAAAGTAAAAGAAATCGCAGAAACAAAAATGCCTGATTTAAATGCTGCTGATGTTGAAGCAGCGATGCGCATGGTTGAAGGAACTGCACGCAGCATGGGTATCACAATCGAAGACTAATTAGCGGAAGTGCCCGTTAAACGGTTTTTGTTAAGCAAACAATACGGTACAGGTTGCGAATAGTATGCCATACTCGCAACCTTTTTCGTGAATGTGACCTCCTTCTCAGGAGGTGGTCACAGCTTTATAGAAGCATTGGCTTCTGTAAGTGGGAGGTATTACCGTTATAACCACAATAGAGGAGGAAATAAAATGGCTAATAAAGGTAAAAAGCATCAAGAAGCTCTAAAGCTTGTTGATCGTTCAAAATCATACGAAGTAGCTGAAGCAGTTTCTCTTGTAAAAGAGGTAGCTAAAGCTAACTTTGACGAAACAGTAGAGGCAGCTTTCCGTTTGGGAGTAGATCCTAAGAAAGCAGACCAGCAAATCCGTGGAGCAATGGTTCTACCACACGGTACTGGTAAAACACAACGTGTATTGGTTTTCGCTAAAGGCGAAAAAGCAAAAGAGGCAGAAGCAGCTGGAGCTGACTATGTTGGAGAATCTGATTACATCAACCAAATTAACCAAGGTTGGTTTGAATTTGACGTAATCGTTGCAACTCCAGACATGATGGCTGAAGTTGGTAAACTTGGTCGCGTATTGGGACCAAAAGGTTTAATGCCAAACCCGAAAACTGGAACTGTAACATTTGAAGTTGAAAAAGCGGTGAAAGATATCAAAGCAGGTAAAGTAGAATACCGTGTTGATAAACAATCTAACATCCATGTTCCAATCGGAAAACTTTCTTTTGATAATGATAAATTAATCGAAAACTTCGAGGCACTTACAAAACAGCTTGTAAAAGTTAAGCCGCAAGCTGCTAAAGGAACTTATATGAAGAATGCTTCTATAGCTTCTACAATGGGTCCTGGAGTTAAAGTTGATGTATCATCTTACACTCGTGGCTAATTAGTACTTGACTCTTTGGGACACTTGAGTTATACTAAAAAGCGTTGAATAAAAGAATACGTTGTACCGTAGACAGTAGGGGCGGATCCATCCGCTTAATATCCTGCCGAGGTTGTTTATAAAACAGATCGATTAATTCGTAATGATTATCGTAATGTTGTAGTAAGCTCCCGTGTCTGCGCGGGAGCTTGTTTTGTTTATAAAACAGACAATGAGTAAAGATTCTTTCCTTATTGGCTCTGTGCAGATTCGGTTTCCGTATACGGTATAAATATTTGTTAAACAGGAGGTGGAAGAATGTCCGGTATTATTGAGCAAAAGAAACAAGTTGTAGATGAAATCACTGAAAAATTCCGTGCAAGCCAAACTTCTGTAGTTGTTGACTACCGTGGTCTTGACGTTGCGCAGGTTACAGAATTACGTAAACAACTACGTGAGGCTGGAATTGATTTCAAAGTATACAAAAACTCAATGGCTCGCCGTGCTGTTGAAGCTGCTGAGTTAACGGAACTAAGCGACGTGTTGGTTGGACCAACTGCTTTAGCTTTCAGTAACGATGATGTAGTAGCACCAGCAAGAATTCTTAACGATTTCGCGAAAAAGAACGAAGCGTTAGAAATTAAAGGTGGAGTAATTGAAGGGAAAGTTGCAACCCTTGATCAAATAAAAGAGCTTGCAGATCTTCCGAATTACGAAGGCATGGTTTCTATGCTGCTTAGCGTGCTTCAAGCACCAGTACGAAACTTCGCATACGCAACAAAAGCTATCGCGGAGCAAAAAGAAGAACAAGGCGCATAATCTGTGCCTGACGAGATAAAAAAATTACATTTAAAATAGGAGGCAATTTTATCATGACTAAAGAACAAATCATTGATGCGATTAAAGAAATGTCAGTTCTAGATCTAAATGATCTAGTTAAAGCAATCGAAGAAGAATTTGGTGTAACAGCTGCAGCACCAGTAGCAGTAGCAGGTGGAGCAGGAGCTGGAGAGGCTGCTGAAGAGCAAACAGAATTTGATGTAGTACTTGAAAGTGCTGGATCTTCTAAAATTAAAGTTGTTAAAGCAGTACGTGAGATCACTGGTCTTGGTCTTAAAGACGCAAAAGATCTAGTTGATAACGCACCTAAAGCTATCAAAGAAGCTGTTTCTAAAGATGATGCTGAAGAAGTTAAAGCTAAGCTAGAAGAAGCTGGCGCATCTGTAGAAGTTAAGTAATTTCCATAATGGGGCTCGTCGTATTTCATGCGACGGGCTCTCTATGTATAAACCCTTAAGGATAGCAACCCGGCTATTCGTATCTTCGCAAAACTATTAAAAAGTAGGTGCCTAATGTCTGAGCATTACTTCTCACAACAACCTCATTCTAAACGTTCACCAAAGACATGGAGTTATACTTTACGCGGGAAATCCTACACCTTTACAAGCGATGTCGGGGTATTTTCTAAAAATGACGTTGATTTCGGTTCGAGATTGCTTATTGAACAATTTGTGGAACCGGGAATAGACGGAGACATTCTGGATATGGGGTGTGGTTATGGCCCGATCGGCATTACACTGGCAGACCAATTCGCTGGTCGCAACGTGTTCATGGCAGATGTGAACGAACGAGCAGTGGAACTTGCTGAAAAAAATGTGCAATTAAACCATGTTTCCAACACAACAGTCTTCCAAAGTGATCTCTTTGAAAAAGTGACCAAGAGAGACTTTGCTGCGATTTTAACAAACCCTCCTATAAGAGCTGGGAAAAAAGTGGTTCACCAATTGTTTGACGAGGCTCAAGCGGCTTTAGCAGAGGGCGGGGAACTCTGGGTGGTAATTCAAAAAAAGCAAGGCGCCCCATCAGCCATCAAAAAGCTGGAAACATTGTTTGGTGAAGTAGAAACGATAGCGAAAGATAAAGGTTATTTTATTTTGCGGGCTTATAATGTTTGACCGCTCTATTTTGTTATGTTAAGATTGGAAAATGCTAACATGGGGGTTCTTCTGTCAAGAAGTATTTTCATGAAAATTGAAACGTATATTTTATAGGTCTTCGGGGACACTTGTAAAATCGGGTAAAATAAGAGATGGTTTTTTTCTAAAAGAAGCCTTTTTTCTATTTTTATTTTATGTTTCGCTAGCATTTTACGTATTATATTACTTGTAATCCCTCCGAATTACAAGCTTGTTCAGATAGATTGCTGAACAGTCTATGTTTGTTTGCTAGAACCGGAAAACAAACTCTTTTTAATGTTTTCCTAAATATAATAACGCATTCCGAGTGGAGAAATCTACAAAGAATGCATGATTTAAGGGGTGAAGCAGTTGACAGGTCAACTAGTTCAGTATGGACGGCACCGACAACGCAGGAGCTATGCGCGTATTAGTGAAGTATTAGAGTTGCCAAACCTGATTGAGATTCAAACCGCTTCTTATGAGTGGTTCCTAGAAGAAGGTTTGCGGGAAATGTTTAGAGACATCTCTCCTATTGAAGATTTTACAGGTAATTTATCACTAGAGTTTGTAGATTACAGTCTCGGTGAACCAAAATATCCTGTAGACGAATCAAAGGAAAGAGACGTTACGTACAATGCTCCGCTTCGCGTTAAGGTCCGTTTGATTAATAATGAGACCGGTGAAGTAAAAGAGCAGGAAGTATTCATGGGTGACTTCCCATTAATGACAGATACAGGTACTTTCGTAATTAATGGTGCGGAACGAGTAATTGTTTCCCAGCTCGTGCGTTCACCAAGTGTCTACTATAATGAAAAGATAGACAAAAACGGTAAGAGGGGCGTAGCTGCTACGGTTATTCCCAATAGGGGAGCTTGGCTAGAATTTGAAACAGACGCCAAGGATGTTGCCTATGTTCGTATCGATCGTACACGTAAGTTGCCGATCACGGTGCTTCTTCGTGCCCTTGGTTTTGGTACAGATCAGGAAATCATTGATCTTCTTGGTGATAATGAGTACCTTAAAAACACACTTGAAAAAGATAATACAGAGACCACGGATAAAGCGCTACTGGAAATCTATGAGCGTCTTCGTCCTGGTGAGCCACCGACAGTAGAAAATGCTAAAAGTCTTTTAGTATCTCGTTTCTTTGACCCTAAAAGATATGATTTAGCTCATGTTGGACGCTATAAAATGAATAAAAAACTACACATAAAAAACCGCCTATTCAACCAAGTGCTGGCTGAAACGGTTGTGGATCAGGAAACTGGTGAGGTTCTTGCAGAGAAAGGCGAAAAGCTTGAGCGTAAACTATTAAACAAGCTAATCCCTTATCTGGATAAAGCAGAAGGCAAGCTTGGGGAAATAACAAGCGAACCAAAAGATGGTGTGCTTGAAGATGACATTACGTTACAATCCATTAAAATCGTTGATCCAACAGACCCAAGTGGCGAAAGGGAGCTTAACGTAATTGGAAATGCTGATGTGGATACAAGCGTGAAAAACATTACGCCAGCTGATATCCTTTCATCTATCAGTTATTTCTTTAACCTATTACACCGAGTAGGGGACACGGACGATATTGACCATTTAGGTAACCGTCGTTTGCGTTCTGTTGGTGAATTGCTACAAAACCAATTCCGTATTGGATTATCTCGTATGGAGCGTGTAGTGCGTGAAAGAATGTCTATCCAAGACACTTCTAGCATTACGCCACAGCAATTAATCAACATCCGTCCGGTAATTGCATCTATTAAAGAATTCTTTGGTAGTTCGCAGCTATCTCAGTTTATGGATCAGACGAACCCACTTGCAGAGCTAACACATAAGCGTCGTCTTTCTGCACTTGGACCAGGTGGTTTAACACGTGAGCGTGCTGGATTTGAAGTGCGTGACGTACACTACTCCCACTATGGCCGTATGTGTCCAATTGAAACACCGGAGGGACCAAACATTGGTTTGATTAACTCTCTTTCCAGTTATGCGAAAGTGAACAAGTTCGGATTTATCGAAACACCATATCGTCGCGTAGACCCTGAAACAGGGAAGGTTACAGCGCAGATCGATTACCTAACAGCAGACGAAGAAGATAACTATGTTGTTGCACAGGCAAATGCGAAATTAGACGAGGAAGGAAACTTTGTTGATGAAGAAGTAATTGCTCGTTTCCGTGGTGAGAACACAATCGTTCCACGTGCTCAACTTGACTACATGGACGTATCACCTAAACAGGTAGTATCTGCGGCAACAGCATGTATTCCTTTCTTAGAGAATGATGACTCCAACCGTGCACTAATGGGAGCAAACATGCAACGTCAGGCTGTTCCTTTGATGAACCCAGAAGCACCAATTGTTGGTACTGGGATGGAATATGTCGACGGTAAAGACTCTGGTGCAGCGATCATTTGTCGCCATGAAGGAATCGTGGAACGTGTAGAAGCAAAAGAAATTCACATTCGTCGAATTTCTGAAGTGGATGGTAAAGAAGTACAAGGTGACGTTGATCGTTACAAACTACAGAAATATATTCGATCCAACCAAGGAACATGTTACAACCAGCGTCCAATCGTAAGTGGTGGCGATCGTGTAACAAAAGGTGAAATCTTGGCTGATGGTCCTTCCATGGAAGATGGAGAGCTGGCACTAGGGCGTAATGTTCTCGTAGGGTTTATGACTTGGGAAGGTTATAACTATGAGGATGCTATCATCATGAGTGAAAGACTTGTAAAAGACGATGTGTATACTTCTATCCACATCGAGGAGTATGAGTCTGAAGCACGTGATACAAAGCTAGGACCAGAAGAAATCACAAGAGACATCCCAAATGTTGGAGAAGATGCATTGAAAAACCTTAATGAGCACGGAATTATCCGGATTGGTGCTGAAGTAACAGACGGAGACATTCTGGTAGGTAAAGTAACACCAAAAGGAGTTACAGAACTATCTGCTGAAGAGCGTTTGCTACATGCGATCTTTGGTGAAAAAGCTCGTGAAGTAAGAGACACATCCCTACGTGTACCACATGGCGCGGGTGGTATTGTTCACGATGTTAAAATCTTCAACCGTGAAGATGGAGACGAACTACCACCAGGTGTGAACCAACTTGTTCGTGCATATATCGTTCAAAAACGTAAAATTCACGAGGGAGATAAAATGGCAGGACGTCACGGTAACAAAGGTGTAATTTCTAAAATTTTACCTGAAGAAGACATGCCGTTCTTGCCAGATGGTACACCAATTGATATCATGCTTAACCCACTAGGGGTACCATCACGTATGAACATCGGACAGGTGTTTGAGCTACATCTTGGAATGGCTGCAAGACAGCTAGGAATACATGTTGCATCACCAGTATTTGATGGTGCGACAGAAGAAGATGTTTGGGAAACACTTGAAGAAGCGGGAATGCCTCGTGACGCGAAAACCATTCTTTATGATGGAAGAAGCGGCGAACCATTTGATAACCGTGTGTCAGTTGGGGTCATGTACATGATCAAGCTAGCTCACATGGTTGATGATAAACTACACGCCCGTTCAACAGGTCCTTATTCACTTGTAACGCAACAACCACTAGGTGGTAAAGCCCAGTTTGGTGGACAGCGTTTCGGTGAGATGGAGGTTTGGGCACTTGAAGCGTATGGTGCTGCATATACACTACAGGAAATATTAACTGTGAAATCAGATGATATTGTCGGTCGTGTGAAAACATATGAGTCCATTGTGAAAGGTGACAATGTTCCTGAACCAGGCGTTCCAGAATCTTTCAAAGTACTAATCAAAGAACTTCAAAGTCTTGGAATGGATGTTAAGATGCTTTCCAGTGACGAACAAGAAATTGATATGCGCGAATTGGAAGAAGAGGAAACACAACAGGCAAGTAAACTTAACTTAGAAGTTGAAGGTAACTAAAGACAGCTGGAAGGTTCTTATCGGAATAGGAACCTCCCCGCTTTTATGGGCAGTAGGAAGGTTTAAAACTTCCTACTGCATAAGTGTAACTAAGGCTTTCGCCATAAATACTTGGTGATAAGCCTAGTTTCCTAATATATAATGCATGAATAAGCTTGTGGTAAATTTTTGGACACTAAAAGGGAGGTAGGCCCCTTGCTAGATGTAAATAATTTTGAGTATATGAAAATTGGGTTAGCTTCACCAGAAAAGATCCGTTCATGGTCATACGGTGAGGTAAAAAAACCTGAAACAATTAACTATCGGACACTGAAGCCAGAGAAAGACGGCCTGTTTTGTGAACGTATTTTTGGACCGCAAAAGGACTGGGAATGTCATTGTGGGAAATACAAACGCGTTCGTTACAAGGGCGTTGTCTGTGATCGTTGTGGTGTGGAAGTAACAAAAGCAAAAGTTCGTCGTGAGCGTATGGGACACATTGAATTAGCAGCACCTGTTTCCCATATCTGGTACTTCAAAGGAATTCCAAGCCGAATGGGTCTTGTACTAGATATGTCTCCACGAGCGTTGGAAGAAGTTATTTATTTCGCTGCATACATCGTTACAGAGACTGGTAATACACCATTAGAGAAGAAGCAACTTCTCTCAGAAAAAGAATACCGCGCTTATTATGACAAGTACGGAAAAACATTTAAAGCCCAAATGGGTGCAGAAGCTATCCGTAAACTTCTCCAAGACATTGACTTGGAAAAAGAAGTGGATGCAATGAAAGAAGAATTGAAAACTGCTCAAGGACAACGGAGAACACGTGCAATCAAGCGTCTAGAGGTGCTAGAATCATTCCGTAATTCCGGAAATGATACATCTTGGATGGTATTGGACGTATTACCTGTTATTCCACCAGAAATACGTCCGATGGTACAACTGGATGGTGGGCGTTTTGCAACTTCTGATTTAAATGATTTGTACCGTCGTGTAATCAACCGTAACAATCGTCTTAAACGACTATTGGACCTTGGTGCACCAAGTATTATCGTGCAAAACGAAAAACGTATGCTTCAAGAAGCAGTTGACGCACTAATTGATAATGGCCGTCGTGGTCGTCCGGTAACTGGTCCTGGTAATAGACCACTAAAATCCCTTTCCCATATGCTTAAAGGGAAACAAGGTCGTTTCCGTCAGAACTTGCTGGGTAAACGTGTAGACTATTCTGGTCGTTCTGTTATCGTCGTGGGCCCACATTTGAAAATGTATCAATGTGGTTTGCCAAAAGAAATGGCGCTAGAATTATTCAAGCCATTTATTATGAAAGAGCTTGTTTCAAAAGGACTTGCGCATAATATTAAATCTGCTAAGCGCAAAATTGAACGTGTCCACCCAGAAGTTTGGGATGTATTGGAAGAAGTAATCAAGGAACACCCTGTATTACTTAACCGTGCACCAACCCTTCACAGGTTGGGAATCCAGGCGTTTGAGCCGACATTGGTAGAAGGTCGGGCCATCCGTTTGCACCCACTTGTATGTACAGCTTATAACGCTGACTTTGATGGGGACCAAATGGCTGTTCACGTGCCTTTATCTGCAGAAGCACAAGCTGAAGCGCGAATTTTAATGCTTGCAGCACAGAACATTTTGAATCCGAAAGATGGAAAACCAGTTGTTACACCTTCACAGGATATGGTATTAGGAAACTATTACCTAACACTAGAGCGCGAGGGTGCAATTGGGGAAGGTGCCGTCTTTAAAGATCTTGATGAAGCTGTATTAGCATACCAGAACGGGTATGTGCATCTTCATACAAGGATTGCTGTTCATGCTTCAAGTCTAAACAATAAAACATTTACAGAAGAGCAACACAACCAGTTGCTAATCACAACGGTTGGGAAGGTTATTTTCAATAATATTCTTCCAGATTCTTTCCCGTATATTAATGAGCCGACACAAATTAACTTGGAGGTCAAAACTCCAGAGAAATACTTTGTCGCTGGTGGAACAAATATCAGGGAAGAAATCAAATCAAGAGAGATTATTAAGCCGTTCAAAAAAGGTTTTCTTGGTGATATCATCGCAGAAGTCTTTAAACGATTTAAAATCAGTGAAACATCTAAAATGCTTGATAGAATGAAGGATCTTGGATTCAGCTATTCTACCAAAGCAGGTATGACAGTTGGTATTTCTGATATCGTGGTATTACCAGAGAAAGAAACAATCCTTGTAGAAGCACAGAAGAAAGTCGATAATGTCTTAAAACAATTCCGTCGTGGACTGATCACAGATGAAGAGCGTTACGACAGAGTTATCGCTGTATGGTCTCAAGCGAAGGATAATATTCAAGAAAAACTTATGAAATCACTTAGCGAGCGTAACCCAATCTTCATGATGAGTGATTCAGGGGCGAGGGGTAATGCCTCCAACTTCACACAGCTTGCCGGTATGCGTGGTCTAATGGCCAACCCGGCTGGTAAGATTATTGAGTTACCGATCAAGTCAAGTTTCCGTGAAGGACTTACAGTACTAGAGTACTTTATCTCTACTCACGGTGCGCGTAAAGGACTTGCCGATACTGCCTTGAAGACAGCGGACTCTGGTTATCTAACCCGTCGTCTCGTTGACGTAGCGCAGGATGTTATTGTCCGTGAAGATGACTGTGGTACAGACAGAGGCTTAACTGTTTCAGCTCTAACTGACGGAACAGAATTAATTGAACCACTTATCGACCGCCTAATTGGTCGTACTGCGTTCCGCCCTGTGAAGCACCCTGAAACCAATGATGTCATCGTAGAGCATGATGAATTGATCTCAGAGGACCAAGCGAAGCAAATCGTGGAAGCAGGCATTGAGGATGTTACAATCCGTACTGCGTTCACTTGTAACACAAAACATGGTGTTTGTCAGAAGTGTTATGGTCGTAACCTTGCTACTGGCGCTGATGTTGAAGTCGGTGAAGCAGTAGGAATCATCGCAGCTCAATCCATCGGGGAGCCAGGTACACAGCTAACAATGCGTACTTTCCATACAGGCGGGGTTGCTGGAGACGATATTACACAAGGTCTTCCGCGTATCCAAGAGCTATTTGAGGCACGTAACCCGAAAGGTCAGGCTGTAATCAGTGAAGTTCATGGTACAGTTCATGAAATTAAAGAAGTAAAAGATAAACAGGAAATCATTGTACAAAGCGATGTAGAGCAACGCGCATACGCAGTTCCTTACAATGCCCGTATGAAGGTTAGTGTTGGAGACACTGTCATTGCCGGACAGGAACTTACAGAAGGTTCTGTAGATCCAAAAGACCTATTACGTGTGCAAGGTGTGGAAGGCGTTCAGGATTACCTATTACGCGAAGTACAACGCGTATACCGCATGCAAGGTGTGGAAATTGGTGACAAACACGTCGAAGTAATGGTTCGCCAAATGCTTCGTAAGATAAGAGTAATTGATTCAGGAGACACAAGTGTTCTTCCAGGTTCTTTACTTGAATTACATCAATTCCGTGATGCCAACCATACGGTACTAAACGAGGGGGCACAACCAGCGACAGGGAAACCTGTTCTACTTGGTATTACAAAAGCTTCCCTTGAAACAGATTCCTTCTTATCAGCCGCATCGTTCCAAGAAACAACAAGAGTTCTTACAGATGCAGCGATCAAAGGAAAACGCGATGAATTACTAGGTCTAAAAGAGAATGTTATCATTGGTAAACTTGTTCCAGCTGGTACTGGAATGCAACGATACCGTAGTGTGAAAGCTTCTCTAGATCATTTAGAAGAAACGATAAAAGAAGCAGAAGAAACAGAAACAGTTCAGTAATGGACAATGCTTACCAAACCTAAAGACGGGAGTCAGTGAAAAAGAGAGAATTTTGTTACCTTCTAGTAACAGACTGGCTTCCGGAATTCTTTAGGTTAAAAACAAGGGATTATAATTAGCTGCACTAAAAAATATTTTAAATCATGTTGACATAAAAAAATGTGAATGGTAGAATATTCAAGGTGCTTCTGATTATACTTGTTGCTTTGGAGGATATGAAATGTCTTATGAAAAAGTAGCACAGGTTAAATCACGAATAATTATCGGTACTAAACAAACACTTAAAGCTATGAAAAATGGCGAAATTAGTGAATTGGTTATTGCTGATGATGCTGACAGACAAATAACACAAAAGGTTGCAGGTTTGGCTGAAGAACTTGGAATACCTTGTCAGCGAGTAGATTCAATGAAAAAGCTGGGTGCAGCTTGCGGTATTGAAGTAGGCGCCTCAACAGTAGCGATCAGAAGATAATAGTTTTAACGAAGCAAAATCGTTGAAGCTTTGTTTTTTGCCAAAAGATGAACCACCTGGCTGTGTGGTATTACAAACAACCATAAACACTTAGGTTGTTGCCAGTTTATTTTTAAACTATTATATATTCCGGAAGGGAGGAAAATAAAATGCCAACTATAAATCAACTAGTCCGTAAAGGTCGTGTGAGCAAGCCTAAAAAGTCTGACTCACCAGCACTTAACAAAGGCTATAACAGTTTCAAAAAGAAACTTACAGATCAAAACTCTCCACAAAAACGCGGTGTATGTACGCGTGTGGGTACACTAACTCCAAAGAAACCGAACTCTGCACTTCGTAAATATGCGCGTGTTCGTCTTTCTAACAACATGGAAGTAACTGCATACATCCCAGGGATTGGTCACAATCTACAAGAGCACAGCGTTGTATTACTACGCGGTGGACGTGTAAAAGATTTACCTGGTGTGCGTTACCACATTGTTCGTGGAGCACTTGATACAGCAGGAGTTGAAGGTCGTGCACAAGGCCGTTCTAAATACGGTACGAAAAGACCTAAAGCTAAAAAATAAGCGTGACTTAAGTCTCGCATCATCATAATTAGGAAAGGAGGAGGACATATGCCACGTAAAGGACCAGTACCTAAACGCGATGTCTTGCCAGATCCACTTTATAATTCAAAACTTGTCACTCGTTTAATCAACCAGATCATGATTGACGGTAAACGGGGGATCGCTCAAAAAATTCTTTATAATGCATTTGAACTTGTAAGTGAGAAAAGCGGACAAAACGCTATGGAAGTCTTTGAACAAGCTATGAAAAACGTAATGCCTGTACTAGAGGTACGCGCACGTCGTGTTGGTGGTTCAAACTACCAAGTGCCTATGGAGGTTCGTCCAGAACGCCGCCAGGCTCTAGGACTACGTTATATCGTTAATTATTCTCGCTTGCGCGGAGAAAAGACAATGGAAGAACGTCTTGCTAACGAAATTCTGGATGCTTCTAACAATACAGGAGCTTCAGTAAAACGTCGCGAAGAAATGCACAAAATGGCGGAAGCGAACAAAGCATTCGCTCACTATCGCTGGTAAGTTAAAACAAACTATACCTTATAATAGGAAGGAGAAGAATACATGGCTAGAGAGTTCTCCTTGGAAAAGACGCGTAATATTGGGATTATGGCACACATTGATGCAGGTAAAACCACTACTACTGAGCGTATTCTTTTCTACACAGGACGTATTCATAAAATTGGTGAAACACATGAAGGTGCTTCTCAAATGGACTGGATGGAGCAGGAGCAAGAACGTGGAATAACAATTACTTCCGCTGCAACTACTGCTGCATGGAATGACCACCGTATTAATATCATTGATACACCTGGACACGTAGACTTCACTGTTGAGGTTGAACGTTCACTACGTGTACTTGATGGTGCTGTAACAGTTCTTGATGCTCAATCAGGTGTTGAACCTCAAACAGAAACAGTATGGCGTCAGGCTACAACGTATGGTGTGCCAAGAATCGTATTCATTAACAAAATGGATAAAATCGGTGCAGACTTCCTATATTCTACAAATACTTTAAAAGAACGTCTTGGTGCAAACGCGCATCCTGTACAGCTACCAATTGGTGCTGAAGACGAATTTGAAGGTATTATTGACCTTGTAAACATGGAAGCTCACTTCTACCTTGATGACCTTGGTACAAAAGCAGAGTCTCGCGAGATTCCTGCAGAGTACAAGGAAAAAGCAGAAGAGCTAAGAGCTAGCCTGATTGAAGCTGTATCAGAACTTGATGAAGAACTTATGATGAAATTCTTAGAAGGAGAAGAAATCTCCAACGAAGAATTGAGTAACGCAATTCGTCAAGGTACACTAAACGTAGAATTCTACCCAGTATTCTGTGGATCAGCTTTCAAAAACAAAGGTGTTCAATTAATGCTTGATGGTGTTATCAATTATCTTCCAGCACCAACTGATGTTGCTGCTATTGAAGGATTCGTTCCTGGAACTGAAGAGAAAGTTACCCGTCCATCAAGTGACAAAGAACCATTCGCAGCACTAGCGTTTAAAGTTATGACAGACCCGTTCGTTGGTAAATTAACATTTTTCCGCGTATACTCTGGAACTCTAGATTCTGGTTCATATGTGAAAAACTCTGTTAAAGACAAACGTGAACGTGTTGGTCGTATCCTACAGATGCACGCAAACTCCCGTGAAGAGATTTCAAGAGTTTATTCCGGTGAAATTGCTGCAGCTGTTGGTCTTAAAGATACAACAACAGGAGACACTCTTTGTGATGAGAAGAACCTAGTTATTCTTGAATCCATGGAATTCCCTGAGCCGGTTATTGGGGTTGCAATTGAACCTAAAACAAAAGCCGATCAGGATAAAATGGGTATCGCTCTAGGTAAACTTGCTGAAGAGGATCCTACTTTCAAAACAGAAACAAACGTTGAAACAGGACAAACGATCATCTCTGGTATGGGTGAACTTCACCTTGATGTCATTGTTGACCGCCTGAAGCGTGAATTCAAAGTTGAAGCGAATGTTGGTGCGCCACAAGTTGCATACCGTGAAACATTCCGTTCAGCAGCTGAAGTCGAAGGTAAATTCGTACGTCAGTCTGGTGGACGTGGGCAGTACGGACACGTTTGGGTTAAATTTGAGCCAAACGAAGAAGGTGCCGGTTTTGAATTTGAAAATAAAGTTGTTGGTGGTGTTGTACCACGTGAGTATATCGGTTCTGTTGAAGCAGGTATTGAGGAAGCGATGGAAAATGGTGTACTAGCAGGATACCCACTAATCGATGTAAAAGCATCTCTATATGATGGAAGCTACCATGATGTGGATTCCAACGAGATGGCATTTAAAATTGCTGGTTCAATGGCATTGAAAGCAGCGAAAACCAAATGTAGCCCTGTTTTACTTGAGCCAATCGCAAAAGTAGAAATTGTTATTCCTGAAGAATACCTTGGAGATATCATGGGTGACGTAACAAGTCGTCGTGGACGTGTAGAAGGTATGGAAGCACGCGGAACTGCACAGGTAGTTAGAGGATTTGTTCCTTTATCAGAAATGTTCGGTTATGCAACTGCACTACGTTCTAACACTCAAGGACGCGGAGTCTTCACAATGCATTTTGACCACTACGAAGAAGTGCCAAAGAGCATCTCTGAAGAAATTATCAAGAAAAATGCAGGCGAATAATTGATTTTTTCCTGCAACTGAAGTATAACTTTAGTGAAGGCTAAGAAATAATCTAGTATTATTTCTTGGCTACACATAAATTCTACAAATACTTTTATTTATTTAAAGGAGGAACTATAAATGGGTAAAGAAAAGTTTGATCGCTCAAAAAGTCACGTGAACGTTGGTACTATTGGACACGTTGACCATGGTAAAACTACTTTAACTGCTGCTATTACAATCGTAATGCACAAAAAATCTGGTAAAGGTACTCAAATGGCATATGACCAAATTGATAACGCACCAGAAGAAAAAGAGCGTGGAATCACAATCGCGACTTCTCACGTAGAGTACGAAACAGATACTCGTCACTATGCACACGTTGACTGTCCAGGTCACGCTGACTATGTTAAAAACATGATCACTGGTGCTGCACAAATGGACGGAGCTATCCTTGTAGTATCTGCTGCTGATGGTCCAATGCCACAAACTCGTGAGCACATCCTACTATCTCGTAACGTAGGTGTACCTTCAATCGTTGTATTCCTTAACAAAACGGATATGGTTGACGATGAAGAACTTCTTGAGCTAGTTGAAATGGAAGTACGTGACCTACTAACTGAATACGACTTCCCTGGCGATGACGTACCAGTAATTAAAGGTTCTGCTCTTAAAGCAATCGAAGGCGATGCAGACTACGAAGCAAAAATCCATGAACTTATGGACGCTGTTGACGAGTACATCCCTACTCCAGAGCGCGACAAAGACAAACCATTCATGATGCCAGTTGAGGATGTATTCTCAATCACTGGTCGTGGTACTGTAGCAACAGGCCGTGTTGAGCGTGGAGAAGTTAAAGTTGGAGATGAAGTTGAAATCATCGGTATTAACGAAGATGCTTCTAAAACAACTGTAACTGGTGTTGAAATGTTCCGTAAGCTTCTTGACTATGCAGAAGCTGGAGATAACATTGGTGCACTTCTTCGTGGTGTAGCACGTGAAGATATCAACCGTGGACAAGTGCTTGCAAAGCCAGGTTCTATTACTCCACACACTAACTTCAAAGCTGAAGTTTATGTATTGTCAAAAGAAGAAGGTGGACGTCATACTCCATTCTTCGGTAACTACCGCCCACAGTTCTACTTCCGTACAACTGACGTAACTGGTGTTGTTACACTTCCAGAAGGCGTGGAAATGGTAATGCCTGGCGATAACATCGAAATGACAGTAGAATTGATCTCACCAATCGCTATCGAAGACGGTACGCGTTTCTCTATCCGTGAGGGTGGACGTACAGTTGGATCTGGTGTTGTTTCTTCTATTAACAAGTAACACCTATTAAAAAGACTGCGTATTATACGCAGTCTTTTTTTGTATTTTAAACAGGATTCAGATCTAGGGGAGAACCGAATGATGCAAGGTGTTTTATAAAACAACCAAGTGCTTGGGATTAAATGACTATTAAGAGGGACTTCCTGTTTCATATCGTAACATAACCTTACTAAAAGACGATTATCGCTAGCTTTTACTTCTCTATTTAAACTATATAAAGTGTTTCCCCAGTATTATAAATGGAAAGGTAGTAACAACTCAGAATGCGAAAAGTTTTTAAATGCACACTTCTACATTTAAAATTTATAAAAGAGATTTTCACACACCCTTGCATTTAGTAGTGATAGTTAGTATAATACATAGATGTGCGACCCCATAAATGTTTTTTACAAAAAGGGTTGCAAAGACCGTATAAATTCTATATAATAAGAATGTTGGTCATCAAAGGCGATGAAGCGGAAGGTTGTTGGCACACCCGGCCCCTTTGCCATGGCGGGTTGTCGAGATATTTTCGTGGAGAATGTCTATAATAATATGGGCGAGAAGGAGGGAAAATAATGGCAAAAGAGAAGATTAGAATTCGTTTGAAAGCTTATGATCACCGTATTTTAGATCAATCAGCTGAGAAAATCGTAGATACTGCGAAACGTTCAGGTGCTAGTGTGTCTGGTCCGATTCCATTACCTACAGAGAGATCAGTTTACACAGTACTACGTGCGGTGCACAAGTATAAGGATTCACGTGAACAATTCGAAATGCGTACACATAAACGTCTTATCGATATTGTTAACCCAACACCACAAACTGTCGATTCACTAATGCGTCTTGACTTACCATCAGGTGTTGACATTGAAATTAAATTATAAATAAATGTTTTACTATAGGAGGTGTAACGGATGACGAAAGGAATCTTAGGTCGTAAAATCGGCATGACTCAGCTATTTTCTGAAACTGGTGAATTAGTACCTGTGACTGTAATTCAAGCTGAGCCAAACGTAGTTCTACAAAAGAGAACATTAGAAAATGATGGCTATGAAGCACTGCAAATCGGTTTTGCTGATGAAAAAGGATCACGTACTAACAAAGCGGAAAAAGGCCATGCTGACAAAGCAAACACAGCCCCTAAGCGCTACGTTCGTGAAATCCGTGACGCGAAGCTTGACGAACATGAAGTTGGTCAAGAAATCAGCGTTGAAGTTTTTCAAGCAGGAGACAAGATCGACGTAACAGGTACAACCAAAGGTAAAGGATTCCAAGGTTCTATTAAACGCCACAATCAACAACGTGGACCAATGTCCCATGGTTCTCACTACCACAGAAGCCCTGGTTCACTAGGTGCGGTTGACCCAATGCGTGTTTTCAAAGGACGTCCACTACCAGGTCAAATGGGTGGAACTCAAGTAACAATTCAAAACCTTGAAGTTGTTAGCGTGGATGCTGAACGCAACCTGCTATTAATTAAAGGTAATGTACCAGGTGCAAAAAAATCATTCGTAAAAATTACGAGTGCAATAAAGGCTAACTAATCACACACACGAAGGGAGGATATGTCATGCCTAAAGTAGCACTATTAAAACAAGACGGTTCACAAGCTGGTGATTTGGAATTAAATGATTCCGTATTTGGAATTGAGCCAAATACACATGTTTTACATGAAGCAGTAGTAATGCAACGTGCATCATTGCGCCAAGGAACTCATGCTGTTAAAGGTCGTTCTGACGTTCGCGGTGGTGGTCGTAAACCATGGCGTCAAAAAGGAACTGGCCGTGCACGTCAAGGTTCTATTCGCTCTCCACAATGGGTAGGCGGTGGTACTGTGTTTGGTCCAACACCACGCAGCTACAGCTACAAACTACCTAAAAAGGTACGTCGTTTAGCACTAAGATCTGCACTTTCTTCTAAAGTACAAGAAGAAAATCTAGTAGTATTGGAAAGCCTAGCAATGGATGCTCCAAAAACGAAAGAAGTAGTGAGCATGCTTCAAGCGCTTAATGTTGATACAAAAGCATTAATTGTCACTGCTGAAAAAGACGAAACGGTTATCCGTTCCGCAAACAACCTTCAATCTGTTAAAGTTCTAACTGTTGAAGAAGTAAATGTTCTAGATTTGCTTACGCATGACAAGCTGATCCTAACGAAGGATGCAGCTGAAAAAGCAGGGGAGGTGCTTGCATAATGAAAGATCCACGTGATATTATAAAGCGCCCTGTCATTACAGAGAATTCTGCTGACTTAATGGAACAAAAGAAATATACGTTTGAAGTAAGTACAAAAGCAAACAAGACAGAGATTAAAGATGCTATTGAACTTGTATTCGGCGTTAAAGTAGATAAAGTAAACACAATGAACCTTAAAGGTAAATTCAAGCGGATGGGAAGATACGGTGGATACCGTCCAAACCGCAAAAAAGCTATCGTTCAACTTTCAGAAGACAGTAAAGAACTGGAAATCTTTGAAGGTTAACTAGAAATATTCTAGAAGGAGGGAAAACAAGATGGCGATTAAAAAATTCAAACCAACGTCAAACGGAAGACGTAATATGTCAGTATCTGATTTCGCTGAAATCACTACAGATACTCCAGAGAAATCCCTTTTAAGCCCGTTGTACAAACGTGGCGGTCGTAATAACCAAGGGAAACTAACTGTTCGTCATCAAGGTGGCGGTCATAAGCGTCAATACCGTATTATCGACTTCAAACGCGATAAAGATGGTATACCAGGACGCGTTGCTACTATTGAGTATGATCCAAACCGTTCAGCAAATATTGCACTTATCAATTACGCTGATGGTGAAAAACGCTACATTTTGGCTCCGAAAGGACTAAAAGTAGGACAAAAAATCGAATCTGGTGTAGATGCGGATATCAAAGTAGGTAACGCACTTCCACTAGCTAACATTCCAGTTGGTACAATCATTCATAACATTGAATTAAAGCCAGGACGCGGTGGACAACTAGCTCGTTCTGCTGGTGCAGAAGCACAAATTCTTGGACGTGAAGAAAAGTACACACTAGTTCGTTTAGCATCAGGTGAAGTTCGTCTAGTGCTTACAACTTGTCGCGCAACTGTTGGCCAGGTTGGGAACTTAGAACATGAACTTATTCGTATCGGTAAAGCCGGACGTTCTCGCTGGTTAAACAAACGCCCTACAGTTCGTGGTTCTGTTATGAACCCTAACGATCACCCACACGGTGGTGGTGAAGGACGTGCGCCAATCGGACGTAAATCACCAATGTCACCTTGGGGCAAACCTACACTTGGTTACAAAACTCGTAAACGTAATAAGCCGACTGATAAATATATCGTTCGTAAACGTAAAAAATAATCGAAAGTAGTGGACGGGATTATATACCCGTCTCTCAATTGCGGAAGGAGGTTTATCCATGGGTCGTAGCTTAAAAAAAGGACCTTTTGCAGATGACCATCTATTGTCAAAGATCGAGAAATTAAACGAAGACGACAAGAAACAGGTTGTTAAAAGCTGGTCACGTCGTTCAACAATTTTCCCTACTTTTGTTGGTCACACCGTTGCTGTATATGATGGACGTAAACACGTACCTGTCTATATCACAGAAGACATGGTCGGCCATAAACTAGGTGAATTCGCGCCAACTCGCACGTATAAAGGGCATGCTGGCGATGATAAGAAAACTAAACGCTAATGAGAGGAGGCACTAAGTATGCAAGCTAAAGCCATGGCGAAATCGGTTCGTATTGCTCCTCGTAAAGTACGATTAGTCGTTGATTTAATTCGAGGAAAAAACGTCGGCGAAGCAGTTGCAATTCTACGCCACACACAACGCGGTGCTTCTCCAGTCGTAGAGAAGGTTTTGAAGTCTGCTATCGCAAACGCAGAACATAACTACGAAATGGACACGGACAATCTAGTGATTTCCGAAGCATTTGTAAATGAAGGTGCTACATTGAAACGTTTCCGTCCACGTGCACAAGGACGTGCAAGTAAAATTAACAAACGCACAAGCCACATTACAGTGGTTGTAACAGAAAAGAAGGAGGGATAGTCAGTGGGTCAAAAAGTAAATCCAACGGGTCTTCGCGTCGGCATCATTAAAGACTGGGAGTCAAAATGGTATGCTGGTAAAGACTATGCAGACTTACTACATGAAGATATTAAAATCAGAGAATATCTTGAAAACCGCTTGCGTATTGCTGCTGTTTCTTCTATCGACATCGAGCGTGCAGCTAATCGCGTAAACATCACAATTCATACTGGGAAACCAGGAATGGTAATTGGTAAAGGCGGTTCTGAAGTAGAAGCTCTACGTAAATCATTGAACAGCTTGACTGGCAAACGTGTACACATTAACATTGTTGAAATCAAGAAAGTTGATCTTGATGCAACACTTGTTGCTGAAAACATTGCTCGTCAATTAGAAAACCGTATCTCATTCCGTCGTGCACAGAAACAATCTATTCAACGTGCAATGCGCGGAGGAGCAAAAGGAATTAAAACTCAAGTTTCCGGACGTCTTGGTGGAGCAGATATCGCTCGTGCGGAACATTATAGTGAAGGAACAGTACCACTACACACATTGCGCGCTGATATCGATTATGGTACAGCTGAAGCAGATACTACTTACGGTAAACTAGGTGTTAAAGTGTGGATCTATCGTGGGGAAGTCCTTCCAACTAAATCAAACAAATAAGGAAGGGGGCAATGCATTATGTTAATGCCTAAACGCGTGAAATATCGTAGACAACATCGTGGTAAAATGAGAGGCCAAGCAAAAGGTGGTACTACAGTAGCTTTTGGTGAATACGGCCTACAGGCAACAGAAGCATCATGGATCACTAGTCGTCAAATTGAGGCTGCCCGTATTGCAATGACTCGTTACATGAAACGTGGCGGTAAAGTTTGGATTAAAATCTTTCCTGACAAACCATACACTGCAAAACCCCTAGAAGTTCGAATGGGTTCCGGTAAAGGTGCTCCAGAAGGATGGGTAGCAGTAGTAAAACCAGGAAAAATTATGTTTGAAATCGCAGGAGTTTCCGAAGAGGTTGCTCGTGAAGCGTTACGTCTTGCTTCTCACAAACTGCCGATTAAAACGAAGTTCGTAAAACGTGAAGAAATTGGTGGTGAAAGCAATGAAGGCTAATGAAATCAGAGAACTAACCACTGCCGAAATTGAACAAAAAGTTAAATCTTTAAAAGAAGAACTATTTAATTTGCGCTTCCAGCTTGCAACTGGTCAACTGGAAAACACTGCTCGTATTCGTGAAGTAAGAAAGTCAATTGCTCGCATGAAAACAGTAGTACGTCAACGCGAAGTCAGCGTAAATAACTAGAAATCTAAAGAGGAGGTTAGCCTCACATGACTGAACGTAATGATCGTAAGGTATATACAGGCCGTGTCGTATCAGACAAAATGGATAAAACAATTACAGTATTAGTCGAAACTTACAAGTTTCATAAGCTATACGGTAAACGTGTAAAGTACTCTAAAAAATTCAAAACACATGATGAAAACAACCAGGCAAAAACTGGCGATGTAGTTCGTATCATGGAAACTCGTCCGCTATCAGCAACTAAACGTTTCCGTTTGGTTGAAGTCGTTGAAGAAGCGGTAATTATATAATAAAGTTCGCTCGGAAGGTATCCGAAGGGAGGTCACAGCGATATGATTCAACAGGAAACTCGCTTGAAAGTTGCAGATAACTCTGGCGCACGTGAAGTCTTAACTATTAAAGTTCTAGGCGGATCTGGCCGTAAAACTGCCAATATTGGTGATGTAATTGTTTGTACTGTGAAACAAGCAACACCAGGAGGCGTTGTCAAAAAAGGTGAAGTTGTTAAAGCTGTCATCGTACGTACTAAATCTGGTGCACGTCGTAAAGATGGTTCATATATTCGTTTTGATGAAAATGCAGCCGTAATTATCCGTGATGACAAAAGTCCACGAGGTACTCGTATCTTCGGACCAGTTGCACGTGAATTACGTGATGCAAAATTCATGAAAATCGTATCTCTAGCTCCAGAAGTTCTATAAGCTAAAATTAGCCTTGCAAGGAGGTGCGTCAAGCATGCATGTAAAAAAAGGTGATAAAGTTAAAGTAATATCCGGTAAAGACCGTGGTAAAGAAGGCACAATCCTAGAAGTGAGTCCAGCTCAGGAGCGCGTTCTTGTTGAAGGCATCAACATGGTGAAAAAACATGCGAAACCTTCACAGGAAAATCCACAAGGTGGAATCCTAAACCAAGAAGCTCCAATTCACGCTTCTAACGTAATGCCAATAGATCCAAAATCCGGTGAACCAACTCGTGTTGGGTATGAAGTACGTGACGGAAAGAAAGTCCGCATCGCTAAAAAATCCGGTGAAGCAATAGATAAATAATTTAGCGACGAAAGGAGGGCGACATTGATGAATGAATTAAGAAAAAAATACCAAGATGAAGTATCACCATCTTTGATGAATAAATTTAATTATGATTCTGTTATGCAGGTACCTGCTGTTGATAAAATTGTTATCAATATGGGTGTCGGTGATGCAGTTCAAAACTCTAAAGCATTAGATAGCGCTGTTGAAGAGCTTGCGTTAATTTCTGGTCAAAAACCAATGATCACTCGTGCTAAGAAATCAATCGCTGGTTTCCGCCTTCGTGAAGGAATGCCGATCGGTGCAAAAGTTACCCTTCGCGGTGAGCGTATGTACGAATTCCTTCAAAAGCTTATTGCGGTATCACTTCCACGTGTACGTGACTTCCGTGGTATCTCTAAAAAAGCTTTTGATGGTCGTGGAAACTATACATTAGGTGTAAAAGAACAGCTAATATTCCCAGAAATTAATTATGATAAAGTAAACAAGGTACGTGGTATGGATATCGTTATCGTAACGTCATCTAATACTGACGAAGAGGCTCGTGAACTTTTAGCTCAGCTAGGCATGCCTTTCCAAAAATAAGCTTAGAGCTAATACAAGGAGGGAAAATTGTGGCTAAAAAATCAATGATTGCGAAACAAAAACGTCCACAAAAGTATCAAGTACGTGAATATACACGTTGCGAACGTTGTGGCCGTCCACATTCTGTAATCCGTAAATTTAAACTTTGCCGTATTTGTTTCCGTGAACTTGCCTACAAAGGTCAAATTCCTGGTGTCAAAAAAGCAAGCTGGTAAACCCCGATTCGGGAAGGAGGTAATTAGTAATGGTTATGACAGATCCAATTGCAGATATGCTAACTCGTATTCGTAATGCTAACATGGTGCGCCATGAAAAGTTAGAGCTTCCGGCTTCAACAATGAAGAAGGAGATCGCTGACATCCTTAAGCGTGAAGGTTTCGTTTCAGATTATGAGTTTGTTGAAGATAACAAACAAGGTGTTTTGCGTATTTTCCTTAAATACGGTACGAACGAAGAGCGAGTAATTACAGGTATCAAACGTATTAGTAAGCCAGGACTACGTGTTTACGCTAAAGCTGATGAAGTACCTCGCGTACTTAATGGCCTAGGTATAGCTATTGTCTCAACATCAAAAGGTGTGCTTTCTGATAAAGAAGCACGTTCACAAGCTGTTGGTGGCGAAGTTCTTGCATATGTTTGGTAATTAACATTTTTTGATGAGGAGGTGTATGGAATGTCTCGTATAGGACTTAAGCCGATTGAAATTCCAGAAGGTGTCGAAGTGAAGCTTAACGGAACTACAGTGTCTGTGAAAGGACCTAAAGGTGAGTTAACTAGAAACGTACACCAGGATATGAATATTAATATTGAAGATAATGTCGTTACAATTGCACGTCCAAGTGATCATAAAGACCACCGTGCATTACACGGAACTACTCGTAGTTTAATCAACAACATGGTTGAAGGTGTAAGCAAAGGATTCGAAAAATCCCTTGAAATCATCGGGGTTGGTTACCGTGCTATGAAACAAGGAGACAAAGTTGTGATTAACGCTGGTTATTCACACCCAGTTGAACTTGATCCGATTGCCGGCATTGAAATTGACGTTCCTAAAAACACACAAGTTGTTGTTAAAGGAATCGATAAGGAGCTTGTTGGTGCAGTTGCTTCCAATATCAGAGCAATCAGACCACCTGAGCCTTATAAAGGAAAAGGTATTCGCTACGAAGGTGAATATGTACGTCGTAAAGAAGGTAAAACTGCTAAGTAAGACTAGTTAGGGAGCAGAAAGGAGTGACCTAAATGATCACAAAGCCTGACAAAAATATTGTACGTAAAAGAAGGCATGCACGTGTAAGAAAAAACATTTCTGGTACGGAGCAACGTCCACGTCTTAACGTATATCGTTCAAATAAACACATCTATGCACAGTTAATTGATGACAATAATGGTGTTACAGTTGCAAGTGCTTCAACTAAAGATAACGAATTAAAAGTAGAAGCTACAGGTAACCTTGACGCTGCCGTTAAAGTTGGAGAAATGATCGCTAAACGTGCCCAAGATAAAGGTTACAAATCGGTTGTATTCGATCGCGGAGGCTACCTTTATCATGGACGTGTGAAAGCTTTAGCAGATGCTGCCCGCGAGGCAGGTCTTGAATTTTAATCGATAAAGGAGGGACATACATGATGTCAAACATCGATCCGAACAAATTAGATCTTGAAGAACGTGTTGTTACGGTCAACCGTGTTGCAAAAGTAGTTAAAGGTGGACGTCGTTTCCGCTTTGCAGCTTTAGTAGTAGTCGGTGACAAAAACGGCCATGTAGGATTTGGTACAGGTAAAGCACAAGAAGTACCAGAAGCAATTAAAAAAGCAGTTGATGATGCGAAGAAAAATCTGATTACAGTACCGATCGTGGGAACTACCATTCCTCATCAGATTAATGGTCGTTTTGGTTCTGGTAATGTATTGATGAAACCTGCGGCAGAGGGTACTGGAGTTATCTCTGGTGGACCGGTTCGTGCCATCCTTGAACTTGCGGGTGTTGGTGATATTTTAACAAAATCACTTGGTTCAAATACACCAATTAACATGATTCGTGCAACATTAAACGGTTTAACAAACTTGAAGCGCGCAGAAGACGTAGCAAAACTACGTGGAAAGTCTGTGGAAGAACTGTTAGGATAAGGAGGGAACTGTTATGTCTAAAAAATTAGAAATCACCCTCACGCGTAGTGTTATCGGTGGATCAGATGTACAAAAGAAAACTGTTCAAGCATTAGGACTTAAAAAGATTCGTCAATCCGTAGTACGTGAAGATACTGATGCCGTTCGCGGTATGGTTAACAAAGTATCTCATCTAGTAGCGGTTAAAGAAGTTTAATTATATAATTGCGTAAAGAGGAGGTGCTCGAATGAAACTTCATGAATTGAAGCCATCAGAAGGAACACGCACAAATCGTAATCGTGTTGGCCGTGGTATGTCATCTGGTAACGGAAAAACTTCCGGCCGTGGACATAAAGGTCAAAAAGCACGTTCAGGCGGCGGTACTCGTCCGGGCTTTGAAGGTGGTCAAATGCCTTTATTCCAACGTTTACCTAAACGTGGATTTACAAACATTCACCGTAAAGAATTTACTATTGTGAACTTAGATGCGCTAAATCGTTTTGAAGACGGCACAGAAATTACACCTGAGCTATTACTTGAAGAAGGTGTCGTAAGCAAGCTTAATGCAGGTATTAAAGTACTTGGCAAAGGTGCTATCGAAAAAAAACTTACAGTAAAAGCTCATAAGTTCTCTGCTTCAGCAGTTGAAGCAATAGAGGCAGCGGGCGGTAAAACCGAGGTGATTTAATGTTCCGTACAATCTCCAATTTTATGCGCGTAGGTGACATTAGACGGAAAATAATCTTTACATTATTAATGTTGGTTGTCTTCCGTCTAGGCACATTTATTCCTGTGCCTTATACAGATAAGCAAGCAATTGATTTCATGAACTCACAAAATGTATTTGGTTTTCTGAACACATTTGGTGGAGGAGCTCTACAAAACTTCTCCATTTTTGCCATGGGGATTATGCCATACATTACTGCTTCCATCATTATGCAGCTATTGCAGATGGATGTTGTTCCTAAATTTGCCGAGTGGAAAAAGCAAGGTGATGCGGGACGTAAGAAGTTGGCTCAAATCACGCGTTATGGTACGATCGTTCTTGCATTCATACAGGCGATTGCGATGTCCATTGGATTTAACGCAATGGCCGGTGGAATGCTGATTACCGATCCAGACGTGTTAACATTCCTTATCATTGCCATTGTTCTAACTAGTGGAACTGCATTTCTAATGTGGTTGGGAGAACAGATTACAGCAAATGGTGTAGGAAATGGGATCTCTATTATTATCTTTGCGGGTATAGTAGCCGCTGTTCCAAACGGGATCCAACAACTTTACAGTCAGTATTTCATCAACCCTGGTGATGATTTGTTTATCAATATTGTAATTGTTGCCTTGATTGCTTTGGTAGTTGTGGCTGTGACGGTTGGAGTTATCTTCATCCAACAGGCACTACGTAAAATTCCAATTCAATATGCAAAAAAACTTGTTAATCGCTCACCGGTTGGCGGACATTCTACACATTTACCGTTAAAAGTAAATGCTGCTGGAGTTATCCCGGTAATCTTTGCGATAGCATTTATGGTTGCACCAAGTACGGTGGCTAACTTCTTTGAAGGAAGCCTAGCATCAACTATCACAACGATTTTTGACTATACACAGCCAATTGGTATGGCTTTATATGTTGCGCTTATTATAGCCTTCACATATTTCTATACGTTTGTACAGGTAAACCCTGAGCAAATGGCTGAAAATTTACAGAAACAAGGCGGTTATATTCCAGGTATCCGACCTGGTAAAAATACTGAAACGTATTTAACACGCGTGATGTACCGTTTAACTTTTGTCGGTGCTCTCTTCCTTGCGGCTGTCTCTGTGCTTCCTATCCTACTGGGTGGGCTTGCAGGATTACCTACCGCAGTTCAAATTGGTGGCACAAGCTTACTGATCGTTGTTGGAGTAGCATTACAGACAATGAAACAGCTGGAAAGCCAGTTGGTTAAACGACACTACAAAGGTTTTATCAAGTAGGATCCTGCTGCCAATGAGAGTGAGGGGAACTTTGTTGAATTTGATTTTAATGGGTCTTCCTGGTGCCGGTAAAGGTACTCAGGCCGGAAAGATAAACGAAAAATATAACATCCCTCATATTTCAACAGGAGATATGTTCCGATTAGCTATAAAAGAGGGTACAGACCTTGGACAGAAGGCTAAAGAATATATGGATCAAGGTGAGCTTGTTCCGGATGAAGTAACAATTGGGATTGTGAAGGAACGTTTAAGTAAAGCAGATGCTCAAGATGGTTTCTTATTGGATGGATTTCCAAGAACTATTGCCCAGGCTAAAGCCTTACAAGAACTTCTTTCCGATATCAATCAGTCTATTGACTATGTACTGCATGTAGATGTACCAAAAGAAAAATTAGTGGAGCGTCTAACGGGTCGTAGAATTTGTCCGACGTGTGGAGCTACTTATCACGTCCTTTACAACCCACCTAAGGTTGAAGGGGTCTGTGACAAAGATGGTTCCAAGTTAATTCAGCGAGAAGATGATCAAGCCGAAACAGTGAAGAACCGTTTGGCAGTTAATATAAAACAAACACAGCCGTTATTGGACTTTTATGAGGACAAAGGATACTTAGTATCTGTTAACGGTGACCAAGATATTGATCAGGTTTTTGAAAATATTCAAGCCAAGATCGATAAATAATCTTTTATTATAACTGTTGTATAGCCAACGGATGCATTCCATTGGATGAAAAGTTATAATAAAATGGAGTAATGATAACACAACGTGCATTACTTCGAGTTAAGTGACACAGGATTGGATAAGCGATAACCCCTATTTAGTAGGGTGGCAGTATAAACTATAGCCTAAGTGAAGGTGATCGTTGTTGAACGAAGATGATTCGATTCCGCTAATAGGTCAAGTTGTTCGTATTATGCAGGGACGGGAAGCAGGACAATATGCGGTTATTATCAAAATACTTGAAGATCGGTATGTCTTGCTTGCAGATGGGGAAAAACGTAAATATGATCGACCAAAGAAAAAGAACTTGCATCATATTGAAGTTATGGACTACATTTCTCCTGAAGTCCAGAAAAGCCTTCTAGAAACTGGTCGTGTCACAAATGGTAAGCTGCGGTTTGCCATAGCTAAATTTATCAATGAAGTTGTGACTGATTTGAAGAAGGGAGATCAACACGATGGCGAAAGACGATGTAATTGAAGTTGAAGGTACCGTAACCGAAACATTGCCGAATGCGATGTTTAATGTAGAGCTTGAGAATGGCCACACAGTATTGGCACATGTTTCAGGCAAGATTCGTATGCATTTCATCCGCATTCTACCAGGTGATAAAGTAACGGTGGAACTTTCTCCGTATGATTTAACTAGAGGACGAATTACGTACCGTTATAAATAAGCGAGCTCCGATATAAAAGGAGGAAAAGATGAGATGAAAGTAAGAGCATCTGTTAAACCAATTTGTGAAAAATGCAAAGTAATCAAACGTAAAGGTAAAGTTATGGTTATTTGCGAAAACCCGAAACACAAGCAAAAACAAGGCTAAACTAATAGGAGGTGTTACAATCTTATGGCACGTATTGCAGGTATTGATATTCCACGTGACAAACGTGTAGTAATTTCATTGACTTACATTTATGGAATTGGCAAAGTGACCGCAGAGAAAGTCCTTAAAGAAGCAGGCGTTTCAGAGAGCACTCGCGTACGCGATCTAACAGAAGATGAGCTTGGTAAAATCCGTAAAGCAATCGATGAATATACAATCGAAGGGGACCTTCGTCGTGAAGTATCCCTAAACATTAAACGTCTAATCGAAATTGGTTCTTACAGAGGTGTGCGTCATCGCCGTGGGTTGCCAGTTCGTGGACAAAAAACAAAGAACAATTCACGTACTCGTAAAGGACCTCGTCGAGCAGTTGCAGGCAAGAAAAAATAACGTGAAGGAGGTAAGCTAATTAATGGCACGTAAAACTAATACACGTAAGCGTCGTGTGAAAAAGAATATAGAAACTGGTATCGCGCATATCCGTTCTACTTTTAACAATACAATTGTTACAATTACAGATGCGCAAGGTAATGCGATTGGCTGGAGCTCTGCTGGATCATTAGGCTTCAAAGGCTCTCGTAAATCAACTCCATTTGCCGCTCAAATGGCAGCAGAAACTGCAGCAAAATCTGCTGTGGATAATGGAATGAAAACTCTAGAAGTAACAGTTAAAGGACCTGGGGCTGGTCGTGAAGCAGCGATTCGTTCTCTTCAAGCAGCTGGTCTAGAAGTAACAGCAATTGTTGATGTAACTCCTGTTCCTCACAATGGCTGTCGCCCACCAAAACGTCGTCGCGTATAATTATACCGTATAGAATTTGTCACCCTGTCTATAATGGGTTATGATAGCTAAAAATGTAAAGGTTCGCCCTTTACCATACAGCATTCGAGAGACAACAAGTACGAAAGTATTGCAGGTAGTGCAGAAACGCCAACTGCCTATTTGAGGAATTTCGGTTAGACGCGGTGTCTAACCGGGGTTTCGACGTTTTAAAGGAGGGTTTTATTGAATGATCGAAATTGAAAAACCAAAAATTGAGACGGTAGAAGTCAGCGAGGATGCTACATTTGGTAAATTCGTAGTCGAACCGCTTGAACGTGGATATGGTACCACTCTAGGAAACTCCTTGCGTCGTATCCTACTATCCTCACTTCCAGGTGCTGCTGTTACATCTGTTCAATTTGATGGTGCGCTTCATGAATTTTCAACAATTGATGGTGTTGTTGAAGACGTAACGTCTATCATTTTGAACTTGAAGAAACTGGCTTTGAAAATCTACTCTGATGAGGAGAAGGTTTTAGAAGTTGATGTACAAGGAGAAGGAAAAGTTACGGCTGCTGATCTGACATTCGATAGTGATGTAGAAGTATTAAATCCAGAACTACCTATTGCTACATTGAACAGTAAAGGTAACTTGCGTATGAAAATTACCGCAGAACGTGGTCGCGGCTACCGTCCGGCTGAAGCGAATAAAAAAGATGACCAACCTATTGGTGTAGTGCCAATCGATTCTATTTTTACTCCCGTTTCCCGTGTTACCTATCAAGTGGAGAATACACGCGTAGGGCAAGTAGCTAACTTTGATAAACTAACATTAGATGTATCTACAGATGGAAGCATTCGCCCAGAGGAAGCTGTTTCTCTTGGAGCTAAAGTTTTCACTGAGCATCTTAATATTTTTGTTGGTTTAACGGATGAAGCCAAAAAGGCTGAAATCATGGTAGAGAAAGAAGAAGATCAGAAAGAAAAAGTAATGGAAATGACAATTGAAGAACTTGATCTTTCTGTCAGATCCTATAATTGCTTGAAACGTGCCGGGATTAACACGGTTCAAGAACTAGCAAACAAATCCGAAGAAGACATGATGAAGGTTCGTAACTTAGGTCGTAAATCATTAGAAGAAGTAAAAGTAAAACTAATTGATTTAGGCTTAGGCTTACGCGATGACGACTGATCATCGGTTAACCAAAACATCTATGCCTGTTTAACCTAGTCCCGGTAACCGGGACATAACTGGTTAAAGAGGGTAGAAGTGGCAGGTTTTCTTTGCGGTTGTTCGCATTTTTAAATTTAGTCTGTAGTCATCAAGAAAGGGAGGGATAGTCCATGGCTAGAAAACTAGGTCGTACAACAGATTCTCGTATGGCTCTACTACGTAATCTTGCATCTGATTTGATTATTCATGAACGGATTGAAACAACAGAAGCAAAAGCGAAAGAGCTTAAAACAATTGTAGACAAAATGATTACGCTTGGAAAACGTGGTGATCTTCATGCACGTCGTCAAGCTGCAGCTTTCTTATATAACAAAGAAGCTAACGAAAATGAAAGTGTTGTTCAAAAACTTTTCAATGACGTTGCTGCACGCTATGAAGACCGTCAAGGTGGATACACACGCGTTCTTAAATTAGGTGAACGCCAAGGTGATGGAGCAAAAATGGCAATTGTAGAATTAGTTTAATCTACAAAAAGGCGTCGAGGGCAGGACTGAATCTCTTCATGAGGTGAAGCCAAGCCCTTTTTTTGTAAGTTAAAAAGCTATTTTAATGTAAAGTTTTGCAGGGACTTCGAACGAGGGCAAAATATTGCCGGTGGGCTGAAAGTGAGTGGGAGCGACGCAGGGTCGGGCGAAAAAGGCGCAAACTCGAGCGAATCCGCCCCGCGTCCTCTCAGAACACTAGAAAGTCGCATGACTGTAGCACTGAATTTGAAAGTCCCTGTCTTCAGATAAAATTAACACCACGGGTGATAAACCTCTCAGAGTCCTTTTAAAGGCTTCTGGGCAGTGATTGCCCCATTGCCCCTATAATCCACACCTCAGGGGGAGAGAAGAGCTAGAGGAGGCTTTAAAATGAGAGAGAAGCTAATAGAGTTTAGAAATGTATCGTTTCGATATAGAGAAGAGCACCCCTGGGTCTTAAAAAATTGTTCATTTGAAATCTATGAGGATGAATCTATTGCGATTATTGGCCACAATGGATCTGGTAAGTCGACGATCGCAAAGCTTATAAATGGGTTACTTTTTCCACAAGAAGGCGAGATCTTAATCGCAGGAAAGCCAGTAACAGAAGAAACAATTTGGGACATCAGAAAAGATGTGGGAATGGTGTTCCAAAATCCAGACAACCAGTTTGTGGGCACAACGGTACAAGATGATGTCGCTTTTGGAATGGAGAACAGAGGAATCCCACGTGAAGATATGATATCCCGTATTGAGGATTCTTTAACAGCTGTCGGAATGCAGGAATACCATTTAACAGAACCACATCGCCTTTCAGGTGGACAAAAGCAGCGTGTTGCAATAGCAGGAGTACTGGCGGTGTCCCCCAAAGTACTTATCTTAGATGAAGCGACCGCAATGCTAGATCCAAAAGGTAGAACCGAAATAATGAAAACCGTAACGCAAGTACAAGCGAAAAATAATTTATCTTTAATTACAATCACCCATGACTTACATGAAGTAGTGCAGTCTAATCGGGTCATCGTGATGAATCAAGGAGAAATATGGGATGAAGCCACTCCAAGAGAAATATTTGCTAAAAAGCGAGCACTCCGGGAGATTGGGCTAGATGTCCCCTTTGTGGCCATCCTGGCAGATGAATTGCAGGAACAGGGATTAGTCCTATCAAAGGAACCATTAAATCATGAGGAGCTTCTGGAGGAACTATGGACATTACATTCAACAACGTAAGCTATATTTATCAAGAAAATAGCCCCTTCGCTCATAAGGCAATTGAGGATTTGACCTTCCACATTCCTTCCGGTTCCTTTGTTGCTGTGATTGGCCATACAGGTTCGGGGAAATCTACGTTAATTCAACATCTTAATGGGTTGGCTATGCCTACGAGAGGCGAGGTAACGATCGGTGATTTTCACCTTAAAGCAAAGGAAAAGCCAAAGAACATGCGGGAACTGCGTAGCAAGGTAGGAGTAGTCTTCCAATATCCTGAGCATCAGCTTTTCGAGGAAACAGTGGCAAAGGATATAGCCTTTGGTCCTGAAAACTTTGGGGTAGAAAAAGCAGTGATCGAAGAGAGGATTAGTGAAATTATTCCAGCTGTTGGGTTATCTAAAGAAATCTTGGAACGCTCTCCATTTGACCTGAGTGGTGGACAGATGCGCAGGGTGGCCATTGCTGGAGTGATGGCGGTGCAACCAGAAGTACTTGTACTAGATGAACCTACAGCAGGTTTGGACCCACGTGGGCAGAAGGAAATGTTGGAAATGTTTTACGAGCTGCACAAAAAGCAGGGGCTAACTACTGTTCTCGTGACCCATAGTATGGAGGACGCACTGAAATATGCTGATCAGGTTATCATCTTAAATCAAGGTAAAAAGTATATGGAAGGCAATCCTGTCCATGTTTTTACCCAGAAGGATGCCTTGCATAAGGTACAATTAGATGTACCAGAGAGTGTTGCATTCCTAAGTAAGTTTGAAGCTAGATTTAAAAAGTCGCTGCCATTTAGAGGGCAGACGGTGGATGAAATGGCCGAGGACATCCTACGTGTTGTACAAGGGGGCGGAATAGATGAATAACGCCTTGATCATTGGTCAATACGTACCAGGCAACTCTCTAGTCCACAAATTAGATCCGCGAACGAAAATTACGCTCATTTTCTTTTTTGTATTTATCGTATTTTTAGCTAATAATGTATTGAGTTATAGTATTCTAACATTGTTTGCACTGGTCAGTATGGTGATATCTCGTGTACCCATACGATTTATTATGAAGGGGCTGACACCGATATGGTTCCTGATTGTCTTCACGTTCATCTTGCATATCATTGTAACAAAGGAAGGCAGCGTTTGGCTGGAGATCTATTCTTTTCAAATATATTCTGGTGGAGTATTCCAAGGGATAGCCATCTCACTGCGTTTCTTTTTATTAATACTCGTTACATCTCTATTGACCTTAACAACGACACCAATCGAGATTACCGATGCAATTGAAGACATGCTCCATCCCCTTAAAAAGGTGAAATTCCCTGTGCATGAGCTAGCCTTAATGATGTCCATATCGCTTCGGTTTATCCCGACCCTTATGCAGGAAACTGATAAAATCTCTAAAGCTCAAGCTTCCCGAGGAGTTGACTTTCGGACAGGCTCAATTAAAGATCGAGCTAAAGCGGTGGTCCCTTTGCTAATTCCTCTGTTTGTAAGTGCCTTTAAAAGGGCAGAAGAGCTGGCTATGGCTATGGAGGCACGTGGCTACAATGGTGGAGAGGGACGTACGAAACTAAGGGAATTAAAGATAAACGCACGTGATATCGCCGTTTATCTACTTTTTATCGCTGTCATTGCAGGACTACTACTAACAAGAGGCTACTAAGGAAAGGCTGAACCAGAATGGTAAGACTACGATGCACCATTTTTTATGATGGGTCCCAATTTTCCGGTTTTCAAATACAACCCAGAAAGCGTACAATCCAAGGCGAGTTGGAAAAAGCGTTGAAGAAAATGCATAAGGGTCAAGCGATACGGATCCAAGCTTCTGGTAGAACCGACACAGGTGTACATGCGAAAGGGCAGACAATCCATTTTGACTCCCCTTATACGATTCCTGTAGCGAATTGGAAGCTTGCACTAAATACCTTGTTGCCGGGAGATCTTTATATTAAGGATGTTACAGAAGTCTCAGAAACATTTCATGCTCGCTATGACGTAGTAGAAAAAGAGTATCGCTATTATGTAACAAATGAAAAAGAGCCAGATGTTTTTAAACGTCATTACAGCTATCATTTCCCCTATACACTAAATGTCTCGAAAATCAAAGAGGCTTGCACTTACCTGGAAGGGACACATGATTTTACAACCTTTTCATCTGCAAAAGCAACGACAAAGGGAAGTAAGGAAAGAACCCTTTTCCAAGTAAGCTGCGAACAGCAGGGGACAGAGCTGGAGTTTATTTTTCGGGGGAGCGGCTTTTTATATAATATGGTGCGTATTATCGTGGGAGTGCTCCTGGACATCGGTCAGGGGCGGCGACAACCAGAAGATATAAATGAATTGCTAGACCAAAAAGATCGTCAGCTTGTGGGCGAAACTATTCCACCACAAGGGCTTTATTTGTGGAATGTTGTCTATGAAGAAGAACTTTCATAGAATAAATGGAGAGTTTACGCAAATTATCTGCTCACCCCCTTGACAAATCCCTATACTTTGGTATATTATGATCTATGGCAATTTATTTCTGAAACCACGATTAGCCCCGGAATCTAATTGTGTTGAATATAGGAATAACGAAACGAAATTTAAAATGAATTTTTAATTATGGAGGGAACAATCATGCGCACAACTTTCATGGCGAATGAATCTAATATCGAACGCAAATGGCTTGTTGTGGATGCTGAAGGCCAACGTCTTGGTCGTTTAGCAAGTGAGGTTGCTGCAATCCTTCGCGGAAAGCATAAAGCAACTTACACACCACACGCTGACACTGGCGATAATGTAATCATCATTAACGCAGAGAAAATAGAACTATCTGGTAACAAAATCAATGACAAGATCTACTACCGTCACTCAAACCACCCAGGTGGATTGAAAGAACGTAATGCATATGAAATGCGTACTAAATACCCTGAGCAAATGCTTGAGCTTGCTGTTAAAGGAATGCTTCCAAAAGGTTCTCTTGGACGTAAAATGGGTAAGAAATTGCACGTATTCAGAGGCGCTGAACACAATCATCAAGCACAACAACCTGAAGTTTACGAACTTCGCGGGTAATTAAAAGGAGGTTAATCAAATGGCACAAGTACAATACTACGGCACAGGTCGTCGAAAAAAATCAACTGCACGTGTACGCTTAGTTCCAGGTACAGGTAACGTAACAATCAATGGTCGTGAAGCAAAAGACTACTTCCCATATGAAACACAGCTTTTAATCTTGAACCAACCACTAGCTGCTACTGAAACTCAAGGAACTTATGATGTTTTAGTAAACGTTCATGGCGGTGGATTCACTGGCCAAGCTGGTGCAATTCGCCACGGTATCGCTCGCGCACTTCTTGAAGCAGATCCAGAATACCGCGGATCTCTTAAATCAGAAGGTTACCTAACTCGTGACGCTCGTATGAAAGAACGTAAGAAATACGGTCTTAAAGGCGCTCGTCGTGCACCACAGTTCTCAAAACGTTAATTTTATATTTACGTTTCAAGACTCTCAACCAATTGGTTGGGAGTCTTTTTTGTGTTGTATTTCTATTTTGATATAAGAACTTCCGTACATAATGCAAGAAGGTATGCAAGTAAGCATCTCCTGTTCTTTTAATATTAATTTCAACCAAATTAGTATAAACTAACACAATGTCGAAAAAGTGACCGTTGCAACGGTCATTATATAGGGAAGCGTTTTCTCTAAAATATACTATTATAAATAACAAGGAGGCATGGCTGTGAGTTCAAAAAAAAATCGTGAACAACATCTGTTACTGTTTCTCTCAAAAAATCAAGGCTATGTTACCTCGCAGGAACTAGTTAAAGAACTTAATGTTTCTCAAAAAACGGTATATCGTCTAATAAGAAAAGTTAACGATGAATACATGGAAAGTCCTTTAATCATATCTGAAAGAGGGAGAGGTTATAGACTAGATTACGAAAACTTTATTAACTACCAAAAGAGTAATAACAAAAGCCAAGAAAAACAATTTTCTCCTGATGAGAGACGTAAGCGCATTATGGAAGAATTATTATTGTCTTCTCCTAAGCCTATAAATATTTACAATTTGTTTAGTAACTATTATGTAGGGGACTCCGTTATCTTTAAAGACGAACAATTAATGAGCGACGAACTTAAAAAGTACAATTTAGTTTTAGAGCGAAAAGACAGAAAACTAGCCATATTGGGAGAAGAAGCTGATATTAGGAAGGCGATCAAAAATGTTAATGAAATATTTAATACCATTGACATTGATGATTTAAAAAGAAACCAAGAACTTAATTTTAATAAGCATGATGTTTTATTTATATTAGGTCAGATCAGAGATATAGAAAAGGATTTAGATATAACAATTCCTTACCCTTATAATGTAAACATTTTCTCGCACTTATATATATTATTAAGTCGCACAAGGAAAGTTCCATCCTTATTGTTTCCAGATAAGGTTTCTGTTGAAGAAATGGAAAGTATGAAAAGAGATTATATTTTGTATCCGGTTGCTAAAGCTGTTGTTAATAATATAGAAAAGTATTTAAACAGTACTTTGCCAGATATTGAGATATGGTTTCTATATCAGTATTTAGTGTCATCAAGGATGCAGGGATCTCTTGCTAAAACCTCTACTTTTTCCAAAGAGGTCATCCAAGTTACGCAAGCGTATATTGAAGGGATGCGTATTCACTTAGGAATTGATATAGATAGCCAATCCATTTTTACTGATTTAGCCAACCATATCAAACCTATGCTTAATAGATTAGATTACAAAATTCGAACAAAAAATAGCTTGTTAAGCCAAATTAAAGTAACGTATGAAGATGTTTTTTGGGGTGTAACAAGTGTATCTGAATTTGTAAGTAAAAAATTCAACTTACCAGAGATAAACGAAGATGAAAATGGATTTATCACGCTTTATTTTGCAAAGGTAATTGTAACAGGCCAACATCAACGTCCTATAAAAACACTTATTATGTGTACTACGGGAATTGGAACCTCGGAGCTTTTAAAAGCAAAGGTCTCAAGAAAATTTCCTGAGCTAGAAATTGTTGATGTAGTAGCTTCCCAAAATATGAAAACGTTTAAAGAAAAATACTCAGATGCTGAGTTAATCCTGAGCACGGTTCATATAAAAGACGAAGTACCAATTCACTTTTTATTAGTGAGTGCTCTGTTTTCAATTGATGACCAAAAGAGACTTCAGAGAAAAATAGAGGAGATTTATCATGGAAAATAATTTACTCTATCACGTCTACTTTGATTGTGGGCTAACAACAAAAGAAGAAGTACACACATTTATCTCTGAGATGGTATGTCAGGAAGACCCTTCGCAACAAGAGGAGATCATTAACCAGTTAAATGATAGAGATATGGCAGGTAGCACATTAATCGCAGAGCATGTCATGTTACCACATATTGAAAGCGATAAAATAAAGAAGAGTCAGATTATGTTTATCCGACTAGCAAACCCCATACTATCATGGAATTGGCAGACGAAGGATATCCGTTTACTAATAGTTATTTTATTAAAAGAAAATGAAGATGAACAGGTGAAAAAAAGAATATCCTCGTTCACGCGAACTTTAGCAGATGAAGCGTATTTATCTCGATTATTAAATTGTAGTGACGAAGAAACGTTGAATAAAGAAATTAAAAAAACTTAGGAGGAATCATGATGAAAATAGTAGGAGTAGCAGCATGTACAGTTGGGATTGCACACACATATATTGCACAGGAAAAATTAGAGAATGCCGGAAAGAAAGCAGGTCATGAAATTTCAGTAGAAACACAAGGGACAATTGGAACAGAAAGTGAATTAACACAAGAACAAATTGCTGAAGCGGACATCGTTATCATCGCTGCAGACGTTAAAATTGCAGGAAGAGAACGTTTTGAAGGAAAGCGAATCATTCAAGTTACGACGGAAATAGCTGTGAAATCTCCAAATAAATTAATTGAAAAAGCGGTAGAAGTCGTAAATCAAAAGAATTAACTAACGTAATAGAATGGGAGAGAAAAAGCATGGAAGTAAAAGATATTGTAGATTTAAAAACAATCAAAACAGACTTGAGTGCAAAAAATAAAGAGGAAGCATTACAAGAATTAGCAGAAGTATTATTAAAAAATGAATACATTTCAGATGTCGAAGTGTTTCTGGAAGATATATATGCTAGGGAAGCTGTAGGACAAACTGGGATCGGAAATTATATTGCTATTCCACATGGGAATAGTGAAGCAGTCAATAAAATAGGAGTAGCTATCGGTATTACTCAAGAAGAAATTCCTTGGGAAACTCTAGATGGGAATGGCGTTAAGGGGATCATTCTGTTTGCTGTTGGAAAAGAGAATGACGGTGCACAAACGCATCTAAAACTATTATCACTATTTGCTAGAAAACTAGGTAATGATGAAGTCATCGAAAAAATGCTACAGTCGAAAAATGCTTCAGATGTGCAAGAAGCCTTGTGTAATTAAGGTTCGGATTATATAGGAGGGGTGAAAATGAGTAAAATAAAAAATTTAAATCTTAAAGGTCATTTATTGACCGCGATTTCATATTTGATACCAATTGTATGCGGAGCTGGTTTCTTAATAGCAATTGGTATGGCATTTGGTGGGACGAGTCAATCTGAATTAATACAAGGTGAGTTTACCATATGGGATGCATTAGCAACAATGGGTGGAGCAGGTTTAGGCTTATTACCTGTCGTTATATCTACTGGTATTTCATACTCCATTGCTGGAAAACCAGGAATAGCTCCAGGTTTTATTATCGGTTTAACTGCTAATGCAATTGGTGCTGGATTCATTGGCGGGATTTTAGGAGGTTTCTTAGCGGGTTATCTTGCAGTAGCTATTTTAAAACATTTTAAAGTACCGAAGTGGGCTAAAGGCTTAATGCCAACTTTAATTATACCATTTTTCACTTCCATTATTGGTGGTTTAATCATGGTTTATGTGATTGGTTTACCAGTCGCTGGTTTTACCTCTTTATTAACAAATGCGTTGGAAGGTTTAGGTTCTTCTTCCTTGTTGGTATTTGGTGCGATTGTAGGTTTATTGAGTGGAGTTGACTTCGGTGGTCCGATCAACAAAACAGTATTTGCCTTTGTACTGACAATGCAGGCTGAAGGAATTAACGGGCCTATTACGGCATTACAACTAGTAAACACAGCAACTCCAATTGGATTTGGGTTAGCTTACTTTATAGCAAAGTTATTTGGAAAGAAAATCTATACACCAGTGGAAAAAGAGACGTTGAAGTCTGCTGTACCAATGGGTGTCATTAATATTGTCGAAGGTGTCATTCCAATTGTAATGAATGATATTGTTCGTTGCGTAATCGCAGTAGCAATTGGTGGAGCGGCCGGTGGTGCTACATCAATGGTTCTAGGAGCAGATGCAACTGTGCCATTTGGTGGTGTGTTGATGTTACCAACCATGTCACAACCATGGACCGGGGCCGTAGCAATATTAGTGAATGTGCTTGTAACAGGAATAGCCTTGGCTTTAATTAAGAAAAACGTGACGGAAGAGGATGTTAAAGCACAAGAAGAGGTAGAAGAGGACGATATTGATTTAGATGATATTCAAATTTACTAACCAAGTGTAGTTGCAAGATTTCAAGGAGGATAACTAGATTATGAATAAAGTAGAATTTTCACCATCATTGATGACAATGGACTTAGATAAATTTAAAGAGCAAATTACGTTTTTAAATGATCATGTAGATTCTTATCACATTGATATAATGGACGGGCATTATGTTCCAAATATTACATTATCCCCATGGTTCATTGATGAAGTACGGAAAATAAGTGATCTACCAATGTCTGTCCATCTTATGGTCACAGATCCAAGTTTCTGGGTTGGACAATTAGTTGATATGAAGTGTGAATGGATATGCATGCATGCAGAAGTACTTGATGGCTTGGCTTTCCGCTTGATTGATCAAATACATGATGCCGGATTAAAAGCAGGGGTGGTACTAAATCCAGAAACGCCTATTGAGACTATTTTCCCTTATATTGAATTAGTAGATAAAATCACCATCATGACAGTTGATCCAGGGTTCGCTGGACAACGTTTTATCGATGGCACCCTTGATAAAATTGTCGCATTAAGAGAATTACGAGAAGAAAAGGATTATCAATATGTTATCGAAATGGATGGATCATCTAATCGGAAATCATTTAAAAAGATTGATGCAGCGGGTCCCGATATCTATATTGTAGGCCGTAGTGGTTTATTTGGATTAGATGATGAAATTGAGAAATCATGGGAAATTATGAGTAAAGATTATGAAGACATGACTGGAAAAACAATAAAGTAAAAATCTTAAGAGGCTGGTTTGGCAATCTCTATCGCAGATTGTTTAAAAGCCTCTTTTCTTGGGAGGAGAAATGTATATGTTTGATAAAATTGATCAACTTGGTGTTGATACGTTACGTACATTAAGTATTGATGCCGTTCAAAAAGCAAATTCTGGGCACCCAGGTCTACCTATGGGGGCTGCACCAATGGCATATGCTTTATGGACAAAGCACTTAAAAATTAATCCAGCAACATCACGTAATTGGGTAGATCGCGACCGTTTTGTGCTATCAGCAGGTCATGGTTCTGCATTGCTATATAGCATGCTTCATTGTGCAGGATATCAAGTTACAATAGATGACTTGAAAAGTTTCCGCCAATGGGACAGCAAAACACCTGGACATCCAGAAGTAGGCCACACAGACGGCGTAGAAGCAACTACTGGTCCATTAGGCCAAGGAATCGCGATGTCTGTTGGAATGGCTATGGCAGAAGCACATTTAGCCGCAACCTATAATCGTGAAGACTATAATGTCGTTGATCATTATACCTACGCACTTTGTGGAGATGGTGATCTAATGGAAGGTGTTTCCCAAGAAGCTGCTTCATTAGCGGGACACTTAAAATTAGGCAAATTGGTTGTTTTATATGATTCAAATGATATTTCACTAGATGGACCTACCACTAAAGCCTTTACTGAAAATGTCGGTAAACGGTTTGAAGCAAGTGGTTGGCAGCATCTCTTAGTGAAAGACGGTACAGATTTAAACGCGATTTCTAAAGCGATTGAAGAAGCGCAAGCAGAAACAGAAAAACCAACATTAATTGAAGTAAAAACAGTCATTGGGTTTGGCGCTCCGAATGCTGGAACATCATCGGTTCATGGGGCACCATTAGGCACAGAAGGTATTGAATCAGCTAAGAAGGCGTATGGTTGGGATTACCCAGCTTTTACAGTTCCGGAAGAAGCGGCTGCCCGTTTTAAAGAATCTATTCAAGATCGCGGTCAAGTTGCTGAAGAGGCATGGAATCAAACGTTTGAAGCTTATGCAAAAGCATACCCTGCATTAGCTAAGCAATTTAAACAAGCATTTGCTGGTGAGTTGCCTGAAGGCTGGGATAGCGAGCTACCGACTTATGACGTAGGCGAAAGCCAAGCGAGCCGTGTTTCTAGTAAAGAAATGATTCAAGCATTATCAAAAGCTGTACCAAGCTTTTGGGGTGGTTCTGCAGATTTATCTGCATCAAACAATACGATGGTCGCCGCTGAAAAGGATTTCCAACCCGGTCAATACGAAGGACGCAACATTTGGTTTGGTGTGCGTGAATTTGCAATGGCTTGTGCAATGAATGGGATTCAACTTCATGGTGGGACACATATATATGGCGGAACATTCTTCGTATTTGTCGATTACCTACGACCAGCCGTCCGTTTATCCGCAATTCAACATGCTCCTGTAACATATGTCTTAACTCACGATTCAGTAGCAGTTGGAGAAGACGGTCCAACACACGAACCAGTCGAACAATTAGCAAGCTTACGTGCGATGCCAAATGTCCATGTTATTCGTCCAGCGGATGGTAATGAAACCCGTGCAGCATGGAAAATTGCGATGACTTCTAAAGATACACCGACCATTTTAGTGTTAAGTCGTCAAAACCTACCAGTCATCGAAGGAACAAAAGAAAATGCGGATGAAAATGTAGCTAAAGGTGGCTATGTAATCTCCCCTCAAAAAGGTGAATTGCCTGAAGGCATCCTTATTGCTACTGGTTCAGAAGTAAGCCTAGCAATGGAGGCGCAAAAGGCTTTAGGGGAAGAAGGCGTCGATGTATCCGTCGTTTCCTTACCAAGTTTTGATCTATTTGAAGCACAATCACCTGAATACAAGGAATCTGTATTACCAGAAGCGGTGAAAAAGCGTATTTCAATCGAAATGGGATCCAAGTTTGGTTGGGAAGAGTATGTAGGTGATCAAGGCACTTCATTGAGTATTAATAGATTTGGGGCTAGTGCTCCAGGGAATAAAATTATAAGTGAATTTGGATTTACAAGTGAGGCTATTCAAGAGGCTTATAGGAACCTATAAGTGTGTGTTGATAAAATTATCGTACGTTATAACTAATCATTATTCTAAAACTATGCTACAAGAGATTCTAATGAATAACACTAAATATAGACAAGAACGTTAATATAACGGGCACTTTCCATTTTGGGGAGTGCTTTTTTTATGGCAAACATGTTGCTATAAGTCATTATGGCTATTAATAATGTACCCTTGAAACTCTACCCGCTGCTTTTAATTGCTTGAAATTATATTAAAATCTATTTCGGAACACTTCCTCTCTATTGATTGCATAGGTTTTCGATAAACGTAAGTAATCCCAAAAATTTCACATTCTTTTGTTTATAAGATAAATTCTCCGGTTTTGAGAGACCTGGCATCTAGATAGTCCATCTTTTTAATACCTATAACTGTCGCAACAAAAAAGTAACCACCCATTAAACGCCTAGCAAGCCTTTGGGTTGGTTACTTTTTAAAATCAAATTGTCAGCTTCCCCTCGAAGGAATTTTACACATTAGGCCGTTCCATGTACCCCCATGGACGGTCCTTTATTATCATATTACTATCTATGAACAGGACACCTCATTTTTTCTATAAGATAAAACATAACCCATATTAACAATAAACGCTGTCTATATGTTTAAAGTCTAATAGAACAGACTTGACTAGAAACCTTTGATTTTGTCCTTAAATTCCAAATGATATCTTGTTAATCTTCCGTTCCCAAGTCTAAAAAATGCCTAACTTCTTTCACATAATCATCAAGTCGATATGCATTGTATAGGCGGCCGGATAATCGGATTGGGTCTCCGAAAAAGTACCTCTCATATTGGGTTTGTCTCGTTCCAAATGAACTCATTGTTAGGTCCCAGGCTAACCTAAATATTTTCACTCGATCTTCGGCGTTACTAGTTGCTGCTTGAAGATATTGATCGAGATCTGCTCGAATAGACGATTTAAATGCATTTTCAGTAGGCAGACTAACCAGGCCACTAGCGCCAATTAATTGAATAATTTCGGTGAAGCGGGGATACATTTTAGGGAAGATGTTATTGGCAACCTTAAGCGGAACAATATCCGGACGCATGACTCCCCACTGATCCAACTCCGCATCATTCTCCGATTTTTCCAATAGAGCTTTCATTGTTACTAGACCAATAATGATCTCCGACAGCTTTTCCTGAATATGTTGATATTCTCTCACGTTAATAGTCTGCACAAGGAGCTCAGCCAGGCCTAAAATGAATTCCGTTTTAGCAATTTGCCTGGTTATGACTTGGTGGGTCGTAAAACTGTGAAAAGAACTTTGGTATGAGAAATCTGCGGCGACAATAGCATTGTCATAATAGAAAATTCGATTCCACGGAACGAGTACATTGTCGAAAACAAGAATGGTATCCATCTCTTCGAAACGAGAGCTTAAGGGGTGATTAAAAAGAGAATCCCCACCAACAAACTGCTCTCTGCAAATGAATTTTAACCCCTTCGTATCTGAGGGAATGGAAAAGGCAAAAGCTTCATCTTCATTTAGCAAAAATTTAGGAGTACTAATAACTAATACTTCGTCGGTTAACCCACCTTGAGTAGCTAAGAGTCGTGACCCTTTAATTACAATCCCTTCTTCATTCCTATCAACCACCCGGGCTACAATGGGTTCTTCCTCAGAGGATTCTAAGTATGACTCTGAACGGTTTACTTGGGGTGTGACAAATGTATGGGTGAATGAAAGGTCTTTTTTCATCGCCAATTCATATAAGGACTGGATATTTTCCGGAAAACAGTTGGCTCTTCCTCTTAGTAAGGGAGAAGAAGAGGCGAAACTCATTATAGCGGTATTGAGGTAATCGGGGCTTCTCCCAATCAATCCACCTGTACGTTTAGCCCAATGCTCACTTGCCTTTCTTCTTTTTATTAAGTCATCTTTTGTTTTAGGTTGCAGGAAGGAAAGCCCAACAGCCTCCCCTGTTTCTGTGTGAGGGAAAGTCATCTCCTCTTTAATCACAGGGTCATGTTGCATATCATATAGGGAAGCCTTTGTTTGAAGAATTCCTTTGAATGCTGGATGCTCAGAAATTTCCCCCTCCACCTTTTCTCCATCCAGCCAAATTTCAGTATCCAGTTGATTTAAACGTTTTATAAAATCATTTCCAGTAATAGCTGCCACAATAACACTTCCTTAACCAGGTGTTTTTATAAAGTAATGATATTTTTACTGTATTATTTTATTAAACCGGGTGTTTATTTGTTCACTTTTTTTAAATTGAAAAAGTCCGTATACAAAGAAGAAATAAAGCCGTGATACCTGTAAAAGCTAGTTGAATTTTTTAATAGGTATGGTAAGATTTTCAGACACAGAATAATCCGATTCATTTGTTGGGGGAGGTAAATCCCCGGCAAAGTGTAGTATTTAACATTATTAAAGGATGAATTAATTGAGGTATATAACGGTATTTTTCATAGCTTTATCAATCGTTATATTATTAAGTGGTTGTAATAATGATGGGGACAGGGAATCTACCCAAATCCCATCACTTATTCAAGATCATAAGTTTGGTTTACATAGTTTCGGAAAATATTACAGATACAAAAAGTTTGAAGATGTTGGCACATATGAAATGGGTCCAATAGCTGTAACTATCGAAATGGCAGAAGTGGTAAAAGGGCGAAGTACAGTGGAATTTAGAACGGAAGATCATAATAAATTGATGGAAATGGTTAATGTACAAATTAAATTTGAATTAAACAGAGAACTTAGAGACGGTTTTACTTTTAATAATGAGCATCTACAACTATCAACAAATACTGGAGAATTGATTCAACAGCCGGATGAATTTATGAGTAGTATTATTCATATGTCAGTCCTTGAAACGAACCAAAAGTATGGTAATGAGAGTAACCTTCGTCAATTTACATTTCTTCTTAAAGATTCTACTGTAGAAGAAATTGAGAAAGCAACACTGAAAATAGATTCACCGATTGACCATAATGGTCAGATTCTAGGGGAAGGATTGGAGGTTGAAATTGATTTCTCTAATAGTGAGGACACGACCTTATAAACCGCCTAATTATTTAACACTGAGTTAGCAGAATTGCCATGTTACGTAAAAGGAGCCACTAGCTATGTCAGGAAACATACTCGTCAAAAATATGACATTTAAATACCCCTCCATGATTTCACCACTTTTCTATAATGTATCGGTAAACATCCATGAAGATTGGAAGCTAGCCTTGATTGGCAGAAATGGCCGTGGAAAAACGACATTATTTAAAATCCTTTTAAATCAATTAGACCATGAAGGTACTGTACAATCGTCCCTTCCGTTTAAGTACTTTCCCATTTATCCAGACCCGATAAGCATTACAGCAGAGCAGCTGTTGCTTCAAGTAAATCCTTTGACTGAGCGCTGGGAAATGGAGCTTGAGCTATCCTGTATGGACCTCCCTGCTGACATTTTGGACAAAGACTTTCATATTTTGAGCGGCGGGGAGCAAACAAAAATCCTGTTAATTGGATTATTTCTAAATGAACACTGCTTCCCATTAATTGATGAGCCGACAAATAATTTAGACGTCCATGGGAGAAAAGTAGTTGGGGAGTACTTAAATCGGAAAAAAGGATTTATTGTGGTTAGTCATGACCAACATTTTCTAAATCAGTTTGTGGATCATGTCCTTGCGATTAACAAAGAAAGCATAGACGTTTTGCAAGGTAATATCGATACATGGCAGCTTGAGAAAAAGAACGCGGATAATTTAGCGGAAGAAACGAATCAAAAGCTATTTAATGAGATCAATCGTCTTGATGCTGTTTCAAAAAGGGTTGGTGCTTGGGGACAAAAGAGAGAAAACAGCTCAAAAGATGCGGCTGAGAGAAGGTTAGCCGCAAAACAGATGAAGCGGTCAAAAGCTATTAAAAAGAGAACGGAAGAGAAAATAAAAGATAAGCAAGATCTTATACGTAACGTGGAAGAAGTTGCAGGTTTGAAGATTCATGTAGAGCGGCCAACAAAGCAAATTCTCTTTTTGAGAAATTTTTCAATATTACGAGAAGGGAAGCCATTATTCGAGCCAATTAACGTGGACATGTATCCAGGGGATCGATTGTTTATCACTGGGAAAAACGGTGTAGGTAAATCAACATTATTGAACTTTATTCTTGGGAACGGTCAGTTTGAAATTGCCGGCGACTATAATATACGGTTGCCTGACAAGTTGTCTGTTTTAAATCAAAAAAATCAGCTTAATGAAGATTATGCCACTATCTTGAATGAACTCACGGCAGATGAAAAAGAGACTTATTTACATTTGCTCCATCAATTAGGTTTTACACGCTCTCGCTTTGCAGATCAATCAAGTACTCATTGGAGTGCAGGTGAACAGAAAAAAGTATTCCTCGCACATGCATTACTTGGTAATCATTCCTTATTTATTTGGGATGAGGTTACCAACTATCTAGATATGATGATCATTGAACAACTAATAAATTCAATTAAGAGGTATGAACCTACCATGATAGGAGTCGACCATAACGAACATTTTGTGGATTCTCTTGCAACAAAGAATATAGTGCTACGAAGTATAACGTAAACATACAGAGTTAAACTCTTTTCCATTTTGGGGAATTAGAAATGGACAACTTCCCGCTTTGTTTTAACAAAAAGCCCCTTTCTTTTCTAATTTTCCTCAAAAAAGGTACAATAACAGGGAAAGGAGTTACGTATGACAATGACAGCACAATATGATTTACCACAACAAATAAGTGAATTATTAGATGAAAAGAAGAGAACGACGGATAACTTGAGTGAATTAATTCGACCTGGAGGCTATATGCCACCAAATGAGGATCTACTAATAGATGCAATCTCAGCGCTTAGTATGGGAAAAAACATTTTGTTGAAAGGGCCAACTGGAGCGGGGAAAACGAAATTTGCAGAAACACTATCAAGCCTGTTTCACCAGCCGATGTATAGTGTCAATTGCTCTGTTGATCTGGATGCAGAGAGTCTTATTGGTTTTAAAACATTGGCCTATGAAGGGGAGAAACAAGTCATAGACTTTGTACCTGGCCCTGTGATGAACGCAATGGGTAACGGGACGTTTCTCTATATTGATGAAATCAACATGGCAAAACCTGAGACACTGCCACTAATTAACGGTGTACTTGATTACCGCAGGACGATTACGAATCCATTTACCAATGAAATCGTAACAGCCCAGGATGGATTTGGTGTTATTGCAGCAATTAACGAAGGGTATGTCGGCACCGTACCATTGAACGAGGCATTAAAGAACCGCTTTGTTGTCATTGATGTTCCGTACATCGAAGGGGAACAACTGAAGAGTCTTATTAAAAACAACACACGCCTACAGGATGAACGCATGGTAGATCTGTTTGTCTCGTTATCAGCCGATCTCGTACAAGCTGCGTTTCAAGGGAAGATCTCAGAAGATGCAGCATCTATCCGGGCTATTCTTGATGCGTGTGACTTAAGCTCCATTATCCCGCCACACCGAGCTGTACAACGAGCCATTGCCGCAAAGCTCGATGAAGAGCGAGAGCAAGAATTCATTATGAGTTTAGCCGAAACCTTATTCTAGTTAGGAGCATGATTCATGTATCGTTTTTATGATGCAAAAGTAGATACATTTTTATTTCGTCAGCTTCAGGATCTTGCTACCGTACTAGCAAGGAGAGCTGACCTCACATTCGAGTATAGCTATGGGGCATATATTGATATGGTAGACAATAAGGTCACTGCAAGCAGAACGTGGGATACGGCTCCAGCATCGTTACAAATGGGTGGGCTCAAGTCAGATATCTATTTACGAACGATAGGTACCATGCATTTTTCCAAGCTTCCAGAACTAAAGGCATACTTGGAGGCAGTGGAAGAAGCAGGATTGCCTAAGTTTTCTTCACAACTTATGACCTTATTTGAGGATTTAAGGCTAGAGGAAAAAATTCGAAAAGACCGCCCAGGGACAAAACGTGTTTTTGACATGCGCACCCAGTATTACCGGCATAAATTTACAACTGACCTTGCAGCACATGTGACGAGAGGGTTTGCCCTTGATGAGTTGTTTTGTCTTATCTATTTATCCTTGCAATCAGACAGCCCTGACCCAAGCTTTCCGAGAGCGACGCAACCACAGCTAGACCAGCTAGCTACTATTCAGTCGCTCTTGTATGAAGTGTTTGAAGCGAGGGACACAAGGTCGATTGCACGCATTGCGGAACAAGTCGTGTATCGTGTACATGATCAATACCGCGATATGGTTGATGAGTATTTCGTCTTCCCTGTTGGCCATTTGGAGAGTTATACAAAGAACACCTTGTTTGATGAGTTGACGAGAACAGACGAACTGGCCAATGATGATAGCGAGGAAGTAGATGAAGAGAATAACGAATATATTGATGAGGAATTTTCCACCTGGCACAGGGAGAATGAAAACAGTGACCGGAAACAGACCTTCCTGCAGTTTGAACTGGAAGTAGGAACCAAAACAAACATTAAAGGTGGCGGAGCAAGGGAAACAGAGGATGCAGACCAGGCAATGGGTTCCATTCAAGGTTCGTCCCAGCAAACGAGAAATAAAGATTACTCAGAGCTGGATGCCCTGGATAAGCAAGAAGATAATAAAGGAGCTTCCGCGGAGAATCAATTCGGTGAAGAAAATAAAGATGCCGTTAAATTAATTGAGGAAGCAGAAAAACCAACGGCCAAAGATCGAGAAGACTATCAAGAGATCCTTCACGCAATTGAGCCGTATAAGCGGAAGCTTGCCACCGTTATTAAAAAAACGATTGAGCATAAAAAGAACTCACCGAGAAAGGATCTCATGGCAGGACGTCTCTCCAAAAAGTTATTGCCACTCATGTTAGAGGAGAAGCCACGGGTTTTCTACAAAAAGAATCAGGAGTCCAAAGAATTTGATGCGGCGTTTACATTGCTTGTCGATTGCTCTGCATCAATGCAAGGGAAGATGGAAGAAACAAGGCATGGAATAGCACTATTTCATGAAGTATTAAAAACCTTCCACATCCCCCATTCGATCATTGGTTTCTGGGAGGATGCCATGGACGTTCAGGAAAATTATCAGCCGAACTACTTCCATGTTATCCATTCTTTCCAGGATTCGCTTTACAAAGAAAATGGCGCAAAGATTATGCAGCTTGAAGCTAGAGAGGATAACAGAGATGGGTTCAGTATCCGTGTGGCTGCGAAAGAACTGGATAAACGTCGAGAAAAAAACAGATTCTTACTTGTTTTCTCAGACGGCGAGCCAGCAGCAGCCAACTATAACCAAAATGGAATTATAGACACAAATCTAGCTGTAACAGAGGCGCGTAAAAAAGACATCGAAGTCATAGGGATGTTTTTATCCGATGGAGAAGTAGAAGAGCGGGATGAAGTCTTAATGAAAAACATCTACGGACGAGAAAAAATCATCGTCCCTGCTGTCTCCGAACTACCGGACCACTTCGCCCCATTATTGAAAAAATTACTGTTGAAAAGTATATAGAGAACTAGTGTTTATTTAAGGTCGTGTGACTCGAAAGGAATAATCTTCGAATTCACACGGCCTTTTCTTGCTCTATTTGTTCCGCTAGCGAAGTATTTTTTGTAGCGCATTTCTAGCGTATGTACTGGAAGCAATCTGTAATTCAACTAGGTCTTTTGGCGGAATATGGCTTCTGGACCGGGAAAATCTAACAATAATTTACAAAAACAATAGATTTTTATAGTATTGTACGATAAAATTGAAGAAATATTTTAAATTTACTATGATTGTTACATAGAAAAGGAATGTAGCGAATGAACTATCAAAATAACCTTCTTCGATTTTTATTTTCCATGGATGATCATGTCATAACGATAAGAGAGGCAGAGAGCGTAAAACGCGTATGGAAGGTTAACCTTTTGCTCATCTTAATTAGTCTAATCCTATACGGTTACATGGCTTATTTAGGAATGGGGACAAACATCTTGTCACCAGAAGCACAAAGCGTTGCCCCAATAGCCTATGAACAACAAAAATTTTGGTTTCTCATTGGTAGATTAGCATTTGGATTGATATTCGCATCGTTCATATTATTTGCTCCAACACTTTATTTTTCATTGCTAACAGATATTCCATATAGGAAATTAGTTGTCATGCAACAGGTCGTGCTTTTCGTAATGTTAATAGAACGGGGAATTTGGATTCCTTTGGCTGTTTTCAATGGTCTTGACTGGTATGTATCCCCTGTCTCGTTTGGTATCATTACATCTTATCTCACCGATGTCTCGTGGCTCATTTACTTTTTTGGTGCTATATCACTCTTTCAATTCTGGATTATCTGGTTTCAAGTACGTTATATACGCTCCATGACAGAAATTAAAAAGCTACATATCTGGGTATATGTCCTCCTGTTTCACTTCTTTTTATGGGTGCTGACAGCCTTACTCGCATTCATGGACCAATCTATGATTAACAGGTGGTTTGGATAATGAAATTTAGGAAAAAGCGTCTTATACAGCTCATCGTGTTACTATTTATAGCCACGAATTTTTCACTCGTGTTCTTAGATGAAGAAGAGAAGGTAGATCGTATTGCATACATTAATGAATGGTCCGAGGTTTTTCAATCAGATCTAGAGGAAACGGTTAGTACGCCGGGAGTGCTCGCAGCAATGGAGGAAAATCCGATTTATCTTGATGAAGAAAGCGGGACCTTCAACGAATTTTTGGTAGAAGAGAGAGATTACGTAACGGTTGGAGATCCACTATTTTCCTATAGTGTACATAATTATTATGAAACAGAAGCAAATTTACTAGAAGAAGCAACAAAGCTTGAGAGTCAGCTTACATCCATTGAAACAGCAATTACAACAATTAGCGCCTATCAAATCCCTGAAACAGATACAGAATCGGCACCTTCCTTTGAAGTGACTAACGAGGAGATTCGCGTAGAGTTTCCGCAAGATCCTATTGAAGCAAATTTGATGAAGGAGCAATACCTCGCAGAAAAGGAAAATGAACTAAGCCAAAAAACTGCCGAGCTTGCCTTAGTCGAGGCACAAATCTTGGAGCTTCAGGAAACAGGAGATACGATAACGGTAGAAAGCCCATTTGAAGGAAGAATAAAAGAGCTATCCCATGAACTTAATAACCCGCTCATCACCGTAGAAAGTACAGCATTGCATGCAAAAGGGGAGCTTGCAGAGTCTGTTAGACCATTGATTGAACAGGGTTTTCCAGTAAGAGTTGAGGTAGCAGAAGTAGCAGCACTACTCGAAGGTACGGTAGAAGAGGTTAGTGATTCACCAAAAGAAGAGGTATCTGTTGAAGGAGAAAGTATTTATCCACTGCATGTTACGTTTGAAGATCCTGCCTTAACGGAAGAGGAAACGTTAGATGAAACAGATGATAGTGAGGAGAGTGCAGAAATCATCGACTTACTACCTGGCTATCACGCAAATCTAACCATTATCACAGATTCGGCAGAAGGGGCTGCTACTCTATTTGAACGAACTATTTTCAAAAACAGAGTGTGGAAAATGACTGTTGATGGAAGGTTACAGGAACAAACGGTAGCCACGGGTATCCACATGGATGATATGTTAGAAATTGTAGAAGGTGTCACAATTGGAGATTGGGTGGCAGGTGGTCCAGAGGGACAGCTACGTGATAATGCTACGTTTGTTACACCATTAAAACTTTGGGAGCAGCCGTGGAGGAAGTTGATGAGCCCGCAGGAAACCAACTGGTGGGATCATTTTGTGACAGGAATTATATCACGCTAATTTTTACTAAAACTAAAAAAGAAATCGGCAACCAGCCGATTTCTTTTGATTATAAACATAACGTGTGCTCTCCGATTTTGCACTTACATATTGGATGCTTGTTTTGTTTCGTTTGTTTTTTGATGTTCGCGGTAATTCAATACGTTTACAACTGCGCCGATCATTAAGACCATTCCTGTAAGAAAGAACCAGATCATGAGGACGATAATCCCCCCAAGACTTCCATATGTTGCGGAATAATTACTAAAGTTGCTGACGTAAAAGGAAAAACCTAATGAAATGAGCAACCATAAAATGCTCGCAGTTAGAGCTCCAGGAAGTATATACTTAAAAGGAATCCGTTTATTTGGAGCAAATCTGTACAGAATAAGCAGGAATCCGGTTATTGCCAACAAGCTGACTGTCCAACGTAATACTTGAAGTACTATTTCCATTGCTCCTGAAAATCCAACGAAAGAACTTACAAAGCTTAAGATAACATCACCGAAGACTGGGACAAGAATGGCGATAACAAGTGTTACAATCATGCCTAATGTGAGTCCTAATGAGATGAGCCTTACGACGAGAAAATTACGTGTTTCTTCCACGTGGTATGCTTCATTTGTTGATTTGATAAAAGCATTTATCCCTGCCGATGAGGACCATAATGCACCAATAATACCTACTGTAAGTAGTCCGCCCCTTGGAGTATTCACAAGGTTAATAATGTTTTCTTCAAACACACCTGCAATCTCGCTTGGCAAAATGTTACTTATAAAGCTCACTGCTTCTTGTGGGTTTATGTTAAAATACGGTATTAATGCAAAGCAAACGACAATTAAAGGGAAAATGGAGAGGAAATAGTAATATGCCTGTGCCGCAGCTAGTATTGGTACATTATCCCGTTGAAATTGGTCTATAAACTTTTTTCCGTATGCTTTTACTTTTTTCATATGCTAACCTCCAAACGTGTTTCTTTTCCTATACCCATCATGTTAATCATTCAATCGTAAGAGGCTTCACGTTTTATTTCGAGAGGGTAGTGGTATAATGCAATTAAGAAGGAGGGTTTTTTAGTGGAAGGAATATTTTATCTAGCAATTTTATTACTCGCTCTAGCGTTTGCATTAGTTTCAATTTATATAGCCATTGTATTAAAGCGTCTTGCTGATAACATTAAAACAATGGGCAACACGCTCGGAGAATTCGAAAAAGAACTACAATACATTACTCCCCCATTAAAGGAGACCATCCGGGAGACCGGGAACACCATTGACGATATTCAGGAAAAATTAGATGCAACAAACAGCGTATTCGATACCGTTGACCATGTAGGGACATCGGTAAATACGACCAACGAATTTATTCAAAGCAATTATAGCGAGCTGTCTGATGAGGAAATGCAGGAAAAAACAAAACCATTCCAGGAAGCAATTAGATGGAGTGAGGCAGCACTTAAAGTATTTAATATGTTTAAACAAACAAAGAAATCAAATGAAAAGAACGAGCTGATGTTACAAAATGAGAAGCAGCTTGTACCAGTAAATCCATCAGGGAGAGAGGAAAGATAATATGACATTAACAGGAGTCGGCGTATTACTTATCGGGGTTGCTTTTATTGTAATCGCCATTTTTGTAGCACACGTACTTAATAATTTAGCTGGAGTATTGAGTGGAGTAGAGAAGACGGTACAACAGATGCCGAAACAAATGGAGAACATTTTTAAGGAAACTGGAAGTCTTATCGAAGAGAGCAATAATACACTTCGTGATATTAATGATAAGATGCACCAGTTAAGCCCCATGTTTCATATCATGGGAGATGTTGGGAATGTGACACGGAAGTTTTCATCTTCTCTAGTAGATGTTACAGATTCTTTGAAGATGAAGACGGGAGAAGTAAATGATGTAACCAATAAAAATAAACTTGGTGGTGCGTATGGTACGTTTGCACTTGGGTATTATTGGTTGCAGAAAAAAAGACAGCAAAAGAAAACGCAGAACGATGGAGTAGCTGGTCGTGAATTCAATGAATAAAGCTATATTGTCTATTTTAGCAGTAACGACCGGCGCTGCAGCGGGTTGGTTTGTTAAAAACATCAAGGATAAGCGTAACGACCTTGAGGAGAATAAGCCACTTTTAGAGAGGTTAAAACAAGCTGAGAGAAAGCTGTATGAGGCTGGGCAGCGACATGATGAGCAATTGAAACGCATTAAGAGCGAGATTGATCAAAAAGTATCAAACTAAAAATCCCCATTTTGGGGATTTTTTTAATGTTTTTCCTTAACGGCGCTCTGCGCTTTTCTTTTGTCTAGCTACGAGCGCCAGAACCTAGGCGACTTCGTAAATCGCCCTACAATAAAGAAGACTTGCAGATTGGTGTGAACCAGAGGTGTAGTCGCACTTATACCCGGAGGGTGAAAGTCATCATCGATTCGTTCCTCATCATGATTCCTTTATTTCAGTTGATTCACTCCAGCCGCTACGCTTCTTAACGGCGCTCTGCGCTTTTCTTTTGTTGTTGGACTACGTAATAAATTAGTGTACCTAACCCGTAAATTCCTTCTAGGTCATGCTTTGTGATAAAGGAGCGACCTTCGGCGGTGTCTACTTTTACATTCATTACTTTATCGGCGATCGATGTTGATAAATGATTTGTAGCTCTGCCTGCATCTCCAATTGTATGGAAGATCGGACTTAGCTCCTTAATTTGGTTGTTTATTTGAGATAACGTGTCGTTACCGGATTGCAAAGCATTTTTCGTTTGGGACATCATGTCATCTACTTGTTTCGGAAGATTGTCTGTTGTCTTTTGTAATCCACCTAAAACACCTGCCAGTTTATTCAATGGCTTAATTAATACAATAACCAATACTAAAAATGCAATGCCAATAACCAGTACGCCAATTCCAAGCCAATCCATAGAATTCCCCTTCCTTTATTAACTTATTTTTATAATACCACTACTTATTTTAAATGAAACGTAAGAGGCCTTAAATATGACATAAGGATAGTATTTCTCCTAAGTCGGAGCTTATGTGTCATGAAGGCATATTCGAACAAGTTGTCCCATAGAATAAGCTAAGGTAATTTACGGTAAAGGGGACTAGCAAATGAAACGGGGAAGTAAGTTTATAATATGGGGAATAGGGATGCTTTTATTAGTATTTTTAATTCAATTGCCTTTGACTGAAAGTGATAAGGAATGGAGTGCATCTTCGTGGTCACTACCTTTGTCAGGGAAAACGATTGTAATTGACCCAGGTCATGGTGGGCCTGATGGCGGTGCAGTTGGAAAAGATAATACACTTGAAAAGGGTATATCCCTTGAAGTGTCAAAAAAGGTACAGAACTATTTACAGCAGGCTGGGGCATTAGTTTATCTAACAAGGGACGTAGATAAGGATTTGGCAAAAGAAGATACGAAAGGACTAGCCCGGAGGAAGGCACAAGATATCCGAAATCGTCTTGAGTTTATTCATGAAAAAGAACCGGACTTTTTTCTGACGATACATTTAAACGCACTGCCTTCCACAAAGTGGAGAGGCGCACAGACTTTCTATTATCCTCAATTTGAGGAGAACAAACATCTTGCAAGCATGATTCAAGCCGAAGTGATTCGGAATATGGAAAACACCAATAGGGAGCCAATGGCAATTAACGGAATATACTTATTAAAGCATGCAGAGGTACCCGGAGCATTAGTGGAAATTGGCTTTTTATCTAATGAAGAAGAGAGAGAATTGTTAAAACAAGATGATTACCAACGACAAATGTCAGCAAGTATTTATGAGGGAGTTCTACGCTATGTAACAGAGGAACCTAAACAGGAAAAAGAATGAAAGGGTGACCAATCCTAATCCGGTAAGGAATTCATATCACTTAGATTTTGGCTAATTTATGTTATACTAGCCATGAGTGTAGGGATACACAATAGCTGGAAAGGGAAGGTGACGTATTGTGTTGAAAAAGGACGAAATAATTCAATTACTAAATCCTGTTAAAGATCCATTTTTACATAGATCGCTTGAAGAAACAGAAGGGGTCAAAGAAGTAACGATAAAGGAAGACAAGAACCATGTAAGTGTAAAGGTGGCCATCGGAAAAACCAATACCGCTGAACAAATGCAGCTACAACAAGAAATTGTGGGCATATTGAAGAAGAATGGTGCATCCACAGTGGGGCTTCGTTTTGAACAACTGCCTGATGACGTAATTAAGAAGTATCAGTCGGCTGTAGAAGAATCTAAGGAAGCATCGCTAATGGGTGGCAATACAGATACAAAATTTATTGCGGTTGCAAGCGGAAAAGGTGGAGTAGGAAAATCAACAGTTACTGTGAATCTTGCTATGTCCCTTATGCGTTTAGGTAAAAAAGTTGGGATCATTGATGCGGATATTTATGGTTTCAGTGTACCTGATATGATGGGGATTGAGGAGCGACCAGTAGTTCGGGCAGAAAAGATTATTCCTGTTGAGAGGTTTGGAATAAAAGTAGTATCAATGGGCTTTTTCGTTGAAGATAACTCACCAATTATTTGGCGTGGTCCTATGCTTGGTAAAATGATTAACAGTTTCTTCAAAGAAGTAGAGTGGGGAGACTTAGATTATCTCCTGCTCGATTTGCCACCAGGTACTGGAGACATCGCGATGGATGTCCACTCCTTATTACCAAGCTGTAAGGAAGTCATTGTAACAACACCACATCCAACGGCAGCGTTCGTCGCAGCACGTGCTGGGCAAATGGCGCTGAAAACGGATCACGAAATCCTTGGGGTTGTAGAAAACATGGCTTATTTTGAAAGTAAAAAGACAGGGGAAAAAGAATATGTCTTTGGACAAGGTGGCGGGAAGAAGTTGGCTGAGGCGTTAAGCACCAAGGTGCTTGGCCAATTGCCACTTCAGCAGCCCTATGAGGAAGAAGATGTTTTTGCACCATCCATTTACCAACAAGACCATCCAATTGGACAAGAGTACCACAAGATTGCGTCCAAAGTTGTCGCAAAAATGGAAGAGTAAAATAACGAACATACGAAAGCAGAGCGGAGGCATCATTTCACCGCTCTGTTTTTTAATGCAAATAAGATAGAAAAGTATGGAACTATAGGAGATGTTTTAAGAGCCACCACCGCCACCGGCACCACCGCCGGATTGCTCTCCGCCGCCTTCGCCACTAGCTCCACTTTGTTCTTGAGATTTTTCGCCGCCATCTTCTTGCCCACTTCCTTGCTTTTCTGCGGCTTTCAAAAGTATGTCTTGCATTTTAGCCTGAAAGGTAGGGGTTTCCAATGTCTGTTGGATGGTTTCCTCGAGATGGGAGCGGAATTCCTGCCCCTTTAATGTGCTGAGCATTTGGTCGGTAATTTGGGGGTTTTGCAAAAGATCTAGCATTTGCTTTTGGTAATCAGAGTCATTCATTAAGCTTTTCATCAGCTTTTTTTGTTCTTCTTCCATCGATTTTGCATAGCCTTCGACAAATTTGGGATCTTTAAATAAGGTGGACCACATTTCAGCACCTTTTTCTGATCCAAGTGTTTCATTTATGGATTTCTTTACAACATCTGATTGGATGACAAGCTCTTGTTTCATTTTTTCATCTGCCATAATTTCTCCGAGGGCCTTCTTGCCATCTTCGGTCTGTAATATATCGACAACCATTTTCTTTGTTGTCTCATAATCCCCTTCTTCTCCCGAGGCACTACCACCTCCACTGCATGCTGTAATAAAGACTGCAGTTATAGAAAGAAAGGTAATGAATATTAAGCGGTTCATGGGTAATCCTCCTTCCTCCACACCTTTAATATGAGTGTCGAAAAAGAAAAATATGCGCTAGGGTAAGGAAAAATGTCTTCCATCGTGATAAACTACATATGTAAGCATTTGCGTACATATGCAATAATTTTTAAAATGTAAGAAATTATAAAAGTTGCTAACATGGTGGCGTGTAACAGCGAGGCTCTGTGCTTTTCTTGCATACATAGGGGGAAGTTGTCTTGAATAGTAGAAAATTGGTGAACTTCTTTATGAAAACCCTGTTTTTAGGAGGGTTAGCCGGTTTAATTACCAGCTTTTTTGTGAAATGGGAGGATTATCGTAGTAATTTTTCTCCGTTTGATTTTATGGAGTTACTTGGACTGGTCATCTTTTTTATAGGGATCGGGCTCGTATTTAGTGCGATTAGCCAAACAGGTTTTTTTGCATACTTATTTATTAACCGTTTAGGGTTAGGATTATTCAGAGGCTATTGGCCAACTGTGCAAGTGCTTTTAATCGCATTTGTCGTATTTGACTTGGTTTATTTCCCTTACCAGGCTACTGATGGGGAAGTGTCTGTGTTCTGGTACATCCTAATGGCTGCAGCAATCTTGGGATACGGTTGGTTTGTTGCTCGTATTAAAGCACAAGAAACGAATAAGCGTGCATTCATCCCAGCTTTATTTCTAATGGTAGTTATGACAACGCTAGAATGGATTCCGGGATTGAATACTGAAGGAACAGACTATGCGGTACTTATGATTGTGACATTATTAGTGTGTAATACGTACCAATTACTCACATTACACCGTATAAACCCAGGCAAGCCGGCGGAGGCGAATGGGAATAAGAAGGGCGAAAAACAATAAGGTGATTTAAAAACCTGCTGTGTATGATATACAGCAGGTTTTTCTGTCTAAAATGGTAGTACGGCTTCTTCACCTATCACGTTGCACTTTATATGCTAATCCACGATTTTTGATTCGGCATGTGCCTGGCTTTGTAATTCACTAATTGGGATAAAGGAAAAGCCCTTGTTTTTTAACCCTGGAAGAATTTTGTTAAGAGCTCCAGCAGTTTGCTTTGCTGAATCTGAAGCATGCATAAGGAGAATATCACCATTCTCAGTATGTTTCATTACATTATCGACAATGCTATCAGTACCGGGATTGTTCCAGTCATTTGAGTTTACATTCCAGTGCACCACTGTATATCCCATGTTCGTTGCCAATTCTATAGTATCTTTGTTGAACTGGCCGCTTGGTGGGCGAAGAAGTTTAATATCTTCATACCCCAGTTTCGTAAATGTCTCTTCTGCTTTACTTAGGTCATTTCTTATTTGATCTGTTTCCATTTTTAAATAGCTTTTGTAGCGATAACCGAGCATTCCCAATTCATGCTTTCCTTCTGTGATTGCCTTCAGTATATCTGGATGCCTTTCCGCCCATTCCCCGCTGACAAAAAAGGTAGCCTGGACTTGCTTGTCCTCTAGCTGTTTCAAAATCTCGTGTACTTTCTCTTCTCCCCAACTGATATTAAATGTCAGCGCGATATTTGTTTCGTTCGCATTTCCTTTTGTTAATGCCTCAGGTGTGTCACTCGAAAAAACGGAAAATGCACCGTCCCGCTCAAACCAAACAAAAGTAGCTGTAAATAAGGCAAACAGTACAATAATCAACCAGCGTTTCCATTTGTTAAATTTTAAAACGTAAAAATGCTGCAAGTTTAGCCCCCCTAAATACTTGTCCTTTCCTTATCCTATGCAATAAAGGCTCCACTCTAGAACTTATTCGGTAATAGCTAAAAAAGAAAGAATAGAGAAATATGGATGAAAAAGGAGTAAAAGTGGGAATAGTAATCCTATGATGTTACCAAAATAGACACGAAACCTTTTTGTACCGACAAAATCCGCCAAGAATCCCGAATGTTTATATTAAGCAATACAGTAAAGTAGATTTTGTCTAAGAATGAACTGGACTAAAAATGAAACCTGCACACAGAAAATGAAATATGAGGTGAATACATGTTAGGGTTACTAATTAACGAAATGGAACAAAAGGAAGTAGAGTATCTTTTAAAACGGGAACTAGAAGAATTGCTAATGGATTTGGAAGACCATCGTATTGATCAAAAGGTTAAACGGTCTATGCGAGAAAGGTACCAACTTCTATTTCAATTATTTCGTAGAGTGGCCAGTGAAAAGGAATGCCTGAAGTACATGCCCAAGCGGAGTGAGCATCAATAATAGAAATCGCCATAAGATGGCGGTTTTTTTATAACGGTGGAAATGGTGAGAAAAAGTTTCGCCTCCTTGGGGGTGGTGGTGACATATTAAGCATAAATGCAGCATGAAAAAGCCACTCTCTCTTAGGTCTAAGCCGATTGTATTGTACCTTCTGTTACTATTAATAGTAGGAAATGGTAACGAAGAATAAAAAAATATAAGTTTTTTTCGTTTTCCTATTGAACTTATTTTTTCTGTATGGTATATTATTTTCTGTTGTCAATAAACAACGAAACACGCAACACAGTTTCAAAAAATAATTTAAAAAACATGTTGACATTAAAATGAAAACATGATAAATTATATCTTGTCGCAAAAAACGACAGAAACTTAAATCGCTCTTTGAAAACTGAACAAAACAACTAGTATGTCAAGGAAAAACAGATATTCTGTTTTTCGAAGAAATACAAGCAGAAGCCAGTATTCTGCGAAAGCTAAGACAGATCGTGTTGATTGGTGTCAACATGGTACAAACTTTTTTGGAGAGTTTGATCTTGGCTCAGGACGAACGCTGGCGGCGTGCCTAATACATGCAAGTCGAGCGCAGGAAGCAAGCAGATCCCCTTCGGGGGTGACACTTGTGGAATGAGCGGCG
>NZ_CCDL010000007.1 GCF_000724085.1 Oceanobacillus manasiensis
CTTCTGCTTGTATTTCTTCGAAAAACAGAATATCTGTTTTTCCTTGACATACTAGTTGTTTTGTTCAGTTTTCAAAGAGCAATAAATTTTGGTGGAGCCTAGCGGGATCGAACCGCTGACCTCCTGCGTGCAAGGCAGGCGCTCTCCCAGCTGAGCTAAGGCCCCAATATTTAGATGGTCGGGAAGACAGGATTTGAACCTGCGACCCCATGGTCCCAAACCATGTGCTCTACCAAGCTGAGCTACTTCCCGAAAGAATGGCGCGCCCGAGAGGAGTCGAACCCCTAACCTCTTGATCCGTAGTCAAACGCTCTATCCAATTGAGCTACGGGCGCTTATAAGTGCCGAGGGCCGGACTCGAACCGGCACGGTAGAACCTACCGCAGGATTTTAAGTCCTGTGCGTCTGCCAATTCCGCCACCCCGGCTTGGGCATGGAGCGGAAGACGGGATTCGAACCCGCGACCCCCACCTTGGCAAGGTGGTGTTCTACCACTGAACTACTTCCGCAGCGTAAATATATAACCTGAGTAATGGTGCGGGTGAAGGGACTTGAACCCCCACGTCCGAAGACACTAGATCCTAAATCTAGCGCGTCTGCCAATTCCGCCACACCCGCTAAAGTGCTTAAATGGTGAGCCATGAAGGATTCGAACCTTCGACCCTCTGATTAAAAGTCAGATGCTCTACCAACTGAGCTAATGGCTCATACAATAGTTATTCTTGCTGTTCATTAAGCGCATCGACTGAGCTGATGGCTCGTACGAATTTAAAATAAATAATGGTGCCGGCCAGAGGACTTGAACCCCCAACCTACTGATTACAAGTCAGTTGCTCTACCAATTGAGCTAGGCCGGCGAATGGTGGAGGATGCAGGGCTCGAACCTGCGACCCCCTGCTTGTAAGGCAGGTGCTCTCCCAGCTGAGCTAATCCTCCAATGCACATGTAAGATGCGCAAAAACAATTATTTATTTCGCCTGGCGGCGTCCTACTCTTGCAGGGGCAAAGCCCCAACTACCATCGGCGCTGGAGAACTTAACTTCTGTGTTCGGCATGAGAACAGGTGTGACCTCTCCGCTATTACTACCAGACCATCCTAAAAACAAGGACAAGATATATTATATGCATTTTCTTTAAAAAAT